>JBBFLJ010000004.1:0-239834 GCA_037481575.1 Bryobacteraceae bacterium | reverse complement strand
GCCGCTCGCCCTCGCGCACGTGCATCCGCAAGCCCATCTCTTCGATCCCCGCCACGAACCGCTCATGGTTCCTGCGGTGCCGCGCCCAGCGGTTCTCGATCCCTTCCTCCTCGATCACCGCCAGCGCCTCCCTCAGAGCGTAAAACATCGAAATCGGCGCCGTGTGGTGATAACGGTGCGCGCTTTCGTAATATTCGAGCAACAATTTCAGATCCAGATACCACGTCGCCGGGGCGGATTTCCGCTGCCGCAAAAATTCCACCGCGCGCGGCGAGCACGTGATCGGCGCCAGCCCCGGCGGGCAGCCCAGCGCCTTCTGCGTGCCGCTGTAGGCGATGTCGATCCCCGCCTCGTCCACGCGCACCGGCATCCCGCCCAGGCTCGTCACGCAGTCGGCGATCACCAGCGCTCCCACCTCGTGCGCCGCGCGGCAGATTCCGTCGGGCGGCTGATGCGCTCCCGTGCTCGTCTCCGCGTGCACGAAGGCCGCCACCTGCGGGCGCACGGCGTTCAGAAATTCCCGCGCCTCGCTGTCGGTGTAGATCTGCCCCCACGGCTTCTCCAGCCGCTCGACGCGCGCCCCCTGCCGCCGCGCCATCTCCGTGATGCGGTCGCTGAAGTAGCCGTTGGCGAACACCGCCACCGTGGAGCCCGGCTCGACGAAATTCGCCACCGCACACTCCATCCCGGCGCTGCCTGTGCCGGAAATCACCATCGTAAAGTCGTTCTTTGTTCCGAAACAGGCGTTCAATCCGGCCCGGATTTCCTCGTTGATCTGGAAAAAATACGGATCCAGATGGCCGACAATCGGACGGCTCATCGCCTCGTAAATCCTCGGATGCACCGGCGACGGGCCGGGGCCGAACAGGAGCCGCGCGGGCGGTTGGACTGTGACTGGCATAGCTACAGTGTATATGTGGAGCGGCTCCCCGTTGATGCGATCCTCCCTGACGTTCTCGCCGCGCTGCGCACGGGTTCCTGCCTCGTGCTCGAAGCCCCGCCGGGCGCCGGCAAGACCACCCGCGTGCCGCCCGCGCTGCTCGACACCGTTCCGGGACAGGTGCTCGTATTGGAGCCCCGCCGCCTCGCTGCCCGCCTCGCCGCGCAGCGCGCCGCTGCCGAGCGGCGCGAGCGCCCGGGTGAAACCATCGGCTGGCAGGTCCGCTTCCAGAAATGCGCCGGTCCCTCCACGCGGCTCCTGTATCTCACCGAAGGGCTGCTCGCGCGGCGGCTGCTCTCCGATCCACTCCTCGAAGGCGTCTCCGCCGTCATCCTCGACGAGTTCCACGAACGCCACCTCGAAGGCGACCTCGCTCTCGCCCTGCTCCGCCGCCTCCAGACAACCGCACGGCCCGATCTGCGGCTTGTCGTGATGTCAGCCACCCTCGAAGGCCCCGCCGTCGCGCAGTTGCTCGGCGGCTGCCCCGTTCTCCGCAGCGAGGGCCGCCTCTACGCGCTCGACCTGCGCTACACGCCGTACTCCGCGCAGCCGCTTGAAGAGCTCGTGCGGGAAGCCGTCGAAGGCGCCTTCGCCGAAACAGAAGGCGACATTCTTGTTTTCCTGCCCGGCGCCGCCGAGATCCGCCGCTGCGCCGAACTTCTCGCGCGCCGCCGCATCGCGCAAAAGGCCGACATCTTGCCGCTCCACGGCGACCTGCCGCCGGAAGAGCAGGAACGCGCCGTCACCCCGGGTTCGCGCCGCCGCATCGTGCTCTCCACCAACATCGCCGAGTCCAGCGTCACGATCCCCGGCGTGCGCACCGTTGTCGACTCCGGCTTCGCGCGCATCCCTTCGGACTCCCCGTGGAGCGGGCTGCCGCGCCTCGAGCTGCGCCGCATCAGCCGCGCCTCCGCCGTTCAGCGCGCCGGACGTGCCGCCCGCCTCGGCCCGGGGCTCGCCGTCCGCCTCTACCCGCAGGAGGACTTCCTCCGCCGCCCCGAACACGAACCGCCTGAAATCCTCCGCCGCGAACTCGCGCAGCTCTGTCTCCATCTGCACGCTGCAGGGGTCGCCGATCCGCGCGAGCTCGAATGGCTCACTCCGCCGCCCGAAGACGCCCTCAACGCCGCCGAAGATCTGCTCGCCCGCCTCGGCGCGCTCGACGCGCACGGTCGACTGACGGATTTCGGCCGCCGGCTCGCGCAGCTGCCCCTGCATCCGCGGCTCGCCGCGCTTGTCGAACGCGGCGGCGCGCCCGCTTGCCGCCTCGCCGCGCAACTCTCCGCCTCCCACCCGGCTCAGGCCGCGCAGATCGAACGCCAGCTGCGGGCGCTAGCCCCTCCGCGCCCGCAGGCGCCGCTTGAAGAGTGCGTGCTGCGCGCGTTCCCCGACCGCGTCGCCCGCCGCCGCCGCGGCAACGGGCTGCTGCTCTCCAACGGCTCTTCCGCCGTGCTCGCCAAAGATGCGGGTCTCGAAACCGCGGAGTTCCTCGTCGCGCTCGAAACCGAAGAGCGCCCCGAGCGAGGGTTGCCCGTCGTGCGCAGCGCCGTCGCCATCGAGCCCGAGCTGCTCCTCGATGTCTTCCCGGACCGCCTGCGCGAGGAAACCCGCCTAGAATGGAACCGCGAAGCCGAACGCGTCGAAGAGGTCTGGCGCCTCTGCTACGATCAACTCGTCGTCGAAGAATCACGCCGCCACGAGCCCGACGCCGAGGAAGCCTCCGCGCTGCTCGCGAGAAAAGCCGCCGAAGCCGGCATCGAGCGTTTCGTCGATCCCGAGGAATGGCAGCGCCTGCGCAACCGCATCCGCTTCGCCGGGCTGGAGCCGCCGCCGCTGGAACAAATCTTGACGCGCTTGTGCGCTGGTCTGAGATCCTTTGACGAGTTGCGCCGCGCTGCCTCGCAGGGCGGCTTCCAGGAAGCCCTGCGCGCCGAACTCGGCGAAGCGTGGGAGCGGCTCGAAAGGCTCGCCCCGGAGTGGCTGGTGCTCCCCTCCGGACGCCGCACGCGCATCCACTACCCCGGCGGCGCGCCGCCCTACGTCGCCTCGCGCCTGCAGGACTTCTTCGGCATGACCGAGACGCCGCGCATCGGCGCCGCCGGCACCCCGCTGGTCGTCCACCTGCTCGCGCCCAACCACCGCCCCGTGCAGGTCACGCAAGACCTGAAGGGCTTCTGGGAGCGGCTCTATCCGCAGGTGCGCCGCGAGCTGATGCGGCGCTACCCGAAACACGCCTGGCCGGAATTGTGATGCCGCCGCCGGCCCTTTGCTACACTCCGGTAGGCTGACCCATGCAACTGAAGCGCGCGGAAGAGATCGTGGCGCGGTTCCCGCGCCAGAACATCCTCGTCGCCGGCGACGTCATGCTCGACGAGTTCGTCTGGGGCGACGTGAGCCGCATCTCGCCGGAGGCGCCCGTCCCCGTGGTCGAAGTCACCGGCGAATCGTTCTTCGCCGGCGGCGCCGCCAACGTCGCGCGCAACCTCCGCGCCATGGGCGCGCGCTCCGGCATCGCCGGCGTGCGCGGCGATGATGCAGCTGGCGAAAAGCTCGCCGCGCTTCTCGAAGAGTCCTCCATCGATCACTCCGCTTTGCTCGTCTCGCCCGCATCGCCCACCATTGTCAAGACGCGCGTCATCGCCCGTCATCAGCAGGTGGTGCGCATCGATCGCGAACAGCGCCGCCGCATCCCCCCGGATCTTTGCCGGCAGCTCCTCGCCCGCCTCTCGGCGCAACGCAACGGCTGGAATGCCGTCATTTTCTCCGATTATGCGAAGGGCTTCCTCACCGAGGAAGTCGCCTCGGGCATCGTTCAGCTTGCCCGCGGGCTGATCGTCACCGTTGATCCCAGCCCCTTCAATCCGCTCCCCTGGCACGGCGTCACTGCTGTCAAGCCCAACCTCCGCGAGGCGCGCGCTGCCGCTGGCGTTGCTCCTGATGCGCCGCCCGAAGAAACCGCCGCGCGCCTGCTCGAGCGGTGGGACACTCAGATGGTTCTCATCACCATGGGAGAGCACGGCATGCTGCTCGTCGAACGCGGCGGCGAGCCCTATCACACCCCCACCCGCGCCCGCGAAGTCTTCGACGTCTCCGGCGCCGGCGACACCGCCATCGCCGTCTTCACCCTCGCCCTCGCCGCGGGCGCCTCGCCCCGCGAAGCCGCCGAACTCGCCAACCACGCCAGCGGCGTCGCTGTCGGCAAGCTCGGCACCGCCGTCGTCAGCCCCGATGAGCTGCTCGAAAGCGTGGCCCGCATGGCCTGAGCCGCAGGCTCATCTCACGATGAGCCACGCCAGCGCCACCATCCCAAGCGCCACCGCCCATCCGGTGGCGAACCCCGCCAGATCGATCCGGTACGCCCGCCAGAACGGTTCGCCCGCCGCGCCACGCAACGGGTGCAGCAGGTGGTTCAGCAGCAGTTGCTCGCCGCGCCGCGCCGCTTCCCGCTCCACCTCTGCGGGATCAGCCTGTGAAGGATCGAGATGGCTCGGCGTGCGCAGCCGCTGAAAGAACTCATCGAGCGCCGCGGCCGGCTCCGGCGTCGTCGCCAGGCTCACCAGCACGAACACAGCCGCGCCCGTCAGCAGTGCCGCCAGAAACACATTCGGATCCCAGTGATCCAGTCTCTTCCCCTGCCAGCCGTAAATCGCGAAATTCGCAGCCATCGCCGCCGCCACGCCCGCCGCTGCGCCCCAGCGGTTCGCTCGCCGCCAGAAGATGCCGCCCAGCACCGCAATCCCCACATACGTCGCCAGCGTCTCCGTCAGCAGAAACGTGTTCAGCACTTTGTCGATCAGCAGCAGCGCGTACAACACGCCCAGCAGCGTGATCGCCACCCCGCTCAGCCGCCCCACCCACAGGTAATGCGCGTCGTCCCTTCCGCGCGCGAAGTAGCGCCCGTACAGGTTCTTTGTAAACAGCGCCCCCGCGCTCACCATGTAGGCTGAACACGCCGCCATGTTCGCCGCCAGCAGGCACGCCACCAGCAGCCCCTTGCCTCCCGGAAACAGCAGGTGCCGGCAGGCGAAGCCGAACGCCTCCTCGGCGTCGCGCAACGTCGTTGTCCCGAAGACGCCCTTTGCCAGCAGCGCCGCCGCCACCAGCCCGGTGAGCGCCCAGCCCAGCGTGCAGAACCGTTTCACAAACGTCCCGTACAGGAATCCCTCGCGGCAGGCGGCTTCGTCTTTCCCCGTCGCCACCATCCCCATGATGTGCGGCTGGCTCGTGATCCCGATCAGCCCGTTCACCGTCAGCATCAGGATGAACCACACGCCGATCCCCTCCGGCGCCGTCAGCGTCATCCGTTCCTCGCCCAGCGCCTCGCGGATGCCGATCATGCCACCCACCAGCCCCCAGCCCAGCGGGATCAACAGAAACGAGAGCACGATGATCAGAAATCCCTGCACCAGCTCCGTCCACGCCGTCGCCACCTGCCCGCCGATGAAGCTGTAAAGCAGGAACGCCGCCGTCATCGCCACCACAATCGCGTTGACAGGCACGTCGCCCACGGCAGCCTGGCTGATCACCTTCGCCGCGCCCTTCAGCATGCTGGCAAGATTGATCGTCAGAAACGCCAGCGCGAACACCATGTACGCCGCCCCCATCCAGTGCCCGTACCGGTCCTCGAAGAACTCCGCGATCGTCGTCCGCCGCATCCGCCGGTACAGCGGCGCCAGCAGCCAGTAGAACGGCGTCGCGAACATGTTTTTCCACTGAAACCAGATGGCGCTGAAGCCGCGCGCGTACACCGCCCCGGCGAGCGACACCGGCATGTCGGCATGCGTGCCGGACGCAAAACTCTGCGCGATCATCACCCAGCGGTTGAACCGCCGCGCGCCCAGAAAATACTGGTCCGTGCGCCCGACTCTCCGCCCGATCCACAACCCCAGCGCGGCAATGCCTGCCAGATACGCGGCAAGGATCGCCCAGTCCAGCGTCGAAAAAGCGGAAAAGCGCTGCATGGCGGCTCCCCGGTTCGGGAAGCCATCCTATCGCAGCTGCCGCTTCAGCTGCGCCACGTCAGCACCACGCTCTTGCCGTCGCGCTCCGTGTTCCCGCCCAGCGCCCGCAGCGTCAGCGTTGCGCCTTGCGCCGTGAATACTGCATCCACCCACCCCACCGGCTGATCGTCGCTGAAGTTGTATCCCAGTGCGGGCAGATTCACCATCTGAATGCCGTCCCAAGCCAGGTGCGCGTAGCGGTGCGAGTGCCCGAACACCACAGCCTTCACCATCTTTCTCTCGCGAATGATGTCCATCAGGCGCGGCATATCGAGCAGCGCCGAATCGCTGTCGTCCGGCGTGTGGTGCATGAACAGCACCGTCGGCATCGGCTTCGCCGCATCCAGATACTGTGCCAGCCAAGTGCGCTGATCCTTGCCGAGCAGCCCGGGCGTGAAGTTCGGCTGGATCAGCGAATCCAGCACGATGAAACGCACCGCCTCGGATTCGATCACCAGCACGTGCCGGTTCTTCACCGCCTGCGCACCCTGCTGCGTCGCCCCGAACACCTCCAGGAAATTCTTCCTGTCGTCGTGATTGCCCAGCGCAATCGCCACCGGCATGCGGCTCTGCAGCGGCTCGATCAGCGCCTTCAGCGCCTGATAGTCGCCCGGCGTGCCCCGCAGCCGCGCGGCGTCTCCGCAGATCAGCGCCCCCTGCGGCTTCGCCTCCAGCACCTGCGGCACCGCCCGCTTCAGGTTCTCCACTGGGCGGAAGCCGCGGTAGGCGTCCTCGGGATTCTCCGGGATGTGCGTGTCGCTCAACAGCGCCCAATGCATCTCCGGCTGCTGCGCCCGCAACAGGCGAACCGCGCCCGCAAGCGTGATGGCAAACGCACGGCGAGAGATGGAAGGAAGTCCCAGATGCGGCATTTCACTTCGATTCTATCCACCCGTGCCCCGCGCTTGCGTGAAAATTCGGTCAATCCCCGCGCACGCGCCTGCCGCTGCGAGGTATGCTGCGGGGGAAATGCAGCCGCAGCGTTTCTCCGCCTCTCTTCCGCGCCGCCGCTTCCTCTCCTCCCTCCTCGCCGCCCCCGCAGCGTTTGCCCGGACCTCCGGCGCGCCGCCCAACATCGTTCTGATCTATGCCGACGACGTCGGCTACGGCGATGTCAGCGCCAACGGCGCGCGCCTCATCGCCACGCCCAACATCGACCGCATCGCCCGACAAGGCATCCGCTTCACCCACGCCCACTCGCCCTCGGCCACCTGCACGCCCTCCCGCTACGCCCTGCTGACCGGCGAATATGCGTGGCGCCGCCCCGGCACCGGCGTCCTGCCCGGCGACGCGCGCCTCATCATCGAACCCGGCCGCCCGACACTCCCGGCCATGCTCAAATCCCGGGGCTACCACACCGGCGTCGTCGGCAAGTGGCACCTCGGCCTCGGCAGCGGCGACCTCGACTGGAACGGCGAAATCCGCCCCGGCCCCCTCGAAATCGGCTTTGACTCCGCCTTCCTCATCCCTGCCACCGGCGACCGCGTCCCCTGCGTCTACGTCGAAAATCACCGCGTCCTCAACCTTGATCCCTCCGATCCCATCCGCGTCAGCTTCAAAGAGCCCTTCCCCGGCGAGCCTCTCGGCCGCACCCACCCGCACCTGCTCCGGCTGCACCCGAGCCACGGCCACGACATGGCCATCGTCAACGGCATCAGCCGCATCGGCTACATGACCGGCGGCAAGAGCGCCCTCTGGAAAGACGAGGAAATGGCCGATGTCATCACCGCCCGCGCCGTCCGGTTCATCGAACAAAACCGCTCCGTTCCGTTTTTTCTCTACTTCTCCACCCACGACATCCACGTCCCCCGCGTCCCCCACCCCCGCTTCGACGGCCGCTCCGGCATGGGCCCCCGCGGCGATGTCCTGCTTCAGCTGGACTGGTCCGTCGGCCGCATCCTCGACACGCTCGCCCGCCTGAAGCTCGAACGCAACACCCTCGTCCTCTTCACCAGCGACAACGGCCCCGTGGTCGACGACGGCTACCGCGACCAGGCCGTCGAACTGCTCGGCGGTCACCGCCCCGCCGGCCCCTGGCGTGGCGGCAAGTACAGCAACTTCGAGGGCGGCACGCGCGTCCCCTTCTTCCTGCGCTGGCCCGAACGGGTCCGCCCCGGCTCGGTCTCCTCTGCCCTCGTCAGCCAAATCGACCTGTTCGCCTCGCTCGCCTCGCTCGTGGGCGCGCGCCTCGAAGAGCACGCCGCGCCGGACAGCTTCGACATCCTGCCCGCCCTCCTCGGCCAATCGCAGCGCGGGCGCGATCACCTCATCGAGCACGCCGGCTCGCTTTCCCTGATCTCCGGACGCTGGAAATACATCGCCCCGGGCAAGGGCCCGAAGATCAACAAAAACACCAACACCGAACTCGGCAACGATCCCGAACCCCAGCTCTACGATCTTGACGCCGATCCCGGCGAGCAGCGCAACCTCGCCGCCCAATTCCCGGAACGCGTCAGCGAAATGGCGCGGATGCTCGAAAAGATCCGCCAGTCGCCGCGCACCCGGCCCTGACCCTCGGGCTCAGCGCCTCCACCACCCGGCCGGCTTCCAGAACGGCCCCTCTTCGTCATACAGCGCTTCCAGACGCTCGAGCAGCTTCGCCTTGCCCGCCGCTTCCGCCCAGTGCATCGGGCCGCCGCGCCACGCCGGAAATCCGAAACCGTGCACAAACACCACGTCGATGTCGGCCGCCCGCAGCGCCATGCCCTCGTCCAGAATCCGCCCGCCCTCGTTCACCAGCGCCAGCATCGTTCGCTCGCGGATCTGCTCCGGCGTCCACTCGCGCTGCTCGATGCCCCGCGCCGCCGCATACTCGCGCAGCAGCCGGACCAGCTCTTCGTCGGGATGCCCCCGCCGGTTCTCGTCGTAGCGGTACCAGCCGAAGCCGTTCTTCTGCCCCAGCCGCCCCAGCCGCGGCAGCTCGTCCTCGAACGCCGACACGGGAATGTGCGGCACCCCGCGCCGTAGCGCCTCCTGCCGGATCATCAGCCACACGTCGTGCCCGATCAGATCCCCCACCGCCAGCGGGCCCATCGCCCAGCCCCAATCGGTCAGCGCTGCGTCCACCTGCTCCGGTGCGGCGCCCTGTTCGGCCACCGCCACCGCCTGCGTCCGGTAGGGCAGGAACATCCGGTTTCCGATGAATCCGAAACAGTTGCCCGCCACCACCGGGATCTTCCTCAGACGCCGCGCCAGCTCCAGCGCCGTCGCCGCCGCCTCTGCGCTTGTGGCCCGCCCCCGCACCACCTCCACCAGCCGCATCACCGGCGCCGGGCTGAAGAAGTGCAGCCCCAAAACAGATTCCGGCCGTTTTGTTGCAGCCGCAATCCCGTCGATGTCCAGCGTCGACGTGTTGGTCGCCAGCAGCGCCCCCGGCGCCGCTGCCTCGTCGATCCGCACGAATACCTCCCGCTTCACCTCCGGATCCTCGAACACCGCCTCCACCACCACGTCCGCCTGCGCCGCCCCCTCCATCCCCTCCGCGCGCCGGATCAGCCCCAGCCGGCGCTCCATCTCCTCCGCCGTCATCCGCCCTTTTCTCACCGCGGACTCATACTGCCGCCGGATTCCCGCCAGCCCCCGCTCCAGCGCCTCCTCGCTCGCATCCGAGAGCCACACCGGAATGCCCGCGTTGGCAAAGCACATCGCAATGCCCGCCCCCATCGTGCCCGCCCCGATCACCGCCGCAGTCTCCACGCGCCGCGCCTTCGCCGCCTCCAATCCCGGCACCTTCGCCGTCGCCCGCTCGGCAAAGAAGACGTGGATCAGCGCCCTCGACTGCGCCCCTTTCAGGCACGCCTCGAACAGCCGCCTCTCTGCCGCGAGCCCCTCCTCCCACGGCAGCTTCGCCGCCGCCAGCACCGCCTCGATCGCTGCCTCCGGCGCCGTCTGATGCGCCAGCTTCCGCCGCACCGCTTGCCGGTAGACCTCCGCCAGCGACTCGGCCTCCTCCGCGCTGCACAGCTTCTCGCCCAGATCGCGCGTCCGCCGCACCGCCGGCGCCGTGCGCGCAAACTCCACCGCCGCCTCCACCACATCCCCTTCCACCACGTGGTCCACGATCCCCGCCGCCAGCGCCGCCCGGGCATCGACCGGCTCCCCATAGGCGCACATCTCCATTGCCTTCTCGATCCCTCCCAGCCGCGGCAGCCGCTGCGTGCCTCCTGCGCCCGGGATCAGCCCCAGCTTCACCTCCGGCTGCCCCACTTGCGCCCCCGCCTGCGCCACCCGCCAGTGGCACGCCATCGCCGTCTCCAGCCCTCCGCCGAGCGCCGCCCCATGAATGGCCGCCACCACGGGCTTCGGCGAGTTCTCGATCCGCGCCATGTAATCCTGCCACGGCACCGGCGGCATCTCGCCCGCCGCAATCTTCGGAAACAGCGTGATGTCGGCGCCTGCAATGAAATTCTTCCCCGCACCGCTCAGCACAACCGCCTTCACACGCTCATCCGCCGCCGCCTGCTCCACCGCCGCCGCCAGTTGTTCCAGAACTTCGACGCTCAGCGCGTTCACCGGCGGGTTGTCGATCACGATCACCGCCACGCCGTCGCGGATTTCCGTATGAACAAGAATTGCCATGCTACGGCTTATCCTACACTGGTGATTTGCGGACGCAACCACTCGCCAAGGACGAGATCCTGCGCGCCATGGCGCGCATCTCCTTCAACCAGCACCTTGGTTTCCGCCTCACCCGCGTCTACAAGGACGGCGTCGCCCTGGAGTGCGCCATCGAGCCGCACAAGCTCAACCTTCTCGGGACCCTCCACGGCGGCGTCACCGCCACCCTCATCGACGCCGCCGCCGGCGTCGCCATCATCAGCCATCTCGGCGGGCGCCCCGCCACCACCGTCGAACTCAAAGTCAATTATCTCCGCCCCGTCACCCAAGGCAAAATCCACGCCCGCTCCCGCATCGTCAAACTGGGCAAGACCCTTTCCTTCGCCACCGTCGATGTCAAGGACAGCCACGGCCGCCTCATCGCCACCGGCTCCGCCACCTACATGGCTCTCGAAACCTGATCAAATTTCGCAGTTTCCCCCATCCGCCGGGGTGCGCCATGTCACCCAATTGCCCCGCGGTGAATCAGGGAAGTGAAGCAAACACGATGCATCTGTTGAAGAGTTCCACACCCGAAACGCTGGCAATCAAATTGCTAGCAGGAATTGTGTCAAGGAGGGGCTGATGCCCAAAGGAACGGTCGCCATCACCGCCGAGCGCTGCAAAGGGTGCGGCTTCTGCGTCGAGTTCTGTCCCACCCATGTGCTCGAACTCTCCAGCGCCTTCAACGCCAAGGGCTACCACCCGCCCCATATGGTGGCGCCGGAGAAGTGCTCGGGCTGCAACCTCTGCGGCATGTACTGCCCGGACTTTGCCATCTTCGGATTCCGGCTCCAGAACAACGGCGAGGCGAAGGGAGCGACAAAGTGATGCATGCCGATCCCCGCTGCGTGCTGACCGGCACGCACTTCATCAACGGAGACGCCGCCTGCTGCGAAGGCGCCCTGGCTGCCGGCGCGCGCTTCGCCGCCGGCTACCCCATCACGCCCAGCACCGAAATCGTGGAGCGCTTCGCCGCACGCGCCCCGGAGGTCGGCGGGCTCTTCATCCAGATGGAAGACGAGATCGCCTCTTCCATCGCCATCCAGGGCATGGTGTGGGGCGGGCAGAAAGCCTTCACCGTCACCTCCGGCCCCGGCTTCTCGCTCATGATGGAGCATATTGGCTTCGCCGCCATGACGGAGACCCCGGTGGTCTTCGTCGACGTCCAGCGCGGCGGTCCATCCACCGGCCTCCCCACGCTGCCCTCCCAGGGCGACATGATGCAGGCGCGCTTCGGCTCCCACGGCGACTATGCCATCATCGCCCTCAGCCCCAACTCTCCTCAGGAGTGCTTCGATCTCACCGTCAAGGCCTTCAACCTCGCCGAAGAGTTCCGCGTGCCCGTCATGCTGATGATGGACGAGTGCGTCGGCCATATGACGGAGAAGGTCGTCATCCCGCCCGCTGAACAGATCGAAATCTACCCCCGCCGCCACACGCGCAAGCCTCCTTCCGAGTTCAAACTCTACGAGCCGGGGCCGGACCTCGTGCCGGAAATGGCGCACGCCGGCGAAGGCTACAAGGTGTACGTCACCGGGCTCACGCATGACCGCCGCGGCTATCCGTCGCTGAACCCTGCCACCCAGAAAGAGCTGGTCACGCGGCTCTTCGAGAAGATCCGCCGCGCCGCCGACCGCCTCGTCATGGTCGAAAGCGACCAGCTCGAGGGCGCCGACGTTGTCGTCGTCAGCTACGGCATCACCTCCCGCGTGGCCCTTCGCGCCGTCCAGATGGCCCGCCAGAAGGGGCTCAAAGTCGGCACGCTGCGGCTCATCTGCGTCTGGCCGTTCCCCGAAAAGCTCATCCGCGAGCTTGCCGGCAAGGTCAAAGCCCTGGTCATGCCCGAACTGAACATGGGCCAGGTTGTCATCGAACTCGAACGCTGCGCCGCCGGACAGTGCCGCGTCATCAGCGTGCCGCACGCCGGCGGCACCGTCCATGATCCGGCGGAAATTCTCGCCGCCATCGAGAGAGGGGCACAATGAGCACTCCAGATTTGCAAGTCCGCAATCCCGTCGAAGACCTCCTGCGCCAGGACCGCATCCCCACCATCTGGTGCCCGGGCTGCGGCATCGGCACCAGCGTCAACAGCTTCGCCCACGCCCTCCTGAAGCAGGACATCGACCTCAACAAGACCGCCATCGTCAGCGGCATCGGCTGCTCGGGGCGCGTCAGCGGCTACATGAATCTCGACTCCTTCCACACCACGCACGGACGCGCCATCCCCTTCGCCACCGGGCTCAAGCTCGCCCGCCCGGAACTGAACGTCATCGTCTACTCCGGCGACGGGGACCTCGCATCCATCGGCGGCAACCACCTCATCCACGCCGCCCGCCGCAACATCGACATTCTGGTGGTCTGCATCAACAACATGATCTACGCCATGACCGGCGGGCAGGCTGCCGCCACCACGCCCGGAAGCGCGCTGTCCACCACCACTCCTTACGGCGCCTTCGAGCCCGAGTTGAACCTCGTGCAGCTGGTCGATGCCGCCGGTGCCTGCTTCGTCGCCCGCTGGACCGTCTACCACGTCATGCAGCTCGAACGGACCATGGAGAAGGCCCTCAAGAAGAAGGGCTTCCGGTTCATCGAGGTCCTGAGCCCCTGCCCCACCTACTTCCAGCGCAAGAACAATCTCGGCGACGCCCTCCAGGCGATGCTGGACTACAAGAAGCGCTCGAAGATCAAGCACGGCTGCCCCACGTGGGAAACCGCGCTTTCGCCCACCGGCGACATCATCGTCGGCGAATTCGTCGACCGCGAACGGGAAGACTACCTCACGCGCATGCGCAAACAACTGGGACCGCACTACAGCGAGTTCCCGCCCCAACTCGAAGAGCACGTCATGGAGGGGTGCAGCAAGGAATGCTGAAAGAACTGCGGATTGCCGGCTTCGGCGGCCAGGGCGTGATTCTGGCCACCCACATCCTCGGACGCGCGGCGGCGGTGCACGAGAACCGCTTCGCCACCATGACGCAAAGCTACGGCCCGGAGGCGCGCGGCGGCGCCGCCAGCGCCGCCCTCATCGTCAGCGATGAGCCCGTCCTCTTCCCCTACGTCGCCCACCCGGACATCCTCGTCGTCATGTCCCAGGAAGCCTACACGCGCTTCACCCCGGAGGTGAAGCCCGGCGGCTTCCTGCTTGTGGAAGAGGATCTCGTCCGCCTCGACCGCAAGGCGCAGGGCTTGAAGATCTACGGCATCCCCGCCACGCGCTTCGCCGAAGAGCTCGGCAAGAAGATGGTGCTCAATGTCATCATGACCGGCTTCCTGTGCGCCATCACTGGGGTCGTCAGCGCCGAAGCCGCGCGCAAGTCGGTCGCCGAGAGCGTCCCCGAGCGCTTCCGCGACCTGAACCTCGCCGCCTTCGACAAGGGCTTCCGCTACGGGCAGGAGCTGCTCGAGCGGGGACCTCAGCGGATCGAGAATTCCGAAGAGATCGTGCTCGAATCCGAGGTCTGATCCTGCTTCAGCCAGCCGTAGGCGGCTCTGCCGCGGTTGCCATCTCCGGCTGAATCTGCACCAGCCCGGGCGTTGGCGCCGGTGCGCGGCGCGTGGAAGCCACCAGCTGCCCGAAGCGGTGGGACAGGTGGAACAACCCGCCCGCCGTCACCGGTCCTGCCACCTTGTAGGCGCCCACTGCCGCCAGTCCCATCGCCGCGATGCAGCCGCACTGCGCGCAGTCCGGATCTCCGCCCAGCTGGCACGGCGAAACCGGAGTCTTGAGGTCCGCCGACACCGTGCGCGTCGTCTTCGCAAAAATGCACGCGGAAGGCGATTGCGGCGGCGCCAAAAACTGACGGATCGCGCTCGCCGCCATGTCGAGCTTCCGATGCCGCTCCCGCAGCGCCAGCAGCTCTTGCACGGCCTGCCTCCGCTCCGCCTCGCTCAGCGTCTCTGCCGCCTCTGCTCCCCTCTGCGGCGTGAAGATGCTGAACCACACCCGCTGCACTTCGTCCTGCCCGCTCCAGAATTCGAGGAACCGCTCCAGTGCGTTCTCCCGGGAAAGCATCTGCCGCGTGATCGTGCAATGCACCGTGATGCGGCTGCCGCGGATGTTCTTCAGAATCCGCTCGTACGTCGCCGGCGCGCGGCGCTTGTCATGCTCCTCTTGCAGCCCGTCGATCGAGACCACCACGGTCGTCCGCGGCATCTCGCGCCAGGACGCCGGCAGCGGGCGGAATGCGCTCGTGACCACCTGCACATGGATGCCCTGTTCCACCAGCGCCGGCACGATTTGCTCCAGCTCGCGGTAACGCACCAGCGGATCGCCACCCACCAACGAGACGTGCAGCGGGCGCGCCTCTTCCACCAGCTGAAGGACTCGGCGCACCAGCTCCTCACCCCGGAAGTCGGAGAGCTGCCGCAGCGCAACCTCGCCGCCCAAATGGTTCGGCTCGTAGGCGTAGCAGCCCGGGCAGCGCAGCGGGCACTCTTTGGTGATCTCGATGGAAAGGGCGGGTGCATAGCCTTGCAGGATCCTGCCCCAGGAGCGAAGGACGTGGGCGACTTTCATGCGTTCTCCAGCGTGCTCGGCAGCCTGCCGGCCGCCCGTTGCATCAGGCACTCCGCCCGGAAAGGCTTGCCTGCCGGAGAGCGCAAATCTTGATGGCTGGCTCCAGCATAGCAGGAATGCCCTCTTCACTTCGCGCCATGCTGGCACTGTTCCCCCGGCGCTTGCGCCGGCGCCGCGATGCCGACGCTGTTCCCCCGACGCTCGCGTCGGGGCCGCGTTACAAGCGCAGTTCCCCCGACGCTTGCGCCGGGGCCGCGTTCCATGCGCAGTTGCTCCAGTGCCCGCGTCGAGGCCGCGTTGCCTGCGGTGCTCTTTCATGGTTGGCGCTGCTCCCCCGGCGCTTGCGCCGGCGCCGCGATGCCGACGCTGTTCCCCCGACGCTCGCGTCGGGGCCGCGTAGCAGACGCCGTTCCCCCGCAAGAGGGCCGCGGCCGTGAGGGCGCGGTCAGGCCCCCGGCTCGCGCCAGTGCAACTCCGCATCCGAGCGCCGCACGTAGTTGGCGTCCAGCTTCGCCGGATCCTCCAGCCGGTCGAACGCCAGCATTGCCACCGCACCCGCCAGCGCCCGCGGCGTCACCGTCGCCTTTACGCCGAACGGCGCCGGATCCGGCGTGAGCAACTCCGCTCCCGGCGGCAGCGAGGCCAGCCACGCCGGAAACTTCATCACCACTTCCGGGCCCAGCGGCTCCAGATGGTCGTCATAGAGCGCCCCGTAGATCTCCCCTCGCCGCGCGTCGTAAAACGGCGCCCGCAGCGGCGCCGTGCCGAACGACGCCATCGCCTGCAAATTCGAGATGGCCGCCGCCAGCGCCCCGCTCGCCTCCGCCAGCCCCTTGGCCGCCGCCAGCCCCACCCGCACTCCCGTAAAGGAGCCCGGCCCCGCTGCCGCCGCAAATCCCGTCACCTGCTCCCACTTCCATCCGTGCCGCTTCAGCAGCCGCTCCAGCTGTTGAAAGAGCACGTGGGCGAACCCGTCCGGGGAATGCAGCAGCACTTCCGCCACCACGCGCCCCTCCTCGGCCAGGGCGAGGCTTCCGAACTCCGACGTCGTGTCGATCCCCACGATCCTCGTCATGCCGCCACGCCCCGCCGGCCGCGCGCAAAAGCGCTCCTGCCTTCCGAAATCTCGCAAAAGTCTCCCATAAAAGCGTCCGTTCCAGCGGAATTACTGCTTCTTTTTCACCGGAAAAACGTAGTCGAGAAGATATAATTTCCCTGCCGCGTTCAGCGCCGCCAGCCTCACCGCCAGCGCGCCCGATTCGCCCCCCAGCAGCACAGGGTCCACGACGAACGCCCCCCTGGCTCCCGCCGCCAGGAACCGCGTCCCCTCGCCGTCCTGCACCACCTCGCCCGTCAGCACGTAAGTCATCCTCCGCGTGCCCCCCGTCTCGCGTTTGAGCCGGATCTCGAACGGAACCGGCGCGCCCGCCGTCAGCGTTTCCCCCGCCGCCGGCGCGGCAAGCTCGAACGGCGCCTTCTGCGGGCTCCGCTCGGGCTCCTGCATCAGCACCGGCCAGCTTTCGAACTTGTAGCTCCGCAGCATCCCCTCCTTCCGCCCGTCGCGGGAAAGATGCAGCACCCAGTCCCGCGTGCCGTCCGGCGGCGATGCCTCGTACAGCTCCCCCTTCCACTCCTTCTTCTCTTTCCGGGCTTCGCCCGTCGACGGATTTACCCAGTAGGCGTCGTAAGTGTGCTTCCGCGTCTTCACCTGCACCGGGCCAGGCTTTTCGATGTACACGATGTACTCGGTCGCCGGCAGGTCGTAGTCCTCCGTCTGCAACCCCGGCAGCGCGATCGCGCGCCCGCCTTCCACGTCGAAATAGGGCTGCGTGTCCCAGAACCGCACGCGCGCGCTCATGAACCGGAACCACGCCTCCATCGTCCGCGCGTTTTCCGAATCCGGGCTCGCCGCGCCCTTCATCGAGGGATATGCTCCGCTCATCACGGCGTTCCACAGCCGCCTCCGGAACTCCGCCGGCGGCAGCGCCGCATCCACCAACGCCACCTGCGGCACTCCGTTGCTCTGATGCTCGACGGCGATCAGCTCCTCCCGCCCGGGGCCGTAAATGGCGTGGTCCATCCAGCCGTCCCGTCCCAGAAACGCCGAAGAGTCCCGCGCCCGCGTCGAAATCGGGTGCCCGTACGGATCCATTTTCTTGATCAGCGACCCGAATTCTTTCAGCAACGCCCGCGCCCCGCGGTAGCTCTCCCACTCCTCGGCCAGCTGCCATGTGCAGTTGAACGCCGCATAACGCGCCGTCAGATACCGTGCGAGCCGCTCCCGCTGCCCCGCCTGCGGCGCGATCCGCGCAAACTCGGCCGGCGACGCCGCCAGCAGAAAATCCACCGTGATTCCCGCCGAATGGATTTCGTAAACCCGTGCATCGAGTTGCTCAAACCACTCCGGATTCGGCGCCGCAGGCGTCGGAAAGGACTTCTCATTCAACACCCGCACCGCCAGGTGCGTGAAGCCTCTTTCCGCCCACGCCTTCACCGCCGTGCCCGGCGCGTCTTCCGCCCCCATATACAGGTGCGGTTTGCGCGCCTCCGTGTACTGCCAGTGATGCACGTTCGCCCGCCGGATGAACGCCGCCGGCGGCGCCGCGCCCGATGCCGAAAACGTCCCCGTCTGCCCGTCCCACGGCTTCACGTTGCTCGTGAGACGGTAGGTCCACGCCCCCGCCTCCGTCGGCGTGAACCGGATCGTCAGCTTCCGCCCGCCGCGCCAGAAGGCGGGCACCAGATACGTCTTGTATTCGGGCGAACGGAATTCCGCCCGCAGCTCCACGCTCTCATAGGGATGCCCGGTTGCGCCGCCTTCGGGAAGCTCGAAGTCCAGCTCGCAGGGCATATACACCGCCGCCTGCTGGCATGGCCTTTGCGCCGCCAGCGGCAGCCACAGCAGCATCCCGGCCGCCCACAATCGCCGCATGCTCCCAGTGTACAGGCGCGCGTTCCTCAGCCCCCCTCTCCCTGAGCCTTCCGCCGCGCCTCCTTCCACTTCCGGATCGCCTCCAGCCGCTCCGCAATCCGCTGCTCCACCCCTCTGGAGGTCGGCTCGTAAAATCTTCTCCCGGCCAGCCACTCGGGCAAGCACTCCATCGCCGTCAACCCTTCCTCGTGCGCGTGCGCATGGTCGTAGCCCTCTCCATATCCCCATTCCTTCATCGCCCGCGTCGGCGCGTTGCGCAGCTGCATCGGCACCGGATCCACCGGCTTCTGCCGCGCCGCCGCGCGCGCCTCCTCCAGCGCCCGGTATGCCGCATCCGACTTCGGCGCCATCGCCAGATAGATCGCCGCCTGCGCCAGCGCCTGATCGCCCTCCGGCTCGCCCAGGAAATGCACCGTCTGCCAGCACGCCACCGCCTGCTCCACCGCTCGCGGATCGGCCAGCCCCACGTCCTCGATCGCCATCCGCACCAGCCGCCGCGCGATGTACAGCCGGTCCTCGCCTCCCTCGAGCATCCGCGCCAGCCAGTACAGCGCCGCGTCGGGATCCGACGAGCGCACGCTCTTGTGCAGCGCCGAGATCAGGTTGAAGTGCTCCTCGCCGCTCTTGTCGTAGAGCAGCGTCTTGCGCTGAATCGCGTCCTCTACCGCCGCCCGCTCCAGCTCCGCGCCCGGGCTCGCCGCCGCCGTGATCTCCAGAATGTTGTACGCCCGCCGCGCGTCCCCGCCGGCGTAGATCGCGATCTGCTCCAGCAGCTCCTTTGGCGCGGTCTTGCCCACCAGCGGCAGCGCCCGCTCCAGCAGCGTCACCGTCTCCTCCACCGTCAGCGGACGCAGCGCATACACCTTCGCCCGCGAAAGCAGCGCCGGCACCACTTCGAACGACGGGTTTTCCGTCGTTGCGCCGATCAAGATAATGTCGCCCCGCTCCACATACGGCAGGAACGCGTCCTGCTGCGCCTTGTTGAAGCGGTGGATCTCGTCGACAAACAGCACCGTGCGCAGCCCCTGCCGCCGGTGCCGTTCCGCCGCCGCCATCACTTCCTTGATCTCCTTGATCCCGCTCAGAACCGCGCTGAAGGGCACGAACGCGCACCGCGTCGTCTTCGCCACCAGCCGCGCCAGCGTCGTCTTGCCCGTTCCCGGCGGCCCCCACAGGATCATCGACGTCAGCCGGTCGTTCTCGATCTGCACCCGCAGCGGCTTGCCCGGCCCCAGCAGATGCTCCTGCCCCACGAAGTCCTCCAGACGCTCCGGCCGCATCCGCTCCGCCAGCGGGCGGCTTTCGTCCGGCTTCTCCTCGCGCGGCGTCTCGAATTCAAACAGGCTCATTCCGCGCCTCTCTGCCGCATCGCCTCGTACAGGATCACCGCCGCCGCCACCGCGGCGTTCAGGCTTTCCACGCCGCGGGTCGGAATGCTGACTCTTTCGACTCGCGCTGCCGCCCACTCGCCGCTTGCGCCCCGCGCTTCATTGCCGATCACCACCGCGCACCGCCCCCGCCAGTCTGCTTCCCACGGCGCCTTGCCCCCGCGCGCCTCCGCCGCCAGAATGCGGCATCCCCTCGACCGCAGCATCGCCGCGGCTTCCGCCGCGCTGCCCGAAGCGATCACCGGCAGCCGGAACAGCGACCCCGCGCTCGCCCGCACCACTTTCCCGTTCCATCTCGAGACGGTCCCCTTGATCCACACAAGGCCCGCCGCCCCGAACGCCTCCGCCGCCCGCGCCACCGCCCCGGCATTGCCCGGATCCTGCAGCTCATCGAGCACCACCACAGGCCCGCTCCGCGCCCAGAGCTCTTCCTCTTTCCACTCTGGCGCGCGCACCAGAGCGATCACTCCCTGCGTGTGCTCGGTTGCCGCAATCTGCTCGATCAGCGCGCGGGGCGCCACTGCCAGCCGCACTCCCTCCGCGCCGCCCAGCGCCGCCAGCGCCTTCTCCACCGCATCTTCCGCCGCCAGCACCGCCTGCACCTTCACCCCGCTTCGCAGCGCCTCCTCCAGCAGGTGCACGCCCTCCGCCACGCAGCAGCCGTCTTCTGTCAACGCCCCGCGCGCCGCGGCCCGCCTTGCCTCTTTCAGCAGCCGGTTTTGCGCGCTCGTGATGGCGAATCGCTTCTGCATTCCCGCTACAATCATCATCAGACGATGCGGAGGACCTTCGCCATCCTCGGCACTGGCGGGGCCGTCGCGCTGCTTGCGTATCTGCTGGCCGTCTCCCACAGGATCGCCCGACAGTCGGCGGTCGACGAGGCGCAGCCGGCAGATATCATTGTCGTGCTCGGCGCGGCCGAATACAACGGACGCCCGTCTCCCGTCCTGAAGGCGCGCCTCGATCATGCCTTCGATCTCTACCAGCGCAAGCTCGCGCCGCTCGTGTTCACCACCGGCGGCGCCGGCGGCGATCCGCAGTTCACCGAAGGCCAGGTCGGCCGCGACTACCTCATCGGCCGCGGCATCGCCGCCGAAAACATCGTCATGGAAGGCGAGGGCGACTCCACCGTGGAGACCCTTCTGGCAGTGGGTGAAGTCATGCGCCGCATGGGCCTGCGCTCCGCCATCCTCGTCTCCGACGGCTACCACATCTACCGCGCCAAGAACATACTCCAGCACGCCGGCGTGCGGGTCTATGGCTCGCCCCGCCCCCACACGCCCCGCGGCAGCTGGCGCGAACGCTGGCTTTACTTCCGGCAGGCCGTCGGCTACCTGCTCTGGCGCCTCAATATCCCCGTCTGAGATTCCACCCTTACAGCCGGAACAGCTCCCGCAGCCGCTTCGTCTGCACGCGGCTCACCGGGATGACGGTTCCCTTCCTGTCGTCCATCCGCACCTGATAGCTCGACTTGAACCACGGAATCACCTCGCGGATCCGCTGAATGTTCACCAGATAACTCCGGTGCGGGCGCCAGAACAGGGCCGGATCGAGGCTCGCCTGCAGCTCCTCGAGCGTCTTGAACGTGCTCTCGCCCTCCACCTGCGTCGCCGCAATTGTGATGATCCCGTCCTCGATCCGCGCGTAAATGATGTCGCTCGCATCCACCACGAGGTTCTTCCCGCCGCTGCGGATCAGCAACCGTTTCAACTCGGGCGCTGCCCGCGGCGCCTCCGGCTCCGGCTCGAGCATCGTCCGCTTCACCCGCTCCACCGTCAGCGCCAGCCGCTCCCGCGTCACGGGCTTCAGCAGATAGTCAAGCGCCTCCATCCGGAAGGCTTCCAGCGCGTACTGCTCGTAGGCCGTGCACAGCACGAAAGCCGGCACCGGCGCCTTCTGCTCATGCAGCTTCTCGATCAGCCGCAGCCCGTCCAGCCCCGGCATCTGCACGTCGATAAACACCAGGTCCGGCTCCAGCTCCTCGATCCGCTTCAGCGCCTCCAGCCCGTTGGTGGCCGTGCCCACCACTTCGATCTCGGGGAACTCCTTCAGCAGGTACAGCAGCTCGTCCAGCGCCGGCGCCTCGTCATCGGCCACCACCGTCGGGATCGTCGCTGTCGTCCGCCCGCTCATCGGCCACAGTATAGCAGCCGGAAAATGCCGGACCCTCCGGCCTGCTGCTAAGATAAAACTTGGCCTTCATTCGACCCGCTTTGAGTTCGACCTTCCAAAGGAGTTCCTGACCTTGCCAGCGCAGCCCAATGTCAAAATCCGTCCCGCCGAAGGAAAGCTTGGCGTCCTGATCCCCGGCATCGGCGCCGTCGCCACCACCTTCATCGCCGGCGTCGAGGCCATCAAGCGCGGCCTCGGCGAGCCGATCGGATCCCTGACGCAACTTGCCACCATCCGCCTCGGCAAGCGCACCGAAAACCGCACCCCCCTCATCCGCGACTTCGTCCCGCTGGCGCGGCTCGAGGATCTCGTCTTCGGCGGCTGGGACATCTTCGAAGACAGCGCCTACGAAGCCGCCCTCAAGGCGCAGGTGCTGGAGCGCTCGCTCCTCGAACAGGTCCGCGAGCCTCTCTCCGCCATCCGCCCGATGAAGGCGGTCTTCGAACAGGAATACGTCCGCCGCCTGCATGGCACCCACATCAAGACCGAGGGCACCAAGTACGACAAAGCTCTCGCCCTCATGGAGGACATCCGCAACTTCCGCGAGCAGAACGGCGTCAGCCGGTGCGTCATGATCTGGTGCGGATCCACCGAGGTCTACCACAAGCCCACCGCCGTCCATCAGACGCTCGCGGCGTTCGAAGAAGGGCTCAAGAAGAACGATCCCGACATCGCGCCCTCGCAGATCTACGCCTACGCCGCGCTCATGTCCGGCATTCCCTTCGCCAACGGCGCCCCCAACCTCACCCACGACATCCCCGCCCTGCTCGAGCTCGCCCGCGAGCGCAACCTCCCGGTCTGCGGCAAGGACTTCAAGACCGGCCAGACCTTCATGAAGACCCTCATCGCTCCCGGGCTCAAGGCGCGCATGCTCGGCGTCCACGGCTGGTTCTCCACCAACATCCTCGGCAACCGCGACGGCGAGGTGCTTGACGATCCCGGCTCCTTCAAGTCCAAGGAGGAAACCAAGCTCAGCGTCCTCGACACCATCCTCCAGCCCCACCTCTACCCGATGCTGTACAAGAACATCCACCACGTCGTCCGCATCAACTACTACCCCCCGCGCGGCGACGCCAAAGAGGGCTGGGACAACATCGACATCTTCGGCTGGCTTGGATACCCCATGCAGATCAAGATCGACTTCCTCTGCCGGGACTCGATCCTCGCCGCCCCCATCGTCCTCGACCTCGTCCTGTTCCTCGACCTCGCCCACCGCGCCGGCATGCGCGGCATCCAGGAGTGGCTCAGCTTCTACTTCAAGGCGCCCATGCACGCCCCCGAGGTCTACCCCGAGCACGACATCTTCATCCAGCTGATGAAGCTCAAGAACACGCTGCGGTGGATGCAGGGCGAGGACCTGATCACCCACCTCGGCCTCGAATACTACGACTAGTTTCCCTGACTGAGCCGGCACGGATTGTGAAGCAGAAATGAAAGCACTCGTCATCGGCGGAACCCAGTTCATCGGCAAGCACCTCGTTCAGACGCTCCTGCGCGGCGGCCATGAGGTGGCCATCCTCCACCGCAAGGCCGAACACGAATACGGAAAGCGCGTCGCCAACTTCCAGGCCGACCGCAACGACCCCCGGCAGGTGAAGGCCGTGCTGAACGGCTGCTCCTTCGACGCCGTCTTCGACCTCGCCTATGACTGGGAGCGCGGCACCCCGGCGCAGGCCGTCGCCGAAACCGCGCACTTCCTCACCGGCCGCATCGGCCGCTACGTCTTCGTCTCTTCCGTCGCCGCCTACGGCGACGGGCTCAACCACCACGAAGGCGACGCCCTCGCCGACGACAACCATCCCGACCCTTACGTCCGCAACAAGGCGCAGTCCGAACGCGCCCTCTTCCGCCTCTTCCACCGCCACGGCACTCCGATCACCACCATCCGGCCGCCCTTCGTCTACGGCCCCGGCAACCCCATCTACCGCGAACAGTTCTTCTGGGACCGCATCCGCGACAAGCGCCCCATCATTCTCCCGGGCGACGGCCGCCGCCTCATGCAGTTCGTCTACGTCAAGGACCTCGTCGGCGCCATGATCCGCGCCGTCGAAACCCCCGCCGCGCTCGGCCACGCCTTCAACATCGCCAACGCCCGCCCGCTCACCCAGGCCGAGCTCATCGAAGCCTTCTTCGCCGCCTGCGGCAAGCAGACCACCATCGCCCGCGTCCCGCGCGAACGCATCCTCCGCGCCGGCGGCCACCCCATGGGCCCGCGCCTCTACTTCGGCATGTATTTCGACCTGCCCCCCGTCACCATGGTCATCAGCAAGGCGCAGCGCGTTCTTCGCTTCAAACCCACTCCTTTCGCTGATGGCCTTAAGGAAACCTACCGCTGGTACCTCCGCCACCACCCCAAACAGCCCATCGACTACTCTTTCGAGGACATGCTCCTCAACCAGCAGCGCGCCCAGATGGCCAGTTGATCCGCCCCGCGAGCCGCGCTCAAATCTTCACTCGCACTGCCGATAAGCCCAGCGAACACGCTCCCGCCAGCGGGAGCGTGCTCGCCAGGCCATGAAGCACGCACCCGAGTCCCTTCTCGCATCCGCCCACGCCCCGTGGGTCATTGTTCAGGTTCACCACGAGTCGGTTGCCATCCATTCCTCCATCGTCCGCGAACTCGTCATCCAGCCCGAGGTCACTCCCGTGCCCCGCGCGCCCGCCTACATCCGCGGCGTCATGAATTGGCGCGGCAAGATCATCCCCTGCGTCGACCTGCGCCTCCGTCTCGGCATGCCTGCCGCCACCGAGGAACTCGCCGAGCTCGCCGGCCTCATCACCGCCCGCGCCGCCGACCATATGGTATGGATGGAAGAGCTCCACCGCTCCGTCGAAGAACACCGCCCCTTCACCCTCACCACCGACCCGCACGCCTGCGCCTTCGGCAAATGGTATGACAACTTCCGCACCAACAACCTCACCGTCGCCGCGCTGCTCAAGAAAATGGACGCCCCCCACAAGGCCATCCACGCCATCGCCGTGCGCGTCGAGAACCTGAAAGCCGAGGGCAAGTACGATCAGGCGCGGCGGCTTGTCGACTCCTGCCGCGATACCACCCTCGCCCGCCTCCTCGACCTCTTCACCAAATTCGAAGAGGAGATCCACGCAAGCCACCGCCCCGTCGCTATCATCGTGAACACCTGCGGCACACTCGCCGCCCTCGCCGTCGACCGCGTCGAAGCCGTCGAGCCCATCGACCCCTCCTCCATTCAGCCCTTTGAAGAACGCGGCGTCGAAAGTTTCTCCACGGTCGTCCGCAGCATTGCCCACCGGCAAAAAGGCGCCGGCCTCGTTGGCCTCATCGACGAATCCCGGATCCTCGAAGTCGCCACGCAACTGAACGAAGAACAACAAGCCGCCTGACCGCGCAGCAAAATCGGCTGCCGGTACCAGAACTCATAGCCGTCAAGTTTTTGCGCACTAACACACCATCCGCGGCGAAAATGGGGACAAATGCAGCCCCGCATCCTGTTGGCGTCCCTGCTCGTGCCGGCGCTCTTGCCGCTCGCAAGCCCGGCCCAGGAGCCTTTGCCGCCTTTCAGCCCACCCTCCGCCCGGATGGAGCGCTCCGGCAATCCAGCTCCCCGCGCCACGCGACTCGTCATCGTCCCTCTGGACGACCGCGCCGCCTCGCTTCGCACCCTCGTCTCTGAACTCGCCGCCCTGGAAGGCTTCGAAGTCCTTCCCCCCGAACTGCAAAATTCCGCCGACGTCCGCCTCTACCTGCGCGCCTCTGAATCTGACTCCCCAGGCGCTCTCTCCACCAAGTCCGCCCGCGATGCCGCCGCCGCATTTCAGCGCTCCGCAGCCGGCGCCCGCGCCGACATTTGCGATTCCTGCTTCTCCGGCGGCACCGCGAGCCTCTACCTCGATCTCGGCCGCTCCGCCTCGACTCCCACCCAGCAGATGGAAGCCGCCCTTGCGGTTCGCAACGCCCTTGGCACGCTGGCCTCTCCGGGCCCGCGAACCGCGCAAAAAGGTGAAATCATCTCCCCCGCGCCCGGCTCCACTCTGCCCGGCAGCGCCGTTACATTCCAATGGACCCCCGGAGAAGGTGTCCAGCAATTCTGGCTCATGATCGGCCTCTGGCCCGGCGGCAACACCCTTTATTCCGCCGATCAGGGACTCCTCACCTCCGCCCCCGTCTCCGGTCTTCCGACGGACGGCCGCACCATTTACGTCCGCCTGTGGTCGTACATCGACAACCAGTGGGTCTACAACGACTACCAATACAAAGCCGCCGGATCGGTCACGCCGGTCAAGGCGCAGATCACCGACCCCGCCCCCGGCTCCACGCTCCCCGGCTCCACAGTCACCTTCCGCTGGAACACGGGCGCCGCCGTGGCTCGCTACTTCCTCTTCGTCGGCCAGTGGCAGGGCGGCAACTCGCTCTTCAGCCAGGACATGGGCACATCGCTCGAGGCCACTGTCACCAACCTCCCCACGGACGGCTCCAATGTCCACGTCCGCTTGTGGTCCTTGATCGACGGCTTGTGGCAGTTCAATGACTACACATTCAAAGCCGCCGGCTCCGTCACGCCTGTCAAAGCGGCCATTACCTCGCCCGCGCCCGGCTCCACGCTCGCTTCCACCACGGTCACCTTCCAGTGGAGCGCCGGCCAGGCGGTCACCCGCTACTTCCTCTTCGTCGGACGCTGGCAGGGTGGCAACACGCTCTTCAGCCAGGACATGGGAACCAGCCTCAGTGCCACGGTGAGCGGGCTTCCCTCCGACGGCTCCACCATCCACGTCCGCCTCTGGTCCTATATCCAGGGCGCATGGCAATTCAACGACTACACCTTCACCGCCACCGGCTCCCAGCCTGCCGGGCAAAAGGGGCAGCTGATCTCCCCCGCGCCCGGCTCGACGCTTCCGGGCGCCACTGTGACGTTCCAGTGGTCGCCCGGCGTGCGCGTCGACAAGTTCTGGCTCTTCGTCGGAACGAGCCTCGGCAACAACAACATCTACGGAGGCGACCAGGGGACGTCGACCTCCGTCACCCTGAGCAACCTGCCGGTCAACGGGCAGGTGCTCTACGTGCGGCTCTGGTCGTACATCGACGGCGCATGGCAGTTCAGTGACGCCTCTTACAGAGCCGCCGGTCCCTGATTCTCCTTGTGCCTGCCAGGAAGGGACGGCGCCGCGCAGCGCCCAGCGCGCGGCGCCAATTTTTTGCAGATCACAGCAGGCGCTCCGCCCGCGGCGCCGCCGCCTTCTCCCGCAGCCTCCGCACCCGCTTCTCCAGCGCCTCGCACGGCTCGATCGCCTGCGCCGCCAGCGCCATCTCCAGCGCCAGCGCCGCATTCTTTTCGCGGCGCTCGTAGTGGGAGGACAGCTTCTCCAGCGCCTTCGCCTGCCACGGATTCCGGATCGTCGACAGCTCGGACCACCGCGCCACCGCCGCATCCAGCCGCCCGAGCTTCCGCTCCATCTCTGCCGCCTGCCACAGCGACTCCCACAGCAGCGGCTCCGGCAGATTCCTTTTCAGCGCCTCGTTCAGCAGCCGCAGCGCCTCCTCCAGCCTTCCCTCGCGCTGAAAATATCTCGCCAGCGCCGCCATCTCCGCCGGATGCGACAGCCGCGACGGATCGCGGAACGCCACCGGCACCACCGCCGTCAGGCACGCCAGCGACAGAATGTCGTAAGCATTGTGGGTGAACACCGGCGCCATCAGACGGAAATTGCCCGTCCGCAGGAATTCCAGGTACAACCGCGGGATCACCGCCCCGCCCGGATCGCCCTCCCGCTCGAAGCCCAGCACGCGCGCCTCCAGCTCCATCAGCCGGCACGACTCGAGCGACAGCCGCCACAGCCGCCGCGCAGAATGCAGCAGATCGACATGCGCCAGCCGCCCGAACGGCACGCGCTGCCGCGCCAGCCGGTAGCGCGTCTCCAGCAACGGCACATCGAACGCCTTTCCGTTGTAGGTCACCACCACCCGGAACCGCTCCAGATGCCGCGCCAGCGCCTCCAGCATGGACGGCTCCTCTCCCGGCTCGCGCATGAAGAACTGCCGCACCACGAAGCCGCCCGCTGTCGCATGCCCCGTGCCCACCAGGAACGCGAACGTCCCGCTGCCGCCGGCGAGCCCGCTCGTCTCCGTGTCCAGAAACACCCACTCTTCCGGCGGGCAGTCCGCTGCTTCGGGCTCCAGCGCCGCCAGCAGATCTCCCGGCAAGTCCGCCAGCGCACCCACATCGGCGTTGCCGTGCCGGTGATGCGCCGCCCACCGCTGCTCCAGCTCCCAGTGAGCGCCCAGGGACGTTTCCCTCGGCTTGCCCAGATCCTTCGGCATCGCCGCCGGCGCCGGCCGCGCCGCGCCTCGCGCCTCGATCCGCGCAATCTTCCGCCGCAACTGCTCCAGCTGTTTCCGCAGCAGCTCGTTCATTCCACGTCCCGCCAGTTCGGCCCCGCAGCCGTCTCCGCCAGCAGCGGCACCGCCAGCTTCTCCACCCCTTCCATCGCCCGCTTCACCATCGCCCGCGCTTCCTCGAGCTCTTCCGGCGGGCACTCCAGCACCAGTTCGTCATGCACTTGCAGCAGCAGCCGCGATCTCCACCCCCGCCGCCGCAGCTCCCCGTCCACTACGATCATCGCCTTCCGCATCAGGTCCGCGGCCGTCCCCTGCAGCGGCGTATTCACCGCCGTGCGCTCGGCGAACGCCCGCGCGTTCGGGTTCTTCGATGCGATGTCCGGAATCGGGCGCCGCCGCCCCCACAGCGTCAGCGTGTAGCCCCGCTCCCGCACCTCCTCCACCGTCCGGTCGATCCACATCCGCACGCCGGGGTAACGCTCGAAATACCTCTGGATGTACTCGCGCGCCTGCTCCTGCGGAATCCCCAGCTGCTGCGCCAGCCCGAACGGCGTCTGCCCGTAGACGATCCCGAAATTCACCGCCTTCGCCGCCCGCCGCATCTCCGGCGTCACCATCAGCGGCGGCACCCCGTGGATCTCGCTTGCCGTCCGCGTGTGGATGTCCTCGTTGTTCCGGAACGCCTCCACCAGCGCCGCGTCGCCCGAAAAATGCGCCAGCAGCCGCAGCTCGATCTGCGAATAGTCCGCCGAGAGCAGCACCCACCCGCTCTCCGGCACGAAGCACGACCGGATCTCCCGCCCCAGCTCCGTCCGCACCGGAATGTTCTGCAGATTCGGATCGGCGCTCGAAAGCCGCCCCGTTGCCGCTCCCGCCGGGTTGAACGTCGTGTGCAACCGCCCGTCTTCCGGCGAGATCAGCTGCGGCAGCGCGTCCACATACGTCCCCTTCAGCTTCGAGATCTGCCGGTAGTCGAGGATCCGCCCCACGATCGGATGCGCCCCGGCGAGCGCCTCCAGCACGTCCGCCGAGGTCGAATATGCCTTCGTCTTCGTCGTCTTCCCCTGCGGCTGCAGCCCGAGCCGCTCAAACAAAACCTCCCCCAATTGTTTCGGGCTGTTGATGTTGAACGGCGTCCCCGCGAGCGCGTAGATCTCCTCCGTCAGCCGCTCCAGCCGCGCCTCCATCTCCCGCGAGAGCGCCGCCAGCCGCTCCGTGTCGATCCGCACTCCGGTCCGCTCCATCCGCAACAGCACCGGCATCAGCGGCAGATCCACCTCGTCGTACAGCCTCCTCAGATCCCCGGTCACCAGCGGGCGCAGCCGCCGCGCCAGCGCCCGCAGCGTCTCCTCCCGCGTCGCCGGCGCCCGCTCCAGATACCGCGCAATCAGCGAATCCAGCGCGCACGCCGAGGGATCCGCCAGCACCAGGAATGCATACAGCAGCACGTCCTCCACCGGCTTGCCCGTCTCCGGGCAGCCCGCCGCCTTCCAGTCGTAGAACACCGCCGTGTCCGGCTCGTCCCCCGCTGCCTCCTCCATCGCGGCGCCCTCCGCCGCCGGCAGCTGCAGCTCCTTCAGAAAGCTCAGAAACTCGTACTCCCGGTAGAACGCCGCCAGCGCCTCCACATCCGGCGGCTGCACGCGCAGCGCCTCCAGATCCACCTCCAGAGGCACGTCCGTCTCGATCGTTGCCAGCCGCTTCGACAGCTCGATCTGTTCCCGGTTTTGGAGCAGGCTCTCCCGGTACGACTTCTTTCCCACCTCCGCCGCCCGCTCCAGCAGCGCCTCCAGGCTCCCGAACTCCCGCAGCAGCTGCACTGCGCCCTTCTCTCCGATCCCCGGCGCCCCCGGAATGTTGTCCGACGTGTCGCCCACCAGCGCCAGCAGGTCCGCAATCCGCTCCGGAGGCACTCCCTTGAACTCCTCCACCTTCGCCGGATCGTACAGCGTGTCGTTCTTCATCGGGTCCATCATCCGGATCCCGTCGCCCACCAGCTGCAGCAGGTCCTTGTCCGAGCTGATCATCCACACCTCGATCCCCGCCGCAGCCGCCTTCCGCGCCACCGTGCCGATCACGTCGTCCGCCTCGTAGCCCTCCGTCTTCAGCACCGGCACCCGCATCGCGCCCAGCATCCGCTCGATCGCGGGGATCTGCTCGATCAACTCCGGCGGCGTCTCCGCCCGGTTCGCCTTGTACGCCTCGTACTGCTGATCGCGGAACGTCGGTCCCTCGCTCTCGAACACCGCGGCCAGATATTCCGGCGCATACTGCTTTTGCAGCCGCCGGATCATGTTGTGAAAGATGTAGATCGCCTCCGTCGACGAGCCCCGCGAGGTCCGCATCGGCGGCGCGCCTGTTCTTTGCCGCGCGTGATAGGCGCGAAAAATCAGGTTGAATGCATCCACCAGAAACAGCCGCGGCATGATTCGATTGTCTCCCACTCCGCCCTCCGTGGCGCGCCTGCTCTGGCACAATGAGGGCGTGGCCTCCTATCGGGACCTGCGCCACCCGGAGCTGATCCGCTTCCCCGGCCTCTGGCTCACCCGCATCCTCATCGGCACGGCGCTGTTCGTCCTCCTCCTCACCGCCATCCTCTCCGCATGGTTTGATCCACCCGGCGCTCCTGCTCCCCTCGGAGAGCGCGCCGCCCTCGCCGCCGTCGCCCTGTGGCTCCTTGCCTGCTGGCCGCGCGAAATCGTCTGCGGCCCCTCTGCCATTGAACAGCGGCGCCTCTTCGGTCTCGGCAGGACCTCCATCCATTGGGGTGAGGTTCAGTCCGTCTCTCCTCAGCCCGAGTTCTTCGGCATTGGACGCTGGCTTGGCCTCGACTCGGAAGTCATCGTGGTTTCCTCTCCCGTCTCCCGCATCCGTCACACGCCCCGGCACCCGGACCGCGCCCGTTTCCTGCAGGAGTGCCAGAGAAGAATGCAAGAATGGAAATCACGGCCAGCCGCCGGTCAGCTGCCTGCCGGCTCCGCCGCCAAACAGGAGGGGCCCAGATGAGAATGATTCTCGCCCTCGCTCTCGCCTCCCTTTTCGCCGCTCCCGCTCTGGCCCAGAAAAAAACCATCACCCTCGATGGCAAGGACACATGGGTCGACACAGGCATCGATGTGAATGCCGGCGACCTCGTCCGCATCACTGCCGAGGGCACGCTCAAGTACGCCGACGCCCGCCAGGAAGCCACTCCCGAAGGGCTCCGCCGCGGATGGCTGGACCTGATCCGCGCCATGCCCCTCAACGACGCCGGCCGCGGCGCCCTCATCGCCCGCGTCGGCCAGGGCGCCGCCGCCCGCCCCTTCCTCGTCGGCGCCCGCCGGGAAAGCCGCATGACCGTTTCCGGCCGCCTCTTCCTCGGCATCAACCAGAACTCCTCCCCCTCTTCCGGCCAGTACTCCGTGGTTGTCGAAATTCTCGAAAAAGCCGGAGAATCCATCCAGAAATTCGAGGGTGAATTGCCCCCGGTCACCGATGAAATTCTGGACAAGATCCCCCGCCGCGTCGTCGACAAGGACGGCATTGAGGGCGACCGCGTCAACTTCCTCATCCTCGGCACGGAAGAGCAGGTCAAGCGCGCCCTTCTCGACGTCGGTTGGGTCGTCGTCGACCGCTCCGTCAAGGACACCATCCTCCGCGGCGCCCTCGGCACCTTCTCCCGCCAGGCCTATCTCACCATGCCCATGAGCGAACTGTACGTCTTTGGGCGCCCCCAGGATTACGGCTTCGCCATGAGCGACCCCGTCATGACCGTTGCCGAACGCCACCACTTCCGCCTCTGGAAAGCCCCCTTCGACGTCGGCGGCCTCACCCTTTGGGTCGGCGCCGGCACCCATGACGTCGGCTTCGACCGCGACCAGCGCACCGGCGGCGTCACCCACCGCATCGATCCCGACACCGACAAGGAGCGCGAATTCATCGGCGAAACCCTCAGGCACAGCGGGCAGGTGGTCAAGACCGTTTACGTCACCCCGAAGAACACCATCACGAAGGCCAAGACCGCCCACGGCCAGGAATATTTCTCCGACGGCCGCATTCTGGTCATTTATCTGCGTCCCGACAGCGGCAACCGCGCCCGTGAATTCTCCGATCTTTTCTGCTCCGTCCTCAAGCAAAACAACCCGGACGGCGAAGACCTCTCCCCTTGCTCCCGCTGGCTGGAAACCCCAGGCCGCGAAGATCTCCCGCTCGGCGAAGTCTCCCGCGCCTACCGCCTCCTTGTCATCCCCGGCATCTTTAACACCTGCGTCTCCGACAATCCCGCCTACGCCGCCGGCCGCAAGATTCTCGCCGAAAAGTACGGCGTCGCCACCGAAATCCTCTCCGTCCCCAATGACTCGAGCGAGGACAACGCAAAGCTCATCGCTTCCTACATCGAGGAACAGTGGCTCGTCGACAAGCGCCCCTTCCTTCTCGTCGGCTACTCCAAGGGCACGCCCGACATCATGACCGCGCTCGCGCTGTATCCCTCCATCCGCGAAAAGGTCGCCGCTTTCATCAGCACCGCCGGCGCCAGCGGAGGCTCACCCATCGCCGACTCCCTCCCCATGCAGCTCGACGCATGGATGGGCAAGGTCAAGGACCGCGCGGGATGCAAAGGCAATCCCGCCGAGGGCTTCAAGAGCCTCAAACAGGACGTCCGCCGCCGCTTCCTCTCCGCCCACCCGCACCCCTACGTGCCCACGTATTCGCTCGCCGCCGTCATCCACCCGGACCGCGTCCCCAAAAACGCCGCCCAGACATGGCGCATGCTCTCCGCATGGGATCCGAAGAACGACGGACAGCTCCTCCGCATGGATCAGATCATCCCCGAGTCGACCTACCTCGGCATGGCGTGGAGCGACCACCTTAACATGGCGCTTGTCATGGGCGAGACCTTCCCCCGCGCAGCGCTGCTTGAGTCCCTCTACCGCTTCGTCACCGCCGATCTCGAAAAACGAGGGAAAGCCGCCTCCGCCCCGCAGCCGCAGAAGTCCTGGGCAGAGGGCTGGAGCCAGAAGCAGGAATAGCCCCGGCCGGCATTGCGCCCTCGCGCCCCCATTCAGGAAAATGGGAGCGCTATGTCCCGGAAATGGATTCTTGCGCTCCTTCTTGCCGCCGTGCTGCCTCTGCCCGGTTGGCAGCCCCAGCGGCGCCGCCCCGCCGCCTTCGGTCCCGAGGCGAAAATCGAGAGCCTCTTGCGCCAGATGACGCTCGAGGAAAAGGTCGGCCAGATGACGCAGGTCACCATCGACGTCGTCTCCGTCCCCAACGCCGTCGGGCGCAACCACCGCCTCGATCCGCAGAAGCTGGAGGAGGCCATCCTCAAGTGGAAGGTCGGCTCCATCCTCAACGTCAACGGCGAAGCCTATACCGTCGATCACTGGCATGAAATTCTCAATGCCATCCAGGACGTGGTGGAGAAATCCCGCCTGAAAATCCCCGTCCTCTACGGCATTGACTCGATCCACGGCGCCACCTACACCCTTGGCTCCGTCCTGTTCCCCAATGCCATCTCCACCGCCGCCACCTGGAACCTGGATCTCGTCCGCCGCTCCGCCGAAATCTCCGCCTTCCAGACCCGCGCCTCCGGCATTCCCTGGACCTTCTACCCCGTCGAGGACATCGGCCGCCAGCCTCTTTGGCCGCGCTTCTGGGAGACCTTTGGCGAGGATGTCTATCTCGCTTCCCGCATGGGCGCCGTCTACACCGAAGGCCTCCAGGGCAAGGACATCTCCGCGCCGGACAAAGTCGCCGCTTGCGTCAAGCACTACGCCGGCTACTCCATGCCCTTCAACGGCAAGGACCGCACTCCGGCGATCCTGGACGAGCGCACCATGCGCTCCGTCATCCTCCCTCCCTATGAAGCCGTTGTCCGCGCCGGCGCACCCACTGCGATGATCAATTCCGGCGAAATCAGCGGCGTCCCCGGCCATGCCAATTCGTGGCTCATCAACGGCGTTCTCAAGAAGGAGTGGGGCTTCCGCGGCTTCGTCGTCAGCGATTGGGAGGACATCAAGCGCCTGCACACCCGCGACCGCATCGCCCCCACCCCCAAGGACGCCGTCCGCATCGCCGTCATGGCGGGCGTCGACATGAGCATGGTGCCTTATGACTTCAGCTTTGCCGAGCTGCTCCTGCAATGCGTCAAGGAGGGCAGCGTCCCTGTCTCGCGCATCGATGATGCGGTTCGCCGCATCCTGCGTGTCAAGATGCAGCTCGGCCTCTTCGACCGCCCGCGTCCGGATCCGGCCATGAAGGCGCGCTTCGATCAGCCCGAATTCCATGCCGTCAATCTGGAGGCCGCCCGTGAAGCTCTCGTCCTTCTCAAGAACGACGGCGCTCTTCCGCTTCCCAAAGGCCGCAAGATTCTCGTCGCCGGTCCCAACGCGGATCTCCTCAACGTCCTCAACGGCGGCTGGTCCCTCACCTGGCAGGGCAACAAGGAAGAACTCTTCCCCAAAGACAAGCTCACCATTCTGAAGGCCCTGCAGCAGCTCAACGCGGGTGGCAGCGTGCAGTACGTCAAGGGCGCCGAGTGGGAGAAGGAGATCGACATCCGCGCCGCCGCCTCCGCGGCTGCGTCGGCTGACTTCGTCGTCGCCGTCATCGGCGAGCCCTCCTACTGCGAGACGCCCGGCAATATCGAAGACCTCGCGCTGCCCGAGCCGCAGATCCGCCTCGTTGAAGCGCTCGCCGCCACGGGCAAGCCCGTGATCACTGTGATCGTCGGCGGCCGGCCTCGCGTCCTGCGCACCATTACGAAGAATTCGCGCGCAATTCTCTGGGCCGGACTCCCCGGCAACGAGGGTGGCCGCGCCGTTGCCGAAGTTCTTTTCGGCGATGTCAATCCCAGCGGGAAGCTCCCCTTCAGCTACCCGCGCAACGTGAACGGCTTCACCACCTACGACTACAAGCCGCTTGAAAACACGCACGACAATCCCACCGGCTGGGAGTTCCCCTTCGGCCACGGCTTGAGCTACACCACGTTCGCTTACAGCGATCTCCGGCTCAGCAGCCAGACCATGTCCCGCACCGGTTCCATCACCGTCTCCGTCAACGTGAAAAACACCGGCCAGCGGCCGGGCAAGGAGGTCGTGCAGCTTTATGTGAGCGACCTCTACCGCCAGGTCTCTCCGCCAAACCGCGAGCTCAAGGGCTTCCAGAAGATCGCCCTTGCCCCCGGCGAGGAAAAGACCGTCGAGTTCCGCCTCGATGCGAAGGACCTCTCCTTCGTCGGTCTGGAGAACAAGTGGATCCTCGAACCCGGCGAATACAAGGTCCAGATCGCGAACCTCACCGGCGGCTTTGTTTTGCGCTGATCCGTCTCAGCGCCACTCCCCCGGGCGAGGAGCCCGGGGGAAACTTCCCGGGATCCGGCCGGGCACGACACAGGGTTTTCCTTGCTTCAGCGGAATCCGCCCCGTTGCGCGCCGCGCTCGCAGCCACGCTCTGCGGCCGCAGACCGGGCTGTCAAGCGCATCAACGCCAGGAGCGCGGCTTGTCGGGCACGGATCCCGGCGGCGGGAAATTCCGCGACGAGTCGTCCAGCACCAGCACCCAGTCGCTCGCCTCGCCCGGTTCCGGCGGCAGGAACTCGCGCTCGCCTTGTTTCTCAAACTCGCCGATGCGCGTCGCCTGTCCATTGCGGGGATTGAACCACCACGCCGTCACGCGGGCGCCGGAGAGCTTGTCGAGCCGCACGCGGAACGGCCGGCCCACGGGCGCATAGACCATCGCGTAGCTGCCCTCGCTGTCTCGCGTCGCCACGAAACGGTACCTGCCGGCGCCGGGCATCGCGGTGGGCACGGCTGCGGGGACGAGGATGGAATCGTCGGGAATGCGAGTGAGAAAAGGACGCGACTCAAGCAGCCGGCGCGCGTGCTGCATTTGCGCTGCGCCCGGCTGCCCGATGGCCTCATACCAGGGCATCAGAGGATTGTTCACCGGCTTTCGATCCGGCGCCCACATCTGCCATACGGAGTGATGGCCGTAAGTGTGGCCGCAGGCGCCCGAAAACAGATCCCAATACAGCGGCCGCCGCACGTCGGCGGCAATGGAGTGGCCGAGTTCCGGGGCGCGGAACGAAATGGGATGATCCTCGTAAATGGGCTCGCCGTCGATGACCGGTTTGACCGGCGTCCTGCCGTAATCGAGCGCCGTTTTGTCGTATCTGCCGGTGAACTCCGTTCCATGGCCGTTCTGGCGCATGTTGAAGTCAAGCCAGTCCTCGGCATGAAATGCCTCTGCGGAGCCGCTTCCGCCTGTGGGATGGAACGTGATCAGGTGTGCGCCGCCATCCCCTTTCCGCAAACCGCGGGCCATGGCACGGATGATCTGCTGGTGCGCGGCCGTCTCCACAGGCCGGTCTCCGCCCAGGATCCAGATCACGCCTGCCTCGCGGTAGCGTTTCCCGAGCCATTCTCCGTACGCTTCCGCGTTTTCGGGCGTGAAAATCTCTGGCCCGACGCCCCATTTCCGGTTCCATTTGTCGCCCCATGTGGGGAGAAAGCCGATGTACATTCCAAGAGAATTCGCCTTTTGGACGATGAAATCCACGTGGTCCCAGTAGTCGTCCTGCGGCCCCGGCCGCACGTCGGGCGTGCGGGGGTCATTCGAGACCAGCGGGCGGTGCCCGTAAGGGTTGGGGTCGTTCAGCCCGTCCAGCTCCGCAAGTGCCACCGCCTGGATCACCGTGAATCCCTTCTTCGCCCGGTCCTCCAGGTAGCGCGCCGCCTCTTCCCGGTTCAGCCTGTGGAAAAGCTCCCACGCGGTATCCGCGAGGTAAAAGAACGGGCGCCCGTCCTCGGTGACCAGGAAGCGCCGGTTTTCACTCACGCGCAAACGCGGCAACTCCGCGGCGCCCGCCGTCAGAAAAAGGCAGATGCCGGCCAGCCAGCGTTTCATCGGATCATCTCCTCGATAGCGGACTTCAGCACATCCTCACGGTAGACCTTCTTCCAGTCCGGCGCGATCAGCTCGCGCTTGCCCCAGGCAATGGCGCGAAGAGCGGCATCGGAGAACGGCGATTTTTCCGCGCCAAAGCAGATCGCCAGCGCGATTTGCGCGTGTCCGGCGAGGAACGCCTCGGCGGCTTCCCGCGGCACCCCGGCTTCTACTGCCGCGTCCAGAGCCTCGCGCATCCACTTGGCAGCGGCAGCGACGACCAGCTCCGACATGGCCGGCTCGAGGAAGGCAAACTGCTCCACCGTGACGCGGTGCGCGCGCTCCACCGGGGCGAACACCGCCCGGCAGACCTCCACTCCGCGGGCGAACGCCTCCTCCGTTCCCTGCACGAGGCACACCAGAATGTCCTGCTTCGCCACGCCGCCAAAGTAGTCGCGCCGTTCCTCCGGCGTGGGATGGTCGGTGAAAATCGGCGGGTGGCAGGGGTGCGTGATCATCATGCCGATGTGATCCGCCCGGGGCAGATCGCCAACATAGGCCGCCGCCGCATCCAGCATGATCAGCATGGCGCCAGGCTTCATCAGCGGCGCAGCCTCGTGCGCCACCTTCCCGATCGCATTGTCCGGCACGGCAAGGAAGACAAAGTCCGCCTCCGCCAGCGCCTCCGCAAGGCCGGTCACCGTGTAGCCTTGCGCGGCCAGTTGCGCCGCCCGCTCCGGATGGCTCTCGCACATCAGCACCCGGTATTCCGGATGCTTTCCGATCTTTTGCGCCGCCCTGAGGCCCATCTTGCCTCCGGCGCCGATGATTGCCACTTGCTCCGTCATGATGCAGGCTCCTTTTCTTGCAAATCCGGTTCACTGACTCACGAGTTTGCGCAGGAACGCAATGCTCTGCCGCACCCACGCATCCTCCAGGGCGACCGTCTCCTCCAACGTGGGCTGTTCGGGCACCCACAACTCGAGGATGACGTTCGGGTCGCGCCCTGTCTCGCGCACGCAATCCAGCAGCCACGCGGTGTCGAGCTGACCCGAGCCCGCAGGGGCGCCTTCCACCACGAATCCCATCCGGTGCCAGATGCGCGAGACACGGAAATCCTTCACGTGCACGCACAGCGTGTGGGGCGCCAGCGCCGACACCACCTCCTCCGTCCCCTCGGGAATCGCAAGAGAGTTGACGGTGTCGAGCGTCACGCCGAGCAGCGGGGATCCAACCGCCTCCAGCGCCTTCGCCATCCGGCGCGCGGGCGTGCGCGAGTTCTCTACTGCCAGCCGGATGCAGGCAGGCTCGACGATCCGCAGCGCCTCGCGCAGGAAACGCTCCAGTTCCTCCGTGGAACGCGGAGGCGCGTCGTAGGAGTCGATCGTTCGCAACAAGCGCGCTCCCAGCCGCCGGCACAGTTCCACGCCCCTGCGAATGCTCTCCGCATCCAGCCCGGTCACCCCCGCTTCCATCTCGATGCCCGCCGCACGCGCCTTCTCTGCCAGCGCCTCCAGATCCACGCCGTCCAGCGCCAGGTTGGGCCCGAACTGCACCACGCGGACGCCCAGCTCCATGCACCGGTCCAGAAGACCGAAGGCCGACAGCGGGTGTTGCGGACGCGGACCACCCTCGATGCCGTGCGCCCAGGTGTAGCAGTAGGTGCCGATGCCGAGCTTCATTGCGCGCCCCCCTGTGCGATCACCGTAATGGCCACAATGAGCAGGCCGATTCCTGCCACAGACCAGCCCCACGCCGCGCGCGGCGCACCGCGCCACTCCCCGCTCAGCGCGCCCAGCGCGTTGGAGGTGATCAGCGCCATCGACATGAACAGCGGCCAGCCCACGATGCCGCCCAATTCTCCCAGCTCCGTCGCTCCGTGGCCATACACAAGAAAGCTGGCAAAGCACAATGCTCCCATGGCGCAGCCCAGCGCCCAGTGCGAGAGCGGGCGCCGCAACTCGCCTGCCGTCCGGTTGCGCCGCAGCAGCCAGAGCGCATAGCCAGCGTTGGTGAGGGCGCCCGCGGTGAGCGCCAGCGGCCAGATGGCGTTCGACGACATGCTTTGCGCGGCTCCGGCAGCCAGCGCCCGCTGTTGCAGCTCCGCACCGAAGACGAACGTGAAGTTCAGCATCGGGGAAAAAACGCCCGCCAGAATGCAGATCAGCAGCCCCGCGCCGAAACTCGTGCGCGCAGCCGATGGCCTCCCCGTCGCCAGCTCCCGCAGCCGGCCGGCCTTCGCGCACAGGAAAATGCCCGCAAGCACGATCAGCGTCCCGAGGATCAACGCCCGTCCTTGCGCGGTGAACAGCCGCTCCCGGTGAAGGACGAGCATCGGATAGAAAGTGCCGATCGGCGCAATCAGCCCCAGGATCAGCCCGTAGCCGACTGCCAGCCCCATGCGGTTCACCCCGATGCCGAACAGCACGCTGCCCACGCCCCATCCAAGGCCGTAGCCCAGCACGCTGAGCAGCGTCTTCGTGGAGGCTTCCGCGTAAATTCCGAACAGGCCCGGGACCGTCGCCAGCGCCGCCAGCCACGGGATCACGACGAGGCCCGACAAAGAATAGACCAGCCACGCAGCCTCCCAGCTCCACCTCCGCATGAGCTTCATGGGAGCCACGAAGCTGCCGTTGAACAGGCCGCCGATCAAGACTCCCGCCACGCCCGCAGCCACATCCGGCGCCGTCATCGCGCTTCCTCCTTGAGATCGAGAGTCGCTACAGCATAAGCATCCAGCGTCAGCCCGCGCTCCCCTGCCGCTTCTTGCCAGCGCCCGCGGAAACGGTCCGGATCGGACATCGCCTCCTCCGCGCTCCGGGCGTCGAGGAGGCGCACGCGCGCCGCGCCTGGCCAGCGCAGGCGCTGCTCCACGGGAGTGAGGTTGGCGGCGAGAAGACGGCGCCGTCTGCCCGCCCGCAGGGCGAGACACTCCACCGCCAGCGGCTCGCTGCTGAGGGAAGGGAGCACCTCCCCGCCGCGGAACTCGCCAGAGTCGGCCAACACGTGCCAGACAGGGAACACGCGCCCGCGCGTCATCACGCCCGCGGCGCCCGCTGTTTCAAACAGTGTGATCCCCGCCGCGCCGGCTTCCGCGAGATGCTTGAGGCTCGCCACCGTCCATGCCGCGCAAAACAGCGAACCCTGGCGGGGATCGGGCGCGGGCGGCTTTTGCGGGCCGGTGGCCACGGGGTTGAATTGCGGCCGCAATGTCACCGGCGAGGCATACACGGCCGGCGCGAAGGCAAGAGCGCTGGCCACGGCGTCCCGCTGCGCCGCGCAGTTCTCCATCAGCGCCGTGTTGTCGGAATCATGCACCTGCGGGCACACAGCGAAGCAGACTGCATCGAATGCCCCCGGCTTCGGGCGGTTGCGGTTCAACTCCGCGAAGTGGCCGCGCGTGCCGCCTGCCAGCGGCGCGCCCGCAAGGATCTTCCGCGCCAACCTGGACCAGGCATCCGGCGTCACAGGGTGGCTCGAGCTGAGCAGCGCCCAGCAGGCAACCGTCAGGCGGTGCTCCCGGGCCCATTCGAGCGCCTCCCTCATCTGCGGCTCCGGATCCGCGCCGGCGAGGATCACCACTTCCAGCGGCAGCCGCGCTGCGGCCGCGCTCACCGTCTGGCCCGCTGCCACCCGAAGATGCGAGAGCCGCAACGCGTGCAGCCGCTCCTCCGGCGCCTCCTCCGTGCTGAGAGACAAGCCCAGTTCGGGCATCCTCCGCGCACCGCCCTCGATGCGAATTTCCGCAACAGGCCGGCCGGTGATGGAGGATGCCGCGCGCGGCGGCGTCCCATGGATCCGGAAGATCACCTGTTGGCGGATGACGGTTCCCCTGGGCACCTCCACGGGAAACGGCAGGCTGAGGGGCGTGCCGTAGGTCTTGAAGCCGGAATCGGTCCAGTTGCGGTGATCCTCCATCTCGAAGGTCTCGCCTTCGAACCGCACCTCGGCGCGGCAGCCGGGCGCGATTTCGTGAAAGATGGCCCGGATCTGCCGGAACACCTGATGCGGCGAAACGGCCACCGGAACCACGCCGGCCTTCCGCTCTCCGTCTGTGGTCTCGATCTCGATCTCGTGGCCCGCGAAGCCCTCCGTAGGATGGATCACAAACAGCCCGATGCGGTTGCGGCGGAACGTGCTCAACGCCTGTCCGTCCATCTGGTAGCGCACCGTGCCGTCGGGCGTGCCGTCGATGCGGGCGTGCCAGCGGAAGCGGATCGGCGCTGCCTCGTGCTCGGCCACGAATGTCACCTGGAATTGATCGCGGTCCGCGGCGATTTTCAGCGCGGAAATGCGGGCCGGCACGGTGCCCCAATCGGGATCGCGCACGGCCACGGCGATCCGCCGGACCGCTTCCCGCCCGCCTACGCGCAAATAGCGCAATGCTCCGTTGTCGAACAGCAGCTCGACCGGGCCCGCGCGCAACGGCGTCACGCGGGGCAAAGGCTTCGGGCTTCCATACAGGAGCACGTTGCGGGAGTCCATCTCAGCCCTGTCTGCGAAGTTCCACCACGCGGTTGCCGCGCGCCGATTCATAACTGCCGAACACGAGGCGGACGGTCTTCAGATTGTCCTCTCCCGTTGTTTCGGCTGCGCCGCGTCCGGCCAGAGCCGCCAGCAGATTCGCCTGGCAGGGCACGATGCTCGAATGCACGACGTCGTAGGCGGGGTCCGCCCACGCATAGCGCGGCGGCGGCACGCGCCGGATGTGGGTGCCGTCCTTGGTGGTCACGCGGATCCAGTAACCCAGCGCCAGTTCGGCGGAGCCTCGGCTGGCTTCGACGAAGACCGCCGTTTCCGGGAAACGGTCCCGTTCCAGATAGTTCTCCGCGTACGCCATTTCCACCAGCACCGTCATTCCGGATTCCATCTTCAGGACCACAGTGGCGCAGTCCTCTCCGCGGATGTCGGCATGCACCCGCTGGATGGTGCAATACAGGCTCTCCGCCTCGCCGAACAGGAAGCGCGCCGTGTCCAGGGTGTGGCTGCCCAGGTCGGTGAGGATGAACTGCTCCAGTTCTCTCAGGAAGGGCTGGTTGGCAAAGACCGGGAAGCCGGAGATCATGTCGATGCGGGCGCGGAAGGGGGTGCCGATGACTCCGGAATCCAGCACCTGCTTCAGCGCCCGGATCGGCGTCTGCCAGCGCCAGTTCTCGTTGACATAGAGAGGAACGCCCGCCGCCCTGCACTCCGCCACCACCTGTTCGGCTTCCTCCAGCGACACAGCCAGCGGCTTCTGGCAAACCACCGGAAGCCCGTGCCGCACCGCCAGCCGGATGAACGGGGCGTGCGTCTCGACCGCCGTGACGATGTCCACGAAGTCGAGCTCTTCGCGGCGCAGCAGCTCCTCCGGGTCGTCATACACCGCCGGAATGCCGAAACGCGCCGCCAGATGCTCTGCCTTCCCGCGGGTCCTGTTGTAAACGGCCACGCACTCTGCGCCGCCGGTTTCCATCCATCCTGCCAGCTGGTATTGCGCCCAGAAGCCTGCGCCCAGCATGGCGAACCGCAGTTTGCGCTCCGGTGTCATACCGCCAACTCATCATACCAGTAGACCAGATGTCAAGCCTCCCTTCTGCGCGCCGCTGAAAGGCCTCTGTCCGGATGGCGCCGAGGCGGAAAGCCCTTCCTGCGCGCCTGTCCTCCAGCAGGGGAAGGGAAGGACGCCCGCACACCCGGACGGACAGCATGCTGCGCGTCCCGCATCTCGCGCAGGCGGCAGAAACGGCCTCCCGGCGCAGGAGCGCGATTCTCACCGGGAGACGATTTGCATGCCGGCCGGCGGCTCCGGCAACGGCACGCGCCGGGGCTTCCCCTGCTCGAGCTCCTGCGCCCCCGCGGACGAGGATTCCGGGGCGGCAGCCGCCCGCGATGGAGGCGGCTGTTCGTGCCTCAGTAGAATCTCTTGCGGGCGGCGGGCGCCGCGGGACGGGGCGCCGGAGAGACTTCGCGGTACAGCTCTTCCAACTGCCGGCAGATCGTCCTCAACGCCGCCTTGCCCTGTGGTGTCAGGCGGTATTGCTTGCGGCGGGCGGGATCGCCTTTCTTCTTGGGCGCGGGCGCCAGCCATCCCTGCTGTTCCATGCGCCGCAAGATCGGGTAGAGCGTCCCGGGGCTGATCTCGTAGCCGTGCCGCCGCAGCTCCGCGATCATCCACTGTCCGTAGACGGGCTCCTCGCCGGCATGGTGCAGGATGTGGATCTTCCAGAAGCTGAGGAGGATCTCGCGAAGCAGCGGCGGCTGCCGGTCCTCGTTGTTCCTGGCTTTGGCGGTTGTCCTCATGAGCCGTGCCTGTCCTGGCCGTCGTTGACGGCGGCCGGGCGGACTGCTATAAAGGTTTCATTATATCGAAGACCGTAGACGATCTTCGTAATTATTTCGGCAGTATGATCCCGGATCCATGGAAAACCCGCCTCCTGGGCCGCCTGCCAGGCGTTGAGGCCAGGCGCCAGCCCTGGCGGACGGCGGGTCTGCGGCTGATTCCGCTGCTGCTTCTTCCGGCAGCTGTCCTCGTGGCGCAGCCCTACACGCTGCGCCGTGCCGTGGAAGAGGCGGCGTCACGGTATCCGACAGTCGCGGTCTCCGCCGAACGGCTGGAAGCTGCCACGGCTGCAGTGCGGCTTGCGAGGACGGCATGGCTGCCGCGCGCGGACCTGACGGCGCAAGTCAACCGCGCCACGCGCAACAACGTCTTCGGAATGTTGCTGCCGCCTGCGGGCGTGCCGTCGATCAGCGGCCCGCCGCTGGCTTCCAACGACATGACCAGTGTCTGGGGAAGCGCCACAGGCCTGCAGATCTCCTGGGAGCCCTTCGATTTCGGCTTGCGCCGCGCGTCCCTGAACAGCGCCGAGGCAGCGCGCCGCCGTTCCGCCGCTGCGGCGGAGCGCGCGCGTCTGGAGGCTGCCTTTGCCGCCGCCGATGCCTTCCTCATCGTGCTGGCGGCGCGGCAAACCGAGGCCGCTGCGCAAGCCGGCGTGGAGCGCGCCAAGGCGCTGAAGTCCGTGGTGGACGCCCTTGTTCAGGCGCAGCTGCGCCCCGGCGCCGATGCGAGCCGCGCGGCGGCGGAACTCGCCTCGGCGATGAACCAGCGGATTCAGGCTGCGCAGGCGGTGGAAGCTGCCCGCGCATCCCTGGCGCAATATGTTTCGGAGGACGGTTCGCTGCCTGACGTCGATCCGGGCCCGTTCCTGCGAAGTGTTCCCGAGGCGAGCGCGCCCGAAGCGGCATCCGGGGATCACCCGCAACTGGCCGAGCAGCGCGCCGCCGTGGAACAATCGGCAGCCGCGCTGGATGCCGCCGCGAAAAGCTGGCGCCCGAAATTCGCGGTCACAGCAGCGGCTTATGCCCGCGGTACGGGGGCCATGCCGGATGGCACGACGCTTTCCGGCTTTTCCGGGCTCGGCCCGAATATTTTCAACTGGGGCGTGGGGCTGGCGCTGAACTTTCCTCTCTCTGAACTCCCGGCGTGGAAGGCTCGCAAGGACGCGGCGCTGCATGAGGAACGGGCGGAGAAGGCCCGCCAACTGCAAATTCAGCGGGAGCTGCACACGGCGGTAGTCCGCGCCCGTGCCGCGCTCGATGCCGCGCGGCGCATCGCCGAAAACACGCCGGTGCAGCTGAAGGCGGCGCGGGACGCCGAGGCGCAGTCGATGGCGCGCTACCGCGCCGGGCTGGCTACGCTCGCCGAAGCCGCCGAAGCGCAGCGAATGCTCGTGCTGGCGGAGATCGACGACTCGCTGGCAAGGCTCAATGTCTGGCGCGCTCTGCTCCACGTTTGCGCCGCCGCCGGGGATCTGGAACCGTTCCTGCGCGAGGCAGGGCGCTGAGGGGAGGCTGTCATGTGGCTCGTGCGGCTGGCTTTGCGGCGCCCGGTGACCCTGCTGGTAGCAGTTCTGGCAGTCGCTTTGGCGGCATTCCTGGCGGTGCGCCGCATGCGGATCGACATCTTCCCGCCGCTCGGCGCGCCCACCGTCTACGTGGCGCAGCCATACGGAGGAATGGATCCTTCCCAGATGGAAGGCTTCCTGACGTACTACTACGAGTACCACTTCCTCTACATCACGGGGATCGAACACGTCGAATCGAAGAGCATTCAGGGCGTGGCTCTGATGAAGCTCGTCTTCCATCCCGGCACGGACATGAATCAGGCTGTCGCGGAGACGGTGGGCTACGTGAACCGCGCACGCGCCTTCATGCCGCCGGGCGCCGTGCCGCCGTTCATCGTCCGCTTCGACGCCGGCAGCGTGCCCATTGCGCAGCTGGTCTTTTCAAGTCCGAACCGCACGCCGGGCGAGATGCAGGACTTCGCCATCAACCGCGTCCGCCCGCTGTTCGCGACGCTGCCCGGCGTCTCCGCTCCGCCGCCCTTCGGGGGCAATCAGCGCACCATAGTGGTTCGCATCGATCCGGAACGCCTGCGCGCCCACGGCATCTCGCCCGAACAGGCGGTCGCCGCAGTCAGCAAGACCAGCGCCGTGCTCCCCTCCGGCGTCGTGCGCATCGGCGATCTGGCGTACATGGCCTCCACCAATGCCACCGTGGGCGGCGATTTCAGCGATTTTCTCGACACGCCCCTGCACACGGGCCCGGGCCCCGCGGTCTATCTGCGCGATGTCGGCACGGTGGAGAACGCGACCGACATTCTGACCGGATATGCGCACGTCAACGGGCGGCGCACAGTTTACATCCCGGTCACGAAGCGCTCGGACGCCTCCACCCTGGACGTGATCCGGCGCGTCCGCGAAGCCCTGCCGCGCATGCGCGCCGCGGTGCCGGAGGACGTCGATGTGCGGCTCGAGTTCGACCAGACGGGCTATGTGGCGCGCGCGCTCCGTTCGCTGGTGAACGAAGCGCTGCTCGGCGCGCTTCTGACCGGGCTGATGGTGCTGCTCTTCCTCCGCGACTGGCGCAGCTCGCTGGTCGTGATCGCCACCATCCCCTTCGCGCTGCTCGGCGCGGTGGTGGGCTTGTGGCTGGCCGGGCAGTCGCTGAACATCATGACGCTGGGCGGCCTGGCGCTTGCCGTCGGGATCCTGGTCGACGAAGCCACGGTGCTGATGGAGAGCATCCACGCACGCATGGCAGAGGGCGACTCCAGAGCGTGGGCGGTGCTGGGCGCCGCGTCGCGCACGGCGGTGCCGCGCCTGCTGGCCATGCTCAGCATTCTGGCTGTCTTCATTCCCTCGTTCTTCATGACAGGCGTCGCGCGGCAGCTGTTCGTGCCGCTCTCGCTGGCTGTCGGCTTTGCAATGCTCGCCAGCTGGCTTCTTTCCAGCACGTTCGTGCCTGTCCTTTCCATCCGCTTCACCGGCCATGCTCACTCTTCCCGCAGCCGCTTCTCCGACGGCCTGCAGAGCCTTTACACGCGCTACCTGCAATTCACCCTGCGCTTCCGCTGGCCGCTGGCGGCAGCCTATCTGATCAGCACAGCCGTCCTGCTGGCTCTTCTGGCGCCGCGCGCCGGCACCGAAATCTTCCCTTCCGTCGACACTGGCCAGTTTCAGATCCGGCTGCGCGCACCGCAGGGCACGCGCATCGAGCGCACGGAGCGGATCGCCCTGGACGCCCTGGAGCTGATCCGCGAAACAGCCGGACCCGAAAATGTTGTGGTCACAACGAGCTTCGTGGGCGTTCAGCCGGCGAGTTATCCGATCAACACGATCTACCTGTGGACCAGCGGGCCGCATGAGGCCGTGCTGCTGGCGGCATTGAAGCCAGAAGCCCGACTCCGCGGCGAAGCGTTCCGCGAAGCGCTGCGCGCGCGGTTCCGCGAGCGGATGCCGGGCGTCTCCGTGTCCTTTGAGGCTGGCGACATCGTCTCGCGCGTGATGAGCTTCGGCGCCGACACGCCCGTCGAAGTCGCCGTGCAGGGCCCCAACCTGGCCCAGAACCGGGAGCATGCGGCCAAACTTCACCGCGAGCTTTCCCGCCTGCCGTTTCTCCGGGACCTGCAGTATGCGCAGCCGCTGGATTATCCCTCGCTGCAAGTCACAATCGACCGCGTCCGCGCCGGGCAGTTCGGCCTCACTGCCGCCTCCGTGGCGCGCTCGCTGGTGGCGGCGACTTCTTCCAGCCGGTTCGTCGAGCCCAATTACTGGCGCGATCCGGTGAGCGGGAATGCGTTTCAGATTCAGGTCGAGGTGCCGCAGACAGCGATGAGTTCGGTGGAAGATCTTCTGGCTCTTCCCGTCGGCGGAGGCGGCTCTCGCGTGCTGCTCGGGGATGTCGCCGAGGTTCGCACCGGCACGTCCTTCGGGTTGGTGGAGCGCTACAACATGCAGCGCGTGGTGAGCCTCACCGCGAACGTTTCCGGCAGGACGCTCGGGGAAGCGGTGAGCGCGATCGAGGAGGCGGTTCGGCGCGCGGGCGAGCCGCCCCGCGGCGCGACAGTCGCCATTCGCGGCCAGATTCCCGCGCTGAAGGACACGATCGAGGGGCTCAAGACGGGGCTCGCGCTCTCGATCGCCGCGATCTTCCTGTTGCTCGCCGCGAATTTCCAGTCAGTCCGCCTGGCCATCGCGGTCATTCTGACAGTGCCTGCCGTGCTGGTTGGCGTGCTGGCGGCGCTGCTGCTTACAGGGGTCACGCTCAACATTCAGTCCTTCCTGGGGGCCATCATGTCGGTGGGGATTGCTGTCGCGAACTCGATTCTTCTGGTAACGTTCGCCGAATTCAGCCGCCGCGCGGGCGCTGACAGCGTGCGCGCCGCGCTGGAGGGCGCGCGCGGGCGGCTCCGCGCCATCCTGATGACGGCTGCCGCCATGACCGCAGGCATGCTGCCGATCGCGCTGGGCATCGGCGAGGGCGCCGAACAGACGGTTCCGCTCGGGCGCGCGGCGATCGGCGGGCTTCTGGCCGCCACGTTCGCGACGCTCGCCATTCTGCCCGCCCTGTATGCGATCCTGCAGCGGCGCGCTGCCACGCTGCCGCCGTCGCTGCTTCCCCGGGACTTCGACGGGAGGACCCATGATCCGGCCTAGTTTCCTGGTGCTGCTCATCGCTGCCTCCACTCTCTCTGCGCAGAACGTGGAGCTGGTTGCTGTGGAGGCCCGCCCGCTCGGGCGCATTGCTGTGATCACGGGAGAGCTTCTGCCCTGGCAGCAAGTGGATCTGCGCGCCCGCGTCGCCGGCTTTGTGGAAACGATCCGCGTGGACCGCGGAGACGCCGTGCGCGAGGGCGATGTGCTTGCCGTGCTCAGCGCCCCCGAACTGGAGTCGCAAATCGCGGAGGCTGCAGCCAAGGTGCGCTCCTCGGAAGCGGCTGCAGCGGCTGCCAAAGCCTCTCTGGTCTCCGCAAGGGCAACGCTGGAGCGGCTCGAGCAGGCCGCGAAGACAGAGGGCGCCGTGGCGGGGCTCGAACTCGTCCACGCCCGGCAGGCAGCGGAGGCAGCCGAGAACTCGATGCGCGCGGCGGAAGCCGCTGCTGCCGCCGCACGGGAGGCCCGCGCCGCACTGGAAGCGGCCGCCGCCTATCTGCAGATCCGCGCGCCCTTCTCCGGGGTGGTTACGGAACGGTTCGTTCATCCGGGCGCGCTGGCCGGGCCATCCGCGGGCCCGCTGTTCCGGCTCGAGCAGACACAGCGGCTGCGCCTTGTGGCGGCCGTTCCCGAGCAGCACTACGCAACAGTTCGAACCGGCGCCGTGGTCTCCTTCACTGTGGCTGCACATCCCGGTCAGAGCTTTCGCGGAACCGTGGCTCGCTTCGCCCGCGCGCTCGATCCCCGCACCCGCACGATGGCCGTCGAGCTCGACGTTCCCAACCCTGGAGGAGCGCTTGCCCCGGGTCTATTCGCCGAAGTGCAATGGCCTGTGCAATCGGCCGGACGAGTGTTTGTTGTTCCTGCCTCGGGCGTCGTGCGAACCACGGAGCGGATCTTCGTGATCCGCGTCAGAGACGGCCGTGCCGAGTGGGTCAACGTTCGTCCCGGCGCGCGTCAGGAAGGCCGGTGGGAGGTCTATGGCCCGTTGCGGGAAGGCGACCTCGTCGTGAAGAACGCGACGGATGAGATCCGCGACGGCGCGACCCTTTCCGCGCCGCGGCCCTGAAGAGAGGGGCCGCTGGAAGAGGAGGAAGCGGCTGTCTGCGGTGGAGCCGGGCGCGCAGGACGCGGCCCCGCTCATGCGCCTGAATCTTGCGGCCCTTCCGGCGCGGCGTTAGACTCGGGTTGACTCGAACATGGCTACGACAACCCGCCGCGCGTTCCTGCAAGCGCCTGCCGTGCTCCTCCAATCGAAGAAGCCGAAGGGTCTGCACACTCCCGTGGAACTCAACCCCGGCGAATCGGCCACCGTGCCGCTTTCGCGCGGCAAGCCGGCGCGCGTGGAGCTGCTGGAGCTGGCCGAACACCGCGACGCGCTCCGTGGCGCGTTGCGGCAGGCGCGCGTGCGGGTTCGCGTCAACGGCGAAGAGGCGTGGCTCGTGTCCGGCAATTACCGTTTGCCCGTGCGCGTGGGCGGCGTGCAGATCGATTGCCCGGCCACGCGCGGGCTGGAGCGCAACTCCACGCTCTCGCTGTGGCGGCTCACGGCGGCCGTGCGTCTGCGCCTCTGGCCGGAAGATTCGCCCTGGATCGAACCGGGCACATTTCAACTGCCTCTGCGGTCCCGCTGGCTCCACACAGACACGCAAGCGACCAATGAGCCCACGTTTGTGAACGGCGGGGACTGCCCCTCGTCACCCACGATCTACTACCACAATGATCTGGACTTCGGCGGCGCCGAAGGGCTGGAACCCGTGTTCGCCGCGACCGAGGCGCTGGTCGTCTCCGCACGCAACGAGGTCCATCCGGATTACAAGAATTCCCCCGCCCGCCCCCGCCCCGATGTTCTGTACCTGGTGGATGACCGCGGCTGGTTCTACCGGTACAGCCATTTTCAGTCCATTGATCCGGAGATCCGCCTCGGCATGCGCGTGTCGATGGGGCAGCGTCTGGGGTTGTTGGGCAAGGAAGGCGGGGCAGGGTGGTCGCACCTGCACTTCGGGATTCAGTCGCTGCAGCCCTCGGGGCAGTGGGCCACCGAAGATGCGTGGCCGTTTGTCTGGCAGGCGTGCCTCGCCGAGCAGAAGCCTGCCGCTATTGCCGTGGCGCGCCCGCATCATCTGGCGCGGGCGGGGGAAGAGGTGGAGCTCGATGGCTCCCTTTCCTGGAGCGCGGCCGGACGCATCCGCCGATATGAGTGGACGCTGAGCAGCGGCGCCCGCGCCGAGGGACCGCGCGCGAGGCGCCGCTACGACAAGCCCGGGTCATACAGCGAGATTCTGAAAATCACGGATGCGGCCGGAAATACGTCGTGGGATTTCGCTGTGGTTCAGGTGCTTGATCCCGGCATTGTGCCGCCGCAGAACGGAAAAAGGCCTCCGTTTGAGGCCTGGCCGCCCACGATTCACGCGCTGTATTGGCCCACAACAGGCGTGCGCCCCGGGCAGCCTGTGCTCTTCCGGGTTTGCACATTCCGAAGCCGCGAACACGAAGAGACATGGGACTTCGGCGACGGGTCGCCGACCGTGAAAGTGCGCTCCGAGCCCACAGCGGGTCTGATCCTGGCTGCGGAAAAATACGGTGAAACACGCCATGCATTCCGGCGTCCAGGCGACTATATTGTCCGTGTTGTCAGCAAGAATGCCCGTGGGGAAGCCGCCACGGCGCATCTTCGGGTCCCCGTCCGGGCCTGAGGCGCTCCCGATGCGAGAGATGATGACAAGACGCTGGCCCTGCACTCCCGAATGCGGCCGGAGCCCCTGCCGGCCCCCGGATCGCCCACCCGAGTTCTGCCATGATCAGCCGACGTGATTTCCTGCTCGCCGCCGCGCCGCTCGGCGTCCCGGCGGCTTTTCAGGCGCCGCCCAAGTCCCCGCCCAACGTCCTCGTGATTCTCGCCGACGACCTCGGCTGGGGCGACCTCCGCTGCTACAACCCGGAATCGGCGATTCCGACTCCCAACCTGGACCGCCTGGCGCGCGAAGGAGTCCGGTTCACCGACATGCACACTCCCTCCAGCGTGTGCACGCCCACGCGGTATTCGCTTCTCACCGGACGGTATTGCTGGCGATCCCGGCTGAAAAAGGGCGTGCTGGATGGCAACTCGCCTGCTTTGCTGGAGGAGGGAAGGCTGACGCTCGCCTCCATGCTGAAAGCGCGTGGATACGAGACGGCGGGGATTGGAAAGTGGCATCTCGGCCTCGGGCGCGAGCCTTCCACCGATTATTCGCGTCCGCTGCGCCCGGGGCCCGTGGATGCCGGCTTCGATTCCTATTTTGGAATTCCCGCGTCGCTCGACATGCCGCCGTATGTGTATTTCGAAAATGACCGCGTGGTGGAGGCCGCTACAGCACACACGCCCGGTAGTGACAGCCCGCGCGGCGTTTTCTGGCGTCCCGGGCCGATTGCGCCGGGTTTCCGGATCGAGCAGGTCCTGTCCACGTTTGCCGCGAGGGCGGTGGAATTCCTGCGCAAGAATCACACCCGGCCCTACTTCCTCTACTTGCCCCTCAGCTCTCCCCACACGCCTTGGGTGCCGCTTCCCGAATATGCGGGGCGTTCGCGGGCGGGCCTCTACGGGGACTTCGTGGCCATGACCGACGATCTGACCGGCAAGGTGCTGGAGGCCGTGCAGGACCGAAATACTCTGGTGATTTTCACCAGCGACAACGGCGCCGACTGGCGTCCCGAAGATCAGGCGGCCTACCCGCACCGCGCCAACGGCCCGTGGCGGGGGCGTAAAGCCGATATCTGGGAGGCCGGGCACCGCGTACCGTTCCTCGCCCGGTGGCCGGGCGTGATTCCGGCAGGGACGGTGAGCAGCCAATTAGGCTGCCTGACAGATCTGATGGCCACGCTCGCGGCGGTCACTGGCTACCGGCTCCGGGGCGGGGCAGGGGAGGACAGCGAAAATCTCCTGCCGGCGCTGCTCGGAACTGCGAAGCGGCCCATCCGGCGCTCGATCGTCCATCACTCCTTTGACGGGATGTTTTCGATCCGCCGGGACCAGTGGAAGCTCGTGTTGGGCCTGGGCTCGGGCGGCTTCACGGCTCCGGCGCGCGTCACGCCCAAGCCCGGAGAGCCGCCGGGCCAGCTGTACAGCCTGGAAGAAGACCCCGGAGAGACGACGAATCTTTACGGCAAGTACCCGGAGAAGGTGCGCGAGCTGTCAGTGCTGCTGGAGCGCTTTCAGAGGCAGGGACACAGCCGCGAGCCGGATGCATGACCCGTCACGCAAAGCCGCGGCCGCGATGATTCAGAGTCTCCCGGCGCCAGGCATCTGCCCGGCGGGTCGCGATTCCAGCGGCTTGCCCGCGTGGCGCAGGGACCGGTCCAGCCGCTAGGATGAGGGAGACGCGCAATTCGACCGCAAGATTCCATGACGACCCTTCCGCTCTTGCAGCTCTCCGCCTACGGCGAACGCAGCGCCGAACCGTCGCCTGCCAACCGCATGATGGCTGCGTTTGCGCGCGATTTCCGGGACGGCTTCGACATCAACCTGGGCGTGGGATACGTGAATGAGCGGACCATTCCGGCAGACCTGTTCGTGCGAGCCATGGAGGCTGTGGCCGGAGATCCTGTTCGCTACCGGCAGGCGTTCAACTACGGCGGACCGGAGGGCTCGCCGAATCTGATCCGGTCGCTGCGCCGGTTTCTGCTGCGTCATGGCGGCGGTCTGGACGAGCGCACGCTTGCGGCGCGGAAGCTGATCATCGGCCCCTGCGGTGCGATGAGCGTGCTGGAGGGCTTCGCGGAGATCTGCCCGCCGGGGATCGTCGTGACCTCCGATCCCGGCTATTACATCTACCTCGATGCGCTCGTGCGCCGCGGATTCCGCCTTCTGGCAGTTCCCGAGGACGAGCAAGGCGTCCCGCCGGAGCTGCTGGAGCAACGTCTGGCGGCGCTTGGCACCGGGTTGGAAGAGCTCTCGTTTTTCTACTTCATGACCGTCAGCAATCCGACGGGCGCCGTGCTTTCCAATGCACGCCGCCGGAGGCTTCTGGAGATCGCCACGGAAGTCTCACGCCGCCTGAGGCGCCGCGTTCCCGTTGTGTTCGATCTTGCGTACGAGCAGCTTGTCCACGATCCTGCCGTCGAGCGCCCGCAGTCGGTGCTTGCGCAGGACGAGCTGGGCATCGCGTATGAGGTGGGGACGCTGTCGAAGATCCTTGCTCCGGCGCTGCGGATCGGTTATCTGCTGGGGCCGGATGGCCCGCTGATGAACGCCATGGTGCAGCGCACGAGCGACGCGGGCTTCAGCGCGCCACTGTTCGTGCAGGAGATGGCGTCATGGATCCTGGAGAGCCACATCGATGCGCAGATCCACGCCGTCAACGAAGGCTACCGGGAAAAGGCCCTGGCTGTGCGAGCGGGAATCGAGAGAAACCTTGGTCCTTTCCTGGAGCGTGTGACCGGCGGCTCGGCGGGCTTCTACTTCTACCTGACGTTCCGCGACGTGGAGACGCACCCGGAATCCCGGTTCTTCGCGGCGCTTTCGCGCGGAGGAGAGACGCCGCGCGTGGTCTACATCCCGGGGGTATACTGCGCCGCGGCCGAGGGCGAGCTGCGCGAGGCGGCCCGCCGGCAGCTGCGGCTCTCCTACGGATTCGAGGAGACGGAGCGGATTCTCGAGGGGCTGGAGTGGATGGGGCGCGCAGCCCGGGGCTGAAACGCTCCCGCCGATTCTACCCCTGGCTCTGCTGGCCCGAGGGCGCTTCGTCCCAGAAGTCGAACAGATAGATCGACTCAAGCTTCGCGCCCGGCCGCAGGCAAGCCTGCTCTCTCAGATATCCGGTGCGCAGGTCGTAGATCCAGCCGTGCAGCACGGGACGTCCGTGTTTCTTCCAGGCCCGCTGCACGATGGATGTTTCCGCCAGGTTGTTCACCTGCTCCATGACGTTGATCTCGACCATCCGGTCGAGCCGCTCCTGCGGGTCCTCGATGAGTTCGAGATCCCGGCGGTGCAGGCGGTAGACGTCCTTGATGTGGCGGAGCCACTTGTTGATGAGTCCGAAATCGTGGCGTGTGAGGGCGTTTTTCACGCCGCCGCAATCATAGTGGCCGCAGACGATGACGTGCTTGACTTCCAGCACCTCGACGGCGTACTGGAGCACGCTGAGCATGTTGAAGTCGGTGTGGACGACGAGGTTGGCCACGTTGCGGTGCACAAACAGCTCGCCGGGCTGTGCGCCGGTGATGTCTTCGGCCGGGACGCGCGAGTCGGAGCATCCGATCCAGAAGAATTCGGGGCGCTGGTCTCTGGCCTGGCGCTCGAAGAACTGGGGATCGACAGCCAGTTTCTCGGCTACCCACGCCTTGTTGCCGAGGAGAAGCTTTTTGTAAGACTCCATGCTTGCCTCTCAGAAATTGCGAAGTTCGACCGTGATTCCGCGGTAAGGGGCGAGCGTCATGAAATCCTCGACGGCTTCGCGGATGTCCTGGTCGATATAGAGCGCCTTGGTCGCATCCAGGATGACGTGGGAGTTCTCCGGGATGGAGCGGAGCCGCGTCCTGAGCTCGTTCTTGTTCACGAACGAGGCGTCCTTGTTGAACCGCACCAGGTAGTACCGGTCCTGATGGACGACGGTGATCGCATCGTGATGGTTGGCGCGGAGGACGAAGAAGATGCCGACAAGGAAGCCGACGAGCACGCCCTTGAGAAGATCCGTGAAAACAATGGCTGTGACGGTGGTGACGAAGGGCAGGAACTGGCTCCATCCGCGGGCGTACATGGCACGGAACAGGGCGGGCTTGGCCAGCTTGTAGCCGACCAGAATGAGCACCGAAGCCAGGCAAGCGAGCGGAATCTGGTTCAGAAATTGCGGAAGGAACAGCACGCTGAGCAACAGGAGCCAGCCGTGGATGAAGGATGACATCCAGGTGCGGGCGCCGGCGAACACGTTGGCGGAAGTGCGCACCACGACGCTGGTCATCGGCAGCCCGCCCAGCAGTCCGCTGAGGATGTTGCCCGCGCCCTGCGCCATCAGCTCGCGGTTGGTAGGTGTAATGCGCCGGTAGGGATCCAGACGGTCGGCGGCTTCGATGGAGAGCAGGGTCTCGATGCTGGCGACGACGGCAAGGGTGACGGCGACGATCCACACGTTCGGATCCGTGGCACGCGAGAAATCCGGGTGGGTGAGCAGCTGCCAGAACTCGCGGGGGGAGCTGGCCACAGGCAGCGTGACCAGGTGATCCGGCTCCGAGATGGCCAGCGAAGAGCCGAGGGCGCGGAAAAGCGTGTTCAGGCCAAGCCCGAGAGCGACAGCCAGCAAAGGTCCTGGCAGCAGTCGGAGCAAGCCTCTCATCCGGGGTTGCACCCGTTCCCACGCAATCATCAGGACAAGCGCCGAGGCGGCGATCAGAGCGGCGCCGCCGTGCGGCGCCGCAAGTGCCGCCAGGATGTCGGTCAGGGTGTTGAAGCCGGACTTTTCCAGGAAAGCGAAATCGCCGATGTAGTCCTGATCGCGCCCCAGGGCGTGGGGGATCTGTTTCAGGGTGATAACGATGCCGATGGCTGCCAGCATGCCCTTGATGACCGAGTTCGGCACGTAATCGGCCAGTACGCCGAGCCGCAAGGCGCCCATTACGACCTGGAGGAATCCCGCGAGAACGACAGCGGTCAGGAAGGCGGGAAAGGAGCCGAGGCTGGCGATCGCAGTCGCGACGATGACGCTCAGCCCGGCCGCCGGTCCGGTAACGCTCACCTGGGAGGCGGAGAGGAAGGACACGACGATGCCGCCCACCACGCCGGCGACGATCCCGGAGAACAGCGGCGCGCCAGAGGCAAGGGCGATGCCCAGGCACAGCGGGAGCGCGACGAGGAAGACAACCGTCCCGGCAGGGCCGTCGTAGCGGAAGAAGTTCTTCTGGCTCGGATCGAGAAGGCCGGCGGATGTCCCGGCAGCCGCCCGCGCATCCTGAACGGTTGCGGTTGTCATGGTCACAACCTCCGGCTTTTGTCAAGATAGAATCTCTGACCGAATGATGATATCAGACTCGGCGGACGGGTCCTCCCGAAGGGTTGCAGCCATCCGTCTCCCCCGTGCGCGCAGCTATCGGGCTGAGCGCCCGGTGGCCTGCCCTGCAGCCGCCGGTTTTTTTTCCGCTGTCTGCGGCGGCACAAGCCGGAATTCCGGGGGAACGTGCTAGATTAAGGGGAACGGACGGCACCCTGGAATGGGCATTCGGTTTCTCGTTGTTGCCGCGACGGTCTTCGGACTGTGCGTTCTGAGCCCCATCCGGCCGGTGCTGGGCTTGTACGGTTACTACTGGTTCGCGATGATGCGGCCAGACATTCTGGCGTGGGCGGGACCGAACCGGTACTCCCTCTACCTGGCGCTGGCAACTCTGTTCTCGAATGTGCCGCGGATCGTCCGCAACCTGCCCCTGCTGCTGTTGAATCCCCTGCTGAGAAACCTGCTCCTGTTCCTGCTGGTCGTGACGATTTCCGTCATCGTGGCAGTCGATCCGACGCTCTGCGTGGACCGTTACACGCTGTTTCTGCGGGTCTTCATCATGGCCATCGTGATTCCCCTGATTCTGGAAACCCGGGAGCAATTGCGGTGGTTTTATCTCGTGGTGGCAGGCTCGCTGGGCCTGCTAGGCACCAAGTTTGGAATCTACGGTCTTTTGCGAGGGGGGGCTTATTACACGGTCGGATTCGGCGGCCTTCTGAGCGACAACAACACCATGGCGCTGGCATTCGCAATGGCTGTGCCGCTTTGCTGGTACGGGAGGCTGCTGGCGCCGTGGAAATGGATGAAGACCGGCATGGTCGCCGCCGCTTTCGCCACCCTGGCAGCCGTCGCCTTCACCCACAGCCGCGGAGGGATCCTCGCCGTCGGAGCCGGCCTGCTGCTGATCACGGTCTCCGAGAAGCGCAAGTGGCTGGCTTTGGGCCTGTTGGGCGCAGCGAGCACGGTGGCCGCAGTCCTGGTCTGGGACAGCCTTGTCAACCGGATGTCCACGCTGAAAGACCCCCACGCAGAAGCCTCCGCAAAAAGCAGAATTATTTTGGCGCAGACGGCGCCGAAAATCTGGCTGGATTATCCGCTCTTCGGCGTTGGATTCACAGAAACCAATCAGCAGCGTCTTATCTTCAAATACGTCCCCCCGGAATACTCGGTCGAATACGCGGGCAAGGTGCTGCACAACAACTGGCTTCAGATCCTTGTCGACAGCGGCATCTTCGCCTTCCTGATCTATTGCTGGGTTCTCGGCAGCGCCACGTGGCGGATGTGGCGCGAGGGACGGCGGCGCCTCGCGGCCGGGCAGACGGAAGAGGCTGCCATTCCCAACGGCATTTTCACAGCGCTGGGAGTATTTGTCGTGGGCTCCACATTTCTGTCCCGCACGACGTTCGACCTCTACTACGTGCTGATTTGCATGACCGCTGCATGGATCGAGATCGAAAAGCGCCATGCGGCGCAGGTTTTGCAGCCGGCGGAAAGTTTGCCCGAACAGCCTCCGCCGGCTCTGGCGCATGCCGCGCCTCCCTCCATGAACGAGCCTGCCGAAACCGCTGCCCCGGCAGCCCGGCTGGGGTTCGGCCGGATCCGCCCGCCGCGGACGGGAAGCGGAAACGGCCCGTCGCTCCGCCGCCGGTAGGCAAGGCGGCAAGCCGGTTCCACCTCTGCCCTGCCTGCGCGATTCCGGGCGGGCCTGCAGCTCAGAGCCGCCACGGTGGCCATGGCTTCCCCGGGTTCTCCCCCGATGAGCCCGACGCTCCGCGGGTGCTTGGCGGCATGGGCATGCCGGGCCATTCGCGAGGAGAAATGAACAGGCGCGGGCAGCGCGCCGGGCTCGAGGCGAGGAGCCTGGCCCGGGGCGCGCCCGCGCCGTGGTTCCGGAGAAGCGGTCAGAACAGGAACCGCAAGCCCAACTGGATGATGCGGCGCCCCACCTTGGAGTCGGCGTAGCCGAACCGCGGGTTGGTGATGCGGCCGGAGGCATCCATGGTCATGCGAAGGTTCTGGTCGCCATTGACGAAGGAGACATTCGGGTGGTTGAGGACGTTGTAGGCCGAGAAGCGGAGCTGCACGTTTCTCGATTCGCTCCACTTGAAGTTCTTGAACACCGAGAGGTCGGTGTTGAAGAAGCCCGGCCCGCGGAAGTAGGGCATCACGATGGGCCCGTTGACGCCCAACTGCCCGTTCTGGCCCGCGATCGGAGGCGCGAAGCAGGCGGCGTTGATGTACTGGCGCGGCCCCAGATTCGCGCGCGGGTTGCAGATCAGGATCGGGCTGAGGGCCCAGGCGTCGGTGCCCGTCACTTCCATGTCGCTCATGTTGTTGCCGGGGCGGATCTTGGACGGCGCCTGGAACTGGAAGTTGTTGTCGGTGTTCTGCCAGATGTTGACGCCGCTGGTGGCCTGCACGATGCCGGAGATCTGCCATCCGTTGGCGAGACCCTTGGCGAGCAGGTTGCCCGTCTTCACAAGATCCGGAACGTTGAGCACGTAGCTGGCGGCCAGCACGTGCGTACGGTCAAAGGACAGCGGGCCGTAGTTGTCGCGCATCCTCTCCGGGATGGCGAGGATCGGGTTGGTGACGATGCCCATCGCCTTCGACCACGTGTAGGCCAACGTGTAGTTGGACCATCCGGCCTGCTTGGTGGCGAAGACCTGGAGCGAGTTGTAGTTCGAATACGAGGTGTGGCTGGGAACGTTGAGGTTCTGGAAGTTTTTCAGCGGGCGGTAGGCGTTCGTGTCCCCGCCCGGGTCGTTCAGCATGGCGCCAATGGGAACGCGGTTGATGTTCTGATAGCCGGTGTTGATCAGGTGGTCTGACTTGTTGCCGACGTAGGAGACCTCGAGCAACGTGCGGCTGGGCAACCGCTGGCTGATCGTGAAGCTGTAGCTCTGCGTGCGAGGCTGGCGGTCGTCGCGCCCGTCGACGGCTGTGCCTCCGAAGGCCAGGGTGCCTTGCGTTGCCGTGGCGTCCACTTGCGGCAAGGTGACGCCGCAGCAGACGCTGGTGTTGCGGACTCCGGCGGGCAGGTCCATGGCATCAGCAGCGAGCTGCGGGTCGTGGTAGTAGAACACGCCGTAGCCGCCGCGAATCACGGTCTTGCCCTTGCCGAAGACGTCCCAGGCAAAGCCGAAGCGCGGCGAATAATAGAGCGCGCGCGTCTGCCAGCCGGCCAGCGGCACGGTCTTGTCCTTGGCGTGCCACAGGATGCCCGGCAGTTCGGCCGAAGGCGCGGTGGGGCTGTAGGCAGAGGGCACCCAGGTGGCGATGCCGATGCCGTTCCGCGCGGTCCAGGGCTGCATATGCTGGATGCGGAGGCCGTATTCCAGCGTGAAGCGAGGAGTAATCTTCCAGCTGTCCTGCGCGAAGAAGGCCACCTCGTTCCAGCGGATGTCGCGCGGGATCTGCTTGGTCGATTCGCTGTACTGGACAACGATGCCTGTCACATAGTCTGCGAGCACGTTGCCGGTGCTGGCGGCGGCCCAGGTGTCGAAGATCAGCTGCCCGTTGGAGTTTGCGTTGCCGGGCTGGTTGTTGCGGATATAGCCGTAATAGCCGCCGAACTTCGTGGTGTGCGTGCCGCTCACCTTGCTCACCGTGTTGGTGAGAGTGACCAGGTGCTTGGTGGCGAACAGGACGGGATCGAAGCCGCCCGTGGAGTAGACGCCGGCGGTGGGCGCCGACCATGTCCAGAAGGCGGGGATCTTGTCATCCTGCTTGAAGATGCCCTTGTACGGGTAGTTGTTCGCCGCACGGGTCATCTTGTTGTAGTCCTGGTAGGAGTTCGGGAAGTCGACGAAGGTGTAGCCGAACACCGTTTCGTTGGTCAGCGTCGGCGAAAGCACCTTGGTGAAGTTGAACGAAATGCTGTCGGTGCGGTTCCTGCCCTCGATCGGAGTGGGCAGCGGCACGGAGCCGGCGTTGCGCCACCACAGCATGATGGGGAACGGCTGGAGCTCGTTCTGCCGGTTGTAGCGGACAAAGAGCTTGGTGTTGTCGCTGATGTTGTAATCGACGCGGCTCAGGCTCTGCCACATGTTCTGGTCGATGACGAGCACGCGCGCCCAATTGAAGCCGTTGCCGGCGCCGGCGGGGTCGGTGTTCGGCAGCGGAGTCAGCTTCAGCAGGTTGGTCATGCCGGGGTCGAGCTCGCTGGCCGGGATGCGCCCGCCGGGGTAGCGGTCCGCCTTGAGAGGATTGGCGGCAATGCCTGCGGCGTTGCGCAGCTTGTCGAGATAGGCCGTGTCGGAGAAGTCGCCCCGCCGCATCGCCTCGGTATGGACGACCGAGCGGAGCAGGCCGGTGTCGATGGTCTGGCGGAAGCTCTCGAAGCCGGTGAAGAAGAACAGCTTGTCCCGGTTCCGGTTGAACTTGGTGCCCGGAAGCAGCACCGGGCCGCTGAAGGTTCCGCCTGGGAAGAAGTATTTATTGTTGGGCCTGCCCGCGACGGGCTTTCCGGTCCTCGGGTCTGTGCCCTGGGCGTTGTTCAGCCAGTCATTGGCGTTCAGCGCATAGTGACGGGCGTAAAGATAGGCGCTGCCGTGGAAGTCCCGCCCGCCTGCCTTGGTGACGGAGTTCAGCACCACCGGCCCTTTGGCGTTCTCGGCGCCGAAGTTCGACTGCTGCACCTTGAACTCCTCGATCATCTCCGGGTTGGGGTTGACCGGGTTGGCGCAGTTGCAGCCGGGGTCGCTCACGTGGGCGCCATCGGCCACGATGTCGAGCGCCTCCGGGCGGGTGCCGTTGGCGGAGAAGTTGCCGATGGTGCTCTGCTTGCCGCCGTCGCCGTTGCCGTTGATGCCGATGTTTTCGCCGTTGAAACCCGGGCGGTTTTCCACGCCGGGGCTGATGAAGGCCATGCCGGGCAGGATCTTGATGTATTCCGCGGCGCTGCGTCCGACGATGGCCACGTTCTGCATCTGCTGCTGGTTGAGGACGACGTTCTTCTCGCCGGTGTCGACGGGCGTCAGTTCCTCAAGCACAGCCGTTACGCTGACTTCGGTGCCCGTGGTCGCCACCTGCAGGACCACCTCGCCCAAGGTGCGGCGGTCGCCTGCGTTGAAGACGACCTTCTCCGCCTTGTAGGGCTGGAAGCCCTGCATTTCAATGGTGACCGTGTAGGATCCCGGCAGGATGCCGGAGATCGAGAAATACCCCTCTGAGTTTGTGGTCGTGCGCCGGGTGTCGCCCGACCTTTCATTTGTGAGCGTCACAGACGCCCCCGGCACCACTGCCGAGGAGCTGTCCATGACGATCCCCGTCAGGCTGCCGGTGATGATCTGAGCGTAAGCAGCGGACGAGACTGCCCACAACAACAGACCCGCCACGGCAACCCAAGCGGCGTTGGAGAACCGACGTGGTCTATAACTCATCGAAACCCCTAAGTTGTTCAAGAAGGTTGACACTTCCTGCCCACTGCGGTTGAGCAGCTAGCCTAATGTACAAGTACTAAGCACTCAGAGGAAGGCTAAAGCGGTTACTGCGCCGTCCGCCCCCGGCGTTACATTCGATTAGTGTTTTCCTATCAACGCTGTTACATCCCCGCGCTCCGCTTGTAACGCAACTGGCAGCCCCGTTTACGTCCGGCTCCCGGAGTGTTATAGTGCGGATCTGTGGCCCAGCCAACGCCATCGAGGCGGGAGGGAGAGACCCTGCCTTCGTTCGAGGCGGAGCGGAGCGAGCTCCGGGCGGTTCTCGCCTCTGAAACATTTCAGCGGGCGCCAACCCTGGCGCAGCTGCTCTCCTATATCTGTGAGAAATGCTTCGAAGGGGAGCAGGAACTGATCAAGGAATACAACATCGCGGTGGAGGCTTTGGGCCGTCCGCCCGACTTTGACCAGAAGCGCGACTCCATTGTCCGCGTGGAAGCCCACAGACTGCGGAAGCGCCTGAAGGAATATTACGAGACCGAAGGCAAGAATCACCGGATTCGAATCGAACTTCCTTTGGGGGCTTACGTGCCGGTATTCCGGAGGCAGGAGCCCTCCGATGCCGTGCCGACGCCTTCCCCGGAGACCGCTCCGGCAGAAGCAGTTTCTGGCATGGCGCCGGCCGTCCGCCCGGTCGGGACAGGCGAGGCGGGATCCCGCCCGCCCTCCCGTCGCTGGTTCTGGGTGCTTCCCGCCGGGCTGGTGCTATTGGCAGCGGCAGGGCTGTTGCTCTGGAAGGGCGGACGGAAGGAGCCGGCGGCCGAAGCGCCGAAAGCGGCTGCCCAGCCTGTGGATCTGGCCGCTGCGGCCACAGTCAGCGAAGCCCGCGTGGCGGCGGGCAGCGCGGAGTCCCTGCGCGACAGCGACGGGCTAATCTGGCTGTCGGACCGTTACTTTGAAGGCGGCAAAGCGGGCGCGGCGCCGCACATGGAGGTGTCCGGCACGCTGACGCCCGCTCTGTTCCGGGCCTGGCGGGAAGGGGAGTTCCGCTACCGGATCCCCCTGAAGCCCGGCGCATACGAATTGACTCTGTGGTTCTGCGAGCCGCAGCTCCGCCCCGGCTCAGACAACTCGCGATCTTTCCGGATCTGGATCAACGGCCAGGTCGGGGCTGAGGAGTTCGACATCCTGACGGAAGCCGGCGCCGGGCAGACGGTGACCGCGCGCACGTGGAGGGACATCAGCCCCGCGGCCGACGGATTCCTGCACCTGGCTTTTACGGCGATCGGCAATGCGCCCCTGCTTTCCGCCCTCTCTGTGGCGCCCGGCACGCCGGGAAGGCTGCGGCCGATCCGGATCGCCGCCCGGGAAGAGCCTTACCGGGACTCTGCAGGCTACGTTTGGTCGTCGGACCGCTTTTTCTTCGGCGGCAAGCTTGTGCGGCGGGTGGAAGCGATCGAGGGCACCGATGACCCGGAACTGTACCGGGGCGAGAGGTACGGGCGACTCACCTATACCATTCCCGTGCCGGCGGATTCGACCTACACAGCGGTGTTCCACTTCGCCGAAACCTGGTTCGGCAGCAAGCAGGGAGGCGGGGGCGCCGGGAGCCGGCTGTTCGACATCCTGTGCAACGGCGTGCTGCTGGAGCGCAACCTGGACGTCTACCGGGAAGCGGGGGGCCCGTTCCGCGCCTTGCGGAAGACATACCGGGGACTGAAGCCGACCCCCAACGGCAAGCTCGTCTTCCAGATGATTCCCGGCCGCAACTACGCCTTCCTGAACGCGCTGGAGGTGCTCGACGAAAGGCAGACCGCCACCGGCCACCGCCCGCAGGAAAAATAAGCCGCGCCATCCTTTATCAGACTGGTAGAATGGAACTTTGGCCGCAGTGTCCGAGGCCGAGGCAGACTGCATGCGCACCCTGTTCCTGAACCCGCCTTCCTTTGAGGGCTTCGACGGCGGCGCCAGCTCGCGCTGGCCGGCGACGCGAGAAATCGAGTCCTATTGGTACCCGGTGTGGCTGTGCTACCCCGCCGGGATGCTGCCCGACTCGAAGGTCGTCGATGCGCCGCCGCACCGGATCTCGATCGAAGAGACCGTGCGGATGGCGAAAGATTTCGAGCTGCTGGTGCTGTTCACCTCCACGCCGGGATTCGACGTGGACGTGCGTATGGCGGCGATGATGAAGGACTCCAACCCGAAGCTGAAGGTCTGCTTCGTCGGGCCTCCGGTGACCGTGGAGCCGGAAAAGGCGCTGTCGCACACGGCGATCGACTTCGTCATCCGCCGCGAGTTCGATTATCAGATCGTCGATTACGCCAACGGCAAGCCGCTCGAGGAGATCCCTGGCGCAAGCTTTCGCAAGAATGGCGGCTTCGTGCATAACCCGGACGCGCCGTATATCGAAAATCTGGACGCGCTGCCGTGGGTGACGAAAGTCTACAAGCGCGACCTGGACTTCCGCCGCTACAACGTTCCCTTCCTGCTGCATCCGTTCATCAGCCTGTACACGTCGCGAGGCTGCCCGGCGATGTGCACCTTCTGCCTGTGGCCGCAGACGCACTCCGGGCACAGGTGGCGGCTGCGCTCGGTCGACGACGTCGTCAACGAGGTGCGCTGGGCGAAGGAGAATTTCCCGGGGCTCAAAGAGATCTTCTTCGACGACGACACGTTCAACTACAAGGGCGCGCGCACCATCGAGCTGTGCAAGAAGCTCGCTCCGCTGGGTGTGACCTGGTCCTGCACGTCGCGCGTGACCACCGACTACGACACGCTGGCGGCGATGAAGGACGCCGGCGCGCGGCTGCTGATCGTCGGCTACGAGTCCGGCGACCCGCAGATCCTGAAGAACATCAAGAAGGGCGCCACGCTGGAAATGGCGCGGCGCTTCACGAAGAACGCCCACAAGCTCGGGCTCACGATTCACGCCGACTTCATTGTCGGCCTCCCCGGCGAGACGCGGGAGTCGATCCGCCGCACCATCGAGTTCGCCAAGGAACTGGACACGGAGACAATCCAGGTTTCCATCGCCCACCCGTATCCGGGCACGGAATTTTATGACTACGCGCAGAAGAACGGGCTGATCCAGATCGGCGTGTCCATGACGGACGAGAACGGGCATCAGCTGCCGAACATCGTTTACCCGGGGCTGGACCGCGCCGAGCTGGTGGAGTGGGTGCAGCGGTTCTACGACGAGTACTACTACCGGCCGAAGGCAGCCTTCCGCGTGGTGGCCAAGGCGGTGCTCAACGGCGACGTGAAGCGGCTGTACAAGGAGGCTCGCGAGTATCTGAGCCTGCGGTCGAAGCGCAAGAAGTTCGTCGCCGAGCAAAAGCGGAGCAGCGAGGCGGCGCCGGCGGGCGAAACGGTGGCTGCCAGCGGGGACTGAGCGGCCATGAGAATGCGGGCGTTGCGGCACGCGGCGGCCGTGGTGATGTTGAATGCCGCGGGCAATTTCGCCCTCTCTGTCGGCATGAAGCGCGCCCCGGTGTCGGCCGGTCCTTTCCTTGCCCTGCTGGAGCCCGCTGCCCTGGCGGGAATCGTCCTGCTGATCGCATGGCTGCTGCTCCGGCTGCGACTGCTGCAGATCGCTGACCTCTCCTTCGTCCTGCCCATCACGGCGATGGGCTACATCCTGAACGCCGCGATGGGCGCGGCATTTCTGGGAGAGCACGTTTCGCTGACGCGCTGGGCGGGTGCGGCGTTGATCACGGGCGGCGCGGCGTTGACCTCGTTGAGTCCCGCTGACTCGAATCCGCAAAGCGGAGGCGAGGCGCAAGGAGGCGGGCAGTGACGGCGCAATGGCTGCTGGTGGGCGCCGTGGTGGCCTGCACCGCATGCGCGGACCTGCTGCAGTCGCACGGCATGCGGCACGGCGGCGCGCGGTGGAAGGTGCCGCTTTCGATCGTCTTCCTCGCCCTCTCTTTCTTCTCCTTCACGCAACTGCTTCGCATCGCGGATCTCTCCTTCGCCGTGCCGGCGACGGCGGCGAGCCTGGTGGTGGAGACGCTGCTGGCGCGCCTCGTGCTCGGCGAGCAGGTGGGCTGGAAGCGCTGGGGGGGCGCGCTGCTGGCGGCAGCCGGCGTCGCGCTGCTGGCGCTTTGACCGAATGGCTTCTGCTGGCTGCCGCGGCCATCGCCTTGCTCTATCAATCCACGGCTCTGGCTGCCTCCATGGGGTTCTTCTTGCGCCGCCGGCTCGCGCCCGCGCGTCCGCCTGCCGTGCTTCCGCCGGTCTCGATTCTGAAGCCGGTCTACGGGCTCGATCCGCAGCTCGAAGAGGCGGTGGCGTCCCATCTGCGGCTCGACTATCCGGAATACGAGCTGCTGATCGGTTTTCAGCGGGCCGATGATCCGGCCATCCCGGTCCTGCGGAGATTGCTGGAGAGCCACCCCGAAGCGGCGGCGCGGATCGAGATCATCGACACGAGGGCGCTGAACGCCAAGACGGGCGTCATCGACGGGCTGGCCCGCAAAGCGCGGCACGGCGTGCTGGTGATCAACGACGCCGATATCACGGTGCCGCCGGACTACCTGCGGCGGCTGGTGGCGAGCCTCCACGAGCCTGGCGTGGGCGTGGTGACTTGCCTGTTCCGCGCCCGCGCCTCTTCCGTGGCGGGCTGCATGGAGGCGCTGGGCATCGCCACAGATTACATGCCCTCGGCGCTGGTGGCGCCGCTCACCGGAGTGCGGGAGTTCGGCTTCGGATCCACGCTCTGCTTCCGCAGGGAGGATCTGGAGGCGATCGGGGGCTTTGCGGCCTTCGGCGACTACATTGCGGACGACTATCAGCTCGCCTCGCGCATTGTGGGACTGGGCAAGCGGGCCGTGTTTGCCGACTTCCCCGTCCTGACCTATCTGGCCGATCCCGGCTGGCGCGCCGTCTGGCGCCACCAATTGCGCTGGGCGCGGACGATCCGCTTTTCGCGCCCCGGCGCCTATGCGGGCATGCCGGTCACGCATGCCGGGCTGTGGGCGCTGGCGAACCTGGCCGCAGGAAACGCCGGCGCTGCGGCGGCGCTGTGGCTGGCGCGTTCCGTGATGGGCGCCTTCGCGGGCTTTGCCGTGCTGGGCCACTGGCCGGCGCTGCTGGCGGCGCCGCTGATCCCCTTGTGGGATCTCTTCGCCTTCGCCATCTGGGTGGCTGCGTGGTGCGGGCGCACGGCGCACTGGCGCGGACGCCTCATCCGGCTGGGCGCGAAGGGCAAAATTCTCGAAAATCACGCCGCCGCGGAGAAGAAGGCGTAGTACGGCATTCCCGTGGCGAGGCGGTGGACGTAGAGCGCTGCCTCGAGCGCGTGGTAGTCGCCCCACATCGAGGATTCGCCGCGCGGCACGCCGTCCCCGTCCGGCATCCGGTCCCAGCCGTTCGGGCGGTGGTAGACCGAGTGCAGGATCAGGCCCTCATGCGCGGAGCTCGCGGACAGGTAGGGCTCGTCGAGCAGCGTATTCAGCACGGTGAGCCCGGCGCGGAAATAGCGGTCTTCGTTCAGAAACCGTCCCAGCCGCATCAAGCCCTGCGCTGCAATCGCGGCGGCGGAGCTGTCCACCGGCTCGTGCGGATTGAAGGGGTCCGCGGGGCGGCTGCGCCAGTCGCCCAGCTTCTCGAGCCCCGGCGCGCCCGTGTCCCAGTAAGGGATGCCGTCCGCGGCGGAATTCTCGATATAAAAGTCGCAGGTGGCGCGGGCGGCTTTGAGAAAATCCGCGAGGATTTCCCGCTTGCCGCCGAAGGCCGTCAGCTCTTCATCGGGGAGCGTGTCGAGGAATTCGATCTGCTCGGCGAAGCCCAGCATGGCCCAGGCGAGCCCGCGCGTCCACGTAGAGAAGGGCGAGTAGCCCTGCTGGGAGTTCGGGCAGCGGTAGCGGCCGTCGTTCAGATTGAAGATGGACTCGTGGGCGACGCGCCCCCGCACGTCGTAGTGATCGCGCCCTTCGCCGTAGTAAACCGAGTAGCGCGCCGTGGCGCGGGCGTGATCCACCAGCCTGCCGAGCAGCGAGATGCGCTCGTCGTTCTCGCCCATCAGCGCGTGTCCCAGGCGGTGGGAGAGAGCCAGCGCGCGCAGCGAGCGGATGGTGTCCACAAACAGCGAGTGCGGCCCGTTGAACGAATAAATGTAGCCGCCCCCGCCGTGAATACGGCTCCACCGGGCTGCCTGCACGGCGCCGCTCACTTTCAGCGCGAGTTCGTAGAAGCGGCGCTCCCACGGGTTTTCCGCGATGCGGCCCTCGTTCATCAGGCGCAGCAGGTTGCCGTAGGTGGACACGTTGTTGAAGCCGTGATCGTGGACGCCCGCGTGGGTCAGATGCGGCGCCATGCGCTCGACAGTGCGCGCGCGGCCGAGTTCCAGCATCTCCGGATCGCCGGCCGCGTCGAACACGAGCAGCGGCATGCCGAATTGAAAGCCCTGCGTCCATTCCGTCCAGCCGCGCGCGGTGTAGCGGCCCTCGACGGTGAACACAGGCGAGCCGCGGGAAGGGTCCCAGCTTGCATCGAGCGCCCGCACTTTGGCAGCGGCGGTCTCAAACAGCCGGTCCAGCTTTTTTCCGAGAGAAGGGGAGTCTGTCGAAAGGTTCGGGTCGGGAATCATACAGCGATCACTTTGCCGGTGCGCGCCGCCTCGTGCGCGGCGAGCGTGAGCTCGCAGATGCGGAAGATCTCCGCATGGGGCAGCGTCGTCGGCTTTCCAAGATAGACGTGCTCGAGGAATTCGGCGAAGAGCGAGCCCTCCGGGGGCAGCTCGACGATCTTCTCCGGCTTGCGCGCCGTGGTGAGCAGCGTGACGCCGGTGGCGGCCATGTATTCGGCCACGCCGCGCGTGCCGGCCAAACGCAGGCGGTCGTCGCCGTGCGAGCCTGCCGTCGCGGGGCGGCAGTAGTCCATGTGCAGGCTGGCGGTCCCTCCGTTGTCGAGCCGGAAGGAGCTGGAGGTGGTCGTCTCCATCACACCCTGGCGCAGATCGCCCGCCACGCCCTGAAAGCCGGCCACGGCGCGGAACTCGCGCCCGCTGGTCCAGCGCATCAGGTCGATCATGTGAATGCCGATCCACAGGATGGTGCTGCCGTACGTGGAACGCTCCTGCATCCACCTGGGGCGTTTGCCAAGCACGTAAGACTTCTGCGCGGAGATCTGGATCACCTCGCCGATGTCGCCGCAATCGACGATTTTCTTGAGCGCCTGGTAGGGGCGCTCCCAGCGCATGGGCAGCAGCATGCCGAGGCGGACGCCCGAGCGTTTCAGCTCGCGGCGAATGCGGTCGAGATCGCTCGAGCGCAGCGCGAGGGGCTTTTCGGCCACCACGTGCAGCCCGCGGCGCAGGCACTCGAGCACCGCCCCGGCGCGGTTGCCGTTGTCGTTGCAGACGCCGACGATGTCCGGGCGCGTTTCGTCCAGCATCCGGCGGGGATCGTCAAAGACGCGCGCCTTGCCACGGGCATAGCGTTCCGCGGCGGCGCGGTCCCAGTGATACACGCCGGCGATTTCGACGTCCGGGAAGCGCGCCAGGGGCTTGGTGAACTCGCCGGCATGGCCGTCGAGGCCCCAGACAGCCACGCGGACCTTTTTCGGCAGGCGCACGGATTCCGGCGCCGCCGCAGCCGGGGCTGCCAAAAAGACCCTCCGGCTCACGAGAGAAGCTGCGGCCACCGACATACTCGCATTGTGTCAAACCTACGGCGCGAGGCGCGGATCCGGGGCCGGGTCTCCCACGGCGAAGTGATAGACCACCTGTTCCGGCCCGCGAGGATCCAGCCCGAGCCAGGCATGGACGTGATCGTCATAGAAGGCGCCGATGCCCGTGCCGCGGAATCCGAAGGCCTCTGCGGCCAGATACAGGCGATGGCCGAGCGCGCCCGCTTCGTGATGGACGAAGCGGTAGGCGCGGTTGCCGGACTGCGCCGAGGCGCGTCCGAAGTCCGCCACGAAACTCACCGTGAAGCAGGCATTCCCCGCCAGATCCTGCCCAAGGCTCAGCGCCGCGGCGATCACGCGCTGATCGCCCTCCCGTTGCAGAGACAGCTCGCCGCCCTCCAGCCGGTACAGGCCGGGAGAGACTCCCTCCACACGATGCACGAAGAGCCATGGCTTCACCCACAGGCCGCCCCAATCCGCAACGAGCGGCTCCTCGAGCAATGCGCACATGGCGCGGAAGGCTTCGTGCGGGAGAATCCGGCCGCCGGGCAGAAAGTCGAGCGCGGAGCGCCGCTGCCGCGAAAGCGCCGCGTAATCGCCGTGCGGCCAGCAGACCCGCTGCGGCGAGGGGGCGGGCGTTTCCGCACAAGCGAGCGTCGCCTCGTGCATCCGCGTGATCTCGGCGTATTCGATCACCTCCGCGGAAAGCCGGTTCGGCGTGCCGGGCGTCCATTGCGGCGGCGAGGGTGCAGAAGGCTCGCGCGGCGGCCAGATTTCCACGAGCAGCATGGGCTGCTCGTCATCCGGCAGACGCAAGGCTTCTCTCAGGCGCGCGTCGTCAAACAGCCCCCGCGCGAGCGACGGCCAGCCCAGCGCCCCTGCGGCGGATTGCAGGGCCAGCAGGGCGTGGCCGAGGTCGAGACAAACATAGCGGTACGCGCGGGCGCGGTACTTCCACGCTTCGCGCCAGAAGATCGACGTGAGCACCACGGTGAGCGGCGCGTCCGAAATTCCCTTCAGGGCATCGCCGCGGGCGCGCTGTTCCGCCTCGTGCGAGGAGGGGCGGTAGTGGTATAGCCCGTCCTCCCAGCCCCGCAAGCCGCGCGTCTGGAAGTGAAACTCGGTGGGGTGCAAATTGCCGGAGGAGGGATTCACGCGCAGCGCATAGCGGTAGCCGGAAGGCGCCAGCTTGGTGGCGCTGATCGAGCAGGAGTAGAAGAAAAGCGCCGAGAGCGCCTCCGGCGCGGCGAGCCCCGGCTCGAGGCGCGGATCCGCGGGCAGATCCTTCACGGGCGCGCCCTCGTAATGGCGGAACGGCGAGGGCATGTTGGCCCAGTCGAGGAAGTGGCGCGAGGCGCGCAGCCGTTCGGGCGAGTGCTTGGTGGCTTCGTGGTAATAGACGAGCGCCTCGGGAAGCGTGGACATGGCTTCAGGGGCGCGGCTCGTAGAAGCTGAGAGAATTGTCGCCCTGGCTCAGAATCCGGACCCGGCGGAGCTTGCCGTAGGAGTCCTTCAGGTGATGGGTGAACCGCGAGGCGTGCTGCACGATTACCAGAGGGCGGGGGTGCTGCCCAAGCGCCTCGAGGCACAGCGCGTACTCCCGTTCCCGGGGATAGGGCGGATCGAGGAAGACAATATCGGCTTCGAACTTCGTGATCACCGGGGCGGCGTTGCCGGGATGCACCTCGCAACGATCGCCGATGTCAAGCATGCGGATGTTTTCTTCCAGCGCCCGCAGCGCCGGGCGGCTCTTTTCCAGAAAAATGGCGCGGCGTGCGCCGCGGCTCAGCGCCTCGATGCCGACGCTGCCAGAGCCGGCGTAGGCGTCCAGGAAAACGGCGCCCTCGATGCGCGGCGCCAGGATGTTGAACAGCGCCTCGCGCAGCCGGTCCGGCGTGGGCCGGACCGAATCTCCATGCGGCGTCTTCAGCCGCCGGGAGCGGAATTCACCACCAATGACTCTCATGCCTGACCTGAGCGTTCCTTTCCTTGGGCCGCGCCGGGCTCATCCCACCAGCGCCAGCCCGTATCGTTTCTGCCAGTGTTCGCGCACGTAGCGCATGGCGCGTTCGTACTCCTCGCGCGAAGGGGGCCGCTCGGCGAACTCCATTGCTTCGCGCCGGGCGGCTTCCAGCAGCTCGTGGTCGCGAATCAGGTTGCCGATGCGGAACACCGGCAGCCCGCTCTGCTTCGTGCCGAGGAACTCTCCCGGGCCCCGCAGCTTCAGATCCATCTCCGCGATCCGGAATCCGTCGTTGGACTCCACCAATGTGCGGATGCGCTCCTGCGCCGCCTCGGACAGCTTGCCTGTGACCAGGATGCAATAGCTTTGCGCCGCTCCGCGGCCGACGCGCCCGCGCAATTGATGCAGCTGCGCCAGTCCGAACCGTTCGGCGTTTTCGATCACCATCACTGTGGCGTTGGGCACGTCCACGCCCACCTCCACCACCGTGGTCGCCACCAGGATCTGGATCTCCCCGTTCTTGAATGCCTGCATCACGCGGTCCTTCTCCTCGGCGGGCAGCCTGCCGTGCAGCAAGCCGACGCGCAGGTCCGGGAAGACGTGTTGGGAGAGCTCGCGGTAGCCCGCTTCGGCGGCTTTCAGCGCCGTGGCCTCGTTCTCCTCAATCGCCGGATAGACGATGTAGGCTTGCCTGCCCGCGCGCACCTCTCGCAGGACGAAGCTGTAGACCTGCTCGATTTCGTGGCGCATGCGGTGGATCGTCTCCACGGGTTTGCGCCCGGGGGGCAGCTCGTCGATCACGCTGAGATCGAGATCGCCGTAGACGGTAAGGGCCAGCGTGCGCGGGATGGGAGTCGCCGTCATCACCAGGACGTCCGGCGCGGCGCCCTTCTGTTGCAGCGCCTTTCTTTGCAGCACGCCGAAGCGGTGCTGCTCGTCGATGATCACCAGCCCGAGCCGCGCGAAGCCGACGTCTTCCTCCAGCAGCGCGTGCGTGCCGATGACGATTTGCGCGAAGCCGGTGGAGGCGGCGCGCTTGCCGAATTCCTTCTCCTTTCTCGTCAGCGACCCGAGCAGCGGCACGATGCGGTAGCCGAGCGGTTCGAAGATCTTGCGGAAGTTCAGATAGTGCTGCGTGGCGAGGATCTCCGTCGGCGCGAGGATCGCCGTCTGATAGCCGTTCTCGACGGCGATCACGGCTGCCTGCGCGGCGACGATGGTCTTGCCGCTGCCCACATCGCCCTGCAGCAGCCGGTTCATCGGCGTGGGCGACGCCATGTCGCGCGCAATCTCGCCGAGCACGCGCTTCTGCGCCGCAGTGGGCTTGAACGGGAGCATTTTCTTGATCTGCTCGCGCACGCGGTCGGTCAACTGGAAGGAGATGCCCGCAGCGCTGCGCTCCTCGGCGCGCTTCAGCAGCATGCCGGCCTGGAGCCAGAAAAATTCCTCGAAAATCAGCCGCGTTTGCGCGGGCGTGCGGAATGCGTTCAGCAGGCGCAGGTCGGTTTCCGGGGGAGGGAAGTGGAGGTGGCGGAGCGCCTCGGTCAGCCCGGGCAGCCGCAGCCGCCGGCGCACGGACTCCGGCAACGGGTCCTCAAGTTCGGGCAGGGTGGAAATGAGCCGGAACAGGATGTTGCGCAGCACGCGGGTGGAAACCTTGCCCGCGGCTTCATAGACCGGAACGATGCGCCCGGTGTGCAAAGAGGCGTCCTCGTCGTCCTCCTCGCCGCGCAGGATTTCAAATTCCGGGTGCAGCATCACGAGCCCGCCCTGATACGTATCGAACTCGACCTTGCCGAACAGAGCGACGCGGACTCCGGGCTGGAGAAGGCTGGAAAGATACTGCGCATGAAACCAGCGCGCGGTGAGCGGCATGCGCGAACCGTCGCTGAAGACGGCTTCGATCATGCCGAGGTCGCGGCGGCGGAAGCGCGGCGCCTGGACGCGCTCGACGGTGGCCACAACCGTGGCCGTTTCCCCGGGCGCAAGCCGGTCCACCGGCTTGAGATTGGAGCGGTCCTCGTAGCGGAAGGGCGCATAGTAGAGCAGATCCGCAGCGGACTCGATCCCTTTGGCGGCCAGCTCTTCGGCGCGCTTCGGGCCGACGCCCTTGACGTACATGACCGGCGTGGATGGATCGAAAGGCACGGCGCGAGGGGCTTGATCTTCCAGTGTACGAAAGGGCGCGCGGGATGGCGCGCATGCAGGGGCGGCGGCTAAGATGGCCATGATGCCGCCGCGCACCCCCACGCTGATCCAGCTCCTGGGCCTGCTGGTCACGCTGGCTGCGGTGGGCGTGTTCTCGATTTTCACGCTGCGGCAGGTGGAGCAGCTGCGGCGGCTGGGCTCCGATATCGTCGACCGCAACCGCCGCGATTCGCTGCAGCTGATCCGCATCCAGGACGACGTGGCGCAGCTGGGCCTGGCGCTGCGCGACATGGCGGAAGGCGCCGAGCCGTATCCTCTGGAAGCCTACCGGCCGCAGTTCCAGCGCATCCGCGAGGACCTGCAGAACGCACTGGAGCTCGAGGCCCGCCTGATGCCCGCCACGCGCACGCCGGCGCAGCAGAAGCTGCTGGAGACCGTGTTCGGGCGCTTCTGGGCGGTGGTGGACGAGCTGTGGCAGCTGGCCGCAGAGGGCCGCACGGAGGCTGCCCGGGCGCTGATCCGCACGCGCATTGAAGCGGAGCGGGCCACGCTGGCCACGCTGATTTCGCGCCTGCTGATCCAGAACAATGAAGCCGAGGCGGCGGCGGTGGAGGAGATCCAGGCGATCCACTCCAAGGTGGAGCGCAACCTTTACGCACTGCTGGCGGCGGTGATCGCCGCCATCCTGATCACCGGCTCGCTGGTCATCTGGCACGACCGGCGGATGTTCGCGCAGGTGGCGCTGCTGTCCGAGCAGCGCAAGGAGCTGGCCGGTCAGGTGATCCGCGTGCAGGAGGATCTGTTCCGGACGCTCGCGCGCGAGCTGCACGACGAGTTCGGGCAGGTGCTCACCGCCGTGGGCATGATGCTGCTGCGCGTGGAGAAACGGCTGCCGGAGGGCGCGCCGGGGCGCGAGGACTTGCGCGAGGTGCGCGAGATCGCCAACCAGACGCTGGAGCGCGTGCGCGGGATGTCGCAGATGCTGCATCCGCCCGTTCTGGACGACTACGGGCTGGAACGCAGCATCGAATGGTATCTGGGGCAGTTCGAGAAGCAGACGGGCATGCGCGTGCATTATTCGAAAGAGGGCGTGGCGCCGTGGATCGGCGACACGGTGGCGATCCATATGTACCGGATCCTGCAGGAGTCGCTGAACAACGTCGTGCGGCACGCCGGCGTGAAGGAGGCGTGGGTGCGCGTGCGCTATTCGCCGGAGAAAATGGAATTGGAAGTGGAAGACCACGGGGCAGGATTGCCCGACAAGCCCCAGGAGAGCGGACTGGGAATGATCGGCATGCGCGAAAGGGCCGAACTGCTGGGCGGGCGCATCGAGTTCCGGCGCCGCCCCGGCGGGGGCACGGTGGTTCATGTCGAAGCGCCGCTGCGGGCGCAGGGAGGCAAGGGATGAGCAAGATCCGGGTTTTGCTGGCAGATGATCATTCGCTGGTGCGCAAGGGCTTCCGGCGGATGCTGGAGGACGATCCCGACATCGAGGTGGTCGGCGAGGCGGCCACCGGCCCGCAGGCGGTGGAAGAGGCGGAACGGCTGAAGCCGCAGGTGATCGTGATGGACCTCGCCATGCCGGAGCTCGACGGCATTCAGGCGGCGAGCCAGATCCTGCGCAAGCTCCCGGAGACGGGGATCCTCATGCTGTCGATGTACTCCGAGGATGCTTATGTGCGCAACGCCTTCGCCGCGGGCGTGAAAGGATACCTGCTGAAGAACGCCCTGGAGGTGGACCTGCCGTATGCGATCAAGGAGATCGCCGCCGGACGCACCGTGATCGCGCCGGGGCTGACGCCGCCCAGCCAGCAGGAGGCGCCCAGCGATTTCGAAAAGCTGACCCAGCGCGAGCGCGAGGTGTTGCAGCACATCGTGCAGGGACGGTCGAACAAGGAAATTGCGGCGATCCTCGGGCTGAGCGTGAACACGGTGGCCGTGCACCGGGCCAATCTCATGCAGGCGCTCGGCATCCACCGCACGGCGGACCTGGTGGTGTACGCGATCAAGAAGGGGCTGGTGACGCTGCCGGAGGGGCCGCTGCCGGAGAAGTAGATGGCGATGCGGCGGCGGGACTTTCTGGCAGGGCTGGGGGGATTCGCGTTAGCGCCTGCGTCTGCGCTCGCGCCGCAAGGGCCGGGGTTCCGCTTCACAGACGTCACGCGCGCTGCGGGAATCGATTTCGTTCATAATTCCGGCGCATTCGGCCGGAAATACCTGCCGGAAACCATGGGCTCGGGCTGCGCATTTTTCGATTACGACGGCGACGGCTGGCAGGACATTCTGCTGATCAACTCCATGGACTGGCCGGGCCACAAGCGCCGCCGCACCACGCTGAAGCTCTACCGGAACAACCGCAACGGCACCTTCACCGACGTCACCCGCGCCGCAGGGCTCGATGTGGAAATGTACGGGCTGGGCGTGGCCATCGGCGACTACAACAACGACGGGCACCCCGACATCTTCGTCTCCTGCCTCGGGCAGAGCCGGCTGTTTCGCAACACGGGGAAGGGAACTTTCATCGACGTCACGCGCCAGAGCGGGCTGATGGGCCACGAGGGCTTCTCTACCTCGGCCATGTGGTTCGACTACGACCGCGACGGGCTGCTCGACCTGTTCGTCACCAACTACGTCCGCTGGACGCAGGAGGGCGACATCTTCTGCTCGTTCGACGGCAACACCAAGGCCTACTGCACGCCGGAAGCCTACCGCGGGGTGACCTGCTGGCTGTTCCGCAACCGCGGCGACGGCACCTTCGAGGACGTCACGGCGAAGAGCGGGGTGCTGGACACGACGTCGAAATCGCTGGGGGTGGCGCTGCTGGATTTCAACAACGACGGCTGGCCGGATGTCTTCGTCGCCAACGACACGCAGCCCAACAAGCTTTACACAAACCTGCGCAACGGGCGCTTCCAGGAGCAGGCGGTGCGCATCGGGCTGGCCTTCAGCGAGGACGGGCGCGCCCGCGCCGGCATGGGCGTGGATGCCGCCGACGTGGACAACTCCGGACTGGTCTCCATCATCGTCACCAACTTTGACAACGAGATGATGGGGCTGTACCGCGGCACGCGCGACGGGCAGTTCGTCGACCGCGCGCCGCAGGCAGGCATCGGGCAGGCCACGCGCCACTCGCTCGGATTCGGCTGCTTTTTCTTCGACCCCGACCTCGACGGAATGCTCGACCTGCTGATCGTCAACGGCCACATCGACGAGTCCATCAGCCGCGCCCGCCGCAACGTCACTCACGCGCAGCCCCCGCACCTGTTCATGAACGACGGCAAGGGGTATTTCCGAGATGTGAGCCGGCAGGTGGGCGAGTCCTTCGCCGCACCCAAGGTCGCCCGGGGCGCCGCCTACGGCGACTTCGACAACGACGGCGACCTCGATGTGCTGATCACCACCAACAACGGACCGGCCTGGCTGTACCGCAATGATCTGGAGAACGGGCACCGCAGCGTGCGCCTGCGGCTGGTGGGAACCAAATCGAACCGCGACGCCATCGGCGCGGTCGTCAAGTTCGAAGCGTCCGACCTCTCCGGCAGCCGCATGGTGAAATCCGCCACGGGGTATCTTTCGCAGTCGGAGCTGCCCATCACGATCGGATTGGGGCGCCGGGATGTGCTGCAACGGGTCACGGTCTTCTGGCCGAGCGGGCGCACGGAGGAGTACCGCAATCTCAAGGCCGGCGGCCGCTTCCTGATCGAAGAGGGCAAGGGAATCAGCACTTTGCGGGTCTGACCCGGACGGATAGGACTCCCGTACTAGTGATTCGGTTACGGTACAGGTACGTCTTTCTTCTTGAATATCAACAATGTAGCCTTGAGATAGACCCTTGCCGGCACAAGCTGCAAGGGGCGCGTCGAACTGGTCGAACTGTAGGACGCTTTACGGAATTCGCAGGCAGAGGCTTTGATCGTCAGAATCAAATTCCGAGGGACCAGGAAGCCGGTTCGAACCCCGCGCCGGGACAGCAGGTGGGCGCCGGCGGTCTTGGCCGTTCTGATTCTCACGGGCGCTGCAGGGATCGTTGCCGTCTGGCAGGCGAGGCTCTCCGGGCCCTCCTGGAGTCCGCCCAGCGGGCCGGTGGCCGGGTATCTGGAGCGGCTGTTCGAGCATCGGGCAAAGACTCCTGCGCGCCTGGTCTATCCGTATTCCGTCATCCCCGGGGGCGTCGCCTCGCCGGAGGAGGTCATCGAGGCAGCCCGGCGGGATCCGGTCGTGGCTCGCCACTACGCGGGGTTTGATCCCCGGCGGGCGCGCACGATCACGCTGAACAAGCCGCGGCTGGCCTACGTCTCCTACCGCATCAAGGACAGAATCTTCTTCACGAAGAAGCCCGTGCGCCTGTTCGAGGGCGAGCAGGTGATCACTGACGGCAAGACGACCATCCGCGCCCGCTGCGGCAACAAGGTGGAAGAGGCGCCACAGATGGCGGTGAGCGCAGAGGAGCCGCCGGAGGAAGTTCTCAACACGCCGAAACTGGAGCCCGAACCGGAGCGTGCCACCCCTGCCGTGGCGGCGCCGGGGCTCGAGGCGCCCAAGCCCGAAGAGGAGACTCCCCTCGCGGCGGTGGTGCCGCCTTCCGGCTTCAAGCCGCTCGACATGCCGGTCTCCGGCCCGGGCGGCATCTGGCTGACGCCGCCGCCCCCTCCGGCCGGCTTTGCGCCTCCGGTCTCGGCGCCCGGACCGGGCGCCGTGATTCCCGCCCCTCCGCCTGCGGGACCTGCGCCGGATCCCGGGGTGCCTGCACCGCCGCCCTCCACCACGCCTCCGGGGGCGCCGCCCGTCACGCCTCCGCCCGCCAATCCGCCGGGAACAACGCCTCCGGCGACTCCGCCCGGAGTGCCTCCCTCCACTCCGCCAGGAACACCGCCCCCGGTAGCCCCGCCGCCTGCAACTCCACCCGGAACCACGCCGCCGACGGTGCCGCCGGGAACCACTCCGCCGTCTACACCGCCGGGGTCGCCGCCGGTCACACCGCCTCCGGGCACGCCGCCCACCGGCACGCCGCCGGGCACACCCCCCACGGGGGGCGATGTCCCCCCGCCGGGGCCGCTGCCGCCGCCCGGTGGTGACGTGCCTCCACCCGGACCGCTGCCGCCGCCGCTGTTGCCACCGCCGCCAACGGATCCGGAGACGCCGGGCGCGCTGCCGCCGCCGGAGGTGATCGTGCCGCCTCCGTCGGGCGAGCCGCCGGGGGAAATCCCGGAGCCGGAGCCCATCCCGGAACCGTCCACGTATGCCATGATCGGCGCCGGGCTCGCGGCACTGGCCGCACTGCGCTTGCGGCTGCGGCGCGGACAGCGCTGAGAGCGGTTGCGCCGCCGCCTTCCGCAAGCACTAGAATGGGCAGTGCGCCCGGCTCCGGCGATTCGCTGTCACGCGGGGCGCCAAATCGCCAGTGGAGGACCGGATGAACCGACGGACGTTCTTCGCAGCGTGCGCTGCTTCTTTCGCCGCTGCGCAGCCTGCCACCGTGCGGCTGGGCATCATCGGCTGCGGCTGGTGGGGCGGCGTGAACCTGCGCGCCGCGTATCAGGAAGGCGGAGTCTCCTGCACCGCACTCTGCGACGCCGATTCCAGGATGCTCGAGGACATGGCGGCGCTGGTGGAAAAGCAGGAGGGGCGCCGCCCGCGGCTCTTCAAGCACTACGAGGAGATGCTCGATTCCGGCTATATCGACGCCGTGATCCTCGCCACCCCTCCCCACTGGCACGCCTTGCCATTCCTCGCCGCCACACGGCGCAAGCTGGCCATTTACGCCGAAAAGCCGTTAGCCTATGACATCCGCGAAGGGCGCGCCATGGTGGACGCCTGGAAGAAGGCGGGCAACGTTGTGCAGGTGGGCTTCCAGCGCCGGCAGAGCGCGGCGTTCGCTGCCGCAGCCGACTATATCCGCAGCGGCGCGCCCGGGCGCGTCGTGCAGGTGGACGTCAACATCCATTACACGGCCATGCCGCTCGACAACACGCCGCGCCAGCCTCCGGAAACGCTGGATTGGGACCTGTGGTGCGGACCGGCGCCGCTGATCCCCTACTCGCTGAACGTGGGCCACCGCGCCTGGCGTCTCGAGCAGACCACCGGCAACGGTCATCTGGTGGACTGGGGCATCCACCTGATCGACGCCACGCGCGTCATGCTCGGGCTCGGCATGCCGGAGAAGATCACGGCAGCCGGCGGCATCTACCATTACAAGGGCCGCATCACGACGCCGGACACCCTCACCGCGCACTTCGAGTTCAGCCAGTGCCCGGTGGTGTGGCGGCACCGGCTGTGGGGCGCGGTGGAGCGCGATCCGGAGTTTTCGAACGGCGTGACCGTGTTCTGCGAGAAAGAAACTGTGTTCGTCACCGATCAGCGCTGGATCGTGTTCGGCAAAGGAAAGGACGCCCCGCGCCGCGTGCAGGAGATCTCGCCGCCGGTGGACCTGAGCCGTCAACACATGCGCGAATTTCTCGAATGCGTGCGCGCATCGAAGCCTGCGCCCTGCACTCCCGAAGATGCGTTCCGCAGCACCGCCACCGTGCAGCTCGGCATGATCGCCTGGCGCGCCGGGCGCACGATCGAATGGGACGCGCAGGGCGAGCGCATCCCCAACGACGCCGCCGCGCACGCCATGCTCAAGCGTGAATACCGCGCGCCGTACAAGCACCCGTGGAGCGGGGCATAATCGCGCAGGGAGAGGAGAGAAATGAGCGAACCGGTTGTACCGTTGACGCTGGAAGGCGCCGCCGTCCTGCATCAGATGTTCCGCATCCGCTGGGACGAGTGGCGCGCCCTCGACGCTCACTCGCGCCATGTGGCGCTGGAAGAGGCGCGGGAGTGGCTCCAGACGAAAGAGGGCGCCGAAGGCGGCGAGCAGTCGGCTGCCTACGCCATGCTCGGCCACAAGGGCGATTTTCTGCTGCTCCACTTCCGGCGCGATTTTGCCGGGCTTCTGGAAGCTGAGCAAGCCGTGCGGCAGGCGCGGATCGGCCGCTACCTGGAGCCTACGAATTCGTTCCTGAGCGTTGTCGAGCTCGGGCTCTACGAATCCACCCGGAAGATATATGAGGAATTGCAGGCGCAGGGGCTCGCGCCGGGCTCGGAAGCCTGGGAAGCGGCAGTGAAGGAAACGCTCGAGCGCCAGCGCAAGGCCATGGCGCCGAGGCTCTGGCCGGAGATCCCCGAAAGCCGCTACCTGTGCTTCTACCCGATGGACCGCCGCCGCGGCGAAATCAAAAACTGGTATCAGGTCCCCTTCGCCGACCGCCAACGCATGATGCACGAGCACGGGCTTGTGGGGCGGAAATATGCCGGCACCGTGCGGCAGATCATCTCCGGCGCCATCGGCTTCGACGATTGGGAGTGGGGCGTGGATCTGTTTTCCGACGATCCGCTGGAATTCAAGCGGCTGATCTACGAGATGCGCTTTGACGAAGTGAGCGCCGCCTACGCCCTGTTCGGCCCCTTCTATATCGGCATCCGCGTGCCGAGCGAAAAAATGGACGCCCTGATGCGCGGCGACGTCCGCGGCTCGATCGGCTGACCCCTTCGAAGGGGACAGCCTGATCTGGCACCTTCGGCACGCTCTGCCTCACTGCTTCTGCGTCCGGGGACCTGCGGTGTCCGCACGTGCGGGAAACCGGAAAATCAGGCTTCTGCTTTTCTTGGATCAGCGGCTCCCAGCAACACGCCGGCTTCCCGCGGTTGGATTCCCAGCCGACAGCGCCGGCATTGGTTGCGCTCTTCTCTTCCGTGGCCCTTTACCGGATGCGGCCGGCGTCTCACGTCTATGTAGGCAGGAGAGCACGGCGGCGAGGGAATCACCCGCGCTGTAGCGCTCATTCGCGTCGAAAGTGCCAGATCAGGCTGTCCCCTTCGCTCCAAGCCGGTGCGAGAGCATCACGGCATGGCAATCACTCGCGGTGTAGCGCTGAATTGCACCGAAAGTGCCGGATCAGGCTGTCCCCTTCGCAGGGTATCCTTCTTGGAGATGGTCTCTTTTGCATCCGAACACCGCCACGCGCTGATCCTCGCCGGCGGGCGCGGCACCCGATTCTGGCCGCGCAGCCGCAAGGCCTGTGCCAAGCAGGTCCTCGACCTGACCGGGCAGGGGCCGCTGATCCGTCTCACCCTGGAGCGGCTCGCGCCGCTGGTAGATGCGCGGAACTTCTGGGTGCTGACCTCCGCGGAGCTTCGCAATGCCATTGTCCGGCTGCTGCCCGAAGTGCCTCCGAACCAGATCCTTGCCGAGCCGGAAGGGCGCAACACGGCGCCGGCGATCGGGCTTGCTGCCAAAATCATGCTTGACTCGGACCCTCACACCGTCATGGGCGTCTTCCCCGCCGACCACCACATCGGCCGCCCGGCGGCGTTTCAGCGCCTGGCCAAGGCTGCCTGGCGAGAAGCCGCGCGGGGCCGCATGGTGCTGCTCGGCATCGAGCCGCGATGGCCCGAAACAGGCTACGGCTACATCGAGTTCCCCAAAGGCGCCCTTCAGCCAGGTTCTCTGAAACCGGCGCCGGTGCTGCGTTTCCGCGAAAAACCGGACCTCAAGACGGCAAAGCGCTACTTAAAATCCGGAAATTACCTGTGGAATGCCGGCATCTTTTTCTGGCCCGCGCAGCTGTTCATGGAGAGGCTGCGGGAGTGCCTGCCCGCGACATGGGAGAAGATCTCCACTCTTCCCCCGTTCGGCCACCGCACTTTCGCCCGGCGGCTGGCGGAGCTGTTCCCGCAGTGCGACAACATCAGCGTGGACTACGCTGTGCTGGAAAAGACGCCCGGAATTGCGGGCTTTGCCGCCGGCGACATCGGCTGGAGCGATCTCGGAAGCTTCCTCGCCGTTTACGAGCTGCTCGCGAAGGACGCAAACGGCAACGCCTCGCGCGGGGAGCTGCTGGCGCTGGACTCGCGCCGCAACTACGCCGACGCCCCCGGCAAGCTGGTAGCGCTGCTTGGCGTGGAGGATCTGGCCATTGTGGACACGCCCGACGCGCTGCTGGTGGCACGGCTGTCCGAGGCGCAGCGCATCGGCGAAATCGTGAAAGCGTTGGAGGCGCAGGGCCGCAAGCAGCTGCTCTGACGGATCCCTCAGCGGCGCGACCGCTGCAGGACATGCCCAACGGATGATCCGTCCCGTGCCGCGCCGGATGCGCCGTTCACCCGCGTGTCCCCCCGGCAGGCGGCTGCCGGGTGCCGGGCCGTTCTTCGGAGGGAGCAAGCGCCCTGCGAATGATTCGGTGAGAGTCGTTGAGGGCGCTTTGGCAGACGCTGCAGGCCGCCCGCGCCTTGAACCCAGTTCTGAATCAGGATTCCCCGCCAGGCCATCTTCATTGATGTGAAAGTCTGCGCATGGATTTTGCTCACGCTCCCGTTTCTCGCCAACCCTCTGCCGAAGGTGGAGGGCGAGTCGCTCACCGGCCGGAAGGCCCTGTTGCCTGACGCGCTGCTTGGGCAGCCCTCGGTGGTGGTGTGGAGCTTTACGCGCGAGGCCGGCGAGATGGTGGACAAGTGGGCGGCGCCGCTGGCCCGGGATCAGGTGAACGTTTACAGCGCGGCGGTGATCGAGGCCGCGCCGCGGCTCATCCGGCCCATGATCCGCTCCAGCATGCGCCGCGCCTCCCCCAAACCGTTCCACGACCGTTTCCTCTGCATCGCGCGCGGCGAGAAGGAACTGCGGCAGGCGCTCGAGGTCCGCAATGACAAGCTGCCCTACGTCACTCTGCTTGACGCCGAGGGCAGAATCCTGTGGCAGCACGCCGGCCCGTATACGGCATCGGCTGCCGAGGAGCTGATGCGGCGCTACCGGGAAGCCCGCTGACGCGGCGCGGACCCGCCGCGAGTGGTATCGTCAGAGGGTATGAGGATCGCTTTTCTTCTCTGCTGCCCTCTGCTGCTTTCCGCCTGTCAGGCGCAGACGCTCAGCCAGGGTGAGCGCGACTTCGCCCTGAGCGCGCTGCATGGCTCGCGCAAGCTGTTCCTCGACGCAGTGAACGGGCTGAGCGAGGCGCAGCTGAAGTGGAAGCCCGACGCCAAGACGTGGTCCGTGATGGAGGTGGCGGAGCACATCGTTGCCAGCGAGGAATTTCTGGCGTCGATGGCGCAGAAGGCGCTTCAATCGCCTGCAGATCCCTCGAAAAAGCAGCCCAACCCCCGCGAGAAGGACGCCAAAATACTCGCCGCCATCACCGACCGCACCCAGAAGGCTCAGGCGCCGGAAGGGCTCGCGCCGAAGGGGCGGTTCCGCTCGATCGCGGATCTTACAGCCGAGTTCCGCAAGCTGCGAGACCGCAACATCGCCTTCGTGCGCGAAACGCAGCTCGACCTGCGGTCGCACTTCGCGCCGTCGCCCATGGGCGATCTGGACGCCCTGCAGTGGTACATCTTTCTGGCAGGGCACAGCGAGCGCCACGTGGCGCAGATCCAGGAATTGAAGGCGCGTCCGGATTTTCCGCAGAAATAGGCGCGACGGTCAGCCGGACTGCGCGGCTGCTTCCGGAAACAGCGTCTTGCGGACGGCATCCAGCACGCCGTTCAGGAAAGGGATTGCCTCCTCGCCCGTGTAGCGGCGCGCCAGCTCCAGGGCTTCGTCGATGACGACGGGGGGAGGAGTGCCGATGTCGCGCATCTCATATACCGCCATCCGCAGAATGCTGCGGTCCACGCGCGGCATCCGCTCCAGCCGCCAGTGTTCGGCGTGGCGGGCGATGAGTTCGTCCAATTCCGGGATGCAGGCGCCGGCGCCCAGCGAGAGGGTGTCCAGAAAGGCGTCGATTTCGGGCGGCAGCGGAAGGTCGTCGCCGCACTCTTCCTCCCGCTCGGCGAAATATAGATGCTCGCGAAAGATCCGCAGAGCCTCCTCCACGGGCATGCCCGTGAGGTCGCTCATGTAGAGCACCTGCAGAGCTCGCTGCCGGGATTTGCGGCGGGCTGGCATCGGTCAGGAAGATTCGCGGAGGCGGCGCAACAGATTGGCCATTTCCACAGCGGTCATGGCGGCTTCGAAGCCCTTGTTGCCGCCCTTGGCGCCCGCCCGGTCGATCGCCTGCTCGAGGGTGTTGGTGGTGAGCACGCCGAAGGCGACCGGGACGCCGGTTTCCATGGAGACTTGCGCGAGCCCCTTGGCGGCTTCGGCCGCGATGTAGTCGAAGTGGGGCGTCTCGCCGCGGATCACCGCTCCGAGGCAGATGATGGCGTCGAAGCGCTGCTGCCGCGCGAGCACGGCTGCCGCCGCCGGCATCTCCCACGAGCCCGGCACGCGCACGATCTCGATGGCGTCTTCCGCCGCGCCGGAGCGCTGCAAGGCATCGAGGGCGCCCGCGAGGAGCCGCTCGGTGACGAAGCTGTTGAATCGGCTAACCAGGAGCGCGAACCGCAGCCCCCGCGCATCCAGTTGTCCCTCAAAGACCTTGTGCGCCATATGGGATAATTTGAAGAGCCTCCCTTCCATTACAGCACAGCATGGATCCCTCACTGATCAGGAACTTCTCGATCATTGCGCACATCGACCACGGCAAGTCGACGCTCGCCGACCGTCTGCTCGAAGCCACAGGGGCGTTGAGCCAGCGGGAGATGATGGACCAGGTGCTGGATTCGATGGACCTCGAACGCGAGCGCGGCATCACGATCAAAGCCCACGCCGTGCGGCTCAACTACCGCGCCGATGACGGGCAGACCTACCAGTTGAACCTGATCGACACGCCGGGGCACGTCGACTTCACCTACGAGGTGAGCCGCAGCCTCCAGGCGTGCGAGGGCGCGCTGCTGGTGGTGGACGCCAGCCAGGGCGTGGAGGCGCAGACGCTGGCCAACACCTATCTCGCCATTCACCATGATCTGGAACTGATCCCGGTGATCAACAAGATCGACCTGCCGGCGGCGGAGCCGGAGCGGATCAAGGAGCAGATCGAGCACGTCATCGGGCTGGACGCCAGCGATGCCATTCTGGCGAGCGCCAAGACGGGCATCGGCATCCACGAGATCCTTGAGGCGGTGGTGAAGCGCATCCCGCCGCCGAAGGGCGACCCCGGCGCGCCCCTGCGGGCGCTGATCTTCGACTCGTGGTTCGATCCCTACCGCGGCGTCATCATCCTGGCGCGCGTCGTTGACGGCACGATCCGCAAGGGGATGAAGATACGGCTCTGGAGCACGGACAAGGTGTACGAGGTCGAGGGGCTCGGCTATCAGTCGCCCAAGCCTGTGCCGTGCGACGAGCTGAGTGCGGGCGAGGTGGGCTTCCTCTACGCCAACATCAAGACTGTTTCCGACGCGCGAGTCGGAGACACGGTTTGCGACGCCGAAAACCCGCCCGCCGAGCCGCTGCCGGGCTTCGAGGAGATGAAGCCGATGGTCTTCGCCGGGCTGTATCCGGTGGAGAGCCACGAGCACGGGCTGCTGCGGGATGCGCTCGAGAAGCTGCGGCTGAACGATTCCGCGTTCACCTTCGAGCCGGAGTCGAGCGCGGCGCTTGGCTTCGGGTTCCGCTGCGGCTTCCTCGGGCTGCTGCATCTGGAGATCGTGCAGGAGCGGCTGGAGCGCGAATTTCAGATCGACCTGATCACCACGGCGCCCGGCGTGCGCTACCGCGTGCATCTGGGCAACGGCAACGTGGTGGAGGTGGACAACCCGACAAAGTGGCCGAACCCGAGCGAGATCGTGAAGGTCGAGGAGCCGGTCATCGAAGCCACGGTGATCACGCGCGAGGAGTACCTCGGCGAGATCCTGAAGCTGCTCGACGAGAAGCGCGGCAAGCAGAAGAAGTTCGAGTACATCGGCAGCGGGCGGGTGATGCTCGTTTACGAGCTGCCGCTGAATGAAGTGGTGCTGGATTTCTATGACCGGCTGAAGTCGGCTTCGCGCGGCTATGCGTCGCTCGACTACCATCTCGCCGGGTACCGCGAGTCGCCCATGGTGAAAATGGACGTGCTGGTGGCGGGCGAGCCGGTGGATGCGCTGTCGGTGATCGTGCACAAGGATTTCGCCTACGAGCGGGGCAAGGCGCTGATCGAGCGGCTGCGGAAGCTGATCCCGCGGCAGCAGTTCGAGGTGGCGCTGCAGGCGGCGATCGGATCGAAGATCATCGCGCGGGAGAACATCGCCGCCCTCCGCAAGAACGTGCTCGCCAAGTGCTACGGCGGCGACATCACGCGCAAGCGCAAGCTCCTGGAGAAGCAAAAAGAAGGCAAAAAGCGGATGAAGCGCGTGGGGCGGGTGGACATCCCGCAGGAGGCGTTCCTGGCGGTGCTCAAGGTGGGGCACAGCGGGGAGCAGGAGTAGTACTCCCAGCCTGGGAGTACTACAGAAAAATCCTGCCAAGGATCTTGCGGAAAGCGTCTATCCCGTGTAATCTGATGGCACTAGCCCCGCCAGGGCTTGGTGCAGGAGGCTTGCATTTGTGATGACAAAGATCCTGAGAGTCGCATGGATCGTTGCCGCAGGGCTGATGCTGAGCACCGCCGCGTGGGGGATTACGATTCCGATCACGGGCATTTCCAACACCGGTCTCAGCTCTCCTACTATAGATGCTTACGGCGGAATCACGGGCGGAACGCTGATTCAAGCCCGGAATCCAGATCCGGAGTGGACTTTTTATACTTTTTCGGGATCGCTCACCAATGTGACAAGCGCGACTGCTAATACTGCCTACGTGGTGAGATCTGACCGTGCTCCGCTCACTGGATCCCCGGCTGCCTGGGCCCCTAACTCCAGTTTGTCTCAGTGGATTTCGGCGCAGTCTAATCCATGCGCTGGCGTGGGGGGGCAGGGGAACAATTCTTGCCAGCTCCCGACAACAACGGTCACCTCATATCTCGTGGCGACGACTTTCAACATCCCCGCCATGACCAACCCGCCCAACTTGCCGCAATGGTGGCTCGTGATGTCGGGTACTGTGTGGGCGGACGACAACATTGGCGGGATCGCACTATTTTCAGGCACGACACCGGTGGGAACACCCGTCTATTCCCAAGTGTTCAGCACGCCAATTTCCGGACCACTCACGCCCGCCAACTTCAGCATGCAAACCTGGGTCAATCCGAATCAAACCTACACGCTGGCATTTCTGTTGAACAACACCGCCAACACATGGTCTGGCTTCCGGCTGCAATTCACGGAAGTTTATGTCACCCCCGAGCCAGGCGCGTGGTTGACCATGGCTACCGCGGGTGTCGGATTGGCGTTTGCCGCATGGCGCCGCCGGCAGGCGAAGAAGTCCAACGCCTAGCTCATCCTCCCGGTTTTTTCCACCCCCGCGAAAATCCATGCCGCGTGCCTGCGCCGCTTCGGCGCGGACACGCGGCAAATCGCTTCGCGAACGCTGTCAGAAGTTGACGATAGCGGCGAAGTCTTCGGGCTTCAGCGACGCCCCGCCCACCAACGCCCCGTCCAGGTCGGGCTGCGCCATCAGCCCGCGGATGTTGTCGGGCTTCACGCTTCCGCCATACAGAATCCGCAGCGCCTCGGCGGCAGGCTTGCCGTATTTCGCTTCCGCCAGGTTGCGGAGGAAGCGGTGCGCGTCTTCCGCCGTCTCCGGCGTCGCCACCTTGCCGGTGCCAATCGCCCACACCGGTTCATAGGCGATCACGATGCGCGCGAACTCGTCGGCGCTCAAGCCGGCGATGCCGCCCTCGAATTGCCGCTGCAGCACTTCATTCGTGCGCCCCGCCTCGCGCTCTTCGAGCAGCTCGCCGAGGCAGACAATCGGCGTCAGCCCGGCTTCCAGAGCGGCGCGCGTGCGCTTCAGCACCGTTTCATCGGTTTCGCCGAAGTACTGCCGGCGCTCGCTGTGCCCGATGATCACATACTGGCAGCCGGCGGCTTTCAGCATTGCTGGCGTCACCTCGCCGGTGAAGGCGCCTTCCTTGTTCTGCCAGTAGCAGTTCTGCGCGCCGATCGCGACGCGGCTGCCCGCGGCGGCTTCCACCGCCGCCGGGATGTCCACAAACGGCGGGCAGATGGCGATGTCGGCGTGCGTGGATTTTTCCACGAGCGGAAGGAAACGGACGAAAAAGTCCCGCGTTTCAGCCGGCGTCTTGTACATTTTCCAGTTGCCGGCGATGAGAGGTGTGCGCATGCTTCGATTCTAGCCGTTTGCCGACGCGCGCGTCCGAATCGGCGCCCGCCGCATCATGCGGCTTGCCCGAAGTCCGCCGCCCGGAACACGGCGCTCTCGCCCGCCCGCAGCCGCCGCTCGAGCGTTCGCCCCGCATAGCGCACGCGCAGCACGCCGCCCGCGAGGCTGCGGATGCGCGCCTGCCCGAGCCGCCCCCCGCTCCATTCGAGATCCACGACGAATCCGCCCCGCGCCCGCACCCCTTGCAGGCGCCCCTGCCTCCATTCGGATGGCAGCGCGGGCAGCAGCCGCACCACGCCGTTGTGGCTCTGCACCAGCATCTCGACGATGCCCGCCGCGCCCCCGAAGTTGCCGTCAATCTGAAACGGCGGATGCGCGCAGAACAGGTTGTCATAGCTCCCGCCGCCAGTGCTGTAGTTGTAGCCCGTGGCAGCGGAACCCACGGGCTTCAGCAGGTTCCGCAGCAGGCGCGCCGCGCGGTTGCCGTCGCCCAATCTCGCCCAGAAGCTCACCTTCCACGCCAGCGACCACCCCGTGCCCCCGTCGCCGCGGGCTTCCAGCGACTTCCTCGCCGCCTCTGCGAGCGCGGGCGTCTCCTCGTGGGTGATCTCCGAGCCCGGATGCAGCCCCCACAGGTGCGACACGTGGCGGTGCTGCGGTTCGGCTTCTTTGTACTCCTCGAGCCACTCCATCAGCCGCCCGTCGCTCCCGACGCGCGACGGCGCCAGGCGGCGGCGCTTCTGTTCCAGCTCGCGGCGCAGTTCGGCGTCCACGCCCAGCAGACGGCTGGCTTCGATCACCGCTCCGAACAGATACCGCAGCAGCTGCATGTCGAACGCGGGACCCAGGCAGATGGCGGCGCGCCGCCCGTCGGGCATCAGGAACGAATTCTCCGGAGAGTTGGCGGGCGCGGTCACCAGCCAGCCGTGTTTCGGCTCCTCGATCAGCATGTCGGCATAGAAGCGCGCCGCCTCGCGCATCACCGGGTAGACACGCCGCAGGAACTGCCGGTCGCCCGTGAACAGGAAGTGCTCCCACAGATGCTGGCACAGCCAGCCGGAGCCGGTGGAGGTGGCGCCCCAACTGGCTTGCTCGCCCGGCGCGGTGAAGCCCCACGCGTTGGTGATCGTGTGCGCCACCCAGCCGCGCGCCCCATAGTAGACGCGGGCCGTCTTCGAGCCGGGCGCGGCCAGGCTTTCGGTGAGCGCGAACAGCGGCTCGTGCAACTCGCCAAGCCCGGTGGCTTCGGCGGGCCAGTAGTTCATCTGCACGTTGATGTTGAGGTGCCAGTCTCCGTTCCAGGGCGTTTGAAGCTCTTCGGCCCAGATGCCCTGCAGGTTGGCAGGCAGTCCGCCGGGGCGCGAGCTCGAGATCAGCAGGTAGCGCCCGTATTGGCAGTAGAGCGCGGCCAATTGCGGATCGCCGCCCTCTTCGTATGCCTTGCGGAGCCGTTCGGGCAGCGGCAGGTGCGCGCGCCCGGCGCCGAGGTCGAGCGAGAAGCGCGAGAACCAGCGGCGGTAGTCTTCGACGTGCCGGCGGCGCAGCTCGGTCCAGGGACGGCGGGAGTGGCGCTGATGTTCGACGCAAAGCGCCGCGGGGTCCTCGCCGGAGAGCTTCGCGAAGCGCCGGTAGTTGGTGGCGGCGGTGAGGACGAGCACGGCTTCCGTGGCGCCGGACACGTGCAGCGCGTTGTCTTCGGCGGTGATCCGCGCGCCGGGCGCGTGAATCTCGAGCCGTGCGGCGAACCGCACCCCTTCGCCGCCTTTGCCGTCGGCAAGCGCGCCGCTCATCCCGAGCGCGTTCGCGCCTTCCACAGAAACCCGCGCGCGTTCCGGGCGCGTGAGACGCGCGCGGAAGTGCAGCGCGCCGGCGCGGCTGGCAGTGATCCGCAACAGAACCGCCTCATCCGGCGCCGAGGCGAACGCCTCGCGCTCGAACCGCACTCCGCCGGCTTCGTAGATGACGCGCGCCACGGCGGTTTCCAGATCGAGTTCGCGGCGGTAGTCCGCAAATTCGTCCGGGTGCCCGAACTCGAGCCGCAGATCCCCGAGCGTCTGGTAGCACCCATACGGCAGATCCTTGCCGCGGGCTCGCCCGGAACCCTTGCCCTTGCAGACGAAATGGCGGTTCACCATCGCCTCGGCTTCGACGTTCTTTCCTTCGAGCAGCAGGCGGCGGATTTCGGGCAGCGCCTCGGCGGCGCCTTCCAGATCGGCGTCCTCGACGGAGCCGGACCACATCGAGCTTTCGTTGAGCACGATCCGCTCTTCGCGCGCGCCGCCGAACAGCATGGCGCCGAGACGCCCGTTGCCGAGCGGGATCGACTCGGTGAAGTGCGCGGCGGGGGCGCGGAACCACAGGCGCAGCGGCGAGGCAGGCTCCGGGACTTGCGCGGCGGCGCAGGCGGGCAGCGAGGCAAGGAAAGCGCGGCGGCCGATGGGCATGCTCTCACGATACCGTTCCGGAGAAGCCGTTCACCGGCCCGGCTGGGGGGCGGTGGATATGGACTTGACTCCATATGTACTTCTAATCATACTGGAGAAGTGAAGTGGCGCGTTGAATTCAGCGACGAGTTCATGCCCGAATTCAACTCGCTCAGCGCGGCCGTCCAGGAGGAACTCCTTGCTCATGCGAGGTTGTTGCAGCAGTCCGGCCCGCGACTGGGCCGCCTCTGGGTCGATACGTTGAAGGGTTCGAAGCATTCGAATCTGAAAGAACTGAGGTTTGGGGCCGCGGACGGTGAGTGGAGAGTGGCATTCGCGTTCGACACTCGGCGTGGCGGTCTTGCTGGCCGCTGGCGACAAGTCGGGCGTTCCGGAACGGAAATTCTACGATCGCCTGATTCGAAAAGCAGACAAGCGGTATCAGGCGCATATCAGCAAGCTCAAGATGGGAGAGCGTTAGGAGCTATGCCGAAGAGCTTGGACGACATTATCCGGGAGCTCCCACCCAAGCGCCGCGAGCGGGTGGAAGCGCGCGCGCAGCAACTGATCGCCATCGAGATGAAGCTGCGAGAGCTCCGCAAGAAGCGCGGAATGACGCAGGAGGCGCTGGCGGAAAAGCTCGGGATCACGCAGGATGGCGTGTCGCGGCTCGAACAGCGCCGCGACGTGCGGATATCCACTCTGCGGAAAACGGTCGAGGCGATGGGCGGGAGCCTGAAGCTCGTGGCTGAATTCCCTGACTACCCGCCTGTGGTCCTTTCGGGCCTCGGCCGGTCCGCCGCTAACACTTACGCTTACAAGAAGGCAACCTCGCGGGCTAAAAAAGGAAAGGCGGGCAAGGGAGGATGAAACCTCCGCGGACTGCGAATGGCAGCCCTCTCGACCGCATTCTCAGTGTGTCTTCCTGGCCCGTGATTGTCAAGAGGCGGGGTTCCGATACCTGCCCCGCAGGTCGTTCCAGCGGACGCGGAGCGGATCGAGGAACGCTGCCAGGCCTTTCAGCAGGCTCACCTTGGTGCCCTCGACGTTCGCCCACCGCACGGGGACTTCCACGATGCGGTAGCCGTGCTTGCGGGCGATGTGCAGGATCTCGACATCGAAGCCGAAGCCTTCAATCAACTGCCGCGCCGCCACGCACTGCGCCACGTCGCGGCGGAAGAGCTTGAAACCGCATTGGGTGTCGCGGTAGGGCAGCCCGGTGACGAGCCGCATGGCAAGGTTGAACAGGCGCCCGCTGAATTCGCGGAGCGGCGATTGGTGCTTCAACACCAACCTGCGGTCGATGGCGCGGGATCCGATGGCGCCGTCGGCGTTCTCGCGCCGCACGGCTTCGACAAGCCGGTCGAGATCCTCGATGGGCGCGCTCAGGTCGGCATCGGTGAAGAGCACCCATTCGCCCCGCGCCTCCCGCATGCCGTGCCGCACGGAGTAGCCTTTGCCGCGGTTGCCGGGGTTTTGCAGCAGGCGGATGCGCGGGTCTTCCGCCGCCGCGGCGCGGGCGACTTGGGCGGTGCCGTCGGTGGAGCCATCGTCGACCACGAGGATCTCGACAAAATCGAGACCTTTTGTTTCGAGGTAGGCGGCGATGGCCCGCAGCGTGGCGGGCAGGCGCTGCTCTTCGTTGTAGGCGGGGATGACGATGCTGAGCGACCGCAAGTGTCCCATTATAATGAAGGTTTCCCCCAAAGGAGTCCCGCATTGTCCCTGGAGCAGGAGCTTTTCGAGCAGCGATTTGCGCGCATTCGCGAGATCGAGGCGCTGGGCTGGCGCCCGTACGGGCAGCGGTTCGAATTCACGCACACGGTGCCGCAGATCCGCGCCGGCTGGTCGCAGGCGAGCGGCGAAGAGCTGGAACAGCAGCGTGTGGCGGTGCGCGTCGCCGGGCGCGTGATGACGGTGCGGCGCATGGGGAAGGCGGGTTTCTTCCACATGCAGCAGCTCGGCGAGCGGATTCAGGTCTACGTGCGGAAGGACGCGGTTCCAGAGAACGACTTCCGCCTGTATCAGATCCTGGATCTCGGTGACATCCTCGGCGTCGAGGGCTGGCTGTTCCGCACGAAGACGGGCGAGCTGTCGATCCATGCCGAGAAGCTCACCTTCCTCTCGAAAAACCTGCTGGGGCTGCCCGAGAAATACCACGGGCTGGAAGACGTCGAGCTGCGCTACCGGCAGCGCTACCTCGACCTGATCGCCAACCCCGAGGTGCTGAAGGTCTTCGAGACGCGCGCGAAGGTGATCGCCTCGCTGCGCCGGCAGCTATCGGAGCGCGGCTTCGTCGAGGTGGAGACACCGATGATGCAGCCGCTGTACGGCGGAGCGGCGGCGCGCCCCTTCATCACGCATCACAACGCGCTCGACATCGACCTCTATCTGCGCATCGCTCCCGAGCTGTACCTGAAGCGGCTCGTGACCGGCGGGATGGAGCGCGTCTACGAGATCAACCGCAACTTCCGCAACGAGGGGATCTCGACGCGCCACAACCCGGAGTTCACAATGCTCGAGTTCTACCAGGCGTACGCCGACTACCGCGACCTGATGGACCTGAGCTGCGAGCTGCTGCGGCAGACGGCGCTGGATGCAACAGGCTCCACGAAAGTGCTCTACAACGGCGTGGAACTCGACTTCGGCAACATCCGGCGCTATTCGATGCGCGAAGCCGTGATCGAGTTCTGGAAGCACGGTCCTCGCCCGACGCCCGGGCAGGTGCGCGATCCGGAGTGGCTGTTGCGGCATTCTGACAAAGCGACGCCGGGCGAGGCGCTGGTGGACCTCTTCGAGCGCCACTGCGAAGAGGCGCTGGTGCAGCCCACGATCATTTACGAGTATCCGGTGGAAGTCTCGCCCCTGGCGAAGCAGAACCCCGAGGATCCGTCGATGACGGACCGCTTCGAGATCTACGCCGCGGGCATGGAGATCGGCAACGCCTTCACCGAGCTGAACGACCCGGACGAGCAGCGCCGCCGCTTCGAGATGCAGCTCGCCATGCGCGAGCGCGGCGATGAAGAGGCCCATCAGATGGACGAGGACTACCTGCGGGCGCTGTGCTATGGAATGCCGCCCACGGCGGGCGAGGGGATCGGCATCGACCGGCTGGTGATGATCCTCACCGGGCAGAAGTCGATCCGCGATGTGATTCTGTTCCCGCTGCTGCGCCCGGAGGGCGAAATCGGGATTGCGGAGTGGCTGCGGCAGGCATCTTCGAAGTGACGCGCGGGTTCGAGCTGTTTGTCGCGCTGCGCTACCTGCTGGCGCGGCGCGGGCAGGCGGTGATCCCGCTCGTGACGGTTGTCTCCGTGGCGGGTGTGGCAGCGGGCGTGATGGCGCTGGTGATCGCGCTGGCGATCAACAACGGCTTCCGGGGCGCACTGGAGCAAAGCCTGCTGGGCGCCACGCCGCACGTGGTGCTGCTCGAGAAAACTCCGTCGACGGGCATCGATCACTGGCGCGAAATCACGGCGTCGCTCGCGCGGATCGAAGGCGTGAAGGAGGCTTCGGCGGCGCTCTACGGAAAGGTGCTTGTGTCCGGGCCGGTGCAGTCGGCCGAGGCGACGCTGAAGGGCACGCGGCTGGACTCGCCGGAGCTTGCGGCGCACATTCGCGAAGGCAGCCTGGAGGGGCTCGATGACGTGCGGGGCTTGCCCGGCGTGGTGCTCGGATCGCATCTGGCGGCGCGGGTTGGGATGAGAACCGGAGACGTGGTGCGGATCCTGAGCCCGCAGGGCGAGATGACGCCGTTTGGAATGCGCCCGGCGGAGTTCCGCTTCCGCGTGGCAGCGATTTTCGAGTCGGGCTTCTACGATCTGGACAACCAGATGGCGCTGACCACGGTGCGGCAAGCGCAGCGGGTGCTGGCGCTGCCGGACGTGGTGAACGCCATCGAGCTGAAGCTGCACGATCCGTCGCGCGCGCCGGAGGTGGCGCGAGCGGCGGAAGCTGCGGCAGGCGCGGATCTGGGCGCCACGCACTGGATGGAGCAAAACCGGCAGCTGCTGAACGCGCTGCGGATGGAGAAGACCGTTTCGGTGATCACCATCTCGCTGATTCAGCTGGTGGCGGCGCTGAACATCTTGACGGCGCTGTTTCTGCGCGTGATGGAGAAGCGGCGTGACATCGCGGTGCTGCTTTCCATGGGCGCGCGGCGGGCGCAGATCGCCCGTATCTTCCTCTGGCAGGCGCTGTTGCTGGCGGGCGCGGGAACAGCGGCAGGGCTGGCGCTGGGCTACTGGCTGAGCACGCTCGCGGAGCGGCAGAGGTGGATCCGGATCGACGAAGAGATCTACTCGCTGTCCTACGTTCCGTTCGATCCGAGGTGGGCGGACTCGTTGTGGATCGCCGCTCTGGCGCTCGGCGTGGCGGCTCTGGCGGCGTGGTATCCGGCGCGCGCCGCGGCGGCGGTGGCGCCCGCCGAAACGTTGCGCTACGAATGAGGGGACGAAGCGCCGGTTCGCGGGGGCGAGGCCGGCAGGCAGGAAGGGATGAATTCGGGAGCTTTGCTGATCCATGTGACCGGGCAGGATCGCCCGGGAGTGACCCATGCGCTGATGCGCGTGCTGGCGCGCCACGGGGCGCGCGTGCTCGACATCGGGCAGGCGGTCATCCATGACGCTCTGGCGCTGGGAATCCTCGTGGAGCTGACTGCCGCGCTGCGCGCCTCGACGATGATGACCGATCTGCTGCTGGAAGCGCACCGGCTGGGCGTGCAGATCCGTTACACCGAAGCGAGCGCGGAGCGCTATGCGCAATGGGTCGCCGAGCAGCGCAAGCGGCGCTACATCGTGACGGCGCTGGGCTGCCGGCTGGATGCCGAGGCGATGGCGGCGGTGGCCGGAGAGATCGCCCGCGCGGGGCTGAACATCGACCGCATCGACCGCCTCTCGGCGCGGATGCCGCTGGAGGCGGCCAACGGCTCGCCGGCCGTTTGCGTGGAGTTTACTGCCAGTGCCGCCGCGCCGGGAAGCGAGCCCGACGAGGGCGGGCTGAGGACCGAGCTGGCGCGGGTGGCTTCCGAAACGGGCATTGACATCGCGTTTCAGCATGACTCCATCTGGAGGCGGCACCGCCGACTGATCGCATTCGACATGGATTCGACGCTCATCCAGGGCGAAGTGATCGACGAGCTGGCGGCGGAAGCCGGCGCGGGCGAAGCCGTGCGCCGGATCACCGAAGCCGCCATGCGCGGCGAGCTGGACTTCGGGCAGGCATTCCGGCAGCGCGTGGCGCTGCTGCGCGGGCTGCGGGAGGAAGCGTTGCAGCGCGTGGTGGAGCGCATCCCGCTCACCGAGGGCGCCGAGCGGCTGACGCGCACCCTGAAGCGGCTCGGCTACCGCATGGCGATTCTCTCCGGCGGCTTTACGTTCTTTGGCAGAGTCTTGCAGGAGCGGCTCGGCATCGACTATCTGCACGCCAACACGCTGGTGGTGCGGGACGGCGTGGTGACCGGAGAGGTCGCGCCTCCGGTTGTGGACGGGCAGGAGAAGGCGCGGCGCCTGCGCGCGCTGGCAGCCGAGCAGGGGCTGGATCTCGAACAGTGCATCGCTGTGGGCGACGGGGCCAATGACCTGCCCATGCTGCGGCTGGCAGGGCTGGGCATCGCCTTCCGCGCCAAGCCCGTCGTGCGCGCCGGGGCGCGGCAGTCGCTTTCCACCGTCGGGCTGGACGGGATCCTGTACCTGCTCGGGCTCCGCGACCGGGAGACGGCGCTCGAGCCGGAAGACGGGCGTCAGCCGAGCGGGTAGCTCTTCGGCACCATGAAGGTGCGCTTCCAGCGCGTCTTGGTGAAGAAGTTCAGGCCCAGGTCGATCAGGTGGTCGATGGAGATGAAGTTGGGATCCGCCAGCCGCTCCGTGCTCGTGTCATACGACCAGAAGATGATGGCCGGCTTGCCGATGATGTTTTCGCGGGGCACGAAGCCCCAATAGCGCGAGTCCAGCGAGTTGTCGCGGTTGTCGCCCATGGCGAAGTAGTTCCCCGGCGGGACCACGACCTCGCCGTTGACCACATGGTTGGCGAGCATGTCATAGGCGGCTTCGGCGAGCCGCGTGTTGGGTTCGGAGGGGAAGTTGTCCCGGTAGGAGTCGATATACGGGGTCTTGTGGACGACGTAGGGCTCTTCGACCGCCTTTCCGTTCAGGTAGAGCTGCTTGTTGACCACGCGGATGCGGTCGCCGGGCACGCCGACAATGCGCTTGATGTAGTTCTCGCGCGGATTCACCGGGAATTTGAAGACGACGATGTCGCCGCGCTTCACCTCCACGTAAGGAAGCAGGTAGCGGCTGATAGGGCCGGGGGGCGCGTAGGCGAGCTTGTCGACGAACATATGGTCGCCGATGAGCACCGTGTCTTCCATCGAGCCGGTGGGAACGACGAACGCCTGCACGAGCGTTGTGGTGCCGAACAGCAGCAGGACGATGGTGACCGCCCACTCGGAGACGAACGAGCGGATTTTCTCCGCGAGGTCCGGCCGGAAGGTTTCCTGCTTTTCCGCCGTGGCGGTGGCTTGCTTCTTGACGGGATTCTTCATGGCACAACAGGACCGGTTTGCAAAGGGTGGCCGCGGATCAGCAGAAAGGTTCGGCGCCACCGGGTCTTGGTGAAGAAGTTGGCGGCGAGGTCGCGCAGGTGCTCGAGGTTCAGCCCCGGGCTGGTGAGCCTGTGGGTAGGAGCGTCATAAGACCAGTACACCAGAAAGGGCTTGCCGATGATGTTTTCGCGGGGCACGAAGCCCCAGTAACGGCTGTCGAGGCTGGAATCGCGGTTGTCGCCGAGGACGAAATAGGCGCCGGGCGGCACGACGACTTCCCCGTTCGAGGTGTGCCGCTCGAGCATTTCCAGGGCGCGGACATCGACCCGCGTGTTGGGTTCTGAGGGGAAGTTGTCCCGGTAGGGGTCGATGTAGGCCGTCTTGTGGAACTTGTAGGGCTCGTCCACGCGGCGGCCGTTGAGGAAGACTTCCTTGTTGACGATGCGGATGCGGTCGCCGGGGATGCCGATGACGCGCTTGACGAAGGTCTGCCGCACATCGGCCGGGTAGCGGAATACGACAATGTCCCCGCGCTTGACGTCCAGATAGGGCAGCACGAACCGGCTCACCGGTCCCGCCGGAGCGTAGGCGAGCTTGTCCACCAGCAGGTGATCGCCGATGAGCAGGTTCTCCTCCATGGATCCCGTGGGGATGACGAACGCCTGCACGAGGGTCGTGGTGCCGAACAGCAGCAGGATGATCGTGATGACCCACTCGGAGATGGCGCTGCGGACGTAGGCCGCGGGGGCCGCCGCCGGAGCTGGCTCGGGCTGCGGTGCAGGCTCGGGCTGAACGGAAGGGATCTCCGGCGACACCACTGTCATTTTAGCGGATCGGCGATTCCGGGCTGCCGGAGGCAGGGGCGGGAGGCAGCAGGCGCAGGTGCACGGACTCCGAGAGGGCGTTTCCGGGGTTGAAGACCGCCTCGAGGCGGAAAGAAACGTCGGAGGAAGTGTGGCGGTAGATCAGCGCGCCCCGGGCGAGGTCTTCCTTGCGGAGGTCGAGGATCTTGGTGTTGTTGCCGTCGCGGATGGTCAGCGAAGCGCTTCGGCAGGCCAGAAGAGCGGGCGCCTGCGGGTTCCAGCGGAAGTGGATCGTGTCGCCGAACTGAACGGCGGAAAGGCCCAGGCTGTAGGGCTCCGCGCTCTGGGTTTGCACGCCGGGCTGCCGCCAACCGCCGGCCAGCTGCACGCCCACGGCGACGCCGGCGAGGAGCGCCACCACCAGGAAAGCGAACCAGAGCCAGCCGGGGCCGCTGCGGGCGGCGGGCGGCTGCGAAAGGCTCGAGGATTCTGGCGCCAGAACGGTTTCCATCACCTCCGGCGTCAGGGTTTCCGTGTCTTCCGGCTGCGCGCGCCTGTTTTGCGGTGGCGGAGGCGACGGCTGCGGCACCTTGTCCGGCGTCAGCGAGGAAGCGCCGCGGGGCGTCGCGCCGCCGCCCATCTCCTTGCGGCGGAACGGGAAGGTCTGCGCCGGCGGCCCGGGGTGGAATGCGCCGCCCCGGCGCAGCCAGATGGCGGCGTCGCTGGCGCGCATGGCATAGGGCCTCACCACCAGGCACACGGCGTGCGCCTGCGGGAAGAATGCGTCCAGCAGCTCGACGTCCTCCTGCGTCAGCTCCAGTTCGCCGCGGGTGTGGGAGCGATAGAACCCGACAGCATAGAGCGATGTGTTTCGCGTGTGCTGCCAGGAGTCCACGAGCGCGGAAAATGACTCCCGGTCAGCGGGCGAAAGTTGGAAGTTCGGCCCGTAGAGGTGCTCGCTCGCGAACGGCACGCAGTCTTCGATCCGGACGGCGCCCGGCATACGCAGCGAGTCGGCGCGGCCCAGCAGCAGCCCGCCCACTTCGATGCCCCGCCGGGGCAGGGCGCCGAGGCCGCGCAGGGCCTCCGAAGCGATCTTGTCCACCACGCCGAAGTCGATCTCCACGCGGAGCTTCGGCGTCCGGGACTCAAAAACGAAATAGTCCAATTCTGTTCCGGGCTGTGGACGGCCGGTTTCCATGACAGCGTCATCCGCTCCTCCGGGCAGCGGAGGGGATGGCTCCATTATGACCCGCCTGCGCGCGGCACGGCCATCCGCAGGGCCTTACAATGGTCGCGTGCCCGGAACGCTGTACGTCGTGGCCACGCCGATCGGAAATCTTGCCGACATCAGCCCGCGCGCCCTGCAGACGTTGCGCGAAGCGGCGTGGATCGCCTGCGAGGACACGCGGCAGACGCGGAAGCTGCTGGAGCACTACGCCATTGCGGCGCGCACGGTCAGCTACCACGAACACAACGAGGCGGAGCGGAGCGAGGAGCTGCTCGCGCGGCTGGAAGCGGGAGAATCCGTGGCTCTGGTTTCCGACGCCGGCACGCCGCTGATCTCCGATCCCGGCTACCGGCTGGTGAAGAAGGCAGCCGGGCGGGGCATTCCCGTGGTTCCCATCCCCGGGCCGGCGGCCGTGATCGCCGCGCTCTGCGCCTCCGGGTTGGCCACAGACAGGTTCTACTTCGGCGGATTTCTGCCCCGCAAGAGCGGCGAGCGGCGGCGCCTGCTGGAGCAGTTGCGCGGGCTGGACGCCACCCTGGTTTTTTATGAAGCCCCGCACCGCCTGAAAGAAACCCTGCGCGACGTGGAAGCCGCGCTCGGCCCCCGCCCGGTGGTCGTCGCACGGGAGGTGACCAAGGTGCATGAGGAATTCCTGCGCGGAACGCCCGGGCAGATCCTGGCGGAGCTGGACAGCCGCGGCGAAGTGCGCGGGGAAGTGACGCTGCTGATCGGAAGGGCGGAAGCCGCCGAGCCGGCGGAGGCGAGCGGCGAGCAACTGCGCGAGGAAGTCCTCAGGCTGGAACAGGCGGGAGTGGCAAGGATGGAGGCGATCAAGCGCGTCGCGCGTGAACGCCGCTTGCCGAAAAGGACAGTGTACCGGGCGGTGGAAGAGCACCGCTAACGCGCCCTTCCTCCCATCCACAACTCCCGGGCGCTTTGCAACGCGGCGCGGAGCTCTTCCTGATGCGCGAGCCCGGTAGTGAGGAAATCCATGCCATCCAGCAGCCACTCCGCAATCCGCGGATCAGAAAGCGAGTAGTAGACACGCCGCCCCTCCCGGCGTTCCCGCACCAGATGGTGCGCGCGCAGAATGGCAAGGTTCTGCGAAACCGCTGAATGACTGATGCCGAGGACTTTTTGCAACCCGTTGACGTCTATCTCGCCGGCATGCAATTCGATTAGTATGCGCAGCCGGTGGGCGTGGGAGATGGCACCCAAGAGCTCCGCAAGTTCCTTGGCGATCAGAGCCCGCGAGGGAATCGGAAACCTCCCCCAAAGAAGGATATTTGAACTTTCATTCTAGTCGAAACTTGCAAACACTGTCAAACATCTAGAGATCTTGATACGATGAAAGAGCGCGCGGCCCTGGATCGGATCGGGGGAGGACGACTCTCCGCGCCCCCGTGCGCCACCCACTGAGACTGGCGGCGGGAAGGTGCGACGGGGCGGTGCGGGCATCCCAGGACGGATTCGAACCCAGGCAGGATCCCGACACCCTATCAGCAATCGCAAGGCAGGCAGGAATGGCTGGCAACGCGTCTGAAATCTCGATATATCACTCTGTCCATCCCGTGGTTCGTCTGCGGCAGTGGCTGTCGCTCGAGTCGGAGGACGCATGGGTGGTGGTGATCTACACCGCCGCCACCGGGCTGGTTTCGCTCGTGTTGCCCATCGCGGTGCAGGCGGTGGTGAACACGGTGGCATTCGGGACGCTGTTGCAGCCGTTGGCAGTGCTGACGGTTCTGGTGCTGCTGGCGCTGCTGGCCGTCTCCTGGCTGAACGCCTACCGGCAGTATGTGGTGGAAATGATCCAGCGGCGGATCTTCGTGCGCCTGGCGGGGGATGTCGCGGACAAGCTGGTGCGCGTGGAGCCGCGCGCCTTTGACCGCTACCACGGGCCGGAGCTGGTGAACCGCTTTCTGGAAGTGGTGACGGTGCAGAAGGCGGGCGCCACGCTGCTGCTGGACGGCCTGACCGTGGCCGTGCAGACGCTGATCGGCATGATCCTGCTGGCGGTTTATCATCCGTTTTTGCTGGCGTTCGATGTGCTCTTGGCGCTGAGCCTGTTTGTCGTGCTGTTCCCGATGGGCTCCGGCGCGATCCCGACGGCGGTGAAGGAGTCCAAGGCGAAGTACGCGCTGCTGGCGTGGCTGGAAGAGCTGGCGCGGCACCAGATTGCGGTGAAGTCGCGGGCCGGCCTGACGCTGGCTCTGGAGCGGACCAACGAGCTGGTGCGGGATTACCTGAACTACCGCGCGAAGCATTTCCGCATCCTGCTTCGCCAGATTGTGGGCTCGTTCGTGTTGCAGGCGCTGGCGAGCGCCACGCTGCTCGGAGTGGGCGGCTGGCTGGTGATCAGCCGGCAGATGACGCTGGGCCAGCTGGTGGCGGCCGAGCTGGTGGTAGCGCTGGTCACCAGCGGGATCACGAAGTTCGGCAAGCACCTGGAGCTGTTTTATGATCTGATGGCGGCGCTGGACAAGCTCGGCTATCTGACGGATCTGCCCAAGGAGCGGGAGGGCGGCGAGAGGCTGCCGCGCCGGCAGGGCGCAGCGATGATCCGGATGCGGGACGTCGCCATCCATGCCACCGATTCCATTCCGTTGATCCGGCAGGCGGCCCTGGACGCGGAACCGGGCGCGCGCATCGGGCTGGTGGGATCCACGGGCAGCGGAAAGAGCAGCCTGATGGATGTGCTGTACGCGCTGAAACAGCCCGAACACGGGCATGTGGAGATCGATGGCCTGGATTACCGCATCCTGAGCCTGGACGAGTTGCGAGACCAGGTGGCGCTGGTGCGGGAGCCGCAGATTTTCGAGGGATCGGTGCTCGAGAACATGCGTCTGGGCCGGGAGGAGCTGACGGTCGAGCGGGCGCAGGCGGCGCTGGAGGAGGTCGGATTGCTCGAGCACGTTCTGAAGATGCCCGAGGGGCTGCACACGAAGCTGGCCACGGGAGGGGCGCCGCTGTCGGCCGGCCAGGCGGTGCAGTTCGAGCTGGCGCGCGCGCTGGCGCACGAGCCGCGCGTGCTGTTGCTGGACGAATGCCTCGACTGGCTGGAAGACCTGCCCGAGCGGACGCGGCTGCTGGACCTGGTCTTCGGCCCTCGGGACCGCTGGACGGTGATCGTGGCCAGCCACAACGAGGGCATTCTGGGCCGGTGCGACCGGGTCTATGAAATTCGCGAAGGGACTCTCCGGGAGGCAAAGAGATGAGCACCCATGTCTTGCCTGTGATGGCGGAACTCGATTCCGGCAAGCGGGTCCGGACTGTGGCCCGCACGCTGGTGCTGTTTTTCGTCTTCTCCGTCATTGCGCTGATCTTCACGCCCTGGCAGCAGAGCGTCTCGGGGCTGGGGCACGTCTCGGCTCTCACCCCGGTAGAGCGCGTGCAGGCGATCAGCGCTCCGGTGGAAGGGCGCGTGGCGCGATGGCACGTCACCGAAGGCGTGCATGTGCGCGAGGGGCAGTTGATCGTGGAGCTGACCGACAACGACCCGCTGATCCTCGAGCGCCTTCGCAACGAGCGGATGGCGGTGAACGAGCGGCTGATGATGGCGGAAGGGCGCGCCGCCGCCCACGAGGAGCGGCTGGGGCGCCTGCGGGAGTCGAAGACCAACGCCGTCAATGCCGCCTCCAACCGCGTGCGCATGGCCTCCGAGCGGATCGTGCAGAACGAGCAGGCGCTGCGGGCGGCGGAGGAAAGGCTGACCGTGGCGCGGCTGAACATCGAGCGCCAGAAGAACCTGCGGGACCGCGGGCTGGCCAGCCAGCGGATGGTGGAGCTGGCGCAGCAGGAATATGCGACGGCGGAAGCCGAAGTGCGCCGCGCCATCGCTGCGCTGAACGCCGCGCGCACGGAGAAGCAGGCGCTGGAAGATGACTTGCGCAAAGTGACTGCCGATGCCGACGCTGCCATCGAGAGCGAGCGCGCTTCGCTGAATCTCGCGCGAGCCGAGATCGCCAACATCCGCGCCGAACTGCAGCGCGTGGAGTCCCGCCTGGCGCGCCAGCAGACCCTGAAGGTCTACGCCCCGCGCAACGGCACCATCTTGCGCCTGCTGGCGCAGCCCAACAGCGAGCTGCTGAAGGGCGGCGACCCGGTGGCGCTGTTCGTGCCGGACGCCGGGCAGCCGACCGTCGAGCTGTGGCTGGACGGCATGGACATGCCGCTGGTGCAGGTGGGCGACAAGGTCCGCCTGCAGTTCAACGGGTGGCCCGCGATTCAGTTCGTCGGCTGGCCTTCCGTGGCGGTGGGCACATTCGGCGGCGTTGTGCGCCTGGTGGACGCGGCGGAGACCAACGGCGGCAAGTTCCGGATCCTGGTGACGCCGGATCCTGAGGACGATCCGTGGCCCTCTTCGCGGTACTTGCGGCAGGGCGTGCAGGCCAAAGGCTGGGTCCTGCTTCGGCAGGTGACCCTGGGCTGGGAGCTGTGGCGGCGTTTCAACGGATTCCCGCCGGTGATCGCTGACAACGAGCCGGGCGCGAAGGGGGCGAAAGAGAAGAGCAAATGAGGATCCTGGTTGCCCTTTTGGCGGCGGCGATGCCGCTGGCGGCGCAAGGCCCGCTCACGCTGGAAGAGGTGCTGCGTTCGGTGGAGCGCCACTATCCGCCCCTGCTGGCGGCGTTGCAGGACCGCGTGGTCGCTGCTGCCGACGTGCTCACCGCGACCGGCCGCTTCGATCTGTCCCTGAAAAGCGGCTATGAGGGCGACTATTTCGGGAAATACCGGAACGACGTATACAAGGCCGGCGTGGAGCAGGCGACGCAGTTTCAGGGCATGACCTATTTCGCCGGCTACCAGCTGGGGCGCGGCGAGTTTGCCGCCTATGACGGGAAGTTGCAAACCGACCTCGGCGGCGAGTGGAAGGCGGGCTTCAAGCTGCCGCTGCTGCGCGACCGTGCGCTGGACGCCCGGCGCGCCGAGCTGCAGAAGGCGCGCATCGGCCAGAGGATCGCCGATCTGGGCGTGGACCAGCAGCGATTGGTGATCCTGCAGCTGGCCACGCGCCGCTACTACGAGTGGGTGGCGGCCGGGCTGCGCTACCGCGTGGCGCGCGCCGTACTGCAGGTGGCCGAGCAGCGCGACGGGCAGTTGCGCGAAGCCGCGCGGCTCGGGCAGATCCCCATGGTGGATGTCACCGACAACCAGCGGGCCATTCTGACGCGCCGCGCGCAGGCCATCGAGGCCGAACGGGGGCTGCAGCAGGCGGCGATCGAACTGTCCCTGTACTACCGCGATGATTCCGGCGCCCCGGTGTTGCCTGCGCCCGAGCGCCTGCCTGCCTCGTTCCCGGCGCTGCGCGACATCGACGAACAGCGGCTCCAGGAGGACATCGAACTGGCGTGGAAGCGCCGCCCGGAGATCCGCCGCTTCCGCGAGCAGCGCTCGCAGGTGGAGGTCGACCGGAGGCTGGCGCAGAACCAGCTGCTGCCTGCCGTGGACCTTTCGCTGAGCTTCGCCAGCCAGCTGGGCGAGCGGCGCGTGGGGCGCGGCCCGAATGATCTGATCGCCTCTCTGGCCTTCGATCTGCCCGCGCAGCGGCGGGTGGCCAAGGGGCGGGATCTGGCTGCTCTGGCGCGCATCGAGCAGTTCGACCAGCGGGAGCGTTTCGCCCGCGATCAGATCGCCGCCGAGGTGCGCGACGCCTATTCGGCGCTGAAGACAGCCTATGAACGCGCGCGCGTGCTGCGCGAGGAGGTCGATGTGGCGCGGCAGCTGGAGACGGCGGAGCGGGTCAAATTCGAATTGGGCGAGGGCAACCTGTTCCTGGTGAATCTCCGCGAGCAGGCCACCTATGAGACGGAACTGCGCGAGGTGGCCGCCCTGACGGAATATTACCGGGCGCTCGCGCTCTACGAGTTCGCCATCGCCGAGGCGATGAGCCGTTCCTGGAAGCCGTAACCGTCGCGGCGGCTCAGAGGGCGAGCTTGCCCTCGAACACCATGTCCTTGAGCTTGAACTTGCGCCGCACTTCCATGGGGCCGCGGCGCATGCAGAACTCCACTTCCTTGTCCTCGAGCTCGATGGGGTGATCCTTGGGGAAGTGGAAGATCAGCACATTGCGTTGCCCGCCCGGCGGCATCACGACGGAGGAGGGATGCAGCTTTTCATGCTGCTTCCAGGCCAGCCATGTGTTCTCCTTGAGCGCTGCCATCCAGGCTTCGGGATCCCCGCGCCGCTCCCGGGGCGCGGCATCGCCCTTTTGCGGCGCGCCGGAGCGCGGCGGCTCGCCCGCACGGGGCTGGGCTTCCGGCGGCGGACCCATGGGCGGGCCGATCACGGCAATGACGTAGTCCGGCTCCTCCCGCTCTACAAATTCGCGCGCCTGCGGAGAGGTCTCCGCCTCCGCACCCATGCGAGCGCGCACCGTGGCGATCTTGATGGGCTTGGCGGATTGCCAGCGGATCTGGAACTGAATGGAGGGCGCCATAGCGGCCCCCATTCCTTCTCCCATGCCGGCACGCCCGCCGGTGATGCCTTCGCTGCCTGCACCAACACTGGCATCCGCGATGCCGCCTCCCATTCCGCCGCCTCCGCCGCGCCCGCCTCGGCGCCCGCCTCCGCCGCTCATCATGCCCGTTCCAAGCGTGATGGTCACCTGCCGCGCCCACGGCGAATCGCTCAGGATCCGCTGAATGTCCTTGTCGGTCCACTCGGCGGGAGGCTTGGTCCACGGATCGGCGGCGCGCAGAGGGAACACAGAAACGGCTGCGCCCGCGGCTGCGAAGAGCGACCGGCGGTTTACGAGCTGCATGGCGAGACTCCCGCTCCAATATATCGCACACGCTGCTCCGAAACTCGCCCCTCGGAAGGCTGGCGCGCCCGGCAGGCTTTGCCATGGCATGATGGAAAATCACCAACCGAAGCGCATGCCGCTGGTGAGCATTCTGGTCCCCGCATACAACGAGGAAGAGTTCATCCCCGAGGTCTTGAGCCGCGTCCTGCGCGCGCCTTTGCCGGAGGGCGTGGAGCGCGAAGTGCTCGTTGTGGACGATGGCTCGACCGACGGCACCGCTGCAGCTGCCCTTGAGGCAGCGCGCCGCGCCAACGGCCTCGTGCGCGTGCTGCGCCACGAGCGGAACCGCGGCAAGGGCGCGGCCGTGCGGACGGCTTTGGCCGAGGCCCGGGGCGAGTTCTCCCTGATCCAGGACGCAGACCTCGAATACGATCCGCGCGATTATCCCAAGCTTCTTGAGCCGCTGCTCGAGGGGCGCGCCGATGCCGTCTACGGGTCGCGCTTCGCCGTGGGGACCGAGCGCCGCGTGCTGTACTACTGGCACTCGGTGGCCAACCGCTGGCTGACGGCGTTGGCCAACATTGCCAGCGACCTGAATCTTACCGACGTCTGGACCGGATACAAGGCATTCCGCACGTCCCTCGTGCGCAGCATCCCGCTGCGGTCGGATGGATTCAGTTTCGAAGCGGAGCTCACCATCAAGCTGGCGCAGCGCGAGGCGGTGATCTACGAGACTCCGGTCCGCTACCACGGGCGCACCTACGAGGAAGGGAAGAAGATCCGCCGCCGGGACGCGCTGCTCGGGCTGCTGGCGGTCTTGTGGTACTCGCTGCGGCGGGATGTCTACAAGGAAGCGGCGCCGGAAATTCTCGACCGGCTGGCCATGGCGCGCCGCTTCAACGCGTGGATGGCGGACACGGTTGCACCTTACGCCGGGCGACGCGTGCTGGAGATCGGCGCGGGCATCGGGAATTTGACCCGCAGGCTGGCGCCGGGGCGCGTGCTGTATGTGGCCTCCGATATTGACGAGGAACACTTGGCGCGTCTCGCCGCGCGCATGGCGCACCGCCCCAACGTGCGCGTCGCGCGGGCCGACCTCGCCCGCGCCGAGGACTTCGAGCCGCTGCGGGAGAGCGTCGACACGGTGATCTGCCTGAACGTGGTGGAACACGTGGAGGACGATGTGGCCGCGCTGCGGAACCTGCGTACGGCGCTCCTGCCCGGGGGGCGCGCCATCGTGCTGGTGCCGGAAGGGCAGTCGATTTTCGGCGAGCTGGACGTGGTGCTCGGCCACTGGCGCCGCTACTCGGAAGCTGAGCTGCGGGAGAAGATGCAGCGCGCAGGTTTCGAGGTGGAGCGGATCTTCGGCTTCAACCGTGTGACCCGCCCCGGCTGGTGGCTGAACGGGCGGATCCTGAGGCGGCGCACGTTCAGCCGCCTGCAGCTCTGGCTGTTCGACCATCTGGTCTGGCTGTGGAGGCGCGTGGACGGCTGGCTGCCGTGGCCCGGCGTTTCCCTGATCGCCATCGGGCGCAAGCCGGGCGCGGATCAGACCAGATAGTCTTTCAGCTTCTCGAGCAGCGATTTTTCCTGCGGTTCGCTCTCATCGGGCAGCGTCTCGCGCAGCTGCTCGAACAGCTTGCGCTGCTCGCGCGTCAGCTTGCGGGGGATGCGCACATCGAGGTGGATGACGATGTCGCCGCGCCCGTTTCCGTGCAGGTGGGGCACGCCACGCCCCTTCAGCCGCAACGTCTCGCCGCTCTGCACCCCCTCGGGCACCTTCACGGTTTGCACGCCGTCGAAGGTGAGGATGTTGAGTTCGGTGCCGAGCGCCGCCTGCGCCACGTTCAGGGGCACGACGCAATGCAGGTCATCCTCGCGCCGCTCGAACACAGGATGCGGCTTGATGACGATGAAGACGTAGAGATCGCCGGGCGGCCCGCCGTTGACGCCGGGCTGCCCTTCGCCCGCCAGGCGCATCTTGTTGCCGCTGTCGATGCCGGGGGGAATGTGCAGCTTCAGCTTCCGCGTGGTGCGCACGCGCCCTTCGCCCTGGCAGGAGCGGCAGGGGCGCCGCAGCACGCGCCCGGCGCCGCCGCAATGGGAGCAGGTGCGGCGGATGGTGAGGAATCCCTGCCGGTAGAACAGCTCGCCGCGCCCGTGGCAGGAGGAGCAGGTGGCCCAGCCGTCGCGGGATTCGGCGCCGGATCCCTGGCAGGAGGAGCAGGTCTCCATCCGCGGCACCTGAATTTCGACTTCCTTGCCGAAGATGGCATCCTGCAATTCGATCTCGAGGTCGAAGCGCGTGTCCTCGCCGCGCTGCGGGCGGTTGCGCCGCCGTCCTGCCGAGCCGAAGAGGTCCCCGAAGCCGAAGAAGTCGCCGAAGATGTCGGCAAAGTCGGCGAAGGCTTCCGGGTTGAAGCCGGGCGCGCCGGCGCCTTCCAGCCCCTGATGCCCGTAGGCATCATAGATCCGGCGCTTCTCCGGGTCCGAAAGCACGCCGTAGGCTTCCGCGGCTTCCTTGAACTTTTCCTCCGCCGTCTTGTCGCCGGGGTTGCGGTCCGGGTGGTACTTCAGCGCCAGCTTCCGGTAGGCGCTTTTCAGCTCCTGCTCCGTGGCGGAGCGGGAGACTCCGAGAACCTCGTAGTAGTCGCGCTTCGTCACGATCAGCTCTTGACGGCGACACGCACGAGCGCCTCCCGCAGCAGGCGGCCTTTATAAGTGTAGCCGCGCTGCAGCTCCTCGAGCACGGTGTCCTGCTCGACGGCAGGATCTTCCACGCGCTCGATGGCATGGTGAAGGGCGGGGTCGAACGGCTTGCCCTGCGCCTCCAGCGGTTCCACGCCCAATTTGCGCAGCGTGTCGGAGAGACGCTGGAAGATCAGCTCCACGCCCCGGGCATACTCGGCGTCGGCTGTCTGGACCTTCAGCGCGCGCTCCAGATCATCGAGCACCGGCAGCAGGGCTTTCAGCGCGCCGGCGGCGGCGAACTCGATGGCTTCCAGCCGCTCGCGCTCGCTGCGCTTGCGGTAGTTGTCAAACTCGGCGGCCAGACGGAGGTAGCGGTCCTGCAGCTCGGCCTTCTCCTGCGCCAGGCGGTCGCGCTCCGCCGTGAGAGCCTCGACGGACGGAGCCTCGGGCGCGGCTTCCGCGGGCGCTGCAGGAGGCGCCTCGGCAGACTGTTCCAGCGCCGCCTGCGCTTCCGGCGACAGAGAGGCGACATCCTCGGTTGCGTTGTGCAGTTCCTGCTCGGTCATGTTGCCAGAATCCGGATCCAAATCCCAGAGTAGCAGGCGCCGTGGCTACTGCGGCAGGCTCTTCAGAAGCGAGTGCAGCTGCACCACCGCGCTCATCACGCGCGGGTAGTGCATCCGCATCGGCCCCAGGACCGCGAGCCGCGTCTCCAGCCCTCCGGGGCCCTCCACGCAGATGCCGATCAATGCGAACTCGCGCAGCGCCGGATGCGCGTCGCCGAGACCGATCCTGTACTGCAGGCCGCTTTCGCCGCCCACCAGATACTGATCCAGAAGCTCGATCAGCCGTTGCTTCTCCTCCAGCGCGCGGAACAGCTCGCGCAGCCGCTCCCGCGTGATGTGCAGGTCCAGCCCCAGCAGGTTGGAGGCGCCCTCCATGTACACGCGCGGGGGCAGCTCGAAGGACAGCAGCCCCTGCGCGTGCAGCAGCTGCAGCCTCCGCAGCAACAGGTCATACACGGCGCGCTCCTCGCGCACCAGCCGGTCCAGCTCGGTGCGGATGTCGCGCATCCGCCAGCCGGCAAAGTGCTGGTTGACGTAGTTGCGGATCGACTGCAGCTCGTCCTGCGTCACCGGCTCCGGCAGCTGCGCCACCTGATTGTGAACCAGCCCGTCGCGCGTGACGACGATCATCAGGATCCGCTGATCGGGCAGGCGGATCAGGTCGATCTGGTCCAGCTGCTGCGCCGAGGCGGGGATGGCTGCAGCGATGCCCACGTTCCGGGTGAGCGACGTCAGCAGATGGGAAGCCTGCTGGACGCACTCGTCCGGCGAGCCCACCCGCGACAGCTCTTCGCGCAGCCGCTCGTTCGCGGCGACTTCCCGGAGTCCCGCCGCCACATGCGCGGCGTAGTGCGCAAACGCCTTCGCCGTGGGCACCCGGCCCGCGGACGTGTGGGGCTGCTCCAGATAGCCCATTTCGGCCAAATCCGACATAATGTTGCGGATCGTGGCCGGGCTCAGCGGCTCCTTGCGGCGGCGCGCAATCGTGCGGGACGCCACAGGCTCCCCGGTCTCGACGTACGTCTGTACGATTGCGTGGAGCACCTCGCTCGACCGCCTGCTGAGTCCCTCTGTCATGGCTGCGGGCCTGGTCTCCTGATTCTGATGATAGGGAAGCGCCTCGGCTTTGTTCAAGATGGCCCGGCAGTAGAATGGCGGAATGATCACGCGCAGGAGCCTCGCCGCCGGGCTGGCGCCGGCGATCGTGCGGGGAAGGCAGGCGAGGCGGCCTCCGAACCTGCTGTTCCTGGTCTCCGACGACCATGCCGCCTACGTCATGGGCTGCGACGGCAACCCGCAGGCATCCACCCCGAATCTGGACCGGCTGGCCGCCGAGGGCGTCCGCTTCGCCTCCCACTACTGCAATTCGCCCGTTTGCACGCCCTCGCGCCAAAGCCTGCTCACCGGACAGATGCCCCATGCCGCCGGCGTGACCGTGCTCTCCACCCCGCTCGACCCGGGCAAACCCACTCTGGCCAAACAGCTGAAAAAGGCCGGCTATGTCACGGCCGCATTCGGAAAGATGCACTTCAACCGCAAGGGCGAGCCCGGATTGCATGGCTTCGACTGGCTGCTGACCGACGGAGAGGCCACGCAAGCCTGGCAACAAAGCGTCCGGCCCGCGCCTGTGGACCCCTCGATCCCTGTGCAGCAGCTTCCGTGGCGGCCCTTCCAGACTCCCGCCCGCGAGTGGTTGAATGCCGCCAGGCGCCCGTATCCGCGGCGCGATGCCGATATGCGCGGCACTTTCCTCGTGCGCGAAGCGCTGCGATTTCTAAAGGAGAAGCGCAGCCAGCCGTTTGCGCTGTGGATCAGCCTTTTTGAGCCGCACTCGCCGTTCGACTTTCCCAGAGAGGACCGGGACCGCTTCGACCCCCGCGCCTTCACTCCCCCGCGCGTGGGGCCCGAGGACGCGTGGCAGATTCCGCGGATCTTCCGCGATCTGACGGAGGACCAAAAGCGGGGCATCACGGCGGCGTACTACACGAGCGCATCCTTCCTCGACCGCAACTGGGGGCGCGTGCTCGACAAGCTCCGCGAACTGCGGCTGGAGGAGGACACGCTGGTGGTCTATACAGCGGATCACGGCTACTGCCTGGGCCACCACGGGCGGTTCGAGAAGCACTGCGGGTATGAGCCGGCGCTTCGCGTCCCGCTGCTGGTGCGCTGGCCCGGGCGGATCGAGCCGGGAGTCGTACGAGACTTCACCGAACACCTCGACCTGGGGCCGGCGCTGCTCGAGATGCTGGGGGCGCCACCTCTGGAGGTGCAGCACGGCTCGAGCCTCGCCCCGCATCTCAGGGGCCGGCGGCCGGAGAAGAAGCGGGAGCTCGTGGTGAGCGAGTATCTCGAGAACGAAGAAGTCTTCGTGCGAACCGCCCGCTGGAAGCTGATTTACTGTTGCGGCAGTCGGCGGCGAATGGACGGCTACGAGACGGACAACCGGCTCCCGGGCGCCATGTGCGGCTTTTCGACCTGCAAGAGGATCCCGGCGAGTTCCGCAACGTGGCCCCGCGCCACGCCGGCGTCGTGCGGCAGCTGCTGCAGGCGGCGCTGGACCGCATGCGCCGCACGCATCCCGAGGCGGCTGCGGAGCCGTCCGCCGGCAGCGTGGAGGACCTGCTGGACTTTTACTTGCGCCCGCGCGACGCGCGCCCTCAGGCCTGACGGCGGCGGAACAGCTCCGCCGTCTGCGGGTTCAGCAGCACCCAGAAGGCGTAGACAGAGACGAGCGTGCCGAGCGGCACATTGAACAGGTGAATGGCCGCCAGCACGATGCCAAGGATCCTCGCCCACGGCCTCAGGTTGTACAGCCCGAAGCCCAGGATCAGCGAGGGCAGGCTCAACACGAGGATCATGCCGACGATCAGGGTGACGATCGCCTGCAGGATCGAGGCCGGCAAAAAGCCCGCCTCCCCGGCGGCAAAGGCGACCAGAGCGGGGATCAGCGACCCTCCCGCAAACGTGATGGCAGCAAGCAGGACGCCCAGTCCTCCCAGAATCAGGTTGAACCAGGCCAGAACTTTGACGTGAGTTTCCATGGATGCCTCTGTATTCTACGCCCGCCCGGAGCCGTTCTTGCGGGCCTGCCGGAGGTTATGATAGAAGATGGCAGCCGCGGAGGAGACATCCAAGGCTTGCGGCGCGCCGCCTGAGGCCGCGCGCCTGTTCGATGGGAAGGCAGGAGTCCGGAAGGAAGTCTTACGCGCATGCTCTCATTCCTGCTGGCGCCGTCGGCGGCGGACCGCTGGGCGAGAATTCTCACTGACGACACGTTCGCGGGCATCCACCAGCTCGACTGGTTCGACTGGTCGCTGCTGATCCCGTATTTCCTCATGCTCGGCATTCTTGCCGTGTATGGGGCCCACCGATTCGTCACAATCGCCCGCTATCTCAGGTCCCGGCACAAGATCCCGCGCGAGCCGGAGCGGCGCTTCGAACAACTGCCCCGCGTCACCATCCAGCTGCCGCTGTTCAACGAGCGGAACGTGGTGGACCAGCTGCTGGACAGCGTGCTGAAGATCCGCTATCCCCGAGAGCTGCTGGAAATCCAGGTTCTCGACGACTCCACCGACGACACGCATCCTTACACCGAAGCGCTGGTGGCGCGGCTCCGCGCGCAGGGGCATCCGATCGAATACATCCACCGCACCAACCGCACCGGCTTCAAGGCGGGAGCGCTGCAGGAGGGCATGAAGCGCGCCCGCGGCGAATTTCTGGCCATTTTCGACGCCGACTTCATCCCGCCGGAGGATTTCCTCGAGAGGACAATCCACTTCTTCGCCGATCCGCAGGTGGGTCTGGTGCAGACGCGCTGGACTTACATCAACCGCCACCACAACCTGCTGACGGAAGTGCAGGCGCTGATGCTGGACGGGCACTTCGCGCTCGAGCATACGGCGCGCTTCGGCACGGGGCTGTTCTTCAATTTCAACGGCACGGCGGGCATTCTGCGGCGCAGCATGATCGAGGACGCCGGCGGCTGGGAGCACGACACCCTGACCGAAGATTCCGACCTGAGCTACCGCGCGCAGCTCAAGGGCTGGAAATTCGTCTACCTGCCGTGGCTGGAATGCCCGTCCGAGCTGCCGGTGGACACCTACGGCTTCCAGGTGCAGCAGCAGCGCTGGGCGAAGGGGCTGACTCAGGTGGCGCTGAAGCTGCTGCCGCGCATCCTCCGCTCCAACGTGAGCTGGCGCGAGAAGCTGGAAGCGTGGTTCCACCTGACGCCCAACATCAGCTACCCGCTGATGGTGTGCGTGTCCGCGCTGATGCTGCCGGTGATGATAGTTCGATTCTATATCGGCTGGCAGCAGTTGCTGATGATCGATGTTCCGCTCATCATCTGTTCCTTCTGGAGCGTCGTTTCCTTCTACCTGCTCGCCGAGAAGGAACTGTATCCGGACCGCTGGAAGCGGGCTATCCTGATCCTGCCCTTCCTTCTTGCCATGGGCGTGGCGCTGACGATCTCCAACACCAAGGCGGTCCTGGAAGCGCTCCTGGGCAAGCAGTCGAGCTTTGTGCGCACGCCGAAATACGCGCCCGCGGCGTCGGGCGGCGCCGTGGCGGTGGTCTACAAGCGCAAGTCCGGATGGCTGCCCTTTGCCGAGATCGCCATGGGGCTGTTCTTCCTCGGCATGGTCGCCTACTGCATCGAAGTGGCCAACTTCTTCGCCCTGCCGTTCCTCTCGATCTTCGTTTCCGGCTACTTCTGGGCGGGGTTCTCCACGCTGTGGCAGGAGCATCAGGCGAAGCTGCGCTTCGAGCGCGCGGCGCGCAAGGTGGAGATCGAGGCGGTCAGCTGAGAGGGCTCGCCTCCGCCTGCAGCCCTTCCTTGTCCTGAAGTCCGAATCAGCGGTCTGGCTTCGCTCCATCCTGCCCGCCGGGCTCGACGGCGTCGATCCGCACCTTCAGGAAGTGCGTGGCGCAGGAGATGCAGGGGTCGTAGTTGCGCACTGCCTGCTCGGCGCGCCAGGCGATCTGCTCGTTGTCGAGCCCCAGCAGGGAGGGGACGTAATTCCAGAGATCCTCTTCCATCCGGCGGAAATTCTGCGCCGTCGGGGGGACGATGCGGGCGGCGGTGATGAGGCCGTTCTCATCGACCGAATAGCGGTGGTAGAGCAGGCCGCGGGGCGCTTCCGTGGCGGCCATGCCCGTGCCGGCGCGCGGGCGGGCCTCGACGCGCGGCGCAGGCGGCGGCTCGTAGGAGCGGATCAGCTGCAGCGCCTCTTCGCAGGCGAAGACCAGCTCCACGGCGCGGGCCACGATGCTGCGGAAGGGATTGCGCACGGGCGGCCGCAGGCCTGCCTCCTCGGCGGCGCGGCGCGCCTGCGGGGTGAGCTGCTCGAAGTTCAGGTTGAAACGCGCAAGCGGGCCGACCTGATAGGAGCCCCGCTCACGCATCACGGAGTGCAGCGCGTTGGAGTGCTTCACGTGCTGCTCGACGCTGTGCTCCTCGAAGGCGGCGGCGTCGATGTCGAGCCCGCGGTTGGAGACGATGCGGCCTTCGTTGAGAGCGTACTCGGCGGGGTGGGAGAGAGCGACGAACTCGTAGTCCTGCTCGAAATCCGGGAACTCGAGCGAGGCTGCCAGCCTCACCGTCTGCAGCGAGGCGTCCAATGCCCATTCGAGCTCCGGCAGCAGTGCGGAGAGCTCCTCTGGTTTCGGCGTCCGGTAGAAGCCGCCCACGCAGGCGCTCACCGGATGAATCTCGCGCCCGCCCATGACGCGCACGATCTCGTTGCCGAGCTTTTTCAGCCGCAGGGCCATCCGGACCGCGTCCGGATGGCTGGCGGCGACTTCGAAGGCGTCCTGGCAGCCGAGGAAGTCCGGCAGGTGCAGGAAGAAGATGTGCAGGGCGTGGGATTCGATCCACTCGCCGCAATAGAACAGGCGGCGCAAGGCGCGAATGAAGGGATGCGGCGTGAGGCCGAGCGCACGTTCCAGCGCATGAACGGAACTCATCTGGTAGGCGATGGGGCAGATGCCGCAGATGCGGGCGGTGATGTCCGGCACTTCCATCAAGTGCCGCCCGCGGAGGAAGCCCTCGAACAGGCGCGGCGGCTCGGGGATGCGGAGCTTCAGATCGAGGATCTTGCCCGCCTTCACCTTGATGTGAAGCTCGCCCTCGCCCTCGACGCGGGCGAGCACGGGCACGTCGATCTTCGTGACGGCGGACTTGACGGAGGGAGCGGAGTTCATGCTTTCGGAGCCTCCTCGAAGACTCTGCGGAAGGGCCATGCCCAGCCGTTATAGCTGCGGAACGCGCGCTCCACCTCCTCGCGCGAGCAGCCGAGGACGCGGAACTGCGCGGCAAGGCTTGGGCCGTTGGCGCTTTCCATGGGGCCGAAGCAGCCGTAGCAGCCGCGGTGCAGGGAAGGGCAGATGGCGCCGCAGCCCGCCTGCGTGGCGGGGCCCAGACAGGGCGTGCCGCAGGCGACCATGACGCAAGTGTTGCCCCGGCGCTTGCACTCGAGACAGACGCTGTGCGTGGGAAGGTTGGGCTTGCGGCCGGCGAGCGTGGCCGAGATCAGCTCGATCAGCTGGTGCTTGCTGATGGGGCAGCCGCGCAGCTCCAGATCGACGGGCACGTGCTCGGCCACCGGCGTCGAGGTCTTGAGCGTGGAGATGAAGTCGGGCTTGGCGTAGATGAGGCGCACCCATTCGGCAGCGTCGTGCCAGTTGCGCAGCGCCTGGATGCCGCCGGCGGTGGCGCATGCGCCGATGGTGACGAGCGTCTTCGCCTGCCGCCGGATGCGCTGGATGGCCTCGGCGTCGTGGTGCGTGGTGATGGAGCCTTCCACGAGCGCGATGTCGTAAGGGCCCTTCAGCATGCGGCGGCTCGCCTCCGGGAAGTAGGCGATTTCGACCGCGCCGGCGACGGCCAGCAGTTCGTCCTCGGCGTCGAGCAGGCTGAGCTGGCAGCCATCGCAACTGGCGAACTTGAAGACGGCGATCCGGGGTTTTTTGGCTTCAGAGTTCATAGAGGTCGATGTAAGGCCGGATTTCCGGCCAGGCGAACACAGGGCCGTGCTTGCAGACGAACCAGGGTCCCATCTGGCAATGTCCGCAGAAGCCGGCGCCGCATTTCATGTTCCGTTCCATGGAGAGATAGATCTGCGCGGGGGGCAGCCCGCGGGCTTCCAGCTCGCGCGCGGCGTACCGCATCATGATCTCGGGGCCGCAGATCATGGCCACGGTCTCCTGCGGCTGGAGGCGGACGTGCCGGAACAGCGTGGTGACGACGCCGACATGGCCGCGCCAGGAGACGCCGCCATAGTCCACGGTGCAGAGCGCCTGGGTGTCCGGCAGCAGGCTCCAGGCTTCAAACTCGCGGCGGTAGAGCAGGTCGCGCGGGCTTCGGCTTCCATAGAGGATGACGAGGCGGTTGTAGTCGCCGCGGTGGCGCAGGATGGAATAGATGGCCGGGCGCAGCGGGGCCAGCCCGATGCCGCCGGCGACGATCAGGACGCTCTTCCCCCGCGCTTCTTTCAACGGCCAACTGGAACCAAAGGGCCCGCGCACGCCGATGAAGTCGCCGGGGCGGCGCGTGACGAGCTGGTAGGTGACCTGCCCGACGGACCGGATCGTGTAGGTCAGCGTCTCGCGCACCGCCGGGTCACCGGAGATCGAAATGGGCAGCTCGCCCACGCCGAAGCAGTACAGCATGGAGAACTGCCCCGGTTCGAAGGCGCTGACAGGGTCGCCCGGCGGCGGCGTGACCGTGAGCGTGAAGGTGTCGTGCGTCTCCCTGGAGACGGACGCGATGCGGACGGGCACGGGCTCCATCACCGCGCGGGAGAGGGGCGGGGCGGCGGAGGCAGCAGTGCTCATTTGCCGCGGACTCCTTTCGGCGAGTAGACGTCCAGAACCTGCAGGCGCGTGGCGCGGAGGCGCTCGGCTACCAGCGCCAGGGCGCGGCGCATGATGTGGAAGCCGAACTCGTGGTCTTCTTCGCAAAGGTTGACGACACGGGCGCCGTCGAAGGCGAGCGCGCGCACGGGCTCGAGGCAGCGGGCGCGGAATTGCTTGCTGGTGTTCTCGAGCAGCGAGGACCAGCCGAGTTCGTCGCCCGCCTCCAGCGTCTGGATGATGATCTGCCGGCCGGGCGCCCCCATCTCGAGCGCCACCTTGCCGGAGAGGATCAGATAGAACAGGCTGGAGGGGTCGCCTTCGCGGAAGATGATCTCGTCCTGCTCGAAGCGGACCTCGAAGGCGAGCTTCGAAAGCAGATCGATGTATTTTTCGGGCAGCCCGTCGAAGAAGGGATGCGCCGCAAGAACGGTTTTCATTTCAGCCGGGGCCATAGGTCAATCCTTCGTGGGGAAAGAGGCGGCAGCGGCGGCAGACAGCTGCAGCTGCCGGAATTCTTCGGTGATGTCGATGCCCGCAGGGCACCAGGCTATGCAGCGGCCGCATCCGACGCAGCCGGGCGTTCCGAATTGCGCCTGCCAGCGCGCCAGCTTGTGGCTGAGCCACTGCCGGTAGCGCGACTTGACGCTGGAGCGGACGCTGCCGCCGTGAATGTAGGTGAAACTTTGCGTGAAGCAGGAATCCCAGACGCGCCAGCGTTCGGCGAGGCGGCCGTCGATGGAAGTGCGGTCCTCGTAATTGACGCAAAAGCACGTGGGACAAACCGAGGTGCAGTTGCCGCAGGCGAGGCACCGGCGCGCGACGGCGTCCCATTGCGGGCTGTCGAACACGGCGTCGATCAGCTGCGGGGCGGCGTGGATGTCCAGCCGGCGCGTTTGCGCGGCGGCGCGGGCGCAGCTTTCCTCCACGGCGCGGCTCCATTCGGGAGGGGCCGGCGTGGCGCCGCAGGATTCGAGCACCTCGAGGCCGGCAGCGGTGCCGGCTTCGGCGAAGAACTCTGCCGCGCCGCTCTCGACAAACTCCGCCAGCGCGATGTCGAAGCCCGCGCGGGCGCGTGGGCCTGTGCCGAGCGAGGCGCAGAAACAGACAGGCGCTGACTGCAGGCAGTGCACGGCCACCAGGAAGGCGTTCTGACGGCGGGCGCGGTAGATGTCATCCGCATAGCGGTCGCCCAGCAGGACGCGGTCCAGAATCGCGAGCGCGGCCAGATCGCACGGGCGCACGCCGAGGAAGGCGCATTTCTCTGCCGGGAGGGGATTGTCGAGGATGCGGAATGCGCCGTTGTTGCGCTCCGCGGCAAGGATGCGGACCACAGGCAGATGAAGGATGGCCTTCAGCCCTTCGGCGCACGTCCAGTGGTGGAACAGCGCGGCGCTTTCTCCGGGGGCGAGGCGCGCCCGCCCCGGCGCCAGCTCCTGCGTCCAGCCGCGGGGCAGGTCCTCCACCGAGGAGATGGGCCGCCAGTGCAGGGCGAAGTCCTCGACACGCGGCCCGTAAACCTGATAGTCCCTTTCCCGCAGCCGGGCGATCAGGGCGCCGAGCCCCTTCTCGTCCAGCCGGTACGATTTCCTGCGCATGGGCGTCCGAAGCTTCTCCCCACTCTTTATATCAGAGTTTCGGATCTGATTCTAGGGGTAGAATGATGCTCCGGCGCGAGCGCGGGCACGCCGCGTCTCAGCTCGCGTCGGCGACGGTGAGATAGGTGCCGGTGATGAGATCGGCGAAGCTGAGGTGTTCTTCGGTGATGGCAGCCCACAGGGCGCCGATCAGGCTGACCGCCGGGATGGTGTTGGCGAGCACGCGAAACACGCGGTGGATGGGCTCGCTTCCGCGTCCTTCGCGCGTGACGAGCTGCAAGCCGGCGGCGCGCTGCCCGGGCGTCCTGCGCCCGGTGGCGGCATGGAGGAAGAAGAACGTGGAGGCAAGGAGCCAAAGGCACGCCGAGAGTGCGGCGAGGAACACGGGCTCCTGCGGCAAGCCGCCGAGGATGAACCGCACGAGGACGAGAAACAGGGAGAAGCCCACGAGCACGATGGAGAGATCCACGAGCAGGGCGAAGGCCCTGCGAGCGAGGCTCGCAACGGGGATCTGCTGTTGCGCAGCGGCGAACTCGTGGGCGCCGGGCGGGACGGAGTCAAAGTCGAAGGCTGCCTGAAGGGGCGTATCGTAACGCGCCGCGATGCGCGGGCGCCGGGGCGCGCTGCGCCGGCGCGGCGGGGATGGAAGATACTGCTCGAGGCCGATGACGCGGCTGTCGGAGGGGAACAGCGGCGGCTGCACGGGAGGTGCGGTGCGGGCAGCCGCGCCGCCTTCCTTCACGCGGAAGCGCGGGCGGGCTTCGGCGGCAGGGGAGCTGTGAAGCGCGGGGGCGGCAGCCGTCTCCACATATGGCGCGTCTGCTGCCTGGCGGGGCAGGCTGCTGAAGCGGCGCTGACAGCGCCCGCACCTCTCCTGAAGTTCGGAAATGACCGCTCCGCAATACTTGCAATGCATGGCATGCCTCCGGCGGCGCCCGGGGTGGGCGGCATGGGATTCCAGCCTGGCTCGCGGCTTGCCCAGTCTCTTGAGCCCGTCTTGCGGGCTTCTTTCAGCTCGTGCTAGGTTTGAGCCTTGAGCGCTTCACTGCTGCGGCTCCGGCGACAGGAGGCACGTCTGCGCCGGGCGCATCAATCTGTAAATAACATATTTGAGCGGATTTGTCACGCCCTTTTTCACGGGGCGGCTGCGGGGCGCCTGGTGGCGGCGGCAGCGTGGACGGTGGTAGCGGCGGCGCAAGCTCCTTTCCCGGGCTACGAGACGGCGGCGCGGATCGAACGCAGGGACGTGCCTCCGGAGGGCATCGTGGTGGTGCGCGCCCTGCAACAGGAGCGGGAGGGGAGCCGGTACAGGTTGCGGGGACAGGCGCAGATCGAAACCCGCGAGATGCTGCTCGAAGCCGAGGAGATCGACTACGACCAGGAGACGGGAATCGCCGAGGCGCGCGGGCGGGTGCGATACGTGAATTTCACCAGCGGCGAGCAGCTTTGGGCGGAAAGGATCGACTACAACCTGAAAGATGCCAGCGGCTCCTTTTACCGGGTGCGGGGGGCGGCGTACGGGAAAATCGACTACAGGCCCGGGGTGTTGAGGACGGAAAATCCGTTTTTCTTTCAGGGGGATTGGGCGGAAAAAATCCAGCAGCGCTACATTTTGCACCGGGCCACCATCACCAACTGCGCGGGCATCAACCCTTGGTGGAAGCTCGAGGCGCCGGTGATCGACGTGATCCCCGGCAGGCGCGCCATCGCGCAACGGAGCTGGTTCAAGTTGCGCGGGGTGCCGATCCTGTACGCGCCGGCGTTTTACAAGGACTTGCGCGAGGGCGCCCGCAAGAGCGGCTTCCTGACGCCGAGCGTCGGCAACAGCAACCGCCGCGGGTTGATGTACGGACTTGGGTACTTCTGGGCGATCAGCCGGAGCTATGACCTGAGCTACCGCCCGCAGTACTTCACGCAGCGCGGGCTGGCGCACACGGTGGATGTGCGCGGAAAGCCCACGCAGCGCAGCGAGTTCAGCGTGTTCATTTACGGGATCCGTGACCGGGGGCGTCTGCTGGACGGCGGGGAAAGGGTGAAGGAAGGCGGATATCTGGCGACGGCGCAGGGCAAGGCGGATCTGGGGCGCGGCTTTTACGCGCGGGGTACGGTGAACTACCTCAGCAATTTCGCCTTCCGCCAGGCGTTCACGGAAAGCTTCAACGAGGCGGTTTTCAGCGAGGTGAATTCGGTGGTGAACGTCTCGAAAGACTGGGGCGGGCAGAGTTTCAACGCCCTGTTTTCGAGGCAGGAGAACTTCCAGAGCGCGCAGCCGGGCGACACGATCCTGCTGAGGAAGCTGCCGCAGGTGGAGTGGGAGGGAAGGGACCGCGAAGTGGTGCGCGCCGGGCTGCCGGTCTGGGTGAGCTGGTCGGCGACAGGCGGACTGGTGCAACGGAACCAGCCGCTGTTCCAGACGCGGCAGTTCGTCGACCGCTTCGATCTCGCGCCGCGGCTGATGACGGCGCTGCGCTGGAAGGAATTCCACCTTCTTCCGTACGTCTCTCTTCGAGCCACGCACTACGGCAGCTCGTTCCGCACGGCGGTGGAGAGAGAGCTGGGCAAGGAAGTGACCGGCGAAGGCGTGAACCGGGTGACGCGCGAGGTGGGCGCGGAGCTGATGCTGCCCGCGCTGCAACGCGTGTTTGACGCTCCGCGCTGGATGGGGCGGAAAGTGAAGCATTCGATCGAGCCGCGGGCGAGCTTCCGCACGGTGGCGGGGGTGAACCAGTTCGACAGGCTGGTGCGGTTCGACGAAATGGAGCTGGTGTCGAACACCACGGAGATCGAGTATTCGCTGACGCAGCGGCTCTGGTCGAAAGGGCGGGACAACCGTGTGAGAGACGTGTTGACGTGGGAGATCCGCCAGAAGCGGTTCTTCGATCCGGATTTCGGCGGCGCCGTCGTGGCGGGCAGAAGAAACGTGGTGGCGAGTTCTGCGGAGCTGAGCGCCTTCGCGTTTCTGGACCGTCCGAGGCGCTCGTCGCCTGTGGTGAACGCTCTCCGGGCGCAGCCCTGGGGCGCCTTCGGACTGGAGTGGAGAGCCGACTACGATCCCCTGCGGGGGCGGCTGACCAACTCGAGCCTGACGCTGGACACGCGCTCGGCGAACTATTTCCTGTCCTTCGGGCACACGAAGGTGTCCTGCGTTCCGCTGAGCGATGTGGAAGCCTTCGAGAGGGAGGAGTTCTGCCGGACGGCGCCTTCGGGGCAGGTGCTATCGCCGCCATCGAACCAGTTCCGCGGCACGTTGGGATTGGGCAACGAGAACCGGCGCGGGTGGAATGCAGGAGTGTACGGGGTCTATGACTACTCGATCGGCGTGTTGCAGTACATCAACACGCAGGTCACCTACAACACGGAGTGCTGCGCCTTCAGCGGACAATACCGGCGGTTCAACTTCGGCGCCCGGAGCGGGGAAAACCAGTTCCGGCTGGCGCTGGTGATCGCCAACATCGGAAGCTTCGGGACATTGAAACGGCAGGAGCGGCTTTTCTAGTATCCGGGGTCTTTGCAGGCAGCGCCGGATCCGCAGCTGCCGCATTCCGGCGCTTCCGTCGGAGGGGGATCATTCCAGCCACCCACTGCCTCGCATGGGTTAGCCAGTGCTTGTAAGGACCCTCCGTCTGGTCTCCCTCGGCTCTCGACAGAAAGAACGGACGAAGCCTGCCCGCGCGCTTTTCCTTCGCGACAGAACTCCATTGGGACACGGCCAGTCTGATGTTCGTTTTCCGGAGAGCGGCCCCCGGATGAGGAAGCCAGCCACACTGGGGGCGGCAAGGCGCAACGGAAAAGTTGCAAACCCGGTCTCATCCTGCTAACCTGTCCCGAGACAAGTTCTGGGAAGAGGGGCATGCACCGGGGTTCCCGCCCCGAGTCAGACAGGCCGGGCACCCGCCGGAAGGGGCGCATCGTCTCGTTCGCAGAGGCGGCGGTTGTTTCGGAATTTTCGAGATCCGAAGCTCTCGCGAAAAGACGCACCGGCATCGCGGCGGCTCTTTTTCCGGGTTCCCCGCGCTGGCTCCGTACCTCCCGGTTTCCGGAAATGCGGGCAGAATCTGCAGCTGCAGCGAAGACACGGAAAGTTTTCGAGAGAAGGCCGGGCCATCGGAGGTTCACGCCTCCTGCGATCTCTGCCTTCCCATGGAGGAGATCTGGCGGAAATTCGTGCCGGTGCGGCCATTAGCGGGAATGAGGGACACCGCAAGAGAAAAAATCGGGGAAACTCGAACTGATTTACAAGAAAGGAGCGACCAATTTATGTCACCAAAAACCATGCCTTTTGCAGCTACGATGGCAATTCTGGCTGCCTGCGCGGCCGGGACATCCCTGTTGCACGGGAGCCTGCTGCAGGAACAAGAGCGCCTGGCGCGGCCGCAAGCCCGGGTGGCCAAGCCGGCGGCTGCTGGCCAGAACAGGGTTGTGATTGCTCCCGCAACGGAATCCCTCGCGGACGGGCAATCCGTGCTTCAGAAACTCCTTCCGTACACAACACCGCCGGGTTCCGCTGTGGTGGTCCTGAACGACGGCAGTGCCGTCACCGTGGAGGGGCTCGAGTGGGCAGAGGGCCCCGGATCCAATCCAAAGCCGCAAGGCTATATCAAGTGCGCCTGTCAGTGCATCACGGGCAAAGTTTTCATCTGTGGCGCGCCGGATGGAATGTCGTACGAGAAATGCTGCGACCGGTGCTGCAAGATGAGGCTGGAAGGCCCCCGGCCGATGCCCATGCCATACGACCGCACAGCCTCGCCCGGACCCCGCGCGGCAGAGGTGGATGCTTCCCTTGCGGCGCTTGGCCTGAGGAGGGCAACAGCCGGGAGGAAGGCCTATCCGATCGACCTTGTGCTGCTCGGATCCAATCCGCAACCGGAGCAAATCTTCATTTGCATGCGGAAGGACGCGCAGGGGCAGTGCATTCACTGGCGGATTTGCGGCACGAATAACGAAGGCGTGTACAAGTGCTACGACATAGTAAAAGATCCTGCTTTTGGATGGGTGGTCACGTGGTGATGGATCCATAAATCAACTGCCCCACCGGCCAGTATGAGAGGCCAGGGAGTCTCGGGGCGCCGTCCTGCGCCCCGGTCACAACATGCAAAACGGCGAAGCGGAAACCCGTGGAACAACCCCGCTCGAGTGGAGAGGCCGCGCAGGCTGCAAGGCGGGCGCAAGGCGGCAGACGCGGAGAAGCACTCCCGGCGGCTGCCTCCCTGTTCCAACCATGCGTGGCCTTGCCGGTGCTGCCCCGCTTCCGTGCAATGCACGCGCTTTTTGCCGTTCTCATTCGCCCCGGCTGCAACCGCTCCGGGCGGTGCACTGCCTCAATCACGAGTGTTTTCATCGCGCGTGCAGCACCCCCGAGAGCCCTCTGAAGGGTTATGCAAACCGGGCCGGCGCGCCTCGGTTCCACGCGAAAGCCGGGGCCGGCGGGATTCCGTTTCAGGCCGCTCGCTGTGAGACCGCAGCCTGGCGGCCCGGTCTTCTCCGCCGCGCCACGATGCCCATCCTGGCCTTCCCTTCATCCGGTGCGCGCGCTCAGGGACACAATGGGCGCGGCTCCCGCCGAGTCTGCAGGCAGGCTCGCAGGCGTGAGAGCGAGCCGGGCTTCGTGAGACGATGAAAGCGTGGATGGAAGCCGGGCCGCGCCGCGCGGCGCGCTGGGAGCGATCTTCCTGATCGTGTTTCTGGATCTGATGGGCGCCGGGATTCTGGCGCCCGTCATTCCCTTCGTCGTCCAGCCTTACCGGAACGATGCGCTCACAGTGGGGCTGCTGGCACTGGCCTTCTCCGCGGCTCAATTCGCTGCGGCGCCGCTGCTGGGCGCGTGGTCGGACCGGCGGGGGCGGCGGCCGGTTCTGCTGGCGTGCCTGGCGGGCACGGCGGCGAGCTACTTCCTGTTCGGCGCTGCCCGGAGCCTGGCCCTGCTGTTCGCGGCGCGTCTTCTCTCTGGCTTTGCGGGAGGCTCGATCACCGCGGCGCAAGCCTATATTGCTGACATCAGCGAGCCGCGAGACCGCGCAAAGAACTTCGGACTGATCGGCGCCGCCTTCGGGCTGGGCTTCATCTTCGGGCCTGCGCTCGGCGGGGCTCTGAGCCGCATCAGCCTCTCCGCGCCCGCGTATGCGGCGGGCGTCTTGTCGCTGCTGACGCTTGCTGTGGCGGGGCTGACGCTGAAGGAAACGCTTCCGCCGGAGCGGCGCACGGCGCGGGAAGTCCGCTGGCGCGATCTCGATCCGGCAGCGCAGATCAGCGCTGCGCTGCGCCGGGCCGAATTCCGCGAGCTGATGCTGGCCACCTTCGCCCTGCACTTTGCGATGGCCGGGCTGCAAACGAACTTCCCGGTGTTCACGCATGCGCGATTCGGGCTCGACGCGGCGGGCAACGCGGCGCTGTTCGCGTTTCTGGGCGTGATGGCGGCGCTGACGCAGGGGCTTTTGTTGCGGAAGCTGGCGCCGCGATTCGGCGAGGCGGCGCTGGCCATCGGCGGCTCCGCGCTGTTCGCCGCCGGCTTCGCGGCGGCTGCCGCGTCGCATGCGGTCTGGATGCTTTATGCGGCTGTGGCGCTCACGGCGCTGGGATTCGGGCTTGCCGGACCTGCTCTCAGCGGGCTGATCTCCAGACGCGCCGGCGTGGGCGAGCAGGGCGCGCTGCTCGGCACGGCGCAGTCGGCGGCGAGCCTCACGCGGATCATCGGGCCTGTGTGGGCGGGAGCTGTGTTCGACCACCTCGGCACAAGCGCGCCCTATTGGAGCGGCGCGCTGTTTTCCCTGGTGGCAGCCTACTGGGCGTTCCACGCGACCGCCGGGCGGCGCGTGGAGGCTCATGAGGAGGCGGCTGCGCCGAAGTAGCGTTTCATCCTTTCTGGCGCGGCGACTTGCCGGGCAGCCCCACCGGGTTTTCGTGGACCTTTTCGCGGTGATCGGCGGTCATTCCCGCGGCAAGCTGCACGCTCTTTTCGCCGAAACGGTCCCGGATCCGGTCCACAGCCGCAAGCGCCTGCCGCGCGCGCTCCTTCTTTTCCGCATCGAGCAACGACACCTGCCCCTGCGCTTCCTCGAGTCCCGATACGCCCATGCCGATCAGGCGCACCGGCGCGCCCGGTTTCCACGTGCGGCGGAAGAGATCCCTCGACACGGCGATCAGGTCCGCGTCGAGATCCGTGGCTTCGGGCACAGTGCGGGAGCGGGAGAGGGTGGTGAAGTCCGAATAGCGCAGCTTCAGCTCGATGGTGCGCGCAAACAAGCCATGCTCGCGCAAACGGCGGCCGACCTTTTCCGCCTGCCGGGCGAGCGTCGCTTCCAGAAGCGCCTGGTCGCGGACGTCCTCCGGAAAAGTGTGCTCGTGCGAAATGCTCTTCGGATCCTCGTAGGCGCCGATCTCGCCCTCGAACCACGCGCCGGCGTCCGTGCCGCGCGCCTTTCCGGCGAGTGCCAGCCCCCACTGACCGAAACGGCGCAGGAGGAAATCCTCGTCGAGCTGCGCGAGGTCGCCGATGCGCCGGACGCCGATCTCGCGCAGCCGTTCAGCGGTGACGCGCCCCACGCCCGGGATGCGGCTGACATTCAGCGGAGCGAGGAAGGCGGCTTCCATGCCCGGCGGCACCCAGGCGATGCCGTTGGGCTTGGCAAAGTCCGAGCAGATCTTGGCGAGCAGCTTCGACGTGGCGATTCCGATAGAGCAGTTCAATCCTGTTCGCTCACCAATGCGGTCGTGGAGGCGCGTGGCGGCAGTCAGCGGCGGACCCCAGAGCCGCTCGGTGCCGGTCATGTCGAGATAGGCTTCATCGACGCTGGCCATCGAGACGCGGGGCGTGAACTCGAGCAGCACTTCGTGCACGCGGTGCGAGTATTCGCGGTAGCGCTCGGGATGGCCGTCGAGGAAAATGCCGTGCGGACACAGCTTCGCGGCGGTGCGGAGCGGCATGGCAGAGTGGACGCCGAACTTTCGCGCAGCATAGGAGGCGGCAGCCACCACGCCGCGCTCGTGCTTCTGCCCGCCAACGATGACAGGCTTGCCCTTCAGGCCGGGATCGAAGAGCTCTTCGACCGACACGAAGAAGGCGTCCATGTCGACGTGGAAGATGGTTCTCACGGCGTAAAGCGGGCGCGGATGACGCGGGGCCATCCAGCCAGATCATACTCCGTGGCCAGACCGGACCATGCGGGGCCAAAGGCGGCGCGCACCCCGGCTTCGCCCTGATAGCCGATCTCGAAGATCAGCCAGCCGCCGGGCGCGAGCAGCCGTTCGGCTTCCGGAACGATGCGATGGTAGAACTCGACGCCGGTTTCGCCGCCCTCGAGTGCGATGCGGGGCTCGTGGTCGCGCACCTCGCGCTGCAGCGTGGGAAGCTCGTGGAGGGGAATGTAGGGCGGATTGGCGACGACGAGATCGAACGTTCCCGATACGGCGGACGCGAGGTCGCACTGCAGGAGATCGACGCGCGCGCCATGACGCCGCGCGTTGCGGCGGGCGATTTCCAGGGCAGGGAAGCTGATGTCGGTGCCGAGCGCCCAGGCGTCGAGTTCCAGCGAGAGCGTGATGGCGAGGTTGCCCGAGCCGGTGCAGAGGTCCAGAATGCGCCGCGCCTGAGGCGCGAATTGCAGCGCCTGTTCGACGACATGCTCGGTTTCGGGGCGGGGAATCAGGACGTCGGGCGAGACCTCGAATTCGCGCCCGTAGAACTCCTGTCGGCGCGTGATGTGCTGGAGCGGACGTCCTTGCAAGCGCTCGTGGAGGTAGCGGCCGTAATGGATCCACTCGATGACGTTCAGTTCGTGCTCGGGGTGCGAGTAAAGATAGCTGCGCTCGCGGCGCAGGGCGTGGCAGAGCAGCAGTTCGGCGGTGAGCCGCGGCTCGGAGACGCCGGCGGCGGCGAGGATCTCAGAGCCTTGCCGGAGCGCCGTCCGGAGATTCATGCTGTGCCGCCTGGGCGGCTTCCGCCTGCTCGCGCAGCTTCTGGGCGTTGTAATACGTGGTGCAGGCGTCGATGAGGGGGTCGAGCTCGCCCTCCATGATGCGGTCGAGCTGATACAACGTCAAGCCGATGCGGTGGTCGGTGACGCGGTTCTCCTTGAAGTTGTAGGTGCGGATCTTTTCCGACCGGTCGCCGGTGCCGACCTGCGAGCGGCGGTCCGCGCCGATGGCCGCGCGCTGCTTTTCCAGCTCCATCTCGTAGAGCCGCGAACGCAGCACGCGCTCGGCCTTGGCGCGGTTCTTGATCTGCGACTTCTCGTCCTGGCAGGTGACGACGAGCCCCGTGGGCAGGTGCGTGATGCGCACGGCGGAGTAGGTGGTGTTCACGCTCTGCCCGCCCGGACCAGAGGAGCAGAACGTGTCGATGCGGAGGTCCTTGGGGTCGATCTTGACTTCGACCTCGTCGGCTTCCGGCAGGACCGCGACGGTAATGGTGGAGGTGTGGATGCGGCCCTGCTGCTCGGTGACGGGCACGCGCTGCACGCGATGCACTCCGCTTTCGTACTTGAGCTTCGAGTAGACGCGGTCGCCGCTGATCAGCGCGATGACTTCCTTGAAGCCGCCGGCTTCCGACTCGCTGACCGATGTGATTTCGACCTTCCAGCCCTGGCTTTCGGCATAACGCGAGTACATGCGGAAGACCTCGGCTGCGAAGAGGCTGGCCTCGTCGCCGCCGGCGCCGGCGCGGATCTCCAGCACGATGTCCTTGTCGTCGTTGGGATCCTTGGGAAGCAGGAGGACCTTGAGGCGTTCGGCCAGCTGCTGCTGGAGCGGCTCGAGGCGGGCGATCTCCTCTTCCGCCATCTCCCGGAGCGCCGGATCTTTCTCTTCGAGCATCAGCCGCGCGCCGGCGAGGTCTTCGGAGAGCTTGCGATATTCCCGCCACACCTGGACGATCTCTTCCAGATCGCGGTGCGCCTTCGCCGTCTTCCGGTAGAGCGCAGCGTCCTGGATGACAGCCGGATCGGCCATCTGCGCGGCGAGCGCCTCGAACTTGCGCTCCACTTCTTCCAATTGGCGGGTGAAGTCCATCAGGCGATCACCAGTTCTCCGCCCTGTTTCTCTTCCAGCGCCATGGCGCGGTTCAAAGCGACGATGGCGACTTCCGTCTGCGCGTCGGAGGGCGGCTGCGTGGTGATGCGCTGCAGCCAAAGCCCGGGCGCCGTGAAGAGCGCCAGAAGGCTGCCGCGGCGCCGGGCGGCGAAGCGGATCACCTCATAGCTCAGCCCGGCGATGAGCGGGAGGGCGAGGATGCGCACGGCCATCTTCGCGAGGAAGCCTTGCGCGGGGATGACGGCATAGACGGCGATGGAGACCATCATCACCACCAGCAGGAAGCTGGTGCCGCAGCGGGGATGGAAGGTGGGGAAGGCGCGCGCGTTGTCCACGCTGACGGGCTTGCCGCTTTCGAAGTTGAACACGACTCTGTGCTCCGCGCCGTGATATTCGAACACGCGGCGGATGTCCGCCCACCGGGAGATCAGCCACAGGAAGCCGAGGAAGATGACCAGCCGCACCAAGCCATCCACCAGATTGAACGCGACCTGGTTGTGCAGCCCGGGATAGACAGATTCGAGCCGCGTGGTGATCCAGAGCGGAAGGAACTTGTACAGCGCAATGAAGAAGACGAACGAGAACGCCAGATTCAGCGCCATCAGCCATCCGGGGATTTCGCCGGGCTTGCCGGAGGGCTCGCCGGGTTTGACGGCGCCGCCGGATTCGGCTTGCATGGCGACATCAGCGGAGAAACGCAGCGCCTTGATTCCCAGAACCATGGCTTGCCCGAGCGTGCCCACGCCTCGCAGCACAGGCAGCCGGAAAACGGGATACTTTTCCGACAGTTTGGGCAGCGGGTGTTCGTCGATCACGACCTCGCCATCCGGACGGCGCACGGCGGTGGCGTAGCTGTGGGGCGCGCGCATCATGACGCCTTCCATCACCGCCTGCCCGCCGACGAGCGTCTCTTCGCCGCTCTCGAGCACGGGCAGCAATTGGATGTGCGCAGATAGACGCAGAAAGTCGCGTAGCTTCAAACGAATCCAGCCTCTCTTCCTTTGAGTATAGCGGCGCAATACAGGATTCGCGAAGCGCCGGAGGACTTGCTGCCGGAGAAAGCGGAAGGCTGCGGCGGCGCGCTCAGGCTGCCGCCACCGAACGCCGCCCGCCAACGTGCGTGTCGAGGAGCCAGCGGAGCTGAATCGTCTCGAACGGGGGCGCGCAGTAGTCTGTTGCTCCCTCCTCCAGAGCATCGAGCCAGCCCTCCACTTCGGGAAGGCGGCTGACGACGACGACAGGCGTGCGCGGAAACAATGCCAATGCCTGGCGAAGAACCTCGCGGGCGGACGGGCAGAAGACGATGTCCGCCTGCCCGGGGACTCCGCCGCTGACCTGTTCCGTGACACAGCCGCAGCGCGTGAGTTCCTGCCCGAGTTCGAAAGCGAGGCGGGAATCGAGGCGGTAGAGAATTGCCCGCCGGGGGGCGGGATCCGTGACCGAGGTGACAGACATGACTCTTCTCCCCTCCGCGGCCGACGCGGCCAGTTCAGCTACCATCGGGCGCTCCGCAGGAGAAGCGCCAAATCCAGCGGTCCCAGATTCCTGCGTACGTCCCATATTTTACCCCGGAACGTCCGCAATTCCAATCGATATTTTTTATGATCCGCATCTCTTTCCGGCATCCTCCCTCTTGGTACTGCTAGAATGGAACTTTCCGGAGGCAAAATGGCGAAGATTGAGCGGCGAAAGACCGTTTGCGTCGACGTGGGCGGCGTGAAGGTAGGCGGCGGGCATCCGATTGTCGTCCAGTCGATGACGAACACGGACACGGCGGATGTTGCCGCGACTGCAAACCAGGTGATGGAGCTTGCGCGCGCCGGCTCGGAAATCGTCCGTGTGACGGTCAACACCGAGGAAGCCGCTCGTGCCGTGCCGAGGCTCGTTGAAACGCTGCAAGCCTTCGGGTATCGTACGCCCATCGTAGGGGATTTCCATTACAACGGCCACATCCTTCTGAAAAAGTATCCGGATTGCGCAAAAGCTCTCGCCAAATACCGAATTAACCCGGGCAACGTAAATATTGGCCGAAAAACGGATGACAATTTCCGTACAATGATCGAATGCGCCCTTGAGTATGGCAAGCCCGTCCGGATCGGCGTGAACTGGGGCTCTCTGGATGCCTCGCTGCTGACGAGGATGATGGACGAGAACGCCCGCCTTCCGGAGCCGCTGGATGCCTCGGAAGTGACCAAACGGGCGATGGTGGTGAGCGCGCTGGAGTCGGCGCGGCAGGCGGAGAGCTACGGGCTGCCGCACGACCGCATCATTCTGAGCGCGAAAGTCTCCGGGGTGCAGGACCTGATCGACGTCTACCGGATGCTGGCGGCGCAGTGCGACTATCCGCTTCACCTCGGGCTGACCGAGGCGGGCATGGGCGCGAAGGGAATTGTGGCCACCACGGCGGCGCTGGCGATCCTCCTGCAGGAGGGGATCGGCGACACGATCCGCGCGTCGCTGACGCCGGCGCCGAACGGCGACCGCACCGAGGAAGTGCTGGTGTGCCAGCAGATCCTGCAATCGCTCGGCATCCGCAGCTTCACGCCGCAGGTGACTGCGTGCCCGGGTTGCGGGCGGACCACGAGCACGTTCTTCCAGGAGATGGCCGAGCAGATCCAGAATTACCTGCGCGAACAGATGCCCGTCTGGAAGGACCGCTATGCGGGCGTGGAGGAGCTGAAAGTGGCGGTGATGGGCTGCGTGGTGAATGGTCCCGGAGAATCCAAGCACGCCAACATCGGCATCTCTCTGCCCGGCACTTTCGAGGAGCCGAAGGCGCCGGTGTTCGTGGACGGGCAGTTGGTGAAGACCCTGCGCGGCGATGGCATCGTTGCCGAGTTCATCTCCATGCTCAACGACTACGTGGAGCGCCGCTACGGAACGGGCGCGCGCTGAACTGGCGCACGGGGCCGGGCAGCGCAGGACAGCCGCATCGAAGGCGCGCTAGAAGAAGCGGATCGTGTAGGCGACGCGGATGCCCCGGCCGAGTTCCGGGGCGATGTCTTTCACAAAATTCAGGTGGTTCCGGTAGAGCCGGTTGCCAAGGTTGAAGCTGTTCACGTTGAACGTGTGCAGGACGTGGCCGCGGGTGAGCGTGTAGGAAGCGTTGAAGTGGAAGACGGCATAGCCGGCGGTGGGCTCCTCGTTCGGGGCGACCTGCCATTGACGGTTGGCCACGATCAACTCAGGCCGGAGGCTGAGGCCCTTCCAGAACCAGTCGAGGCCGAAGCGGCCGCGCGCCGGGGGGATGCGCGGCAGGTTCTGGCGGCCGGCGGCGGTCAGGTTTGCATCCACGTAATCAAAGCCGGCGAGCGCCCACAGCGGGCCCCTCAGGCGTGCCTGCACGCGCGCCTCGGCGCCGGTGAAGCGGGCGTCGGACTGCGCAAAGAGAGCCACGGGCAGACCATCGTCGAACTCCCCGGTGGGCAGGAAGAAGACGAAGTCGTGCATGTGGTAGCGGAACAGGTTGCCCTCGGCGCGGAGGCTGCGCCCTTGATGGCGCAGCGACATCTCCACGCCGTCGCCGCGCTCCCGTTTCAGGTCCGGGTTGCCGATCTCGAACAGCAGATTCCCCGGGTGGGGCCCGTAATTGTACAGCTCTTCCAGCGCTGGGGCGCGGTAGGAGTGGATGTAGTTGCTGACCAGGGATCCGTTGGACCACAGCGGCAGCATGAGCCCTGCTGAAGCAGAGAGCCCGGAGAAGGTCCTCTGCCGGAGCCCGTCTGGCGTATACCGGTTGCGCTCCCAACGGCTGCCGAACTGCAGCCGGGCGCGCTCCCAGCTGAATTCCTCCAGCCCGAAGAGAGCGAAGGCAGAGTGGTCCACCGGCGGGGCGAGCGCCTCCTCGCCTCTGGTCTTGTAGGACCGCTGCAGCCCCCAGAGGCCGAAGCGGCCAGACCAGGGCCCGCGCCGCCGCTGGTCAAACGTGCCGGAATAGGTGAACTGCTTGTTGAAGAACTCCGTGCCGATGACGGCGCCTTCGATCTCGCGGTGGGAGTAATCCGAATAGCCGAAATCGAACTGCAGCTGCTCGAAGGCGCGCCCGGGATTCTTCACCGCGCCGTTGAACCGCAGGCTGGTGCGGGTCAGATTCAGCACGGGCGGTTCATGCCCGTGGTCTTCCTCATCCTCCTCTCCGGCGGCGCGGATGGGACGGCGCAAGGCCGCGGAGTGCTCTCCTTCCTCCTCGTGGGAGTGTCCATGGCCGCCAGGCACTCCGTAGGTGGTTTCGATGCGGTGGACCATGGCGTTCCAGCTCAGGCGCTCGCCGTACTTGCCGACACCGGCCTTGGCGTTGGTCAGCTCCGTGAAAGAGTTCTCCACGCGGCCCGCGGGCGTGTTGTAGTCTCCGGTCCTCATGCCGCCGCCGGAGCCGTAGACCAGCCAGTCCTTGTGGCCGAACTCGAACGACCCGCTGCCGCCGCCCTGCGCGTTGGCCGTGCCGCCCACTCCGGTGAAGGCCGCATGCAGGCCCTGATGCGGGTGCTGGTTGATCACATGATGATCCGTCAACACGTTCACGACGCCGCCGATGGCGTTGGAGCCATAGAGCAGCGTGGCGGGGCCTTTCACGACCTCCACGCGCTCCAGGTTGCTGGAATCGACGGGCTCGCCGTGATCACCGGACTGCGAAGAAATGGTGCCGGTGCGCATTCCGTCCTGCAGGATGAGCACGCGGTCGCCGTCGAAGCCGCGAATCACGGGACGAGAGGAGCCGGGGCCGTAGCTGCGCTTGGCCACCCCCGCCTCATCGCCGAGCAGGTCTCCGAGGGAAGTCGAGGAGCTGCGCGCGGAGAGCTGGTAGCCGTCCAGCGAAACCACGCTGAGAAAGGCATCCGCGGTGGACTCTTCGCGGCCCGAGGCGGTGACGGTGAGCGTTTCGCGCAGCGGGCTCAGCGTGAGGCGGAATTCCACCTGAGCCGTTTCGCCCGCCGCGACCCGCACGGTCTTTCGCTCGTCCACGAGCGCGTGAACGTGCGCCAGAAGTGAGTATTCGCCGGGGGCGAGACCGTTGAAGCGAAAGCGTCCCTCGGCGTCGCTCTCGAGGATTCTGCCGCCGGGCGTCAGCAGCACGCTGGCGCCGCGGAGAGGCTCTCCGCTGCCGGCGAAAAAGACTCTTCCCTCGATGCTGGCCGGGGCGGGCGCCTGCGGGAAGGCTGCAGATGCCAGAATCCCGCAAAGCGCCACTGATTGCGAGAGCATTCTCAAGTACTTCATGCACTTCGATTGTCGCGGTCCAGGCGCCGGATCGTCCATGCTCCACTGCGAGCGGTACCGGAAACGCCGCGAGCGGGCCATTTCCAAAGGCGAGCGGGACTCATGGCCAGAGCGCAGGTTGGAGGCGGGCGTTCTCAAAGCCGGAGCGTCCAGCGTGTCATCCTGAGGAAAGAGGGGCAGGGATGAAGCGCTACTTTACGCTGAAGACAGCGCGGGAGGCGCTCATGACGGTGCGCCGGACGATGGCGCAGCTGGCAGAGCTGAAGAGCCGCCTGGAAAGCTGCCGGGGACCGGTGGCGAGGCTGCGGGAGCAGGCGTGGCTCACCGGGGGGCTGCACGTGGACCCGGAACAGGCAGTGAGCGTGTTCCGCCGTGCCATAGAGGCGGAAGAGGAGCTTCGAGAAGTGCTGGAAAGCCTGAGCGGCATGGGGGTGATCGTAAGAGACCTCGAGGCGGGCATTGTGGACTTTCCAGCCCTGAGCCGGGGCAGGGAAGTGATGCTTTGCTGGAAGACGGGCGAAGAAGACATTTTGTGGTGGCACGGGGCGGACGAGGGCTTTCAAGGGCGGAAGCCCGTCGATGCCGAATTCGAAGCCAGCCTGGAGTGTTAACCGGCGCCCGGCGGCGGGGCTGCGCCCCGGGAGGCCGTGAATCGTATGATAGAAGAGCGTGTTCCTCGCCGATGGCGCCGCTGAAAAAGGCCGGGTGACCCCATGGTTGCGCGCCGCGTTCTTGTGCCTGGCAGCAGGCGCGGCGCTCGCACAGCCGGTGGCACAGGCTGTGCGCGGCAACATTTTGATCCTGCACTCTTACGATTCCACCTACAACTGGAGCGTCGAGGTCACGCAAGGGCTGCGTGTGGCGCTGGAGCAGCATCCGCTGGACCTGGGGTTGTGGATCGAGTATCTGGATTCGCGCCGCTTGCCGAAGGAGCAGGCTTGGGACTGGATGGACAAGACGCTTGCACTGCGCCACAGTGGACGGCGGTTCGATGTGCTGGTGGCCTGTGACGACGCGGCAGCGGAGTATTTGCTGGAGCACTCGCCGCCGGCGTTGAAGAACACGCCGGTCGTGTTTTGCGGAGTCGGGTCGCAGGCGCTGATCGACCGGATGCCGCGGACGCGCTTTACGGGCGTCCGGGAGATCTCGGCGGCGCCGGACTTTCTGGATCAGGTGGTGAGATTTCTGCCCCGCGTCAAGCGGGTGGTGGTGATCACGGACAATTCGGAGGCAGGGCAGGAGAACCTGCAGTTCTACGGCGAGATCCGCAAGGCGAGGCCCCACCTCGAGTTCCGGTTTCTCAATGGCGCCGAGTTGAGCCTGGAGCAGATCTTCGGCGAGCTTGGCGCACTGGGAAGAGACACTCTGGTGGTGTACACGCGTTTCACGCGGGACCGCGACGGGCGTTTCGTGAGTCCGCGATGGGTGGCCGCGGAGGTGGCGCAGATGAGTACTGCGCCCGTGGTGAGCCCCAACGTGAGCTTGCTCGGGCAAGGCTTCCTAGCGGGCAACACCAGCGCCGGTTTTGCGCATGGCGAGCTGGCGGGCAAGCTTGTCGCGGAGGTCCTGCACGGAGTGCCGCCTCAGGAGATTCCCCTGCGGGAACATGGCAACATCCGGCTGGTGATCGACGACAGCGTGGCGGCGCGGTTCGGAGTGCCGCGGGCGAGCCTGCCGCGGGAAGCCGAGATCGTCGGTGCGGCCGGGGGATGGAGGGCGCTTTCCGGCGCGGACCGCCAACTGCTGCTCGTCGGCGCCGTGCTGGTGGTGTTGCAGATGCTGACGATCCTGGTGCTGGTGATCAACATCTGGCAGCGCCGGAGAGCGGAACAGGAACTCAAGGCGAGCCGCGAGATGCTGGAGCGGGCGCAGCGGATCGCGCACATCGGACTCTGGAGCCGCAATCCTGCGACGGGGAAGCTCGTGTGGTCGGAGGAGACCGCGCGCCTGCTCGGGGTGGAGCCGGGATCCGTCGATCCGACATACGAGACATTCCTGCGCTTCGTTCATCCTGCGGACCGGCAGAGAGTGGACGCGATCGTGCGGGCCAGCGACGCCCGCCGCGAGAGCCGGGTGCTCGAGTTCCGCCTGCAGGCGCCCGGGCGCCCGGAGCGGTACCTGCGCAGCGTGGGCGAGTGGACCACGGGCCCGGACGGCGAGCCGCTGGTGGCGGGCATGGTGCAGGACATCACCGAGCTGAAACAGATGGAAGAGATGCTGCGGCAGATGCAGCGCATGGAGAGCGTCGGCACGCTGGCGGGGGGAGTGGCGCACGACTTCAACAACCTGCTCACAGTGATCAACGGCTACGGACAACTGCTGGCCAGCGCGATTCCGGAAAACGACGCGCGGCGGCAGTACGTGCGGGAGATCCAGAGAGCCGGCGAGCGCGCGGCAGAGCTCACGCGGCAGCTGCTGGCATTCAGCCGGAAGCAGATCCTCTCTCCGCGGGTCTTCGACCTGAACGAGCTGGTGCGGGAGAGCGAAGGGCTGCTGAAGGCGCTGGTAGGCGACCGGATCCAGCTGGAGCTGCGGCTCGAGAAGTCGCTCTGCCTGGTTCATGCGGATCCGCTGCAGATCGAGCAGGCGCTGATCAACCTGGCGGCCAACGCGCGGGATGCGATGCCGGAGGGCGGGCGGCTGGAGATCGGGACGTCGACGCTCTTCATGCGGGAATTTTCCGGCGTGTCGGACGAGGCGATCGCGCCGGGGCGTTATGTCGAGTTGCGGATCTCCGACAACGGGTGCGGCATGGACGAGGCCACGCGCCGGCGCGTCTTCGAGCCGTTTTTCACGACCAAGCCGGTTGGGCGGGGCACGGGGTTGGGGCTGGCTTCCGTTTACGGCGTCGTGCGGCAAAGCGGGGGGCTGATCACGGTGGAGAGCGAGGTGGGGCAGGGATCAACGTTCCGCATCCTGCTGCCTGCGGCGCAAGGGGCGATCCCGCCGCAGCAGGAGACGGCGGCGGAGGGGCCGCCTGCGGAGAGAGGCCGCGTGCTGGTGGTGGATTCCGACCCGCAGTTGAGCGACATGATCGGGGCAGCCCTGCGGCAGGCGGGCTACGAGGTGGAATTCGATCCTCATCCGGAGCGGCTGCAAAGGATGTTGCAGGGCGGGGGGAGGGACGGGCGGCCTCCGGATGTGGTGCTCAGCGAGATGCGCCTGCATGCGGCTTCCGGATTCCGGCTGGTGCGGGAAGTGCGCGCGCAGTTTCCTGCCCTGCGCGTGCTTTTCCTTTCTCCTGCCGGTGGGGCTGGAGATGCCCCGCAGCTCGAGCGCGGCGAGGCAGTGCTCGAGAAGCCCTTCACTGCGGCGGATCTGACGGCCGCCGTCCGCCGTCTGCTGCTTCAGCCGGGATAGGACAGGCTGGCAGCATTCAACGGACCAGCGTGAATCCGGCCCTCTCCTGCTGCACGGCAGAGCCGGCCGAGGCGATCACGCGGATTTCGTAGTCGCCGGGCGGCGCCTCCTGAAGCGGCGCCACGGCGAAGCAGGAGAAGCGGCCCTCGCCCTCCGGCACAAGTTCCGCCTGCCAGCGCGCAACGGAGACGCCGTCCCGCAGGATCTCCACTACGGCGGAGGGCTGCGGCAGACCGGGGGCGAACACGGAGAAGTAAAACCCCGCGCGGTCACTGACCGTGTTGTCGAGCATGGGCGTGACCTTGCCGCCGCGGAAGCGGAGGGGATCCGGGCCCCGGTCATCGCCCTCGCCGTAGCGGATCTCTTCCGGGGGATTCGTATCCACGCGCCGCACGAGAACGATGCTGCTCAGCAAAGGCCGGCCGGGCTGCGGAACCGGCACGACGAAGGCGGCGCGCTTGGCGCTGACCCGTTCTCCGAGGCGGTCGGCCACGGCACTCTCCATCACGTAGCGGCCGGGCGGCAATGGAAAGTGGTCGTTGTAGAGAAAATCCCCGGCCTGGAATGCCTCCAGCTTTTCCAGGGGGCCGGAGAAGGGCACGTCGCGCGTGGCCTTGCGGACGGCGCGGCCCGTGGCGTCCTTGACGAACACGAGAAAGGAGGCGTGAATGTCGTACGTGCCCGCGGCTTCGTTGCGCCGCACGCTGAGCGCCCGGATGGGGATCTCGATCTGGAAGGCGCATTGCACATTGCCATCGCGGGCGGGCCCGAAGCGAAGCATGCCGGCGCGGAATTCGATCTGCCTGGGCAGCGGATTCGTGCTCAGAGCGCGCAGCAGCGGCACCTCGTGCGGGAACAACAATGCCTGCATGCCCGGCGGCAGGGCGAAGTAGCCGCTGCGGCCTTGCACCTGCACCCCGGGCCGCTTCACGCGCAACTGCAGCTTTCGGAACCGGCCGTCCCAATGGGTGTTCTGCGGCGAGTAACTGGCCAGATAGTAGCCGCCGGAATCCTCCGCCACCTGCCGCAGCGGGGCGCGCAGGTCGTTCGTGTTCGAAACGGCGAGGCCGCCGGTTTCCACGGCGAGCTCCTCGAGCCCCGGCGCACGGGTCTCGGGCGCGCCCGCTGCCGCGCCCGTCTCGCCCCCGGAAAGGAAGCCTCCGGCGCGCAATCCGCGGGCGTCGATTGTGTAGAAGGCCACGTTGTTGCGGTTGGCCTGCGCGATGAGGGCTCGCAAGGCGCCGGGGCCGCCCGGGAGGCCTTCGCTGAACAGAATGGCAGTCTTGCGGCCTTCCAGGCGGCGAAGTCCGAGCACCATCGAGAGCAAGCCGTTCAGGGTGACGGCGGAAGCGGATTCGCGCTCGAGCTCGGCGGCGCGGCTTTCCATCTCTGCCACGGCGGCAGCCATGGCCGAGGCCACCGGATCGTCTGACGGAGCTTCCCGCGTGGGCCGCGCAATGGGGGGCACTCCCTCGCTGCGCGCCGCACGGCCTCCCGTGAGGCGTTCGGCGGCCCACTTGATCAGGTAGAGCTCATTCGTGAAGGGTTGGACGATGCGGAAAGAAGGGGAAAGCTGGACCACCGCGTAATACGTGTTGGGCGGGATCCCCTGACGGACGAGGTCCTCGACGGCGCGGAGGGCGAGAGCACGGCTGGAGGCGCCCAGCTCGTCGAACGCCAGCACGGTGAGTTTCACGGCGAGCGACGGATCGAGGCGCCGCGAAGCCGCCTGTTGGCCGGGAACCCACTCCTGCGACTCCTGACCCGCCACGCGGCGCAGCGCCCGGAGCTTTTGCGGCACGCCGTCTTCGAGGATTTCGATCTCCTCGATCGTCAGGTCGGTGACTTGACGGCCGCGCCGGTCGCGCACCACGAAATCCACGAGGACCTCCTCGGCGGAAACGCGCAACGGCGGCGGCTCCTGCGCGGCAGCAGCGGTGCAGACGGCCAGCAGCAGCGCAGGCAGCGGTCTCATTTCGCCGCCCCAGTGCCGGCGCGCAGTGCTTCGCTCTGCCGGGCGATCTCCGCGCGGATCTTCAACTGTTTCTCGGCGTCGGCGGCGCGCCCGTCGCGGGCGTAGGCGTTGGCGAGCACGGAATGGCACAGGAGGCATTCCGGCGCCAGCTGCACGGCCTTTTCCAGGGCGCGGATCGACTCCTTCACGCGGCCGAGATCCAGCAGCAGGCGGCCCAGCATCTGATGGGTCATGAAAAGGTCCGGCGCGAGTTCCAGAGCCTGCCGGGCGTAGGGCAGGCCTTTTTCGGCCTCGCCCTGCTTCAGCCAGTAGTCGGCCAGCTGAAGCCGCGCGGGGATGTGGTTCGGAGTCACGCGGATCTCCTGCTCCATCTCTGCCGCCATGGCCTCGTCGCTGGCGGCCATCAGGTGGACATAGCCGAGCGTGTAATGTACGTTGGCGCGGTCCGGGAAGCGCGCCACCAGCGCTTCGCCCAGCTTGCGCGCCTCCTCGTGCTGTCCCCTCCAGGCCAGCAGGACGGCGCGGCCGGCGAGTTCCACAGCCTCGCGGTCTTCCTGCGGGACCTTGCCAGGAAGGTGCGGGAGGCGGAGCAGGTTGATGCCCGTGGCTTCCACCAGCAGCGGCGTCTCCTGCTTCTCCTTCGCGAACTCCTGCAGCAGAACGCTGGCGAGGTCGTGCTGGCCGGCGCGGTTCAGCAGCGCGATGAGGTGGAAGCGCGCCACGGTGTCCATCTCCGAGCCGGCGGGCAGCGGCTCCCGCGCGGTCTTGGCCGCGAGCAGATGCTTCAGCGCGGCGTCGTACTTGCCGTTTTGATACTCGGTGAGTCCGAGCATGGCGAGCGCGGCGCCGTGTTGCGGATCCAGCACCACCAGGCGCGCAAAGGCGCGCTCGGCTTCCGCATATTGATCCTTGTCGTAATGGGCAAGGCCCAGATACCACCACGCCTCGGCGCGCCGCGGAGCGAGCCGGACCACTTCGCTGTAGATCCGGATGGCTTCGTCGATCAGTTCGGCAGAGCGCGCCGCCTCGCCATCTTTCATCAGCTGCTCGACGCGCGCGTTGGCGGCACGGGGAGCGGGCTTGGCGGCCGGAGGTTTTGCTGGCGGCGCCTGCAGAAGAAAAGCAGCGGCGAGGATCCCCGTCAAGGCCGTTCCCATGCCTACCAATATGCCTCCCGGGCGCCGCCGGCGCCAGCGGAATGAAATCGTGCGCGAGTGCCAACCTTCCGGCCCGCAAGCCGGAAAGCCGGTGTACACTGTCTGAGTTCCGCCTCCATGCGGTTCTGGCCGCTTGCCATTGCGTCCATGCTGCTGGCCCAGCCGGCGGGAGGCCCGATCGTGTTCGAAGAGATCGCGGCGAGGGCAGGGCTTGTGTTTCGCGCCGATTCCTGCCCGACTCCGAACAAGAACCAGCCGGAGACGATGGTGGCGGGGGTGGCATTGCTCGACTACGACGGCGACGGGTGGCTGGATGTTTACCTGGTGAACGGGGCGGCGATCCCGTCGCTCGAGAAGGAGTCGCCGAAGTACTTCAACCGGCTCTTCCGCAACAACGGGGATCTGACTTTCACCGACGTGACGGAGAAGGCGGGCGTGGCGGGCGCCGGATATGGCATGGGCGCGGCCGTGGGCGACTACGACAACGACGGGCGGCCCGACCTGTATGTGGCGAACGTGAACGGGAACCAGCTGTTCCGCAACAACGGGGACGGAACGTTCACGGATGTCACGCGCAAAGCCGGAGTGGCCGGCGGCGTCCACAACGGGCGCAAGATGTGGACTGTGGCGGCAGGGTGGCTCGACTACGACAACGACGGCTGGCTGGATCTGTTTCTCTCCAACTATTGCGTGTGGGAGCCGAACAAGGATCCCGTATGCGGCCCATCGCCGCAGCTGCGCGCCTATTGCCATCCGCGAATGTACGACCCCTTGCCCAGCACGCTCTACCGCAACAACGGCGATGGCACGTTCACCGATGTCTCCGCGACGACAGGCATCGGACGCCACTTCGGCAAAGGGATGGGCGCGGTGTTCGCCGACTTCGACGGCGACGGATACACCGACATCTTCGTCGCCAACGACACCATGCCCAACTTTTTCTTCCGCAACATCGGGGGCAAGCGCTTCGAGGAGTCGGCTCTGGCGTTTGGCGTGGCCATGACCGAGGACTCGCGCGTGCTGTCCGGCATGGGCGCTGATTTCCGCGACGTTGACAACGACGGCCGGCCGGACATCTGGCACACGGCGCTCGAGTACGAGACGTTCCCGCTGTTCACGGCCATGCCGGGCGGGTTCGTCGACGCCACGCGAACCTCCGGGCTGGCGCGGCTGACGCGCCCGCTGTCAGGCTGGTCGAATTTCATCGCGGATCTCGATAACGATGGCTGGAAGGATCTGTTTGTGGCCCGCGCCAATGTTCTGGACAACGTTGAGCAAATCACCGGGCGCCCCTATGCGGAACCGAATTCGGTGTTCCGGAACCTCGGGCGCGCCCCGGTCCGCTTCGAGGACGTTTCGCAGACCGCCGGAGCGGATTTCCTGAAGCCGGCGGCGCACCGGGGCGCGGCCTTCGGCGACCTGGACAATGACGGGCGCCTGGATGCCGTTGTCACGGTGCTCAACGGCGAGGCAAAGCTCTTCCACAACGTGACTCGCAACGGCAACCACTGGCTGATGCTGCGGCTCGAGGGGCGCAAGTCCAACCGCATGGGTCTGGGAGCGACGGTGCGGGTGGAATCGGCGGGTGGGCTCGCGCTGTATAACCACGCCACCACGTCCACCGGCTATGCGGCGAGCTCGGACGCGCGCGTGCACTTCGGGCTCGGGCGGGGCAGCGTGGCGCGGCGCGTCGAAATCCGCTGGCCTTCCGGCGTGCGGCAGGTGCTGGAGAACGTGCGCGCAGGTCAAATCCTCACCGTGCTGGAGGGTGCACAGCAGTAGCGAGCGGGGAGCCGGGGCCGGAGGCCGGGCGTAGAGAAAAACTGCATTTCCGGCCGGAGTCCTGACATCGGTTTAATCGCTTCGTCTTGTAAAGCTCTGGAAAGATTGCTTGAACTCGCCAGGAAGAAATGTTAGGCTTCCTGAAGCAGGGGCAGATTAGAAAATGTCAACCAAACTACTCAGAACAAGCTACACGCTCCTTGTGTGCCTACTGGCCCTGTCTGCCAGCGGGCAAACAATTACGGGCGCCATTACAGGCACCGTCACCGATCCCTCGGGCGCCATCGTGCCGAACGTGAAGGTGACGGCAACCAACGTGGCGACCAACCTGAATTACGACACCCAAACCAACGAGGCAGGAGTTTACAACCTGCTCTTCCTGCCCGTGGGCGACTACACCCTGAGTGTTTCCGCCCAGGGATTCAAGCGCAGCACGCTGGGACCCTTCAAGCTGGAAGTGAACCAGGTGGCTCGCGTGGACGTGAAGCTGGAGGTCGGAGACACGACGCAGACGGTGGAAGTTCGCGACATCGCGCCGATTCTTCAAACCGAGTCGACGCAGACCGGCGACACTCTGACCTCGCAGAAATTGACCTCGCTGCCGCTCAAAGGGCGCAACTTTGTCTCGATGACGCTGCTCATCCCTGGTGCGATCTCGCCCAACCCGGAGGGCACCAACAGCCGCTTCGGCGCTCGCCCGTATGTGAACGGGAACCGCGAGCAGACCAATAACTTCATGCTGGACGGCATTGACGTCAACGACTCGATCGACAACCGCGTCGGCTATTCGCCGAACGTCGATGCGCTGGAAGAAGTGAAGGTGCTGACCGGCAACATGGGCGCTGACTACGGCAACGCGGGCGGCGCGACGGTGATGCTCACCATGAAGAGCGGCACCAATCAGTTCAAGGGCAATCTTTTCGAGTTTCTGCGCAACGAAAAGCTGGACGCCAACGGGTTCTTCCGCAATCGCAACATCAACACGGCCCGGCGCACCGGCTTCAAGCGCAACATCTTCGGTGGAACGCTGGGCGGCCCCATCCGCCGCGACAGGGCGTTCTTCTTCGTGAACTACGAGGGGACCGAGCAGCGCACCAGCGGCCCGGCCTCTGCCAGCGTGGCACCGGCGGCGTGGCGCAACGGCGACCTGAGCCAGTTCCCCAACGTCATCCGCGATCCGCAGGCTGGAGGTGCGCCGTTCCCGAACAAGCAGATCCCGCAATCGCGGATCGTCAACCCGGTGGCAAGGAAACTGTTCTCCAGCCCTGATCTGTATCCTCTGCCGAACCAGGCGGGCGCGGGCGCTTTCGGCGTGAGCGGGAATTACGCCGCAACTTCCGCGAGCACGTTGAAGAACCACCAGGGCGACGCGAAGCTCGACTACCGCCTGAGTGACAAGGACAACCTCTCCGGCCGCATCAGCTGGGGCGAGTATGAAAGCGTCGGCAGCCGCACGGCATTGCCCGTCAACATGACCAGCGGCCAGCTCGGCCCCACGCGCTCGGGCGTGATCAACTGGGTGCGCACCTTCAGCCCGACGATCGTGAACGAAGCCCGCGTCGGCTTCTCGCGCATCATCATCAAGGACACGACCATCGACTGGTCCGGCAAGCTGGGGCTGAACGGCAACCAGACGTTCGGCATCCCGGGCGGGCAGGCGGTGCCGGGCCTCAGCTCCGTGAGCCTTGGGGCCGGGCTGACCTCCGTGGGCGCCAGCGGCATCTTCTCCAACACCGCGGACAACAAGTACACCTACTACAACAACCTCACCTGGCAGAAGGGCCGGCAGCTGCTGAAGATGGGGGCGCAGTTCATGCGCTACCAGCAGAACCGCTACTACTCGGGCAACAACGGCGTGCTCGGCTTGTTCACCTACAACGGCACCTACACCGGCCTGGACTATGCAGACTTCCTGCTCGACCAGCTGGCGTCGAAGGGCCGCGGCTCGGCCACCGGAACCTGGGGCCACCGGTTCTGGCGGTCGGCGTTCTTCATCCAGGACGACTGGAAAGTGCGGCCGAACTTCACGCTGAACATCGGCCTGCGCTACGAATACATGCAGCCGATCTACGAAGTGGCCGACCGTCAGGTGAACGTGAACACCTACACCGGCGAGCTGATGTACGCGGGCAAGAACGGCAACAGCCGCGCGCTGTACCGCCCGTACAAGAACCAGTGGATGCCGCGCATCGGCTTCGCGTGGACGCCGGGCATCCTGAACAACAAGCTGGTGATGCGCGCCGGCTGGGCCTACATGAGCTTCATGGAAGGCACGGGCGCCAACCTGCGGTTGCCGCTCAACCCGCCGTTCTTCGTCGAGACCAACTTCAACTACGACACGCTCAATCCGGGCTCGATCACCACGGGCTTTGCTGACGTTGTCACGGCGGATATCCGCCTCGACATGCCGCGTCCTGCCGGCACCACGACGCCGCAATTGCAGGGGCGCGCGTGGGATCTCGACCTGAGGCCGCAGACGACGTCGCAGATCAACTTCACGCTGGAATACCAGCTCGACAACGCCACGTCGATCTCCGCCGGCTACGTCGGGCAGAAAGGCACGCATCTGGTGGCCCCGGTGGAGGCCAACCAGCCCCTGCCGGGCACGGGCCCCTTCTCCACCTGGCCGAACCTGAATCTCCGCCGGCCGCTGATCAACAAGCTGCCGAACCTCGGCAACATCGCCCGCACGGAGTCCTCGGCGACGATGGATTACCACTCGCTGCAGCTTTCGGCGCGCCGCCGCTACACGGCGGGGCTCGAGCTGCTCGCCAGCTACACGTTTGGCAAGACGCTCACCGACAACCTCGGCTACTACGGAAGCGCCTTCACGCAGGGCGAGGGCGCCTACTGGCAGAACGCCTACGACCGCCGCGCCAACCGGGGCCGCGCGTTCTTCGACGCGCGGCATAACCTCAGCATCGGCGGCCTGTACGAGCTGCCTTTCGGCAAGGGCAAGAAGTTCGGCTCCGACATCCCGAAGGCGGCCGACCTGCTGCTCGGCGGCTGGAACATCAACTCGATGGTTCTGGCGCACAGCGGCTTCCCGATCACGGTGCGAGCGATCGACCGCACCGGGCAGGCGGTCCGCGGCAACGTCCGCGCCAACTACTTCCGCAAGCTGGTGAAGAACGAGTCGCTGGTCAACATCGACAACTTCTTCGGGCTGCCGACGGACACGGCCTCGCGGACGGCGTTCTTCTGCCCGGCGGGCGTCGATGACGGCAAGTGCCCCTACGGCAATCCTGGCGACGGGCTGTTTGGCACGGCCAGCATCGGCACCGAAAACGGCCCCAGCTTCTTCTCGATGGACTTCAGCATCGGCAAGAAGTTCTACGTGACCGAGTCGAAGTATTTCGACTTCCGCACGGAGTTCTTCAACGTGCTGAACCACGTGAGCTGGGCGCCGCCGCCGGCCAACATCGGCTCGCCCGGCACCTTCGGCGCAGTCACCGCGCAGGTGCAGTCGCCGCGCAACATCCAGTTCGGTCTGAAGTTCTACTTCTGACCGCAACCTGAGTCCAACCGGGCGCCCTCTCCCGCAAGGGAGAGGGCGCCGCTTTTTGTCCGCAGGGGAAAGAGCCGTTCCATTTCACAGAGAACCGCATCTGATTTTCTGAGAATCAGCCCGGAGAACCTGCGGCGGTTCTGTGAAATTCTTTGCAATTCTTTGCAGGAATTCGCGCCGCGACCCTCGAAGGGCTCTCCGGGCTGCGATACACTGATCCCCATGAAGACTGCTTGTGCATTGTTCGCGCTCGCTCTTGCGGCGCCCGCTGTTTTGCCCGCCTCGGAGGATCCGCCGCCGCAGCATGTGCAGTGGATGAAGGAAAGCGGGCAGCTCCAGGACAAGATCCGCAACGGCCAGGATGTGGCTGCCAGCGCCCGGCGCCTGCAGGCGATCTACAAGGAAGTGGAGGCGTTCTGGGCGAAGCGGAATTCGGAGATCGCCGTGAAGGCGACCCGCGACATTCAGGCGGCGGCGGCAAAGCTCGCCGCAGGCGATGCCTCAGCCGGACGCGCGATCGGCGCGGGCTGCCGTACTTGCCACGACCAGCACCGCGAGAAGATCTCCGACACGGTTTATAAGATCAAGTAGGACGCCGGCCGGATTTCGAACTGCAGAAGTGGACCGGAAGGGGGCCCGCGGGCGCTCCGGGCTCGCCGGCGCGCTTGGCGTGTGCCCGGGCGCGGAGCCTCACTTCTCTCCGAGGACCTCGCGCGCCACACCAATGGCGGTTACTGCGGAAGGCCAGCCCGCATAGAAGGCGAGGTGGGTGATGGCCTCGATGAGTTCCTCTCTCGTCAGCCCGTTCTGCAAGGCGATGCGCAGGTGCGAACGGAGCTGATCGGGACGGTTCATGGCGATCAATGCGGCGACGGTGGCAAGGCTGCGGTCGCGCCTCGACAACTGCGGACGAGCCCAGACGTCGCCGTAGAGCACGCTGTCGGTCAGCTCGGCGAGCTTTGGAGCGAACTCTCCGAACGCCGCCTGCGAAGGGCGCTGCCGGGAAGCAGCCGCCGGGGCGGCTGGCGCCGTTTGATGCGCTTGTTCATATTGAGCGTCGCTGACCGGCTCCATCCACTCGACGCCTCCGTCTTCGGAACGCTCCTGGACAGCGGCATGCGTCATGGCGCTGTCCCGGGCCGCACCATGCCAGTGCTTGACGCCTGGCGGAATCCAAACGAGATCACCGGCCCGAATCTCCACTGCCGCCGCGCCCCACGCCTGGACCAGCCCGCGCCCGGCGGTCACCACGAGCGTCTGTCCCAGTGCGTGAGCGTGCCAGGCTGTCCTGGCGCCCGGCTGAAAAGCGACTCGGGCGAACGTCGTGCGCGCCGGGGCAGGGGCCTGAAAGAAGGAGTCGATGTGGACCGTTCCCGTGAAGCGCTGTGCGGGCGCGGCCGCAGCAGCCTGCGCGCCGGTTCGAAATACCAGGATCTCTCCTCCGCCTTGCGCAGTTTGGCCGTCTGCGGCCTGAATCAGCGCGACAAACAGACAGGCAGTTGCAGCTGGCTTCATTTTTGCCTCCCGTCCCCGGGGCGGCCCCTGTGCTTCTCCCAGAACCGGATGGCATCAGCGCCCCATCCTTCCGCCACTGTTCCTGTGCCGGGTCCGAACCCGTGGCCGAGGCCCGGATACTTCCGGTACTCCACCGGGGTTCCGAGTTTGCGCAAGGCCTCCACGCGCTTCTCCATGGATGCTGGCGGCGAGATGTTGTCGTCTGCGCCCACGACCACGAACGTCGGCGGTTCCCGGTCAGAGAAATCCGAATGGGCGGTGTAGGTCATGACGACCGCGGCCGGCTTGGGCAGGTCGTCTCCGCCAAACTTCCCGGGGCCGTGGGAGCCGATGGACGCGGCCATTCTGGCGCCCGCCGAACAGCCCCAGAGCAAATATCCGCGCGTGTCCAGGCCAAGCTCGCTGGCATGCCGGAAGATCCAGGAAAGCGCGGCCGCCAGATCCTCGGTCGCCGTCCTTTCTCCGAGCCCGGCCCTGTACTTGAGGACAAATGCGTGATAGCCGCGGGCGCGAATCTCTTGCGCGAATGGAAATCCCTCGTGCAAGGAGCCGACATACTGGAATCCGCCTCCCGGGCTGATGACTGCGAACGGCGCTCCTCGCTTCCCCCGGTAGAAGAACAGGCCGGCGTTGGCCTTGGACGGATCGGCTGCCGTCTGCTGATCCGTGTAAAAGCGGTAGAACACCTTCTGGCCCCTGGCCGCGTCTTCGATCAGGTTGTTCAGCGCCGAAGCGACGGTCTGCGCGTCGACGTGCGTGTGGAAGGGCAGCAGCGTGCCGATCTGTTTCAGGGGCAGCTTTTCGTCGTAGGTCCGGCCGTCCCAGGGCAGGATCAGATGGCCGAAGCCCGCAAACGAAGGATGGCGGAGGATGTCGCCGACCGTGCTGTGCGGGTGCAAGCGGGGCACGGGCGGTTCCTTCATGGCTTGTCGTCCATTGCCGTCTGCTTGCGGGTTCGCCAGCGCTGCGAGGACCGGCACGAAGGCGAGACTCTGCATCCAGGGCTTGCGTCCCGGCATTTCTCCTCCCTCCGGATCAGACCGCCGGTCACTGGCCCAGGAGCCGCGTGAAGGCCAGAACCGCAAGCTTCCACGAGCCGCCCTCCCGGACGTAGACCTCGGTGACCATGAACGGGTTGGTGACCTCGTTGCCGCCCACCACGGCGAGCAGCCGGATTCTGTTCAGAACCACTGCGGTCTGACCGGCGAACCGCACCGAGGTCTCCTGGATGTCGGCGTGCTTGTACTGGATGGATCCGCTCCGGATCACTCCCAGCTCCTGCGCCCTCGTCATCGTGCCGCCCATGTGGACGAACACGGCTTCCTCGTGAAAGAGCCTTTCCAGCTTTTCCATATCCCGCTCGGCCATCCACCGCCACTTTTCACGGGAGAGCTGCTCAATCTCCTGCCTGGCCTCGGCCGTTGTGGCGGCAGCCGCCGCCTGAGGGGCAGCTCCGCCGTTCGGAAGGGCAGGGACGCAGGCCGCAATCAGGAGTAACAACATCGTTCGAGCCATGAAATTCTCATTTCCACCCGTCCTGATTTTCTTCCTTGACCGCCCACACTCAACTCCTGGAATGCCGCCCGGGGGCCGGGCAGCAGGAATTCCTCCAGTCCATCATAAGACCGGCGCATTCCGTGCCGGTTGCTGGATCCCCTCAAATCCTTGCCTGATCGTCTCGCCGCCGGGATTCGGCCGGTTGTGGATTGGGAACCAGGTTTCCTTTGTGAAGAAGAGCGGGTGGCGGATAGAAGAAGGCGGCGAAGGCGTGCCTCAATCGGCGCCCTGCAGGCCGAGCCACTGGCCCTGATGGCGGAAGAGGATCACGGACGCTTTGCCCAGAATGTGGGACTCGATTCCGTCGTGGTCCAATTGGGGCAGGGCAGGGCCTCCGTAGACCTCATGATAGCGGCGGATTGCCGCGGCGCCGGATGCGGTGATCAGCCAGTCGAAGCCCGCACGCCCCTCCCCGGTGCCCTGCATGCGCTGGATTTCCAGACTCCCGTGCAGCGTCTCCGGCGACTCGTCATTGGCGTCCTCGAAGACGAGCAACCGCACGGTGCCCTGGACGGAACACAGCGCCGCCCAGCTCTCTTGTCCGGGTTGGTAGAATTCGCCGCGGATCACGTTTTGCGGAGCGGATTCCGGGGTTCGGTTGAAGGACTGCGGAATGCTGCAGCCCATCCTGCGAAGCACCCCTGCGACCGCGGGCGGCAGCTGCGGGAATGCCTCCACGGGAAGCCTCTGCATCTGCTTCCATCCGGCATTGAGAGTCAGCTGGAAGGGATGAAAAGAGAAACCTCTCCGCGGGCGGTTTGAATCGAACTCCGGGAGGAGGGAAGTGTAGGCGAGCTTTTCGTCCAGGTATGGGGCGACGATGCGGGCCCGGCGCAGGCACTCCATGGCGGCTTCTTTCAGCCGCGAGTCGGGTTTGCCCTGGAGTTCCGTGTTGCGGAAAAGCTCGTAGAACCGCCTCGCCGCACGGATCTGGAGTTCCGGGTTCAAGCTCTGCTCGAGGAGAAGGCGGGCTGTGGACGCATATTCCGTGCCTTCGGCAATGTGATCCGCGCACCATGACCCAAGCGCGGCGAGCGACGGGCCGAAGTCGGGCTGCGCCTCGAGGGAGGATTGCAGGAACTCCACATAGAGGCGCGTGTCGAGCGCCTGCACCCACCGGGCGGCGTAGTACGCGATTCGCGGGTCGTCCGGATGGCGGGAGATCGCGTCGCGCCAGGCGCGGAGGAGGCTGTTGTAGCGGCCCGGATCCAGATCTCCGGGCCCGAACCGCGCCGGGGGCCAGTCGAGGAACTCCGAATCTGGTGCGTTCTCGAGGAGCCAAAGCACGTGATCCGCGCGCCGGGCGGCGGCTTGGGGAGTGCGGGAGTGCCACACCGCCGCCATAAGAATCGCGCGTTTTTCGATGTCTTCAGCCGCGGTTCTGAGATCCGCCTCGAGCCGGGAGATCTGCTCCGGGCTGAGCGACTTCGCCCGCTCCAGAACAGCCTCCCTGTCATCGCCGGGCGGCATCTGTTCCAGGATCGGGGCGGCAGCCGCACGGACAGTCTCCGCCGGCATGGCTGGCTTTGCGGGCGGCTTTGAGACCAGAATCAGCCACGCTCCGGCCAAGACTGTAAACAGGGCCAGCGGGAGGGAAGCCCTCACTCCCCCAGAGTACGCTTTCGCGTGGACATTGCCATCCGGAATCCGTGGGATTTTCGCTTGCGGCGGAAAGGGATCCACGCCACAGCTGTTGAGAGGGGGGAGGGGAAGAGCCAACGGATGGTAGCGCTAACGGGATTCGAACCCGTATTTGAGCCTTGAGAGGGCTCCGTCCTAACCCTTAGACGATAGCGCCGTACTCCCTTCAATATAGCAAAACCCTGGCCGGTTTCCCAAGTGCGGCCGCGCGATCTCTGGATCCGGCGGGCGGCCCGTGTGGAACCCCACGGGGCCAAAGAATCATCCGGGCGCCACCAACCGCGTTGGCGTGCAGCAACCGGGTTTCAGTAAACTGGCCCTGAACCATGTCCAACTATCTTCCGCTTCTCGGGATTGGCCTTGTGGCCGGCGTGTTGGGAGGAATGTTCGGCATCGGCGGCGGCCTGGTGATCGTGCCGGCGCTGATCCTGCTGCTCAAGATGCCCCATTTCGACGCTGTCGGGACTTCGCTGGCGGCGCTGATACCGCCCGTGGGGCTGCTAGGGGCGATCGAGTATTATCGCAACGGGCACGTCAATCTGCTGTACGCGGCGGTGGTGGCAGCCGGGTTGTTCGTGGGGTTCTATTTCGGGGCGCGGATCACGCTGGGGCTCTCGCCGGAGGTCGCCCGCCGCATCTACGCGGTGTTCCTGCTGGTGGTCTCGCTGCGGATGCTGCTGGTGGGAAAGTGAGGGCGGAACGCGTCCCGGCAGCGGGCTGCGCTATATTGGGTATGGAACCAGCCAACGGATGGCGCGGTAGCCAAGTGGTAAGGCAGAGGTCTGCAAAACCTTTATTCGTGGGTTCGATTCCCACCCGCGCCTCCAACCCCCGTTGCTTCCCTTTCCGCTTCCTGTGCGAGAAGTCTTGACGGCTTCGGGCGCATCGCGAGCCGGAATCGCTTTCGTGCGAATCATCGACCCGTCCTGACGCACCCCGATGCAAACCGCGAGATTGCCGGAAGCTTTGCAGGAAGCGATCCTCGAGCAAGTAGCCGCGTTCTCCACGGCGGAGCTGGCGCAGGCGGCTGCACGCCTTTCCGAGGCTTACCGGCGCGGGCTTCCTCCGTTGCTCGATTCGCCCGTGAGCCGGGGCGCCTATCTGGTGACCCGCCTTCCGGCCACCTATGCGGCTCTGACGCGGGCGGCGGCGGAGTTGCCGTTTGCGCCCGATTCGTGGCTGGATCTCGGGGCCGGACCGGGGGCGGCGGCGTGGGTGGCGCCGTGTCCCGTGACGCTGGTCGACGCAAACCCGCATTGGGAGGATCTGCGCCCGGCGCGGAGGATCTGCGCGAGCCTGGAGCGGCTCCCGGATCTGGAGGCTCACGACGTGGTGAGCCTGGTCTACGTGGTGAACGAGCTGCCGCCGGTCGTGCGAGGGCGGGTGATCGATGAGGCGTGGCGCCTGGCGCGAAGAGCGCTTCTGGTGGTGGAGCCGGGCACGCCGCAGGGCTTCGCGCATCTGCTGGAGGCGCGCCGGAAGCTGCTGGAGCTCGGTGCGCGAATCCTGGCGCCGTGCCCGCACGGCGGCCCCTGCCCGCTGGAGGGCAAGGACTGGTGCCACTTCGCCGTGCGGGTGGAACGCTCGCGCCTGCACCGGCAGTTGAAGGGCGGATCGCTTGGATTCGAGGACGAGAAGTTCTGCTACCTTGCGGTGGTGCGCGAGGAGCCGGAACCGGCGCAGGCGCGCGTGCTGCGGCACCCGGAGGTGCGTCAGGGGCTGATCCGGCTGGAGCTGTGCACGAGGGAGGGCGTCCGGGAGCGCAAGGTGACGCGGCGCGATCCGCTTTGGCGGCAGGCGCGGAAAGTCTCGTGGGGCGACCGGTGGACGGAAGCGCCCGGGGCGGGGCTCGTGGCCCAGGAGCAGGAATGATCCTCCGGGTCTGCTTGCTGGCGATCTCGATGGCACTGGTGTCTCCGGCGGCGCCGGACGTTGCTGCTGTCGTGCGCGCGCTCGAGCAGCGCTACAACCGCGCTGCGACGCTCCGGGCGGCGTTCGAGCAGCGCCACCTGGTGGCGGGGCGCCCGCGGCGAATCGAGTCCGGCATCCTGGTGCTGCGCAAGCCGGGGCGCATGCGTTGGGAGTATGAGCGGCCGGCGGGCAAGCTGTTCGTCTGCGACGGCAAATGGGTGTGGCTGTGGTCGCCGGAGGCTCAGCAGGTGGAGCGGGCGCGGCTGAAAGAGGCCGAGGATTTCCGCGCCCCGTTGGCGTTTCTGCTCGGCAGGCTGGATCTGCGGAGGACGTTTTCCACGTTCGAGGCGCAACAGGAGGGAGAGGAGATCCGGCTGTCGGCGTGGCCGCGCAATGACCGGTTGCCATTCACGCGGGTCGACTTCTGGCTCGGAGACGGGTTCGAGATCCGGAGGCTGGTGATCCATCAGATCGATGCCACAGCCATGGAGTTCCGCTTCGACGGGGAACAGTTGAACCTGGCGATCCCGGAATCGCTCTTCCGCTTCCAGCCGCCGCCGGGCGTGCCCGTGGTGGAAGCCGGACGCTGACTGCCGCGCGGATTGCGAACGGGCAAAGCGAGAGTGTGGGAGACGAGGCAGTTTGTCCGCCGCTGCCGGGAGGCCGGGATCCTGGCAGCTCGCACGGAACGAAGCAGCCTCCCTCGGGAAAGACAGAGAGGGCAAGTGTCAGGGAGGGATTTCTAGCCCGTCTCACCGCCCTTGCGGATTCGCCCGGATGAGCAGATGCTGATCCGCGGTCCCCCCCACCGCAGGGTATTTCGCGCGCGGGGCGGCAGCGAAACGGAGCAGGTCCGTGGCCGGTCGCAAACCACCGGCAAGACGCCGCAACCGCCATTCCGGCAAGGCGCTGCGGCATTGACTTCGGTGAGACTAGCTTTGGTTATGAACCCCTCGGATTTTGGCCTAGTACATCGATCTGAAATCTCTTGTGGATTTCTTCCCGCCTGCCATTGACCACTCCGGGGAATCATACTTAGATGGTTGATGGACAAGCCCGTGGCAGAGAAAAGACGGCACCGGCGGTACGAACTGCGCTTACCTGTCGAAATCATCCGGATCGGGGACCGGTACGTGAGCTTGCCGCTTCAGAGCAGGAACATCAGCTGCAAGGGAATCCTGCTGGAAGATCCCCAAGGCGCACTCGAGAAGGGGCAGCTGATCGAATTCGTGGTGTTCCTGCCCAGCATCGAGGATGGGGTGCAGGTGCGGTTGCACTGCAAAGGGACAGTGCTCCGGCGGGACCGGGCCAGGCTGTCCACGGCTGCTTCGCTGCAACGGTACGACTTCGAGAGGGTGCTCACGAAGGCTGCATCCGCAGGCGAGTAGCCCGCGCCGGGGGCCGGCTTGACGCATTCCCCAGGATGCGTTAAGTTGGCAAAGAAAAGGCGAACCGGCGGCCATGAACCTCAGTCTTGATTTTCCCGATCCCCGGCGTGAGGAGAAGCTAGGCCTGTCCCGGCGGGCGGACCTGGATGCGGCGATTGCACGGCTTTCCGCGTGGATGGAAGAGCCGAACTCGCCCATCCGCGCCATCCGGCATCAGCCGGCAAGGCCCGGGCTGTTCGAGGACATCCCGGAGGAAGTTCCCGCCGCGATTCGCAAGGTTCTGGAGGAACGCGGCATCCGGCAGCTATACGCGCATCAGGCGGAGTCCTACCGGGCGCTGAAGCGAGGCGCGAATATCGCCGTCGTCACGCCGACGGCGAGCGGCAAGACGCTGTGCTACAACCTCGCGGTTCTGGACCGGCTGGCGGGGGATCCGGAGGCGCGGGCGGTCTATCTGTTCCCGACCAAAGCGCTGGCTGAGGATCAGCTGCACGAGTTTCATTCGATCGTCGAGGCGATGGGTTCGGGCATCCGCGCCTTCACCTACGACGGCGACACGCCGCAGGATGCGCGGAAGCAGATCCGCGAACGCGCCAACGTCGTGCTGACCAACCCCGACATGCTCCACGCGGGCATCCTGCCGCACCACACCAAGTGGAGCAAGCTCTTCGAGAACCTGCGCTATGTGGTGATCGACGAGCTGCATACGTATCGTGGCGTCTTCGGCAGCCACTTGGCCAATGTGATTCGGCGGCTGAAGCGGATCTGCGCCTTCTACGGCTCCAAACCGCAGTTCATCTGCTGCTCGGCGACGATCGCCAACCCGGCGGAGCTGGCTGCGGCGCTCACCGGCGAGGAGTTCGTGCTGATCGACCGCAACGGCGCACCGAGCGGCGAGAAGTACTTCGTCTTCTATAATCCGCCGGTGGTGAACCGGCAGCTCGGCATCCGCCGCAGCTACCTGAACGAGACGCGCCGGCTGGCGGCGGAGCTGGTAGGGCGCGGACAGCAGACGCTCGTGTTCGCCAACAACCGGCTGGCGATGGAGGTGCTGGTCAAGTACCTGAAGGACTCCTGCGCGCGCCCGCCGGCGGATCCGGATTCGGTGCGCGGCTACCGGGGCGGATACCTGCCGCGGGAGCGGCGCGAGATCGAGCGCGGGCTGCGGGAGGGCGAGATCCGCTGCGTGGTGGCGACCAACGCGCTGGAGCTGGGAGTCGATATCGGCGGGCTGGACGTGGTGGTGCTGGCAGGGTATCCGGGCAACATTGCCAGCACATGGCAACGCGCCGGGCGCGCCGGGCGCCGGCTGGGCACGTCGCTGGCGTTGCTGGTGGCTTCCAGCGCGCCGCTGGACCAGTACGTGGTGGAACACCCGGAGTTTTTCTTCGAGACGCCGCCGGAGCACGCGCACGTGAACCCGGACAACCTGGAGATCCTGATCAGCCACCTGAAGTGCGCCGCCTTTGAGCTGCCGGTGAAGGATGGCGAGAAGTTCGGTCCGCATGAGACGGACGAGCTGTGCCAGTATCTGGCGGAGCTGGGCGTGGTCCATCATTCGGCAGGCGCCTGGCACTGGGTGGCGGACTCCTACCCGGCGGACGCCATCAGCCTGCGTTCAGTGACCAGTGACAACTTCGTGGTGATCGACATCACGGGAGAGGAGCGCGTGATCGGCGAGGTGGCATTCCCGGCGGCGCTGACCGAGCTGCACGAGAAGGCAATCTACCTGCATGAGGCGCGCCAGTATCAGGTGGAGCGGATGGACTACGGCGGACGCAAAGCCTATGTGCGGCAGGTGGAGTGCGACTACTACACCGATGCCATCGACTACACGCAGGTGAAGGTGCTCGAGGAGTTCGCCCGGCGCCCCGTGCAGGCTGCCGAGGCGCTTCACGGAGAGGTGCGCGTCAACCGCCAAATTGTCGGATTCAAGAAGATCAAGTTCTACACGAACGAGAACGTGGGCGCGGGGACGCTGTCGCTGCCCGAGCAGGAGATGCACACGACAAGCTTCTGGCTGCATTTCCCGGCGGCATTCTGGCAGCCGTTTTCCCACCTGACGCCGGCGGAGCGGCTGAACGGGCTCACCGGTCTGAGTCACGCGCTGCGCACGGTGGCGGCGCTGCTGCTGATGTGCGATCCAAGGGATCTGGGTGTTTCCATCACCGAAGAGATCGCCCCGCCGGTGGCGTGCTTCGAGCCCAACCTGCATCTCTATGACAACTACCCGGGCGGCATCGGGCAGAGCGCGCCGCTGTTTGAAATGGTGGACCGGCTGCTGGCCGGGGCGAAAGATCTGATCGGGCGGTGCGGCTGCGAGCACGGCTGCCCCGCCTGCACGGGTCCGGCAGGGGAGACGGGCGCGCGCGCCAAGGAGGCGGCGCTGGAGATCCTCGCTGCGTTGACCGCCGCGCCCGGAGCCGATGCGGCTGCGGCGGCTGCCTCCAGCACCTGAGCAGCCGCCACGGGAGAATTTTCCCGCACGCTCAGGTTGCGTGCCGCCGGCGGCGCCCTTCACCACCGGAAGGGAAGCGAGCGCGGGCGCGAGCCGGTGGCGTCGAACACGGCGCCTGCCATGGCCGGTGCGAGCGCGATGATGGGCGTTTCGCCCGCGCCGGCGCTGGGCAGGTCCTTCCGGTCGAGCAAAATCACCTCCATTTTCTCCGGCAAATCGCGGAAACGCGGGACGCGGTATTGGGAGAAACGCGCGTTTGTGACACGGCCATTTTCGAACTGAATCTCTTCCCGGAGCACGGCTCCGAGGCCCATCAGAATGCAGCCCTCCACCTGCGAGCGCGTGTTCCAGGGATTCAGAAGCGCCCCGCACTCGAAGGCTTCCACGATCTCCACCAAACGCACGGTACGCGCTTTTGGATCGACCTCCACCTCCACGCAGGCGGCGACCACGGAGTTCTTCTCCGTCCCGCAGGCGAGCCCGATGCCGCGGTTGGGCGGACGGCGCGTGGCGCGCCGCTGCTTCCAGCCGAATTTCCCGGCTGCGGCAGTCAGCACGGCGCGGATGCGGTCGATTTCGAGATGCGCGAGGCGGAAGTCGAGCGGATCGGCCCCGGCGGCGGCTGCCAGCTCGTCCATGAACGCCTCGCGGGCGAAATTGTTCGCCGTGGCGGCGAGCGTGCGGTAGGAGCCCTGCCGCAGGGGCGGATCGGCGGGGACGTATTTCTCGCGCTTGTCGGGGATCGCGTAAGGAGTCTGCAGCCCTGCCGCGCCGGAGTTGTAATTGGTGAACTGCCAGGCGCGGATCTTTCCGTTTTCGAGAACCGCCTCCACGTCGATCAGGGCGGCGGGGCGGAAGTAGGCCCAGCGGAACTCCTCCTCGCGCGTCCAGCGGACTTTCACGGGACGGCCGGCGGCTTTGGCGAGCCGCGCTGCTTCCAGCGCCGCCTCGCCGGTGTGCTTGCCTCCGAAGCCGCCGCCGAAGTCGGGGACAATGACGCGAACGTCCTCCGGGCGGAGCCCGAAGGCGCGCGCCAGGTCGTTGCGCACGCTGAAGGGGTTGCTCGTTCCTGTCCACACGGTGAGCTTGCCGTCCTGCCATTCGGCAACGGCGGCGCGCGGCTCCATGGGCGCGTGCTGAATGTAGGCGGTGCGGTATTCCGCGTGGTGGGTGCGCCCGGGCAGGGGCGCTACTTTCTCTTGCGCCGTGGCGCGGAGGTGAACGAACAAATTGGCGCTGTTATGATTTTGGCCGCCGGACCACTTCGCAGTGGCGGCCATGGCTTCCAGCGCTTTGCGGGCGGCGTAGGAGTTGGCCGCGGCGCAGCCGGCGAAGTCGCCGTCGCGCACGGCCGCCGCTGCGCCGGCCATTTTCGCGGCCTCCACGTCCACGGCATCCAGGCGCGCGCCATACGCCGGCGGGCGCAAAACGCAGCCGTAGAGCATGCCGTCGCGGACGATGTCAGACGGGAAGCGGTGCGCGCCAGTGACGATCTCTCGCGCATCGATGCGCCAATGGCCGCGGCCGAGAATCTTCCACTGCCCGGGTTCGGTGAGGCGGGGGTTTTCGATCAGCCTCTTCTCAGCGGTGAGCCAGCCGCGCGCGGCAGCAGCGGCGCGCCGGACGGCGGGCACGGTTTGCGGAGTGGTGCGGCTGCCGGCGGTGATGCCGTCATCAGGCGTGCGTGCGGTGTCGCACAGGATCACGCGCACGCGTTCGAGCGGGACGCCGAGCTCCTCGGCGGCAGCCATGGCGAGTTCGGTGCGCGGTCCCTGCCCCTCCTCCACCTTGCCGCTGAGCACGGTGAAAATGCCGTCGTCGCCGAGATGAATGCGCGCCTCCACGCTTTCGCCGCGCCCCTGCCCGGAGGCGTCCTGCGCAAAGCAGGTGAGCAGCCAGCCGGCGCCGAGCGATTCCAGCCAGTGCCGCCGCGTGATCTCGAAGCGGTACAGCGGCGGTTCGAACAGCTCGAAGCGGTCTGGCTCGAAGCCTTCATTCCGCGGCATGGCTGCCCTCCTGCGCCTGAACCGCGCTGCGCCGGAGCCGCGCGGCAAATTCGACGGCGGCGACGATCCGCGGATAGCCGTTGCAACGGCAGAGGCTCCCGTTCAGCGCCTCAAGGATTTGCGCCCGCGTGGGCGCGGGTGTGCGTTCGAGCAGCGCCACCGTCCGCAGAATCATGCCCGGCGTGCAGTAGCCGCACTGCATCGCGCCTTCCTCGACGAATGCCTGCTGCACCGGATGCAGCTTGCCCCCTTGGGCGAGACCCTCGATCGTCGTGATCCGCTTGCCCGCCGCCGAGCGCACCGGCGTGATGCAGCTCAGCGCAGGCGCCCCGTCGAGCAGAACGGTGCAGGCGCGGCACTGCCCCTCGCCGCAGCCGAACTTCGGCCCTGTCAGCTGCAAGTCCTCCCGCAGCACTTCCAGCAGAGGACGGTCCGGGGATGTGTCGACCTCCCGGGCCTCCCCGTTGACGGTGAATCGAAAGACAGCCATGACCACGCTCCTCGGCAATATCCTACGTCTTCCTCGGGGCCGCGCATACGGCCGCTTTCTCTCACTGCCCGGCGCCGGAGCGGGACCCGGGGCTCCGCCTATTTCGCGCCGGTCAGTTCGCGCGCCAGCCGGTCGTATTCCTCCCGGAGCCGCGCATGTTCTTCCTTGTTTGCAGGTCCTGCGAATCCGGCGTGGACCGAGCGCACACGGTGATCTCTGTCCAGAAAAATGGTCGTCGGGAATCCCCCGAAATTTGCCAGTTGCGGAAGTACTTTTTGCACTTGGCCTTCCTCGGTGGTTCCGGCGTAAAGGATCGTGTATTCCGTCTTGTGCCTTCTGGCGAAGGCGCGCAGCTGGTTCCGGTCCCGTTCGGACTCGCCCGTGTATTCGAAGCCCAGCGCCACCACCACGAGGCCCTTGTCCCGGTACCGCCGGTCGAGCTCCGCCAGCAGCTCCGCTTCATCGTGGCAGTTCGGGCACCAGGAACCCATGATAGTCAGGATCATGGGCTTGCCGCGGAAGCGGGCATCCGTGGAGGAGACAGGCTTCCCGTCCAGATCCACCGCATGAAAGCGCACGGCTTCCAGCGGATTTTTCACCGAAACATAGCGCGAGGGATCGGGCGGATCGGGCAATCCGAGTTCGGCTGCCTTTTCCACTCGCGCTGCTGTGAACGCGGTCTTTCCGTCGATCACGCCGCGCAGGGTGCCGTCTTCCTGCAGTTCTGCCTCGATCAACGTCGCGCGCACGCCGTCGAAGTGCGACAGGCGCAGCCGCCTGCCTTCCATGCGCCCCTCCAGGGTTCCGAAATCTCCATCGAGCCTCTGGATGGTGCCGGTGACCGAAGCGCCGGATTGCGCGAAATAACCATTCATCACCCGAACCCCGCGGGCGGCGTCCGTCTGAATGCGCCACGCGCCGGCGATCTGCGCCGCCGAGGCGTCCGCATTCTGCGGCTTTGGCTGGAATGGTTGCGCCGTGAACTCTCTTCTCACCACTCCTGTCCGCGTTCGCCGCTCGTAGTTGCCGCGCAGCGCCTGCCCGTCCCACGCAGCTTCCAGCCGGGAGTCGAAGTAATCCCAGACGAGCCGCAGCTTGCCTTCGGCGAAGCTCCCGGAAGTCGACCAAATGCGCCGCTCGCCATCGAGGAACGCCCCGCGCGTCCGATCGCCGGCCAGATGCAACTCCATGCGGAAATCGACCTTCCTGCCGTCGACCTCCAGCACGCCGTCCCACAGCCCTGCGGACGGTTGCGCCAGCAGCCACAGTCCCAACCAAAGAGAGGCGATCATGGCGCCATTGTAGCTGCACTCGGGCAGCGGGTGCGCCTGGGCCGGCACTGCCATCCTGCCTCACTTCCCACCGCTCCGGCACGACCAGCCGCTGCAGTCTGGCGCCTGCCTTCGCGTCAGGATCCCGTCCCCGCGCTTGTGTAAGCGCGTTCAATGGAATATGATGCCTCCATGCCCGTCAGACTTTGCGCTCGGATTCTCTCCGCCCTATTGTTCCTCGCGCCTCTGTCCGCCGCCGACGTCTCGCTGCAGGTCACCGACAGCGGCTATCTCGACGCGCAGGGCTTCAGCGTCATCCTGTATCACAGCACCTTCAACCGCATGTTCTTCGACCAGAAGAACACAGCGATGGAAATGATCCTGCACGGGCGGCGCATCGCCACCAACGGCGACGTGCGGCTCCTGCCCACGCCCGAGCAGTGGGACCCGATCCCGCAACTCAAGGGGCGCCAGGCCGACAAGCAGAACCGGCGCCTTACCGCCGACGCGGGCTATCCAGAATACGATTTCTTCTACCGGCTGGAAGTCTCCGCTGAGCCCGGCGGCGTGCGCGTGGCGGTGATCCTCGACAAGCCGCTGCCGGAAAGACTCGCCGGGCGCGCGGGCTTCAATCTGGAGTTTCTTCCAGCGATCTACGCCGGCAAGACATACATGACGGACTCGGGAGCGGCGGGCCTTTTCCCGGTGAGCCCGCGGGATCCGGCTGTCAGCGTTCCTCCGCCGCCCGGCGAACCGAAGAGGCTGCCCTACCAGGAAGAATGGGACCGCGAGAAAGGCTACCGCCAGCCGCTGCCCTTCGCGACAGGCAACAGCATCACGCTGGGCGTTGACGAGCCGCGCTACCGGGTGAAAGTCATTTCGGAAACAGGGCCGCTCTCGCTCTATGACGGCCGCGTCATGGCGCAGAACGGATGGTTCGTGCTGCGCACGCTGATCCCGTCCGGCAAGACCGGGGAAGTGGTGGTGTGGCACATCCGCCCGGACGTGATCCCCGGCTGGGTGCGTTCTCCCATGGTGGCCTACAACCAGGTCGGCTACCATCCCGAGACCTCGAAGGTGGCTGTCATCGAGCTGGATCCCCGCTACCAGGCGCCCGCGACGGCCAGGGTGCTGCGCCTGATGGAAAACGGCGAATACAAGCCGGTCTTTGAAGGGCCGGTCTCCGAGCCGCAGCCCTGGCTGCGGTACGTTTACAGGAAATTCGATTTCTCGGCCGTGAAAGAGCCGGGCATCTACTCGATCGAGTACGGCGGGGAGCGGACTGGCGTGTTCCGCATCGCCCGCGACGTCTTCAGCAACACCTGGCAGCTGACGCTCTCGGGCTACCTGGCCACTGCCATGGACCACGTCTCCGTGCGCGAGGGCTACCGGCTCTGGCACGGCGTTTCTCATCTGGATGACGCGCGTCAGGCCCCGCCCAACCGGCAGCACTTCGATGGCTGGTCCATGGGCCCGGAACTGGATTCGCCCTACAAGCCCGGCGAACACATCCCCGGGCTGAATGTCGGCGGCTGGTATGATGCGGGCGATTTCGACATCCAGACCCGGAGCCAGTTCATGGTGATCCAGGACCTCGCGCTGGCGCGGCGCGAGTTCCAGCTGGACTACGACCAGCTGACCGTGGACTGGGAAGCGCGCGCGGTGGAGATGCACCGCCCCGACGGCGTGCCGGATGTCCTGCAGCAGATCAGGCACGGCGTCCTGCAAGTGCTGGCGCAGATCCGCGCGGTGGGCCACACGTTCCCGGTGATCAACGAGCCTACCCTGAGGCAGTACACGCATCTCGGCGATGGCGCCTCGAAGACGGACAACCGGATCTATTCCGACAAGCTCGGGCCGAACGAGGTGAAGGGCGAATACTCGGGACGCCCCGATGACCGCTGGGCTTTCACAACGAAGTCCGCCGCCATGCAATACGGCTCCGTGGCCACTTTGGCGGCGGCGGCGATGGCCCTGAAGGGCTATGACGACGCGCTGGCGAAGGAGTGCCTCGAGACGGCGGTCCGCATCTGGAACGAGGAGCGCGCCAATCCCAGCCCGAGCCGCGGCGGCCCTCCGGGCGCTGCCGCCGGAGAGGAATGGAACGCCGCCATTCAGCTGCTTCTGGCCACCAACGGCGGCGAGCCGTACAAGACGCGTGTGCGGGAGATGCTGCCTTCCATGTTGCAGCGGTTCGGCTTCGGCGGCTGGGCGGCAGTCCGCGTGCTGCCTTACATGGATGCGGAATTCCGGAAGCAATTCGAATCCGCTCTGAGAAATTACGTGGCGCAGCTTGACAAGGAGCTGTCCACGATGCCATTCGGGGTTCCGCCCACCCGCGGCGGCTGGGGCGGCTCGGCAGGCGTCATGGATCTCGGCATTCGAATGTACTTCCTGCACAAGGCGTTTCCGGAGATCGTCAGCAAGGACTACACGCTGCGGGCGGCCAACTTCATCCTCGGCACGCACCCGGTGTCGAGCCGCTCCTACGTCTCCGGCGTGGGCACGCGGTCGCACCTCATCGCTTACGGCAACAACCGCGCCGATCATTCCTACATTCCGGGCGGCGTGATCCCGGGCTATGTGATCATCGCCCCGGACTTCCCGGAGTGCATGGAGGACTTCGGGTTCCTCTGGTTCACGCACGAGTACGTGATCACGGCTGCCAGCCATTGGATCTTGGCGGCCAATGCGGCTGACGCGCTGGTGCGGTAGCGCTGCGGCGCCGCCAGCTCCTGGGGGCGCGGCGGTGCCGTGCGTTCACGCATCCCGCCCCCGCAGTGCGTCTCGGAAGCTGGCAGCCGCTTCTGCGGGGGCAGAAACGGCCCCTGCCGGGTGTTGCTAACGCCGCCCGAAGCCCCAGCCGAAGTTCAATCCATACACGAACACCTTCTCGCCCTTCAAAATGTCGACTGCGATTTCAGGGCCTAAGGTGAAGTGATCCTTGTAATGGAACTCCCAGCTGGCGCCGGTGCGGAAGAGCCCCCGGTAGCGCTGATGGTGCTCCGGCGCCTCGCTGTGAGCGGGCACTTCGTGGCGCTTCAATTCGCGATCAAAGCCCGGTCCGGCGATCAGGCGCAGCCCCTTCCAGGGGTGCCACGCGGCAGTGAAGGCGAACACGTCTTCCCGGAAGTCGCCCCCGACATATTCGAAGCTGGCCAGGGCGCCGAGCCGTTCGTGGAACCGGTATTCATAGTCCGCGCCGATGGTCGCCCCGTCTTTCTTGGTGTTGTGGCTGCCGGCGCTGAGGACGGCGAAATGATGCCGGTGAATTTCTCCACCGGCAGCAGGCTCATGCTGGGCCGAAAGAGGGGCGGCGGCGATCAGAAGCAGGAGAACGGGGAGGAAGGAAGTGCGGAAGGGAGTCATTCGTATTTAAGGATACCAAAGTCCAGAATAAAGGCGGACTGCCCGCCGTTCCGTCCGATCCCGGTCAGGCCAAGGCGGCGATCCGGTGGCCGACCTCTGCCGCAAGGGCGTCGAGATCCAGGCCGGCCCTGCGGCGCGCGCCGGGAACCTGCTCCAGCACGTCTGCGGGCGAGGGTTGAGGGATGCCGGGGAGGATGCCGAAGCCGAGCGCATCCGCCATGCGGTCCGCGGTGCGGACCAGGTGGACCATGTCCCAGCCTTCGGGGATCTGCGAGTCGTGGTGATGGACGACGGCATGGCAGATCTCCTCCGGGAGAAACAGCCGGGCCACGATCCACTGCCCGGCCTCGCAGTGATCGATGTCGAAGAGGTTGCGCTCGGTCTCCCGGAGGTCGGCCCCCTCGCGGGCGATCTCGATGGCGTTGGAATAGGCTTCCGGATACTTCACGAGCAGCGCCAGACGTCCGATGTCGCGCAGCAGCCCGGCAGTGTAGGCTGTGCCGGCGTCGAGCTGAAAGAGCGGCGCCAGAGCTTCCGCCACCACCGCGCCCGCCAATGTGTTGCGCCAGCACGCCGCCAGCGTTTTTCGCCGCAGCACCGGAGCGACGAAGTCTCCGATGGCGCGCGTCAGCGCGATGGCCTTCACCCGCTCCAGCCCGATGACGATCACCGCTTGCGGAATCGACGTCACCTGCCGCATCAGGGCGAACAGCGGGGAGTTGGCCAGTTGCAGCACCCGCGCCGCGAACACCGGCTCGGCGGCGATGAACCGGCTCACCTGATCCACGTGGACGTTCTCGTCCGACAGCAGCGCCACCAGCCGCATCGCCACCGGTGAAAAGGGCGGCAGGTTCTCCAGCGCCCAGGGTGTTGCCTCGCCCGGCTTCGTTTCCAACGGCATATCGCCTCCTGCGGAACCGCGCCCGTCCGGCGCGAGCTCTTCGCTGACGCCCTTATCGGCGCAATTCGCCCCGGATTGAGCCCCCTTCCATTTCTGACCGCTGTCGTATAGAATCAAGGGCAACCTGGGACCATGAAAGCAAGCCTCGCCGCTGTCGTACTGATCGTGTCTCTTACGGCGGCGGCGCCCGCCGCCGCGCCGGACTTCCAGAAGGAAGTTCGTCCAATCCTCTCGGCCAACTGTTTTCACTGCCACGGCAACGACCGCACCACGCGCATGGTGGGCCTTCGTCTTGACATCCGCGAAGGCCTGTTCTCCACGCGCCGCTCCGGCCCGCTGATCGTGCCCGGAAAGCCCGAAAAGAGCCTCTTGTACCAGCGGATTACGGCGCGAGATCCCGCGCGCCGCATGCCGCCTCCGCAGGCGCACAAGACCCTGAAGCCCGAGGAAGTGGCGGTGATCCGCCGCTGGATCGAATCCGGCGCCGAATGGAAGGAACACTGGGCATTCCGCGCGCCCGTCCGCCCGCCGCTGCCCGAGGTGCGCCGCACGGGCTGGGTGCGCAACCCGATCGACCGCTTCATTCTGGCTCGCCTGGAGAGCCTCGGCCTCGAACCGGCTCCGGAAGCGCCGCGCCACAAGCTGATCCGCCGCCTGGCCTACGACCTCACCGGGCTTCCTCCGGACCCCGCCGATGTCGCCGCGTTCCTCGAGTCCAAGGATCCCGAAGGCGACTACCTCAAGCTGGTCGACAAGTATCTCGCCTCGCCCCGCTACGGCGAGCACCGCGCGCGCTACTGGCTGGACGCGGCGCGCTACGGCGACACCCACGGCCTCCACATCGACAACTACCGCGAGATGTGGCCCTACCGCGACTGGGTGATCCGCGCCTTCAACGACAACATGCCTTTCGACCGCTTCGTCATCGAGCAGCTCGCTGGTGATTTGCTGCCGGAGCCGACGCTCGATCAGCTGATCGCCACCGGCTTCCAGCGCTGCAACGTCACCACCAATGAGGCGGGCGTCATCATCGAAGAGGTCGAGGCGATGTACGCCAAAGACCGCGCCGACACCGTCGGCGCCGTCTTCCTCGGGCTCACCGTCGGCTGCGCCACCTGCCACGACCACAAGTTCGATCCCATCAGCCAGCGCGACTTCTACGCCCTCACAGCGTTCTTCCGCAACACCACGCAGCACGCCATGGACGGCAACATCTACGATCCGCCGCCCATCACGGTCGTGCCGAGCCCCGAGGACAGGGCTCGCTGGGAGCAGATCACGGCGCGTGAGAAAGTGCTGCGTGCGCTGCTTGCCTCTTCGCCAACGCGTCCGAAGCAGAACGCCGATCTGCTGCGGCTGGAATTCCCGGGCGCGATCCGCGCCGTCACGCCGCAGGGCGAATCGACGCTGGAATTCGGCAAGGGCATGGCGTTGGGCGCCGCGCCGGACGGGGCGCTGGCGCTGCATCTGCAAGGGACCGCCCTCGAAGTCCCCGCTGCTCCGGCGCTGGGCGACAAGGAACCATTCTCTGTTTCCGCGCACTTCCTGTTCCCGCACGGCGAGGAGGGGTTCGTCATTGTCGAGCAGGTCGAAAAGCTCGACGAGAAGCGGAACCGCGGCTGGGGGCTCTACGTCAGCGCGCGCATCCCGAAGGTGCGCTTCTACACAGAAGACGGCAAGACTTTCGATGTCACCGCCGGGCACCTCGATCAGCTGGCGCCGGGCACGTGGAACCGCGTGGAATTCCACTACGACGGCACGGGCGAGCCGCTCGGGGTGCGGCTGTGGATCAACGGGCGCGAGTCGGTCACCACGCGCGACGCCCGCGCGCGCTTCGAGTCCACGTTCCGCGCTGCCGTGCCGGTGAGAGTGGGCACGCGCGGGCGCGCCGATGGAGGGGCGTTCGCTTCGGTGAGAATCTTCCGCCCCGTGCTCTCTGCGGAGGAGGAAGAGCTGGCGCGCCTTGATCTGGAGAAGCGCGCCATCCGCCGCCGCGGCGCCATCACGCATATCATGCAGGAGCGGCAGGACCAGAAGCCCTTCGCGCACCTGCTCTACCGCGGCATGTACGACGCCCCGCGCGAACGCCTGGAAGCCAACACTCCCGCGGTGCTGCCGCCGATGCCCTCTTCCTTGCCGCGCAACCGCCTGGGACTGGCCCAATGGCTGGTTTCGGAGGAGAATCCGCTCACCGCGCGCGTCACGGTGAACCGCTTCTGGCAGGAGATCTTCGGCACCGGGCTGGTGAAGACCGCTGAAGACTTCGGCTCGCAGGGCGAGCCGCCTGTCAATCAGGAGCTGCTGGATTGGCTCGCCGTCGAATTCCGCGAATCGGGCTGGGACGTGAAGAAGTTGTTCCGACTGCTGGTCACTTCGTCTGCCTACCGGCAGGCGGCGCTGGCCACGCCCGAGAAGCTGGAAAAGGATCCTGACAACCGGCTGCTGTCCCGCGGGCCGAGGTTCCGCCTCGACGGCGAAGCCATCCGCGACACGGCGCTCGCGGCTTCCGGGCTGTTGGTGGAAAAGGTCGGCGGCCCGAGCGTGAAGCCCTACCAGCCGGACGGCATCTGGGAAGCGGTGGCCATGCACGGCTCCGACACGCGCTTCTACAAGCGGGACTCCGGCGACGCCCTTTACCGGCGCTCGCTGTACACGTTCTGGAAGCGCACCGCGCCTCCCGCGCTGCTCGAGATCTTCAACGCGCCCTCGCGCGAGTTCTGCACGGTGCGCCGGGAGCGCACCAACACGCCGCTGCAGGCGCTCGCCACCATGAACGACGTCACTTTCGTGGAGGCGGCGCGCGCCCTCGCCGCGAGGGCGATCGCCGAGCCGTCGCCCGAGGAGCGCTTCCAGTTCATGGCCATGCGCCTGATGAGCCGGCGGCTGGAGGAACGCGAGCTGAAGATCCTGCGCGAATCCTGGCGTGCATTCCTCCGCCACTACGATTCCAACCTCGACGATGCGCGGAAGCTGATCTCGCAGGGCGAATCCAAACCGCCCGAAAATGTCTCGCCGGCAGAGCTTGCGGCGTTGACGATGGTCGCCAACCAGATGATGAACCTCGACGAGGTGCTGAACAAATGATCCCGGTCATCTCCCGCCGCCGTCTCTTGTCGCTCTCCGCCCAGAGCCTGGGCGGGCTGGCTTTTGCGCGCCTGCTGGATGCAGAGACGCGCCCGCAGCTGCCCCACTTCCCGCCGAAGGCCAAGCGCGCCATCTACCTTCATATGGTGGGCGCGCCGCCGCAGCAGGAGACCTTTGACTACAAGCCGAAGATGGAGAAGATGTTCGACCAGGATCTTCCGGAGTCGATCCGCATGGGGCAGCGGCTGACAACGATGACCTCCGGGCAGAGCCGCTTCCCCATCGCCCCCTCCATCTTCAAGTTCGCGCGCCACGGACAGTGCGGCGCCGAAATCAGCGAACTGCTCCCCTACACGGCGCGGATGGCGGACGACATCTGCATCATCCGCTCCATGCACACCGAGGCGATCAATCACGAGCCCGCCATCACCTACATCCAGACGGGCTTCATGATCGCCGGCAAGCCGTGCATCGGGTCGTGGCTCGCCTACGGGCTCGGCTCGATGAACCGCGACCTGCCGACGTTCGTCGTTCTCACCGCTTCGCACAGCCATCCGCGCGCCAATGTGCAGGCGATCTCGGCGCGCCTGTGGTCGAGCGGCTTCCTCTCCGGCGAATACTCCGGCGTGGCGCTTCGCTCGACGGGCGATCCCGTGCTCTTCATCAACAACCCGGAGGGCGTGCCGCCGCAGATCCGCCGGCAGATGCTCGACGGCGTGAAGGCGCTGAATGAACTCGAAGCCGAACGCTGGAACGATCCAGAAACGCGCGTCCGGCTCGAGCAGTACGAGATGGCGTTCCGCATGCAGACGTCGGTGCCGGAACTGACGGACCTGAGCAAGGAGCCGCCTTCGGTGAAGCAGATGTATGGCCCCGACGTGGACAAGCCGGGGACGTTCGCCTACTGCGCGCTGATGGCGCGGCGCCTGGTGGAACGCGGCGTGCGCTTCGTGCAGATCTACCACCGCGGTTGGGACGTTCATGGAAACCTGCCGGAGGTGCTGCCCTCGCAGTGCCGCGACGTGGATCAGCCGTCCTGGGCTCTCGTGCAGGACCTCAAGCAGCGCGGGTTGCTCGAGGACACCGTGGTGATCTGGGGCGGAGAGTTCGGCCGCACCATCTACTGCCAGGGCAAGCTCACTGCCACCGACTACGGCCGGGACCATCACCCGCGCTGCTTCTCCATCTGGATGGCGGGCGGCGGCATCCGCGGCGGCACGGTGTATGGCGAAACCGACGAGTTCAGCTATAACATCGTCCGCGATCCGGTCCACGTGCGCGACTTCCAGGCGACGCTTCTGCACCTGTTCGGCATCGATCACGAGCGCTTCACCTACCGCTATCAGGGCCTCGACCAGCGCCTCACGGGAGTCGAGAAGGCCCACGTCGTGAAGGGCATCCTTGCCTGAAACGGGACCGCGGCAGGGCAATGGGATAATGGAGTCATGAACAGAGCGAGCTGGGCCGAAAAGCGGATGAACGACCCCGTGCGGACGCAGATGCACTACGCCCGCAAGGGCGTGATCACCGAAGAGATGCGCTATGTGGCGCGGCGCGAGGGGCTCGACGAGGAGCTTGTGCGAAGCGAGGTGGCCCGCGGGCGCATGGTGATCCCCGCCAACATCCGCCACACGCGGCTCGAGCCGATGTGCATCGGCATCGCCGCCCGGTGCAAGATCAACGCCAACATCGGCAACTCCGCAACCACCTCGAACATCGCCGAAGAGCTCGAAAAGCTCCACTATGCGGTGCGCTACGGCGCCGACACGGTGATGGACCTCTCCACCGGCGGCGACATCCCCGCCATCCGCAAGGCGATCATCGCCGAATCGCCCGTGCCTGTGGGTACGGTGCCCATCTACGAGGCGGTGACGCGCGTGCGGCGGGTGGAGGATCTGACCCCCGAACTCGTGCTCGAGGTGATCGAAGAGCAGGCCGAGCAGGGCGTCGACTACATGACCATCCACGCCGGCGTGCTGGTGCAGTACATTCCGCTCACCACGAAGCGCATCTGCGGCATCGTCAGCCGCGGCGGGTCCATCATGGCCGAGTGGATGGTGAAAAACCACAAGCAGAATTTCCTCTATGAAAGGTTCGAAGATATCTGCAAGATTTTCCAGAAATACGACGTCACATTTTCGCTCGGCGACGGCCTGAGGCCCGGCGCGCTGGCCGATGCCAGCGACGAGGCGCAGTTTGCCGAGCTGCGCACGCTGGGCGAGCTGACCAAGGTGGCCTGGAACTACGACGTGCAGGTGATGATCGAGGGCCCCGGGCACGTGCCGATGGACCAGATCCAGCGGCAGGTCGAGGAAGAAATGAAGTGGTGCCACGAGGCGCCCTTCTATACGCTCGGCCCGCTGGTCACCGATATCGCCCCAGGCTACGACCACATCACCAGCGCCATCGGCGCCGCGATGATCGGCTGGTATGGCGCCTCGATGCTCTGTTACGTCACGCCCAAGGAGCACCTTGGGCTTCCCAACAAGGAGGACGTCAAGCAGGGCATCATCGCCTACCGGATCGCCGCCCACGCTGCTGACGTGGCGCGCGGGCGCAAGGGCGCGCGCGACTGGGACGACGAGCTGAGCCGCGCCCGCTACCGCTTCGACTGGAACCGGCAGTTCGAGCTTGCCCTCGATCCGGAGACCGCCCGCGCCTACCATGACGAGACGCTTCCCGACGCGGGCTTCAAGGACGCCCATTTCTGCTCGATGTGCGGCCCGAAATTCTGCGCGTACAACATCAGCCAGAAGGTGGAGCAGTTCACCACCGAGCAGGCGCTGGAAGTGCTGGGCCAGAAATCGCAAGCCTGACGGGGCAGCCTGCCGGATGAAGTGCACGCCATGGAGCGCATCCTGATCCGGGCTCCCAACTGGGTCGGGGATGCCATCCTGAGCCTGCCTGCCGTGGAGGCTGTGCGGGCGCGGTTTCCGAAGGCGCACATCGCGATTCTGGCGCGCCCGTGGGTCGCCGACATTTACAACTTCGGCGACTTCGCCGACGAAATCCTGCTTTACGAGAAGCGCGGCGGAACGGACGCCGTGCGCGAGCGCCTGCGTGTGGCGGGCGAGCTGCGCAAGCGCCGCTTCGATTGCGCCTTGCTGCTACAGAACGCATTCGACGCCGCACTGCTGGCCGCTTTGGCGCGCATTCCGGAACGGATCGGCTACGCCCGCGACGGGCGGGGATGGCTGTTGACCCGCCCCGTGCGGGTGCCGCGCGCCGGGGAGATCCCGGAGCACGAGAGTTTCTACTACCTGGAGCTGCTGCGCCGCGCGGGCTGGCTCGATCAGCTGCCCGGGCAGCCGCAGGCGCGGCTTTCCAGAATCCGGCATGAGCCGCAGCCGGTGATCGGCGTCAGTCCGGGCGCTGCCTATGGGACCGCCAAGCGCTGGCTGCCGGAGCGGTTCGCCGCCGCCGCCGCGGCGTTGGCGCGGGAGAAGCAGGCATCCGTGTGCGTGTTCGGCTCCGCTGGCGAGAGCGAGCTGTGCGAGCGGGTCGCGGAGGAGATCCGCACCTGCGGCGTGGAGGCGCAGAGCCTGGCGGGGCGCACCTCGCTGGCGGAGTTCATCCGTCTGGCGGCGCGTTGCATGCTGTTCCTGACAAACGATTCCGGCGCGATGCACGTGGCGGCTGCGCTCGGCGTGCCCACGGTGGCGGTGTTCGGCGCCACCAATCCGCAAGCCACGGCGCCGCTGGGCCCCCGAGTCCGGCTGGTGCGCGAGGCCGTGGAATGCAGCCCGTGCCTGCTGCGAGAATGCCCCATCGATCACCGCTGCATGACGCGCGTCAGCGCGGACCGCGTCGTGGCCGCAGCGCTGGAGCTGCTGGCCGCGTGAGCCGCCGCCGCCCGGATGCTACAACAGGAGAGATGGACACGCGCCGCAAGATCGTGAGCGACCCGCGCGGCTGGAAGCCTCCGGAGGGGGCCCTGGAGGTGGCTGGCCCTTTCGATCCGCTGCTGGCCGCACATGCCCGGCAGCTGGAGCAGTTGAAAGGCAGCGCGCCGGCGCTGGTCGCCTACGTGACGGATCCTCCCGATCCGCTGCTGCCCGCGCAGGCGCGAGCCGAGCTGGTGGCGGCTCTGCGCTGCGTGGACTTGGTGGTGTTGGGCGCTGTGCCGCCGGAGGGGGCTCTCGATCTGACCGCGGATCACCTGCGCTGGCGCAGCGAGCTGGAAGCGCGAGTCGCCGAAGCTGCGCGCGCGGAGTCCGGAAGCCCGGCATGAGGCGTGTGCTGGTCATCCGCATGGGCGCGATGGGCGACATCCTGCACGCACTGCCCGCGGCGGCATCGCTGCGCGGTTCGGGCTTTCACGTAACGTGGATCGTGAAGCCGCAGTTCCGCCCGCTCCTGGATGGCGGCGGCGCGGCGGATGAGATTCTGGAGATGCGGCGCGGCAGCCTCGGCGGCCCGATCGAGTCCGTGCGCGAACTGCGCCGGAGGCGCTTCGATGCGGCGGTGGATTTTCAGGGGCTGGTGCAGTCCGCCGTCGTGGCGCGCCTGTCGCGCGCGCCGCGGATTCTCGGTTTTCACCGCAGCCTGCTGCGCGAGCCGGCGGCGGCGCTGTTTTATCATGAGCGGGTGCGGTCGGCCGCGGAGCATGTGATCGAACGGAATCTGGATCTCGCTGCTGCCGCCGGGGCGCAGCGCCGCATGCTCGAGTTTCCGTTGCCGCAAGGGCGTCCGGAGGGCGAGCTGCCGCGGGAGCCCTTCGTGCTGGCTTCGCCGTTCGCGGGTTGGAGCGCCAAGCAGTGGCCCATGGAGCGATGGCTCGAGATGGCGGATCTGGTGACGGGGGAACTGGGCATGCCGTTCGTGTTCAACGTCGCTCCGGGGCAGGCTGGAAGGCTCCCGGAGAAGGGGCCGTTCCGGATCCATGTCTCGTCCATTCCTGGTCTGATCGACGCCACGCGCCGCGCTGCTGCAGTCGTGGGCGTCGACAGCGGGCCCATGCATCTCGCCGCCGCGCTGGGCCGGCCGGGAGTCGCCATCTACGGGCCCACGGATCCGCGCCGGAACGGGCCGTTCTCGCCTTCGATTCGCGTGCTGCGCCATGCGCGCGCCCGCACCACCTACCGCCGGGGCGAAACGCCGGACGAATCCATGCTGGCCATCACCGCACGCGAGGCGCTCGCAGCGCTGCGGGAGGTGCTCTGATGGCGCTGTTCCCGAAGCCGTTCGCCGCCGCGGTCCAGCGATGGCGCGTGCCGAGCGGCATCGTGCTGGCCGTGCTCTTTGCGCTGCTCGCCGATCCCGTCCCGCCGACGCTGCTGATGGGGCTTCCCTTCTGCGTGCTCGGCCTGGCCTTGCGCGCGTGGGCGGCGGGGCACTTGCGCAAGGACGAGGCGCTCACCACGAGCGGGCCGTATGCGTTCGTCCGCAACCCCCTTTATTTGGGCTCGCTGCTGGCGGCGCTCGGTTGCGTGATCGCCGCCGCCCGCGCCGAGCTGGCACTGCTGGCCGGCGCCTATTTCCTGCTTGTCTACCTTCCTGTCGTGGAGCTGGAAGAACAACATCTGGCAGAATTGTTTCCGGCCTTCCGGGACTATGCGCGGCGCGTGCGCGCCTTTCTGCCCACGCTGCCGGAGCGGATGCCGCCGGAGTCTTTTTCTTTCGAGCTGTACCGCAGAAACCGCGAGCAGCGGGCGCTCTACGGGCTGGCGGCGGTCTATGCCTTCCTGATCCTGAAATCACTCTGGCGCCCGATGTGAGATTCTGGCGTTGATGAAGCTCACCTTCCACGGCGCCGCGCAGACGGTCACGGGCTCCATGCACGAGCTCGCCGCCGGCGGCGCGCGCATCCTGCTCGATTGCGGTCTTTACCAGGGGCGGCGCAAGGAGGCGCGCGAGCGCAACGCCAACTTCTCGTTTCCGGCGTCGCGCATCCACTCCGTGCTGCTCTCCCACGCGCACATCGATCACTCGGGCAACATTCCGACGCTCGTGAAAAGCGGCTTCGAAGGCGCCATCCACGCCACGCCCGCCACGGTCGACCTCTGCCACTCGATGCTCCCGGACTCCGCCCACCTTCAGGAGAAAGACGCGCAGTTTTTGGCCAAGCGCAAGCACCGCCGCAAGATGCTCGGCGTCGAGGACGACATCGAGATCGTCGAGCCGCTTTACACGCAGGAGGACGCGGAGCGCTCGCTGCGGCACTTCCGTTCGCTGCTCGACGGCACGCCGCTGGAAATCGCCCCCGGAGTCACCGTACGGTTCGTGGAGGCGGGGCACATTCTCGGTTCGGCATGGGTCGACATCGAGGTGCGCGAGAACGGAAAGAAAACCCGCCTCGTGTTTTCCGGCGACATCGGCAGGCCCAACCTGCCCATCATCCGCGACCCGGAGCCGCTGCGGGAGGCCGACTGGCTGATCCTCGAATCCACCTACGGCGACCGCCTGCACAAGGATCTGGAATCTGTCAAAGAGAAGCTCGGCGACGCCGTGCGCCGCGCCGCCGCGCGCGGAGGAAAGATCATCGCCCCCGCTTTCGCCGTCGGGCGCACGCAGCAGCTCGTGTTGATGCTGCACCAGCTGATCGAGGAAAAACAGATTCCCCCGATCCCGGTCTTTGTCGACAGTCCGCTCGCCGTCGACGTGACCGAGGTCTTCCGCCGTCACGTCTATCTGTTCGACGAAGAGACCGCGCGCTTCCTGCGCAACGGCGAGGATCCGTTCGGTTTCCGCATGCTGCGCTACGTGCGCGAGGCCAGCGAATCGAAGGCGCTGAATGACCTCAAAGGACCGGTTCTGATCATCTCCGCCGCGGGCATGTGCGAGGCGGGGCGCATCCTCCACCACCTGCGCAACAACATCGAGGACCCGCGGAACATGGTGCTCGTCACCGGCTTCATGGCCGAGAACACGCTGGGCCGCAAGATCGTCGAGAAGTGGCCGGAAGTGCCGATCTTCGGCGAGCCCGTGCGGCTGCGCGCCGAGGTGGTGAAGCTCAACGAGCTGTCCGGCCATGCCGACCAGCACGAGCTGCTCGAATGGATCCGCCCCGCCGCGCGCACCCTGAAGGGCATCTTCCTGGTGCACGGGGAGCCCTCGCAGGCAGCCGCCCTGAAGCGCGCCATCCACGAGCGCTACGGCATCGAGGCGGTGATCCCCTCGCGCGGGGATTCGTTCACTCTTTCCTGAAAGACGCGTTCAACCGGGCCATTCAAGCGTACCGACCAGCGAAGCCGCGCTGTCCGTGCCTGTCTCCTGAAGGAACGCATCCAGCTCCGCGGCGATGCGCACAGGCGCGCAAGGATCGGCCATCGACGCCGTGCCCACCTCCACCGCGCTCGCGCCCGCGATGAGGAACTCCGCCGCGTCCTCGCCCGTCAGGATGCCGCCCATCCCGATCACGGGTATCTTCACGGCCAGCGCCGCCTCGCGCACCAGCCGCAGCGCCAGCGGCTTGATCGCCGGGCCGGAAACTCCCCCGTAGCCCGCGCCCAGCCGGGGACGCCGCGTGCGGGCGTCGATGGCCAGCCCCAGGAACGTGTTCACCAGCGAAACCGCCGCCGCGCCGCTTTCTTCCGCCGCGCGCGCCACCTCGTTGATGCGCGCCACGTTCGGCGAGAGCTTTACGATCACGGGCCGTTTCGCCGCCCGGACCGCTTCGCGGGCCACTTCCGCCAGCAGCCGCGGATCGGAGGAAAAAAACATTCCTCCGTGTTTTGTATTGGGGCAGGAGACGTTCAGCTCGTAGGCGTCCACGCCCTCGGCGTCCTCGAGCACGCGGATCACTTCCACGTAGTCGTCCACCTCGTAGCCGAAGACATTGGCGAGGATGCGCGTGCCGCAGCCGCGCAGCGCCGGCAGTTTCTCCCGCACGAATGCCCGCACGCCCACGTTCTGCAGCCCCACGGAGTTCATCATTCCGCCGTGCGTCTCCCAGAGCCGCGGCGGCGGGTTTCCTCGGATCGGCTCCCGCGAGAGCCCCTTCACCACCACGCCGCCGAGCTTGCGCAGCGGGACTACGGGCATCAGCTCCACGCCGTAGCCGTAGGTGCCGGATGCCGCGATGACGGGATTGGCGAACTCCATCCCGAGCAGCTGAATGCGGAGCCTCGGGGAGAGCGGATCGCCAGCCATTGCCATCAGTGTACCCGCACCGGGCGCGGCTCACTTCGCCTTGAGCCGCGGCAGCAGCTCTTTCAGATACGTCGCGCCGCTCTGCGAGCGCTGCGAGAGCAGCTTCAGCGTTGCGCGGGCATCATCCAGCGCGCGGTGCGCCGAGCCCGGATCGAGCCGGTGCGCCGCCAGCAACGATTGCAGGCTCTTCGAAAGGAATCCCTTCTGCCGCCACGGGATGCCCTCCATCGAGCACAACCAAGTCATCGCCTTCGTCTCGGGGAACAATCTCTCCACGAAGCCGCGGTCAAAGGGCGCGTTGTGGGCGATCAGAAAATGCGCCCGGCGGAGGATGCCGCGGATCCGTTCTTCATCGAGCTTCTTGCCGCGCACGTCCGCGTCCGAGATGCCGTGCATCCGCCGCGCGTCTGCCGGGATCGGGCAGCCCGGATCCCGCAGCCCGCTGTATTCCTCCAGCACGCCCGCCACCTCGCCGCTGTGCGGATCGAAGGAAAAAAGAACCGCCGCCAGCTCCACCACCTCGTCGGTGCGCGGGTTCAGCCCTGTCGTCTCGACGTCCAGGATGGCGGCGCGAAGCATCATGGGCGGTTCAGCCGCGCAAGCTCGTCCAGATCCAGCTTGCCCGTGTAGATGGCCATTCCCAGCGCGCAGTCGATGCCCATCTCCGTCAGCGCGCGGATCTCTTCCATGGTCGTGATGCCGCCGGCGGCGGTGATCGGCAGCCGCGTGGCGGCGCGGAGGCGGGCGAACCATTCCAGATCCGTGCCCTGCATCATGCCTTCCTTGTCCACATAGGTGGCGAGGAATCCGCAACAATACGGCTCCAGATCGTTTAAAACATCTTCTGCGGTTTTGTCGAGCTGCTCGGTCCAGCCCTTCACGGTGATGCGCCCGCCTTTGGAGTCGATCGCCGCCATGACGTGCTCCCGCCCGGCCTCCGCCGAAATGGCCGCCAGCGTGGGCAGATGGAACGCCGCCGTCCCGACGATGACCTTCGCGGCGCCGGCGTCGAGAAGGCGCCGCGCCCGCTCCGGCGTGCGCACCCCTCCGCCGGCGCGGATGCGCGCCCGCGCCGCCAGCATTTCCACAATGTGCGTATTGTCCCCCCGGCCGAGCGCAGCGTCGAGGTCGATCACCTGAATCTCCGGAAACTGCCGGAACCGCTCCAGCATTTCGAGCGGGGGTGCAGCTTCCAGCGCCTTTTCGCGCCCCTGGATCAGCTGCACCACTTTGCCGTCCATCAGGTCAATGCAGGGAATGATCACGAAAGCGTCCTCACGGGAATGCCGGCGCGCCGCAGCTCTTCCTTCAGCTGCCCCACCGTATACGTTCCATAGTGGAAGATCGAGGCGGCCAGCGCGGCGTCCGCCTCGCCTGCCGTCAAAACCTCGATGAAATGTTCCGGCCGCCCTCCGCCGCCGGAGGCGATCACCGGGATACGCGTGGCTCGGCTCACCGCCCGCGTCAGCTCGCAGTCGAAGCCCTGCTGCACGCCGTCGGCGTCCATCGAGGTCAGCAGGATCTCCCCCGCGCCGAGCTCCTCGCCCCGCGCCGCCCACTCCACGGCGTCGATGCCTTCATTCACGCGTCCGCCGCGCGTGAACACGTTCCATCCGCCGCGCCCGTTGCGCCGCGCGTCGATCGCCAAAACGCACGCCTGCGAGCCGAACTCGCGGCTGATCTCAGTGATCAGCTCCGGGCGCCGCACGGCCGCGGTGTTCACGCTCACCTTGTCCGCGCCGCTGTGCAGGATGCGCCGCGCGTCCTCCACGCTGCGGATGCCGCCGCCCACCGTGAGCGGGATGAACACCTCGCGCGCGGTGCGCGCCACCACGCCCGCCATGATCTCGCGCTCGTCGCTCGAAGCCGTGATGTCCAGAAACACCAGCTCGTCGGCGCCCTGCTCGTTGTAGCGCGCCGCCAGCTCCACCGGATCGCCCGCGTCGCGCAGGCCCACAAAGTTGATCCCCTTCACCACGCGCCCGCCCGTCACGTCCAGGCAAGGAATGATGCGTTTCGCCAGCATGGCCTCACTCCCCGGCGCCGGCGGCGCGGAGAAAGTTCCGCATCACCACCAGCCCCACGGGGCCCGACTTCTCCGGGTGGAACTGCACCCCGTACACATTGTCGCGCTCGAGGATGGCGCAGAACTCCGTCCCGTACTCGCCCAGCGCTGCAGCGTGTTCGCCCGGCGGGCAGTAGTAGCTGTGGGCGAAGTAGAAATACGGGCTGCCGCCCAGCCCGTCCAGCAGCCGGCACGGCCGCACCGCGCGCACCGTGTTCCACCCCATGTGCGGGCAGCGCAGCGGGGCAGGGAAGCGGCGCACCGTGCCCGGAAACAATCCCAGGCCCTTTTGTTCCGGCGCTTCCTCGCTGGCCTCGAACATCGCCTGCAGTCCCAGGCAGATGCCCAGCAGCGGCGCGCCCGACCGGGCTTTCTCCTCAAGCGGCCCGCGCAGGCCCAGCCGTTCCAGCGCCTCCATCATCTGGCCGAAGTGGCCCACGCCGGGCAGGATCACCGCCCGCGCAGCCTCCACCGCGCCGGGCTCGTCCGTCACCTCGAACCGCGCCCCCAGCGCTTCCAGCGTGTTGGTCACCGAGCGCAGGTTCCCCGCGCCGTAGTTGACCACGGTGATCATAGAAGCCCCTTCGTGCTCGGCAGCTGATCCTTCAGCCGCGCGTCCCTCGAGCACGCATACCGCATCGCGCGCGCGAAGCACTTGAACACCGCCTCCACCTTGTGATGGTTCGAACGCCCGTAGAGCACCTTCGCGTGCAGGTTCGCTCCGGCGTGCGTCGTGAAGCCGTGGAAGAAGTCTTCGAGCAGCTCCGCTTGCAGGTCGCCCACCAGCCGCACCCGCACCTTGTCTTCGTACACCAGATACGGGCGCCCGCCCAGATCCACGGCCACCACGGCCAGCGTTTCATCCATCGGCAGCACGAAGTAGCCCGCGCGGCAGATGCCCTTGCGGTCGCCCAGCGCCTTCGAAAACAGTTGCCCGAGCACAATGCCCGTGTCTTCTACCGTGTGGTGCTGATCGACGTCCAGATCGCCCTGCGCGTGCAGCGTGAGGTCGAACGCGCCATGCTTGGCGAACAGCTCCAGCATATGATCGAGGAAGCGCACGCCCGTGCGGATGTCGTAGCGGCCGCGCCCTTCAATCTTCAGCGATCCGCGGATCTGCGTCTCCCGCGTGATTCTTTCCACCGTGGCGGATCTCACTTCGGCAGAACCTCCTCCACCTCGTTCACGTTCTCGATCACCGCCACGGCGCCAGCAGCGCGCAGCGCCTCCACGAGTTGCTCCCGCCATGGCACGCCCGCGGCGGCAACGCCGATGAAGGGCACGCCTGCGGCGCGGGCGCTGCCGGCGTCGTCCACCGTGTCGCCCAGAAATGCCGCGATCTCCGCGCCCGTGCGGCGGCGGATCTCGATGAGCCCGTCGGGCGCAGGCTTGCCATAGGCAACGTCGTCGGCGGTGATCGTGGGATCGAACAGCGGCTCGCGCACGAAGCGGTTCAAGGTGGCTTCCAGCTCGCGCCGGTTGCGCCCCGTGAAGATCGCCAGCCGGTAGCGCGTGGCGAGCCGCTCGAGCAGCCCGTCGCGCGGCACCCACCATTCGCGGCGGATCAGCCCGTCATTGTTGCGCCCGAAAAAAATCTCGTTGAAGTACTCCACCACGGTGTCGTACGGGACATCGAAGCCAAGCTCGCGGCAGTAGTGATGGCACAGCACCCAATCGTTGTTGTATCCGCCGCGGTTCTTCCACTCCTGCACGGACTCGGGCGTAACAGTCACGCCGGTGAAGTGCCGGATCGTTTCGATGATCGCGGCGCGGTAGCTTGCGGTGACGTCCACCAGCACGCCGTCCATGTCGAAGGCGAGCACCGGGCGCCTCATGACCACACCTCGTCCAGAGCGGCAAAGAAGCGCTCCACCTGCGCGGGCGTGCCGGCGGTGACGCGCACCGTGCCGGGCAGCTCGTAGGAGCGGTCGCGCACCAGCACGCCGCGGGCGCGCAGCGCATCGCGGATCTCGATCGACCGCGCGCCCGCCTCGAACAGCACGAAGTTGCCCTCTGACCGCCAATAGCGGATGCCGCGCCGCTCGAAACCCTCATAGAGCTTCTCCCGCGCCTGCAGCGCCTGCTGCACGTAATTGGCCAGGTACTCGCGGTCCTCGACGGCAGCGCGCACGGCGATGGCAGCCACGGCGTTCACGGAATAAGGCGATTGGGACTTTTTCATCACAGAGACGTTCTGTTCCTGCGAAAACAGCACGCCCGCGCGCAAGGCAGCCAGCCCGTGCGCCTTGGAGAACGTGCGGCTGACAAAGAGATTCGGGTAGCGGCAGATCAGCGGCAGCGCCGTCACGCCGTAGAAGTCGTAGTACGCCTCGTCGATCAGCACCGCAGCGTCGGGCGCTGCTCGCAGAATCCGCTCGATCTCCTCGAGCCCGATGGCCGTGCCCGTCGGGTTGTTCGGATTCGAGATCAGGATGGCGCGCGCCGCCGGCGTCACGGCGCCGATCAGCTCTTCCACGGGAAACGCCAGGTCCGGCATCCGGTACGGGATCTCGCGCACGCGCGCGCCCGCCACCTGCGCGTAGAAGCGGTACATCGCGTAGGAAGGATGCAGGATCAGCGCCTCATCGCCTTCGCCCACGAATGCATGGACCAGCACCTGAATCGCCTCGTCGGTGCCGTTGGTGAAGACGAACTGCGAGTCGGGCACATCGAAGTACCGGCTCAGCGCGGCGCGCGTGGCCTCGTATTCGGGATAGATCGAAAGCTGCTCCGCGGAGAGCTTTTCGATCAGCGCCGCCAGCACCCGCGGGGAGCAGCCGAGCGTGTTCTCGTTGAAATCGAGCCGCAGCTTGCCTTCGCGCCCGGAGCTCGGCGGCGAGTAGGGCGCCATGTCGAGAATGGCTTGCCTCGGCTTCAGCATCCGCCGCCGCCTTTCTTCTCAAGTCGAACCTCGATGCTGCGCGCGTGCGCCTCCAGACCTTCCGCCCGCGCGAGCGCCGTGATGGCAGGGGCCAGCTGCTGCAGTGCCTTGCGCGAAAGCTCCTGCACGGAGATGACCTTCACGAAGTCCGCCGCGGAAAGGCCGCCGCGCAGCCGCGCTGCACCGGATGTGGGCAGTACGTGGTTCGGCCCTGAGGCGTAATCGCCCGCGGCCTCCGGGCTCCAAGGGCCGACAAACACGCTGCCCGCGTGGCGCACCTTCGCGAGCAAGCCGGCGGAGGGGATCGAGAGATGCTCCGGCGCGAGGCGGTTGGAGAGCTCCACGGCCTCGTCGAGGCTCGAAACTACCAGCGCCGCGGAGTTGCGCCGCAACGCCTCCCGCGCGGTGGCCGCTGTGGGGAGCGTCTCCAGCTGCCGCCGCACTTCCGCTGCCACGGCTTCGGCCAGTTTGCGCGAAGGCGTCAGCAAGATGGCGGAGGCGTCGGAGTCATGCTCGGCCTGCGCCAGCATATCGGCGGCGATGGCACGCGGATCGCCGTCAGCGGCGATCAGCAGAATTTCGCTCGGCCCGGCCAGAAAGTCGATGCCCACCTCGCCGGCAAGCAGCTTCTTGGCGGCTGCCACGTAAATGTTGCCCGGCCCCACGATGCGGTCGGCACGCGGCACCGTCTTCGTCCCGTAGGCGAAGGCAGCGATCGCGTGCGCGCCGCCCATCTGAAAGACGTGCGTGGCGCCGAGCAGGCGCGCGGCGCCGAGGATCTCCGGCGCGGGTCTCGGCGTGCAGACCAGGATCTGGCCGACACCCGCAACGCGCGCGGGCACCACTGTCATCACGGCCGTGGAAGGCAGCGGGTAGCGCCCGGATGGAATGTAGGCGGCAGCCGCGTCGAGCGGGCGCACGATCTGTGAAAGCCGCAGACCCGGCGCGGGCGTGATGCGCTGCGGGCGGGGCAGCTGCATCCGGGCGAACGCCGCCACGTTCTTCTCGCTCACGCGCAAGGCGCGCCGGAAGGCAGGCGTCAGCTGCCGCACCGCCTCTTCCAGCCGCGCCTGCGAAACGAGAACCGAACGGCCCTCGAAGCCGTCGAAGCGGCGGGCGTATTCGAGCAGCGCCGCGTCGCCGCGCCGCCGAACGTCTTCCAGAATCGGACGCACCACGGCTTCGGCTTCGTCGAGCCGCGCGGTGCGCCGCTTCAGCAGCCGAGGGGCGTCTTTGGAGGAAAGGATGCGAAGCATGGCTACATCACGATCTTGTTCAGCGGATACTCGACGATGCCCTGCGCGCCGGCTTCCTTCAGCCGCGGAATGATGGTGCGCACCGTGGACTCGTCCAGAATCGTGTTCACGGCCAGCCACTCGCCGTCGCTCAGCGGGCTCACCGTGGGATTTTTCAGGGCGGGCAACACTGACAGCACCTGCGGAAGATTGTCGCGGTGCACGTTCAGCATCAGCCCCACCTTGCCCAGCGCATTGATGGCGCCCTCCAGCAGCAGGCGGATGTCCTCGAGCTTGCGCCGCTTCCACGGATCTTCCCATGCCTGCCGGTTGGCCACCAGCTGCGTATTGGACTCCATGATCACTTCCACGATCCGCAGCTTGTTGGCGCGCAGCGAGGAGCCCGTCTCGGTCACCTCCACGATCGCGTCCGCCAGATACGGCGGCTTGACCTCCGTCGCGCCCCAGGAAAACTCCACCTTGGCCTTCACGCCACGCTCCGCGAGGTACCGCCGCGTGGCGCCGACCAGCTCGGTGGCGATGATCTTGCCCTCCAGATCCTTCACGCTCTGCACGGGCGAGGACTCGGGCACCGCCAGCACCCAGCGAACCTTTCCGAAGCTCTGCTTGGCGTAGATCAGGTCGGCGACGGTGACCACGTCGGCTTCGTTCTCCAGCACCCAGTCGCGCCCGGTGAGACCCGCGTCCAGCACCCCGTCTTCCACGTAGCGCGCCATCTCTTGCGCCCGGATCATCATGCACTCGATTTCCGGATCGTCGATCGACGGGAAATAGGAGCGCGAGGACGTCGTGATCTGAAAGCCTGCGCGGCGGAACAGGTCGATGGTGGCGTTTTCGAGCGAGCCTTTGGGGATGCCGAGTTTGAGTTTCATCAGTTCAGTACACCTTCCCGGGATCGTAGGTCTGCGGCTCGGTGACGCGCCACGAGCCGCCCTCCCATGTGCGGTAAAAGCAGGACCGGTAGCCGTTGTGGCACACGCCCGGACCGAGCGCCTCCACTTGCACCAGGATGGCGTCGCGGTCGCAGTCGGTTTGCACCGCCTTCACCACGAGCCGGTGCCCGGAGGTCTCGCCCTTGGTCCACAGCTTGTTGCGGGAACGGCTGAAGAACGTCACGAAGCCGGTTTCCAGCGTCTTGCGGAACGCCTCGGAGTTCATGTATCCGAGCATGAGGACGCGCCCGTCGCGCCAGTCCTGCACGACAGCGGGCAGCAGCCCGCCGGCTTTGTCGAAGTCGAGTTCCATCGTGTGCGTCGCTCCGGAAAAAGGAAACGCCCGCCGGAGACCGGCGGGCGCTGCGAACTTGTTCCTGCACGCGGCTCAGAACAGGCTGCGCCCGCTCATCGGATGATGATGGTGGGCGAAGACATGCAAAGCCGCGAACATGAAACTTCAGAATAACACACGCAGCCGCTTCCTGCCATGGCGCGCGCCGGCGGGCGCAGGCGTCCCCGGTTCGGGCGCGGCTACTCCTTCTGCTCGAGCGCTCCTGCGGCGCCGGGCGTGGCGCGCGGCAGCGGCGGCTGCACGGTCACATCCGCGCAGGCGGCGGGGATTTTCACGGAAACGGACGGGTAGGTGAGGACCTGCGGTACCATGGCGTCCTCCGGTGGCGGGATCACCGCATAGTGCACGGTGCAGCGCGCGCCGTCGCGCGACACCCGCAGAATCTTTACCGCATAGCCGCCCGTCGGCTTCCGCCCGGCGTGGATGGTGACGATCACGCCCTCTGAGCGGCGCTCCACTTCATACTGCGCCTGCACGGACTGACGGCGCGGGCGCTGCTTCAGCACTTCGAACGGGACGTCTTCCACGCTGAGAACAGTCCAGCACAGTCCGGCGAGCAGCGCCAGCATGCCTCGCATGTTCACCGCCTCCCGTAGCGCGAACCGCGCGCCAGAAACTCGAACACCCGCCGGTGGTAAGGGCTGAATTCCGGGTCGGGAATTCCGGAGGGCGGCACGGCGGCGGAGCCGCGCCCGGTCTGGAACATATCGTGATGATAGATCACATACCCGCCCGCCTCGCGCACCCTCTGGATCTGCACGATGTGATCTTCCGGGAACGTCGCCCCGCGCGGTCCTCCAAACTGTTCGGTTCCGTTTCGTGCCGGTTCATCATCCACGACGGGCTTTCCGTAGCGCGCGATGAGATACCGGATCTCCGCCGGCGCGATCTCCCACGGGGCGCCCGCGCTCTGTCTCGACGTGTGCGGGGTCAGATAGTCCATCAGCGCCGTCTCTTCCTCGCCGGCGGTCAGCACGCCCGCCACGCCGGGCGAGCTCGTCACCAGACGCTCGGCGTCCGCTGCCTTGATCGCCTTGGCTACTGCGACCGTATGGTGCGAAAACTCGTTCCAGATCTGGAACGCCAGATTGCGCCACGGTTTCAGCTCTCTTGCCAGCTCTGCGGCAGCACGCTCCATGGCAGGCTCGGCGAGCCGGATGCCATCCCTCCAGCTTTCGCGCGTGAACAGCGTCAGCTGGATCACCATGCCTTCCGCCGCCGCCGACGCCAGGATCTCCTTGAGCCTCGCCAGAGGCGCGCTGCGAAGCGACCCGTCACTGGCATACAGCGTGCACTCCGCGCACGCGTCCACAAAGCCCCTTCGGTTGTCCCATTGCGCCCAGATGCGCAGGACATTGATCCCGTATTGGCGGAATTTTCTCAGCCACTCGCGCCGCACCTCTTCCGAACGGTTGAACTCCGCGTTGTAAATCGCGTTGAAAAAGCTCACGCCCGTGAATTCGAATGGCTTGCCATCCAGCGTGAATGCCGTGCCGCGGGTGCCGAGAACCGCGCTTGCAGCGCTTCTTTCCGCGAACGCAGAGAGAACGATCAAGAACAGGAGCGGCAGCCAGCGGAGCCGTTCGAGGCGCAGACGCGGGTGGCGGAATTCCGCCGCCGCGCCACGCGGCAGGGCGCATGGCGCAAACTGCCCGGGAGGGGCGAGCCCGGCGGAAGAGGGGGCCATGCCGCTGCTGGCGGCAGACCGGTACCGGAAGGCTTCCGGAAAGGAGAGCTGCTGGCGCTGCTTCCGATCGTCCGGCGGAACGGATTCCATGCTGAAATCAGTTCAGCACAGACTCGGGAGCAGCGCCAGCGCAACCGCGTGCGGATCAGAACCCGCTCACATTCAGCCTTCCGCCGGTGACGCACTTGCCCGCAAGCGACGGCGTCGGAACGGCGCTCGAAAGGATGGCGTTCTTGATCGCAGCGGCCGATGCGCCCGGATGGCTGGCAGCGTAAAGCGCCGCGGCGCCGGTCACATGCGGCGTCGCCATCGAGGTGCCGCTGTAAGAGCCGTACCCGTTGTTGGTCTTGTTCGGCAATGTCGAATAGATGCCGGAGCCGGGCGCGCCGATGTCCACCGTGTTGGCGCCATAGTTGGAGTAGGAGGCCAGCCCGCCGCTGCTCGTGATAGCGGCCACGGCAATGATGTTGGAGTTCGCGTAGCTGGCCGGATAGGATGGAGCCGAGTCGAGGTTGTCGCCCACGCCGTCGGCGCCGCCATTGCCGGCGGCGGCGATGAACAGGATTCCGGCATTGTTGGCCCGCTCAATTGCGTCATACAGGGCTTGTGAATAGCCGCCGCCTCCCCAGGAGTTGTTCGTGGCGACGATGTTCAGCCCGTGGCGCAGCTTCAGGTCCGTGATGTAATCGACGGCCTTCACCGCGTTTGCAGTGGTGCCCCCGCGCCTGCCGAGGAACTTCACCGGGATGATCTTGACGTTCCAGACAACGCCCGCCACGCCCTTTCCATTGCCGCCGACGGCGCCGATGGTTCCGGCGACGTGCGTGCCGTGATCGTCCTGCGTGCCGTCGTAGGTTGTGTTGTTGTTGCCGTCGAAGTCCCAGCCGCGGACGTCATCGACGTAGCCGTTGCCGTCGTTGTCGATCCCGTCCACCGGATCATACGGGTTCACCCAGATGTTCGGGGCCAGATCCTCGTGCGACCACTGCACGCCCTCGTCGATCACGCCGACATAAACGGAGGACGAGCCGGTGTTGCCAGCCACCCAGGCTTCGCCTGCCTGGCTCCCGTACGGGTTCGCCGGCGTGGTGCCATCCCCGTACATGCCCCACAGCGAGCCGCCCACGTAGTAGGGATCATTCGACACCGCCTGATGCGTGTACACCCAGTTGGGTTCCGCAAACTCCACGGCGGGATCCGCTGCAACCAGGCGCCGCGCGGCGGCGGGCGTGAAATCCGGCTGGTAGCGCACCAGCACAAGGTCGCCCTTCCCATCGGGGCGGCGGCTCCTTTCCACGACAATTTCCAGAACCTCAGCCCGGATTCTTCCCAACGCGCGGGCCATGTCGGCAGGAGTGGCGCCTGCCTTGAACTGGACCAGCAGTTCTCCGGGAACCGCTTCCGGCTCCCTCGCCTGTGGCGCGGCGGGCTCTTGCGCGATGCCCGCAAGGAAGACTGCAAACACGCCGACTGCAGCAATCAAAGTCTTCTTCATTTCCTTGAATCTCCCAGTTTTGCTTCCTCTGACCAACCTGGAGAACGTGCCTACTGTACACCCGGCTGCGCCGGGCTGCAAGCCGGGCGAACACCTGAGCAGGCAGGCGCGCCGGGGCGCGGAGCCCGGCCGGCGGCGCCCGTTGCATCCGTACTGGAATACGAAAAACCTGGCGGCCTTCGTGCGGGGATCCCGGTGCGCCGTGTCCGGGCGTCACGCTCCGGCGGCTGAGGCGACAGGAGTCTGCACTCCCAGCAGGCGGATGAACTGCGCCAGCCACGCCGGGTGGGCGGGCCAGGCAGGGGCGGTGACGAGGTTGCCGTCGACGACGGCTTCGGTCACGGGCACTTCCACATAATTGGCGCCTGCCAGCGTCACTTCGGGGCCGACTGCCGGATAGGCGGTGAGCTTGCGCCCTTTCAGCACGCCGGCGCCCGCCAGAAGCTGCGCGCCGTGGCAGATGGCGGCGACGGGTTTGCCGGTGTCAAAAAAGTGGCGCACGATGTCGAGCACGCGGGCATTCAGGCGCAAGTATTCGGGGGCGCGCCCGCCGGGGATCACGAGGGCGTCGTAGTCGGAGGGCAGCACGACGTCGAAGCCCTGATTCAGCGCAAAGTCGTGTCCGCGCTTCTCCGAGTAGGTCTGATCGCCCTCAAAGTCGTGCACGGCAGTGCGAACCTTCTCGCCCTGCTTCTTGCCCGGACAGACGGCATGCACGGTGAAGCCCAGCATCTGCAAGGCCTGGAAAGGAACCATCGCCTCATAGTCCTCGACATAATCGCCCACGAGCATCAGGATCTTCTTCGCCATGGCACGCTCCTTTCATGGATTACTTTATGCGATGCGCCGCGGGGGAGGAAGCCGGCGCGCGCGTGGGATAGAATGCGGCCGCGGAGGCAACACCATGAACCAGGAGATTCAGCCGGGCTCGAGCCGGCGCACGTTTCTGGCCGCTTCAGCGGCGTGGCTGCCCGCCGGGCTGAGCGTGCATGTGACGGGAGCGGGCGTGTTCCGGGTGGGTGTGATCGGTTGCGGCGGCAGGGGAGAGGCCGCCGCGATGAACGCCATGCGCGCGGGCAAGGACGTGCGGATCGTCGCGCTCGCCGACATCCTGCGGGACCGCTGCGAGGAGAAGCGCACGTCGCTGCGCCTGAAGTTCCCCGATCAGGTGGATGTGCCCGACGAGCGCATCTTCACGGGCTTCCAGGCCTACAAACACGTCATTGAAGCCAGCGACGTGGTGATTATCGCCAACGCCGCGAAATTCCATCCTCTGCACCTCAAGGCAGCGGTGGAGGCGGGGCGGCACGTGTTCGTGGAAAAGCCTCACGCCATCGACCCGGCGGGCATCCGCATGGTGGAAGAGGCCTGCGAGCTCGCGCGCAAGAAGGGGCTCTGCGTGGTGAGCGGCCTGCAGTCGCGCTACCATCCCGGCTACATCGAGACGATGGAGAAGGTCCACGCGGGGCTTATCGGCGACATTGTCGCCATTCAGGAGACGTGGCTGCGGCCGCCCTACGTCGTGCGGCAGCGCAGGCCGAAGCAGAAAGAGCTGGAGTTCCAGGCGTCGAACCAGTATCACTTCCACTGGCTCAGCGGCGACGACGTGCCGCAGACGCTGATCCACAACCTCGACCGCTCCAGCTGGGCTCTCGGCAACGCCGCGCCGCTGCGCTGCTGGGGCATGGGCGGGCGGTCGACGCTCAGGGGCGAGGAGTTCGGTTCGGTGTTCGACCATCATGCGGTCGTCTACGAATTCCCGCGCGGGGTGCGCGTCTACGCCTATTGCCGGACGATCGACAACTGCTACAACGAGAACTCCTCGCTGATCCTCGGGGCCAAGGGGCGTTGCGATCTGCTGAACCTGCGCATCACCGGCGAGACGAACTGGTCGAGCGCGCAGCCGCCGTCGAAGAACAACGCCTACGACCTGGAGCACGTGGCGCTGTTCGAGGCGATCCGCAAGAGCCAGCCGCTGAACAACGGCGGCTACATGGTGCGCTCCACTCGAATTGCCGTGATGGGACAGCTGGCGTGCTACACCGGGCAGGAGCTGACATGGGAGCGCGTCGAAAAATCGAACTTCTACTACGCGCCGCGGCCCGAAGATGTGCATGAGGACACGGAGCCGCCCGTGTGGCCGCAGGCCGACGGCACCTACCCGGTGTTCACCCCCGGTGTGACGCGCCTGATCTGAATGGGGACAAAATAGAGGAATGTTGCAGAGGGTGTGGCTCGGCCTGTTCTTTTTGGCCGCGGCGCTGCACGCGCAGCGTCTGGCGGTCACCGGGGCTCTGGTGGTGGACGGCAGCGGGGCGCCGCCGCGCCGGATGACCGTAGTGGTGGAGAACGGGCGCATCTCGGCGGCGGGCGAGAATGTCCCTGTGCCGCCGGGCACGCCGGTAGTGAACGGCGAGGGGCACGCGCTGATGCCCGGGCTGATCGATCTGCACACGCACCTGCAGGCCACCGGCGGCGAGGCGGGCGTCGACTGGGGCAAGGCGCTGAAGCTGTATCTGGCGCACGGGGTAACGACGGTGGTGGATCTCAGCACGTATCCGGAGCAGTTCGAACCCATGCGGCGGCTGCTTGCGGCCGGGCTGGAGGCGCCGCGCGTGCTGATGGCGGCGCGGTTCACGACGCCACTCGGGCACGGCATGGAAGGAGGGCGCGGTGACTTCCACACGCAGCTGGCGCTGACGCCCCGCGAGGCGCGCAGCGCTGTGCGCCGCTTCGCCCCCTACAAGCCGGATCTGCTGAAAGTCTTCACTGACGGCTGGCGCTACGGAGTGGATCCGGATATGACGTCGATGGACGAAGAGACGCTCCGGGCGCTGGTCGAAGAGGCGCACGCGCAAGGGCTGAAGGTGGTCACCCACACGGTGACGGTGCGGCGGGCGCGGGAGGCGGCGCGCGCGGGCGTGGACGTGATCGTCCATGGCATCGGCGACGCGGTGATGGATCCCGAAACCGTGGGGCAGATCCTGGCGGCGAAGACGGGCTACGTGCAGACGCTGGCTGTCTATGAACCGCGCGGGCAGAAGCCGCATCCGGCGCGGCAGCGGCGCTGGGCGCACCTGATGGCGAACTGCGCGCTGGCGCGCGCCGCGGGCGTGGCGGCAGGCGCGGGCACGGATGCCGGCATGCCGGGCACCCCGCACGGAGGATCCACCTTGCGGGAGCTGGAGCTGATGGTGAACTGCGGCTTCACGCCGCTGGAGGCGATTGCGGCGGCGACGTCAGTGAACGCGCGCCTGCTGGGGCTGGAAGACCGCGGGCGGATCGAGCCGGGCAAGCTGGCCGATCTCGTGCTGGTGGAAGGCAACCCGGTGGAGCGGATCGGCGACATCCGGCGCGTGAAGCGCGTGTGGCTGGGCGGGCGCGAGGTGCAAAGAGACGATCTGCTGGCGGCCGTGCGCAAGCCCGGTCCTACGCCGCTGCCGCTGACAGGCGGTGCGGCGCCCGAGCTGCTGGACGACTTTGAATCCGCAGACGGGCGCTCGCGGATCGGAACGCTGTGGGTGAACCGCACGGACGCGGGGCTGGACTTCACGAAGATGAGCTATCAGCGCATCTGGCGCGGGCCGTCGAATCGTTCGCTGGCGGTGATGGCGGAGATGAGCGACAAGGACCGCCCGCTGGCGGCGATGGTGCTGCCGCTGTCGAAGGGCGCCGTGCTGCCTGTGGATGTGAGCGCGTGGCAGGGCGTGGAATTCGACGCGCGCGGCGATGGCGCCTACGGCCTGCTGCTGCGGTGGCGGGGGGGCGAGGGGCAGGCGCCGTTCGAGGCCGGCCCCGAATGGCGCAGGCTGCGCGTGCCCTTCACCGCGTTGGGCAGCGCGGATCTGAAAGAAACAGTTTCGCTCGAATTTGTCATGTCCCGGCCGGCCGGGCAGAAGGCGTTTCTCGAAATCGACAACGTGAGGCTGTACCGCTGATGGGGCGCGAGGCGCTGCTGCGGCTGCTGCGCGCGCACAGGCCATGGAATGCGCGCGAGGCGGAGATGCTCGCCCGCATCCTCGCCTTCGTCGAAACGCATGAGGACTGCTTCGAGCGCAGCCTTTTGGTCGGGCACGTCACCGGTTCGGCATGGGTGGTGGACCCCGAGCGCACGCACGCGCTGCTGGTCCATCACCGGCGGCTCGGGCGCTGGCTGCAGCCCGGCGGGCATTGCGATGGAGACCCGGACGTGCTCGCCACGGCGATGCGTGAAGTGCTCGAGGAGACGGGGATCGAAGCCACGCCGGTGACGCAGGCGGTGTTTGACGTCGACGCCCACGACATCCCGGCGCGCGGCTCAGAGCCCGCCCACGTGCACTATGACATCCGGTTCCTGGCGGAGGCGCCGCTGTCGCAGGAGCCGGTCGTCAGTCCGGAGTCGCGTGAGGTGCGGTGGGTGAGGCTCGACGAAATTGCCAGCCTCGACACCGACGAGTCCGTGCTGCGGCTGGTGGAAAAGACGAGGCCGGCTTCGCCTTGACACAGGCGCGCGCGGCGCATACGATCAGGGAGGAAAATTCCGCAAGGCGGTGGAGTCCGCTGACCGCCGTTGCCAGCAACGGCCAATGACTCCTGCAGATGGGGGCTGCGGGATTGTTGGCCGGTCCGGCAGAATCCCCTGAACATCCCGATTTTGGGAGAGAACTGCATGCCACAGGCGTGGTTCATGGCGGCGCCGGGGATGGATGCCATCCGGGCTGACAGATACCTCCTGGCAAGTGGCCGGTCTCAGGGCAAACCGCTTCCCGAAGTGATCATGACGAAATGCCGCGAGCGGAAGATTGCCGCGGCCAGGGTGTTCCGCGGACTCGAAGGCTGCGGCGAGACCATCGAAATCCGCAGCCGCCATTTCACCTGCGGCGGCGAGCCGCTCCTGTCCATGGCCATCGATTCCGCAGAAACCATCGATCCCATGATCCACGCCGGGCCGCTGGCTTCCAGCCCGGTGGAGCTGATCCGTGTCAAGGAGCACGCCCATGCCGGCCCTGCCCCTGTTCCCTGACACAGCGGCTGGATCCATTCCGCTGATCGGGCGCCATCGGGAGGCCCGTGTGCTGTCTTCCCTGTTGCTTCATGGCAGCCGCGCCGCCGTATTCGGGCCGCGCGGCATCGGCAAGACAAGGCTCGTCCAGGAAACAATGACAGCCTGCGGCATCCTCCCGCTGGTGGTGAACGCTTCCGGCCCCCTGCATGAGGTCCTCGATGGAATCTACCGGGAGATGGTCCCGCCCGCGGCGCATGGAGAGCGCCTGCCGCGGCTCACCAGCCAGGCGCTCCAGGCCAGGGTCCTGCGGGCGCTGGAAGCCAGCCCCCGGTGGCTCTGGATCGACGACCCTCCACCTGCAGGCGCGCGCTTCTACCGGTTCCTTCAGCGCGTCCTGTGGATCGAGGGTTGCGGTCTGGTGGCCTCTGCCGTGAATCGCGCACAGCTCGGCTGGCTCGGACGTCTCGTGTGGGATCCGCGGGAGGAACTCCTGTTGCAGCCGCTGGGCCGCGCTGCCAGCGCCGGGTTGCTCGAAGAGGCCATCCGCGCATTCGGACTCGAAAGCCGCGGATCGCTTGGCGAGTTCCGCAGGCACGTCCTGTCTGCAGCGGAAGGCAACCCGGGCCGCATCGTCACGCTCTGCCGTCTGGCCGCCCAGCCGCAATACTGGCGCGGCGGCCACCTGATGTTCGCGCCGCTGTGGATCGACACCCTCACGCAGTTGGCGTAAGCGTCTCCCTGCCCGACCCGGGAGGCTGTGCCGCTTCCACGTTTCCCACCCTCTCCAGTTCCTGCAGCCAGTGCTCGAGGCGCGCCTGATGCCCGGTCTCCGCTTCGCCTGCGGAAAGCAGCCGGGCGATCTCTGCGCGGAACACCCCCGCTTCGGCATCGAACCGTTGCTGCAGCAGTTCCAGTTGCCGGAGCAGCCACGATTCGAGGCTTCTCGCATACGCTTCCAGCACCCGCCACACCGCGCCGCCCGCCTGCCTTTCCAGCGCCGCCTGCGCGAACCACCTGCCTGCCAGAGGCAGCCCCGCGACTGCCGGCATTTTCAGCGAGCGAGGCAGCATTTCCGGCGAGGGCACGGGCACGCCGCGGATGTCGTCGCAGGAGAACAGCGGCTCTTCGGGCTCTGCGCCGGGACGCATCACGCGGCGCGCCTGCACGAGCGACGCCGACAGAACCTCGCAGAGCTGTTTCAGATGATGGTGAATCCCGGCTGCCGCAGCGTCGCAGACCTGTACGGCAGCCGCACGCAGGGCTTCCCCGCAGGCCTCGCTGTCGCGCCAAAGCCCCTTGCCGAGAATCCGCTGAAGCGCTGCCTCCTGCAACTCTTTCCCCCGAACCCGCAGCTTGTCCAGGGCACTCATGCCCTCCCGCCTCGCCGCTTCCATGCCGGCTGCCGCGCGCCGCAGCATGTCTTCCGTGCGCTCCAGCTCCGGGCGCGGAATCCTGCCGCCCGCGCCTTCCAGACGGCCCCGCAGCGCTGCCGCCACTGACTCGCGCAACGCGCGGGCCTTCCGCGCCAGGGACTCGGCGGCCAGCTCCTTGTGCCGTTCGAGCACCGGCTGGAGGCTGCGGCGCTTCCATTCTTCCAGCAGGCCTGCATGCCGCTCCTCGACGCTCACCGCCGCCACGGGAAGCTCCACCCCCAGCTCGCGCCGCAGGGCGGAAGCCGTGTAGCGCATCGCCCTTTCCAGGTCGGCCTCAGCCAGCAAGTCTGCCTTGCTCAACAGCACCATGGCCGGCGTGCTGGCACGCACGAGCTGATCCAGGGTGGCCAGATCCTCTTCATTCAGCGGAGTCACTGCGCTCACCAGCACCAGCCCCAGGTCGCACCGCGGCAAGTAGGACAGCGTTTCGGCGGCGCCGGTCGTCGCCAGCGAACCCAGTCCGGGCGTGTCGACGAACACCAGGCCGTTCTCCAGCACCGGGCTCGGCAACCGCACGATCAGCCGGAGCACCTCGCGGTGGTTGGCCGGGTTCTGCTCTTCGGTGGCGAACTCCGGCAACCGTTCCACCGGAAGACGCTCCACGCGGCCGCCGGCGAAATGCACTGTGAGCCCGGGCGCTTCGCCGTGCAGAATTCGCACCGGGACGGCAGTGACCGGCGTCACCCCCACCGGCAACACATCCACCCCGAGCAGGCGGTTCAGTAGCGACGACTTGCCGCTGCTGACGCGCCCGAACACGGCCAGCTCGAAGGAAGGCGTCTCGAGCTTCTCCACCAGCCGCAGCAGCGAGGGCCGGAACTCGGCCAGGTCTTCCTCGCGAATGATGCGCTCCAGCGTCCGCAACAGAGCCGCGATGCCGCCGTCCTCCGGCGTTCGCGCCAGCCGGCTCTCCAGGTCCGCCCCCGTGCCGCTGCGGAGTTCGGCTTCGAGCATTGCGATCATCGACTCGAGCTGGTTGGTCACCCCCCGGAGTGCAGCCTCGGCGTCCGGCTCCAGAGCGCCGTAGCCCCGCAGATGCTCGGGCGCCAGCTCCTGCACGGCGATGCGCACAAACGCCAGCGTCACCAGGATCGAATGCAGGGCGCCGAAGCGCGGACCCCGGCTGTCGCTGTCGATGGCTGCCGCCTGCAGAAAGCGCCCCAGTTGCTTTCGGAATTGCGAGATGGAGGAGCGCACCAGCCGCGTCTGTGCGGGCGTCAGATCAGGATGGTGCCGCCGGAACAGCCGCCCCGCCTCCGCTCCGGCCAGAATGCCCTCGATGTCTGCAAGCAGCTTGTCGGCGTATTCGGCGTTGGCCAGGATGCGCCGCCTCTGCGCTTCATTCAACGATGCCGGAACCGCCATCGCGCGCCTCTCCTTTCCGCTTCGCCTGGCCTTTGGCGGAACGGCAGCTGCGGCCGCCGGGCCGCGGAACAGGAGTCATCTGCCCGGCCAGAGGGCGCTTGACGGCGAACTCCAACGCCTGCCCTTTCATTTTGCGCGCCAGCCGCTGTGACAGCAAGCCCGGCTGGAAGGGCGGTAATAGGTTCGTGTTATTGACGGCCGCGGCGCAGCTATGACGAAATGGTCAAGATGAAACTCCGGGGTCTTGCCGCGGGAGCGGTTTCCTGCGCCCTTCTTGCGTTTGTCCTGGCGGGCTTCGGACAGCCCGGCACGGAACAGCGGGAAGAGCGCCTGCAACGGCTCCGCACGCTGGGCAAAGCTTACTACGAAAATCCGACCACTCAAAACGAGGCGGTGGAACAGTTCCGTCTCGTGGTGGAAATGAACCCGGGATCCGTCATCGACCAGCTGAATTACGGGCTTGCGCTTTTGCGCGCCGGAAAGGTCGCCGAAGGGATCCGGATTCTTGAGGAAGTCCAGAAAAAAGACCCCTCCATTCCGCATACCTGGTTCAACCTCGGCATCGAATACAAACGGATGGGCGAGCCGCTGAAGGCGATCCAGCAGCTGGAGCGGATGGCGCAGCTCGTCCCCGACGAACCCATCACGCACTACAACCTCGGCGTGCTCTACAAGGCCGAGGGCCGCATCGAGGAAGCCAACGCGAAATTCGAGTTGGCGGCAAAGCTGGATCCGAATTTTGCCGCGCCGCATTTCCAGCTCTTCAATTACTACAGGCAGCGCGGGGATCAGGAAAAGGCCCGGGAAAAACTGGCCAAATTCCAGGACCTGAAGCGCCGCCATGAGGAGGCGGGCACGGGCAACGAGGACGTGGAATGGAGCCTCTATTCGGAGATTTATGAGGCGATCCAGCCCGCCCCTCCGGAGGCGCCGCCTGCGGAGGTCCGCTTCGCGGCGGATCCGCTTGCCGGAAAGGCGAGGCCGCGCGCGCAACTCCTCGTGCTGGACGTCGACGGCGCCGGGCAGGCGGACCTCCTTGTGGCATCGGCGGCGGGACTGCAGCTGTTCCGGCGCGGCACGCAGGCCTCGGAGCAGCCCGCGTTCGGGGGATTGAAAGATGTTCTCGGGGCGGCTGCGGGCGACTTTGACAATGACGGCCGGCCGGATCTCTGCGTGCTCACCGCTCAAGGGCCTGCCATCCTGCACAATACGCCCAAGGGTTTCGAGCCCGTGAAAATCGCGCTGCCGCAGGGGCGGTTCGAGTCCGCCGTGTGGGTGGACTACGACCACGACTACGACCAGGATCTTCTGCTGCTGGGCGAGAAGACCGTGCTGCTGCGCAATCAGCTTCCGCAGGGATTCGCCGACCGCAGCGGGGACATCCCCTTCGTGCAGGGCAAGGCGCTCGAGGCTGTGGTGACGCGGATGATCCCCGACACCAAGTCGCACGACCTGATCGTCAGCTACGCGGGCCGCGGCGCGATGTTGTACCGCGACCGCCTGGGCGGCTTCTTCGATGCCGCGGAACTGCCCGCCGTGCCCGCAGGGGCGCGCGGGCTGACGGTGGCGGATCTGGACAACGACTCTGCCTTCGACCTTCTGTGGGAGGGCGGGGCGGCGCTGAACCGCGCCGGGCGGCTCGAGCCGCTTGCCTGGAGCCTGCCGGGCGCGCCTGCGCTGGCGGATTTGGAAAACCGCGGCGTGCTGGACGTGATCGCCGGAGGCGCCGTGCGGCGCAACGCGGGGAAGGGAAGGCTGGAAGAGCCGCGGCGCGTGGAGGGTCTCCCCGAAGAGATTGCCGCCTGGGCCGCCGCCGATTTCGACGGCGACGGGCGCACGGATCTCGCCGTGGCGGACGGCGCGGGGCGCCTGATGCTTCTGCGCAACCAGACGCAGACGCCGCACCGCTGGGTGCGCGTGCAGATCACGGGCGTCAAGAATCTCAAACTTGCCTTCAATTCAGAAGTGGAGGTCAAGGCGGGCCCGTTCTACCAGAAGCAGCTGTATCGCGGCGTGCCGTTGACGTTCGGGCTGCGCGACTTCGCCGACGTGGACACAGTGCGCATTACATGGCCCAACGGGCTGATCCAGAACGAGGTGAAGCAGAAGGCGGGCGCTTCGCTGAAATTCATGGAGGCGCAACGGCTCTCGGGTTCCTGCCCGATGATCTGGACGTGGAACGGACGGGGCTTCGAGTACATCACCGACGTGCTTGGCGTGGCGCCGCTGGGGGCGTCCGCCGGCGACGGGCAGTACTTCCCGGTGGACCACGACGAGTACGTGTGGATCGACGGCGCGCGCCTGCAGCCCCGCAACGGCAGGCTTTCGGTGCGGATCACCGAAGAGCTGGCGGAGGTGAGCTATCTGGATCAGATCGAGCTGATCGCCGTCGATCATCCCGCCGATCTGGAGATCTTCACGAATGACAAGTGGAAGTCTCCGCCGTATCCGGAATTCCGGCTCTTCGGCGGCAAGAGGAGGATCTACCCTGTGCGCGCCACCCTGAACGGGCGCGCTGATGTGACCGAACGCCTGCTGCGCCGCGACAAGCGTTATGTGGACAGCTTTGCACGCGACTTCCGCGGCGTGGCGCAGAAGCACACAATCGAACTCGATTTCGGCAACGCCGCGGCGAACAACCGGGCTGTTCTGGTGCTGAACGGCTGGGTGGACTGGGCGGACGGATCGACGTTCCTGCAACAGGCGCAATCGACGCCCGAAGGGCTGCTGCCCCCGCGGCTCGAGGCGAAGAACAGCCGCGGCGAGTGGGTGACGATCCTCGAGGACATGGGCATGCCCGCGGGCAAGCCCAAGACGATCGCCGTGGACCTGACGGGCAAGTTCCCCGCCGCGCCGCGCGAGCTGCGGATCGTCACCAACCTGGCGCTGTACTGGGACGAGGCGTTCCTGATCGAGGACTCTTCGGCGCCGCCGGCGCGGCTGAGCCATGCACGCGCCCTTGCGGCGGACCTGCATTTCCGCGGCTTTTCGAAGAACATCGTGCATCCTCTGCGGAAGCAGCCGGAGCAGTTCTTCTACGAGCCGGTGTCGCTGCGCGCGCCGTGGAATCCCACGCCCGGGCGCTACACGCGCTTCGGCGACGTGCTGGAGCTGATCGGCGCCATTGACGACCGGATGGTGATCATGGGCTCCGGCGACGAGCTGGCGCTGGAATTCGACGCGCGCTCCCTGCCGCCGCTGCCTGCGGGATGGAAGCGGGACTGGCTGCTGAAGGTCGATGGCTGGGCGAAGGACCGGGATGCGAACACGGCGTTCTCACAGTCGGTGGAGCCGCTGCCGTTCCACGGCATGAGCGGCTACCCGTATGGCGGAAACGAGCGTTTCCCCTCCACTCCGGCGCACCGGGAGTGGATCGAGAAATACAACACGCGCCCGGCGATGCGCGTGGTGCGCGCGCTGCGCTGACGCCGGGCGGGGCTGAAGACTGGGCATCGGATGGAGCTGGGCAAAATGCCGAGGTTGTTTTCGAGGAACTGGTTCCGCTGGACGGCGGCTGTCGCCGCTGTGCTGGTGCTGTTTCCGCTTTCGCTGCGAATCGCCTGGCCGAGAGGCGAGAAGGAGATCCGGAATCCGGCTGTGGTGCCGCTCTCGATGGAGGAGGAAGGCGGAGGGCCGCGAAGCCCGTTCTGGCCCTCGGCGGTGAAGACTTCGACGGGCGGGCTGATTGAGTCCTCTTACTTCATGGACTCGAAGCGCTGCGGCGAGTGTCACGAGGAGATCTACCGGCAGTGGGAGTCCTCCATGCACCGCTGGTCGAGCTTCAACAACCGTTTCTACGCGCGCTCGATCGAGCACATGCAGGAGATCAGCGGCACGCAGGGCTCGAAGTGGTGCGCGGGCTGCCACGATCACGCCATGCTCTTTTCCGGAATGTTCGAGCGGCCGGTCAAGGAGCAGATGGACAAGCCGGAGGCGCACGCCGGGCTCGGCTGCGTCAGCTGCCACTCGATCGTGCACGTGGACTCCACCGCGGGCAACGGCGGCTTCACCATCGAATATCCGAAGCTGCACGCCGTGGCGGGCAGCCGCAATGCCCTGTTGCGCAACGCCCACGACCTGTTCGTGAAAGTGGAGCCGTCGCCGCACTCGCGCACTTTCATGAAGCCGTTCATGAAGACCTCGGAGTTCTGCTCGGCTTGCCACAAGGTGCATCTGGACGAGCCGGTGAACCACTACCGCTGGCTGCGCGGCTTCAACGAATATGACAACTGGCAAGCTTCCGGCGTGAGCGGGCAGGGCGCGCGCAGCTTTTACTATCCGGAAAAGTCGATGGGCTGCGCCGATTGCCATATGCCGCTGTTCCCGTCGCGCGATCCGGCGGCGCGCAACGGCATGGCGCATGATCACCGTTTTGCGGCGGCAAACACGGCAGTGCCCGCGGCGAACGGAGACGAGCGGCAGATGGCTGCCGTGAAGGGATTCCTGCAATCGGGATTCATCACCGTGGACATCTTCGCCGCCAGCCCCGCCGATGCCGGGCACGGCGCGGAGATGGTGCGGCGCGGGACGGCGGAGCCGCAACTGATGACCACATTCGCCGTGGGCGAAGAGGCGGAGCGCGGAGGCGGCGCCTTCCTGCTGCGGGAGATCTCGCGCATCGCCGCGCCGCTGGACGAAGTACAGCCGCAGCTCGAGCCCGGCTCGGCGGTGCGGCTTGACGTCGTCGTGCGCACGCGCAAGATCGGGCACTTCTTCCCCGGCGGCACGGTGGATGCGTTCGACGTCTGGCTGGAGCTGGAAGGGCGCGACGCCGAAGGCAGGACGTTCTTCCACTCCGGACGCGTGGAAGAGGACGGCAGCATCGACCGCGGGGCGCACTTCTACCGGTCCTACATGCTGGACGGCGAAGGCAACCCGATCAACAAGCGCAACGCCTGGCAGGCGCGCAGCGTGCTCTACGTGCGCCTGATTCCGCCCGGCGCCGCTGACACGGTGCATTACCGCGTGCAAATCCCGCGCAACGTGCGCGGACCGGTGACATTCCACGCGCGCCTGAACTACCGGAAGTTTTCGAAGTACTACACGGAGTTCTCCTATGCGCTGCGCCCGAAGCCGGACCAGGAGGCGAGGCTCGTGAGCCTGCATTCCGATTCGCGGGAGTATGAGCGCATCCCTGACGCCCGGGTGCCGGAGGTGCCGATCGTGACTCTTGCGCAGGCGCGCGTCACGCTGCCCGTGGCGCCGCCCGGAAAGAAGACCGAGTGGCGCTATTCGGCGGCACGCGCAAGCTGGGAGCGCTGGAACGACTGGGGCATCGGCAGCCTGTTGCAGGGAGACCTGAAAGCCGCCGAGTTCGGCTTCCTGCGCGTGACGGAAGCGCGCCCGGAATACGCCGACGGGTGGCTGAACGTGGCGCGGGCGTTGATCCAGGAGGGCGAGATCGACCGGGCGAAGCTCTTCGTCGAGAAGGCCCTGAAGCTGGACGCCTCGCTCGGGCGCGTGTGGTTCTTCAAGGCCATGGCGGAGAAGGCCGAAGGCGACTATGACGCGGCGCTGGCCTCGCTGCGCGAGGTGGAGAAGCGCTACCCGCGGGACCGCGTGGTGCAAAACCAGATCGGCCGCATTCTGTTTTTGAAGCGCGACTTCCGCGGCGCCGTGGCGGCGCTGCGCAAGGTGCTGGAGGTGGACACGGAGGACGTCCAGGCTCACTACAACCTGATGCTCGCCTACCGCGGCCTGGGCGACATGGAAAACGCGCGGCGCCACGAGCGGCTGTTCCGCCGCTTCAAGGCGGACGAGTCCGCGCAGGCGCTGACGGCGAAGGCGCGGATGCTGAGCGCGGAGGACAACAACGAGCGGCAGCAGATCCACGAGCACGAATCCGCCCCGCTGCCGGGAGGCCTGCGGTGAGGCGCGCGGGCGCCGCGGCGCTGGCCTTGCCCGCGCTGGCGCTGGCGCTGGCGGCGCAGGGGCGGTTTACGGATGTCACAAAACAGGCGGGAATTGTTTTCCGCCACGACGCCCAGAAGAGCGGGCGCAAGTACTTGCCGGAGACGATGGGCGCGGGGTGCGCGTTTGCCGATCTCGACGGCGACGGCTGGCCGGACATCCTGCTGATGAACCCGCAGCCCGTGCTGTACCGCAACAACCGCGACGGCACGTTCCGCAACGCCACCTCGGGCTCCGGTATTCCGCGGCTGCCCCGCTGGCCCATGGGGGTGGCGGTGGGCGACTATGACAATGACGGCCGCCCGGACCTGTACCTGACGGCGCTCAGCGGCGACCGGCTCCTGCACAACGAGGGCGGGATGCGCTTCCGCGACGTGACCGCGGCGGCGGGAATCGCCAACAGCTCGTTCGGCACGTCGGCCGTCTTCTTCGATTACGATCTCGACGGGCGGCTCGACCTGTTCGTCGCCAACTACGTGCAGTGGACGCCGCAGGGGGACCTGTTCTGCTCGCTCGATGGCGTCAACAAGAGCTACTGCACGCCGGAGTCCTACCGCGGCGTGAGTTCGAGGCTCTTCCGCAACCTGGGCAACGGCCGGTTCGAGGACGCCACGCGGAAGGCGGGGCTGTACGATGCGACCTCGAAGTCGCTGGGCGCGGCGGTGCTCGATTACAACGGCGACGGATGGCCGGACCTGTTCGTGGCCAACGACACGCAGCCCAACAAGCTCTACCGCAATCTGGGGAACGGACGGTTCATCGAGGAAGGCGTGGCGGCGGGCGTGGCCTTTGGCGAGGATGGCGTGGCGCGCGGCGCGATGGGCGTGGACGCCGGCGACTATGACCGCAGCGGGCGGCCGCACCTTCTGGTGGGCAATTTCTCCAACCAGATGCTGGGGCTGTACCGCAACGAGGGCAACGGCCTTTTCGTCGACGAGGCGCCGCGCTCGACCGTGGGGCGCGCGTCGCTGCTTCGGCTCGCCTTCGGCGTGTTCTTCTTCGACTACGATCTCGACGGCTGGCTGGATCTGTTCGCCGCCAACGGGCACATCGAGGAGGAGATCGCCCGCGTGCAGCCCAAGGTGACCTATGCGCAGCCGCCGCTGCTGTTCCGCAATCTTGGCAAGGGGCGCTTCGAGGACGTGACCATGAAGCTCGGGCCGGACCTGCAGAAGCCGCTGGTGGCGCGCGGAGCGGCGTGGGCGGACTACGATCAGGACGGGGACCTCGACATCCTGATGACGTCCAACCACGGTCCGGCGGTGCTGTACCGCAACGATGCCGCGCCGAAGGATCACCGCTGGGTGAGCTTCCGGCTGGCCGGCCGGCGCGCCAACCGCAGCGGCATCGGCGCGCTGGTCCGGATCGAAACCGCCTCGGGAAAGCAGTGGGGCGTGGTGAAGTCCGGTTCGAGCTATTGTTCGGCGTCGGATCTGGTGGTGCACTTCGGGCTCGGGCGCGACAGCGTCATCCGCGCTGTTGAAATAGAATGGCCGGGTGGAGGCCGGCAGCGGCTGACAGGCATCGCTCCCGGCCGCCATCACGTCATCGAGGAACCTCCGTCATCATGATCCCGAAGCTGGAACTGGCTGCCATCACCGACGAATTTTCTCCCGACCTGAACCCCGCAGCGGCCGCCATGGCGGCCATCGGCATGACAGCCTGCGAGCTGCGCGTCGTCTGGGGCAAGAACATCATGAACCTCACCGACGACGAGGTGAAACGCGCCATGGAGGTGCTGCAGGCGAAGGGCATCCGCGTGCTGGGCTTGTCCTCGCCCATCCTGAAGTGCACGCTGCCGGAAGGCGGCGAGGTGGATTCGCGCTTCCAGCAGGACATCTTCGGCGCCACGTTCACCATGGAAGACCAGCCGCGGCTGGTGGAGCGGGCCATCCAGCTGTGCGAGATGACCCGCGCGCGCCTGGTTCGCGTGTTCTCCTTCTGGCGCACGGTCGATCCGGAGCGCTGCTTCGAGCCCGCTTGCCGGGCCATCGAGCGGATCGCCGACCAGTTCAAGGCGCACGACATTGTTTGCGGCATCGAGAACGAGCACGCCTGCAACATCGGCACGGCGGCGGAGGCGGCGAAGTTCCTGGCGGCGATGCCGCACAGCCACGTGAAGCTGGTCTGGGATCCGGCCAATGCGCTGGTGGCTGGCGAACAGCCCTATCCGTATGGCTACAGCCTCCTGCCGAAGGACCGGATTGCGCACGTGCACGCAAAGGACTGCTCCATGGACGGACACAAGCCGGTGTGGGGGCCCCTGGGCACGCGGCACGTGGACTGGAAGGGGCAAATTGCAGCGCTGCTGCGGGACGGCTACCGCGGCGCGGTCAGCCTGGAAACCCACTGGCAGGGGCCGGCAGGCAACAAGTTCGAGGCCAGCGTGATTTGCGGCTGGAACCTGCGCGGGTTGCTCGCCGCCTGAAGGTTTCGTAACGATTGAATTCCCGCCAGCGTCTGCTATCCTAAGGCCCACGAGGGGCATCCATATGGATATGCGCAGGCAGCTTGCCCTGGTGCTGGCGGGACTGATGCTGGCCGCCACCCTCTACGCGTTTCAGCGCGGATACGGCTCGATTCGCCGCCTGTTCCCCGAATCGGACGATGATTCTCCCCCGCCGGGCGCGGAGCAAAAGACCGAATTTTACTTCGCGCGGCTGCGATATCCGAACGTCCGCGCCACCGGCATCTGGGCGATGCGCGGCTCCTGGACCGTCGATTATCCGAAGGCGGACCGTCAGTTCCTGCAAGGTCTGATCCGGCTGACGCGGATTCAGGCCAATCCGATGGAGCGGGTGGTCGACCTGATCAGCGACGACATTTTCAACTATCCCTTCGTCTACGTCGTCGAGCCCGGCCATTGGGATCTGCCCGAGGCGCAGGCGAAAAAGCTGCGGGAATTTATCGACCGCGGCGGCTTCCTGATGACGGACGATTTCCACGGCACCTTCGAATGGGAGCTGTTTACTGCCAGCCTGAACAAGGCTTTCGCCGACCGTCCGATCGTCGACATCGAGGACAACGATCCGATCTTCCACGTGCTCTATGATCTGGACGACCGCGTGCAGGTGCCGGGAATCGTCAACTATCCGTTCCACAAGACGTACGAGTACGACGGGATCGAGCCGAAGTGGCGCGCGTGGCGCGACGCGAAGGGGCGCATCGCGATTGCGATCTGCTTCAACATGGATCAGGGGGACGCCTGGGAGTGGGCTGACAATCCCCACTACCCGGAGAAATACGCTTCGCAAGCCTACCGGACGGCGATCAACTACATTCTTTACGCAATGACGCATTAGGCGGGAAATGTTCGAATTCCTCTTCAACTATCCGCTCTCGGTCTACCGGAAGGGCACGCTGGTGTTCTCGAGCGGATGGTCCGCCGCCCTGCTGGCGGCGGCGGTGATCGCTGCGGCGGCGGGGCTGTTCTGGCTGCTGCGGCGCTGCCGGCTTCCAGGGCGGCGGCTGCTGGCGCTGGGAGTGCTCGAGTGGGGCGTCCTGGCGTTGTTGCTGGCGCTGCTGTGGCAACCGGCGCTCTCGGTCACCGTGCTCAAGCCGCAGCAGAACGTCGTGGCGGTGGTGGTGGACGCTTCGGCGAGCATGGGGCTCGAGCAGCGCTACCAGCAGGCGCGGCAACTGGCGGAAGGATCGCTGGCGGCGGAGCTGAAGAAGCGCTTTCCGGTGCGGCTCTATTTGGCGGGCGATACGCCGGCGCGAGTCGAAAAGCTGCCGGAGACCCCGGAGGCAAGCCGGACGGATCTGGGCGCGGCGCTGCGGCAGATCGCCGCGGAGAGTTCCATGCTGCCGGTCGGCGCAGTGGTGCTGCTGAGCGACGGAGCGGACAACGGCGGCAATCTGGGCCCGGAGACGGTGGAGGTGCTGCGCCGGGCGCGCATCCCGGTTCATGCGGTCGGATTCGGGAGCGAGAAGCCGGAGCGGGACGTCGAAATCCTGGATGCGGAGCTGCCGGCGCGCGTGCTGCCCGGCTCGCGCATGCTGCTCACGGTGACGCTGCGGCAGAGCGGATTCCGCGGGCAAACGGCGAAGCTGACGGTGCGCGACGGCGACAGCGTGCTGGCGCAGAAGGAGCTGCGGCTGCCCGGCGATGGCGAAACCTGGCGGGAAACGCTGGCATTGAATGCGGGCAAAGCGGGAGTCCGGACGCTGACCATCGCGGCAGTCCCGCTAGCGGAGGAATCCAACAAGCGGAACAACGCGCTGGAGCGGATCGTCGACGTGCGCGACCGCAAGCCGCGCATCCTCTATTTCGAAGGCGAGCCGCGCTGGGAGATGAAGTTCATCCGGCGCGCGGTGGAAGACGACGAGCAGCTGGATCTGGCGAGCATCGTCCGCACCACGGAGAACCGTTTCTACCGGCAGGGCATCCGCTCGCCGCAGGAGCTGGAGCGGGGCTTCCCGTCGAGCGTGGAGGAGCTGTTCGCTTTTCAGGCGCTGATCATCGGGAATGTGGAGGCGGGCTATTTCACGCCCGCGCAGCAGACGCTGATCCGCGAATTCGCCGACCGGCGCGGCGGCGGCGTGCTGTTTCTGGGCGGGCGCGCGGCGCTGAGCGACGGCGGCTGGCAGCGCTCGCCTCTGGCGGAGATCCTGCCCGTCGTCTTGCCTGAGAAGAAGGGCACGTTCCGGCGCGAGCCTGCCACCGTCGAGCTGACGCGCGCCGGCGCGGAGAGCCTCATCACGCGCATCGAAGAAGACCCCGAAAAAAACGTGGCTCGCTGGAAGGCGCTGCCCTATCTGGCGGACTATCAGGAGACGGGCGCGCCGAAGCCGGGCGCGACGGTGCTCGTGGAAGCCGTGCCGGGCGTGCGGATGCGGCACCCGCTGCTGGTGACCCAGAATTACGGGCGGGGGCGCGTGGCGTTGCTGGCCACCGGCGGCACCTGGCGCTGGCAGATGGCGCAGGATGCGCGCGACCAGAGCCACGAGACGTTCTGGCAGCAGCTGCTGCGTTGGCTTTCCGGATCCGTGGAAGAGCGCGTGACGCTGCTGACCTCGCGGCAGACCTATGAGGGCGGGGAGGCGGTGCGGATCCGCGCCGAAGTGCGCGACCGCAACTACCTGCCCTCCACAAGCGCCGTGGTGAGCGTGAACATTCTGGGCCCTGGCGGTGTGAGCGACACGCTGGAGCTGTCGCCGTCCCGCACCGAGCCGGGCGTCTACGAGTCGGAATGGCGCGCGCCGCGCCCCGGCTCGTATCTGGCGGAAGCCACGGCGCGCGAGGGGCTGGAAGAGCTTGGCCGCGACACGGTCACCTTCCGCCGCGAGGACGGGGCGCAGGAATTTTTCCGCACGGAGCAGAACCGCGAGCTGCTGGAACGGCTGGCGCAGCAGACCGGAGGGCGGTACTATCGTCCCTCGGAGGCGGGTGGACTGGCGAAAGAGATTGAACTCTCCGAGGCCGGGATCACGGTGCGGGAGACGCGCCCGGTGTGGAACGCACCCGCCGCGTTCCTGCTGCTGGCGGGGCTCAAGACGGCCGAATGGCTGGTGCGCAGGCGATGGGGGGCGGTGTGAGAGTTCTGCTGCTGATGCTGATTTGCATCTGCGGAGGAGCCGCAGAACGAGCGCTGTTTGTGGCGGGGCTCGGCGGCGAACCGGAGTACGAGCAGCGCTTCCAAAGCCTGGCGCGGGAGGCGGCGAAGCTGACCGGCGGGGAGGCGCTCTCCGGGCCGCAGGCAAGCAAGCAGGCGCTGCGCGAGGCGGTTGCGAAAGCGGCGGCGGAGCTGGGAGAGAACGATGTCTTCGTGCTGGCGCTGATCGGCCACGGCACCTTCGACGGACTCGAGTACAAGTTCAATGTGCCCGGGCCGGACGTCACGGCTGGCGAGTTGCGTGCGTGGCTCGAGAACGTGAAAGCGCGGCAGGTGCTGGTGCTGGCGACGAGCGCGAGCGGCGCGGCGCTGAAAGAGCTGGCGCACCCGCGGCGGGCGGTGTTTGCCGCCACGCGCTCGGGGATGGAGAAGAACGCCGTTGTCTTCCCGCGCTACTGGGTGGAGGCGTTGCGCGATCCCTCCGCCGACGCGGACAAGAACGAAGCCGTGAGCGCCGCCGAGGCGTTCCGTTACGCCGTGCAGAAGACTGCCGCGTTTTACGAGACGCAGAAGCGCATTGCCACCGAGCACCCGGCGATGGAAGATCCGGCAGGAGTGGGGCGCGTTGCGGTGGCGCGCTTCGGGGCGGCGCAGGCGGCGCTGGCTTCGCCGGCCAAGCGGGCGCTGCTCGAACAGCGCGAGAAGATCGAGATCGAGATCGAGAAGCTCAAGCGCGAGAAGGCGGCGCTGCCAGCCGAGGACTACAAGAAGCGTCTGCAGGCGCTGCTGGTGAAGCTGGCGGCGCTGCAGGAGGAGATCGAGCGATGAGGCGCGCGCTTCTCCTGCTGTGGATTGTCAGCTGCGGCGCGGCGGCGCAGACGCCGGCCGAGCTTGCCGAGCGCTATTGGAAGCAGCGCCGCTGGGAGGACGCGAATGCCGCCTTCCGCGCAGCCGTGAAGAGCGATCCCAGGAATCCTGCGCTGCGCGTGCGCTGGGGGCTGCTGCTGCTGGAGCGCTTCAACCCCGGCGAGGCGGCGGACCTTTTCAACGAAGCTCTCGAACTGGAGAAAGACTATCCGCCTGCGCTGCTGGGACTGGCGCGCGTCGCCGCAGAGCGGATGGATCCGAAGGCCGCGGAGCTTTGCCGCAAGGCGCTCGAGAAGGATCCTTCGCTCGAAGAGGCGCGCGAACTGCTGGCGAACGTGCTGCTGGAGGATGGCGACTTCGAGGCTGCTGCGGCCGAGGCGCGGAAGCTGGGAGCCCGTCCGGGCGGGCACGCCGTGCTCGCGGCGATTGCGCTTTTGCGGGATGAGGACGCCGCGCCCGCGCTGTCTGCCATGGGACGCCACGCGCCGGGCTATGCGCGGATCGCAAGGCACCTTGTGCTGAACCGGCGCTACGAGGAAGGCATCGAGTATTACCGCAAGGCTCTCGAAATCGATCCCGAACTCCACGCCGCGCGAAGCGAGCTGGGCATCAACCTGATGCGCGTGGGCCGCGACGCCGATGCGCGCCGCGAGCTGGAAGCCGCTTACGAAGCTGGATACCGCAACGCTCCCACGGCCAATTCGCTGAAGCTGCTCGACACGCTGGCGAAGTTCGACTCCGTCCGCCGCCCGCGCTTCGTGCTGCGGCTCGACAAGAGTGAATCGAAGCTGCTGGCGCCGTATTTTGCGCGCGAGATCGAGCGTGCCCTCGACGTCTACGAGAAGAAGTACCGCTTCCGCCTCCCCGGACCGGTGCAGGTGGAGGCATACAAGAACCACGCGGACTTCGAGGTGCGCACGCTCGGCGTGCCCGGGCTGGGCGCGCTGGGCGTGGCCTTCGGGCTGAGCGTGGCGATGGACAGCCCTTCCGCCCGCCCGCCCGGAGCGTTTCATTGGGCCAGCACGCTATGGCACGAGCTGAGCCACGTTTTCGTGATCACCGCCACGCGCCACCGCGTGCCGCGGTGGTTCACGGAAGGTCTCTCCGTGCATGAAGAGACGTCGGCGAACCCCGAGTGGGGCGACCGGCTGACGCCGGACATCGTTGCCGCAGTCCTGAAAGGCGAGCTGCTGCCGGTGGAGCAGCTGGACCGCGGATTCCAGCGCCCGCGCAGCCCCGGGCAGGTGACGCTGAGCTACTTCCAGGCGGGGCGGATCTGCGACTTTATCGTCGAGCGCTGGGGCTGGGAGAAGATCCTCGAAATGATTCGCGCCTTCAGCAAGCCTGCGCCGACGGGCGAGGTGCTCCAGCGTGTGCTGGGCTTGAGCGGCAAGGAGTTTGACGCGCAGTTCCTCGCCTGGCTGAAAGAGCAGCACCGCACGCCGCTGGAGAATTTCAGCCGCTGGCGCGAGGAGCTGAAGAAGATGCATGAGGCGCGGCGGGGCCAGAAATGGCACGAGGTGCAAAAGCTGGCACGAAGTGCCATTGACGCCTATCCAGAATACGTTGAAGCGGGAAGCGCCTACGAGGCGCTGGCCGAGGCGTGCGAGGCGCTGGGCGATGCGGCTTGCGCGGTTTCGGCTCTGGAGCGGTACATGAAGCAGGGCGGACGCGATCCGGAGCTGATCAAGAAGCTGGCGAAGCGGCTCGAGGAGGCGGGGCGCGCCGCGGACGCCGAGGCGGCGCTCGAGCGGCTGCTGTGGATCTATCCGGTGAAGGACGAGGATCTGCACCGGCGGCTGGCGGCGCTGCGGGAGAAGCTGGGCCGGTGGGAGGGGGCGGCGGAAGAATGGCGCGCAGTGCTTGCGTCCGGGACGGTGGATCCGGCATCGGCGTGGTATGGGCTGGCGCTGGCCTACCGCGGGATGCAGCGCAACGACGAGGCGCGCGACGCGGTGCTGGCGGCGCTGGAAGAGGCGCCGGGATACCGGCCCGCACAACGGCTCCTGCTCGAGTTGAGCCGCGGAGCCGGAGAAAGGAAGAACGACTGAGATGGCGACTGTGGATACGGCCGCGCTGAAAAGCCAGGTGGAGCGGTTCCAGGAGGTGCACGACGCGCTGGTGCGCGAGGTGCGCAAGGTGATCGTGGGCCAGGAGGAGGTGCTCGAACAGCTGATGATCGCGCTGTTCGTGGGCGGCCACTGCCTGATCACCGGCATGCCGGGCACGGCGAAGACGCTGTTGGTGCGCACGATGGCGCAGACGCTGGGGCTCGAGTTCCGGCGGATCCAGTTCACGCCGGACCTGATGCCGAGCGACATCACGGGCACCGACATCCTGGAAGAGGATCCGGGCACGGGGCGGCGGTTCTGGACCTTCGTGCGCGGGCCCATCTTCGGCAACGTGCTGCTGGCTGACGAGATCAACCGCACGCCGCCGAAGACGCAGGCGGCGCTGCTGGAAGCCATGCAGGAGCTGAGCTGCACGGTGCGGGGCAACCATTACAGCCTGCCGCGCCCGTTCTTCGTGCTGGCGACGCAGAACCCGATCGAGCTGGAGGGCACCTATCCGCTGCCCGAAGCGCAGCTGGACCGCTTCCTGTTCAACACGCTGCTGGATTACCTGGGCGAGGACGAGGAGCTTCAGGTGATCGAGCGCACGACGACGACGGCGAAGCCGGACGTGCAGGCGGTGACCAACGCCGAGGAGATCCTCGGCTTCCAGCAGCTGGTGCGCATGGTGCCGATCGCCGACGAGGTGGCGCGCCACGCCATTGCGCTGGTGCGCGCCACGCGCCCGCGGGACGCTTCGGCGCCGGACTTCGTCAAGAAGTATGTGAACTTCGGCGCGAGCGTGCGCGGCGCGCAGAACCTGGTGCTTTCGGCGAAGGCGCGGGCGCTGATGCGCGGGCGCTATCACGTCACCTTCGAGGACATCCGCGCGCTGATGCCGCCGGTGCTGCGCCACCGCATCCTGCTGAACTTCCAGGCGGAGAGCGACCGGCTGACGCCGGACGACATCCTGACGCGGCTGCTCGACGCCATCCCGGCGCGGAGGAGCTGATGCTGCAGCGCTTCCTCGACCCGCAGATTCTCGCCGGGATCGCAAATCTCGAGCTGACGGCGAAGACTGTGGTCGAGGGCTTTCTGAGCGGGTTGCACCGCTCGCCGGACTACGGCTTCAGCCAGGAATTCGCCGAATACCGCCCGTATGTGCCGGGCGACGATCTGCGCTACGTCGACTGGAACGTGTACGCGCGCGCCGGGCGGCTCTATTTGAAGCGCTTCCGCGGGGAGACGAACACGCGGCTGACGCTGCTGCTCGACCGCAGCGCATCGATGGGATTCCGCGGGCGCGGATTGCGGAAGATCGACTACGCGCGTTTTCTGGCGGCGTCGCTCGGATACCTGGCGCACCAGCAGCGGGACGCGGTGGGGCTGATCGCCTTCGACGACGAGGTGCGCGACTACGTGGAACCGAGTTCGCGCCACGGGCAGTGGTTGAAGGTGCTGCATGCGATCGACCGCGCCGAGCCGGGGCGACGCACCGACTATACGCAGCCGTTCTGGCACTTCCAGCAGTTCCTGCGGCGCCGGGGGATCGTGCTGGTGGTGAGCGACTTCTTCGCGCCGGCGCGCGACGTCATCTCGACGGTGGCGCCGCTGAGCCTGCGCGGCAACGACGTGATCCTGATGCATGTGCTCGACCCCGAGGAGGTGGAGCCGGTGCTGGAGAGCTCGCGCGTGCTGATCGACATGGAGACGGGCGAGGAGATGGAGGTGAGTCCGTCGTACGCCGCGGGACCGTACCGCGAGAAGATGCGGCGGCACCTGGAAGAGCTGGAATCGCTGGCGCAGGGCGCGGGGATGAGCTACTACCGCAGCCTGACGTCGGAGCCGCTGGACGAGGCGCTGCGCCGCTATCTGGCGGTGCGCGAGGGGAGGCCGTAGATGGGCCTGCTGGCGCCGTGGTTCCTGGCCGGGCTGGGGCTGCTGGCGCTGCCCGTGTATCTGCACCTGCTGCGCCGGAGCCGGCCGGATTCGAAACAATTCAGCTCATTGATGTTTTTCGAGCCGGGCCGGCAGGCGGAGCTGCGCAGGCGGCGGCTGGACTATCTGGCGCTGCTGGCGGCGCGGCTGGCGCTGCTGGCGCTGATTCTGCTGGCGTTTGCGCAGCCCGTGCTGCGCTCCACGGCGGTGCGGGCGGGCGCTCCGCCGCTGCGGCTGGTGGCGGTGGACACGTCGGCGAGCATGGGCTACCGCGGAAGGATGGAAGCGGCGCGGCGCAAGGCTGCGGAGCTGCTGGACGAAAATGCGCGGCTGGCGAGCTTCGACACGCGCCTGCGGCTGCTGGACCGCGCGGAGCTGGCGAGGCTCGAAGCGGGCGGCTCGGCGAACTCGTTCGGGGAGCTGGCGCGCGCGCTGCGGGCTTTTCATGAAGAGCAGAAGCGCCCGGTGGAGGTGCATCTGATCAGCGATTTTCAGCGCTCCGGGTTGCCGGGAGGCTTCGCCGAGCTGGCGTTGCCGGAGGGCGTGGCGCTGCGCCTGCACCCGCTCGCCGGGCGTGCCGAGCCGAACTGGGCGGTGGAAAGCGTGCGCGCGCCGGGGCGCGTGCGGCATGGGCGGGAAGCGCGCGTGCAGGCGGTGATCGCCGGATTCCACACAGAAGCTGCCCGCAAGACGGTGACGCTGCTGGCAGGCGGCAGGGAGGCGGCGCGCAAGGAAGTGGAGGTGCCGCCGGAAGGGCGTGCGACGGTGGAGTTCGAGGGCATGGATTTGCCCTACGGGTTCACGCAATGCGCGGTGCGGTTGCAGCCGGGCGACGGGCTGGCAGCGGATGACGAGTTTCTTTTTGCGATCGAGCGGACCGATCCATTGCCGCTCGCCTATTTCGGCGACAGGCGCTCGGAGACCTATCTGCGGAATGCGCTGGAGGCGGCGGCGGGCGCGGCGTTCACGCTCGGCGGCGCGGACTGGCAGCGCGCGCGGGCTGTGATTGCGGCGGGCGCGATGCCTGCGGAAGCCGAGCTGGCAGCGGCGGTGCGGCGCGGGACGGGGTTGCTGCTGGTGCTGGGCGCGGCTGATGCGTCGCGCGGGCGCGTGCCTGTGACCGGGCAGAAGATCACGGGCACGCGGTATGCGCCGCGTTCCGCGGAGGGATTTTTCCTGGCGAGCCGCGTGGACCGCACGTCCCCGCTGATCGACAAGGCGGGCGGCTGGGAGGGCGTGCGCTTCTATCAGGTCATTGCAGTGGAGCCCGGGGAGGCGCGCGTGCTGGCGGCGCTCAGCGACGGCACGCCGCTGCTGCTGGAGCAGCGAGTGGGCGAGGGGACGGTGCTGATCCTGACGTCGCCGCTCGACGGGGTGGCGAACGATTTCCCCTTGCATCCGGCATTTGTGGCGCTGGTGGAACAGGCGGCGCGGCGGCTGGTCGAGTGGGAGGACTCGACGGCGGCGATGGCGTCAGGCGAGATTCTGGCGCCGGCGGCGGGCGCTGGAGCGCGGGCCTATGAAGTGCTCGATCCGCGCGGGCAGCGGGCGCTGAGCTTCGCCGAAAGCGCCAGGGGCGCGGCGGTGGAGCTGGAGCGCACGGGCTTCTGGCGTGTCATGCGCGGTGCCGGGCGCGACCGGATGATTGCCGTGAACGCGGACCGGCGGGAGTCCGACCTTGCGCCCGTTCCGGAAGAGGCATTGCGCATGTGGCCTGCGGCGGCGGCTGCAACAGGGCAGGGCGGGGGAGGCGCGCCGCCGGAGAAGCCGCTGGCGCTGTGGATCCTGGCCGCGGCGCTGGCAGCGGCAGTGGTGGAGGCAGTGCTCGCGTCGTACTATCTGGGCAAGGAGGCGGTATGAGCGCGCGGGAACGGTTTCTCGAATATCTGGCCGCAGTGGAGCGGCGGCTGCGGCTGCGCGTGCTGGGCCTGGGACTGGCCGTGGTGGCAGGACTGCTGCTGGCCTGGACGTTGCTGGGCGCGTGGCTGGGCTTGCGCTGGGCGTTTGACGCGCGGCTGATGCTGGCGTTGCGCGTGGCCTTGGTGGTGGCGGCGGGAGCGGGATTGGCGCTGGCCGTGGCCGCGCCGGTTCTGCGCATCAACCGCAAGCGCGCGGCGGAGCTGGCGGAGCGGAAGCTGGAAGGCTTGCAAGAACGCGCAGCGACGCTGGCCGGCCCGGCGGCGGATTCGCCGCTGGCGGAGCTGGTGGCGGAGGAGGCGCTGCAGTATGCGCAGGCCGTGCCGCCGTCTGCGCTGGTCGGGCGGGCGGCGATGATCGGCGGCGGCGTGATCGCTGGCGCGAGCGTGGCTTTGCTCGTGTGGCTGACGGCGGCGGCGCCGGGCTCTCTGGGCTACGGCGCGCATCTGCTCTGGGCGGGCGCGCCGCCGTCGGGGCAGCAGGTGCTGTTTCAGCTGACGGTGAAGCCTGGGGACGCGAAGGTGCGGCGAGGCGGGGAGCAGCTGATTGAAGCGGTGGCGGCGGGGTTTGATGCAGCGCCCATGCGGCTGCGGTTGCGGCGCGCGGGCTCGCCGCAGTGGGAGACGCTGCCGATGGAGCCCAACGCCTCGGGCGCGGGCGCGGTGTTTCTGCTGGCAGGGATCACCGAAGACGTCGAGTATCAAGTGGACGCGCAGAGGATGCGGTCGCCCGTGTACCGGCTGAAGGTGGTGGACCTGCCGAAGATCGTGAAGTACCGCGTGCGCTACCGCTTTCCGGCGTACCTGGGAAGGAAGGATGAGGTGGAGGATCCCGGCGGCGACATCCGTGCGGTGGAGCAGACGCGGGCGCTGATCGAGATCGAAACCGACAAGCCGCTGGAGCGCGGACTGCTGGTGATGGACGATGGGACGCGCGTGCCGCTGGAGCGGCGCGAGGGGACGGCGGCGAGCGCCGAGCTGGAGGTGAAGCGCGATGGCGCGTTCTACTTTGCAGCGCTCGACGCAGGCGAGCCGGTGCGGCTGAGCGGAGACTACTTCATCGAAGCGCGCCCGGAACGCGCGCCCGAGGTGCGGCTGACGCGGCCCGGGCGCGACGCGCGCGTGAGTCCGATTGAAGAGGTGCTCGTGGAGGCCGAGGCGGCGGACGATTTCGGGCTGCAGGGGTTCGAGATCACGTACAGCGTGAACGGCGGCGAGCCGCGCACGGTGAAGCTGCCGGTGCAGCGCGGCGCCAAGGAGGCGCGCGGCCGGACGCTGATCGCGCTGGAGGAGTTCAAGCTCCAGCCCGGTGACATCGTGGCGATCTCGGCCACGGCGCGCGACGCGCGCACCTCCGCGCAGACCGACATTTTCTTCCTGGAAGCGCAGCCCTACGAGCGCGAATTCCTGCAGTCGCAGACGATGGGCGGCGGAGGCATGGAGGGCGAAGGCGAGGAAGAGAACGACATCGTGCAGCGGCAGAAGGAGATCATCGCCGCCACGTGGAATCAGCTGCGGGCGGTGAAGCCGCGGGCGCAGACGCGGGAGGATGCGGCGTTCCTCTCCGGCATGCAGCAGAAGCTGGCCGAGCAGGCGCAGTCCCTGTCGCAGCGCATGCGGAGCCGGCAGCTGGCGGCCACCAACGAGGAGTTCCAGAAGTTCTCCATCGAGATGAGCAGCGCGTCGAAGGCGATGCAGGACGCGGCGGCGAAGCTGCGCGCGCAGCAATGGAAAGAAGCGTTGAGCCCCGAGCAGCGCGCGCTGCAGCATTTGCTGCGCGCCGAGAGCCTGTTCAAGCAGATTCAGGTGGCGTTCGGGCAGCAGGGCGGCGGGCGCGGCGGCGCGGGCGGACAGATGCGCGATCTGGAGAGCCTGTTCGAGCTGGAATTGGATCTCGAGAAAAACCAGTATGAGACGGTGCAAAACGCGTCGTCGGCGGCGAGCCGCGAGCGGCAAATCGACGAGGCGTTGAAGAAGCTCGAGGAGCTGGCGCGGCGCCAGCAGCAGCAGGCCGAGCAGCAGCGGCGCAACGAGCAGAGCTTCCAGCAGAGGTGGGCGCAGGAGATGCTGCGGCGCGAAGCCGAGGAGCTCCGGAGGCAGCTGGAGCAGTTGCAGAGGGAGCAGCGCGGGCAGAGTTCGCAAAGCGCGCAGGGATCGCAAACCGGGCAGACCGGACAGGCGGGCGAGAGCAGCGCACAAGGGCAGCGGCGCGGCGGAAGTGTGCAGAGCGAGCGGCTGAGCCGGGCGCAGCAGCAGGTGGAGCGGGCGCTGGAGGACATGCGGCGGGCGCAGTCGGCTTCCGGCAGCGAAGCGCAGGAGAACGCGCGGCGGGCGGCGGAGCGGATGTCGCAGGCGCTGGAAGAGCTGGGGCAGCTGCGGCGGCAGCAGGCGGGCGACCGCATGGAGTCGCTGAGCCGGCGCGCGGCCGAGCTGGCCGAGCGGCAGCGGCGCTATGAGGAGCAGGTGCGGAAGGCGTTCCCGCAGCCGCAGCCCGGGACGCAGCAGCCGGGGCAGCCCGCGGTGTCGCCGGCGGAGTCCGAGAGGCTGGCGCGTGAAAAAGAGTCCATGGCCCGCGACTATCAGCGGCTGGAGCAGGAGATGCGCGAAGCGGCGCGGGCGATGGACGGGGCGCAGCGGGGCGCGGCGTCGCGGTTGCGCGAGGCGCTCGGCGAGGCGCAGCAGAACGAGGTCGGCCTGCGCATGCGGCTGGGCGCGGAGTGGATGCGGCGCGGGCTGGGGCCGTATCTGGGGCCGCGGGAGCGCGTCGTGACCGAGGCGCTGGAGCGGCTGAGCGAGCAGGTGGAACAGGCCAGGCAGCTGGCAGGACGCGAGAGCGGCGGGGGCGAGCAGCGGGAGCGGATCGAGCGCGCACTGGGGCAGATCGAAAACCTGCGCGAGCAGCTGGAGAGGCAGGCGCGCGGCGGGCGCGAATCCGGGCAGGGGCAGCCGCGCGAGGGCGGGCGCGAAAACGGGCAGCAACAGGGACAAGCCGGGCAGCAACAGGGACAGGGCGCGCAGCCTGGCAGGGACGGGCAGAAGGGTCAGTCCCAGCAGGCGCGGGGCGGCGATGGCCAGCGTCAGGATGGGGCAGATCCCATGGGACCGGTTGGTGGCGACAGGCGGAGGCAGACCGGGGGCGACACGTCGTTCTGGCGCGGCGATTACGGGGCGCTGAACGACGGCACCCTGCAGCCGGACTGGAACCGCAATGCCGAGGCGCGGCGCGGCGCCTGGGCCGAGGCCATGCGGCAGTTGCGGCAGCTGCGCGAGGAAGGCGCGGTGAGCGACGAGACGCAGGAGGAGCTGGAGCGGCTGTTGCGGCGCATGCAGCAATTGGACCCGGCGCGGTTCGGCTCGCCGCTGCTGAGCGCGCGGATCGAAAAGGAGCTGCTGCCGCAACTGGAGCAGGTGGAGCTGCGGCTGCGGAAAGAGCTTTCCGCGCAGAGCAGCGCGCCGCGGGCGGCGCCGGCGGCGAAGGCGCCGCCGGGGTATGCGGAGGCGGTGGCCGAGTATTTCCGCAGGCTGAGCCGCGGGCGGTAGCTGCGCGCGGCGCCGGGCGGCAATTGACGCGCGCCACGCGCTCTGGAAGGATAGGGGGCGGCGCGGGAGGCGCACGACTGATCCGTGGCCCGGCATCCGATCTCCAAAGGCGTATTTTGTCTGGAATGCGACTGGTGGGGTGACGCGCGCCGGCGCTACAGCATGGAGTACCTGCTGGATCTGCTCGACCAGATGACTCCCGCCCATTGCCGGCACATTCACTACGACGTCTCCACCCGCGAGGAGTTCTTCTTTCTGCTCAAGAAGTGGAGCCAGCGGCGGTTCCATTCCCACCCGCTTCTGTACCTCGGCTTTCACGGCAAGCCCGGCGCGCTGATGCTGGGCAGCGGCAAGCGCGCGCCAAGGGTCGAACTGGAGGAGATTGGCGAGGCGCTGGCGGGGAAGTGCAACGGACGCGTGATCCTCTTTGGGAGCTGCGAGACGATCCGCGCCGTGCCGTGGCAACGGCGCAAGTTTCTGGATACGACACAGGCGCTCGCGATCTGCGGTTATCAGCGCGAGGTGGACTGGATGCTTTCGGCAGCGATGGACCTGATCGTGCTGGATGCGATGCAGGAATACACTTTCACGCTGCACGGCATCTCGGCGATCGCCGAGCGGATTCGCGAGCGCTCCCGCGGACTGGGACGGGCGCTCGGTTTCCGGATCTACACGCGGCAGGGCGAGGCGTGACGGCGGGGTACAGGACGGGCGGGTATTTATCGGGCTTTCATTTTCACCTGCGATAATCGGGAGCATGAACAAGCGGATCGCGATGTTCATGCTGGGACTTGCCCTTTCTTGTACGGCTTGGGCGCAATCCGAGGCTGGTGCGGGGACGATCACGGGCTCGGTGACGGATCCTTCCGGAGCGGCAGTGTCCGGCGCACGCGTGAAGGCGACGTCCACGGCTACGGGATTTCAGAGAACTGCCGAGACAACTGAGGGCGGCATCTTCACGCTTGTGCGCATGCCGGCGGGCGTTTACGAGGTGACGGTCGAGAAAGAAGGGTTCAAGCTGCTGAGGCGCAGTGAAGTGGTCGTGAATGTCGGTTCTGTGACGCCGCTGGACGTCCGGCTGGAAATCGGCGCTGTGACCGAGTCTGTTACAGTGACCGGCGACGCGGGCGTCGTGGAGACGTCACGGTCGCAAACCTCGACCGTTGTGGAAGAAAAGCTGATTCGGGATTTGCCTATCAACGGGCGGAATTTTCTGGATTTTACGACGCTGACGCCGGGCGTTGTGAGGGATCCGCGCGGAGGGGACCTGTCGTTTGGCGGGCAGAGGGGCACGGTGAACAGCTTTCTGATCGACGGCGCGGACTCCAACAATTTGTTCTTCGGACAGACGCTCGGGCGGCAGGGGGTTCGCAATCCATACTCTGTTAGCATGGACGCGGTGCAAGAGTTCCAGGTGAACACGAACTCCTACGCGCCGGAGATTGGAAGGGCCGCAGCAGGCGTGGTGAATGTCATCACGAAATCCGGTACCAATGAATTCCACGGAACCGGATTCTTCTTTTACCGGGACACGAATCTGAACGCGAACAATTCGATCAACAAGGCCAATAACCGGCCCCGCGCGCCTTACAAATTCCGCCAGTTCGGAGGAAACCTTGGCGGGCCGGTGGTGAGGAACAAGGCGTTTTTCTTTTTCAACTATGACGGGCAACGGAACTCTGAACCGGTAGTGCTGGTACCGCCGCCAGGCGTCGTCGCGTCTCTTCCGACGCTGCCCCCCGAGGCGCAGGCGGCCTACAACGAGCTGACCTCGAAATATTACAAAGACTACTCCCGCGGGCTCGACAACGATGTCTACTTGCTGAAGGGGGACTTCCTTCTGCCCGGCGGCCAGACACTGAACGTGCGCTGGAATGCGAACCGGTTCACGGGGCGGAATTTTGAAAACGCAGGCGCTCAGCGAGCCGTGGAAGCCACCGGGGACAGCAAAGCGATCACCGACAGCCTGGTGGCCGCCTACAGCCGAACGGTGGACGCAAGCCGTCTTTGGGAGGTACGCTACAACTTCACGCGCGACGACCAGCCAGGCACTGCAAATTCCTCTGCGCCGGAGACGACGGTGCAGCAAGGGGGGCAGACGGTAATCGTCTTCGGCCGTAATAACTTCAGCCCCCGCTACACGAACAGCAAGCGGAATCAGGCGGTTTCAACTTTCACTTGGACATTCGGCCGTCACACCATGAAATTTGGCGGCGATGTCAATTTCGAACGGATTGAGAACTTTTTCCCGGGGCAGTTTTCGGGAGTGTACCTCTTCACTTCGTTGCTGGATTACGCGCAGAGGCGCCCGGCCACGTTCCAGCAGGCGCTGCCGGGACCGGGAACGACTGGCCCGCTTTCGAATCCAAACCTGAACGAGTATGCATTTTTCATACAGGACCAGTGGCGGGTGACGAGCCGCCTCACTCTCAACTACGGCCTCCGGTACGATTTGCTCGATGCCGACCCTCCGCCTTTTCTCAACCCGGATCCCGTGCTTGCGCAAAACGGAATCCGGACCAACCGGCTCGATCTGGACAAGAACAACTGGGGGCCGCGCTTTGGCGCCGCCTGGCGCGTGCTGGAGTCCGACCGGCTGGTGGTGCGGGGCGGTTGGGGGCTGTTCTACGGGCGCACGCCGGCGATCCTGACGGGAACCGTGCACACGAATAACGGCGTGCAGGTGCAGAACTATCTGTTCAGCGGCGCGTCCATTCCGGTGACCTATCCCAACATCCTGACGGCGATCCCGCCAAGCGGCAGGACGCCGGTCAACATCTTCCACTTCGGCCCCGACTTCGATCAGCCACAGAGCCAGCAGGCCAGCCTGAACCTCGAAGGCCGAGCGGCCGGGCTGTTGTTCACGGCCGGATATCTTGGAGTGTTCGGAAGAAACATGAACCGGTCGCGAGACATTAATCTCGCCCCCATGCAGCCGCTCACGGGCGTTCTCTGCACAACCACGGTCGCATCGGCCCCCTGCAACCCGAGCGGCCCGTTCCCGTTCTTCCGCCGGATGGCCCCCCGGCCCATCCCCGGCTATCAGCGGATCACCCGTGCCGAGGACACCGGCGAGTCAAATTACAACGGAGTGTTCCTTCAGGTCAGCCGCAGAATGGCGCGGGATTTCACGCTGCAAACCTCTTACACTTTCTCGAAGGTCATCGACAATGCGCCCGAGGGCACGGCTGTGCTTCCTGGCAACTTCGGAGACGACTCGAAGATTGTGTGGGACCCCCTGAACATCGCGCTGGACCGCGGTGTCGGGGACGCCGACATCCGCCACCGATGGGTCTTCTCCGGCGTTTGGGACATCGGGTACGCCAACCGCTTGCGCAACGCTGCCGCCCGCATGCTGCTCGGCTACTGGCAGTTGTCGAGCATCATCCAGGCGCAATCCGGACGCGTGTTCTCGCCTCGCATTGGACAGGATCTGAACAACGATGGAAACATCGCGAACGAGCGTGTTCCGTTCGCCGCGCGCAACTCGCTGCGGCTGCCCGCGTTCGCAACACTCGATCTTCGACTGGCGAAAGACATCCCTCTGTGGCGGGAATCGAGAGCGAGCCTGAAGCTGCTCGGAGAAGCCTTCAACCTGACCAACCGAACCAACATCACCGGCAAGAACGCCGTGCAGTACAACGTAAACCTGATGAACTTTGAATTCCGCCCGAATGCGGCATACCTGTTCGATACCGCAGCGGGAGACCCGCGGATTCTGCAGCTTGCCCTCCGCCTGACTTTCTGACGCGCGGCGGGCCGGGCGCCCATGCGCCTCACAGCGCTTCCGCGAGCCGGGCGATGTCTCCTTTGTCGTTGTAGAAGTGCGTGGAGACGCGCAGCAGCCCGTGGCGGGCGGAGACGATCACGCGTTGCGAGCGCAGGCGCGCAGCCAGCGCGGGAGCGTCTTCGACGGGTGCGGCAACGATGGGGGAATCGGCGTATGGAAGCGCGTTCGGAAACATGGCGCGAACCTGTGACGCCAGCTCCAAGACGCGGCGTTCAATGGCTTGGGGGGTGAGTTCGAGCATCAGATCGACGCTCGCTTCCAGCGCATAGAGCAGCGCTGAGGGTAGCATGCCGCCCTCGTATTTTTCAGCGGATTCCTTCAGCTCCGGTTTCCCGTGCCAGAGCTGGTTTACGTTGCGCCAATCGCGGTGGGAGCGCCAGCCGATGGCGAGCGGCGGAATCTGTTCACGCAGGCGCGGGTGCACGGCAGCGAACGCGACGCCGTTGGGCGCCAGCATCCATTTGTAGCAGTTCACTGCCAGCATGTCCGGCTGGATGCGCGAAAAATCGAACTCCAGAGCGCCGCAGTGCTGCGTGCCGTCGATGTAGAGCGGAACGCCGCGCCGTCGGCACTCCTCACTGAGCGCGTCCAGCGGGGCGCGGTATCCGGTGGTGTAGTTGACGGCGCTGACGGCAACGAGCCGGGTGCGCGGAGTGAAGCTCTCCAGCAGCCGCTCGGGCGGCGCCTGGACGAGTTCGAGCCCCGGAAACAGGGGCGCATAGATCTGGTTGGGGAACTCGTGTTCGAGCGTCAGCACCTGATCGCCCTCGCGCCAGCGGATGCCGTGCATGAGCACTGCCAGAGCGGAAGAGGCGTTCTGGAAGAACGCGATGTCCTCCGGCTGCGCGTGGATCAGGCGGGCGATCTTCTCGCGGAGGCGGTCGTGATCGTCAAACCAGGAAAGGAAGTCCGCGCAGGCGGTCTCGTCGCGGTGCGCGAAGTGGGCGGCGACAGCCTCCACGGAACGCGTGGAGAGCTGCCCGAAGGTGGCTGTGTTCAGATACGCGCAGCCCCGCAGGGCAGGGAAGAGGGCGCGGACCGCCGCCCAATCCGGCATCAGTGCCTCGCTAGCGGACGCGCCTGTTCGATGGCCTGACGAATGGCCTGGGCAGCCGACTCCACCGGGATCTCCGCCGTTTCGCGGGTGCGCCGGTTCACAAGCTCGAGCTTGCCCTCGGCGAGCTTTCGGCCGATGTTGACGCGGAAGGGAACGCCGATCAGATCGGCGTCCTTGAACTTGACGCCGGGACTCAGGTCGCGGTCGTCATAGAGCACATCGACGCCAAGCGACTTCAACTCCCCATAGAGACGTTCGGCGGCCTCCCGCAGCGACGCGTCGGTCACCTTGACGGGCGTGATCACCACCTCGAAGGGCGCGATGGAGACTGGCAGGCACATGCCGTCGGCATCGGAATACAGCTCGACAGCGGCGCAGAGGACGCGCTCGACGCCGATGCCGTAGCTGCCCATGATGACGGGCGTTTCCACGCCGTTCTGGTCGAGCACTTTCAGCCCCATGGCGTGGGAATACTTGTAGCCGAGCTTGAAGATGTGCCCGATCTCGACGCACTTGATGATCTCGAGCGGGGCGCCGGTTTCCAGTTCCGTGTCGCCCTCTGCGACCTGCCGCAGGTCGTGCCACTCGCCCCGGAAGTCCTCCTCGGGCGTGACGTGTTTCAGGTGGTAGTCGTCGCGGTTGGCGCCGCAGACCATGTTCTTGCGCCCGCGGAGCGCCTCATCGACGAGAATTCGCACGCCGGAGAGCCCGACCGGTCCAAGAGAGCCGGCGGAGGCGCCGAACAGCTCGCGGATCTCGTCCGGGTGCGCCGGGCGGAACTCCTGGCAGCCGGCGGCAGACTGGAACTTGGTCTCGGAAAGCTGATGGTCGCCGCGCAGAACCGCTACGACCGGTTGGCTGTCCGCCACAAGGCAGAGCGTCTTCATCAGCGAGGTTTGCGGCAAGCCGAGGAAGCGGGCGACTTCCTCGATGGTCTTCTGGTCCGGCGTGTGGACAAGCTCCGGAGCGAGGTCTCCCTCGGGATCGGGCGCGGCAGGGGGCACGGGGCGGGAGACGGCTTTCTCGAGGTTGGCGGCGTAGCCGGTCTGACGGCAGAGCACCACATAGTCCTCGCCTGCGTTGGTGGCGACCATGAACTCCTGCGACTGCGACCCGCCCATGGCGCCGGAGTGCGCCTCGACGGCGATGTATTCCAGCCCGCAGCGGTCGAAGATGCGGCAATAGGCGATGCGGTGCTTCTCGTAGGACTCGTCGAGCCCCTCGGGGCCGAGGTCGAACGAGTAGGAGTCCTTCATCAGGAACTGCCGCACGCGAAGGAGCCCCGACTTGGGCCGCGGCTCGTCGCGGAATTTCGTCTGGATCTGGTACCAGATTTGCGGCAGTTGCTTGTAGGAGCGGAGCTCCCCGCGGGCGATGAAAGTCATGACCTCTTCATGGGTCATTCCGAGGCAAAGCGGGCGTCCATAGCGGTCCTTCAGCCGGAAAAGGTTGTCGCCCATGACGTCATAGCGTCCGGATTCCTGCCAGACTTCGGCCGGATTCAGTGCGGCCAGGTGGAATTCCTGGGCACCAATGGCGTCCATTTCTTCGCGAATAATCTGCTGGATTTTCAGCATGGACCGCTGCGCGAGGTAAAGGTAGTTGTAGATGCCGGCGCCGAGCTGCCGGATGTAGCCGGCCCGCAGCAGCAACTGGTGGCTCAGGACTTCCGCTTCCGCGGGCGTCTCACGCAGCGTGGGAATGAAGGCACGGGACCACAGCATGGTAAACCCTTGAGTGTAGCATGCGGGGCCGGGGCGGTCCGCGGAGAGGCCGTTTCAGCGGCGGCTGGCGAAGTTGCGCCGGAGTTTCACGGCGCCGGCTGCGGCGATGACGGCGAACAGGGCGAGCGAGCTCCAGACGAGGATTTCGCCGCGGCGCCGGTCCGCCGCGCGCGGAACCGGAGGGAAGGGCAGGGAGGGATCGAGGAGACGGACTAGCAGGCGCAGCCGCGTTGTCCGCCGTGCGGCGCCGCGCGCTTCTACTGCCAGCACAAGCTCCCGCGGGGCGGGGGCGAGGCGGGTGAACGTCCCGTTGCGGGAGAAATCCGCGGCGCCCAGCTCCTCGTAGGGTTTTCCCTCCACCCACGCATCCACGTTGTCCGCCGGAAGAAGGAGGAGCCGCACGTCTCCGCCTTGCAGCACCCGCCAGGAGCAGGCGATCCGCACCGGCGCTTCCTGCAAAGGCAGGGCGAGGGTGCGAACCTCGCCGGGCGCGATGTCCACGATGTCGTCGAACAGCACCTGCACGGGCGGCTCCGCTCCCGAAAGCAGGAGCAGGGCAAACGCAAGCGCGAATTTCATTGTTCCGGGAAGACCGCGCGGCCGCCGATGAAGTGCATTTTGACGCGCGTTTTCAGGATTTCCGCCGCAGGAACAGTGAGAATATCGCGGTCCAGCACGACAAAATCGGCGTATTTTCCGGGCTCGAGCGTGCCGCGGACTTTCTCCTCGAAAGCGGCATAGGCGGCATGAATCGTCCAGGATTCCAGCGCTTCCTCTCGCGTCATTTTCTGATCCGGCATCCAGCCTCCGGGCGGCTGCCCCTGTGCGTCCTGACGGGTCACGGAGGCGTAGAAGCCGCGCAGCGGGTCCGGCTCTTCCACCGGGAAGTCGCTTCCATTGGGAACCGGGATGCCGAGGGCGAGGAACCGCTTCCAGGCGTAAGCGCCGGCGATGCGGTCCGGTCCGAGCCGCGCCTCGGCCCAGCGCATGTCGCTGGTGGCATGGGTCGCCTGAATGGCTGGAATCACGGAGAACTCCTTGAACAGGCGGAAGTCGGGCAGGGAAACCACCTGCGCATGCTCAATGCGGAAGCGTTTGTCGTTGGGGCCTCCCAAGGCGGCGGCGTAAGCGTCGAGCACGATGCGGTTGGCGCGGTCGCCGATGGCGTGCGTGCAAACCTGGAAGCCGCGCGCGGCCGCCTGCCGCGCCACCTTCTCAATCTCCTCGCGAGGGGTGATGAGGAGGCCCGTGTTGGACTTGTCGTCCGAGTAAGGCTGCCACAATGCCGCCCCCCGGGAGCCCAGCGCCCCGTCGGCGTAGAGCTTGATGGCCCGCACGGTGAGGAACGGCCCGATCTCGGGCCCCTTCTGCAGGTATTCCTGCCACAGCTCGCCGGCGCCGCCGATCATGGCGTAGATGCGCACGGGGAGCTTGCCTTCGGCGAACAGCTCGCGGTAGGCGCGCAGGTCTTCGGAGGAAACGCCGGCGTCGTGCACGCCGGCGATGCCCAGCCGGGCGCACTCGCGCGCCGCGAGCTCCAGCTGCCGCTTGATCTGCGCGAAGGAAGGGGGCGGAATTTTCTGCCGCACCAGCCCCATGGCGCGGTCAATCAGGATGCCCGTGGGCTGTCCCTCGGCGTCGCGCAGGATCTTGCCGCCGGGCGGGTCCGGAGTCTTCGCGGTGATCCCGGCCAGCGCGAGCGCACGGGAGTTGACCCATGCGGCGTGACCATCCACGCGGGAAAGGAACACCGGATGGTCCGGCGCCGCGCCGTCGAGATCCCTTGCTGTGGGGAAAGCGCCGCCCCAGTTGGTTTGGTCCCAGTTGCGGGCGACAATCCATTCGCCCGCGGGCAGGCGGGATGCCTGTTCCTTGACGAAGGCGGCGATCTCCGCCACCGTGGCGGCGTGGCGCAGATCGCGGGACTCGAGCAGCGCTCCCAGCCCGCGCATGTGGGCGTGCGAGTCGATGAAAGATGGAAAAACGGGCGCGCCGTTCAGGTCCAGCCGTTTGGTAGAACGGCCGGCGCGCGCCAGCGCCTGCTCGCCGAGGGCGAGTATGCGTCCGTCCTTGACTGCCATGGCGCTGACCGGCTGCGAACGGGCAGTGGCGTAGATGCGGGCGTTGACCACCAGCAGGTCGGCCTCTTCCGGCCCCTGCGCCCCAAGCAGAAGGGCCAACGGGACTAGAATGGGGAGCATGGATGACAGTATTCCACAGGCGTCCGCCGGCAGTGCGGCGCTGCAGGAGGGATGGCGGGCGTGGGCGGCGACGGCGAGCGCATTGGCGCTGGGGGCGCTGTTCCTGGTGGCGGGCATCTGGAAGCTGAGCGATCCGTTCGCGACGGAAGCGCGGATGACGCAGGCGCTGATTCCGAAGCCGCTGGCGATGCCTGTGGCGCTGCTGGCGGGGATCGGGGAGACGTGGGCGGGCGTGCTGCTGCTGGTGCCGCGGTGGAGGCGGTGGGGCGCCTGGCTGGCGGGGGCGGCGCTGGTGGTCTTCATGGCTTATTTCGGCGTGTTTTACAACCAGCTGCGGGGCGCCGACTGCAGCTGCTTTCCGTGGCTGAAGCGCGTGGTGGGCGTGGAGTTTTTTGTCTCGGACGCCCTGATGCTGGGGGCGGCGGTGCTGGCAGGGGTGTGGTCGGCGCGCTCGACAAACCTGAAGCAGGCGGGCATGGCGTTGGCGGCGATCGTGGTGATGGCGCTGGCGGTGTTCGGCGCCACGCTGACGCAGCGTTCTGGCGTGCAGGCGCCGGCGGAGATCCAGGTGGACGGAAAGCCCTTCGCGCTGCGGCAGGGGCGCGTGATCCTGTATTTCTTTGATCCGGAGTGCATGCACTGCGTGGAGGGGGCGCGGCAGCTGGCGTCTTACCAATGGAAGGACGTGCGCGTGGTGGCGGCGCCGACGGTGAACCCGCAATGGGCGACGGCGTTCCTGCGCGACACCGGGCTGCGGGCGGGGGTGACGTTCGACGTCTCAAAGCTGCGCCAGACGTTCCAGTTCGGCGATCCGCCCTATGGAGTGGCGCTGGAGGAGGGGCGCGTGGCGCACAGCTTCACGTTTGCGCAAGGTGAGGACGTGGCGGGGGCGCTGCGGCGGATGGGGTGGATCGAGTAGCGCGGGCAGCTAACCCTGCAATTGAAGCCCGCGCCGGCGGGCGTATTGCAGCCCGAGTTCACGCAGCCGTTCCGGGCTGAGCCACTGGCGCACGAGATCGAACAGCACGCGCTCCTCGACGGCGAAGTGCTCGCGCGCGAGTTCCATGAGTCTGGCTATCGCGGCGCGGGCGCGCGTCGTCTGCCGCTCCCGCTTCAGTTCTTCCAGCAGCGTGCGCATCTGCTGATGTTCGCCATACATGGCTTCCAGAGTGCTGCGCACCGCGGCGGGCAGCTCGCCGAGCGCGCCGAACAGAAGCTGATCCTCCTCGACGGCGTGCGCCTGCAGCACGGCTTCCAGCGCTGCGCCGCACTCCTTGAGTTCGCGCAGCGTCATGGAGGAGAGGCGGCGCTCCTGATGCTGCATCAGGGCGAGGATGCAGCCGTGCTCTCCCAGGAGGAGATCGACCAGATCGGCGCCGGTCAGAGTCTTCACGGTTGCCATGCCCGGAAACGTCTTCCATTTTGCCAGAATCCGGTCCGAATCACCAGGAAAGGGAGCGGCCCCGGACGGCGCTGTTTTGATAGCATGGCGGTTGCACAGCCATGACGAGGGTGTACCGGGCGGCCGCAATGGCCGCGGCCGTGCTTCTGCTGGCGGAGGTGGCCGCAGACGCCTTCCAGCGAAGGAAGCAGAAGAAGGAGGAGGAAGAGATCACGCAAACGCTGGAACTGCCGCCGGACCCGCCGCTGGCGACCTCGGCGGACCCCTCGCGGCTGGCGTTTGCGGCAGCGCCGCTGTCCTCGCGCGGGCTGCTCTCGCAACAGACGCGCGATGCGCTCCGGCTGTTGATGCAGAATGCGCGCGGTGCGCGGTTCGTGCGGATCCGCGCGTTCGTCGCCGGCACGGGCGACCTGCGGCGGGTGCAGGCGATCGTGGCGGAGACGTTCGCGGAAAAAAAGCAGCCGCTGCCCGTACTGACGGTGACGCAGGTGGGGCTGTTGCCGCTCGACGGGGCGCAGGTGCAGATGGAAGCCACGTTCGAGCAGCGCAAGGCCACCGGCGCGGGCGTGCTGTTTGCGGCGGTGACGGCGGAAACGCCGGAGGCGGCCGTGGAGTCCATCGCAAAGGAATTCGAGGCCGCAGACGTGGCGGCGGATGCGCCGGCGTCGATCGTCTGCGGAGTGTCCGGCACGGAGCTCATCGAGCCGCTGCGGCTGGCGGTTTCCCGGGCGCGGCCCCGTGCCGCGTTCATCGTTTTTCAGCGGCAAAGAATCCCGGCGCCGCCGAAGGTGGCGTGCCAGGCTTCGGCGGTAACGAGCCGCCCTGCGCCGGGCGGGGTGCGGCGCACGCCCGCCTCTGTGACGCTCAGCGTTCCGAAGGCCGTTTTCACGGGCGCGCAGCTGGCGTTCCGGTATGAAGCAAGCGACGCGCGGCTGGCCTATCAGCGGCTGGACCGCACCCTGCAGCAGGCGGGCGCATCGCTGAAGACCGCCGCGGTGCTGAACATCTATCCGCTGTCGGAGCAGCTGGCCGGTTTGGCGGCGCGCATCCGCGGCGAGTTTGTCGATTCCGCCCAGCCGCCTTCCGGCCTGGTGATGCCCACCGAAGGGCTGCCGTCCATCGACGGCGCGTTCGCCCTGGAGGCTGTCGCCCTGCCGGCGGCGGGGCAGTGATCTTCATCAGTTCTGCCAACAGAAAGCGAGGTACTCATCCATGTCCCAGGCACCGGTAGTGACGTTCGGAGAGATCATGCTGCGGCTGGCGCCGCCGGGATTCGAGCGGCTGCTGATGTCGCCCACGCTGGTGGCCACCTTCGGCGGCGGCGAGGCCAACGTTGCAGTGTCGGTGGCCAACTACGGCCACCCGGCGCGCTACGTGACCGTGCTGCCCGACAACCCCATCACGGATGCCTTCATCTACCAGATGCGCGGCTTCGGCATCGACACGTCGTTCATCAAGCGCGCGCCGGGGCGGTTCGGCATCTACTTCGTCGAGCCGGGCGCCAACCAGCGTCCGTCGAAGGTGATCTATGACCGCGCCCACTCCGCCATCGCCCTCGCCAAGCCCGGCGATCTGGACTGGAAGGCGATCTTCGCGGACGCCGGCTGGTTCCACATCACCGGCATTACGCCCGCCTTGTCGCAATCGGCGGCGGATCTGGCGCTGGAGGCTGTGAAGACGGCGCGCGAGATGGGCGTGCCCGTCTCCTGCGACCTGAACTACCGCAAGAACCTCTGGAAGTACGGCAAGACGGCGCAGGAGGTGATGACGGAGATCGTCCGCTACGTCGACTACGCCATCGCCAACGAGGAGGACTGCCAGAAGTCGCTGGGCATTCAGATCGACGTTGACGTGCATTCGGGCAAGCTCGATCAGGAGCAGTACAAGAGCCTCGCGGAGAAGGTGCTGGCGGCGTATCCGAACCTCAAGCTGATCGCGATCACGCTGCGCGAGAGCTACTCGGCATCGCACAATGGCTGGTCGGCGTGCCTGCATGACGGCAAGCAGTTCCTGGTGAGCCGGCACTACGACATCACGCACATCGTGGACCGCGTGGGCGGCGGCGATGCCTTCGCGGGAGGGCTGATTTACGGCATTTTGCACCTGCCGTCGCTGGCGGACGCGCTGGAGTTTGCCGTGGCGGCGTCCTGCCTGAAGCACTCCGTGCCGGGCGACTTCAACCGGTTCACGCGCGCCGAGGTGGAGGCGCTGCTGAAAGAAGGCGGCAGCGGGCGCGTTCAGAGATAGGCGACTCGAGGGGCTGGGCCGGCGGAACATTGCAGGCAACGCGGCCCCGGCGCAAGCGTCGGGGGAACTGCGCTAACACCGGGAGCACTGCGCGAATCACGGCAGAGTAGCGCTGGCAGCGCGGCTTTGTTGCAGGAGTCAACGGGGAAGGGCCGCCGCAGGGCTGCGTGGCTTGCGGTGGTTGCTGGCGCTCCGCCCTGCGGTTTCCCCCGACGCTAGCGTCGGGGCAGCGCTTCGCCTGCAATCTACGGGACAGCAGGGGTCAAGAAGAATCGTCGCGAGAATCTCGCGCGAGGCGATTTGCGCCTGGCGTGTGCCGCGGAAGAGTCATTCGGCCTTCTTCGAGGATCCGCTATCGGATTCTTCACGCTCTTTTGGCTTTTGAAATGGCCCGCGGCAGCGAGCTCCATCGCGGCCCCGGCGCTCCGCCTTGCAATTTCCCCCGACGCTTGCGTCGGGGCCGCGCTGCTTGCGAAGCCCGCGGGGCTACGGGGCGAGGTATCGGCCTCAACGAACGATCCGGGCATCGACGAGCTGTGCGCGCAGCGGGAGGGGGATTTAGCTCTCGTTGCAGCCCGGCCGCGAATTCCCGATTGTACTCCTCGCTTTCCGGAATCCCCCGTGGCACGGGAGTCCCACCGCGGCCCCGGCGCGAGCGCCGGGGGAACTACCGAAGCACAGGGGCCGCGGCGCAAGCGAAAGGGGAAGGGTGTGAGCGGAGGGGCAAACGGGATCCGGGTGGAGATGGGGACAGGCTGCTCTGTCCACGAGTGGGCGGGGCGTTTGGGCACGAGCGATGCGGGGGCGGGACAGAGAGGCCTGTCCCCATCTCCCAAGCGCAACCTCGCAGGCCATGCGGCCCTGGCGCAGGCGCTGGGGGAACTGCGCAGGCAACGCGCCCCCGGCGCAAGCGCCGGGGGAACTGCGCGATGGAAGGGGCTGCTCTCAGCTTGCGCCTTGGCGCAAGAAGGCAAGGAACTCGGCGGCGTTGCGCGTAAGTCCGGGGAACGTGGCGATCACCTTCTCGTCGGCGTCGAAGATGGCGTAATACGGGATCGCCACCGTCTGGAAAAGCTGTTCCTGCCGCCGCTGGTTCTCTTCGCTCGCAGCGTCGGTTCCGTCGGTGTAGAGCTCCACCAATACGAACTGCCCGAGCGCCTCGGCGATCTCGGGGCGCGGGAACATGTTGGCCTTCATCCAGTGGCAGTTGGTGCAGGCATAGCCGGTGAAGGCTGCCAGCACGCGCTTGTTCTCGGCACGGGCGCGGGCAAGCGCTCCCTGCCAGTCGTTCTTCAGCCAGCGGTGGACGGTTGCAGCGCCAGCCGATTGCGGCATCGAGCCTTCTGCGGGCGCGGGAATGTAGGCTTCCAGCTCGCCCAGGCGTGCGCCGAACATTCCCGGCAACAGGCTGAGAGCAAAGCCGAGAAACAGCGTGGCAACGAGAAGCCGCCCGGGCTTGACTTCCTCGTCGCGCTTCACGCCCTCCATCGGTACCAGCCCGAGCAGATACAACCCGGGCAGGGCGAACAGCACTGCCCAAAGGGCGAGGAACCGTTCGCGTGTCAGGAGGTTCCACTGCAGCACCTGATCGACATTCGACAGGTACTTGAGCATCGCCGCAAGAATGAGGAATCCCAGAACCACTTTCAGGCGCGACATCCAGCCGCCGCTCTTGGGCAGCTTCTTCAGATACGACGGGAACAGGGCGAGGAAGAAGAACGGCGAGGAGAGAGCCGCGGAGAATGCCAGCATTCCGAGCGCCGGCTGCAGGCGGTCGCCGGTGACGGAAGCCGCAAGCAGCGTGCCCATGAACGGTCCGACGCAGGCGAAGGCAGCCAGCGTGAAAGTGAGCCCCATCAGCAGCGTGCCGATCAGCCCGCCGCGGGACGAGGCCATATTCAGTTTGGTGAGCAGCCCGGCCGGGACAGTGAGTTCAAACGCTCCAAGAAGGCTGAGTCCGAAGACAAAGAATACGAGGGAGATGAACCCGTTCACCCAGGGGTTCGAGCCGAGCTGCACCACTGCAAACGGCCCGAGCAACGCGCTCAAGCCGAGTCCGATGCCGGTGAACAGCAGAATAATCCCGAGGCAGAAGACGGCAGCCTGCTTGAAGACCTGCGCACGGGAGTCCCCGGCCTGGCTCAGGAAGAACGTCATGGTGATCGGGATCATCGGGAACACGCAGGGCGTGAAGATGGCGGCGAGCCCGAATCCGAATGCGATGAGAAGGAATGCCCCGAGCGGCTGGGCGGTTTCCGGCTTGCGCGCCGGGGCGGAGGCGGGCTGTGGGGGCGCAGGCGGCGCGGCTTCTGGCGTGAAAAGCTTCAGCCCGTCGAGACGCGCGGGCGGCGGCGCGGGCGCGCCGGCGGCGATTTCGATCTGCGCCGACGCCGTGACGCGCCGCGGCGGCAGGCACTCCTTGTCGGTGCAGAGCTGGTAGCGCATCCGCGCCACAAGCTCCGCAGGGCCTGCCGGCGCATCCGGTTTCAGGCGGATCAGAAACTGAAAAACCGCCTGTTTCTCGTAAGTTTCCGCATCAATTCCAAAGTTCGGGTCGAACTTCCGCACCGGCGGCGGGTAGTAGATCTGCCAGGAGGCGACCGCGGGGTGATCCTCCAGCGCGATGGTGGTGATGATCGGACCGCCCTTGGGGGTGGTCATCGAATACATGTGCCACGGTTCGTCGAGCTTCAGCTCGAGGGCGGCGGTGAACTCCGCGCCGGGCGGAACGCGTGTGGCAGCGGGGGTCAGCGTCCAGTGGGCGGGATGGGGGCGCTGCGCGGGCGCCAAAGAGGCGCACAAAAGCAGCAGCGGAAGTGCGCTAGCCAGCCGCCAGCTGCCCGTTTTCCGCCTGCCAGCGGGCGATTTCGCTCTCGATTCGGGCATTGACGCGCTCGGCGGCGGACTCGGTGGCGACGCGGATCGCGTTGCGGATCGCATTGTCGTTGGATCTCCCATGACAGATGATGACGACTCCCTTGACGCCGAGCAGCGGCGCGCCGCCGTATTCGGAGTAGTCCATGCGCTTGCGGAAGTCCTTCAGCGCCTGCCGGCTGAGCACATAGCCGATCTTGCTGGCGACGGTGGACTCGAAGGACTCCTTCAGCATGTGCTTGATGATCTCCACCAGCCCCTCGCTGACCTTCAGCGCGACGTTGCCGATGAAGCCGTCGCAGACGATGACGTCCGCATGCCCGGTGTAAAGGTCGCGCCCTTCCACGTTGCCGATGAAGTTCAGCGGCAGGGCGCGGATCAGTTGGGAGGCAGCCCGGGTCAGTTCGTTGCCCTTGTGTTCCTCCTCGCCGATGGAAAGCACTCCGACGCGCGGGGATTCCGTGTGGAAGACCAGCCGCGAGTAAACCTCGCCCATGACGGCGAACTGCGAAAGCATCCGCGGCGTGCAGTCGACGTTGGCGCCGACGTCGATCATCACCGCCGGCTTGCCCCGTATGGTGGGGAAGGGATTGGCCAGCGCGGGGCGGTCCACGCCGGGGATCATGCCCAGAACGGTCTTGGCAATGGCCATCACGGCGCCGGTGTTGCCGGCGCTCACGAGGCCGTCGGCCTGACCATCGCGCACGAGGCGGGCGGCGACGCGGATGCTGGAGTCGCGCTTGGTGCGCAGCACCTTGGCGGGGTTGTCCGCCATGGTCACGACTTCGCTGGCGTGGACGATTTCAATCGGGAGCTTCTTCCAGCCCTCGTGCCGGGAGAGCTCGGCGCGCAGCACGTCCTCCTTGCCGACAAGAAGAATGTTGACGTCCTGCGTGCGGGCGGCGGCGACAGATCCCTGGACTTCTGGGATGGGGGCGTGATCGCCCCCCATGGCGTCCACGGCGATGGTCAGCATGCACGGGGAGGGGCGGATCGGCTCCGCCCGGGCTCAGGGCGCTATTCCTGGACGACTTCGATCACCTCCCGCGTCTTGTACCACCCGCAGTGCGGGCAGGCGCGGTGAGGCAGTTTCATTTCATGGCACTTCGGGCATTCGCTCAGCCCGGCGCGCTGCAAGTGGTCGTGCGCGCGGCGCGTGGACGTACGACGCTTCGAGTGACGGCGTTTTGGATTCGGCATGGGACTCGTTCCTGGAATCTCCCGTTCCGGCCCTCAGCCGGAACCGGATGACAGGCAAGACTTTCCCATTGTAGCTCATCGCGGCTCCGGGTGTCATCTTTCCAGCCCGGTACAGGGATTCCGGCTGCCCCCTACAGCCCTTTGGGGATTCCGGCGCCCGCCCCCGCACGGGACACTGGGAGGGAAAGGAGCGCCGCGATGTCCGACTTCATGCAGGCAGGAAGCATCACCACCATCCACTCCCTAAAGGCAGATGCGTGGCAACGGCTGGACGGCGAGCTGCTCCGGTGGGGCAGGCGCAAGCCGCTGGGGCTGGTGCTGCCCGCGCTGTATTCCGAGTTCGAGAATCCCGCCATTCATCAAATTCTGGCCGAACTGGAAAAGTTGAACTGGATCGAGCGAATTGTTCTGGTCCTCTCGCAGGCCGATGAGGAGCAGTACGAGCACGTTTGCCGTCTGTTCTCCCGTTTTGGCGGGCGTGCCACCGTGCTCTGGCGGGAGAGCCACGAGGTGCAGGCGCTGCTTGCGGAAGTCAACGAGGCGGGCTTCGCCGCCAGCATCCCCGGCAAGGGGCGCGCCTGCTGGCTGGGCATGGGATATCTGTTGTCCCGCGGCGACATCGAGGTGATCGCATTTCAGGATTGCGACATCAAGACGTACCACCGCAAGATGCTGGCGCGGATGGTGGCGCCTCTGATGGCGCCCGACCTCGGCTTCGAGTTTGCCAAGGCCTACTACGCGCGCTTCAGCCACAAGTTGAACGGCAGGCTGACGCGGCTGATGGTGGGGCCGCTGCTGTCTGCTCTCCGCCGCTGCGGCGTCTCCAGCCCCTTCCTGAATTATCTGGGCTGGTTCCGCTATCCGCTTTCGGGCGAAATCGCGATGGACGCCCGGTTGGCGCACGCCATGACGGTCTCGCCGGACTGGGGGCTGGAAATCTCCACGCTCGAGCAGGTCTACCGGCGCGTGCCCGTCTCGCGGATCTGCCAGGTGGACGTATCGGAGTGCTACGACCACAAACATCAGGCGGTCTCCGCCGCCGATCCCGCCCGCGGGCTGCACCGCATGGCGCGGGAGGTGGCGCAGGCGATCTTCCGCGGCGCCGCGGGCGATGGCGTGGTGTTTTCCGGCGACATGCTCACTTCCACGCTTCCGCTGGCCTACCGCGCCGAAGCTCTGGACGTGGTGATGAAATACCGCGCCGACGCGCTGATGAATGCCCTCGAATACGATCTGCGCGCCGAAACGGAATCTGTCGAGGTCTTCGCGCGCGGCATCGAGGAAGCCGCAGCGGAATTTCTGGCCGATCCGGCGGGACGCGCTCCGCTGCCGAGCTGGCAGGAAGTGGAAGCCGCGCTTCCCGGCATCCACGAACGATTTGATGCCATCGCCGCCGTGGAACCCGGCTGGCAGCAACAGCGGGCCACGGCCTGAGCCGCCTACAGCCCCAGCGAGTCCAGCACCTCGCCCACGCGGCGGTTCCACGCCGCAGGGCCCGAGTCGCCGGGCAGCAGCCGGATGGGATGGTCCACCAGGGCGAGGAAGCCCTCATCGTTGGGCGCGTCGCCGATGCCAATGGTCACCAGCTCGCCACGCTCTTTGCGCCAATGTTGCATCAGCCACTCCACGGCGCCGTGCTTGCCCTCGTGCGCCAGGGCATGGTAGAAGCGCCCGCCGCGAGTGAGCCGCAGCCCTCCGCGCTCGAGCGCCTGCCGCAGCGCCGCCTCTGCATCCGGGTTTTCCAGCACGAACGGTTCGCTGAACTCGCGCGCCGAGGCCATCCGGGCGCGCTCGATGCCCATCTGGCAGCGCGCGGCGATCTCCTCCACGTCCATGTCGGCGAAGCAGCGGATCCGCGCGCCCGCCTCCGCTGCCGCTTTCCGCAACGCGGGCGTGATGCGGGCGCGCTCGCGCCCCAGCACGTGCACGCGGTCTGCGGCCAGCACGACTCCGCCGCCGTTTTCCACGATACTGGGATGGGAAAGGCCGATCTCGCGCAGCCAGTGCTCCACTTCCAGCCGCGTCTTGCTGGTGGTGCACACCACCGCCGCTCCCAGCCGGCGCAGCCGGTCGAGCGCGGGCTTTGCGGGCGCGTGCTCGTAGGTGAAGTGGTCCAGCAGGCAGTTGTCGAGATCGGTGAACACCGCCAGCATGATTTCATTGTGACAGGCGGGGCAGGATGAAACCCAGGCTCGAATTCGTGCTGCTGGCCGGCTTCGGCTCGATGATGCTGCTGTCGAGCCTGCTGGGCTTTTCGCAGATCCGCCGCTCCGCCGCCCTGCAGCGGGAGCTGATCGAAGCCCAGGAGCGCTATGCCGCCACCGAGCGGCTGGTCTCCGACCTGCGCGCCGATCTCTACCGCATCAGCCTGGACCTGCGCGACTTCCTGCTGGACCGCGACGCGGCGGATTCGGCGGCCGTGCGCGAGGAGATCGTCGAAGCGCGCCAGCGCATCCTGCGCTCGCTGGACGAGCTGGAACGGTCGCTCGGCCCGGCCGCCGGCTCGGGCTCCATCGCGCGGTTGCGCGAGCGCGTGGAGAGCTTCTTCACGCTGCTGGGCCCGCCGCTGGAATGGAAGCCCGAAGTGAAACTCGCGCTCGGCGGCAGCTATGTGCGGCGCGTGCTGCTGGGCAGGCGCGCCGAGATCAGCCTCATCGCCGGCGAGCTGCAGGCATTGAACTACGACAACCTCAAGCGCAGCCAGCAGCGCCTGCTGGAGGCGCAGCAGGACTTCCGCCGCCGCCTGAACCGGCTCACTTACAGCATTCTGGTTCTCAGCGCCATCGTCGCCGTCGCCAGCATCTGGTGGATCTTCCGGCTCGAGCAGCGCGCCCGCGCCGCCGAGCGCGAGATGCGCCAGCTTTCGCAGAAGCTCGTGCAGGCGCAGGAGGCCGAACGCAAGCGGCTGTCGCTCGAGCTGCACGATCAGGTGGGCCAGATGCTCACCGCGCTGCGCATGGAGATCGCCAACCTCGGCCGGCTCGGCGAGAAAGACCCGCAGCTGTTCCGCGACCACCTGCAGCAGGCCAAGGAGCTGGCGGAAGCCACCATGAAGACCGTCCGCGACCTGGCCATGGGGCTGCGGCCGTCGATGCTTGACGATCTGGGGCTCGGCCCCGCCATCGAGTGGATCGCGCGAGAGTTTTCGCGCGTCTCCGGCATCCCCGTCGATGTCAGCGTCGAAGGCTCGCTGGGGCGCCTGACGGATGCGCAGAAGACGAGCTTGTTCCGCGTGGTGCAGGAGTCGCTCACCAACGTGGCGCGGCACGCCCGGGCGAAGCACGTCTCCGTCAGGCTCACCGAATCCGCGAACTCCCTCGCGCTGGTTGTCAGCGACGACGGCAAGGGCATCGAGCCCGGCAAGCGCCGCCGCGGGCTGGGGCTGCTGGGCATGGAGGAGCGGATCCGCGAGCTGGGCGGCACATTCCTGTTGAGTTCCGCGCCCGGCGCGGGAACCACCGTGCGCGTGGAGATCCCGCTGGCGCCCATGGAGGTGGAGGCATGACGCAAGTTCTTCTGGCCGACGATCACGGCGTGGTGCGCAAGGGGCTGCGCTTCCTGCTCGAACAGGAAGCCGACTTCGAAGTCGTCGGCGAGGCGGCCGACGGGCGCGAGGCCGTTCGTTTGGCGCGGGAGCTCTCTCCGGACGTGATCGTGATGGACATCGCCATGCCGCAGCTGAACGGCATCGACGCCACCGCGCAGATCGTGCGGCAGAACCCGCGCATCCAGGTGCTGATCCTCTCCATGCACAACGACGAGACCTACCTGCTGCGGGCGCTCGAGGCGGGCGCGCGCGGCTTCCTGCTGAAGGACACCGCCGAAGAGGACCTGGTGCGCGCCGTGCGCGTCGTCGCGCAAGGCAAGCCCTACTTCAGCCCCGCCATCGCGCAGGCGCTGCTTGAGGACTATATGCGCAACCTCCAGCAGCGCAACCAGCAGGACAGCTACAGTCTGCTCACGGACCGGGAAAAGGAAGTGCTGCAGCTGCTCGCCGAAGGGCGCTCGAACAAGGAAGTGGCGCAGCTGCTGAACCTGAGCGTCTACACCGTGGAGACGCACCGCACGCGCATCATGCAGAAGCTGAACCTGCACAACACGGCCGAGCTGGTGCTCTACGCCGTGCGCAAGAAGATCATCCCAGGTCTTTGAGCGCCGCCCAGCGGGGGTCGCGGAACGGCGCGCGGCAGCCGCAATCGGTTTCGTTGCGGTTGGCGCCGCAGTACGGGCACAGCCCTTTGCAGTCCGGGCGGCAGAACAGCTGCATGGGCAGGCTCAGCAGGATCTGCTCCCGCAACGCATCGGCGAGTTCCACGCCGTCGCCCTCATAAAAGGCAAGGTCGATCTCGCCCTCTTCCAGGTGGATTTCGGCATGGTTCGATGTGTGCACCACGGGGCGGTAGAACAGGTCGAAGTCGGTGTCGATTTCGAGCCGCGCCGCCTCCAGGCAGCGGTCGCAAACGCCCTCCATGCTGGCCCGCAGGTGCCCGCGGATGCGGATCTCGCCCAGCGTGTTGCGCAGCAGCTCCGTGCGCCCGGCGGCCGACAGCGCGCCCAGCTGCCGCAGGTCTTCGGGAAATGCGATCTCGCCCGGCTGGTAGCGGACGTCGAACAGGATCGGGTGATGCTCCAGCTCGGTGATGGAAAAGAACACGGCCCGCCTCCTCTTCCTTCATCATAGCCGCCCGTTCAGCGGCTGCGAAGAAATTTGCGGATCGTCAGGTCGTAAAGCCCTGCGCCCAGCAGCCCGCCCAGAAGCGGCGCCGCCACGGGCACCCACCACACGCCGCTTCCGTCGGTCAGCCCGTTCACCCGGTAGCCGGCGATCACCGTCCACAGCCGCGGGCCGAAGTCCCGTGCGGGGTTGATCGCATATCCGTGCAGCTTGCCGAAGCTGATGCCGATGGCGAGCACGATCAGCCCCACCATCGCCGGCGCCAGATGCTCCGGCACTTTCAGGTTCTCGTTGTCGGTGACCACCAGAACCAGGAACAAAAGCAGCGCCGTGCCGATCACCTGGTCGAAGAAGCCCGCCGCGGGCAAGTCCGGAAAGGCGGGGAACGTGGTGAAGATGCCCGCGCTTTTGTCCAGCAAAGGATCGAACCGCAGGATCGCCTCGCGGTAGTTGAACCACACCAGCGCCGCGCCCGCCATCGCCCCCGCCGTCTGGCTGGCCGCATACGGAACCACCTTGCGCCACGGAAAGCCGCGGAACACCGCCAGCGCCAGCGTCACCGCCGGATTCAGGTGCGCGCCGCTGATGCGCACCGACGCCATTACCCCGAACATCACCCCCAGCGCCCAGCCGATGGTGATGTTGGTGTAGCCGCCGTGCACCACCTCCCCCGGCGCGCCGGTGCCGAACAGCAGCACCATCGCCACCACGCCGCCGCCGAAGACCAGAATCAGCATGGTGCCGAGAAACTCCGCGGCGAGCTCGCCGATCCATTCCGACCGCATGGATCCGAGCCTACTACGGAAGCCGCGCGGCCAGCCACCGCAGCATCTCCATCTGCCGCTCCAGCTCCCCGTGCGCCGCCTCCACGTTCACGTAGCGCACCCCGCGTGAGGCGCACCACCGCGAAAGCGACCCGTCATCCTCGCCCCCCGGACGGTTTTGCAGCACGGCATTGAACGGCCCGCCGGCGGCGATTTCGAAATCTTTTTCCGAAGAAAACAGCAGAAAATTCCGCGGCTCTTCCGGCCGAGGGCGGTGGATTTTCTGTGAAATCGGCGCCTCCGTGTCCATGGAATACCCCGGCCCGTTGTTGTGCGCGGCGATCCACAGTCCGCCCGGCGGCGGCGCCAGCCTCTCCATCAGCGCGGGCCGTTCCCGGTCCAGCCGGTCCAGCAGCGCCGCCACGCGCTCCGGCGGCGCCTCCGGGTTCAGCAGCCGCAGGTTCTTCTCCGCGCCCTCGCGGGAAAACATCCGGTTGGGATCCAGCCGCAGCCCGTCCAGCACGATGTGGCGGGTCCTCGAATCCACGATCCACGCCTCGCCGGGCAGCTCTCCGATGAGCCGCTCCACCGCCTCGCGCGCCGTCTCCTCGTTTCCATGGATCCGCAGCAGGCGCAGCCGGGACTCGCCGTGGCGCAGGCGGTAGAAGGGGATGCCGGCCATCTCTACCCGCTGCCGCTCCGCCTGCGCGCGGGCGGAGGCGCGCGGGGGCAGCCACAGCAGGGGCGCAGCCAGCAGCGCCCTTCTGGAGATTTTCGTCCTGTTCATGGTTGCCGGGGCCATTTCCTCCGAGGATAATGGGGGCGGAGGTATTCCTGCATGATCCTCGAAGCCACGAAGCCCGGCCAGGATCCGGCCCTGGAACGCGAATTCAATCCATGGCTGGCCGCCGAGGCGCGCTTCAACGAGGCCGCCGCGTTGCTCGGCCTGGATGAAGGACTCCAGAAGGTCCTTCGCACTCCCACGTTGGAGGTCACTGTTTACATCCCCGTGCAGATGGACGACGGGCGCCTGGAGGTGTTCACCGGCTACCGCGTGCAGCACTCGCTGGCGCGCGGTCCGGCCAAAGGGGGCATCCGCTTCGCCCCCGATGTGACACTGGATGAAGTCCGCGCGCTGGCGTCCTGGATGACGTGGAAATGCGCCGTGGTCAACATCCCGTTTGGCGGCGGAAAAGGCGGCGTGGTTTGCGACCCCTCGGTGCTCTCCATGGGCGAGCTCGAACGCATCACGCGCCGCTACACGGCGGACATCATCGAAATTCTCGGCCCCGAACGCGACGTGCCCGCGCCGGACATGAACACCAACGAACAGACGATGGCGTGGATCATGGACACCTACTCCATGCACAAGCGCACCACCGTCACCGCCGTCGTCACCGGCAAGCCGCTCGATCTCGGCGGCTCCCGCGGGCGCGCTGCCGCCACCGGGCGCGGCTGCCTGTTCGTCACCCTGCAGGCGCTCCGCAAGTTCCACATGGAGCCCTCGCAGACCACCGTCGTCGTGCAGGGCTTCGGCAACGTGGGCGGCAACGCCGCGCGGCTTATGCACAAGGCGGGCATGAAGATCATCGCCGTCATCGAATACGACGGCGCCGTCTACAACCCCAAGGGCATCGACCCCGTGGCGCTTGACGAGCACCGCAAGCAGACCGGCTCGATCACCGGCTTCCCCGAAGCCGAGGACATCGACCGCGACGAGGCGCTCTTCCTGCCCTGCGACGTGCTCGTGCCCGCCGCCAAGGAGAATGTCATCCACTCGCGCAACGCCGCGAAGATCAACGCCCGCATTATCTGCGAGGGCGCCAACGGACCCACCACCGCGGAAGCCGACCGCATCCTGCAGCAGAAGGGCGTCTTCGTGATCCCGGATATCCTCGCCAACGCCGGCGGCGTCACGGTGAGCTACTTCGAATGGGTCCAGGACCGGCAGGGCTTCTTCTGGAACGAGCAGCTGGTCAACGGGCGGCTCGAGGAGATCATGGTGAACGCCTTCCGCGACGTCGTCAGCTACGCCGAGCGGCACAACGTGCACAACCGCTGCGCCGCCTACATGCTCGCCCTCGACCGCGTGGCTTTTGCCATCAAGCTGCGCGGCATCTACGCTTGAAAGGAGTGGGCCAGGAACCGACGACGCCGCTGATGCGGCAATACCATGCGGCGAAACAGCAGGCGCCCGGCTGCTTGCTGTTCTTCCGCCTCGGCGATTTCTACGAACTCTTCTACGAGGACGCCGTCACGGCGGCGCGCGAGCTCGAGATCACCCTCACCTCGCGCAACAAGGAGCGCGGCGAGCCCGTGCCCATGTGCGGCGTCCCCGCCCATTCGGCCGAAGGCTACGTGGCGCGGCTCATCCAGAAGGGCTACCGCGTGGCCATCTGCGAACAGATGGAGGATCCGCGTCTCGCGAAGAAACTCGTGCGGCGCGAGATCACCCGCATCGTCACGCCCGGCACCGTCACCGAGTCCGCCCTGCTGGACGCCGCGCGCAACAATTACCTCGCGGCGCTGTGCGCGCGCCGCCAGCAGGCGGGCGTGGCGTGGGTCGACGTCTCCACCGGCGAGTTCCGCGCCACCGAGCTGCCCGCCGCAGAAGCCGCCGCGCTGCTCGAGCAGCTCAACGTGCGCGAGCTGCTCTCGCCGGACCCCGACGCCGCCCCCCGCGGC
>JBBFLJ010000003.1:0-268116 GCA_037481575.1 Bryobacteraceae bacterium | reverse complement strand
GCGACATTCGCCAACCCGGCGCCCTACTTCGAGCGCCGCACCATGTTCCGTTTCACGATCAGCCGCACGTTCTGATCCCGCAATGCTAACATCCAAAGTTTAGGAGCCTGAACACCGTGACATCCGTTCGGAATTCGCTTCGCCTCGCCACTCTGGCAGCCGCGGCTGCCCTTCTGCCGGGCCAGACGCCGACAAAGGTGGCCATCATCAACGTCCAGGGCGCCATCATCGCCACCAAGGACGGCGCGAAGGCCCGGGAATCCATCCAAAAGAAATTCGAGCCCCGCTTCAAGCAGGTGGAGGCTCTGAACAATGAGATTCAGAAACTGCGCAACCAGCTCACCACTCTGGCCAACACCGCGTCCCAGGAAGTGCGCGACAAGATCAGCCGCGAGATCGACGACAAGCAGAAGAAGCTGCAGTGGGACTCGGAAGACCTGCAGAACGAGCTCCAGCAGGAGGAAGGGAAGCTGGTGAACGAAATCGGTCAGCGGATGATGCAGGTGATCGACGACTACGCCAAATCGCAGGGCTTCGCTCTCGTTCTCGACGTCAGCTCCCAGCAGAGCCCCGTGCTGTGGGCCGCCAACGGCATCGATATCACCCAGCAGATCGTCGAGCTCTACGACAAGCGCTTCGGCGCTGCGGAAGCGCCTGCCGCCAAGCCCGCCGCCAGCAGCCCGGCGCCGGCTGCCGCCCCGCCGGCCGCACCCAAGAAACCTGCCGGCGTGAAGTAGTTTCCTTCGCGTGGCTTCGCTCAAGGGCCCGCCTTCGCAGGCGGGCCCTTTTCAATATCCTTCGGGAACGATCCGGAACACGCCCCTCCACCTTCCCCCGGGTTCCACCCACGGCAACCCACGGTACCAGCCGGCGTGCGTGGCGTTGAACGCGTTCGTAACCGCCGTCATTGGCTCAAAGCAGATGAACTCTCTCCCCGGCGGCGCATACACGACCGCCACGCCGTACGCCTCGCCATACTCCACCGTGATCCGCTGCTGGCTGCCCTCCACCCGGAACCGCGCCCATCCATCCGCGTCGCGCTCCAGCTCGTCCAGGACGTCGTCCAGCGCCACGCCTTTCAGCTTCAGCGTGCGCGCGTAGGGCAGGGGCGCTGTCTCGCCCGTCGGGATCAGCTTCTCGTTCAGCACGTGCTTCCGCCGCGCCGCCAGCGTCACCGTCCATTCGTCGCGCGGTGTGTCGGTGATCCGGAAATACGGATGGAAGCCCAGCGACACCGGCATCGGCTCGCCGCTCAGGTTCTCGATCACCGTCTCCACTTCCAGGCTCCCTTCGCGGAGCCGGTAAGTCATCTCCACCGTGTGCGCGAACGGGAACTGCGCCATCAGCTCCGGACGCCGCCAAAACTCGAGACGCGACGTCACATGCGCCCCCTTGGCGTCTGCTCCGTGCCCCGCCATCTCCCATAGACCGGAGGAAACCAGCAGCCCGTGGATCGGCGTGCGGTTCGGTCCCGGGCGAACGTTGCCCAGCGCTTCGTTCAGCAAGAACCTCCGCCCGCGCACCCAGTACTCCATCCCGTCGATCCGGTTCGCCCACGGCCAAAGGAAGGGATTGCCGAAGTGCCCCGGCTTCGCGCGAAACTCGGCCACGGTCTTGTAGGGATTCCAGAACATGGGCTGCCCGCGCACCGTCATCTCCCACACGTTGTTGCCGATCCCCGGCACGATGCGCGCTTCGGCCTGCGCCGCCGCGTCGCGCAGCACGACAGCCGTAAGGCCTTCCCCGGCCTCCAGCCTCGCCTCGTACCGTTGCGCAGAGACCATCATCGCCGCCAGGGGAAGAAGCAGCACCGCTCGCATGACACGAGCAGTCTACTTCAGTTCCATCTCGCCCAGCGACGGGTCGCGCAGATCCACGCGCATCTCCTCCTGGCAGCACTGGCACCGCCCCGGGCGCCAGGCGCGGATCGAGCACACGTCGCACCAGTAGGTCACCACCAGCCGCTTGCCGCCCCGCCACACAAACAGCGCCCTCTCGTGGATCGGATCCACCGCGAACAACGATGGCGTGCGGAACCGCCCGAGGACTTCAAATTCCTCGTCCTTCAGCCGGGGATCCCGCAGCACCGCCTCGGAATCCTCGTCCGCCTCCAGTTCCACCACGCGCCCGTCCCCCGTCAGTATGGCCGGCTTCCGCGAGGAGTCCAGCCGCAGCCGCCCGCGCACGCTCTCTTTGTCTGCCGCACGCAGGCACAAGGCCGCCGCCGGCCACAGAATCCAGCTTCGGCGCGTCATCCTTCCCCTTCGCTTGGATGAGATGTCGGCCGCAACAGTCGCAATCCGTTCAGCGTCACCAGCAGCGTCGCCCCCGTGTCCGCTGCCACCGCCATCCACAGCGTCGCTTTCCCCGCTGCTGCCGCCGCCAGAAACGCCATCTTCAGGCCCAGCGCCAGGGCCATGTTTTGCCGGATCACCCGCAGCGCCCTCCGCCCGTGCGCCACAAGAAACGCCACCTTCTCCAGCGCCGGTCCCGTCACAATCACATCCGCGCTCTCTTGCGCCGTCTCCGATTCGGGCGATGCCACGCTGATGCCCACTGCCGCGCGACGCAACGCCTCCGCATCCGCCGTGCAGTCGCCTACCATGGCTGCCGCGCCCGTCTCCCGTTGCAGCCTGTCGATCTCCGCCGCCTTCTCCTCTGCCGAGAGCTCTGCTCTCACTTCGCGGATTCCCGCCGCCTCCGCAGCCTCCCGCGCCGCCGGCTCCGGATCGGATGCCAAGAGCACGATCCGCTCCAGCCCCAACGCCCGCAGCTGTTCCACGTGCTTGCGCGCCGCCCCCAGCGGCGCGTCGCACCACGCCTCCAGCACACCCTCGCCCGCCCGCGCCGCCACGGTGCAACCGTCCTCCGCGAGTTCTCCGATCTTCGCCGCCAGCGCACCCGTGGCGCCGCCAGCGGCTGCCCACCTCGGCGTCAGCGGGATTCCTCCTCCTTGCTGCGTGCGCCACTGCTGCCACTGCCGCAGCTCTTCGCCCTGCGCTTCTCCCAGCGTCTCGACCCTTGCCAGCCGCGGCTCGCCCTGCGTCAGAATTCCCGCGCGGTCCATTGCCAGCGCCTTCAGCCTCCCCGCCGCCTCCAGAAACGCCCCGCCCTTCACCAGCACGCCCTGCCGCGCGGCGCTCGCCAGCGCTGCCATCACGGTCACGGGAGTCGAGATCACGAACGCGCACGGGCACGCAATCAGCAGCACCACCATGCCGTGATACAGCCACTCGCTCCATGCGCCCGCTCCCGCGAGCGGCGGCAGCAACGCCACCGCCCAGGCAAGCGCCAGCACTGCCGGCGTGTACCGCCGGGCAAAACGCTCCACCAGCCGCTCGGACTCCGCTTTGCGGCTGCCGGATTCCTCCAGCATCCGCAGCGTCCTTTGCAGGCGCGTGTCCTGCGCCGCCCGGCGCACTTCCACCAACAGATCGCCGCCTTCGTTCAGCGTGCCCGCGAACACCTCGTCCCCGGCCCGCTTCTCCACCGCCACCGATTCGCCCGTCAGCGGAGACTGATTCACCAGCGCCGCGCCTTCCAGAACCACTCCATCGCAGGGCACCCGCTCGCCCGCTTTCACGCGCACCCGCGCGCCGGGCTTCAGCGACGCCGCCTCCACGCGGTGCTCATGATCCCCGTGCACCAGCCATGCCTGCGCCGGCATCAGCTCCAGCAGACGCGCCACCGAGCGCCGCGCCCGCTCCAGGCTCATCGCTTCCAGCCTTCCCGCGAGCCCGAACAGGAATGCCAGCGTCGCCCCCTCCGCCCACTCTCCCAGCCCTGCCGCCCCTGCCATCGATACCGCAACCAGCAAATTCATGTCCGCGCGCAGGCTGCGCAGAGCCGCCCACGCCTTCTTCCAGAACAGCAGCGCCCCCGCCGCCATGGATCCGGCATAGAGCGCAACCGCTACGCCAGGAATCGCGTGGTGATGCGCTCCCGCGGCGTGCGAGTGCGCCAGCAGAGCCTCCAGAAAGTCCCCGCCATGCCACGCCTGCCATCCCAGCCCTCCCGCCAACAGGAGTCCGCAAAGCCAGAGTGCCGCGCGCTCCCCTTGCCACTCCCCCTGCCTGGCGTTCCGCTGCTCCGTCCACGGCTCGCAGCGCATTCCCGCGCTTTCCACCGCTGCGCGGATCTCTCCCTCATTGGTCAGCTCGGGCGCGAACTCCACCTCCATCCGCCCCCGCGCCACGTCGAACCGCAGCTCCCGCACCCCCTTCACGCGGCTCAGGCGCGCGCGCAGCAGCGACACCTCCTCGCCGCAATCCATCCCGTGCACGCGAAGCTGAACCTGCCTGTTAATGAGAACGTCTCCTCAAATACATTGTAGCCTTCCGCCTCCGTTTTGGATATCACAAGAGTTTGGCCATGCCGCACCACCGCATCCACCCGCAGCACTCTCATGTCCACGGCGAAGGCTGCGGCCATACTGCCATTCGCCACGGCGATCACATCGACTATCTCCACGACGGCTGCCTGCACACCATGCATGAAGACCACATCGATGAGTGTGCGATCGAAATCTCCGCTCGCAATCCCACGGTCTGCACGCCTGCGCACGGCTGTGGCGGCCACGACTCCGGCCACGTGCACGGCCATGGCTGCGGGCACCCGGCCGTGCCGCACGGGGATCACATCGACTACCTCGTCGGCGATCATCTCCACCACCCGCATGACGGGCATTGCGACGATCACGGGCCGGTCGAAATCGTCAGCAGCGGTTCGCGCCCGTAATCGGACCCGCGGATGTCGAGCGATTGGCAACCCCCGCGCACGCCCCGGTTCGGGATCGCGCTGATCCCACCGCGCCCGCGCCCTGCCGAAACGGGGGAGCGGCGCGAGCCGCCGGAGGAGGCATTCCCGGGCCCCGCAATCCCTGCCGTGTCTTCGTGCGGGGAGTCCATCGCCGTTTCCACGTCCTGCGGCTGGACCGCTGTGGCCGCCTCCGCGTCGGCGCCCGTTTCGATTGCTGTTGTCGCCAGCCACTCGGCGGATCTGTGGCCGGAAAGATGGCTTCACCCGAACGAGCGCCTCCGCATGGCCGGCCTCGCTCCGTCAGCCCGTCGCGAGTCGATGGCTGCGATCACCGCTGCGCGGCGGGCGCTGGCCGCTGCATGGCATCTGCCCGCGCCCGCGCTCGCCTGTTTTGATTTCTCGCCCCTGCTCGATGGCCTGCAATCGCTCCGCGTGGGCGACTGGACTGTGCAGCGCGTTCCCGCGCCTTCCGGGATCCACGTCACCGCTGCCGCGCCCGGCGCCGGCTGGTCGTATTCGCTTCTGCCACTCCACGCGGTTCCGGGATCCGTGCGGGCCTGAGCCCGCCGCTTTCCTTCCCGGCCTCAGGGTGCCAAGAAGAAGCGGTGGTTCTCAAAGGCGGTGCTGGCGCGCCGCCGGGCCCCGCTCGACCCACGCCGCATCTCCGAATCATCGACGTCCGGACCGGCAGCGGAGGGGCATCCCATGCTGACGTATGTCACCTTGATGCACTCCACGCGCCAGGGTCCGGAGAGCATCGATCAGGCGCCGGAGCGTTTCGGGGCGGCCCGGGAGAAGATCCACGCGCAGGGCGGGGAGCTGGTTGCGCTCTATCTGACCCAGGGCCAATACGACCTCGTTGCAGTCTCCAGATGGCCCGGCGAGTGCACCGGAATGCGCTTCCTCTCGAATCCGGCAAGGCAGGAACGTCCGTTCGGAGACGTTCAGCGCCTTTGAGGAAGCTGAGGCCGCGAAGATCCGCGGCAAATAGCGCGCTAGCCGCCGCGCCCCTCGCGCAGCCGGCGCGCGAACTCGGCCCCGCGCCGGAAGTCCTCTTCCGGCAGCCCGCACTCGAGGCGCGCCTTGAGCGCTCCCAGGTGCTCCTCGAACAAGTCGAGCGCCCGAACAATTTCATCCCGGTTTGTTTCGAGGATGTCCTGCCAGATGTCCCATCCGCTCAGGGCCAGCCTTGTCATGTCGAGCAGGCCCGGGCCCGCCGCTTCCGCAACGCCGTCCCTGCCGGAAAGCGCCGACGCCAGCGCCGTGGAAACCATCTGCGGCAGGTGCGAGCTGAGCGCCACGGTGCGGTCATGCTCCTCTGCGGTCATCACCCGCGGTTCGGCGCCGATCCGCTCGAGCCATCCCGCGAACTCCCGCGCCGCCGGCGTCTGCATCTCCTCGCGGCTTTCCGGCGTCAACAGATACGGCCGTTCGCGGAACAGCTCCGCGTCCGCTTCCTCCACGCCCCGCCTCTCCTTGCCCGCCATCGGATGCCCGCCCAGAAACTGCGCCCCGCGCAGTTTGCGCCCCGCCGCGCAGATTTGCCGCTTGGTGCTGCCCGCGTCAGTCACCAGCGCGCCCGGGCGCAGCAGCCCGTCCAGCCGCGGCAGGGCCTCCAGAATCGCGCGAATCGGCCCCGCCAGATACACCAGATCCGCCCGCCTCGCGGCTTCCTCCAGCTCGGCCCCTTCGTCGATCGCCCCCCGCTCCAGCGCCTTCCGGATCGTCGCCGGGGAGCTCACGCCGACGATGCGCCCGCGGAAGCCCGCGCCTTTCAGCGCCAGCCCGAACGAGCCGCCAATCAGCCCCACCCCGGCGATGACCACTGTCTCCATGACCCGCTCAAAAGCTCCTTCCCATCGCTGCGGCCAGCGCCTTCAGCAGCCTTGCCAGCTCCAGCAGCTGCGCCGGCTCCAGCGACTGCGCCCCCTCCGCCAGCACCTTCGACGGATCCGGATGCACGTCCACCAGCACGCCGTCTGCTCCCGCCGCCACCGCCGCCGCCGCCAGCGGCAGCGCCAGGTCGCGCCGCCCCGCCGCGCGGCACGGATCGGCCAGAACAGGAAGGTGCGAGAGCTTGTGCAACACGGGGATCGCCGTCACGTCCAGCGTGTTCTTCGTGTACGAACCGTAGGTGCGCACTCCGCGCTCGCACAGCATCACCGCTTCGTTGCCGCCTTCCAGGATCATGTCAGCCGAAACCAGCAGCTCCTGCACCGTCGCCGCCGCGCCGCGCTTCAGCAGCACGGGCTTTCTTGCCCGCCCTGCCGCCCGCAGCAGCGGGTAGTTCTGCATATTGCGCGACCCGATCAGCAGCACGTCGGCGTGCTCCTCCACCAGCCCGACCTGTGAAGCCTCGGCCACCTCGCCCGCCAGCAACATCCCGAACGTGTCCGCCGCCCGCCGCATCAGCCGCAGCGCCTCCGCATCCGGCGCCGCCGCGTTCATCGGCGAAAGGTGCGCCCGCAGCCCGCCTGCCCGGAACAGCTTCGCTCCTCCCCGCGCCGCCAGCTCCGCGCACCGGAACAGCTGCTCCTCGCCCTCCACGCTCCCGGGGCCTGCCATCATCACCACGCGGCTGCCGCCGACCTCCACCTCCCCCGCCCTCGTGCTTGCCAGACGGATCACCGTCCGCTCCGGCTTCGCCGCGCGCCCGGAGCGCTGATACGGCGTCATCACCCGGTGGCACTCCATCACGCCGGGCATCACCTTGAACTCGTCCGGGTCCACCAGCTCGGAAGGCCCCACAGCCCCCAGCACGGTATGCACCTCGCCGGTGGAGCGGTGCACGTTGAAGTCGAGGCCGATCAGCTTCTCGATCACCGCCTCGATCTGCTCTTCCGTCGCGCCCTTCTCCATGATGATGATCATCGTTCCTGCTCCTTCCGCAGCCGCTCGCGCTGCAGCAGGCGCATCTCGTCGATGATGCGCTCGAACAGCCGCCGCACGGCGCTCTCCGAGAGAGGCCCCCCGTTGTTCGACGTCACGTTCCGGAACACCTCCTCCTCCCGCTTCGGCTCGTACACCGGCAACGACGCCGCCTTCTTCACGTCCCCGATTTGCGCCGCCACCAGCGCGCGCCGGTTCAGCAGCTCCAGAATCTGCAGATCGAGCGCGTCGATCTGTTTCCGCAGCTCGTCCAGCGCCGCCTGCGCCTCCTCCGCCGTCAGATGGTTCCGCTCAGCTCCCTGCACAGCCTCTCGAGCCTCGCTTCCAGTTCCTCGTCCGCGCTTTCGTTCACCACGCGCATCACCGCACTGCCCACCACCGCGCCGTCGGCGTAGCGCCCCACCTCCTCCACGTGCTCCCGCTTCGAGATGCCGAAGCCCACCGCCAGCGGCAGCGCCGTGCGCGCGCGCAGCCGCTGCACCAGCTCCTTCACCCCTCCGCTCACCGTCTCGCGCGTCCCCGTCACCCCGGTGCGCGATACCACGTAGACGAACCCGCTCGAATACTGCGCCACCAGGTCCAGCCTCCGGTCCGTGCTCGTCGGCGCCGCCAGGAAGATCCGGTCCAGCCCGTGCCGCCGCATGGACTCCACCGGCGCCTCCGCCTCCTCCACGCTCAGGTCGGTGATCAGCACTCCGTCGACTCCCGCTTCCCGCGCATCCCGGCACAGCTTCTCAAAGCCGTAGCGCAGCAGCGGATTCAGGTAGCTGAACAGCACCACCGCCATTTCGCTCCTTCGCCGCACCTCCGCGGCGATCTCCAGCACGCGCTCCACCGTCGTGCCCGCCTTCAGCGCCCGGTCCGACGCCTCCTGAATCACCGGTCCGTCGGCGATGGGATCCGAGAAGGGCACGCCCAGCTCCAGAATGTCCGCGCCTCCGCGCTCCAGCGCCAGAGCCAGCGCGGGGGTCCGCTCCGGGCGCGGATCGCCTGCCGTCAGATATGCGATCAGCGCCGGGCGCCCCGCCGCCCGCGCCTCCGCGAATTTTCTCGAAATCCGTTCACTCGCTTCCATTCGCCGCATCCAGTTCCGGGAAATTCTCCCGGTAAATATCGGTGTCTTTATCGCCCCGGCCGGACAAATTCACGATGAAAATCGCGCCCTTCGCCTCCGGCGCCCGCCGGACCGCCTCCGCCACCGCATGGGCGCTCTCCAGCGCCGGGAGGATGCCCTCGGTCCGCGCCAGCCGCCGCGCCGCCTCCAGCGCCTCCCGGTCGGAAGCGGCCACATACTCCGCGCGCCCCTGATCATGCAGCCACGCGTGCTCCGGCCCCACCAGAGCGTAATCGAGCCCTGCCGACACCGAATGCGTCAGCAATACCTGCCCGTCCGCGTCCTGCAGCAGATAACTGTAGGCGCCCTGCAGCACGCCAGGCGAGCCCCCCGCAAACCGCGCCGCATGCTCCCCGGGCGTCAGCCTCCGCCCGCCCGCCTCCACCCCGATCAATTGCACCCGCTCATCCGGGATAAATGCGGAAAAAATCCCGATTGCATTCGACCCGCCCCCGACGCACGCGATCACCGCATCCGGCAGCCGCCCCGCGCGCTCCAGGATCTGCCGCCGCGCCTCCTCGCCGGTCACCCGGTGGAATTCCCGCACCATCAGCGGGTAGGGATGCGCCCCCAGCGCCGAACCCAGCAGATAATGCGTCGTCTCGACGTTGGTCACCCAGTCCCGCATGGCTTCGCTCACGGCGTCTTTCAGCGTGCGGCTGCCCGTCTTCACGGGCACCACCTTCGCCCCGAGCAGGCGCATGCGGAACACGTTGAGCCGCTGCCTCCGCATGTCCTCCTCGCCCATGTACACGACGCACTCCATGCCGAACAGCGCGCACACGCTCGCCGTCGCCACGCCGTGCTGCCCGGCGCCGGTCTCCGCAATGATCCGCTTCTTGCCCATCCGCCGCGCCAGCAGGATCTGCCCCAGGCAGTTGTTGATCTTGTGCGCGCCCGTATGCAGCAGGTCTTCGCGCTTCAGGAAAATCCGCGCGCCGCCCAGCTCCGCGCTCAGCCGCCGCGCCTCGTACAGCGGCGTCGGGCGCCCGGCGTAATTCTCCAGGAGCTCTCTCAACTCCGCCTGAAAAGCCTCGTCCCGCTGCGCCTCGTAGAACGCCCGCTCCAGCTCCTCGAGCGGCGCCATCAGCGTCTCGGGCACGTACCGCCCGCCATACGGGCCGAAGTGCCCTCGCTCGTCCGGTCCTTGCATCGCCTGTCTCATCGCTCTTCCATCTCCCGCACAGCCTGCACAAAAGCCCGCACCTTCGCGGGATCCTTCCTGCCCGGCGACAGCTCCAGCCGCGAGCATGCGTCCACTCCCCACGGCCGCGCCACGCGGATCGCCTCCTTCACATTGTCCGGCCCCAGCCCTCCCGCCAGCACGATCCGTCCCGGCAAGCCCGCAGCCAGCGTCCAGTCGAACGTCCTCCCCGTGCCTCCGCGCTGCGCGCCAGCGGGCGCGTCCAGCAAGAACGCTTCGGCCTCGATCTGTTCGATCTCCTTTGCGACTCCCTCGCGCGCCTCCAGCGCCTTCCACCACCGCAGCCGCGGCGTTCCGCAGTCCCCGTGCAGTTGCGCCACTTCGATGCCCGCCAGGGCTGCCGTTTCCTCGATCCGCTCCGCCGTTTCGTCCACGAAGACTCCCACGGCCAGCACATTGCCCGGGATCCTCTCGATGATCCGCGCCGCCCGCTCCGGCTCGATGTAGCGCGGGCTGCGTGGCCAGAAGTTGAACCCCAGCGCGTCCGCGCCCGCGTCGCACGCCGCCAGCGCGTCTTCCAGCGCCGTGATGCCGCAGATCTTCACCAGCGTCACGCGCCTCGCAACTCCTCGATCGCCCGCTTCGGATCGCCGCTCTTCATCAGGTGCTCGCCGACGAGGAACGCCTGAAACCCGGCAGCCGTCAGACGCTCGACGTCCGCGCGTCCGGCAATGCCGCTCTCCGCCACGCGCACGGCTTCCGCCGGAATGCGCGGCGCGAGCTTTTCGGACGTCTCCAGCGACACCTCGAACGTCCGCAGATCCCGGTTGTTCACCCCGATCAGCGTCGCTCCCGCCTCCAGAGCCTTGTCCAGATCCGCCTCGTCGTGCACCTCCACCAGCGCCGCCATCCCGTAGCGCTCCGCTGCCAGCCGGAACTGCTCGATCTGTTTCGCAGTCAGGATTGCCGCGATCAGCAGCACCGCATCGGCGCCCGCCGCCGCGGCTTCCACGACGTCGATCTCATCGATCGTGAAATCCTTCCGCAGCACCGGAAGCGGCATTGTGGCGCGCGCCGTCTTCAAGTGACCCAGCGAGCCCTGGAAAAAATCCCGGTCCGTGAGCACCGAAACCGCCGCCGCTCCCCCTGCGAAGTAAGCCCGCGCCTGCGCCCCCGGGTTGAAGTCTTCGCTCAGCACCCCGCGGCTCGGGCTCGCCTTCTTGATCTCCGCGATGATCGCCGGCGGCTTGCGGAGCAGGGCTGCGCGGAAGTCGCGCCTCTGGCTTTTCTGCAGCGCCGCCGTCATCTCCAGGCTGCGCCTCTGCTCCAGCTTTTCCGCGACTTCCGCCTTCTTTCTTTCGACAATGCGGGCAAGAATATCGGGCAGCGTCTCGTCCATCGGGGGAAACTTTCACATTACCAGATCCGTTCCGCTGCCCGCCTTTCTGCTACAGCCTCCGCACATCGAGCCCGGCGTCCCACTTCTCCGCCGCGCGCACCACCTCCTCGTAGGTCACTGTTCTGCCCGTGTATGCCGCCGTGCGCCCCAGAATCGCGCTCAGCGTGCTCTCCGCCCCTTGCTCTGCCTCGTTGATGTAGCGCCCGCTCGTGATGCTCTCGATCCAGTGGCGCTCCTTCTCCGCATCGGCGTCCTCGATCGCCCCCTTGAAAGCGCCCGCCACCGCCGCGTCCGTCTCCGTCTTCTCGGGCTTGCCGACGCCCGGCGCGTTCCACGGCTTCTTCCCGGTGATCCGCACCGGCGCGTCGTAGCGCAGCTCCGCATTGCCCTCCTCGCCGAACAGCCGCACCGCCACGTCCCATTCGCCCTCGATGAACTGCGTCGAAGTCACCGTCACGTGGACGTCGTTCGGGTAAGTGAACGTCACGTGGAAGTGGCTCGAGCAGTCGCCCGCGTCGCGCCTGCCGCGCCGTCCGCAGGTGCCCTGCGCCGACAGCGGGCGCGCTCCCAGCAGCCAGTTGTTCAGGTCCACCAGATGGATGTTCTGCTCGACGAAGATGTCGCCGCTGATCACCTTGTCGTGGATCCAGTTCCGCAGCCGCCGCTCCTGCGGGGAGGCATTGGGCCACTCGGGGCGCCGGATGGCGCCCGCGTAGTAGTGCGACAGCCCGCACACCACCGCGCCCAGGTCTCCCTGCCGGATTCGCTCCCGGATCTGCACATACGGCGGCGCATGCCGCAGCTGGAAGCCGATCGCCAGACTCAGCCGTCCCTGAGCCTTCTTGCCCGTCTCGATCACCGCCAGGCAGCCCGCCGTGTCCACCGCCACCGGCTTCTCGCAATAGACGTGCTTGCCGGAGGCGACAGCCTTTGCCAGATGCTCCGGATGGAAATAGGGCGGCGTCGCAATCAGCACAGCGTCCACCTCGCGCGAGTCCAGCACGCGCTCCAGCGCGTCCGGCCCTGCAAACAGCTGCGAGCGGTCGATCGCCGGCTTCGACGCCTTCGCCGCCGCCGTATCCAGACGGTCCTTGGCCTTCGCCAACTGCCCCTCAAAGAGATCTCCCAGCGCCGTCACAACGGCGGATGTGTTCGTCAAGAACGATCCCGCCACTCCCGTGCCGCGTCCGCCGCAGCCGAACAGCGCCAGCCGGACGGCGGAATTCCTCTGCGTTCCGCGAACCAGCTCCGGCTTCAGGATCGAAAATGCCGCTCCCGCGGCGCCGATGAATGCTCTCCGGTCCATCGAATGACTCCTTCCCTGTCCTCTTTCAGCGCGCCCGCCGCGGAGCGCGCTCCGCCGCGTCTTCCGTCACCGTCAGCGTGCGGAAATCCAGCACCCGCTTCCGTCCGCCGTGCGTCATCTCCAGCCGCGGCTCGCCCGCCTTCGCATTCAGGAACGGGCCGCCGAACGCCGGCCAGTTCGCATAGTCCAGCGGCTTGCCGTCGATCCGCGGCGCCTCACCATACGTGAACTCCAGCGTCTTGCCGCGCAGCGTCCGGAACACGACCCGCGGCTTCGGCTCGAGCGCGAATTCCAGACGCAGCGCCTTCACCGCCTTCCGGAACGCCTCCGCCGTCGGAAACTCGTCCACGCTCGCCGCCTGCACCACCGTTCCATTTTTCAGGTACGGGCTGAACAGCCGCCGCCCGCCGCCCTCGATCGGCTTCCACACATACGGCGCCAGCGGACGGTACGCGATCCGCGTCCTTCCGCCGCGGCAGAAAATCCATCCGGAAGCATCTTCCTCGATCTCTTCCAGATCCTTCGAGAAAAACCCGTTGATGTGCGGGAACCGCGTCCCCGGCGGGATGTCGTACAGCGCGATCACCGCGTCCTCGCTTTGCGCGATCCTCTCATACGGCGAACCGCCCAGCAGCTTGTCCGGCGAATCGTAGGTCGTCTTCGACCGCCACACCGCCTCGGGTCCGAAATCCGGCGAGAACGTGAAATATGCCTCCAGCTCGATGACGCCGGAGTACGGATGCAGCGAGAACAGCGTATTGTGCTTGCCTTCCGGGTCGTCCTCGCGCCACGTCACGTCCCACGAGTGCTGCTGCACGGGCTGCAGGACGCCCCCCTGATCGGAACCCACCGCGTAGTCTTTCGTCATGTAGGTGATCTTGAACACCTGCCCGTGCAGCTCGTCGTGGAAGCGCCAGCGGTTGCGCGTGCGCTTTTTCTCCAGATGCGTGTACGGACGGCTCCTGTCCTTGGCGATCTGATGAAGGATGTCCGGCGGATTCGGCCCGTCCGCTACGGCGTAGTAAAACGAATATCCGCCGAATGGCGGCGTCTCTTTTCCTTGACCGAACAGCAGCCATCCGAAGTCAGCGGAAACGCCGCGCCATTTCTCCACCACCTGCCGGTCGTCCGTCCGCGCATGGGCGCCCACGTAGATCCCCTCCAGGCTCTCGGCGGCGAAGTCCGCCGTCACCCACTCGATCATCATGGACGCCTGCTTCCTCATCCGCGGGTCCTCCGCCCATGCCGCCAGATAGGACAGCGGCAGCAGGTAGACCCCGATGTAGTGCGTGCAATCGTACTCGCCCTGCCCCTTTGTCGTCGTCAGCTTCACCCAGCTGTCGATCCACCGCCTCGCCTCCTCCATGTTCTCCTTCGAGCTTTTTCCGTTGAACCACCCCTCGCCGCCCATCTCCGGCCACATTTGCGCCATCAGGTACATCGAGGTGTAGTACAGCAGCCAGTGGTTCTCCGTGTCGCCGCGGAACGGGTAGTAGCGCTTCCACGACTTCCGGATCAGCGAGCGCGCTTCCTCGCTCAGCTGCCCGCGGTCGAGATAGGCGATCGCCGTCATCGGGAACATCCAGAACATGTCCCCGCTGATGTCGCCCTCCAGCAGCTCGCGCAGCTTCCTCTCCGCCGCCGGCACGCCCTCGCGGAGATACAGCCGCCCGGCGATCGACGCGTAATGCAGCTTCGCGTCCTCGACGCGCGCGATCTTCTCGATCAGCCGCCTCCGCCGCTGCTCGTAGTCCTGCGCCGCCGCGCTCTGCCACGCCAGCGCCGCTGCTGCCGCCAGTGCCGCCAGCCTCTTCATCGCGCGCCTCCCGCCGGCACGAACGCCATCCTCAGCACGATGCTGCCAGGCAATCCCTCCACCCGCCACGTCTTGCCCGCGTCTTCGGAGACGTACAGCGCTTCCTCGTGCACGCTTGCATACAGCCGCCCGGGCTTGTCCGGATCGAACGCAACGCTCCACACGTCGTGCCGCGGCAGCCCGCGGTTGCGCGCCTCCCACGTCAAGCCGCCGTCCTCGCTCACCAGCACGCCCACGCCCCAGCCGCAGACGGCGATCCTGCGCGCATCCGCCGGATCGAAGGCGATGTCATAGAGGTTCTTCCCCGCCGCCGGATCGCGCCCCGTCGCCTCGAACGTGCGCCCGCCATCCGTGCTGCGGAAGACCCCGCCCTTCTGCGTCGCCGCCAGCCAGAACGACGCGTCGTGCGGGCTCTGCTCCACGCGCATCGCCTGAAACCCCGCCGCCCCGGCGAGCCGCCACTCGCCGCCCAGGTTCTCCGAAACATAAAAGCCGTTTTCTGTTCCGACCACAATCCGCCCGCGTTTTGTCCGGTCCAGCTTCACCGCCTTTCCGTAGCGCCGCGGCAGCCCGGCGGAAATCTCCCGCCACGTCGTCCCGCCGTCCTCCGACACGCGGAATCCTGCCGTGTGCCCGAACGCCAGCACGCCCCCCGCGCCCGCGCTGATGTCCTGCAGCTCGGTCACCGTCTCGTCGGTCAGCACGCGCCACCGCCCCTGCGCGTCCACGCGGATCACGCCGTCGCCCGCCGCCAGAAACAGCACCCCGGGCTGTTCCGGCAGCCATGCCAGCGCGGTGATCAGTGGATGCCGGTAACCTTCGTTCACCCACTCCCCGCCCGTGCGCTTGACGAACAACCCGCTCGGCAGCAGCGCGGCGCCGGTCACCCACCCTTTGGTCGTCACGCCCAGCGCATGCAGCCGGTGCTGCCCCTGCGCGCACAGCGCCGCCGCCGCGAACCACACGAACAGCCTCATGCGGTTCACACTATCAAATTGCGCTGCCGCCTCTCAGAATGCGGTGATCGTCAGCGTGTACTCCTGCCCGCCCGCGCGCACCACGAACCGCTGCGCTCCGGGGAAGAAGCCCAGCCTCACGGTGAGCCCGTACAGCCCCGGCGAGTAGCTGTCGTAATCGGTCACGCCGGAGACGAACCCGCCGTCCAGCGCCTCCGCTGTCACTTCGCCGCGCACCGGCAAACCGTTGGTGTCCACCACGCGGAACAGCAGCGCGTCCCTCAACAGCGATCCGCGCCGCGCCATCGTCGTTGTGTCGTAAACCGTGAAGCCTGCCGCATCGCCCACGGTCACTGCCCGCCAGTATGGGACGCGCAACACCGTCCCACTCGCTGCGCCCTCGAAGACCACGAACCCTTCCAGCGTGCCCGCCTCCCATGGCGTCTCCGGCCATTCCAGGCGGATCTCCGCCTCCCCGCCTGCCTCGAGCTGCACCATCTGCGCGCTTGTCACGGGCGCCACGCTCCCGCGCCTTGGCTCTACCCGCACGAAGTACGTCTCACCCTCCTCGCCCGCCTGCCTCACGGTGAACGCGCGCCCCTCCACTGCCTCGCCCGGCGCGCCCGCGCCAAAGCTCAGCGTCAGCGTCGAGGAGACCAGCCTCGTTCGCACGGCTGCCTCCAAATCCAGCACGCCTGCCCCGCTCTTCTGCACCCACGCGGAGCCCTCATCGCTCACAGCCGCAGCCGTGTTCACCAGCGCGGAGCGCACCGCCGCCGCATCCAGCCCCGGGCGCGCCGCCTTCACCACCGCTGCCGCGCCCGCCACCAGCGGCGCCGAAAAGCTGGTCCCATCCACCAGCGTGTAGCCGCTCGCGTCCCACATTCCACCGTTCCAGTCCAGCGTTTGCGTGGCGATCCACATGTCCGTGCCCGTCGCCATCAGCTCCGGTTTGATGCCCAGATCCAGGTTGGGACCGTGAGCCGAAAAGCTCGCCAGTCTTCCCGCCTTCTGCGGCACGCGTCCGTAGGTGAAGTTCAGCGTCGCGATCACCGTCTCGCCCGCCGCGAGCCACTCGCGCACCGCCTGCCCGTCTGCGTAGGAAACCATCATCGCCGGCAAATCCGCTCCGCCCACTGCCATCGTGATCGGATCCGGCGACTCCTCGCGCGCCTGCACGATCGCGCCCGACGCTCCTGCCGCCCGCGCATTCGTCAGCTTCACCTGAAACGTGCATTCACCCCTCAGGATCAGCGCGATCCGTCCCGCCAGGCTTCCCGCCGGCAGCTCCGCGCAAGCCAGCCCGTTGCCGTCCAGCTCCCGCACATCGCCCACCTCGCCGCGCACGGGGGCGGCAGGCGCAGGTCCGTTGCCCGGCAGCGCCACCACTGCGTCATGCCCTTCGAAGGCTACGCTCGTGCCGAACGTCCTGCTGTTCGTCGTCGCGCCCACGCTCAGCGCGGAAGGCGCCGTCGCAGGCGAGGCAAGCGTCATCCAACCGGGTCCGCTGTTGCCTGCCGATACCACCACGATCGCTCCGGCTGCGGCGGCGTTCTCCACCGCCTGCGCCAGCAGATCGTCCTCTACGCGCGAGGGGATGTCGGATCCCAGGCTCAGGTTGATGATGTCCATTCCGTCGGCGAGCGCGTCCTCGATCGCCATCAACAGCGCCGCCTCAGTGGTGGTGCTGTTGTAGCCCGGCGTGCCAAAGACGCGGTAATTCCCGATCCACGCCTTCGGCGCCACGCCGCTCACCCAGCCCATGGGCCCCTCGTGCGGAACGCCTGCCGCAATCATGGCTAGCGCCGTCCCGTGTCCCACATGGTCTCGCGCGGAACGGTCCGGATCCCAATACCGCAGATAATCCACGTAGCTCCGCGCCACAATCACCTTCGCCGACACGTTGCTGTCATCCAACGGCGAACCTGCCCGCGGAAACCCCTCCGGCATCTCCATCCCGTCCGCCTGAAACGCCGGGTGCCACGTCTCCACGCCGCTGTCGAGGATCGCAATTTTCACTCCTAGGCCTGCGCGGCTCTCCCCGCCCGCCAGCTCCCACGCTTCCCGGATCTTGTGCAGCGGCAGCGCCGCGTCCATCGTCATGCGGTACTCGCGCGCGGGGCGCACCCGCCGCACTCCCGCCACCTCCCGCAGCGCATCCGCCTCCTCGTCGTCGATCTCCACAAACAGGGCATTCGCTACCAGAGTCACGCCGCCCAACACGCGCGCCCCGCGCTGCTCGGCGCCGCGCCATGCCTGCTCCTGCTCCGCCCGCACGGCCGATGCATGCTTCGCCCAGCCGCGTGCAGGTTGCGCCTCGCGCCCTTTGCCCGCACGGCGGGCTTCCTCCGCCGCTCTCTCCACCGCAGGCCGATTCTGCAGCTCGACCACATACAGCCCCGGCGCTGCTGTAGCCGCCTGCGCCGCGCACAGCAACCACGCCGCCCACAACATTTTCCAACTCATTGCTCTGCCCATCGGAATGCGCATCGGCCGTTTCCCGGAGACAATTACGCAGATTCGGCCGCGGCCCCGGCGGTTTCCTTTCAGGCTTTCCGCGGCGGACGATTTAACAATTCTTCACCGGCTGTGTATGCCTTCTCCGTTCGCCGCTACGTCTTTTCTGTGGGATAACGGGAGTCAGGAATGAATCGAGGGCGCACGCTGCCTGTCCGCTCGTGGGCGTTTCCTGTCCTTCTCATCCTGCTGTGCATCGCGTTGGGCGCCCTGCAATACCGCTGGATCGACGAAGCTTCGCGCGCCGAACGCGACCGGCTGCGGGCAGGACTTCAGGATACCCTCACACGGCTTGCCATTGCCGTCAATGCGGATGTCACCGCCGCGGTCTCGGCGTTCTTTCCTTCAGGCCGCCCCCCGGACGAGCCCCTCACGCCTGCCGAGTTGGGCGAACTGTACCTGCAATGGCGGGAGTCTACGCATCACGATGATCTCTTCGCGCGCATTGGCCTGGTCACTCTGGAACAGGGCCGCATGCGCCTCGACCTGCTCGATCCCGCCACCGGCGAAGTTCGCTCCGGCGAATGGCCGGAGGCTTGGGCGGGGCTGCGGCAGAAAATGCTCGGGCGTCTCGCCGCCATGCAGGGCCGCCCGCCGGAGAATGGCCCTAGGGAGTTTCGCTTCGGCCCGCCTCCTCCCGAAGAGGCTCTCCTGTTCGAAGTGGCCCGCTTCGGCCGCGGCCCTGCCGATCCCCGCCGCAGCGCCACCTGGCTCATCTTCGAACTCGATGAAGCGTACGTGAGAGACTCACTCATCCCGGAACATCTGCGCCGCTATCTGGGGGAGTCTCTGGAGGATTACAACGTGGAGGTTTCCTACCGCGCGGACCCCTCCCGGATTTTCTGCCGCGCCGGCGCTGTTTCGCTCGGCGGCATGCCCGACGCCGAAACAGCGCTGCTGGAAATCCAGTACGACCGGCTGTTCCGCCGCATGAGCCCTGCCGGCATGCGCGAGCCGCCGCGCGCGCGCAATGCGGGCGCCGAAATCGGCCGGCTCCAACTGCGCGTGCGTCACCGCGCGGGTTCGCTCGACGCCGTCGTTGCCCAGACCCGTCTCCGCAACCTCGCCGTCACGTTCGCCATCCTGCTGCTGATGGCCGCCGCTCTCATCGCCATTCTCGTGTCGACGCGCCGCGCCCAGCGCCTGGCCGATCTCCAGATGAATTTCGTCACTGGTGTCTCGCACGAGCTGCGCACGCCGCTCACCGTCATCCGCACAGCCGCCTTCAACCTGCGGGGGAAGCTCGCCGCCAACCCGGCCATGGTGGAAAAATACGGCGCGCTGATCCAGAAAGAGAGCGAACGGCTGACGGAGATCGTCGAACAGGTGCTCGAGTTCGCGCGGTCGCGCTCCGGTGCAGGCGCCCTCAAGCCGGAGCCGGTTTCCGTCGCCGCCGCCATCGAGCAGGCTGTTGCTTCCTGCCAGTCCCTTATCGACGGCCGGTCCGTGCGCGTGGAGACCTCCCTCGAAGACGGCCTGCCGCCCGTTCTGGCCGAGCCGCGAACGCTGGCCCATTGCATTCAGAACCTCCTCTCGAACGCCGTCAAATACGGCGGCGAGGGCGGGTGGGTCGGCATCTCGGCCTGCCGCGCCGGCGATTCTGTCGAGATCCGCGTCGCCGACCGCGGCCCGGGCATCCCGCCCGGAGAGCTGCCGCATGTGTTCGATCCCTTCTTCCGCGGACGCCGTGCCATCGACGAGCAGATCCACGGCACCGGTCTTGGCCTGTGCCTCGTCAGGAGCGCCGTGGAATCTCTCGGCGGCCAGGTAAGCGTCCGCAGCGAGGAAGGCCGCGGGGCGGAATTCCTGATCCGCCTTCGCATGGCTCCGCAGGCGGCGGCGCTCGTCCAGCCCGCTCCGGCAGGAGGGCGTCCCGCATGAGCGCGCGCATCCTGATCGTGGAGGACGAACCCGGCCTTGTCCTCACGCTCACGGACCTGCTCGCTGCCGAGGGTTATCAGGTCGATTCGGCGCAAGACGGCAAGACGGGCCTTCAGAAGGCCCTTGAGGGCTCTTACGACCTGATCGTGCTCGACGTCATGCTTCCGGGCATGAACGGCTTCGAGGTCTGCCGCGAGCTGCGCCGCCGGGGGCGCGACACCGCCGTGCTCATGCTTACCGCGCGCGGGCAGGTGGCGGACCGCGTTGTCGGCCTCAAGATCGGCGCCGACGATTATCTGGCCAAGCCGTTCGATCCTTCAGAGCTCATGGCCCGCATCGAGGCTCTGCTGCGGCGCGCCGGCCGGGGCTCCTACGGCGCGCTCTCCCGCTTCGAGTTCGGCGACGTCAGCGTGGATTTCGATCACGGCGTCGTCACCAAGGGCGGGCGGCCCGTCTCGCTTGCGGGCAAGGAACTCCAGCTGCTGCGCTATCTGGTCGAGCACCGCGGGCAAACCGTCTCGCGCGAGCAGCTGCTCGAAGCCGTGTGGGAATACTCTGCCGGCGTCACCTCGCGCACCGTTGATGTTCACATCGCGTGGCTCCGCCAGAAGCTGGAGGACACGCCCCAATCGCCGCGGTGGATTCACACGGTCCGCGGGGTGGGCTACCGCTTCGTCCCGTAGAGGCCTTCCTCAGGCTGTTCCCCCGACACTTGTGTCGGGGCCGCATGGCCCGCTTTGTTCCCCCGGCACTTGCGTCGGCGCCGCGGTGTCTGTTTTTGGCTGTACGGCCGGCGTCGTTCTTCGCTGTCTCTCGCGCCCTGAGAAAGCGAGATTCCCCTGCGCGCAAGCGCAGGGCCTGCCTACGCAACCTTCACCAATTCCGGCCCAGCCCAGGTCGAATTTCCCCCGGCGCTTGAGCCGGGGCCGTAGCGTTTGCGCGCTGCGGTGCTGATGCTAGCGTGGCTCCCTCTGCGCTGGCGCACGAGGCCGCATGGACCGCGTTGTTCCCCCGACGCTTGCGTCGGGGCCGCGCTGTTTGTGCCAGCGCGCGCAGGCAATTCTGCCGACGGGGACAGCCTGATCTGGCACCTTCGTGCAGCGAGTCAAGTTCGAAGATCCCGGTTGAGACAAACCATCCGCTGCCGTTTCTCCACGGCCCTCGTGCAACGAACGCACATGCTCGCTGCTATCCCAGCGCTTGCGCCGGGGCAGCATGCCCGCGGTGCACGCATGCCATGCGCATCCATTTCGCAGGGGACGGCGTGATTTGGCACCATCGCGCAGGCAGGGATGGGCGGACGGCCGGCGAGGATCACGAGCGTGGGCGCGGAAGCCCCGTCCCAATGCTACAAAGTGGCCACTTGATCCACAGGCAGACTCGGGGTGAGTCCAATGCAGGGCGTACTACCGTGATGCTGCCCTTGGCTCTGCCTGTGGCCGCGATGGAGTTGGTTCCGCGTATTCCAGCGGTCTTGAGTCCGAGTTTTCCCGGAGGGGCGTGCCGACGGAGTGCAAAACTTGTGTGGTGTCGGCAGACGAAGCGATAGACTACTACAAGCCATGCCGCACGGGCGCAGGCAGGGGGAAGCGAGGTGAGATGCGCGGCCCCGACGCAAGCGTCGGGGGAACCGCGCGAGCCGGGTGGCGCGCATACGGGCGCTCGCGCTGCGCGGCACGCGCCGCTTTGCTCTCGAGCCGCTTTGCACTCCGTTTCCAACGGCGCTTGCGCCGGGGCTGCGCTGCGCGAAACGCCAGGGGACTTTCTCTGGGCATCTGGGCAGATGACAAAAAGGGGCGCAAGGCGCCCTGCCCGCCCCGCGGCGGGGCAGGGAAGAGCCTGCCTCGCGCCGCGTCGGGCATCGCCTCGCAGCATCTGTGGTCCCGGCGCGCCCGCTCCCACGCCACACACGCGCGTGAACGGGCGCCGGGGCGGCCGCAGCCTGCGCGCCCCTGGAGTGAGGGCGCTTTCCCGGAAACCGCGCGCTCCGCGGACACTGGAGGAGACTTCGCCGAGAGATGAGCCGCAGAACGCGCTTTCTTGCCAGATAGTGCCCGCCGCTGAAGAGAACTCTCAGCAAACGATATAATTCCGGCATGGCTCTTTCTCATCCTTCGCGCCGATCGCTTCTCCGGGGCGCCGCGCAGGCGCCGGTGGCATGGACCGCTCTTTCCTACTCCCGCATTCTCGGCGCCAATGAAAGGTTCAATCTCGGACTGATCGGCGCCGGCGAACGCGGCCGCCATGTGATGGGCCTGTTCCAGAAGACCGGCCGCGTCCAGGTCACTGCCGTTTGCGACGTCTACGCGGAGATGATCGACAAGGCGAAGTCCCTGGCGCCGGAAGCGAAGGGGTTCACCGATTACCGGCAGCTGCTTGAACAGAAGGATGTCGATATCGTCCTGAACGGGACCCCGGATCACTGGCACGCTGCCACCACCATCGATGCCCTCAACGCGGGCAAGGACGTCTACGTCGAAAAGCCCCTCACGCTGCGCATCGAGGAAGGCCCGGCCATCGTCAAGGCGGCGCGCGTCAATGAACGCGTCTGCCAGGTAGGCTTGCAGCAACGCTCCGGCGCCCACTACATCGAGGCGAAGCAGAAGTACATCGACTCGGGCGAGCTGGGCAAGATCATGCTGATCCGCACCTGGTGGCACGGCAATATGTACCACCTGCGCCGCGCCCCGGCTTCGCTGGCCCAGAAGCCCTCCAACCTCGATTGGGCCCGCTTTCTCGGCCCCGTCTCCTGGCGCGAGTGGGACCCGCAGCAGTTCTGGAACTGGCGCGCCTACCTCGACTTCGGCGGCGGGCAGGTGACCGACCTGTTCACCCACTGGATCGACGTCGTCCATATGTTCATGGGCAACGATTCGCCCACTTCGGGCGTCGCCGCCGGCGGCGTTTACAACTACAAGGACGGACGCACCGCCCCCGACACGATCAACGTCCTGCTTGAGTACGGCGGGCAATACACCGTCACCTTCGAGGCCACGCTCGCGCCCGGCATCCGCGGGTACGGAATCGAGTTCTGCGGCACCAAGGGCAAGCTCTTCATCGACCGCTCGCGCTATGAATACCTGCCCGCAGGCCGTGGCGCCAAGCCCATCGAGGTGAAGGGGCCCGACTACGACTTCACGCTGGACCACGTGAAGAACTTCCTCGACTGCTGCGTCTCCCGCAAGCGGCCGAACTGCGACGTCTACGACGGCCACCGCTCCGCCATGGCCTCGCATCTCGGCAACATCAGCTACGTCCAGAAGCGCAGGCTGAACTTCGATCCGCAGCGCGAGGAGATCCTCCCCTTCTAGACGCGGCCATCCGCGAAGACTCCCGGTCCGGGCCGTGCGCCCGTCAGGCGGATGCCTGCTTGCCAGGCGCATCCGGATCCGCCGGGGCCGCTGCGGCGCCCGTGCGAACAGGAGCCTCTGGACCCCCGGCGGCAACGGACCGTCAACGCCGGGCTCCCGGGTCCGGCTGCCTGCTCGATCCTCGCCGGTTGAGACCGTATCGCGGACAGGCTTGGGGCTGCTTTTACAGCGAAGCGCCTGCGCCGGAGCCCTCTGTTCGGCCGCTCCCGGCCCAAGGCCGCGGAGCCCCGGCGCCGGGGCGCCAGAAGCGCAGGCAGGCGCTCCGCATGCAGCTCCTCGCGTGTCGGGATCAAAAGATGGTGTGGATCTGTGTGAGAGGGAAGAGGGCTCGGCTTTCAGTTCAGCGCGAACATCGGGTCGTTCCAGTGGAAGTCGCTGAACTGTATGTCGAGCTGCGCCGGGCCCCAGAAGCGCGTCTCGATCGAGGTCTGCATCGTCTTCGGCACGGCCACGCCGTCCAGAATGGCGTATTCGCGGCTGAACTGCACCTTCTTCAGGAACACGGACGGGCTCTTCACGAACCGCCCGGTTTCGTAAACAGTGAGCGCAGTCTCGGCGTCGATCCAGACTTCGCCTTTGAACAGACCCTGGCGCTTCTTGCGGGGAGTCACCTCGAACACGTGCGCGATCCGCCCGTCACGCTCGCGCTCGCCCTTGTACTTGAACTTGTAATTTTCGGGGGTGACGGCGATCTTCGAGTTGTCCTTGCCGGCGTTCTCCATCTCGCCGTTGATGTAGCGAAGGATCAGCTCTTTCCAGACGGTCGCATCCCCGCGCCGGTCGGTGATCTCGTAGTTGATCTCTCCGTCGCGGGTGATCAGGCGGCGCGCACTGACTGTCGCGGACTTCCCCATCTTCGGGAGGCTGCCGGCGAACATCGCCGCCATGGTGATGCCGCGCACCACCTTCTTCCCGCTTGCTTGCACGTACCGCCCGAGGACGTTCTCCCCCTCCCGCACCTTCTCCGAGTCAGACACAGCCGGCATGTCCGCCGCACCGGCGGCAGACGCCGGCACCGCCGGAGCGGCGAGCAGAAAACCAAACAGGAGGGCGGAGAAAACGCTCATCAATCCTCTACTTCCATCAGATGCGCTTCGGATGCGCAGGTTGCACGGCAAGGCGCTGGCGAGCCCCCTCCGCACGTTACCATATTGACATGAAAGAGATCCCCGTGGGAACCACCGGCCGCCAGCGCCTGCTGGTCACCCCGGAGACAGCCATCGACTTTCTCGGCGACGAGCGGGCGCGCGTCCTCTCCACTCCCCACATGATCGCCTGGATGGAATGGGCCGCCCGGGAGGCGATCCGCCCCTGGCTCGACGAAAACGAGGACAGCCTCGGCACATGGGTCGACGTCCGTCATCTGGCGGCGACCCCTGTCGGCATGAGCGTCGAGTTCACGGCGAAGGTGGAGGAGGTTCGCGGCCGCCGCGTCCTGTTTCGCGTGGAAGCGCGCGACGAAAAGGAACTGGTCGGCGAAGGGCGCCACGAACGCTTTGTGGCCGACATCCCGCGGCTGGTAGCGTCGCTGGCCGCCAAGAAAGCATCCTGATCCGCAACGGGCAACAGAAAGGTCATGAAAACAGTACCTCTTGCAGCCGTTCTGCTGGCCGCCCCGGCGGCCGCGCAGATGCACCTGATCGAAGGCGAGAAGATCCGCCCCCACGTCCGGTTCCTGGCTCATGACCTGCTGGAGGGCCGGGGGGTGGGCCAGCGGGGCGGGCAACTGGCCGCCCAATACATCGCCGCGCAGTTCGCCGCCGCCGGCCTGAAGCCCGGCGGCCCCGGAGGCAGCTGGTTCCAGCCCGTGCCGCTGCGGATCGTCGAGACCGCGCCGGGAGCGCGCCTGAGCGCCCATGCCGGCGGCAAGTCGCTGGAATGGCGCTGGCTGGACGACTTCGTCGGCACCTCGCATCAACAGCTCCCCAACGCGGAATTCGACGCCGAGGCCATCTTCGTGGGCCACGGCATCACGGCGCCGGAATACGGGTGGGACGACTACGCCGGAACGGATGTCCGCGGAAAGGTAGTGGTGCTGTTCACCAACGAGCCGCCCTCCAACGACGACAAGTTCTTTCAGGGCCGCGCGCTCACCTACTATGGCCGCTGGACCTACAAGTACGAAGAGGCGGCGCGCCGGGGCGCCGTGGCGGCGCTGATCATTCACACCACGCCGACAGCGAGTTACGGGTGGCAGGTCGTCCGCGCCAACGGGCGGCCGCAGCCGCAAGTGCGGCGCAAGGAGGGCGAGCCGGCGCTGGCCTTCGCCGGCTGGATCACCGAGCAGGCCGGCGCGCAACTGGCCGCGCTGGCCGGCGAAAAACTGGAAGATCTGCTGAAGGCCGCCGATACGCGCGGCTTCCGCGCGCGTCCGCTGGGAAAGATCCGGATTCGCGGGCGGATGCAGTTCCGGCTGACGGACGTCGAAACGGAAAACGTCGTCGGTTTCGTGCCGGGCAGCGATCCCAAGCTGTCGCAGGAAGCCGTGGTCTTCTCCGCCCACTGGGATCACCTCGGGGTGGGCGAAGCCGTGAATGGCGACAGCATCTACAACGGGGCGATCGACAATGCCACCGGCTGCGCCATGCTGATCGAGATGGCGCGCGCGTGGGCTTCGATGGAGCCCAAACCGCTGCGCTCGGCATGGTTTGTCGCTGTGACAGCGGAAGAAAGCGGGCTGCTCGGCTCGCGCTACTTCGCCGAAAATCCCCCCATCCCGGCGGAGCGCATGGCGGCAGCGCTGAACTTTGACTCCTATTCGCCGTACGGGCGCGTGCGCGACGCGGTCCTGACGGGCGCCGAGCGGACCTCGTTCTACTCCCTCGTGCAGAGTGTCGCGCAGCGGCATCAGCTCACCCTGAAGCCCGATCCCCGCCCCGAGGCGGGCGGCTACTACCGCAGCGACCACTTCTCCTTCGCGCGCGCCGGTGTCCCTGCGTTCTCCGTCAACATGGGCAACGATTACGAGGGCAAGCCTTCCGGGTATGCGGCGGAGGTCGGAAAGAAGACCGCTGCACGCTACCATCAGCCCACGGACGAGTACAGCGAAGACTGGGATTTCAGCGGGATGGAGCAGTTCGCGCGCTTCGGCTTCGCTCTCGGCGTCGAGATCGCCAATCTCGAGAAGATTCCTGCGCGCGTGGACGCCCGGTAGGACTCCTTCCGCAGCATGCCGCCCGTGCCGGGCGAATCGGCCGGTTCGGATAGCGCCGGGCGCGGTCATGGGCTCAGGCGGCCGTGCCTCTCAGCAGGGAGAAAAGAGGGCCGCGCGGCTGAACGGAACCCAGTTCCGCCACCGGGCGGCCCTGAACACGGACTTCCAGAAGAAGTCCGACCGAAGACAAGGCAAGGTGGATTTGCTGAGCGGCCTGAGCGCGTGGCGCGGCGCCTCGCCAGGGCGAGAACAGCCGGAGCGCGTCTTCCAGCGTCTCGAAGTGAAGGATGATCCGGTTGGTCTCGGCCTCTGCTTTGGCGGGCGTCATGCGGTCAGCCTCGGCCCACTTATCGGCGGAATGCAGGGCTGAGATTAGGGCTGGCGCGCGGCTTCCCCGAGCAGTGCCGCCACCGCAGCGTGGCCGCCTTCCAGCGCCAGCCGGCGCGCATCCTTGCCATGGCGGTTTTTCAGGGAGCGGTCGGCGCCGCGCGCCAGCAGGAGCCTCACCACGGCCTCCCGTCCCCACCCGGCGGCCACCATGAGCGGCGTGGCCTCGGACTCGCGGTCCCTTGCGTCGATGGGCGCCCCGCGGTCCAGCAGCAGCTCGGCGACCGCGGCATGTCCTGCCAGAGCGGCTTCATGCAATGCCGTCGTGCCGGCGGGGCTGTAGGCGTCGACCCGCGCGCCGTGCGCCAGCAGCAGCTCCACAATCGCGCGGTGCCCTTTCAGACACGCGTCGAACAGGTGCGGCTGCGCCTCGGCGCCCAGGCTCAGCAGCAGCGAGGCAATGTCGGTCTGGCCGCGCAGCACGGCCTCGCGCAGGCGTCCGTCAAGATCCCCTTTGGCCCCGCCGCGAACCAGCACAGCGGCGGCCTCGGCGTGCCGGAAGCGCAGCGCCTCGTCCAGCGGCGTGGCCCCGGAGCGGTCGCGCACCGACGGATCGGCGCCGGCCTCCAGCAGCAACTGCAACAGGCCGGCATGGCCCTTGATGGCCGCCTCATGGAGCGGCGTCTGCCCGGTGGCCGGGTTGGCGGCGTTCACCGGGGCGCCGCGGGCGATGAGCAACCGCGCCACCTCCTCCTGCCCCTTCCAGGCGGCTTCATCCAGAGGAGTCAGCCCCGCCGAGTCGCGCGCCTCCGGCGAGAGCCCCTTCTCCAGAAACAGCTCGACCAGCTCGAGATGCCCGCGGTTGGCGGCCAGGTGCAGCGGAGTGGCGCCGCCGCGGAAGGGCGTCCGCAAATCGGCGCCCGCCTCGAGCAGCGTGCGCACGACTTCCACGCGGTTCATCAGCACGGCGTAGTGCAGAGGCGTCGATCCGGCCTCCTTGTGCCGCGCATCGACGCGCGCTCCGCGTTCGATCAGCAGCCGTGCGATCCCGGCGTGCCCCGCCCACGCGGCGTCATGGAGCGCCGTGCCGCCCAGCTCGTCGTACTCATTCGGATCCGCGCCCTGTTCGAGCAGCTCCCGCACGCGCTCGAGATCCCCGCGGCGTGCGGCCTGATGGAGATCGGAGAGAAGCAGACAGGCGGCGACCAGCGCGAGCATGCCCTGCTCTGATGATGCCACTTTGCGCCGCCGCCGGGCGCCGCGCGGATATAATCCATGCCATGCGCGCAATTTCCCGCTCAAGGCTTGCGGCGGCGCTTTTTGTGGCGGCTGCGCTGGCGGCGCAGGCGCCGTCGAAGCGCCCCATCACGCACAAGGATTTCGATCCGTGGCGCAACATTTCTGCGGTGACGCTCTCCCCCGACGGCAAGTATCTCGCCTACGCGTACATGCCGCAGGCGGGCGACGGCGATCTGGTGGTCCGCGAAGTGGCCACCGGACGCGAGTGGCGCGAGAACGCCGGAGAGCTGCCGCCCCCGCCCGTCACCCCCGTGGACGCCGAAGGCCCGCCGCCGGAGCCGCCGACCATCCGGATCGCCTTCACGAGCGACAGCCGCTGGCTGGTTTCGAGCACTTTCCCGCGCAGGGAAGAACGGGAAAAGGCGCGCAAGGAGCGCCGCCGGGCGGACGACATGCCGAAGCAGGGGCTGCTGATCATGAAGCTTGGCAGCGGCGAGGTGACGCGCATCGCCAACGTCAAGAACTTCCAGGTTCCCTCGCGCGGGGGCGCGTGGCTCGCCTATCTGAAGGAGGCGCCGCCTGCGCCCGCCGCCAATCAGGCGAAGCCCGCGGCGGAGGCGAAGCCGGGCGAACAGGACGAGGAAGAGAGCGAAGACCAGCAGGCGCGCGGGCAGGGCGGCGCGGCGGCGCGGCAGACTTACGGCACGGATCTCGTGCTGCGCGAACTCGACAAGCCGGAGAACAATGAGCGGGTCTTCCCCTTTGTTGCCGAATACAGCTTCGCCCGCGACGGCAAGACGCTCGTATATGCAGTGAATTCCCGCAAGGAGGAAGAGAACGGCGTCTACGCCGTGACGCCGGGCGTGGACGCCGCGCCTGCTGCGCTGAAAGCGGGCAAAGGGAAATATTCCAGACTCGCGTGGGACCGCGGGCAGCAGCGGCTCGCGTTCTTCGAAGAGAAGCGCGCCGTGTGGGTGTGGAACCGCGGCAGCGCCGCCGCCGAAGAGGCTGTGACCAGCCAGACGCCCGGCATCCCGCAGGGCATGGCGGTGAGCGAGCGCGGCACGCTGCAGTTTTCTGCCGACGGGCAGCGGCTGTTCGTGCCCGTGGCGCCGCCCGCGGAAGAGCGGTCCGGCGAGGAGCCGCAGCCGCAGCAGCAGGATCAGGAAGGGCGCGTGCTGATGGACCTGTGGCACTGGCGCGACGGGCTGGTGCAGCCCATGCAGCGCGTGCGCGCCAACCGCGAGCGCAACCGCACCTACCGCGGCGTCTGGCATCTGGACGAGAAGCGCTACGTCCAGCTGGCCAGTCCGGAAATGGCAGAGGTGATCCCGGCGCGCACCGGCCTGTCGGCGATCGGCACGGACGACCGGGCCTACCAGCGCATGGTGGACTACGACGGCAATTACCAGGACGTTTACTCGGTCGATACGCGCACCGGCGCGCGGCGCCTGCTCGCCCGCATGGTGCGCGGCGGAGGCGGCGGGCCGGGCGGCGGCGGGGGATGGCAGATGTCGCCCGACGGGCAGTATGCGGCGTACTTCAACAGCCGTTCGTGGTTCTTCGTGCGGCTCGCTGACGGCGCTTCGCGCAATGCCACCGGAGCGCTGCCTGTGGCATTCCACCGCGAGGATCACGACACGCCCTCCGAGCCGGGCTCCTATGGCGCGGCAGGGTGGGCGAAAGACTCGAAGAGCTTTTTCGTGTACGACCGCTACGATGTCTGGCAGCTGTTTGCCGACGGCTCTGCGCCGAAGAACGTCACTGCGGGCGCGGGGCGCAAGGCGCGCATCGAGTTCCGCGTGCAGCGGATCGATCCGCCCGACGAGGAAGAGGAGCCCGGCATCGATCCCTCAAAGCCGCTCACCCTGCGCGGGGAAAGCGAGGAGACGCGCGAAACCGGCTTCTGGCGCGTTCCCGCCGGCGGCGGCGAGCCCGTGCGCCTGCTCTGGGGCGCGAAGAACTACCGCTATGTGACGCGGGCGCGCGATGCCGACGTGCTTGCCATCACCGCGCAGCGCTTCGACGAATATCCCGACGTCCACCTGACGGGCGCCGATTTCCGCAACCCGCAGCGAGCCACGCGCGGCGGCGATCAGATGCAGCCCTTCCTGTGGGGCACGGCGGAACTGATCCGCTACAAGAACGCCGACGGAGTGCCGCTGATGGCAGCTTTGTACAAGCCTGCGGGGTTCGACCCGAAAAAGAAATACCCGCTGATGGTCTACATCTACGAGAAGCTCTCGCAGAACGTCCACAACTTCGTCCATCCGCGCCCCGGGCACAATTTCAACTTCAGCCAGTACGTCAGCGACGGCTATCTGGTGCTGACTCCCGACATCGTCTACACGGAAGGGCAGCCCGGGCAGAGCGCCCTGAAGTGCGTGCTGGCGGCGGTGCAGGCGGTGGAGTCGATGGGCTTCGTCGATCCCGAACGGATCGGAATCGCCGGGCACAGCTGGGGCGGCTATCAGGTGGCGTACATGATCACGCAAACCACGCGCTTCCGCGCTGCCGAGGCGGGCGCGCCGGTGGGCAACATGACCAGCGCCTACTCCGGCATCCGCTGGGGCAGCGGGCTGCCGCGGCAGTTCCAGTACGAGAAAACGCAGAGCCGCATCGGCAAGCCGCTGTATGACGATCCGCTGAAGTACATCGAGAACTCGCCGGTGTTTCACATCAAGCGCGTCACGACGCCGCTGCTGATCCTGCACGACGATAACGACGACGCCGTGCCGTGGTATCAGGGCATCGAGCTGTTCCTCGCGCTGCGCCGCAACGGCAAGGAAGCCTACCTGATGAACTACAACGGCGAGCTGCACGGCTTGCGGCGGCGCCACAACCAGATGGACTATGCCATCCGCATGAAGCAGTTCTTCGACCACTTCCTGAAAGACGCCCCGAAGCCGGAGTGGATGGAGAAGGGAATCCCCTACCTGGATCGCGAGAAGGAAAAGGAGCGCTTCCGCAAGGCGGCAGGGCTCGAGTGACGCTCCGTCAGGCAGTCGAAGGGCGGTCTGCTAGCCTGAGAGAGAACGATCTCATGCGGCTTGCCAGTGTGCCCCTCGGCCGGATGCCGGGATCGAGCGCTTTGTTTTCAGCTTACGTTTCCGGCGACAGCCGGGCGGCGCGCTTTTACCGCCACGGCGCTTTCTCGCTGCAAGGGTGGCTGGAGGCGGCGCGCGAGGCGCTCACCGGAGGCGCTCCGCGCGAGGAGGTCGCCGAAGCCCTGCGCGGCGCCAATCCGGGCTGCGAAGCGCTGGAGAAGCTGGCCACGCCCGGCGCCGTGGCCGTGGTCACGGGACAGCAGGCGGGCCTGTTCGGCGGCCCTGCTTACACGCTCTACAAGGCGCTCACCGCCGTGCACATCGCGCGGCGGCTCGAAGCCGCTGGCCAACCCGCCGTCCCTGTGTTCTGGGTCGCCAGCGAGGATCACGATCTGGAAGAAGTAAGCCACGCGCGCGTGTTTGACACGCGCCTGCGCCCGGTACGGCTCGACGTCGATGAGAATGCGTCCCGGGGGAGGCCCGTGGGGGTTGTGCCCATCCACGAGCCTCCGGTGCAGGCTCTCTCGCGCGCCCTCGAGGGCTTCCTGTACGCGCGGGAGACGGCGGAGCTCGTCGCCGCTTCTTACACGCCGGGACGCACGTTCTCTGAGTCGTTTCGCGAACTGCTGGCGTCTCTGCTGCGGCCCTATGGCGTCGTGTTCGTCGATCCGCTCGAGCCGCGCCTGAGGCGGCTGGCTGCGCCCCTGCTCGAGAAGGCGTGGGGGATGCGCGAGGAGCTTCAGAAGGCGCTGGCGGCGCGGCGGGCGGATCTGGAAGCGGCGGGATTCCACGCGCAGGTGGAGGTGCAGGACGGCGCCGGGCTCTTCTTCGTGCTGGAGGACGGGCTGCGGCGAAAGGCCGGCAGCCGCGCGGTTGTCGCGGATCCGGCGCAATGGTCGCCCAACGCCCTGCTGCGTCCGGTCATGCAGGATTGGCTGCTGCCGACCGCGGTCTACGTGGGCGGACCTGCGGAAGTGGCCTATTTCGCGCAATCCGCGGCGCTTTACGAGAAGCTGCTGGCGCGCATGCCGGCAGTTGTCCCGCGGGCTGCGTTCACGCTGGTCGACGGGCGGACCCGGCGGCTGATGGAGCGCTTCGGCCTGGCCGTGGAGAATTTTCTGCAGGGCGAGGAGGCGCTGCTCGATACGGTGGCCGCGCGGCTGTCGCCCGAGCCGCTGGAGCGCGAATTTTCCGCCGCCGAAGCGGAGATCGGCGGCAGGCTGGACCGGCTGGGCGAGGCTCTGGCTGCCTTCGATCCGACGCTTGGGAAGGCGATGCAGCGCAGCCGGGCGCGGATCGGCTGGCAACTGGAGAAGATGCGGCGCAAAACGGCGCGGGCGGCGCTCCGGAAGCAGACGGAAGCCGAAGCGCAGGCGCGCCATGCGTTCCGCCTGGTGAGCCCGGAGCGCCAATTGCAGGAGCGCTACTATTCCTTTGTCGCCTTTCTGGCGCAATACGGAACCGCGCTGCTGGAGGAATTGCTCGCCGCGATTGACGCCGCCCGCCCGTCGCATGAGGTGCTTTCGCCATGAAGAAAAACACGGTCAAACAGGCGCTCCGGGAAGGGCGGCTGCAGTTGGGCACGGCTTTCCAGCAACTCCGTTCGCAGGACGCGATTCGCGTGCTGGCGGCGGCAGGCTTCGACTGGGCCTTTCTCGACGCCGAGCACGGCGGCTTTGATCTGGAAACGCTGCAGGACCTGTGCCGCATCGCCGTGAAGGTCGGCCTGGCGCCGATTGTGCGCGTGGCGGACCTGCAGTACTCGCTCATCGCGCGGGCGCTCGACTGCGGCGCCGAGGGCGTCATCTTCCCTCGCGTGGAAGATCCGGCGGTGCTCGAGCGCGCCGTCAGCTGGACGAAGTTCCCGCCGCTGGGCGTGCGCGGGATGGGCCTTACGCCGCTGCATGTGGACTTCGAGCCCGCCTCCATCGCCGCCATTATGGAGCACATGAATCGCGAGCAGATGGTGGTGCTGCAGATTGAAACCGTGCGCGCGCTGGAGGCGCGCGACGAGCTCCTGAGCGTGCCGCACATCGATGCCGTGATGGTGGGCCCCGTGGACCTCTCCATCAGCCTTGGCGTTCCGGGCGAGTTCGAGCACCCGAAGATGCTGGCCGCGGTGGAAAAGATCGTTGAAAGCTGCCGCGCTCACGGCGTGGCGCCGGGCGCGCAGGCGCGCAGCATCGCGCTGGCGCAGCGCTGGAAGAGCATGGGCATGCTGTTCGTGGGCTGCTCGAGCGAAATCGGAATGCTGTACGAGGCGGCGAAGGGGATCGCCTCGAGCCTGAAGGGCTGACCGCCCTCAGGCGATCCCGAGCCGCGCCATTTCCGCTTCGATTTCGGCGATCTCTTCCGCCGAAAGCCGGAATTCCGCCGCCCCGGCGACGCCTGCGAGCTGCTGCGGAGACCGCAGCCCCACGATCGCGCCCGTCACCTCGGGGCGCCGCAGCACCCACGCGATGGCCACCTCGCCGGGCGTGCGCCCGTGGCGGGCGCCGATCTGCCGCAGCTTTTCCACCAGCTCCAGGTTGCGGCTGAGCAGCGGCTCCTGGAATTGCGGCCGCCGCGCGCGGTGGTCGTCCGGCGGAAGCTGCGCGATCCGCTCCTTCGTCATTTTGCCCGTCAAAAGCCCGGAATGCATGGGAGAATAGGCAATGACGCCGATGTTTTTCTCTGCGCAATAGGGCAAAACGTCTTGCTCAATCCCGCGGGCCAGCAGATTATAGGGCGGCTGCAAGGAGGTGATTTCGCCGTATTTCTCCAGCCGTTTCAGCTGGGAAAGCGAAAAATTGGAGACGCCGATCCACCGCACCTTGCCCTGCCGCTTCAGCTCCAGCAGGGTTTCCCACGCCTCCTCGATGTCCTCGTCCGGCTCCGGCCAGTGGATCTGGTAGAGATCGATCACGTCCACGCGAAGGCGGCGGAGCGAGTCCTCGCACTCGCGAAGGATCGATTCCCGCTTCAGGCAGCCGTAGATCTCCCCGTCCGGCTTCCAGCAGCGCTCGCACTTGGTGAAGATGTAGGGCCGCGGGCTGACGCCCTCCAGCGCCTGCGCCAGCACCTCCTCGGCGTGGCCAAGCCCGTAGACGGCGGCCGTGTCCACCCAATTCCAGCCCGCCTCGAGGGCGGCGCGGATGGCCGCGATCGATTCGCGGTCGTCCTGCGGCCCCCAGGAAAACTTCCAGCCGCCGCCCCCCATGGCCCACTGCCCGATGCCGAGCGGCGTGATCCACATGTCGCTGTTGCCGAGTCTGCGCGTCTGCATGCTGCTTCTGTTATACCCAAGGCACCGTTGGCTGCGGGATCTGGCCGGGCGCGCGTCTCTGTTTCAACGGGAATGCGAAGCAGAGGCGGGCGGCTGCGGATGTCCGGCGGAAAGAACCGCGCACCCCTGAAATTGCGGGTCTTCCTCCGGCTGCGCAGCCCGTCCCGGCGAGAGCCCGGGCGAGGCGGCCTGGATTCTCAATCGGCGCAGCGAGGCGTAAGATGAGGTTGGAATGGGCGAGCGGCCATCGCGGCGCGTCCTCCTTCCGGCGTGGCTCGTGTCCGCAATTTCTTTTCCGATGAACGGCCAGGATTGGACCGCACTGCGGGAGGAGATGGTGCGCGTTCAGATCGAGCGGCGCGGCGTCAGGAACCGTGCCGTGCTGGACGCGATGCGCACGGTTCCGCGCCACCTGTTCGTGCCGGAGTCGTTGCGGCGCTCGGCATACGAGGATCATCCGCTGCCGATCGGCCACGGGCAGACGATCTCGCAGCCCTACATTGTGGCGGCGATGACGGAGATGCTCGATCCGCGCCCCGGGGACCGCGTTCTGGAGATCGGCACCGGCTCGGGCTATCAGGCGGCGGTGCTGGCGCGGCTGGTTCAGCACGTCTATTCGATCGAAATCGTCGAGCCGCTCGGCCGGCAGGCGCAGGCGCGGCTCGCCGAACTCGGCTTCCGCAACGTCACTGTGCGCATCGGGGACGGCTATGAGGGCTGGCCGGAGCAGGCGCCATTCGACAAGATCATGCTGACCGCGGCGCCGCCGGAAGTTCCCCAGAAGCTGATCGATCAGCTCAAGCCGGGCGGGCGGCTCGTGGCGCCAGTGGGAACAGGGTGGCAGGAACTCGTGGTGATCGACAAGGACCTGAAAGGCCAGGTGCGGCGGCGCACGGAATTCCCCGTGATGTTCGTGCCGATGGTGCCTGCCAGACGTTAGATCAGGCGGGCGGAACCTCCTCGAATTCCAGCTGATCGCCGGGCTGCGTGCCGGTGGCAGCGATGGTGCCTTCGGGCAGCTCCAGAACCGAGTGGGCGCGCAGGCTTCCCGCGATCCGCCACGGCTTCAGGGAGGGGCGGATCTTCACCACGCGCAGATTCTTGTCCAGGAACACGGCGTCGATTGTGAACTTCATGAAAAAGCAATGCACCGCCTCGCAGGGCACGATCCACAGCCCCTCGCCCTGCGGCAGCGATGTCCGCCCCAGCAACCCGCGCCGCCGCGTGCCGGATTCGCCAGCGACATCGGCGCGAGTGGCGAGCACCGTGGAACGGGTCCGGTTGATGACGCGCAGGGGCATGACGGATCCATTCTGCCAGATGCCCCAGATGCCGGGACGAGCTACTCCCGGGAAGCTCGCAGAGATATGGAGTTCCGCGAGCAGCCAGCCGTAATTTGGAGGGATGACGGTGCTGGCGCATCCGGTCACGATTCTCGCCGCGTGCGCGCTGACGCTGGCAGGGGCGCTGCTGCTGTTCTTCACGCTGCAACGCGAAATGGCCCGCGTGCGCGCTTCCGCGGCTGAGCAGCAGCGGCAATGGGCGGAGGAGAGGTCCCAACTGCGGCGTGCGCTCGAGGCTTTGACGCAAGAGATCGAGGAGGGGCGCAAAATGGCGCGGGATGCGCCGCCCATGATGCGGGAAAGCATGAACCTCAGCAAGCGCAGCCAGGCGCTGCGGCTGCACCGGATGGGCGAGTCCCCGGAACGGATCGCGGCCTCGCTCGGAATGTCGCGGATGGAGGTAGACCTTCTGCTGAAGGTGCACCAGACGGTGCTCGAGTCCGTGCAGCGCAACGGTGCAGCAGCAGGGGGTTGACGGCGCCTGCGGAAGAATCGCGGGCCCTCGCGCCCGCCGGCGGAGATCAGGAGCCTTCGGCCCGGGATCTGCGGAGAGGCTCTGCGCCCGGGGCCTGTCGCTCATACCAGAGGATCCAGACGCTTCCCGCTGTCGATTTCCCAATGTGTCGCCCAAACGAATCGGGAGGGCGGCGGACGTGGATTTCACGCCCAGACCTCGACCGATTTCTTGAGCCCCTGCACAGGCCGAGGGTGTTCCAGATTTGGCGCTGAGCCCTGAATAAGAATCTGGATCCCGGCCAGCCTTCCCGCATCGCTTCGCGTGAAATCAGGTGAGACGACACTCACTCGAGAGGCACTACATCGGCGAGGAAGCAGCGCATGCTTTTTGACCAACGCCACCCCGACCGAGAGACAGAGATCGACTTGAGCCGGTTCGATGACGAGTTCGCCCAAGCCTCCCCGGTTGGCGTCGCCGCCCAATCCGTATATGAGGACATCCCTGACGGCTTCTACGACGCTTCCGTGGAAAGCGTCGACATCGGGCAAACTGCCAACACGGGCAACCCGATGATCGTGTGGCGGCTTCGCATCCGCGGGCCTCAGTGCGAGGGACGCGCAGTGACCAAGGTGCGGGTGATCACGCACAAGACACTCGGGTACGTAAAACGGGACCTCGAGCAGCTCGGGCTTTGCCTGGACCGTTTGAGCGACTTGCCGGCCCGTTGCGAAGAAATGGTGGACCGCGACGTCAGGATTTACAAGAGGTCGAACCCTGAGCGGCGCTGGACGGAGGTCTACTTCGTGTCAGGGCGGAAAGAGCCCGGGCGCGAGGCAGGGCGCAGCCCGGCTTGGTCCACCGGCACCGACGACGACGTTCCTTTCTGAGAGAACCCGCGTCCACTGCGGCTGAACAGCTGTCCGGCTTTGTCGGCCGCCTCGCCCCTCTTGAGACGCCTGGAAGGCGTTGTGCGTGTGAGAATCCAAGCCGCTCCTCCGGTCCCGTCGCGGGGGAGCCACGCTCGGGTCCGCCCCGGGAGGAGGTAGAGTGATACACGACTGCTCTGCTCCCGGCGATTTAGATGAGCTTCGCTCGATGCGGTTCTGCCGTGGGAGCACTTCCCGGAGTACAAAGGCGACATCCTACGCCATACCCCGGAACAGCCGCTTCGCCCACGGCATGGCATTCATCCCTTGGCTTTGGACCCGCGCGAAAGCTGCCCTCGCCGAAGGTCGTCTGCGCGGAGGCGACATGTCAGCTTGTTGCATCGGGCTGACAACCCGAACGGAATGAAAATCGCAGCTGCGGAGAAGGCGCGGAGAACAGAGAATCGCTGCCGCTCGTCCTCGTTGGGCCGCTAACGCGGATGGAGAGGCTCACAGCAGAATTCGGCCGCCGCGGCCGGGTGGTCGCCGTCCAGGCCCCCAACGGGAACTCGAGCATTGGCCATGGATTTTCGAGAGTCTCCCCCCTCGTCGGGGCCTCACTACTCGCTCAGTTCCCCCGATGCTTGCGCCGGGGCCGCGGTCAGCGGAGTCTCCCGTCGTGGCGATGCCTGAGCACACCTTCCCCGCGTGGCCAGTGGATCTGCAGCTTCCTTCCGTGGATGTCCGACCCACGGAAGTGCCGGATCAGGCTGACCCCTTCGCCAGGGCAGAGGCGAACGCCGGGGCTGCGCTGCCTGCTCAGTTCCCCCGGCGCTCGCGCCGGGGCCGCGCCCAGCAGAGTCAGCCGTCGTGACGATGACTGATCTAGCCTCTCTGCATGGCTGGTGGATCTGCAGCTTCCCTTTGCGGATGTGCGACCCACGAAAGTGCCGGATCAGGCCGACCCCCTCGCCAGGACAAATGCCATCGCCCGGACCGCGCTGCTCGCTCAGTTCCCCCGGCGCTTGCGCCGGGCCGCGCTAGATGAGCAGAAGCGTGCCCGAGCGGCCTTCTTTCAAGGGCTCCTCCCGGCGCTGCCGCGAGGGCCGTTTCGCATGCCGGGCGGCCTCGCAGCCTGCGGCAAGGCCGAGTTGTCACTATCGCTCGCGGGGGGGCGGGCTCTTTGCACGGCGGGCTTGACCGATCACCCCGGTGCTGCTGCGAGAGATGAACACGGCCTCGAAGCAGGCACCGAGGGGGCATCGTGAGATGCGCGGCCCCGACGTAAGCGTCGGGGGAAACCCGCCTGTCAAACAGCGTGAGAGTGCTTCAACGCTGGTGGCGTGGTACTGGCGCAAACGCCGGGGAACGAGCATCGGGCTATTGCACAGATGGGGATCTTGCCGAGCAACTCACCTCGTGAAAGTGCCGGATCAGGCTGACCCCTTCGCCAGGGCAGAGGCGAACGCCGGGGCTGTGCTGCCTGCCCGGTTCCCCCGGCGCTCGCGCCGGGGCCGCGCTTCGCAGGGTCACCTGGCGGGGCGATTCCCTGATCCGGCTTCCCTGCATGGCTGGTCCATCCGCAGTTTCCCTCTGTGTCTGTCTGACCCACGAAAGTGCCGGATCAGGCCGTCCTCTTCGATCTGGAAACGCCTGGACGGCTCACAGCCACCGGTGCGCGGCCCCGACGCAAGCGCCGCGGGAACTGTGTGATATGCGCGGCCCCGACGCAAGAGTCGGGGGAGCAGTGCGATAGGCGTGCCCCAGACGCAAGTGTCAGGGAATCCGTGTCGAAACTGCGGAGAGGGCGCGGGATGCAATGCAGTGTTGCTGCGGTCCCCAGCATCCGGTGAGAGGTCCCCACATTTTCCGGCGGGATCGGAATCCTGAAACGTGGCTCCCTCGCTCCGGTCCTCCAACGTGGAAGCGACGGCTAAGTTTCCGAGAGTGTTCCCTTCGCACGGCTGGCGGAAGTGGCGCCATCCCCGACTCCCGGGGCGGTGCGGAATCTCCGCTGCCCGGGAATCGATGCGCTTTTGCAGCTCCGGGCTCAGCCCCGGATCCGGGCCAACATTAAAGTCCCTCCATCTGACCATTTGCCTGTTGACGAGTTACAGGTCTGAAATGCAATAATAGAATCAAACATAAGTCGTCATCGACTTAATTGCATCCCCGCGAGGAGGCCCAGCTCCTCGCAAGCCCCTCTGACAGGAGGCCGTGCGGTGCCCAGCCACACGGCCTCATCGCTTTTCTGCCCCTGATGCTGCATCCTTGCCAGATGGTGCGGATTGTCACCCAGACTCCCTGCGGTTTCGTGCGTGTTCACCCAATCGTCATGGCTCCACAGACCACAATCCGCCGCAGCCTATTGAAAATCCGCTGGGCAGACTTTGGCTCGTGAATTGCACTAGAAGGGGCAACAAGCAGTCGTCATCGACTCTTACATCCCTCGAGGTGACCCAGCACCTCGTGAAGCCCCTCTGACGAAGGCCCTGCGGCTCCCCGCCACAGGGCCTTCCCTCCATTCCGGGCAACGTTTCCGGCAACTGAGAAGCTTCCTCCCCCGTCTTCCTCGCAGGAAACACGCATGTCTGTCAGCCGACGTCTTCTGCTCGTGCCGCTCCTCTCGCTTCCCCCGATCCCTGCCGTTCCCCGCGCCGAACTGCGCGACCGGAACGGCCGTCTCCTCGGCTGGACCGCGCCGCGCTCAGGCTCCATTCGAGAAGCCCGGGACCGCAATGGCCGCCTTCTCGGCACTTACGACGAACGCACAAACGAAACGCGCGATGAAAAGGGGCGCCTTCTCTACCGCGGAGATGCGCTCTCCGCGCTGATCCTCTGCCGGGGCTCGTGAGCTGCTCGTCCAGGCTGGTCAAACGGGACGCACCTCGTAAATCCCGTTGACCGCCGTCTCAAACACCTTCAGCCCGTCCCTGTCTTTCAGCTCCACGGGGCGCCCCTGCCGCCGCACCTCCACGGCTCCCTGCCATCGCAGCCGCACCGGATTGCCGCGAATGGAACGGATCCGCGCCACCTCCAGCCTTCCGCCCCGCCACTCCATCGCCACCTCGAACCCGCCGCGCGCCCGCAGCCCCTCCACGCGCCCTGTGTGCCAGGCGCGCGGCAGCGCCGGCAACAGCCGCAGCTCGCCGCGGTGGCTCTGCAGCAACATCTCGGCAATGCCTGCTGTACCCCCGAAATTGCCGTCAATCTGGAACGGCGGGTGCGTGTCGAACAGGTTCTTCAGCGTGCACGTCTCCAGCAGAATGCGCCACAGCCGGTAGGCGCGCTCGCCGTCGCCCAGCCGAGCCCAGAAATTCATCTTCCACGCCGTCGACCATCCGGTGGACCGGTCCCCTCGCGCCTCGAGCGTCTTCCTCGCTGCCTCCGCCAGTTCCGGCGTGGCGTGCAGGTCGATCAAATCCGCCGGATGCAGCGCGTAAAGGTGCGAGACGTGCCGGTGCTGCGGCTCCGGCTCGTCGTAATCCTCGATCCATTCCATCAGCCGCCCCGTGCGCGGGCTCACCCGCAGCTCCGGCAGCCGAGCCGCAGCCTCCAGGCATTGCCGCCGGAAGGCGGCATCCCTGCCCAGCGCCTCGGCTGCCGCGGCTGCGTTCCGCAGAACGTCGCGGCAGATGGCGATGTCCATCGTCGCTGCATATGTGAACATCGCCTCCGTGCCATCCGCTTTCCGGAAGCGGTTCTCGGGAGAGTGCGAGGGCGCGGTCACCAGCTTGCCTGCGGCAGCTGTTCCCTCCGGAGCTTCTACCAGAAAGTCCAGCACGAACTCTGCCGCACCCTTCAGCAGCCCATAGCCGCGCCGTTCCAGGAAGCCGCGGTCTCCTGTGAACAGGTAATGCTCCCACACATGCCGCGCCAGCCAGGCGGCGCCCATCGGCCAGACGCCCCAGATGCCGTCCGCCGGCGCCGTGTACCCGAAGGGATCCGTCAGGTGATGCACCACCCACCCTCGCGCCCCATACATCACGCGAGCTGTCCTCGACCCGGGTCCGGTCAGCATCTGCATGAAGTCGAACAGCGCCTCCTCGCACTCTGCCAGGTTTGTCACGCACGCCGGCCAGTAATTCATCTGCAGGTTGATGTTCGTGTGGAAGTCCGAATTCCACGGCGCCTTCATGTGCTCATTCCAGATCCCCTGCAAATTCGCCGGCAGGCATCCCGGCCGCGAACTCCCTAACAGCAAATACCGGCCGTACTGGAAATACAGCGCCGCCAGCCCCTCATCGCCCGCGCCCTGCTTCGCCCGCGCCAGCCGGGTGTCCGTCGGCAGCTTCTCCGCCTCCGGATCTGCCGGCAGCTCCAGCCGCATACGGTCGAAATAGGCGCGGTGATCCCCTTCATGCCGCTGCTTCAGCTCGTTGTAAGGGCGCCGCGCCGCCTTCAGCGCGGAGGTCACCTCAACCGCCGGCGAGCGTCCGCGATAATTGGTCGCCGCCGCAAGCCGCAGCACGGCTTCGCGGGTTCCCTCGATCACGACCTCCTGTCCGTTCGCCGCCACATTGCCCCCGTGCGCCTCCACTTCTACGCGCGCCTCGAACTCGATCCCCTCCCCGTTGACGCGTCCCCGCAGCACCAGCGTGTCGTTTCGGGCAGGGTCTGCCGCCACCATCGCATGCTGGCTTCGCGTGAGCCTCACGCGTGCGGAGATGTCCGACTCGCTCCAGAGCCGCACCACCAGAACCTGATCCGGCGCGGACGCGAACACCTCCCGCCGGATCAGGGCGCCGCCATGCCGGAACTCGGTGACTGCCGTGGCGGTGCGCAGATCCAGCCACCGGCGGTACTCCGCCGCCTCTTCCACCCCCGGCATTTCGATCCAAAGATCGCCGAGGGGCTGATAAGACTCCACATGCGGCGGCACTCCGAGCATCGTCTTTTCCGCCAGCCGGGTGGCCTCCAGCTCCTTGCCTTCAAACAAGAGCCGGCGCACCTCAGGCAGTGCCTTCAGGGCTGCCGGGTTGTTTGGATCCAGCGGCTTCCCCGCCCAGACCGATTCCTCGTTCAGCTGCAGCTTCTCGAGCTCCACTCCTCCGAACACCATGGCGCCGAGCCGCCCGTTGCCCACCGGCAGCGCCTCGTCCCATTGGCCCGCCGGCTTCCGGTACCACAACTTCCACTCCGCCTCTGGCGCTGCTGCCTCGCCCGTCAGTCTCGCTTTCCACGCGAACGTGGAGGGCTTGCCCCATTGAAATCCATAGAGCGCGCTGCTTGCCCATCCCGCCAGCCAGACTCTCCGGTTGATTCTCATTTCACCTCCGGCCTTGCCTCAGCACTACGATAATCCTTTCGGCCGCCTCCTCTCCTCGCCTGCTGCCGCCACACGCGCGCTTTCCTTTGTTGCAGAATACGGCGAGGGCCGCAAATGCAACTTCTCCAGCACGAGTGGGTGGCCATGGCCGAGTGCCTGCTGATCGGCCTCATCGTGGGCATCGAGCGCGAGTCCGACAAGGAGGAGCGCCATGCCGGGCTTCGCGACTTCGTCAGCATCGGCCTTGCCGGCGGCCTCTGTGGCCTTCTTGGCCTGGCCTGGCTGACCGCGGCTGCTCTCGCCGCTCTCACCGCCATGCTCGTGATCTTCCGCCTGCAGAACCCGCAGCGCACTGGCATTACCACCGAACTGGCCGCCGTCGTCACCTTCCTGCTCTGCGTGCTTGCCTCCACCCGCGGCCTCGCCATCGGAGCTCCTCTGGCGATCGCTCTGACCGTCGTGCTCGCCCTGTTTCTGGATGCCCGCGAGCCCCTCCGCCGTCTCGCGAGAGAGACGCTCACCGATCAGGAATACTGGGACACCCTTCGTTTCCTCGCCGTCATCTTCGTGATCCTTCCCATCCTCCCCAACCGGGACTTCGGACCCTTCGGCGGCTTCAACCCTTACCGGACGTGGGTGTTCGTGATCCTCGTCTCCGGGATCAATTTCCTCGGCTACTTCTTCCAGAAATTTCTTGGCGCCCGCCGGAGCCTCTTGTTCACGGCCATTGCGGGCGGCATCGGCTCCTCCACGGCCTCGACGGTTGCCTTCGCCCGCCAGTGCGCTTCTGAACCGGAGCGCCACCGCGACTGGGCCTTCGCCGCCGTGGTGGCGAACGTGATCGTCAATCTGCGCGTCGCTGCCATTCTCTGGCTGGCAGGCGGCCCCCTGCTGGCCGAATCCCTCCCGGCCCTGCTCCTGATGGCTGCCCTCGGAAGCGGCTATGCCCTGCTGCTTCGGCCGTCTTCCGCTTCTGATGGACCGGTCCCTGCCCCTGCTCTCGGCAACCCTCTCCGCCTCGTCTCCGCCATCAAGTTCGGACTGCTGTTCGCCGCCGTGCGCTTTCTGGCGCGCGCCGCGGCTGCTGTTTACGGCAGCTCGGGTGTGGTGGCAGGCAGCGCCGTGGGCGGATCCGTCGATGTGGACGCCATTGTCTTCTCGCTTGCCGGCTTGTTGCGCGATGCGCAGATTCCGGCGCAGATCGCGCTGTGGGGCATCCTGATCTCTCTGGCCTCCAACGCGGTGCTCAAGACCGTGCTGGCGGCATCCATCGGAGGCGTCCGCTTCGCCCGCCGCGTTGCGGTTGCCTTCCTGATCATGTTGCCGGCCGCGTGGATCTGGACAACAGTGCGGGCTTGAACCGTTCGAGCCGGGCGAAAAAGGTTCGGGCTTTTTCCACGTCTTTGGCAATCTGCTGCCGCAATTCGGCGGCGGAGCCAAACTTCTTTTCCGGCCTCAGCCGGCGCAAAAACTCGACCCGGATTCTGCGAGGCGGCGGCCCTTCCAGAGGATCGAGCAAATAGGTTTCGATCGTCAGATGGCGGCCGTCGAAAGTGGGGCGGTAGCCGATGTTGGTGACCGAGTTCCATCTCCGGTCCGCATCCAGATCCTCTGTTCGCGTCACATAGACGCCGTCTTGCGGCAGCGCCGAGGTCGAATCCTCCAGGGAGGATGTCTCGAGGTTCAGCGTGGGCACCACTTCCCGCGCTCCCCGTCCGGCGCCAGCGACCACATTGCCTGCGATCGAATAAGGCCTCTCCAGCATCCGGCTCGCTCTGGAGACGTTCCCTTCCGCGAGCAGCCGCCGGATCTCCGACGAAGACACGCGCACTCCGCGGCGCACCAGCAAAGGCACGATTTCGGCCCGGACTCCGTCCTGTTCCGCCAGCCTGCGCAGGTCCTCGACGCCGCCTGCCTGCCGGTATCCGAAACGGAAATTCTCCCCCACGACCACCGCCTTCGCGCCCAGAGCCTCCCGCAAGATCTGCCGGAAAAACTCCTCGGGAGACAGGTGCGAGATCGTCTCGTCGAACGGCATGATCAGCACCTGCTCGATGCCTTCGGCGGCCATCAGCGCGCAACGCTCGTCCGGGGTCGAGAGAAGCCGCGGCACCCTCTCGGGCGCCACCACCGTGGAAGGATGCGGATGGAATGTGAGCGCGGAAGGCTTCGCGCCCAGCTCCTGCGCCAGCCTCGCCGTCCGGCGCATCAGCTCCCGGTGCCCCGCATGCACCCCGTCAAAGTTTCCGATCGTCACCACCGAGGGCGCAAAGCCCTGCCGGGCCTCTGCAAGCGACCGGAAGATGCGCAGGCGGGACACCGGCGCCTCAGACCTCCAGCTCCAGTTCCAGCCCGTCGTAGGCGAGCCGCACGTGCTCCGGCAGCAGGCTTTCCGCACGGGCATGCTCCAGATCATGGGAAATATGCGTGAAGTAGGCCGCCCGAGGTTTGAGCCGCTCCACCGTCCGCAGGCTCTGCTCCACGGTGGAATGCGTCGGGTGGGGCTTGTACCGTAGCGCGTCCAGAAAGAGCACGTCCAGCCCTTCCAGCAACTCCATGGATTCCTCCGGGATCTCGCTGTGATCGGTCAAATATGCATGATTCCCGAACCGGAATCCGTAGCATTCTCCCGTGCCGTGCTTCAGGGGGACAGGAGTGAATTCAATCCCGCCGACGGCGATTTTCTCTTCCGGAAACACATGGATTTCAATCTTTGGACGCGAGGATTCCGAGGGGCCGTCATGGAAAATATAGCTGAAAATTCGCTGGATCACCTCCAGCGTCGACCGCGAGGCATAGACCGGGATGGCTCCCCTCTGATGGAAGTTGAACGGCCGCAGGTCGTCCAGCCCGAGCACGTGATCCGCGTGGGCGTGCGTGAACAGCACGGCGCTCACGCGGTCGATGCCGTGCGTGAGAGCCTGCTGCCGGAAGTCCGGACCCGTGTCGATGACCACGGTGTGCTCTTCCCACCGCAGGCACACGGACGGACGCAACCGTCTGTCCCGGGGATCGTCGCTCCGGCAAACCTTGCAGTGGCAACCGATGGTCGGCACGCCCACGCTCGTGCCGGAGCCGAGCACCGTCAGCCGGACGCGGCGGCGCTCACCCATGGGCCGCGCTTGCCTCGGCAGCCTTCTTTTGAACCGCTTCGAAGGCGTGCAGGTAACGGAAACGCAGCTCCGTCACCGTGTTGTCCAGCAGGCGCTGCTCTTCCAGGCTCAGGTTGCCCTTCGTCTTCTCCTGAAGCATCGCCAGCAAGTCGATGAAATGCCTCGCCAGCCGAAGATCGGGGGTGCTCTCTCCTCCCTCTTTCGGGCCGGCCAGCTGCGCCTCCGCCTGCACGCGCAGGCTCACCACAAGAAATTCGAACGATGGGGGCGGCAGAGGAACTTCACGCTCGCTCATCAATTTCCATTGTAAGCGGCTCCGGCGCGCCCTCCCCGCAAGCCGTTTCCCTCCCGGAATCTGCCGCCGGACTGCCCTCAGTACCGAGTGGGCGGGAAGTCCGTTTGCAGCGACGGCGGCGCCGCGGGCAGCTCCGGCAGCAGCTCCTCCACCGATCCGATCGCTTCCGGAGAGTCCGGCGAAACCTTGTGCATTTTCCGCTGCTGCTTCCGCGCTTCTTTCTCCTGCCGCCGCTCCTGTTTCTGCGCCTCGCGCTGCCTTTTGTGGAATGTCGATTTTGACCGGTGCGCCATGCGATCTCCTTTTCACGCAAAAGGGGCGGGCTTCGCCGCCCGCCCCTGACTGTTTGCTGCGGTTACCAGCGGTTCTGCCGCCGCTGCCCGTAGGAGTTTGAGCGCCCCTGGCTGCGTCCGCCGGATTCGCGCGGCCGCGCTTCATTCACATTCAGCGCACGCCCGTTCACGGACGCGCCGTTCAGGCCCTCGATCGCACGGTTCGCTTCCGCCGCATCGGCCATCTCCACGAACGCGAAGCCCCGGCTCCGCCCCGTGTCCCGGTCCGTGATGATCTGCACACGATCCACGGTCCCGTACTCTTCAAACCAGGAGCGCACGGATGCCTCCGTGGCCCCGAAATCCAGGTTGCCAACAAAAATGTTCTTCAATGGGTTGTCTTCTTTCTGAATTTGACGGCAGGCTCAACTCGGCGGGATAGACTCGATCCGGTCCAGCGAAGCGATCAAATACCCCTCAAGCATACCATTTCTCCGGGCTCCGTGCACGGCGGCTCCGCCCTTGCAACCCTCCCGCCCGTTCTGCTACCACAAATAAGAAGTCGGCCCGCTTGCTTTCGCAACGCCGGCCTTCCATCGACCCCGCCGCATGACCATGAAAAAGACAGGCAAGTCGAGCAAGGATCCCCGTCAGCCCGCAGAGTCGAAAGCTGCGCCCGCCAGGCCGCAGGCCGAGATCTTCTCCGAAGCCATGCGCGCCTTCTGGGCGTCCCAATATGAGCGCGCCATCGAGCTCTTCGAGCAGGCCGCCCAGGGCCGCGACCTCTCCATCGCCGAATCCGCGCAGATGCACATCCGCATGTGCCGCCGCCGGATGGAGAGCTCCATGCCGGAGCTCAAGACTCCGGAACAGCAGCACCTCTACGCCGTCAGCCTGATCAACGAACAGCGCTTCGCGGACGCTCTTCCCTGGCTGCAAAAAGCGGTCTCTTCCGATCCGCGCCCCGACTACCAGTACGCTCTCGCTCTCACCCTCGGCCGCCTTGGCAACTTCGAACAAGCCGCGGATGCCCTGCGTCAGGCGCTCGCCTCTGACACGGGCCTCCGCACCTTCGCCCGGTCGGATCCGGATTTCGCGCCCCTGCTCGAGAATCCCCTGATTCGCGAAGTTCTCGATCCCTCCCGGCCCGCGGCATAGGAGCCACCCATGCCGGCCAGGAGCAGCCCTTCCCCGCAGACGGGGCCTCCGGTCGATTGGGTCCATGATCCTCTCCGGATCTTCGCCATCGGCGGCGGCACGGGTCTCTCCACGCTTCTGAAGGGCCTCAAGAAGTTCGCGCACCAGGTCGGCGCCAGCGCCCTCGAGCCCTACGTCGACATCACAGCCATGGTCACCGTCACCGACGACGGCGGCAGCAGCGGACGCCTCCGGCGCGAGTTTGATATGCTCCCGCCGGGCGACGTCCGCAACTGCATCGTGGCGCTCTCCGAGGACGAGGCGTTGCTTGCCAGGCTGTTTCAGTACCGCTTCTCCTCCGGGCGCGGCCTGAAAGGCCACAGCTTCGGGAATCTCTTCCTCACCGCACTTACACAGATCACAGGCGACTTTGCGCGCGCCGTCGAGCTCAGCTCCGCCGTTCTGGCCATTGCAGGGCGCATCTTCCCCTCCACGCGCCAGAATGTCAGCCTCCGCGCCGTTCTTGCAGACGGGCGCCACGTTGAGGGTGAAACCCGGATCAGCCGCAGCGGCGCCCCCATTGCGCGCATCGAACTGGTTCCTCCTTCCGTGCGCCCCTCGCCCGGCATTCTGGAAGCCATCGCCCGCGCCGACCTCATCACGCTCGGACCAGGCAGCCTTTTCACCAGCATCATCCCGAACCTGCTTGTCCGCGGCGTCGCGCGCGCCATCCATCGCTCCCCTGCCTGGAAACTTTGCATCCTGAACCTGATGTCCCAGCCCGGCGAAACCACGGGCCTGACCGCCGCCGATCACGTCGAGGCGATTCATCAGCATGCTCGCGCGCCCTTCCTTCAATTCGCGCTCGCCAACAACGCCCCCATCGCCCGGCCCGCTCTGGCCCGTTACGTCCGCGCGAAGGCCCAACAGGTTCCTCTCGACCGCGACCGGCTCGAGGCCCTTGGCCTGCAGGTGATCGAGCTGCCTTTGCTGGCGCGGGGCGAGAAGATCCGTCACAATCCGGATCTCCTCGCAGCCGCAGTCGTCGATCTCGCCCTCCACAGCCGCCGAGGCCGCCTCCTTGCCGCCCCGCCCCGGCAGGGCTCCCGCTAAACTGCCCTTCAGGAGCTGCCTCGCCCATGCAACACGATGTTTCCGCCGTGATCCTCGCCGCGGGTCTCGGCACCCGGATGAAATCCTCCCTGGCCAAAGTGCTTCACCGCGCCGGGGGCGCGCCCCTCATCGAGCACGTCGTCCGCGCCGCGCTCGCCGTTGCGCCGGCGGAGCGGATCGTCGTCGTCACCGGACATCAGGCGGATCAGGTCGAGGCTGCCGTGTCACGCCACGGAGTCCGGTTCCAGCGCCAGCCGGAACAGCTCGGCACGGGGCATGCCCTCGCCGTCTGCCGCCCGCAGCCCGGACTCGCCTCAGGCTGCCTGCTCGTGCTGTACGGGGACTGCCCGCTGCTGCAGCCCTCCACCCTCCAGGCTCTGCTCGATGCGCACCGCCGCTCCGGCGCCGCCGCCACGGTCCTCACCGCGCGCCTCGCCGATCCCTCCGGCTATGGCCGCATCCTGCGCGACTCCGAAGGCCGCATCGCTGCGATTGTGGAACACAAAGATGCTACCCCGGAGCAGCGCGCCGTCGATGAAATCAATTCCGGCATTTATTGTTTCGACGCCGGCCTCCTCTGGCCGCGCCTCGAGCGCCTCGTCCCCAGCCCTGTGACGGGCGAGCTCTACCTCACGGACGTCATCGCCCTGCTGCGCGAGGACGGGCATTTCGCCCTTCCGTTCCTCGTCGAGGACGCCGCCGAAATTCTGGGCATCAACACCCGCGTGGAACTCGCTGAAGCCGACCGCATCCTCCGCGCCCGCAAGGCACGCGCGCTGATGCTCGAAGGCGTCACCATCGAAAAGCCCGAGACCGTGACGATCGATCTGGACGTTGCAGCAGGCCCCGACTCCTGGATCGGCCCCTTCACACAGCTTCTTGGCGCCACCCGGCTCGCTCCGGGCGCCCGCGTCGGCGCCTGTTCCATCCTCGTCGACTCCGTTCTTGAGGAGGGCGCGGAAGTTTTGCCCTTCTGTCATATCGAGGACTCCCGGCTCGCCCGGGGATCGCGCGTCGGCCCCTACGCCCGCCTGCGGATGCACTCCGTCGTTGCCGAGGGCGCCCACGTCGGGAACTTCGTCGAGATGAAGAACTCCACCCTTGGCGAGGGCGCCAAGGCCATGCACCTTGCCTATCTCGGCGACTCGACGGTCGGACCGCGCGCCAACATCGGCGCCGGAACCATCACCTGCAACTACGACGGATTCCGCAAGCACCCCACCACCATCGGCGCAGGGGCTTTCATCGGCTCCAACTCCACGCTCGTCGCACCGGTCGTCATCGGCGAAGGCAGCTTCGTCGCCGCCGCCAGCATCGTCACCAAGAATGTTCCCCCGGATGCCCTCGCCATCGGGCGCGCCCACCAGATCAACCGCGAGGGTTGGGCCAGCGCCCGCCGCGAGAAAGAAAAGGCAAAGTCCGGTCAGTCTTGACGCCGGCCGGACAGGCATCGCCCTTCTCCCCGCCTCTGCACCGGCGCCCCAGACGGCACGCGCGTGCTCGCGGCGGCCCGGCCGCAAAATCAATTCGCTCAGGAATTGTATTAAAGCACGACCACCGGGTGGTAAACGTTCGGCATGGCTGCCTCGCCGATCGCCACCAGCTCTCCGCGTCCGTTCACTGCCTTCACGTACCTCGCTCCGCCCGCCCCGCGGAAGGGCGAAACGCGGAAATCGCGCCCTTGCCGGATCTGCGTCTCCGTGATCGTGTCCACCACCTGCGCCGGAAACTCCGGCAGCAGATCCTGCGCCGGCACCAGCGCCTCCCGCAGCCGCCCCTCTGCCGCCAGCTCCTCCAGCTGCTCGATCGTCTTCGCCTGGCTTTCGCCAAAGGGCCCGGAAACCGTCCGCCGCAGGGACTCCAGATGGGCCCCGCACCCCAGGATGCGGCCCGCCTCGTGAGCAATCGCCCTCAGGTAGGTTCCGGGGCTGCAACGCACGCGCAGCTTGAGCCTGCAACCCTCCACGGAGAGAATCTCCACGGAGTGGACCGTCACCTCCACCGGCTTCAGCTCGAACTCCACCTGTTTTCTGGCGAGCTCGTACGCCGGCCGCCCGCCTACCTTCTTCGCGGAGACAGGCGGCGGCGTTTGCAGGAAAGTGCCGTGGAAAGGTTTCAGGGCGCGCTCCACGTCGGCCATGGTCAACTCCGGCGCGAGGTCCTCTCCCAGCGGTTCTCCGTCGCTGTCATAGGTCGTGGTCGCGTATCCGAAGCGGATCACGCCTTCATACACCTTCTGTCCGGCGCTGAAAAATTGCGCCAGCCGCGTCGCCCGGTTCAGGAGCAACGGCAGCACGCCGGTCGCCGAGGGATCCAGAGTCCCCAGGTGGCCCACCTTGCGGGTTCCGGCGATCCGCCGCACCTTGTTGACCACGTCGTGCGACGTCCACCCGGCGGGCTTGTCGACGACAATCGCCCCGTTCAATGTTTCGTTCATGCAGCTGTCTTTGAGGATTTGCGCCCTCGCGCCGCCCGGCGGCGCGTGCAAACTTCCATTGTAGACCCTTGCCACGCAGCGCCGCCCGTCCAGCCGCTACACTGAATTCTGAGTGCAGGAAGAGGTCTCGCTTTCCACGCCGTTCGATCTCCGTCTGAGCCGCCGCCTGCTGTTGCTCGTCCTCCCGTGGTGGCCTTACGTCCTGCTCGCCCTCGTCTGCCTGCTGCTGAACTCCGCCATCCAGATCCTCGCTCCCCTTCTGACGAAGATCGCCATTGACCGCTACCTCGCCCCGGTTCCTTCCAGCACTTTTCCGTGGCTGGAGCAGCGCCTCCCCCCTGCTCCTGTCGCTGGGATCGCCGCCATCTCGCTCATCTATCTCGCCACGCTGGTTCTCGGCTTCGTGCTCGATTTTTCGCAACAGATCCTCATGCAGTGGACCGGCCAGCAGGCCATGTTTTCCCTGCGGCGCCGCATCCTTCAGCACCTGCACGATCTGGAACTCCGGTTCTTCGACACGAACCCCGTCGGACGCCTCGTCACGCGCGTCACCAGCGACGTCGACGCGCTGAACGAACTCTTTGCCTCGGGCCTCGTCTCGCTGCTCGGGGACGCGCTCGTCGTCGCTTTCATCCTCGCCGCCATGATCCGGCTCAGCCCCGTGCTGACGCTGCTCATGGTGTTTTCCCTGCCCGCCGTCTTTCTGGTCACGGCCATCTTCCGGCGCGCTGTCCAGTCGAGCAACCGCCGCATCCGCGCCGCTGTCGCGCGCATCAACAGCTTCCTCCAGGAGCACGTCTCGGGGATCGCCATCCTCCAGCTTTACAACCGCGAAGCCCGCGCCGCGCGGGACTTCGCCGCCGTCAACGCCGCTCACCGCGACGCCTACTTCGACGCCATCCGCGCCTATGGCTGGTTCTACCCGTCGGTCGAGTTCATCAGCGTGGTCACGATTGCCTCCCTGCTGGTGGCCGGCGGATGGCAGGTTCGCAGCGGCGCCCTCTCCCTCGGCGTCCTCATCGCTTTCTTCCAATACGCGATGCGCCTCTTCCGTCCGATCCAGGACCTCAGCGAGCGCTACAACATCCTGCAGGCGGCGCTCGCCGCCGCGGAGCGCATCTTCCAGCTCCTCGACACGCGCCCCGCCATCCTGCCGCCGCGCGCCCCGCGCCCCTTCCCGTCCGAAATCGCACCGATCGAGTTCGACCACGTCTGGTTCGCCTACAAGGACGAGGATTGGGTTCTCCGCGATGTCTCCTTCACCATCCAGCCCGGCGAGGTGATCGCCGTCGTCGGACACACGGGCGCCGGCAAGACCACGCTCACCAACCTTCTGCTTCGCTTCTATGACGTCCAGCGCGGCGCCATCCGCATCGGCGGCGTCGACATCCGCGAGTTCGATCCCCGCGAACTCCGCCGCCGCTTCGGCGTCGTTCTCCAGGATCCCACCCTGTTCACCGGCACCATCGCCGACAACATCCGCCTCGGTTCCTCTCACGTCACCGATGACGCCATCCATCTCGCCGCCGAGCAGGTCAATTTGCTGGATTTCGTCGAAGAGCTTCCCGCCCGCTTCGACCACCCGGTGCGCGAGCGCGGCGCCGGGCTTTCCACCGGGCAGAAGCAGCTCATCAGCTTTGCTCGCGCCCTAGCCCACGACCCCGTCTATCTCATCCTCGACGAGGCCACCTCCAGCGTGGATACCGAAACCGAGCTGCGCGTGCGCGAAGCTCTGGAAAACATGGTCCAGGGCCGCACGTCGATCATCATCGCCCACCGGCTCTCCACCATCCAGCGCGCCCACCGCATCTTCGTCCTGCACAAGGGGCGGCTGCGCGAGACGGGCACCCACCAGGAGCTTCTCGCCCTCCGCGGCATTTACTGGAAGCTGTACCAGCTCCAGTACAAGGATCAGGAAATCCGCCGCTGAACCTTTTCCGCTTCCTTTTCGATCCGTTCCGGCAGTCCGTCGAGCCGGAGCGCCATGGGCACGAATCTCGCGGCACCCTGCGGCACCGCCGGGCCCAGCGCGCGGAATCCCATTCGCTCGTACATCCCTACGCGCTCCTCCACGCCGGAAATCAGCACGGTCGCCGCGCCGGCTGCCCTCAACTCGCTCAACAGCCTCGCCAGCAGCCCGGCGAAGACCGTGGTATTCCGGTAGCTCCGCTCCACCGCCAGCAGCCGCACCTCGCACAATGGCTGCGGCAGGGTGTCCAGAATCCCCGGATCCGCAAGCCGCGATTCCACCGAGAACGGGCGCTCCGCAGACCAGCACACCATCGCCGCCAGATGCTCCCCGTCCATGGCAAGCAGATACCGGCTCTTTCCCTCGAAGCGGTCTTGCAGCCTGCCGTCCTCGCGCCTTTCGTGCTGCCCGAGTTCCTCTGCAAAAGTGGCGTGATTCAGCCGCCGGAGCTTCTCGTAATCCTCCTCGCTTTGCGCCAGCCGGTAAACGATCCTCACTGCATGGCCTCGGCCATTCTCTGGTTTTCTGCCCGCGATTTTACCGCGACTCGCAGATACCGGCTGGCCAGCGGACCGCTGAAGAACTCGCGAACGTAGATGCCCGATCGTCGAAGACGGGCCGCCAGTTCCGAGGGGCGTTCCGGACGGATCAGGAAATAATTCGTGTCCGATTCCAGCGGATTCAGGTGACGGATCCAGCCCCGGAACTCTTCCCGCAGAGCCCGCGTTTCCACATATTTTGCGCGGTAATATTCCGGGTGGCGCAGCGCCTCCATCGCGGCAGCCTGCGAGAACAGCCCCACCGGCCAGGGCGGAAGCCACGGGCTGAGCTGCCCGGCCAGATCCGGATGCAGCACCATGTAGCCCGCCCGCACGCCGCTGAGCGCGTAAACCTTCGACATCGACTTCACCACCGCCAGGTTGCGCCGCCGTGCAGCCTCTCCTTCCAGCGACAACCCCTCGCCGGCGAACTCGAGATAAGTTTCATCCACCATCACCAGCGTTCCCTCGCCGGCGGATTCCACCAGCCCCAGCACCTCGTCCCTTGGCCAGTAGCGACCCGTCGGATTGTTCGGATTCACCAGCAGCACAGCCTGCGGGCGGTTCTGCCGGACCAGCTCCAGCAGAGCCTGCAGCCGTACGGCGAATCCATCCTCTGCGCTGAGCTCCAGCCGTACCAGCGGGCAGCCCAGCAGCGTTCCGGCCAGGTGTTCGTATTCGCCGTACATGGGATCCAGAACTACAACGGGGCGCCCCGGCGCCAGCATCCTCGGCAGGCAGGCGAACAGCAGGCTCGACGAACCCGCCCCGGCGAGCACGCTCTCCGCCGGCACGCCCCGCCGCCGGGCAATCTCCTCGACGAATCCCTCGGCGTGGCTCGGGGGCGAACTCTTCACCAGAAAAGCGAGGTGCCTTCGCAGCGTCTCCAGAACCTCCGGCGCCGGGTCGAACCACGCATCCAGGACGTCCGCCGTCACCACCTCCTGCGACCTCTCCAGATGCGTCAGGTCGACCCCAATTGCTTCGAACGAAGCCCCGCCATGATATGCCTGCACCCTCGTCATGCCTGCCCCGCCTCCTTCATCCCCTTCTGCACGTCGACCTGCGCAAGAACCGCAATGCCCGCAAGGAAGAAGACGATCAGGCTGGCCACTGCCCACTCATAGCTGCCCGTGAATTGCAGGGCCAGCCCGAAGATCAGCGGCGCCAGCCAGCTGGTTCCTTTGTCGCTGATCTCGTAGAGGGAGAAATATTCCGCTTCCTTTCCTTTCGGGATCATGACGGAAAAAAGCGAACGGCTGAGCGCCTGCGTGCCGCCCATGATCAGCGCCACCAGCGCCGCCGCCAGGAAAAAATCACCGGAATCGCGGATAAAGAAGACCCCGCACATCAGTCCGGTCCAGAGAAAAAGGCTTGCCATCACCGTCCGGTAGGCTCCAAATTTCTCCGCAATTTTCTGATACGCCATCGCCCCGCCGAACGCCACGAATTGGACCATCAGGATCGCCAGGGTCAGTTCTCCCATCGGCATCTTCAGATGATCCGCCCCGAACTGTCCCGAGAGTGTGATGACGGCCTGAATCGCATCGTTGTACAAAAGATAGGCCGCCAGAAAGACCAGCGCCTGCCGGTACCGGCTCAGGCTGCGCAGCGTCTTGCCCAGCTGCGTGAAGCCGCTTTTCCACGCCGCCCGCTCCGGCGCCTGCGCCGCTCCCCGCGCCTTCAGTCCGGCCATCGGGATCACCGTGAAGAATGCCCACCACGCTCCCGCCGAACCCAGGCTGATCCTCACCGCCATTGCCTCGTCCAGCCCCAGCCGCGGCGCCTGCTGATAGAGCAGCAGATTCAGCGCCAGCAGCAGCCCCCCGCCCAGATATCCGATGCCCCATCCGCGGCTCGAGACCGCATCACGCTCCCCGGGCGGCGCGATGTCGTTCAGAAAGCTGTTGTAGACGACGATCGACGCGCCGAACGCGAGGTTCGCGATCAGAAACAGCGCCCCGCCCAGCAGATACATGCCCCCGCTCAGCCAGAACATGGCGATCGTCGCCCCCGCGCCTGTGTAAGCCAGCACCCCGAGGATCCGCTTCTTGTTGCGGCTCGCGTCCGCCCATGCGCCGACCACCGGCAGCACCGCCACCTGGCTCAACACCGACAGCGAGATCAGGTAGCTCCAGTAGCTTCTCGCGTCGACGGCGATGCCCAGCGGGCGCACCATCCCGTCGGCGTCCGCCGCCGCCTTGGCCAAAGCGGTCAGATAGGGGCCCAAAAACAGCGTCACCACCGTCGAGGAGAACGCCGAGTTGGCGAAATCGTACATGTACCAGGCGCGCTGTTCCTTCGCGCTGTAAACCGCTTCAGTCGCGCTTTGCGCCAAGCAGCTCCTCCACGATTGCGGCGATCCGCGGATAGTCCAGCTTCCCCGTTCCCAGCAGCGGCAGCTTCTCCACATGCACGATCCGCCTTGGCAGCGCCAGCTCCGGCGCACCCGCCTCCCGCGCCGCCGCCTGCAGAGCGTCCCGTCCCAGCGCCGGGTCTTCCGTCGCAAGGACGATCATCTCCCCCCGCGCGGGATCTGGGCGCGCCACCGCCGCATGCAGGTGCTTCGGCGATGCCCGCTCCGCCAGGCGCTCCGGCAGTTCCAGCGAAATCATCTCTCCAGCCACCTTTGCGAAACGCTTCTGCCGCCCCAGCAGACGAATGAATCCGTCCTCGATCACTGCGAGGTCGCCCGTCGCGTACCAGCCCTCTCCGAACGTCGAGCGCGGCGGCTCCGGAACCTCCGGCGCGCTCTCGCGGACGTAGCCCAGCATTACGTTGGGGCCGCGGACGTGCAACATGCCCCCTTCTTCCAGACCCTCCACCGGCTCCAGCCTTGTCTCCATCAGCGGCAGCGGCTCGCCCACGGTTCCCCGCCGCATGCGCATCGGCGTGTTCACGCTGATCACCGGAGAACACTCCGTCGCCCCGTAGCCTTCGTACACGCGCAGCCCGAACTTCTCCATGTAGGTCTGCTCGACTTCCGCCGTCAGCTTCTCCGCACCCGCCACCAGCAGCCGCGTCCGCCGGAAATCATAGGGGTGCGCCCGCCTCGCGTAATGCTTCAGGAAGGTCGGCGTGGCGAACATCACTGTGGCATCGCGGTCGTAGAAGAGCTCCGGAATCACGGAGTAATGCAGCGGCGTCGGGTACAGATACACGCGGATCCCGCTCACCACGGGCAGCAGGAATCCTGCCATCAGCCCGAAGCTGTGAAACACGGGCATCGCGGAAAAGATCTTGTCCGCCGGCGAGACGTCCAGCACCGCAAGCGCCTGCTCGATGTCGCTCAGGATCGACCAGTGGCTCAGCACCACGCCCTTGGGCTTGCCCTCGCTGCCGGAGGTGAACAGCACAGCCGCCTCCTCGTCCGGCGCGGCGCGTTCGGTGGCAGCCGCCGGCGCTCGCAGCCCGAACAGCAGCAGCCACAGCTTGTCCGCCAGCGTCAGCTGCGCCCGCAGATCCTCGAGCAGCACCAACCGCACGCCCTCCAGCCTTGCCGCGGTCTCCTCCAGCTTCGCCCTCTCCAGAAATGCTCTCGATGAAATCACCGTCTTCACGCGCGCCGCGCGCAGGGCGCTCTGCATCCCCTCCACGCCCGCCGTGAAGTTGAGCATCGCCGGCACGCGCCGCCGGCTCATCAGCCCCAGCACCAGCGCCAGCGTTGCTGCGGCGTTCGGCATCAGCACGCCCACCCGCTCGCCCGGCTCCGTGAACCTTGCCGTCAGCCGCCCCAGCGCCAGCGCCCCTCGCAACAGCCGCCCGTAGGTCATTCGCGTCCCGGATGCGTCCTCCACCATGTCCCGCCCCCGCCCGAAGACCCGAATGGCTTCGAGAAACGCCTCCCACAGGCTCCGTTTCCGCTTCGCCTCGCACACGCAACGCAACAGCAGCCGCCGCATCTCTTCGCTCGCTGCCCGCCGCCGCTCGCGTCCCGTGCGTCCCTCCGGCATGCGGATCACCACCGGCTCGAACCACGTCACGCGGATCTTCGGCAGCCACGCCACGGGGAAGTCGCCCTTCATCCGCGTGAAGAACTTCGCCCGGACAGCCCCTTCGATTGCCGCCACCGTCACTGGCGCCCCTGTTTTCGCCGCGATGAACGCCGGGCCATCGTAGATCTTCATCAGCGCGCCCGTCACCGTTACGCGGCCTTCCGGAAACACCACCACCGTCCTGCCGCTCTCCAGCGCGGCAATCGCCGTCTTCAGACCCAGCGGCCGTGTCACATCGATCACGATGTAATCCGCCGCCTTCAGCAGGTGCCGGAACACCCACTGCTCCATCACCTGCGAATGCACCAGCCACAGCGCGTCCCGCGGCAGCATCGACCACAGGATGGGCGCATCGAGGAACGATTGATGGTTTGCGATCACCAGCCCCCGCCCGCCCCGCGGAGGCTGGCCCGTCACCTCCAGCCGGTACAGGATGCGCAGAAGCGCGCGGATGACCAGTCGCAGCATCGCACCTCTTCTCCACGGCGCCCGCGCCGCGTTACCGCAAGTGTACGACACCCGGCCGCCCGGCCGATACAATCGAAACGTGCCCGCCACCCGCCTCACCGCCGAAGGCGCCCGCCGCTTTGCAGCCCGTTTCCCGCAGGCTTCCTCTGCGGGCTTCTACCGGCTCGCCCAGGGATGCCTGCTGTCCTCCATCGGCATCGGCACCTATCTCGGCGAGCCGACCGAGGAGGACGACGCGCGCTACGAAGAGGCCGTGCGCGCTGCCGTCGCCTCGGGCGTCAACGTGATCGATACGGCGATCAACTACCGCCGCCAGCGTTCGGAGCGCTCCGTGGGCCGGGCTCTGCGTTCTCTCTTTGACTCGGGCGCCGCCACGCGCGACGAGATCCTCGTCTGCACCAAAGCAGGATTCCTCACCCCCGGCGCCATCCCCGACGGGCTGCTCGACTCCCCGGAAGTCGCCGGCCGCATGCACTGCATGGCGCCGTCGTTTCTCGAAGACCAGATCCGCCGCAGCCTCTCCAATCTCGGGCTCGAAACCATTGACGTCTTCTACCTGCATAATCCCGAAACGCAGCTGCGCTTCGTTCCGCGCGAGGTCTTCGAGCAACGCCTCTCCGCCGCCTTCGCGCTCCTCGAACGCCTTTGCCGGGAAGGCGCCATCGCCGCCTATGGCATCGCCACATGGGACGGGCTCCGCCTCCGTCAGGACTCCGATCTGCGCCTCAGCCTCCCGCGCGTGGCCGCTCTCGCCCGCGGAGCCGCGGGCGAGGATTGCCACTTCCGGTTCATTCAACTGCCCTTCAACCTCGCCATGCCGGAAGCCTTCACGCGCGCCCATCAGGGCGAGCCGCCAGGCCACTCGACTGTTCTGGAACTGGCTGCCCGCCTCGGCATCACCGTCATCGCCAGCGCCCCGCTCCTGCAGGGGCGCCTCGCCTCCGCGCTGCCCGGGCGCCTCCGCGACGCCTTCCCCGAATGCTGGACCGACGCCCAGCGCGCCTTGCAGTTCGCCCGCTCCGCTCCCGGCGTCACGACTGCTCTCGCCGGCATGAGTTCGCTGGCGCACGTGGAAGAAAACCTCGCCCTCGCCAGCGTTCCGCCTGCGCCTCTGGAGCGCTGGCTTTCCCTGTTCGAAGCGGAAGCATGAGCGCCCTCGCCCGGCTAGAACCGCCCTTTGACCTCGACGCCGTTCCCGACGCCCCTGCTGTCTTCGTCATTCACCTGCGCGAGGGCGAGCCCTACGTCAGCCGCACGCGCCTCCTCCGGCGGCGTCTTCGACGCCTGCTTGGCGGCGGCTCCATCGCGGGGCGCGCACTCCGGCTCGGCGAACTTGCCGCCGCTGTCGAATACGAGCTCGTCCCCTCGCATCTGGCTTCGCTGCTGCGCCACTTCGAGCTGCTCGAAAAGCATTCGCCCGGCGGGGCGGCGGCGCGGCTCCGCCTGCGCCCGCCCGTATTCCTGAAAGTGCTTCTGTCCAACCCCTGGCCCCGCACGGTCATCTCCTCCCGCCCGGGGCGCGGCGCCTCTCTCTGCTTCGGCCCCTTCCAGAACAAGACCGCCGCTTCCCGTTTCGAACAGGAATTGCTCGATCTGTTCCAGATCCGCCGCTGCCAGGAGGATCTTTCCCCCTCGCCGGACCATCCCGGCTGCATCTACGGCGAGATGGGCAAGTGCCTCCGCCCCTGCCAGCAGGCCGTCTCCGCCCAGGAATACGCCGCCGAAACCTCCCGCCTCGTCCGTTTTCTCGAAACCCGCGGCCGCAGCCTGATGGAGTCCGCCGCCGCCGCGCGCGACCGGGCCAGCGAGGAACTCGACTTCGAACACGCGCGCCTCTGGCACGAACGCTGGCTCCGCATCCGCTCCGCCGCGGCGCTTGCCGGAGACCTCGCTGCCCCGCTCCCCTCGCTGTGTGGCGCCGCCGTGCTGCCCTCGCCTGTGCCGGGCGTGCTGCACATTGCCGTCATGCTCTCCGGCGCATGGCTGCCGCTCTGCGAGTTTCCGATCGCTCCCTCGGGTCCTGCCGTCAGCCTCGACTCCCGTCTGCGCTCCCTGTTCTCCTCGCTCGTTCCGCCGCGCCTGCCGCTTGCCACGCTCGCATGGCATGTGGCGCTGCTCGCCCGCTGGTATTACAGCGCCTCCCGGGACGCCGAGTGGCGCCCCTTCACCTCGCTCGACGACATCCCGTACCGCGCCCTCGTACGCGACATCTCCCGCACCGCCGCCCGCTCCCAGGGGCGGCTCTTCCAACCCTGAGTTGGCTGTCCTCTCCCCGAGGTGTCAAACTAATCCTGAGGGCCGCGGCGGCCTCGTCCGCTCCGGCCCCCTTTCCGGGAGGTCATCCGCCAGTGGCTCTCACGTCCAGGTCTTCCTCCGCGCCTTCCACCGGCAACTCCTCCTTCCCCGTCCTCGCCATCATCATTGTCGCTGTCCTCGCTCTTGCAGGCGCCGCCGTTTGGTGGCTCTTCCTTCGCACGCCGCCCAAGCCGCCCGAGCCGCCCCCGCTCACCGAGGAGGCGCGCGAGTACGTCCGCCGCGGCTATCTCGCGCTCTCCGACGTCGAGATGAAGGCTGCCGAGAACTACATGATGACCACCGTCGTCGAGATCACCGGCAAGATCACCAACAAGGGGCCGCGGGCCATCTCGGTCGTCGAACTCACCTGCGTGTTCCACGATCCCTACGGGCAGGTCATCCACCGCGAGCGCGTTCCCATCGTCCGCCGGACTCCCGGCAAGCCCTTCCGCCCCGGCGACACGCGCCCCTTCCGGCTCGCCTTCGACAGCATTCCCGCAGGCTGGAACCAGGTGCGGCCCGATCTCGTGATCGCGCGCATCAGCTTCGAAGACTCCCAGCCATGACGCGCATCCTGCTCATCGAAGACGACGCCGACCAGCGCCGCCTCCGGACCCTCCTGCTCGAGTCGCGCGGCTATCGCGTCCTCTCCGCCTCCTGCCCCTCCGAGGCTCTCGAGATTCTCGCCGAAGCCTCCCCTCCGCCCCGTTGCATCCTGATGGATCTCCGCCTGCCCCGCACGGAAGACGGGCGCGCCCTGATCCGGGAGCTGCACAGCCGCTGCCCGTCGATCCCCGTCATCGTGCTCACCGGCGCGGCGGGCTTCGAATCCGCGCCGGAGCGCGCGCTCGTGCGCGAAGTCCTTCGCAAGCCCGTCCGCTCGGAGCGCCTTCTGGGCGCGCTCTCCCGCCTCGCTGCGTTTCTGCTGGCCAGTCTGCTCCCGATTCCCGCTGCCGCCCAGTCCCGCTCGTTCCCCTTCACGCTGGACGCCCCCGCCGAGGTTGTCGCCGAACTCGAGCTGTCCTCTCCCGCCTCGGACTGGGCGGTTCGCGGCCGCGAGGCCGCCGTCGCCGCCATCGGCCTCGAGGGAGAAACAAAACATCACGTTTTTGTTTTTGGCGAGAAGGACTCGCGCCTCTACCGCGTCTTTCTCGGGCCCCTCGCGCCCGGCCCGCACATTCTCACTGTGAGCCGCGACGCCGGCCTCTCCGCCCCCGGCTCCGGTCTCGTCATCGGCGAGGCCCGCATCTCCCCCGTCCGTCCCGGCGACCCGCTGTATGAGCCCGTCCGCCATGCGCCCATCCTTTTTTCCCGCGCCGGCGCCCCGGACCGCTTCAGCGACGCGCTTCTGCTGGTCTACTGCACGCAGGGCCGGGACCGGTCGGGCCCGTGGATTGAATACACAGCCGTCTTCTCCAACGAGGACGGCGGCACATCCACGCGGGATCTCATGGCCCGTTGGGGCCGCACCACCGACATCGAATACGTCTACCGCGTCTGGCTCGATCGGGAAGGCCGCCCCGCCCGCACCCTGATCCAGACCCGCGAGCATCAGGATGTTTCCTACGACGGTCCCTGGTTCGGCCTGCACCCGCTTCTGGTTCCCGTCACCGACAACAACATGGTCGAGCCCGCCGGCGCAGCCGTTCCGCCCCTTCGCTTTCAACTCGTCCCGACCGTGGTCTCCCTTGACGGCGGCTCCCGGGAATTGGTGATGGATCAGCATCCCTTCACCTACGAAATCGCCTGCAAGGAAATCGCGCGCGAGTCGAAAATCCGCCCGCAGGATACCTGGTTCGACGGAGAAAAAATTGCCGATCCCCGCCGCTATTTCATCGCCGAATTCCAGGCCGAAACGCGCAATGCCGCCGTCCAGCTTCTTTATCGCCTCCGCGGGGAAAATCTGTGGCGCGGCTCTGCTCTGGGCATCGGCAAGAATTTCATCGAGCGCGACGGTTGGGTCCGTACGGCCCTCGAGCTGCCGGAAGGCCGCTCCGCGGCGGAGATCGGCGAGTTCGCCTTCGAGTGCCTCTCCCGGCGGGATCTGGAGAGGCAGCCCGTGCCCAAGAATGGAACCTGCCACATTCTGCGTCTCGGGCGTTTTTTCGCTCCGGATGCGCGCTGCCGCCCCGGCGCAGCCCTGGCTGTGGCGCCGCAGCCGGAGGAGGGATGGCGCCTCCGCGTCGGAGAACTGGTTACGTTTGCCAAGGAATGACGACCATGGTTGCTGTTCGCTATGGCTCCATTCACCGGAAAAAGCCTGGCTGGCAATTCCTGAAAAACCCCGGCTCCGGACGAGCCTCTGCTGCCGTGTTGGATCAGCTGTTTTGCGCAGATCGCGCGCCGGCTCCCGGCCGGCCGAATCCACCCTCCGCCGCAGGGTTCTGCCGCTCTGCGGGCATGGCAGGCTGAGAGAGGGATTGCCTATGGAAGTCGCCCGGCTCCATGACCGGCTGAAGGCCGAAGGAAAGCTCTCGCTTCAGGTTCGCATTGTTCCCCGCAGTCCGAGGACAGAGTGGGCTGGCTTCCTGGAAAGCGGGGACTGGAAAATCAAGGTCGCCGCCCCGCCGGAACGGGGCAAGGCCAACGAGGAACTCATCCGGTTCCTTGCCTCGGAGTTCGGCGTTCCCCGCTCCGCGATCGAGATCGTCGCGGGCGCCAACAGCCATAACAAACTCATCCGGATCCAGCCGCCCCGGTAAACGCTGCGGGTCCGAACTGCGGCAAACATCCGCAGGCGGTTCCCCGGATCTCCAGAGCACGTGATGCAACGTCCCACGCGCCGCACGCTCTTGGCAGCATCGCTCGCGCCGCCAACCCGCCGCGCGCTGTTCCGCGGCACTTTCCTCCAGCCGTGGGCGCGCCATCTGGAGTGGTCTGCCGCGCAATGGGAGACGCTTCTGGACGCGCTGGCATCGCTCGCCTGCCAGGAGATCGTGCTGCAGTGGTGCCGGTATGACGATGTGGACTTCGCGCCGCTCGTGCCGTCGCTTCTGGATGCGGCACGGCGCCGCCGCATGCGGCTTCTCGTTGGCCTGCCCTATCAGAGCGACTGGTGGCGCCGCATCGAGGAGGATGCCCCGCAGGCTCTGGGGCGCATCGTTGCCCGGGCGCGATCGTTTGCTTCTTCGTCGAGTGCCCGGCAGTGGGCCCGCCACCCCGCATTCGGCGGCTGGTACCTGCCGGAGGAGATCGATGACGACCACTGGCTGCCCGCTCCCCGGCGCCGCGCATTGGCGGGAGCGCTCGATCAGCTCGCCGGCGCCGTGCATCCCCTCTCGGCGTCTGGGTTTACGAACCGCGCCAGCTCCCCGCACGAACTGGCAGAGTTCTGGCGCGAAATGGCCGCCCGCCGCCGCCTGGCGCGCGTCTTCTTCCAGGACGGGATCGGAGCAGGCAAGATGACGCTGGCCGCATGGCCTGCTTACCTCGAAGCCCTGCGCGCCCGTCTCGGCAAGCGGCTGGACGTAGTGGTGGAAATCTTCGAGTCTGTGCCCTCGGATGCGGGCTTCCACGCTGTTCCCGCGCCCTACGAGCGCGTCGTCGCGCAGGCGGACATGGCCCGCCGCGCCTTGGGCCGCCCACCCTTTTGCTTCAGCCTGCCGGACTACGCCTCCCCCACGGCAGGCCCCGACGCCGCGCGCCTGTTCGAGCAGCTGGCGCGGCGCTGAGCTCCGGAGCGCCGCCTACTTCCCCGGCTCGAACGGCCACACTGCAGTAGTCGAGAAGCCGCCGTCGACGGCGATCACCTGCCCGGTGATGTAGTCCGATCCGCTGCCGCTCAGAAAGACCGCCAGCGGGGCGATCTCCTCAGGCGAGCCGAGCCGCGCGATGGGCTGCCCTCCCTTCAACCACTCGTGCATCTCGGGCGCCTGCCACATGGCGCGGTTCAGGTCGGTGAGGATGAAGCCCGGCGCGATGCAGTTCACCTGGATGTTGTACCGGCCCCATTCCGCCGCCAGCATGCGCGTGAGCCCGGCAAGCGCCGCCTTCGTCGTGCCGTAGACGGCCGCAAACGGCAATCCCAGGACCGAGGTCAGGCTGCCAATGAAGACGACCTTGCCGCGCCGCCGCGCGATCATTCCCCGGCCGGCCGCCTGCGTCAGCTCGAACAGGCCCGTGAGGTTGGTTTCCACGATCCGGGCATACTCCTCGGGCGTGTACTCGGTCATGGGCTTGCGCAGGTTCATGCCGGAGACGTTCATCAGGATGTCCACGCTGCCTGCCACGTCGCCGGCACGCAGTCGCGACTCGCGGGAGGCCACGTCCAGTTCCAGAGCCTCCGCGCGGCAGCCCTCCGCCCGCAGCCGGGCGGACGCTTCCTCCAACGCCGGAAGGCTGCGGGCGGCCAGCACCGTCTCTGCCCCTGCCCGCGCCAGGGCTTCCGCGATAGCCAGCCCGATGCCGCGGCTCGCTCCCACCACCAAAGCCCGCCTGCCGTCCAGCCGGAACCACTTCTGGATGTCCATCTCTGACAGCCTATCAGCTCCTCCCCGCACGCCGATTTTTCTCATGTCCCGGCCTGTGCGGCCGATAAGGGCCACAGACAGCAGGGAGGTTCGCAGCACATGCCTGTGGATGTCATGATCGTCGACGACTCGGCCGCCATCCGGAAGATCCTGCATCGCGTCCTGTTGCAGGCGGACGTGCCTCTGGGCCAGGTCATTGAGGCCGGCGATGGCGTGGAGGCGCTCGAGAAGCTGAAGACGGCCAAGGTGGGCCTGATCCTGTCCGACATCAACATGCCGAACATGGACGGGCTGGCGCTGCTGGGCGCGCTGAAGTCGCAGGAGTCGACGCGCGACGTGCCAGTCATCATGGTCACCACGGAGGGCTCGAGCTCGCGCGTGATGGAGGCCGTCAACCTCGGCGCCTCCGGCTACGTGCGCAAGCCGTTCACCGCCGAGCAGATCAAGGAAAAGCTCGCCGGCCTGTTGTGACCCCCGCAGAGGAGGAACCCGCATGACCCATGAGAAGCTTGTCTCTTTCATCCGCAGCTCGACGCGCGACGTGTTCACGACGATGCTGGGCCTGGAGATTGCCGACGGGCAGCCGTTCATCAAGGAGGAGGCGCCGGCGCCGTCGGACGGGGTCCTTGCGTTGATCGGCCTGGCAGGCCGCTGGGCCGGATCCGGGACGTTTTCCTGCACGGCCCCCATGGCCATGCGCCTCGCGTCGCAACTGCTGATGCAGCCTTACGAGGCCATCAACGAGGAAGTTCTCGATGCCGTCGGGGAGATCACCAACATGGTGCTCGGCAACGTGAAGACCGCGCTGGAAGAGGAACTCGGGCCCATGGGTCTCTCCATCCCCACCGTGATCTACGGCCGCAACTTCACCACCCGCAGCATCGGACGCAGCAAGTGGACCGTGGTTCCTTTCTATCTGGATTCGGAGGTCATCGAGGTCCACCTCTGCATCGCCCCCAGCAAGGATCCCGGCGCGGCCCGGATCCACAGGGAGCATCCGGCAGCTGTCCTCTCCATCGAATGAAACCCGCCATGCCGCACACCGGCCCCTGCCCGCTGCGCTTCGTCATCGTCCGCCTCGGCGGCCGCGATTTCGCCATCCCGGCGGCCCGGCTCTGCGGCATGGTCCTCACGCGCACCGCAGACCTGAGACCTCACCGCCCGGAGGGCCCTCTGCGCTTCGCCCTCCATCTCGAATCCCGCACCATCCCCGTCCTGCTCCCGCATTCCCTTCTGGGGCTTCCGGAGCGCTCCCCATCAGCTCGCTCCTGTCTGCTGCTGATCCGCGACTCCGGCAAATCCCAAACCCCGCCGCCCGCGGACGCTGCCTACGCCCTCGCCGTGGATTCCGTCTCCCGCATCGAGGAAGTCCCGCCATCCGCGTGGCGCCCGCCCGGCCGCATCCGCCTCGGCGAAGCCTGGCGCGACGTTCTCGACCCCGATCCGCTCTACCGCGAGGCTCTCGCTGAACCCGCCAGCCTCACCACGAAATAATCGGCCGCCGCCGCCTTCTGCACGTTCCGCCGCTCGAGCCCGTCCCACTCGTCCACCAGCTTCACCGCCTCCCGCAGCCAGTCAAAATTCACCCGGGACGCAATCCTCTCCAGCCGCTCCCGCACGTCCTCGTTCCGCAGCCGCCCATCTCCGCCGTGCAACCGCAAAAGATCCCCCAGCAGCCCGTACAGCGGCCGGACGTACTGCCCCAGCTTCTCCGTCTTGCTGGCCATCCACCCCTGGCTCTGCTTCACCCACTCGGCAAAGCTGCTTGCGCCGGACGCTGCTTCCAGCATCGCCAGAGCGACGGCGCGCTTCTTCTGGTAATCCTCCAGATCCATGGTCGCCGCAACGCCCGGGCATCCTCCCGCCAGCGCGATCCGCCGCTGCGCGTCTTTCCAGCCGAGAGCGCGAGCCGCATCCTGCATCTCCTGCTCGTTCAGCGGCGCCATCCAGAAGATCACGGACCGGGACCGGATGGTAGGAGGCAATTCGTAAGGGTTCTCCGCCGTCATTGCCAGCACCAGGTGCTCGGGCGGCTCCTCCAGAGTCTTCAGGAGTGCGTCCGCCGCCTGAGCCCCGGCGCGGTCCATCTGATCGATCAGAAAGACCCGCCACCGCCCTTTCACCGGGCGCAACTGCGCGCGGCTGCGCGCCAGCCGCATCTGCTGGATGGAGATCTGCCGCAGCGGACCCTCCGGGCAGAGCGTGACGAAGTCCGGATGGCTGGCGAAAAACAACGGCTCTTCCGCCCGCTTTTCGCTCGTCCATTTTTCGCGCTCTTCCAGAATTTTCCGGTTTTCGGGGAGGCTCAGGTCATCTTTTTCGATCTTTTCCGCAATCTCCGCCTCTTCCGTTTCATTGCCCCCGGCCAGCAGCCGTGCCGCGAATCTGCGGACCAGCGTGGCTTTCCCCACGCCCTGCGGGCCGGCCAGCAGCAGCGTCTGCGCCACGCGTCCGCTGTCGATCATCCGCTCGAGCGACTCCGCCACAGTCCGGTTGCCGAAGAAATTCCTAAACACGACGCCTCCGGAACTCCTCCACAACGCTCCACACGCGCGCCTCGACTTCCTCCTCGCCGCCCCTTCCGTCCACGGCGACGATCCGCGGGCAGCGCTCTGCCAGCCTCCGGTAGCCCTCCGCCACGCGTTCGTAGAAGGCGCGGCTTTGCTCGTCCATCCGCGTCTCCCGGGCGGCTTCCCCCGCGTTCCGCGCCCGGGCGCGCATCAAACCGTCGTCGACGCTGATCTCCACCAGCAGAGTCAGGTCCGGCTCGATCCCGCGACAGGCAATCCGGTCCACGGCATCGATCCATTCCAGCCCCAGCTGGCGCCCGAAGCCCTGATAGGCCCGCGTGGAATCCGTCCAGCGGTCGGCCAGCACCGTCGCTCCCCGGTCCAGCGAGGGCTTCAGAATCTCGTCCACGGTCTGCGCCCGGGCGGCGAAATACAGAAGCATTTCCGCCACCGGAGAAAGTATTTCGTGGGCTGGATCCAGCAAAATTGAGCGGATTTTCTTCCCGATTTCCGTCGTGCCCGGCTCGGCCAGCTCCACCACGTCCTCTCCTGCCGCCCGCAGACGGGCCGCCAGCCGCCGCATCTGCGTGGTCTTGCCGCTGCCGTCCAGTCCTTCAAAAGTCAGAAAGAGGCCGCGGCGGCTCGTCGTAGACATAGTGCAGCACCTTCTTCAGGTCTTCCCACGCCTCCCGCTTGGCGTTCTGATTGTACGGCCGCAGAAGGTAGGAGGGATGGTAGGTCGGCATCACCGGGATGTCCCGCCACATGTGCCAGCGTCCGCGCAGTTTGGTGATGCCCTCTTTGGCGCCCAGCAGCGCCCTGGCGGCCGTTGCGCCCAGCGCGCAGATCGCCCGCGGCCGGATCACATTCAGCTGCCGGAACAGGAACTGCCCGCAGATCTCCATTTCGTCCGGCTCCGGCGTGCGGTTCTTCGGCGGCCGGCATTTCACCACATTGCAGATATAGACATCCTCGCGGCGGATGCTCATCCCCTCCTTGGCCGCGGTATTGTTGATCATCTGCGTCAGCAGTTGTCCCGCACGGCCGACGAACGGCAGCCCCTGCAGGTCTTCTTCCTCGCCCGGCCCTTCGCCGACGAACACGAGCCGGGCGCGGGGATTCCCGCTGCCGAAAACGATTTTGGTCCGCCCTTCGCACAGCCGGCAGCGGCGGCAATCGCCGATGTCGGCCACGATGCGCTCCAGCGTGTCCCCTTCCGGTCCGGGATCAAACAGCGGAACCAGCGCCGGGGCAGACTTCGGCGCCGCGGGCGCAGCCGGCGGGCTTCCGGCGGCCATGCGGGCGGGCGCCGGGGCCGGGCGCGGCTGCACAGGCATCGCGGCGGGAGTCAAATCCGGCTGCGGTTCTTCCGGCGCCCGGCGCTCCGCAGCCGCCGCGCACCGGCCCGGGTCCAGAAAGAGCGTGTCGACTCCCAGATCGCGGTAGAACTCCAGCCACCGCCGCAGCTCGCGCGTGTCCATCCCGCCCTCAGCTCCGGCTGTACAGAGCCAGCCGCAGGCGCAGCGCCTCGTCCAGGATGCGGTCCGCCAGCTCGCGCTTTCTCGCCCGCTCGAGTTCGATCACTTCGCCCGCCTGCGTCACCAGAGTCACTTCGTTCTCGTCGCTTTCGAAGCCCAGCCCCTCGGCGGCCACGTTGTTGGCCACCACCATGTGGCAGCGCTTCGCCTTCAGCTTCCGCTTCGCCTCGGCGACCACATTTTCGGTTTCGGCGGCGAAGCCGATGAGCAGCTGCCCGCGCTGCGCGCGTTCGATCTCGGCGCCCGCCTCGGCGAGGATATCGGGCGTCGGATCCAGTTCCAGGGACAGCCGCGTGGCGGTCTTCTTCAGCTTCTGCGCAGGCACCTGCGCCACATGGTAGTCGGCCACTGCGGCGCTCTTGATGACGATCGTGCACTCCGGCAGGCGCGACATCACGGCATCCCGCATCTCGCGGGCTGTCTCCACGCGCACCGTCTCTACATGAAGCGGGGGCGTCAGATCCACCGGGCCGCTCACCAGGATTACCTTCGCGCCGCGCCACGCCGCGGCCTCCGCCAGCGCGTAGCCCATCTTGCCGCTGGAACGGTTCGACAGGAATCGCACCGGATCGATCGGCTCGCGAGTCGGGCCTGCTGTTACGAGCACCGTCTCGCCTTCAAGGTCATGCCGGCGCGCCAGCAGATAGTGGGCCTCTTCGGCGATCCGCTCCGGTTCCGGCAGCCGCCCGGCGCCCGTCTCGCCGCAGGCCAGCTCTCCCTCCTCGGGCTCCATCACCACGTGCCCGCGCGCGCGCAGCCTGGCCACATTGGCCTGCGTCGCGGCATGGCGCCACATGGAGGTGTTCATCGAGGGCGCCAGCAGGACCTGCCGCTCGAAGGCAAGGTACAGCGTCGACAAAAAGTCGTCCGCAATCCCGTTGGCGAACTTCGCCAGAAGATCCGCGGTCGCCGGCGCTACCACCAGCAGGTCGTTCTCTCGCGCCACGCCGATGTGCTCGACGCTGGAGGACAATACCTCTTCCGGCGTGGAGCCGAACAGCGACGTGATCACCTTCCGGCCGGTCAGCGCCGCGAAAGTCAGAGGCCGGATGAATTCCTGCGCGGCTGCGGTCATCACCACCTGCGGCTGGATGCCCCGGCGCGCCAGGGCGCGCACGAGTTCCGCCGCCTTGTAGGCGGCCACTCCGCCGCCCACGCCCACTACCGCGCGCCATGCAGCCATCGCGGGCTCCGGGTCAGAACTGCTCGCCGGACTCGTTCTGCTCCTGCTTCTGTGTCGCCGGGTCCCAGTACTGGATCAGCCCCCGCCGCACTTCCTCCATGGCCATCACCGTCGGCTTCTTGATGGTGCCGGGCAGCAGGGGGCGCTGCCCGCTCTGCAGCTGCCGCGCCCGCTTGGCTGCCACGATGATGAACCGGTACACGCTCTGCTCCGGATCGTCCGGAATCACGTTGATGGGCCGCCGCGTGTTCTCGCTCATGTCGTTCTCTCTTCCTGCTCGAATGTCGCCAGAATCTGCCGGACTCGCGCCTGCACTTCCGCGTTCGACGCGCGCAGCCGCGAGGTCCTCACAATCCACAGCAGGCGCTCGGAGGCCGCCTGCAGGTCGTCGTTCACCAGCACGTAATCGTACCGGCCGAACTCCCGGATCTCCCCGGCCGCTTTGGCCAGCCGTCTCCGGATGACATCCTCGCTGACGTCGCCGCGCGCGTGCAACCGCTTCTCCAGTTCTGCGCGCGAGGGCGCCAGGATGAAGATGCTGACGGCGTCCGGGAGCTTTTCTTTCAATTGTCGCGCACCCTGCACGTCGATGTCGAGCACGACGTCGCGCCCCTCGGCAAGCCCCTGATCCACGTACCGGCGGTGCGTGCCGTAGTAGTCCTCGAAAACCTGCGCCCATTCGATGAATTCGCCGGCGTCGATCATCCGCCGGAACTCTTCGCGGGACACGAAATGATACTCGCGCCCGTCCTGCTCCTGCCCCCGCGGCGCGCGCGTCGTGTAGCTGACGGAAAACACCAGCCCCGGTTCGTGTTCCAGCAGGCTGTTGACCAGCGTCGACTTGCCCGAGCCCGAAGGGGCGGAGATGATGAATACCTGACTCATTCCAGATTCAGCGCCTGTTCCCGGATTCGCTCGATGTTTGCCTTGATCTCCAGCGCCAGCGACGTCACGCGCAGCCCGAACTCGCCCGCCCCGCCCGTCTTCGACAGGATTGTGTTCGTCTCGCGGCTCATCTCCTGCATCAGGAAATCCAGCTTCTTGCCCGCCTCCCCGCCAGCTTCCAGCATCGCATCCAGCTCCTGCGTATGCACCTTCAGCCGCCCCACCTCCTCGGCGATGTCGGACTTGTCGGCGAGGATCGCCGCCTCCTGCGCCAGCCGTTGCGCGTCCAGCTCCATACCCCCGGTCAGATCTTTCAGACGCTGCTCCAGCCGCGCGCGGTAGTGCTCCATGGCGGGCAGCCGGCACGCCTCCACCGCCTCGACATCCCGGCGGATGGCATCGTTCAGTTCCCGGATGATCCGCTTCAGATCCGCGCCCTCGCGCGCCCGGAACTCGTCCAGGGCGGTCAGCGCCTCCTCCGCGGTCTCCAACACGAGCGCCTCCAGCCCCTCCGGCGTTTCCTCCTCCGCCGCCTGCGAGAGCATGCCGGGGATGAGCAGCGCGGTGTCCAGGCGTGGCTCCCCTTCCACGCCGTACTCGCGCCGGGCTTCTTCCACCGCTTTCAGATACGCTTCAAACAGCGGCCGGTTCAGCGCCGCGCCCGCCCCTGCGTGCGCCGGCGTGAACTTCACGCGCAGGCTCAGGTGCCCCCGCTTCACATGGCGCTTCGCCGCCGCCCGCAGCGCCGGCTCGAACGGCTCCAGGCTCTCATCGGTGTGAATGTGCAGGTCCAGCCCGCGGTGATTGACGCTCCGGACAGTCGCCACCACCTCGCCGAGCTCGTTCGAACGCCGGGCGCGCGCATAGCCCGTCATGCTCTTCAAACTCACTGCTCAGTGCTCCCAGTCGACTGACTGCAGCTCGTGCAGCCGCTGATAGATGCCGCCCTGCTCGATCAACTCCGCATGCGTGCCCGTCTCCGTCACCCGCCCCTCGCACAGCACGAAAATCCGGTCCGCCCGGCGGATCGTCGACAGCCGGTGCGCGATCACGATCACCGTCCGGTTCGCCATCAGGTTCGCCAGCGCCCGCTGCACCAGAGCCTCGCTCTCCGTATCGAGCTGCGAGGTTGCCTCGTCCAGCACCAGGATCGGCGCGTTCTTCAGCAGCGCCCGGGCGATGGCGATCCTTTGCCGCTGCCCGCCGCTCAGCTTTGCGCCCCGTTCTCCCACCACGGTGTCGTAGCCTTGCGGCAGCTCGCAGATGAAATCGTGCGCCATTGCCGCCCGGGCTGCCTCCTCCACCTCCTCGCGCGTCGCATCCGGACGCCCGTAGCGGATGTTGGCCTCCACAGTATCGTTGAACAGGAACGTCTCCTGCCCGACCATCGCGATCTGCCGCCGCAGCGACTTCAGCGTGAACTCGCGGATGTCGGTGCCATCGATCCGCACCGCCCCCTCCGTCGGATCATAGAAGCGCACCAGCAGCGCCGCGAGCGTGGTCTTCCCCGCACCGCTCGGGCCGACCACCGCCGCCACCTCCCCTTTTTCGACCCGCAGCGTGACGTCCTGCAGCGCCGCGCCGTTCTGCGCGTCCGGATATTGGAAGCTCACATGGTCGAACTCGATGGCCTCCCGCAGCCCGGTCAACTCCCGCGCGCCGGGGCGCTCCTCGACCAGCGGCTTGCGGTCCAGGTATTCGAACACCCGCTGGCTGGCGCCCGCCGCCTGCTGGAAGATGTTGTGGATCCCGGCCAGCCGCTTCACCGGCTCGTACAGGAGCAGCAGCGCCGTCACGAACGACATGAAATCGCCCGTGGTCATCTGCCCGGCCTTGATCTGCTCCCGCGCGTAAGTCAGCAGCCCGACGATCGTGACGGCGCCGAAGAACTCGATGATCGGCGAAGGCAGCCCCTGCATGGCAATGTACTTCAGGCTCGCCTGCCGGAACCGCTGCGCCGCGCGCCGGAACTTGGCGCTTTCCGCCGCCTCCGCTGTGAAGCTTTTCACCACCGCGTGCCCGCTAAAACCCTCTTGCAGAATCTCGCTCATGGCCGCGGCCTCGTCCTGCGCCTTCCGGGTGCTTCGGCGGATCCGCTTGCCCAGGCGCGCCGTGGGCAGCAGCACGAACGGCAGCACGGTCAGCGACACGAGCGCCAGCTTCCAGTCGTTCTGCACCAGCACGTAGCACATGCCCGCTGCCGCGAACGTCTGCCGGAACCAGTCGGCGAGCATCTGCGACACCGCCAGCTGGATCTTTTCGATGTCGCTCAGGATCGACGACATCAGCCGCCCCGTCGACTGCGAGCTGAAAAACGCATGCTCCTCGCGGATCACCTTGTCGAAGGTCTTCTGCCGGAGATCCGTGACCGCGCCCAGGCCCGCGTAGCTGATGAGATAGTTCCCCAGGTAGTCCGCGATCCCCTTGATGAAGAAGACCATCAGGATCGCGATCGCCACCATGGTCCATACGTTGTGAACAGGGAAGGGAATCAGCTGGTCCAGGTAGAGCTCCACGCCCGTCCACTTCGGCACCGGCAGCGCCACGCGCGCCTCCGGGGAGCTTGGCTCCAGCACGCGGTCGAACACCGGCTTCAGCAGCACCGGCAGCATGGCGCGCCCGGCGCCGGAGATCATCATCAGGATCACCGCCACAGCCAGCACGGGCGTGTAGCGCCGCGCATAGCCCAGCAGCCGCCACGTTTCCCTTACCATGTGCGCGCCCTCAACCCTTCGGCTGCCTCTGCCACGCGCTCCACGGGAATGGCCTCCAGGCCCTCCGGGGCGTGCAGCGCCACTGCTGCCTCGGCGCGCCACGGCCCCCAGATGCGCGGGTCCGACCTGCCGAACAGCACCACCGCCGGAACGCCCAGCGCGGCTGCCATATGCGCGGGCCCGCTGTCGTTGCCGACGAAGATCCTGGCGCCGGCGATCCATCCCTTCACCTCGCCGAGCGGCGCGCCCTCGATCCTCCCGAACTCTGCAAAGGGCGAGAAATCGTCCCCGGCCGCGCCCAGCACCACCACGTCCAACCCGTGCGCGCGCCGGAAATGGCGGCCCAGCTCCACGAACCGTTCCGCCGGCCAGCGCTTGTCTTCAGCCGCTGCGAAGGGGTGGAGCACGGCATAGGGCGCGCGGCGCGGCGGCTCGGCGCCGTACAGCCGCGCCTTCGGGATCTCCGTGCGGGGCACGCCCAGATAAAACAGGGCCGACGCCAAATGTTCCGCCGTGTGGACCACCCGTTCCTCGCCCAGGATCTCCTGCGCCCGCGGTATGCGCACGTGGTAGGACCAGGCGAAGCGGTGGTGTCCGAACCCGGCGCGCACGCGCGCCCTGCTCGAAAGCGTCAGCCACGCGGAGCGCGTTCCGCCGTGCAGATTGACTGCCAGCTCGGGTCGCCAGGCGCGGATCCGCGCCGCCAGGGGCTCCAGAATCGCATCCACCGCAGGATGATGCTCAAAGACCGCCGCGAAGCGCGGCTCCACCACCACGGCCACCTGCAAGTCCGGGCGGAAGGCGTGCAGAAGCTCAAGGGCAGGCGTCGTCAACACGCAGTCGCCCAGAGACCGCAGGCGCACCAGCAGCACCCGCGCCCCCGGGCCCAGGTTGTCGAGCGCAGGCGCCATGCGGAGGGCTACTCTTCGATCGTCGCCTCGCTCACCAGCATCACCGGGATGTCTTCCCGGATCGGATACACGCGGCGGCACTTGGGGCATTTCAGCCCCTGCTGGTCCTCGGTCAGCTGCACGGGCTCCTTGCAGGCCGGACACACCAGAATGTCGAGAAGATCCTGACTGATCGCCATGGACTCCCTGATTTTAGCAGAGCGCCCTCAGGCGCCCTTCATTTCTTCGCGCGCCTTCCGGATCACTTCCAGGAACTGACGCGCCCTCTCCTCGAACACCTCGAACCGGCCTTCTTTGATGGTCTTCGCGTCCACGAGCTCGCCGCCCACGGCGACGGCGCACGCGCCCGCTTTCAGAAAGTCGCCGGCTGTGGCCAGGCTGACCCCGCCCGTCGGGATCAGCTCGATCTGCGGGAAAGGCCCCTTCAGGGCTTTGATATATTTTGCGCCGCCGACGTTGTCACACGGGAAGACCTTCACGATGTCGGCGCCCGCCTCCCACGCCGCCAGCACCTCGGTCGGGGTCAGCGCGCCGGGCATGATCGGCTTCGAATAACGGCGCGCCATCTCGATCGTCTTCGGGTTGAGCGCCGGCGTCACAAAAAACTGCGCTCCTGCCAGCATGCAGATCCGGCAGGTCTCCGCATCCAGCACCGTGCCTGCGCCGAGCACCATGCGGTCGCCGAACTCGTCGGCCAGCTTTTCCAGAACCTTCACCGCACCGGGCACCGTCATGGTGACTTCGGCTGCCCGGATGCCTCCCCGGTAAATCGCCTCGATCGCCTTGTAGGCGCCCTCGGCCGACGGCGCCCGCACCACCGGCACGATGCCGATTTCGATGATCGAGGAGAGAATCGTCTCTTTTTTCATGTTTCGATCCTACCACCGCCCGTTCAGGGCCGCGCTATGCTGTCACCATGAAGCAGATTGGCCTGATTGTCTCCGCCGCTTTGCTTTCGCTGGCTGTGGCTGCCGGGCAGACGCAGCCTGCCGAAGGAGCTCCCGCCCGGGAAAACGGTCTCTACGCCACCATTGAAGTGGCGCACGGCAAGGAGCCGCTTGGCAAGATTGTTCTCAAGCTGTACGAAATGGAATCCCCCGTCACGGTCCGCAACTTCGTTGATCTCGCCCTTGGGCGCAAAGCCTGGACCGACCCGAAGACCGGCGCGCGCGTCCGGCGCCCGCTCTACAACGGCCTCACGTTCCACCGCGTGATTCCGGGATTCATGATCCAGGGCGGTGATCCGCTCGGCAATGGCACCGGAGGCACCGACGTGATCAAGGACGAGTTCCATCCGACCCTCAAGTTCGACATCCCCGGACGCCTTGCCATGGCCAACGCCGGGCCGAACACCGGCTCCTGCCAGTTCTTCATCACGGAAGTTCCCACGCCGCACCTGAACGGCAAGCACACCATCTTTGGCCAGGTGGTGGAAGGCCAGGAGCTGGTGGGCAAGATCGCGCGCGTTCCCCGCAACGCCAATGACAAGCCGCTCACGCCGGTCGTCATGACCAGGGTGAGCATCGAGCGCGTCGGTCCTGTCCCGGAAGGAGGTATCGTCCTGACTCCGCCCGCGAAGCCCGCCGCAAAGAAGGGCGCTCCCGCCAAGACCGCTGCGCCGAAGAAGTGACAGGACCGCGGGCGCGGGTTTCCGTCCGTGCCCGCCGTCCCATGACTGCCAGCTGCAGCGGGAGAGAGGCGTCCTCCAGATTTTCCGTCCGGCCAGCGGGCGGCGCAGGGGCTCTCACGGCGCGCCGCTGTTCGCCCGCCGGCGGTAGATCCACGCGTAGCCTCCCGGCTGGCTCACCGCCTCGAGCTCGAACGTGCCTTCCGGATCCCACGCCTGCTGCGGAAGGTCTGCCGCAATCCTCTCCGGGAACGGCCCGTAGACGATCACCCGGTCCACGCGGCCCTTCCGGAGCGCCTCGTACCGGTCAATCGAAAACCTGGCCGGAGCCAGATCCAGCTCCTTCGGCTCGCCCAGCGCTGTCTCCGGCGAGTAGCCGGGCTTGAATGCCACACAGAAATGGGGCTTGAGCCCCTGATGATTGCGAAGATAGACGAAGTCCTTCGGGGACCAGTAGCCGGCCGCGTGGAGCAACGGATCGATGGTGCCGGATCGATCCCTGTTGGCGAGCACAGGCAACACGACGCTGCCCTCCGGGATCCGGGCGCCCAGAGCTGCCAGCTCACGGATCGCCGGCTGCCACCGGCTCACTTCGATCCAGTTGGCTCGCGCCTGCAACAACACGGCCGCCATCAGGCCCAGCACGGATGCGGCGCGCGCCCATCCCGGCCAGGGTTGGCATCCGAGCCAGCCCATGAGCGCCAGCGCCGCCAGCAAGGCATACCTCGTGGTGAAATAGGCCCCGGATGCCAGCTGATCCGGCGCGAACAGGGTCGCCAGAAGGAACAAGCCTGATGCCAGCAGCAGGAAATCCGAAGGCGCCGGACCGGCCCTGCGGCGCCAGCGAAGAAACACCGCCAGCGCCGACATGGCCGCCAGATGGCACATGAACAGGAGCCGCAACATCCTCGCCGGGGGATTCATCCCCAGAAAAGCTCCGCTGTAAAATGTCCATGCTTTCATCCGGAAGGGCTGATCCATTTCGACCGCCATTTTTTCCGAAGTCAGCAAATAATATGCCAGAATGACCAGCGGCCAGCAGAGTGCTGCTGCGAGTGACCCCATCCGCCGGGCATCCTCCCTCCATCGTGCGCGAGGCTCGCTCCGCTGTTTCAGCCACCAGAGCCAGATCAGCGAAAGGAGCGCCGTGGCCACGGTGGCAGCCCATGCCACCGAGTGCGAGAAATAAATGGCGCCGCTCAGGAGCGCGACCCCCGCGACCCACAGCCGCCCCTGCCTCCCGGCGGCATGCGCCACGAGCGCCGCCGTCGCCAGCAAAACTCCTGTGGCCAGGCAAAAGTTCCAGAAGCCCATGAAGAGAAGCTCCCCCGGCGCCAGCAGGACCACCCACAGCCCTGTCTCCGGCGCACCGGAACGAAACACCCGCGGCAGGAACCACGCAGAGAGCGCGTAGAGGGCCAGGATGAGGGTCACGACAAGTTTCTCGGCCGTCAAAGGCTTCAGAAAACTCATCAGTCCAGCCAGGAGAAACTGGCCTCCCAGATTTCCTGCAAGAGAAAAATGCAGGTCGAAATATTCCCGGACGGCCTCCCACTTCGCATGCCAGAGCAGAACGCTGGCATTGTAAATGTGCAACGGCCCGTCCACGGAAGGGAAGAAGGGAACCGCCCAGAGGGGCCACAGTTGCGCGGCGAGAATGGCCGCCAGAAGGATCCAGAATGTGGCGCCCCGGCCAGCCGGTTGGAAGGAGCCGGATCCTTGCGGTGGATTCACCGGAGATTTCGGCGGCATCGTTGGTTCAGCGTAGTATAGCAAGCCGGATTCGCTTCGGCGCCGGCGGAATCCGCAATGGACCGTGCCGGTCGGGCGGTCCGGCGCCCGGGCGCGGCTGCCTGTTCCGGCGGGCAACGAGCCCCTATCAGGCACGGAGTCTTGAGGTCCGCCGAGGCTTGACCCTCGGTCAGACGGAACCGGCCCGGGATCTTCTACCACCGCCTCCGTCCCCTGAGGCGCGGATCCTGCCTGCCGCTCGGTTGCCTCCGGGAACGGCGCCGCAAGCGGTTCCTGTTCCGGACTCCTGCATCGCCGGCAAGACTGGCGCCGCAGGCTGGCCGCCCCGTGCTACCCTTTCACTGTCATGAAGTTGAGCGACGCTTTTCTGGCGCAAGGCGAGCAGGGGTTCGCCGATCTGTTGCGCCGCGTCTCCATCAGCCGTCTGAAGACCTATCAGTTGTACGAACCGCTCAAGGTGCGCACGCACCTGCACAAGCTCAATAGCGAAACGCTGCGCAAGGCGGCCCCGCGGCTCTGGGAGCGGCTTGCGCAGGGGGACGAGGATCTCGCTGCGGATCTGGCGCAGGCAGTGCTCGTCTGCCATCTCGACATGATCATCGCCACGCTCGATCTGCTCGGCGTCCCCCATCAGGACGGCTTTTTCGCCAAGGACGCCGACGTGGGATCCCACCTTTCCGAAGGCTGGCAGCAGCGCGCTTACGAGGCGCTCAAGGACCGCTTCCCGCCGCAGGTGCTTGCTTTCTATCTGAACCACCTCGGCATTGAAACGGGCAAAGCGCAGGAGATCTTCCAGCCGGCGTCCTGACGCCCCTGCCTGCGGCGTTCACGGCACCGCGACGGCGGGGAGGTTCTTTTCTTTCACCAGGCGGTTGAAGGCGTCGAGATCCTTCTTCAGGAGCCCGTCGAGCGTCCGGAGCTGCGCGTTGACGCGCGAAGCGAGCTCTTCATAGAGCTGCTGGCTCTGCACCGTCGGGCGCGCTTCGGCGCTGCCGGCGATGGAGGCCAGCGCCGCCAGCTTGTTGTTCAGCTTGATGGGGTAGTTCAGCGGGTCCTGCGAGGAGCGGTTCTTCGTCTGGTACAGCTCCTCTTCCACCGCGGTCAGCTTCGCGGCCAGCTCCTTTGCCGGCTTCTCCAGGGCGGCGTCGCGCTTGCCCCACGCCTCCACCTGCGAGCGGACCTCGCGGATCTTCAGGATCGCCTCGTGAGTCTCCGTCAGTTTGTCGCGGAGTTGCAGCAGAAATTGCTCCTGGATTTCCAGGTCTTCCTGCGTGATTTCCGTCAGGCGCGGGTCTTTGCGGATCTCGAATTCCGTCTCGAAGGAGATCTTGCCGGCGGAAAACCTCGCCTTGTACCGGCCCGGCGCCGCCTTGGGTCCGCGCACGGAGCCCGCCCAGAGTATCAGGTTCGGGATGGATTTCGCGTCCTCGTGCCGGAGGTCCCACACGAAGCGGTTGAAGCCCCTGGCAGGCGCGAACCGCGGCGCGGGCGCCCCGCGGCGACCGCCTTCCTGCTCCTCCTCGCCGCCCTGCGGCCTCGCAGTAGAAGAGAAGCGCCGGATCACCTTCCCGCGCGCGTCCAGAATTTCCAGCACCGCCTCTCCTTGCGGCGCCTCATCCAGCCAGAAGTGGAACACGGCGCCTGCGGGCGGGTTCTCGCCCACGGTCATGCCCGGACGCACCGGCGCATAGGAGGCAGTCATCCTCCACGCCGGCTCCACAGGGAAGAAGCCGTTGCCCCGCCGCTTCCACTCGTACAGAACGGGCAGGTCGTCCAGAATCCAGAACGAACGCCCCTGCGTGGCTACCACCAGATCCTTCATCTCCTTGTGCACGGCGAGATCGGTGATGGGAACCACGGGCAGATTCAATTGCAGGGACTCCCAGGAGCCGCCGTCGTTGAACGAGACATACATGCCCGTTTCCGTGCCCGCGTAGAGGAGCCCCGCGACGTTCGGATCCTCGCGCACCACCCGCGTGAAGGCGTCCTCGGGGATGCCGGACGTGATTCTCGTCCAGGACTTGCCGCCGTCCGTGGTGCGGTAGAGGTACGGGCGGAAGTCGCCGTGCTTGTACATGGTGGCGGCGAAGTAGGCCTTCTTCGGATCGTGGGGCGACGCCTCGATGGAGTTGATCTGGATCCACTCCGGCATCTGCGCCGCGGGTGGCGTGACGTTCCTCCAGTTTTTTCCGCCATCCTCGGTGACCCACACCAGCCCGTCGTCGGTGCCGGCCCAGATCAGGCCGCGCACCAGCGGGCTTTCCGCCACGGTGAAAATCGTGCAGTAGTATTCGACGCCCGTGTTGTCCTTTGTGATCGGGCCGCCGGAGGGGCCGAGTTTCGAAGGATCATTGCGCGTCAAATCGGGGGAAATCGGCTCCCAGCTCTGCCCCTCGTTGGTCGATTTGAACAGAATATTCCCCGCCGTATACAGCACGCCCGGATCGTGCAGCGAGAAAAGAATCGGGAAATTCCACTGGAAGCGGTATTTCATCCCCTCCGCCCCGTAGCCCATCGGATTGTCGGGCCAGACGTTCACGGCGCGCGTCTGCCGCGTGCGGTGGTCGTACCGGGTGAGATAGCCGCCGTAGGAGCCGGCGAAGACGATGTTCGCGTCCTTCGGCGAGGGGGCGATCCATCCGGACTCCCCGCCGCCGACCGGCCACCAGTGCTCGCGCGTGATGTAGGTGTCGCTCGAGCGGGAGGCGATGCGCACGGTCGTGTTGTCCTGCTGCGCGCCGTAAATGTTGTAGGGGAATTCACGGTCCAGCGCGACACGGTAGAACTGCGCCGTCGGCTGGTCCTGCGAGGTCCACGTATTGCCGCCGTCCACGCTGACGCTGGCGCCGCCGTCGTCGCCGTTGATCATGCGGCGGTTGTCCGCCGGGTCGATCCAGAGATCGTGATTGTCCGAATGCGGCGTCGCGATCGGGCGGAACGTCACGCCGCCGTCATCGGAGCGCCAGAACTGCACGTTCTGGGCGTAAACGCGGTCCGGATTGGCCGGATCGGCGTGGATGTGCGTGTAATACCACGCGCGCTGCCGCAGGTTGCGGTTGTCGTTCACCTTCCGCCAGCTCTTGCCCCCGTCGTCGGAGCGGAACAGCCCGCCGTCTTCGGCCTCGATCTGCGCCCAGACCCGGTCCGGCCTCGCGCCCGAGACGCTGACGCCGATCCTTCCGATCAACCCCTTCGGCAGCCCCGGATTCCGCGTGATCTCCGTCCATGTCTCGCCTCCGTCGGTGGACTGGAACAGCCCGGATCCCGGACCGCCGGATTCCAGCGACCAGGGCGTGCGCCGCACATCCCATAACGCGGCATACAGCACGTTCGGATTGGTGGGATCCAGAGCCAGGTCGATCGCGCCCGCCCGGTCATTGCGGTACAGCACCTTGCGCCACGTCTTGCCGCCATCGGTCGTCTTGTAGACCCCGCGCTCCTCGCTGGCGTTGAAGATGGCGCCCAGCACAGCCGCCCACGCGATGTCCGGATTCCGCGGATGGACGCGGATCCGCGGGATGTGGCGGGAAAGCGGCAGCCCTGCATGCTTCCAGGTTCGTCCGGCGTCCGTCGATTTCCAAACGCCATCGCCATGGCTGACATTGCCCCGGATGCAGCCCTCGCCCATCCCGACGTAAACGACGTTCGGATCCGAGGGCGCCACGGCGATGCTGCCCACCGAGCCCGTGCGGAAATAACCGTCCGACACGGGCAGCCACGTCTTGCCGGCATCGGTGGTCTTCCAGACGCCTCCGCCCGTGGCGCCGTAATAGAACACTTCCGGCTGTCCTGGGACACCCGTCACAGCCGTCACGCGCCCGCCCCGGTAAGGGCCGATGGAGCGGTATTTCAGGCTTTTCCACGCCGGAGCCGCATCCTGTGCCGTCACCCCGGCAGCGAGAATCAGAACCAGTGGCAGTGCTATTTCTCGTCTCATCTGGGAACTCTCACCGAATGCGTTTATTGTATGCGGAGTTACCCTGAATGTGAGGAGGTGGGTGATGAAGTGGATGGCTGTGGTGGTTCTCCTGGCGGTGGCCGTCTCGCCTGCCAGCGCGTCTTTCCTTTGCACTCTTTCCGGCACCCCGGCATTGGTGGCGGCGGGAGGACTTGCGGAGCCCGCCGGGGATGTCGTTCTCCAGTGCGCAGGGCCCCCGGGTCAAACGGTGCGGATGACGCTCAGCGTGATTGTGGATCGACGCATTGCCAACCCGGTCGACCCCGCAAGCGGCGATCCCGGCGGCATCCGGCTGTGGCTTGATTCCGCAAGCACGCCCGCGCCTCTGCCCAACTTGCCCCGGCTCTTTGGAAATTCCGTGGTGTTCGAGGGCGTGACGGTGGCCTCGAACGCCGGCGGCCAGCTCACGCTGCGCGTGGCAGGTTTGCGCGTCGAAGCGGCGGAGAGGGTCACGGCAAGCATCTCTGTGGTTGCCGACGCTCCGTTTTTTCTCCCGTCCAATCAGACTGTGATCGCCCGCTCCGCGCCCGGGCTGTACGCGACTGTCTTGCCCGGCGCGCTGTGCTGCGCAGGGCCGCCCGTGCCGGACACTCTGGATTGGCCTAGCGTGCTCGCCCGGAAGCCGTGGCCCGTCGTTGTGCGCGTCACGGAGGGTTTCTCCAGCGCATTTCAGCCCGCTGCCAGTCCGGGGCCGCCGGAGCATGCCACCCGGCTTTTGATTCATCTCTCCGGCCTTCCGTCCGGCAGCCGCGTTCTCGTCCCGCAAGCCATTGTGGGCGGCCGCGCTGCCCAGCCCACCCGTTCCGGCGCTTTCGGAACAGCCCCGGATCCCGGCGTTTACAACCCTGCTCCCAAGCCGCTCCTTCTCGGTCTGGTTCCGCAAGCAGATCCAAAGGGCGCCGGCGGGCTGCCTGTGCCGCCCCCGGCTGCGGCAGTCCCGTTGAACGAGGTGCGCGAGGTCCTCGTGGAGGGCGAGCAGGCTTGGGTCGCCTATCAGGTGATGGAAGCCGATCCGGGCGCCGTCGAAATGGCGGAAATCCCGGTGTGGGTGTTCACGCCGACGACCCGTACCAACAAGACCGTCATTGCGAGGGCGGAAGTGCGCCTCGCGCCGCTCTCCGAAGCCGTAGGGGCCATCCGCGGCGCGCCCATCCCGCGGTACACAGACGTCGTGCCTCCGCCCGACTGCCCGTGGCAGGGCGACTGCAACGCAGACTACTTCCCCCGCCTCTTCGTCGTGCCCAGCGAGACGACCGAGTTCGTTCTTCAGTCCGGCGGCGGACTGAAGGACGGCTACATCTTCGTCATGAACGACGGCGGATGGTTCATCGAGTGGGATGCGTTTCTGAGGGATCCGGCGGACGCGAATTGGCTGCTGCTGCGAGGAACGGCGGGCTATGCCGAAGGCAGTTACCACTACCAGCTGAACCCGAAAGAGCTGCCCCCGGGCGAATACAGCGCCGAGATTGTGTTCCGGCAGAAGAACTCTCCAACGGGTGAGAATGCCGAATTCGTGATCCCCATCCGCCTGACGGTGACCGAGGGTCCGCCTCCCGCTCCGCCCAAACCGCCCGCGCCGCCGTCCGTTCCCGCTCCTGTCCTGTGGGCGGCCATGACGGTTCCCTTCGGCTTCGAAGGGCCATTTGCCAGCGGCGGCTGGCTGAAATTGCAGGGCAACTTTTTCTCGGGCGAGACGGCGGTTTCCGTGGGAGGAATCCCCGCGGATGTGCTCTCCGTGCAGCCTGGCGAGCTGTTAGTCCGCATCCCCGAATCCCTGGGACGCGGCATGCAGCCGGTGGTGGCTTCCAACGGCGCCCAGTCCAGCCAGCCGCTGTTCATCTCCGTGCTGCCCGTGGCGCCCTCCATCGTGGCAGTGAAGAACGCCGGTGGTCAGGCCAACGGCGAGACCGCCCCGGCGGCGCCCGGCGTCGAGGCGCTTCTGGAGGTCACCGGCATCGCGCTCGCCGATGAGCCCGTCTGGGTCAATGTGCATGACCGCTGGCAACCCGCGGGCAAGCAGGCGGCTCCGCTGCCGGGCCTTCACGTGCTGCGGATCGTCATCCCGGAAGATCTGCCGGAGATGATGACGGCAGTGCGAGTGTGCGTCTCCGGCCCGGGCGTCGACAGCATCTGCAGCCACCCGGTCCCAATCTGGCTGGGATCGAAGTAGAAATGCGGCGCGGCAGCGGCGCGTGGAAGGCCGTGGACGCGCCGCTTCACCGCGCCGCAAGCCCGTTCCTAGATGGGCACGGCAGGCCCCTTCGGCGGAGCCTGCTGGCGCCTGCGGTTCTGAAACTCCCGCATCCGCGGACCCATGCCCGGGCCCGGCTGCATTCTCGGCAGCCGCTTTTGCAGCTCCTGGAACTGCTCCTGCGTCAGCACGCCACGGAGCCGCAGCGTCATCCGGGACATGGTGCGCGTCAGGTCCGCGCGGGCGGCCGCGAGCTGTTCGATCACCGTATCCACGCGGGCGGGATTCGGCGACGGCTCGGCAAACAGGTCGGCAAACTGCAATTCTGCCTTCTGGACGGCAGCGCGCTGGTCGATGAGCCGGTCACGGTATTCCTGCACGATCGACCGGATCTGCCGCTTCTGGTCCTCCGACAGGTTCAGGTCGTTGGCGATGGGGGAGTCCCACCAGTTGAAGAACCCCGGCGGCGCCTGTGCGAACAGGGCGCCGGCGGTGAACAGCAAAAGAATCAGCCGGATCATTGGTTCTGCATCTCCATCTCTGCCTGCGGCGTGAACAGCGCCATCAGCGGTTCCGCCGCCATCGGCGTGTCCCGGGCGATCATCGTGGCAAGATCCTCGAACAGCTGCTGGTCGCTCAGGGCGGGCGCAGCAGCCATCTCCGCCGGGGGCGCAGCCGGCCGCTGAAGCAGCACAGCCGCCAGGATCGCACATGCCAGCGCGCCTGCCCGGACCGCCACCCAAAGCGGGCGGCGGCTTCTTTCGATTTGCCGGAACACGGCTTCCCTCTGGGCGCGCAGCCGGGAGGCATCCGGCGCAGGCGCAGGCGCCGAGAGCCAAGCGGCGCGCCTGCCTTCCAGCCTTCGCAGCCGCGCGGCGCATTCCGGACATGCTTGCAGATGCGCGGAGTCCTCTTCTTTCCCGGCGCCGTACAGCGCAATCAGGAGCCGCTCGTCATCCAGATGCCGGCACGCTTCGCTCATGCGCCACCTCCCTCTCTCATTCCGTACAAGTCCTTCAATTCCTCCCGCAGCCGGGAGACTGCGCGAGCCAGATGGGCCTTCACTGTGCCAACGTCCAGCCCGAGCTGCGCCGCGATTTCCTCCAGAGCCAGGTTTTCAAAATGCCGCAAAGTGAACACAGCTCTCTGCCGCGGCGACAGCCGCTCGAGCGCTTCCGCAAGCCGCTTGCCGATCTCGCGGGCGAACACCCGCGCCTCGCCGTCCGGCTCGCGCGCCGGGGCCATGGCGAGGATCAGCTCCTCGTCCGGTCCGTCCGGGCGCTTCCGCCAGAATTGCCAGCGGCGAGAACGGAGCCGGTCCAGGCAAGTGTTTACGGCAATCCGCGTCACCCATTTGGAAGGGTCGTCGAGATCCGCCGCTGTCCGCTCCCACGCCTGATAGGCTTTCAGAAACACATCCTGCGTGGCGGAACCTGCCTCGTCGCTGTCACCCAACATCCGCTGACAAAGCCGGAAAATTCTCGCCTGCTCGGCCAGCATCCAGCCGGTGAAGTCCGAAGGCCGGGTTGCTGCGCCCGCAGCGGCGAGCGGCTCTGCCATGGAACTCATCCTACCCTCAAGACGACAGAACAGCGGGCGGGGATTACGCCTGCCGTTCTTCGCCGCGCAACCGGATCCACGCAGTACAGAGCTGCCCTCCCGGCACTCCGGCATCGCACGCCGGATCTGCGCCCGAACCGAAGGAATCCCGCTCCCCTGCAGCGCCTTCCGCCCCAACTCGATCGAACGACAGGCGCCTTTGCCGGAACGCGCCTCGAGAACGCTCCGCCCTGCAACCGCAGCGCCCATTTTTTCTTTTTTTGGAATGATGCAGACGCTCGGGGTCTGGCAGAAACACAAAGGCCCGGAGGCGTTGCCGCCTCCGGGCCATGCGTTCAGATTGGATGTATCAAGAAGGGACAACCGAGGGCTGGCAGATCCTGCCTTCCTCAGCCATCCCGTCTTCCGGGACGCCAGACGACCTTGGCGATCACATCAGGTCGCCGCCGAGCGGATCGGGGGGCGGACCGGGACGAATCGACAGGTCGCCGCCGAGCGGGTCGGGAGGCGGACCGGGACGAATCGACAGGTCGCCACCGAGCGGATCGGGGGGCGGACCGGGACGAATCGACAGGTCGCCACCGAGCGGATCGGGGGGCGGACCGGGGCGAATCGACAAGTCGCCACCGAGCGGATCGGGGGGCTTGCCGGGACGAATGGATACAGTGCTGCTCGACGGGAGCACGGCTGCGGAAGCCGTCAGAACCGTGGCAACACAAACAAGGGCAACCAGCAAAAGCGTTGTCCTCATACGTTGCACCTTCCGAGAGACCCGGCTTCCAAAGAAGGCAGACACCTTCCCTTCAGCCGGGCCTAAGATCTACACCTGAGGCTAATTCCGTGCAGTCCCCAATCGAGCTAGGAAAATTCCGACCGCTCGGCCTACTGGGATTAACTGAGGCAATCCCGGAAATTGGCTCGCTTTTTCACGAAACTCGAAGCCGGGATTTCGGACCGGCGGATGATCCGGATTCGCACAGGCACGGCGCGGGTCAAGCGACCCTCAGGGCATCCACTGCCCGGGCGTCTCTTCACGGGGCTTCGCCCGCCGGCGGCGCCGGTGGACCCGCCGCGCTGATCGACCCGGGATCAATTTTCGGTGGGAAACAGGGAGGGCTCGTCCACTGGAGGGGCAATTCTCGCCCGGAAATGGCGCGGCATGCCCGGCCAAGAGAGCCGCATATCCAGGCAAACTTCGTCCAGCATTTCCACGCTGGTAATCTTCGACTCGAGTGCGAACGCCGTCAACAGCAGGTTGTCGCAAAGCGAGTTGATGACGCGGGGGATCCCCTGGCTGCGGACGTGTATTTCGCGGAGCACATCCGGCGGAAAAACTTTCTGCTCCGGCATGCCCGCCCGGGCAAGGCGCGTCTGAATGTACTCGATGGTCTGCTCGAATGTGAGCGGCGAGAGCGAGCAGCGCAGGACGATCCGCTGCTTCAGTTGGCGCAGCTGGGGCGCTTCCAGCTTTCGGTCGAGCTCCGGCTGACCGGAAAGGATGATCTGGAGCAGCTTGCCGAGCTTGGGATTCTCGAGGTTCGTCAGCAGCCGGATTTCTTCCAGCACGTCCCATTCGAGGTTATGGGCCTCGTCCACGATCAGCACCGTGGTGCGCCCTGCCGTGGCTTCTTCAATCAGCAGCTGGTTCAGCGCGAACAGCACCTCGGTTTTCGACTTGCGGTCGCACCGCAGGTCGAGATCGTAGGCGATCATCTCGAAAAACTGTTCCGGAGTGATGCGGGAGTTGAAAATGTAGGCGAATTCGATGCCGTGGGCGTCCAGTTCGTCCCGCAGGCATTCGAGCAGCGTGGTTTTCCCCGTGCCCACTTCGCCCGTCAGGACGATGAATCCCTTGCGGCCATGCACGCCGTAGACGAGGTTGGCCAGCGCTTCCTCGTGCTGCGGGCTCCGGTACAGGAATGCGGGATCCGGGCTGAGGTTGAACGGATTTTCCCGAAATCCGAAAAATGCGTTATACATGCTCCTCCCGCATCCCCGGATGGGCGCCGCCGGTCGCCAGGCGGCTCACTCCGGCCATTCTACCATTCCACATCGGCGGGCCACGCACAAGGCGATAGGCCGCCGGGCGGATTTCACTCTTCGATGGCGAGTTCGGCCCAGCCCGGAAGCGTGGCGGGCTGATCGTTCAGAAACACGACCTGCCGCGTCTTGGGGAAGGGCAGTCCGGTCCGCAAAGCGTCCCGGTACACGGGCAGCGCCGCCAGCAGCTCGCGGTAGGGACCTCTGGCGGTCTCCAGGCTGGCGGATTTCGCGAGCAACCCCGTGCCCCATCCCAGGCACAAGAGGCAGGACCGGTTTTGCTCGCGGATGACGGCCAGCCGCCGCTCCAGCCGCGCCATGGATTCTGCCACTCCGCGCAGCCCCGTGGCCTCCGCGTAGTGGCGGTGCAGCTCCAGCAGCTGCGCCGCCGCCTGATTGGCAGCGGCAAACGCGGCAGGCCAGTCCATCGGTTGGCCGTTCCATCCCAGCGCTTGCACCGACTTCTCCTGCCGCGCCACGCTCGCGGTGCCCAACGTGCCCTCGAAGGCCGCACCCGGCACTGCCATCTCGGCAAAGTGGGGCGTGGAGTCGCCCGGGCGGCGCGCCTCCACGGCGCCCCGCGGGCTCATCTTCCAGCCCAGCTCCAGCCTCCCGCCGCGCTGCACCAGCGTTGCCGTCCGCAGCAGGAAAATCCGCGTCACTCCGCCGGGTGGCTGAGGGGCGGAATCCGAAATCTGGAGCGCGCGCAGACGGTCTGCGCCGGGCGCTCCAAGCAACACCTGCTCCAGCAGAGCGGCGGGCCGCCGGGGCGCGCGGTCCGACCTCTGGATCCCGTCCAGCACCGCACGCCAGCTCTGCTCCGTGGCCAGCCCCAGAACGATGGCCCGGCGCAAGGCGCCCTTCAGCACGCTGCCGGGAACGTAGATGCCCCCGGAAGACAGAGACGCGAAGGTCGGAATGAAGAGGTGCTCGGCCGCGGCACGGGCGTAGTAGGCGGCTGACGAGGGGTGTTCGAAGGGGATGCGGCGGCTCGCGTAGTTCTGCGCATAGCCGCCCCAGGAGGCGAAGTCGAGCTTCTCGGCGCGCCGGATCTGGTTCAGATAGGTCTCCAGCCGCGGACCCTTCGCCAGCAACTGGAAGATCCGCCGCTGGTCGAGCACGTTCACCTGGTCTTTCCAGACCATGTAGTCGATCGGCGCCAGCTTCTGTCCATCGCCGGCGAGCAGCGGGGTCAGCACTGTCAGGCGGTACCGGGTCATGGTTTCTCCGGCCATGGGATCGGGACTGCCACGGCGTAGCCGGCGCGCAGCACCGGGTGCGGACAACCCTCCGGCGCCACGTCCAGAATGCTTCCTTGCGGCGGCTGCGGGCTGACGATCACGGATCCTTCCGCCAGCATCCTCGAGGCGCGCTTCTGCAGCCCTCCGCCCGCGAGGCTGCCGACCCTGCCGCCCCGGCGGATCAGCTGGTAATGCCCTTCCTCCCAGCGGATCGCATCCGTCGGCGCAGGGGTGACCAGCGACAGAAGCCACCAGCCGTTGCCGCCGGCAGGCGCGCCCTTCGGCCCGAACAGAAGGTCTGCCAGAGGCGCAGCCTGAAATTCCACATGCCGCGCCCGCCCGAATCCCCGGGACCGCATGCCGCCGATGCCGGAATCGGCCAGCAGGCGGAAGGCAGCCTCGATGTGCGGCCCCCACACCGCATAGGCAGTCTGTGTGGCGAACTGCGCCGCGCACCAGAGCCCGGAGGCAGGCGCGAATTGCACGCATCCGGCCAGGTAGGGAAGGACGTGTCCGCCCGTCATCCGGTCGACGGCTGCGCAGGAACGCCGCAGGAACCGGAACGGTCCGGTGGTGACACGGCCTCCGGACGGGATCAGGCAGCCGCTCGGGCCATCCACCTCCCAGGCGTCTTCCTCGAACTTCTCCCGCCGCAGAAGCGCTCCGGCCAACTGCGAGGGGATCAGCGAGGCGCCCTTCCAGCGCACCTTCGGCGATGCGCCCTCCGGCGGCCACAGTCCGCGCGGCGGGGGAACATAGAGCAGGTTCCTTTGCCAGGGGAACGCGGAGGTGAAGCGAACGGCCGGCTCACGGAACGGATCCGCCGTCGCAGACAGCCATTCTTCCATCCAGCCCAGCTGCTGCATCGCCAGCGTCACGGCGGAGTAAACCGCGTCGCTGTGCAGTACTGCCGAAGCCTCGGCCAGCGAGCCCGATTCAGAGCCCAGCCGCCAGGGCGTCGAAGGCCGGATTTTCACCAGCAGCGCCGGATTCATGCCGCGGCCCCGGTCAATTCAGCTTGTCCTGGAATTCGCCGGCAGCAGCCTGCAGCGCGGCAGTGGTCTCGGCGCGCTCCACCAACACTGTTTCCTCGGCGCCGCCCGTGTAGAAGGCGCGGCTGCGCCAGGTCACCTTCCAGTTGGCGAACCGCACACGCCCGCTGCCGCGCGAGCCGCCTCCGCCGAGCGCGTCGTCCTCCAGCAGGCGCAACCCTTCCAGCAAGCGCGCCACCAGCTCGCGGTCCTCCGGGCACAGGATGTCCAGCACGAACCGCACCCGGAACCGCGCTCCCGCCGGCACGCGCTCCAGCGTGCGTGCGCTGGATTGCGCCGTGATGCGGTCGATTGCGTTCTCGCTCTTCACCTCGGTGAGCTCGTCGTCGAGGTTTTCCCGCATCTGCGGCGTGATCGATTCCAGGTCCAGCGGCGCGTCATAGACAGTGAGCCGCGCCGGCGTGGCCGCGGAGGGCTCCAGAGCCTCGCCCGAAACCCGCTCCATGCGCCCCGGATTCCGGCCGAACAGCAGGCAGATTTCGTCGCCCGGATCGTCGCTCTGGTGGATGCGCACCTCCTGGCCGCGGCGACGTGACAGATACACCAGATCCTCGGGGCCGACCAGCCCCGCGGCCTGCTCCAACAGGCTGCGGATGCGCCCGCGCAGCGAACTGCCCGGCACGTAGGGGCGCCCGAACGCGTCCTTCACCACCGGGTTGTCCGCGCCTCCCAAATCCAGCGAGCCCTTTCCGGCGCCGATGTGCAGGCCCGTTTCGCAGATCAGCTCGCCATCGAACAACAGCTTTCCAATCAGGCCGAGCTTGGTGGAAGCGGTGTGTGAGCTCATGCGTGTCTCCGCTATCTCTGTGTGCTACTCGTTGTACGCCACGATGGCCTCGAACAGATCCCGGAACCGCTCGTAGCCGCGCGGGTCGTTCTTCCGCGTCACCTGCAGCAGGAGCTTTTCCAGGGGATCCAGGCTGCGCAGCTGGTGCCGCGCAATGGTGTAGGCCAGCCGGGCGCGCAGCATGACGAAGGCGTGCTGCCGCTCGGCCTCCTGCGTGCGGCACGCGCGCCGCACGGCGCTGAACAGCCGCCGCAGCTGGCTGCGGGTGCCGGAGTCCATGTCGCGCATCCGCGCCACCACAGCATGCGCCTGGTTGTCCAGATAGAGGCTGTCGGCGATCAGCTTCTCGAGATCGATCTCCACCGGGCCCTCTGGGCCGCGCCGCTCCTGCCGACTTGCCGCCGTCTTGCGCTGCTCGTTGCGCTGCTCCTGCGCCGCGCGCTTCTGCGCCTTTTCCTGGGGCTGCTGCCGCGCCGGGCGGGGCGGGCGCGCCGCAGGCGCCGGCTTGGCCGCGGCTTCCGCCTTCGGCGCTTCTTCCATCGCGGCAGCGGCGGCGGGGGTTGCCGGTTCTTCCGCCTGCGGTTGCGGTTCCGCGGGCGGTTCGCTCGCAGGCGGCTGCGCCTCCGCGGCCGGCACCTCCGGCGCCGCTGCTGCTGCGGATTCCGCGGAGGGGGCCGCCACTTCTTCCTGCGGGGTCTGTTGCGGTTCCAGTTCGTTCATCGCTTATTCGACCTCTTCCATCATCCGGGCCCATTCCAGCGCCACCCGGCCGGAGGGTTTCAGCTTCAGTTGGGCTTGGCCTCGCGTCAGGAACGCCGCCTGCACGGTTTGCCGTGCCTTGTCCAGCTCCCGGTGGCGTTCCCTGCCGTCCAGCACGCGGTTCAGCCGCCGGTGAAGCCTCCACGGACGCTGTTGCGTCTCCTGCAACCTCCGGGAGCTCTTCGCCGGCAGCACCCGGTCCGTCTCGCGGTAGAAGGCGCCCAGCTCGCCCAGAAACTGCGGCGGGCAGTGATAGCGCTCCACCATGCGGACCATGACGTCCTTCAATTCCGCGGCCTCCGCGGCCTGCTTCCAGTCCAGCACCTTCCCGAAGACCGCGATCGAGTCCCGCGACGTGCTCTTGGCGGTTTCCAGAGCCCTGCCGGCGTCGCGGTAGATCACGGCGGGCTCCGTTTCCAGCGAGGGCGCCAAGGCGATGGCCATGGAGATCGTCTTGCCCTCGGCGCCCGGGAAGTCCTTCAGCAGCTCCTCGCTCGACCGGCGGAAGACGCGCTCCATCGCCTGCGCGAACGGCAGCAGCTCGTCCCAGCTGCCCGCAATCGCGAACTCGTCCCCGCCGGTGAAGAGCACGGTGGTCTTGTCCCGGAACTCCGGCTGCGTGCAGAGCGCCTGCACCTCGCCCAGGAAGAACTGCTTGTAGAAGACCGAAAGCTGGATGTATTCTTCCACCGTCTCGGCCTTCTGCAGCCGTGCCTGGAATTGATCCGCGTCGCCTCGCAGGATGCCCCATGTCTTGCGCCCCCGGGCGCGCGCCGCCAGCTCTTCCGCGCTTGCGGGCCACCCGCCGGGCATGGCGGCGAAGTGCGTCGCCAGCCAGTAGGGCTCGCCCTCCTGCTTCAGCATGCCCTCGCTGTCCGGATCCCACACGGCGGCGGCAGTGCCGGGCAGGCCCAGGAACAGGCGCTCGTAGAAGGAATCGTCGCCCTCCTCGTCCATCGGGTCGAAGAGCCCTTCGGGTTCCAGGGCGTTCAGTCCGCGCCACTTCCGGAAGCCTGCGTCCAGCCGCTTGCGGATGTCGCTCCAGGCTCCCAGATTTTCCGTGCTCGACCACGCCAGCCGCAGCTCGTGTCCGGTGAACGCCGACAGCCTCCGCGTGACGTCTACCAGGAAATTGTTTGCCCCGTCGAGGTTTTCGGCAGGCAAGACCGCGAAAAACTGCCCGCCGCCGCAGGAACCGAGCAGCTCTTGCGCCAGACCGAGTCTTGCCAGCATCGCCCGCGGCACGGCTTCCATCAGCAGGCTGACATAGAGGCACCGCCCGGCAAGAGCGGCGAAGCCTCCCCGCGTCGCACGGAGGAACGGCTCGATCCCCAGAAGCTTTCCCTGCAAGAAGACCTGCACGCGGACTACCTCAAGCGGGAGCCTAACCCTTCAAATCTAGCATACGGCTCCGCGGGCGGCGCCGCGGGCAGGCGCTTGCTTCTGACCGGAATCAGGCGCTCCGGAGCGGGTTACGCGCCTGCCCGCGGACGGTAGCCGGGGCGCGCGCTCACGCGGTAGCGCTTCGCCACGTCGGACTTGATCTCCACGGTAATCCGGCGGAAGCCCTCGTTCGGGTTCGGCGCCGGATAGTAGGTCACCGTGTAGGAGTTGCCCAGATCCTCGCGGATCGCCTCGAACGCCTCCACCTGCTTCTGCCACGTGCGGGCGAAGAAGCTCTTGCCGCCTGTGCGCGCGGCCAGCCTGCGGAACACGCCCGTGGAGATCGGGTCCTTGGAGGCGTCGCTCGTCGAAATCACGTAGATCGGGATGCCTTCATCCTCTGCCACGGCGCGCACGTCGTCCGGTGCCACCATCGAGGCCGAGTCCGGACCGTTGGAGAACACGATAATCACCTTCCGCCCCGGCACCTTGGCCGCGTCGCGCAGCGTCAGCAGCAGCGCGTTGTACAGCGCTGCCTCGTCGCCTGCCACTGCCTTGCGCAGCCCTTGCAGCGCTTCGGCGCGGTCCCGCGTCAGGGGCGCCGCGCGGGTCAGATTGCGGGAAAACGTATAGATAGCCACCGAGTCGGCGCGGTCCAGTCCGCGGACGAAATCGGCGATCGCGTCCGAGGCGTACACGAAGCCCCGGTACATATAGTTGGACGTGTCGAACAGGATGAAGACGTTGGTGCCCACGAATGCGTCGGTGGCGATGCCGCCGCGGTCGGGGTCCGCCTGCGCGGTCAGCAGCGGCCGCGTGGTGCCGTCATCCAGGACTTGCAGCGGCGGGCGGTTGCCCTCGGCGAAGGTGTTGATCCGCTGCGGAATCCCGTCCTCGAGAATGCGGAAGTCCTCCGGCTTCAGCCCGTTCACGTAGCGGCCCTTCGAGTCGGTGACGGTGAAGCTCAACACCACCATGTCGACCTTCACCCGGAACGTGGGCCGGTCCTGTCCGAAGGCCAGCCCGCGAGGCGTCACCAGCAGGGCTCCGGCGCCGAGCGCCCGCTTCATCCACTCCCTTCTTGCCGGATTCATGAGTTCCCCTTTCATCTCATGCGCTCCTTCCGTTCAAAGACCTGCGCCCGCCTCCGCCGCCTGCGACTTGCGCGCCTCCGCGCGCACCTGCTCCGCCACCCGCCGCATGGCCCGCAGCACCGCCGGCCAGTCCTCCAGATGCGTGGCGAAGATCGCCTCCACCGTCTTCACCGTCCACTCCGGCAGCATCACGTTCAATTGGGCGGGCCTCAGCCCCAGCTCGTCGGCCAGAGCGGCGAAGAACAGGTTGTGCGATTCCCAGCTCTCGGCCAGGATGCGGCTCGAATAGCCCATCAGAGTCGGGAACGTGCGCAGCTGCAGAAGCTCCGGACGGTGGGAATTGGCCAGCGTCGGCTTGGGCGTGCCCACCAGCTCCGACACCGCCCGCGCGTTGCACTCCGCGGGCAGCGCCGCCGCCATCAGGCGGATCTTTTCGCCAAAGCTCGCGCTCGTCTGCCACTGCCTGGCCACTGCCTGCGCGCCCAGGAAGTACAGCTCCGAGGGCATGATCAGCTCGAAGGCCTCCGCCGGGCGCCCCACCGCCAGCAACCGCGACACCAGCTCCACGCGCGCCGGCGGCGCCAGCCGCTCCAGCTCCCGCATGGCCTGTTCGCGCAGGTCGTCCCGAAGGGCGGATTCCACAATCACGGTCTCGCCCAGCCGCAGGTGCAGCCCCACATAGTGCAGCTGCTGCGGCGTGGCGTTCCAGAACCGCGGCAGCCGCGCGCTCACCAGCAGCTGCGGCACCAGGTCGCCCCAGATCAGCGCCTGCTCGCGCGAGGGGATCAGGAAATTCTGCTCCGCCTCGGCCAGCGCATAGGGCAGATTGGCCAGCGATCCCACCAGCCGCCCGCCGGCGCTCGACGGCCAGCCCATGCCAAGCACCTCGGTCTGTTTCCACGTCTGGTTGGCGCCCTGGATGCCGATGAAGTCGTGGCTGCGCACGAACAACGGGTTCGTGTACAGCAGTTGGGCGCCCGGCGGCGCGTAGTGGATGTACAGCATGCCGACCAGCGTGTCCCGCAGCAGCGGCGCCAGCAGGCCGCGCGCCTCCTTCAGCCGTTCGGCGTTGCCTTCGGCCTTCGCCACCACGGCGCGCAGGTTCAGCTTGCGCTGCATGTCGATGTGCCGCTCGCTGAAGTAGCCGAAGGCCATCGAGTTCCGCTCGGCCGTCGTCAGCGATGCCTTGGGCAGGTTCATGTCGCTTACCCGCGCCGCCAGTCTCCCCAGCAATTGCGCGTTCAGCGGCTCGCCCTTCGAGAGCGCCTCCAGATGGTCGTCCAGGTCGAACAGCAGCTTCAGCGACACAAGCCGCTGCGCCTCGAACGCGCGCAGCATCTCGCCGAGCAGCGCCTGATGCGTCTCCTCGTCGGAGGGCTTCAGCGCCCCGGCCAGCAGGTCCAGCATCCGGTCCTGCGGATTCGAAAGATCCTCGACGCCCGCTGCCCGCAGCAGCTCCACGACGCCTGCGCGGCCCGCGTCAAACAGCAGTTGCGGGCTGTTGGCAGAAGAGAACGGCTTCAGCACCGCTGCCAGCGTCTCGTCCGCGCGGGACTCCGGAATCAGCTTCTGCCGCACCAGCACCTGCCACAACCCGGCCAGCGCCTGCATCATTCCCGCAGAGTTCGCTTTCAGCTCGTTGTTGCCCGTGCGGCTGATCTTGTCCGCCGTGTCCAGGAACAAAAGAATGGTGGAATCGCTCAGCGCGCCAGTTTCACTGAAAAGCGGATACTGGGCGCCGTAGGTCTTCCAGCGGAAGGCCAGCTGCTGCACGGTGGCAGGCTCCTGCGGCTTTGTGCGGCGCCGCTCCACGTCGCTGATCGAGAGGAAGATCCTGAGGGGCTCGTTCTCCACGGCCTTGCGGGAAAGGCCGAAGAGCGCTTCGATCAGGTCGTCCGGCTCGGTCCAGGTGGCGGCGGCGCGGGTCAGCTTGCCGTCATATTTCCCGCTGGGGTGCTCGGTGAAGAGCCGCTTCCAGACCTCCAGCCCGCCGGGAATCACCGGCCGTCCTTTCTCGACGCGCAGGCGCGTGGTCAGCAGCATCAGATCCGTGTTGGAGCGGAACACCGGGCGCGCCGGACCAGGCGAGGTCACGCGGCCGCGCAGCGCCGCATAGAACCGCTTCAACCGCCCCGGCTCGGTCAGGTACTCCAGCGTCGGCCCGTCGATGCGCGACAGTGCGTCGAAGTAGCTCGCCAGCCAGCCGTCGTCCTTGGCCACCAGCTTGTCCAAGAACTCCACGCCCTTGTCCGGCGAAGCGCCCACCAGATCGGCCCACGCCTCCGCCGCCCGCGCTCCGCCCGGCACAACCACCCGCCCGTTGCGGATCTGGAACATCCCCCCGAAGAAGTCAAACACGTGGGCGAATGCCCGGATGCGCGTCACGGGCAGCGCCTTCCGGATCTCCTCCGCAGTGGCCGGATCGAGCTTCGCCAGCCCCAGGTACAGCCGGCACAGCGATGGGTCGTTGAGGAACATGTCGATGAATTCGCCGGACTGCTTCTCCCGCGCCGACAGCCAGTACTCCGCCGAGTACAGCACCGGAATGGTGGCGGGCTTGTAGTCGTAGACGAAGGGGCGGTTGGTGCGAAGCGCCTGCTCGAGCTCTGCCAGCGGGAAGCCGGAATCCATCGAGAGGAACGCGCGCGTGGCGTTCACCGTCTCCAGCACGACGTCGCTGCCGCAGCCACCGCGCATCCGGAATCCGAGCACCCGCAGCAGCTCGCCGGTTTGCGGCGATTCGCAGGCATCGATGCGGATCGCCCGCTCTGCGCCCGCCAGCCGCTCCAGCTCCCGCGCCTGGCTCAGATAGCGCACCACCAGCTTCAGATACTCGGTCTGCTCCATCCCCTCGTTGCCGCTGAGCGCCTGATATCCGTTGGTGATGACATTGCGGGCCAGCGCCAGCAGGATCTCCTCGCGCGGCATCTCGGGCGAGAATGCCGCCATGCGCGCGAAGCTCTCGAGCGGTCCCGGAATGGTGACTGTGCCCATGGGAAGCGTCGTCGCCGGTCCGGCGGACTTCCACTCCCAGCCTCTGCCGCCTGCCCGCCGCCATTCTTCCAGACTCTGCCGCGCCTCCTCGTTCCGGCCGTGCAGGAGCTTCAGCACCACTACGCGCGCCAGCGCCCGGGTGCGCCACGGGCTTCCTTCCGGGGCCAGCGAGGCCAGCCGCTCATACAGCGGCAACGCTTCCGGATCCCGCCGCTCGTCAAGAAACGCCGCAAAAAGGCCCAGCGCCTCGACGTTGCGGGGCTCCGCTTTGACTGCGGATTCCAGCAACTGCCGGGCATCGGCGGCCCTGCCCTGCAACTCCAGATCCCTCACCTGCCGCGCCAGGTCCTGCGCTCCCAACCAGGGAGCGGCGGCTGCGATCAGGACACTCCAGACAACCCCTTTCCAATTCATGGAGCACCTCGAATCTTCCCAGCCTTGAGACTGCCGTGCCGGATTGGTCGATCACTGTATCACAAATCCGGCCCGGCGCAACAAAGATCTCTGGCGGAGCCCGCAGCCTCCGGCCATTCCTTCACTGATGCCGCAGCCGGATTCCGGATGCAAGGGGGGCGGAAGTCGTATGCTGTCGGGTGGAGGCACGCACAGTTTCTCATGCGAACAGCAGTTCTCTTCTTCCTGTTTCTTTCGATGCCCGCCCTCGCCGCCGAGCACACTATCGCCGTGGTCGGGCTGGTTCACTCCCATGTCTGGGGCCACCTCGGCAAGATGGTCCAGGGCAAGCCGGCGCGGCTGGTGGGCGTCGCCGAAACCGCGCCCGAGCTGGTGGCGGAAGCCCGCAAGCGCGGCGTCGCCGAGGAGCTGATCCACTCCGACTGGCGGAAGATGATCGACACAGTGAAGCCCGAAATCGTCTGGGCCTTCGTCGAGAACAACCGCCACCTCGAGATCGTCCAGTACTGCGCTCCGCGCAAAATTCATGTGATGTTCGAGAAGCCGCTGGCCGCCACCTACAAGGATTCGGTGGCGATCCGCGACCTGGCCCGCAAACATGGCATTTACGTGCTGTGCAACTACCAGATGGCGTGGTGGCCCGCCTCGGAGGCCGTGCGCCAGGCGGTTGCCGCGGGCGAGATCGGCGATGTCTGGCGGCTGCGCGGCATCGTCGGCCATGGCGGGCCCGGCGGGCCCACGGGCCTGAACAAATACTTCTTCGAGTGGCTGACGGATCCGGTGAAGAACGGCGCCGGGGCGCTGGTCGACTTCGGCTGCTACAACGCCTTGTGGAGCCTGATGTATCTGGGGCGCCCCTCTTCCGTCTACGCGGTGGCGCACCGGCTCCGCCCCGAGGAGTTCCCCAAGGTGGAGGACACTTCGCTGATCGTGCTGTCCTACCCGAAGGGCGTCGCGCTGCTGGAGGCCTCCTGGGACCTGCCCCGGAGCTTCCAGGATCTGGAGCTGTTCGGACGCAAGGGCAGCCTCTACATGACCAGCCGTTCCGTCGAGCTGCGGCAGGGAAGGGAAGCGGCGCGCGAGGTTCCCGCGCCGGCCTTGCCGCCGGAGAAGGCTGAGCCGATCGCCTACATGATCCACTGCATCGAATCGAAGCGCGAGCCCGAGGGCATGACTTCGCTCGACCTTAACGTCGGGGTGATGGAGATCGTCGACGCAGCCAAGGAGAGCATTCGCACCGGCCGGGCGGTCTTGCTGAAATAGCCTCTCAGCGGAGACTGCCTCCGCACGGCTTGCGGCGTCCTGACGCGCGCGCCCGGGGCGTCACTGCCCGGATGAGGCATCGGAGCCGGATTGCGGCTCCGGCGGCAAAATGATGGTCGTCTCGCCGGGCAGCGCCTTGTTCAGATGCTGCCGGATGGCGCGTTTGCGCGCCTCGTCGTTGACCTTCAACTGCTCGACCTCATACCGCTTCCGGTGCACCTGCTCGCGCAGGCGCTTCACCTCTTCCTCCATGCGCTTCACTTCCCGGTAGCGGTCGATCATCTGGGGCACGCCTTCGGGCCTCGCCAGCGCAAAGACGATCACGGCGAAGAGCCCTGCTCCCAGTCCAGCCAGACCCAGATGGCGCGCGCGCGGCGTCATGATCAAAACAAAACTGCTTACATTCGTTTATAATCCGTTTGGCGCGGCAAGTCCACTTCCCGGAGCACCCATGACGGACAAAATCGTCGTTTCCATCACGTGCGGATCCGCCGAGGAGGCCCGGCGCCTGGCGCGGCTGCTGGTCGAAGAGCGCCTGGCCGCCTGCGTGCAGGTGCTGCCCTCCGTGCGCAGCGTCTACCGGTGGCGCGGCGCCGTCGAAGAGAGCGAGGAGTGGCTGCTGCTCATCAAGACCCGGCGCGGGCTCTTCGAGCAGCTCCGGCGCCGCATCCGCGCCGCCCACTCCTACGAGCTGCCGGAGATCCTGGCCTGCCCCGTCGTCGACGGCGAGCCGGACTATCTGGCCTGGATCGACGCGGAAGTCCCGGAGCCCGGCCCGTTGCAGGACGGCGCGGCTGTGTGATGGGATAAGGGCTCATGATTGCGCCGCAGGCTCCCTCGCGCGCCCGCCACTGGGTGGTGGTCTTCGCCGTCACGCTCGCCATTCTCGCCTACATCGACCGCGTGGCCATCTCCCAGGCGGCGCCTCTGATCTCGAAGGATCTCGGCTTCTCCAAGCAGGAGATGGGCTACATCTTCTCCGCCTTCGCCCTCGCCTACGCACTGTTCGAGATCCCCGGCGGCTGGATGGGCGACTGGATGGGCCCGCGGCGCGTGCTGATGCGGATCGTGCTGTGGTGGTCCTTCTTTACTGCCGCCACCGGATGGGCCTGGAACTTCGTTTCCATGTGGATCGTGCGCTTCCTGTTCGGCGCCGGCGAGGCGGGCTGCTTCCCGAACCTCACCAAGGCCTTCACCACATGGCTGCCCGTCCACGAGCGCGTGCGCGCGCAGGGCATCATGTGGTCCTTCGCGCGTTGGGGAGGCGCGTTCACGCCTCCGCTGTTCGCCCTGCTGTTCCGCTTCATGGGCTGGCGCGACGTCTTCCACGTCTTCGGGCTGGTCGGCCTCGTCTGGGCATTCTTCTTCTACCGCTGGTACCGGGACAATCCGAAGGATCACCCCTCGGTGAACGCCGCCGAGCTGGCCCTCCTCGAAGGCGCCGAGAAAACCGCCTCCGGCCACGGCGACGTGCCCTGGGGCAAGATGATCCGCCGCGGCTCGGTGTGGCTGCTGTGGGCGCAATACTTTCTGCTGACCTACCCCTGGTATTTCTACATCACCTGGCTGCCCACGTATCTGCAGGAGGCGCGCCACATGGACATGGAAACCAGCGCGCGCTTCGCCATCCTGCCGCTGCTGTTCGGCGGCATCGGCTCCCTGTTTGCCGGGTTTCTTGCGAAGCACGTCTCCGTGTGGCTGAACTCGGTGAGCCTCGCCCGGAAATGGATGGGGGCAGCGGGCTTCGTCGGCGCAAGCGCATTCCTGCTGCTTTCGGCGGTCACGAAGGATCCCGTGCCTGCCATGCTCGCCATGGGCCTGGCTTCCTTTTGCAATGACCTCGTGATGCCCGGCGCGTGGGGCGCCTGCATGGACATCGGCGGCAAGTACGCCGGAACTCTCTCCGGCTCCATGAACATGATGGGCAACTTCGCCGGCATTCTGGCGCCTTCCATCGGCGGATTTATCCTGGCCCACACCGGCAACGACTGGAACCTGTTCCTCTACACCATGGCCGCGGCCTACTTCCTCGGCGCGTTCTGCTGGCCCTTCATCGACTCGACGCGCCCGCTGGAGGATTGAACGCAGTGACCGTGCGTCTCCTGGCGGCGCTTCTCCTTCTGCCGCTGCTCCATGTCCGGGCGGAGATCGTCACCGAACGGATCTTCGGCCCCGAGGTGCCCACGGGGCCCTACAAGCATCCCGCAGCCATCTGCGCTCTCGACAATGGCGACCTGCTGCTGGTTTACTACGGCGGCGAGGGAGAATACGCCCTGTCCACCGCCGTCTTCCTTTCCCGGCTTGCCGCCGGCGAAAAGCGCTGGAGCGCCCCGGTGGTCGTGGCGCGCGATCCCTTCCGCTCCACGGGCAATGGGGTCTGCTGGCAGGATCCTTCCGGGCGCGTGTGGCTGTTTTACGTGATCCGCTTCGGGGAGACCTGGTCCACCTCGCGCATCGCGGCCAAAGTGAGTGACGACCGCGGCCGCACATGGTCCGACCCCGGTCTGATCAGTCTGGAGGAGGGCTGGATGGTGCGCGGCAAGCCCATCGTGCTGGCGAGCGGCCGCTGGTTGCTGCCGGTCTATTTTGAATCCGGCAACGACAGGGAGCGCGTCGGCCCGGAGACGCATTCGTTCTTTCTGGTCCGCGATCCCGGCGATGCCGTGTGGCGGCGCAGCGGGCCCATCCGCTCGCCCAACGGAAATCTGCAGCCTTCGCCGGTCGAGCTCAGCCCCGGCCATGTGCTGGCTTTCTGCCGCCGCGGCGGCGGCTATGGCCCCGGGGAGCGCGGCTTCATCATTGCCGCCGAATCGCACGACGGGGGGATGACGTGGTCGCCGGGACGCGAAACGGATCTTCCCAACCCGAATTCCGCCGTCGAGTTGATCCGTCTTCGCAGCGGCAGGCTCCTGCTCGTCTACAACCCCTCCATGAACAGGCGCACGCCGCTCACTGCGGCGCTCAGCGAGGACGGCGGCAAGACGTGGCCGTGGAAGAGAAACCTTGCCGAAGGCGAAGACTCCTTCGCCTATCCGAGCGCCGTGCAAACCGCAGACGGAAAGATCCACGTCGTGTACACGAGCGACGGGCGCAAGGTCATCCGCCGCGCCATTTTCGAGGAGCCCGATCTGCTTGCCCGGGGAGCCGGACGTTGACGCCGCGTTGGACGCGCATTGTATATTGGGAGAGTAGGGAGCAGAATCTGAGGCTTCCCCAGTTTTGCGGATTCTCTGAGTGCCGGGCGCGCGCCGGGGACTTTTTCCGGCGCACGCCCGTTTTCCGTTTCAGGAGAACCGGAATTCACCACCCGATTTTCCCCACCGACAGACTGCATGCATCCTAAATTCTCCCGCCCTCGCGTCAGAGTCAGAGAGAACGTCAATGAGGCGATCCGGGCCCGCGAAGTGCGGGCGGTCTTCCCCGACGGCGTCGTGGAGATCATGCCGACGCAGCAGGCGATCCGCCGGGCCAAGGAGATGGGGCTCGACCTGATCCTGGTCGCGCCCACTGCCGAGCCCCCGGTCGCCAAGGCGATGGACTACGGGCAGTGGCAGTACGAGCAGAAGAAGAAGCAGCAGGAAGCGAAGAAGAAGCAGCACGTGATTCAGGTGAAGGAGCTGAAATTCCGCCCCAACACCGACGATCACGACTACAACTTCAAGCTCAAGCACGCCATCCGCTTCCTGACGGAAGGCAACCGTGTGAAGGCCGTGGTGCAGTTCCGCGGACGCGAGATCGCCCACGCCGACCTTGGCAAGAACCTGCTGCTGCGGCTCGCCGCCGACCTCGCTCAATATGGCGCGGTGGAAGGGCAGCCCCGGCTGGAAGGGCGCTTCGCCCACATCATCATCACGCCCGTCAAGAAGGAAGCGGCGAAAAAGGAGAAGCCCTCCGAACCCAAACCGGCCTCTGCGCCCGCGCCTGCTCCGGAAGCGTCCGGAGAGGCCCCGCAGAACTGACCTGCCGCGGCGCGGTCCGCGGGCCGCGGCTCAAATTTCCAGCGGCGACACCGGCACGCGCGAACGGCGCCCTTCAATCACCACGATCCCGCTCTCGGTGACGTGGTATTTCTTGCGGTCCGCCTCAAGGTCGTAGCCGATCACGGCGTCTTCCGGGATCACCACGTTCTTGTCGAGGATCGCCCTGCGGATGCGCGCGCGGCGCCCGATGTCGCAGTTGTCGAAGATGATCGAATCCTCCACCACGGCGCCCGAGTGCACGCGCACGCCGCGGCCGAGGACGGAATTGCGCACCATGCCGCCGGACAGGATCGAGCCTGCGCTGACGATGGAATCGATCGCCTGCCCGCGCCGGTTCTCCTCGTCGAAAGTGAATTTCGCCGGCGGGTCGTCGTAGCCCGCCGTCCGCAACGGCCACTGCTTGTTGTAAAGGTTCAACGCCGGGCTCACCGCCCGGAGATCCATGTTGGCGTCGTAATAGGCGTCGATCGTGCCCACATCCCGCCAGTAGACGGGCGCCCCCACGGGATCGCCGGGGATGTGGTTCGTGTTGAAGTCGTAGGCGTAGACGTCGCCCCGCTCCACCCATTTGGGCAGAATGTCGCGGCCGAAATCGTGCGTAGAGGACTCGTCGCGGGCGTCTTCATACAGGTACTTCAACAGAGCGGGAGTGGAGAAGACGTAGTTGCCCATGGACGCCAGCACGCGGTTCGGATCCCCGGGAATGGTAGGCGCGTCGGCTTTCTTCTCGTGAAAGGCGCGGATGCGCCCGTCCGCGTCGACTTCGATCACTCCGAATTCGGCAGCCTGTTCCTTCGGCACCGGGATGGCAGCCACCGTCGCCTGCGCGCGCTTCTGCTCGTGGTATTCGATCATTTCGCGCACATTCATGCGGTAGACGTGATCGGCGCCGAAAACCGCCACCAGATGCGGCTCGGACTGCTCGATCAGATTCACGTTCTGAAAAATGGCGTCCGCCGTGCCCCGGTACCACGTCTCGCCGGGCGAGCGCATCTGCGCCGGCACGGGAATGATGTAGCGGTCCTTGAGAATGCCGGAGAATTCCCAGCCGTCGCGCAGGTGCTGCAGCAGGGATTGGCTCTTGAACTGAATGAGCACGTAAATGGAATGCAGCCCGGAATTCACCAGGTTGGAGAGCACGAAATCCACGATGCGGTATTGGCCGCCGAACGGGACTGCGGGCTTGGCTCGCTCCTTGGTGAGCGGATAAAGCCGCGTGCCTTTTCCGCCGGCCAGTACGAACGAGAGAACCCGCAGATGCATATGCGCAATCTCCTCAGGCGTGCATGATACCACCGGGCTTTACAGCGCCGCTTTGCTAACGCGCGCTTCCCCCCTGCGCCCGGCAAGCCTCTTCCAGAACGGCGCGCAGGCGCGTGCAGTCTTCCTCGCGCAAAGGGCGTCCGCCCAGGGTGACGTAGAACACATCGATGGCCTTGTGCGCGCGCGTGTCCACCAGCACCAGCCGGATGTCGCAGCCTGCTGCGGAAAGCGCCGCTGCCAGATCGTGCAGCAGCCCCGGGCGGTCCTGCGCTACCACTTCCACCACCGTCGCCTGCCCGGAAAGATCCGCGTAGAAAGTGATGGCGGGCGGCTGCGCGGCCGCGTGCCGGGGCGTGCGCCGCGGCGCCCGTCTTCGCAGAAGATCCGCCGCGGAGACTTTTCCCGCCGCGGCACGCTCCAGCGTCTCGCGCAGGCGCTCCTGCTCGGGCGGGTTCAGCTCCAGCGTGCGGTGCGGATCGTCGAACCGGAACACGTCCACGGCAATGCCGTCCGCGTGCGTGTAGGCTTCGCACTGCACGATCTCCATTCCGAACGAAGAGAGCGCGCCGGCCAGATCGGCGAACAGCCGGGGATGATCGGCAGCCGCCACCCAGGCCGCCCACGCCCCCTCGGCGGGAGCGATGCGGGCTGCGGCCGTTCTCTGCCGCGCCTCCCCGGCGAGCTCCGCATCCCGTTCGAAGTCCTCCACGCTGCGTCCCCAGCGGTACCGCGCGGGCAGCCCTTCCAGCAGCGCCCGGGCTGCGGGGCTCAGGCGTTCCAGCAGCTCCGCGCCATTGTCGGCAGGCTCGTCCAGGCCGCTCTCGATGCGCGCATGCAGCGTTCTGTGCAGGCTCACGAGTTGCGCCGCGCGCCACGCCGCCATCCGCCCGGCGCCCACGGCGCTGACATCGGCGTAGGTCAGCAGCACCAGCATCCGCAGCCGGTCTGTCGTGCCGGCCTCCTTCGCCAGCCAGCGCTGCGTCTCCGGGGAGGCGACATCGCGCGACTGCATCGCCTCGCTCAGCAACAGGTGCTTGCCGATCAGGAACAGCACCTCGGCCTCTTCGCGTGCAGGGAAACCTTCCCTCTGCAGAAAATCGCGGGCGATCTCCAGCGAGGCTTCCGTGTGATCCCTCCCCGAGCCCTTCCCTGTGTCGTGCAGCAACAGCGACAGCCGCACCAGCCATTGGTCGCGCCCGCACTCCTCCCACAGCTCGGCGAGGAACCGCCGCGGAGGTGCAGTCTCGCTGCGCAGCTGCTCGAGCGCCTCCAGCGCGACGTTGGTGTGCTCGTCCACTGTGAAGCGGTGGAAGAAGTCGGGGATCACCAGGTGATCGATGCGCTCCCACTCCGGCAGCGCCGCCGCCAGCCACCCGGTGGCCCGCATGGCGTGCACGGCGGCCGAGGCATGCGGCTGGCTAAACAACTCCCGCCAGAACGCAGCCCCGGCCGGACGCCGGGAAAACATCTCGCGCCATCCCGCCTGATGCGCCGACAGCCGCGCCTCGGTTTCGCGCGCCAGCGGAATCCCATGCCGTGCGACGTGCAGGAACAGGCGCGCGGGCAGCTCCGCGTCGTGCTGCAGCTGGCCCGGATTCTTCAGAAAGATGCGGTCCCGCGAAACCGTGAACTCCGCCGTGGAGAAGCGCCTCCGCCGGTCGAACCAGGCCGACAGCCGCCCCCGCTCCTGCGCCTCGAAATCTTCCACCGCCTTTTCGGCAGCGCGGACGACGGCGCCCGCATTGCGGTACCACGCGCGCATGAAGGAGGCCGCATCTGCGGATCCGAGCAGCCCCGCTCGCGCTGCCGCCTCCTGCGCATCGAAGTCCAGCACGTTGTTGTCGCGGCCATGCGTCTCGTGCAGGAAGAGGCGCACTTCCGCCACGCGCTCGAACAGGACGGCCGAATCCGGCCCCGCCGGGAATCCGCACAGCAGTTCCAGCCACTCGCGCGCCTGAAGGTCCCGCAGCCCGCCAGGCCCCTCCTTCACGTCCGGCTCGAGGTGAAAAATGGTGCGCTGAAACCGGGCATGCCTCGCCCGGAAACTCGAGCAAAGCGTCCGCGCCAGCTCCGCCCCGCGGTCGCGCAGGAAGCGCCGCCAGCGCGGCTCGAACTCCCCGTACAGCGCCGCGTCCCCTGCCAGCAGCCGGTGATCCAGCAGCGAGAACGCCAGCTCCGTGTTGCCCGGCTGGATGGTGCAGCATTCCGCCGGAGTGCGCACGGAGTGGGAGGCGCGCAGCCCTGCGTCCCAGAGCTGCTTCAGGAACTCGCCCGTGCGGTCGCGCTCCCGCAGCGTGGTAAACGGCCGCGCCGCGAGGATCAGGAGATCGACGTCCGAATACGGGAACAGCCTGCCCCGGCCGTAGCCCCCGGCGGCCAGCAGGGCCACGCCGGGGGCCTCCAGATGGCGTGCGAACGCCTCCCGCACCAGCGCATCCACGCTGAGCGTGCGGCGCGCGAGCAGCGCGCCGGCGCCGGAATCAGAGGGCGTCCACGCCGCGGTCGTCATTGCGGATGCGCACGGCCTCCTCCACGGGCATCACGAAAATCTTGCCGTCGCCGATCTTGCCGGTCCGCGCGGCGGCAGCGATCGTCGAGACGATCTCCTCGACGCGCTCCGCTCGGCAGAAGATCTCGATCTTGGCCTTCGGCAGCAGATCCACCTGATACTCGTGGCCGCGGTAGACCTCCTTGTGCCCCTTCTGGCGCCCGTGTCCGCGCACTTCCGTGATGGTCATGCCATCCACGCCGATCTTCTTCAGGGCCTCCTTCACGTCCTCGAGCTTGAAGGGCTGGATAATGGCTTCGATTTTCTTCACGGCAGCACCTCCCTGTTACGCCTCGAAACTGTAGCCTTCCTCGCCGTGCATCGAAAGATCGAGCCCGTCGGTTTCCTCCTCCGGCGCGGCGCGCAGCCCGACGGTCCAATCCGCCAGCTTCAGGCAGACGAAGCTGCCCGCTGCCGCCAGCACGATGGACACCAGCGCCCCCAGACCCTGATTCAGCACCTGCATGGCATTGCCATCCACCAGCCCCAGCGGCGCCGGGTTGCCTGACGCGTCCTTCAGCGCATTGTTCACGGCGTTGGTGGCGAAAACGCCCGTGAGCAGCGCGCCCAGCGTCCCGCCGGCGCCATGCACGCCGAAGGCGTCGAGGGAGTCGTCATATCCCAGCCGCATCTTCACGATGGCTACCATCAGGTAGCAGAACAGCCCCGCCAGCAGCCCGATCAGCAGCGCCGGCATCGGCAGCACAAAGCCCGAGGCAGGAGTGACCGCCACCAGTCCCGCGACGCAGCCGGAAATGCCGCCGAGCACGGAGGGCTTGCCCGTGCGCATCCACTCCGCTGCCAGCCATCCTGCAGCGCCGCCGGCTGCGCCCAGATGCGTGGCGACAAACGCCGATGCCGCCAGCGGTCCCGCGCCCAGCGCCGAGCCTGCGTTGAATCCGAACCACCCGAACCACAGCAGGCACGCGCCCACGAAGCTCAGCACCAGGGAGTGCGGCCGCATCGGCTCTTGCAGGTATCCTGCGCGGGGCCGCAGATACAGCGCTGCCACCAGCGCCGAAATGCCGGAAGTGATGTGCACCACAGTGCCCCCGGCGAAATCGAAACACGGGATCTTCCCTCCCGAAAACGCGTTGAACAACCCGCCCTTGCCCCAGACCATGTGCGCCATCGGAAAGTAAACCACGAACAGCCACAGCACCGTGTAGACGACCATGCCGGAGAACTTGATCCGTTCCGCGTACGCCCCCGAGATCAGCGCCGGCGTGATGATGGCGAACATCATCTGGAATGCCATGAACGTGAGATGGGGCAGCGTGGCCGCATAATCCGGATTCGGTTCCATGCCGACGCCGCGCAGAAACACATACTGCAGCCCCCCGATGAACGCGTTGCCTTCCCCGAAGGCGAGGCTGTAGCCTGCCACCGCCCAGAGGACGCTCGCCAGCGCCATCAGAATGAAGCTGTGCATCATGGTGCCGAGCACGTTCTTCCGCCGCACCAGCCCGCCGTAGAACAGCGCCAGCCCGGGGCCGGTCATCAGCAGCACGAGCGCGCAGCTGGCCAGCATCCATGCGTTGTCGGCTGCCATTTGCGCCGACGCGGCGGCAGACTCGACCGCTTTCAGAGCCTCGTTCACGTCCGCCGGGGTTGCCATTGCCACGGCGGAGAAAAGAAAGATGGGTGGGTACTTCATCGCTGTCTGTTTCGATCCTGTATCCGTGATTTCTGGTTCGCCGGCTCTTTGCGCCGCGACACAAGGACGGGGCGCCTCTGCAGCGAGCCTGCAACGGCGCTTCGCGCCAGAGAACTCGCGCTGCAATCGGAAGCGGATGCCGGCTGGATTCGGAATGCAGATCGCCGACTGGGGCAGGGACGCCGGCCCTCTTCGACCCAGAGAGAAAGGGCGGCAGCGGCGGGCCCGACGCGGCCCGCCTATGCTGATGCTAAACCGCCCGGGCGGAGGAAATCCAACAGATAATTCTTCTGAAGCTCAGTCAAAAAATGTATCGGAGGCGAGCCTTGCGCCGCTTCGATACACTGAAAAGGCGAGCCGCGCCCTTCCTGGCGGCGCACGTACCGCGCTTCCGTGCTGCGCAGGGCTCGCCCGGCAATCCGCATGATGACACTCTTCTCCCAGCCTCTTCCCTCGCTTCTCGTCGCGGCCGGAGAGGTGGACCGCCTGCCCTTGCAGCTGCTGATCGTCTTCGGCTTCGCGAAGCTGCTGGCCGAGGCGGCCCAGCGGCTGCGCATGCCCGGCATCGTCGGGGGGCTGGTGGCAGGAATCGTCATCGGACCCTCGGGCTTCGGCTGGATCCGTTACGACGAGCTGCTGCATGCCATGGCGGAGCTCGGCGTCATGTTCCTGCTGTTCCAGGTAGGTCTCGAAGTCAAGGCCTCGGAACTGCTCCGGGTCGGGAAAGTGGCGCTGTTGAGCGCCGTCCTCGGCGTGCTGGTGCCGTTTGCCGCCGGCTGGGCCATCATGATGGCGGCCGGGCACCCGCAGATCGAGTCCATCTTCATGGGCGCCGCGATGGTGGCCACAAGCGTAGGCATCACCGCGCAGGTCCTGGCGTCGAAGGGCGTGCTCAGCCACCGGACGGCGCAGGTCATCCTCGCCGCCGCGGTCATTGACGACGTGCTCGGCCTGCTCGTGCTCGCCGTCGTGTCCTCGATGGCGAGCGCCGGCGGGCTGGACTGGGCCGGGCTGGCGACGTCCACCGCAGTGTCGATCGTGTTCGTCGTGGCGGTGGTGAAGTTCGGTTCGCGCACTGCCGGCATCGTGGTTCCGAAACTCACGCAGAGCCTTCGCGTGGAGGAAGCCGAATTTGCGGTCGCAGTCACCTTCCTGTTCCTGATGGCGCTGCTGGCCACCTACTCGGGAGTGGCCGCCATCATCGGAGCATTTCTGGCAGGAATGGCTCTGGCGGAAACCGCTTCCCATCACCTGCACACGCTCGTCCGCGGCGCCGGCGAGCTGATGGTTCCCTTCTTCCTTGCGTCGATCGGCCTTCAGATGGACATGAGCGTGTTCCGCAGCGGCGCGACGGTGGGGCTGGCCTGCGTGATCCTGGTTGCCGCAGTGGCCTCCAAGTGGGTCGGCTGCGGCCTCGGCGCGGCCGCGCTGGGCTGGAAAGACGCATCGCGCGTCGGCGCCGGGATGTCGCCGCGCGGCGAAGTGGGCATGGTGGTGGCGCAGGTGGGGCTGAAGGCGGGCGCCATTTCGCAGCCGGTGTACGGCGTGGCCGTGTTCATGGCCGTCATGACCACGATCCTCGCGCCGCCCATGCTGAACTGGCTCTATCGCGGCGTCGCTCCGGCGCATCCGCCGCAGGAGGCCGGGCCGCGCGTCGAGCTCGGCTGAAGCCGGGCTTCAGGCGGGCACGATTACGGCCGCCCGCGGCTGCGGCCCGACGGGGATCATCGTCAGCAGCGGCGCCGTCTTGCGCCGCCGCGTATCTACGGGGATCGCCGGGATGCGGATCACGGCCATGTCTCCCGACGCGCGGTTGAGCACGAGCGCGAACTCCTGGTCCGGAGTGATGTAGATGGGCCCCGGATCCGCGCCCACGCCGGTCACCGAAACCACGCGCTGCTCGGCGATGCTGAAGGTCGTCACCGAGCCCGCCTGCGGGTTGGAGACGAACAGCAGCGGCGGCGAGGCGCTGGCCGCCATCTCCCCGGGCTTGCGCCCGCTCAAGGAGGTCTGCGCGATCTCGCTCCGGTACGGGTAGGCGATCACCACTGCGTCGCTGCCCTCGCCGGTGATGAACAGCTGCCCGCCGTCCGCGCTGAAGCAGAAGCGCTCCGGGCGCAGCGCCAGCGGCAGCTGCACAACGACGTCGCGCGTCTGCGCCTCCAGCAGGATCAGCTGCCGCCGTTCCAGCCCCGCCACGATCGCTACCCGTCCGTCGGAGCGGAAGCGCACGATCCCCGGGCGGTCGTCGATCAGCCGCGGCGGGAGCACGAGCCCCGTTTCGAGGTTCGCGAAGATCACTTCGCCCCGCGCCAGCGCAATGCAGGCGCGCGGCGAGGCATCGGAGATGTCCAGGCTCACCGGCGAAGCCGGCAGCGGCACCGCGGCGCGCATGCGCAGCGGCGCCAGGTCCACGGGCAGCAGCCGCGGAGGGCCGTCCAACAGGCACCAAAGGCGGCCGTGCTTCAGCACCGCGGTCAGCGGCGCGCCGGGCAGCCGCAACACAGCCCGCGGGCGCGGATCGGCGCCTTCAAAGACCAGCACAGACCGCGCCTGCGGACACAAGGCATAGACGGACCCACGGTGCGCCATCACCGTGGAGCAGGGCGAGGGAAGCTGCAGCGTGCGCTCATAGGCGAACCGGGTCAGGTTCACCACGCCAAGGACAGGCTCGCCCTCCAGGGCCACGTACATCCGTCCCGGAAAGCCGGGCCGCGTCCCGCGCCGGCATGCCGCTGCCAGGGCCGGCAAGGCCGGCCAAAACGCCCTTCTCGTGATCACAGAAACGCCGTGGTCTTGATGCCGGACACCTCGATCGTCCGCCCGCAGCGCGGATTCCGGCACTTCACCTTGTCGTCGACCAGCACCATGTAGCTCTGCGCCTTGGCGAATTTCGCGCGGTCGCGCTCGTCGGCCCCCGCCGGCAGACGGTCCTTTTTCCGGCGCACCAGCCATTGCAGTTCGTACTCCTCCACCGTGCGGCAGAACGGGCAGTTCAGCCGCGCCCGCTTCACAGTCCGGGACTCGGTGTAGAACAACCGCTCGTCCACGACCCTTCATCTTGTCACAACCGCGGGTGCGCGGCACGGCACGCGATAATGTGGTTGTGCTGGCCGCCGCCGTCGTGCTCTCCGCAGCGCTGCTCTCGTGGAAGGCGGAGATCGAATCCAAAGGCGTCACTGTGGTCGTGGCCGTGGCGGAGCAGGACTCCGCAGGGCGGGTCGTGGCGCCCGAAGACACGCCCCGGCGCGAACTACTCGATCCGTGGCTCGCCAACGACGAATTCCGGTCGCAATTCGCCCTGATGAACGCCACGATGATCTATCAGCGCGCCCCCGGAGGCGACGTGGCCTTCGTGCTGCTGAATGGTGCGCGGCGTTCTTCCTGGGAGGGGCGCGAGGAGGCGCTGCTGGCGCATGAATTCGGCCATGCCTGGGTCCAGGCCGAGAAATATCCCTCGCCGGTCTTCGTCCCCGGTCCGCATGCCTGTATCGCCATCCACACCGGCGACATCACGCAGCACGTTCTGATCCGCAAGGAGCTGGAGAAGCGCGGCATCGACTACCGCCGCCCGTGGCTGGAAGGGTTGGAACGCGCCATCCCGGTGATGGAGACTGCCGCTCCTCCGCCCGAGGACGACCGCTGCGCCCGCGCCCGCCTCGCCGCCGAGTGGGTGGACGTCAAGCTCGGGCTCGAGCCCGGCGCCTGGCCGGCGCTTCCCCGCTACGAGGCCGCTGTGCGGCGCTATATGCCCGAAGTGGTCTCCACCGTGGAACGGATCGTGGAATACGTCCGCTCTCACGACATGAGCGACCGCGCACAGCACCGCCAGGCGCTGCAGGCGGTCTTCGAGATGCTCAAGGACCTCGTCTACTACCGGGCGAAGGAATACCGCGCCTATGGTACCATCAAGCAGGAACCGTAGGCCGCGCCCGGTCCTCCGGCGCCGGAGCGGCCCGGGCGGCGCGGGCCTCGCTTCTTCCCCATGAACATCCGGTCTTTATTCAGTCTTTTCTCATCGGACCTTGCCATCGACCTGGGCACGGCCAACACTCTGGTGTTCGCCAAAGGCAAGGGCATCGTCGTCAACGAGCCGTCCATCGTGGCCATCAACAAGGTCACCGGCGAGGTGGAAGCCGTCGGCAAGGAAGCCAAGGAGATGCTGGGCCGCACGCCCGGCAATATCGTCGCCATCCGCCCCATGAAGGACGGCGTCATCGCCGACTTCAAGGTCACCGAGCGGATGCTGAACTACTTCATCCAGAAGGCGCACGGGCGCAAGATGCTCGTGCATCCGCGCATCGTGATCGGCGTGCCCAGCGAAATCACGCAGGTGGAAAAGCGCGCCGTCATCGACTCGGCTTACCGCGCCAAGGCCAGCGAGGTGCATCTGGTGGAGCAAGCCATGGTCGCCGCCATCGGCGCCGGGCTGCCGATCACCGAGCCCTCCGGCAACATGGTGGTCGACATCGGCGGCGGCACCACCGACGTCGCCGTCATCTCGCTCAGCGGCATCGTCTACTCGCGCTCGGTGCGGGTTGCCGGCAACGAGATGGACGACGCCATCATGCAGTACCTGAAGAAGAAGTACAACCTCCTGGTGGGCGAGCGCACCGCCGAGCAGATCAAGATCCAGATCGGCAGCGCCTACCCGCTGGACAAGCCGCTCACCATGGAGATCAAGGGCCGCAACCTGATCGAGGGCGTGCCCCGCACCATCGTCGTCAACGACGAGGAGATCCGCGAGGCGCTCTCGGAATGCGTCGCCACCATCATGAACGCCATCCGCGTGGCGCTGGAGCGCACGCCGCCGGAGCTGAGCGCCGACATCAGCGACCGCGGCATCGTGCTCACCGGCGGCGGGGCCCTGCTGAAGAATCTCGACAAGCGCATTCGCGAGGAAACCGGCCTGCCCGTGTCGATCGCCGAGGACCCGCTGGCCAGCGTTGTGCTCGGCACCGGGCGCATGCTCACTGACTTCAAACTCCTGCGGCGCATCGCCATCGAGTAGCGCGCCGCTTCCGCCGAGGCTGCCAGGGCCTATGGACAGCTTTCTGGGCCGCTACCGGAACCTGAGCGTGCTGCTGCTGCTCGTCGTCGGGCAGCTGCTGCTGCTCGCCTGGCAGATCCGCAGCAGCCAGGACGTGCCGCTGATCCGGGTGTGGGCCGTGACAGCCGTCACCCCGCTGGCCCGCGCCGTCGAGTCGGCGCGCGATGGCACGGCCCGCTTCCTGTCGCAGTACGTCGTCCTCGGCGACCTCCGCGCGGAAAATGAGCGCCTCCGGCGCGAGGTGGCGGATCTCCGCCTGAAGAACCACCTCCTCGCCGCCGAGCTTGCCTCCGCCGACCGCGCCCGTGCCCTCGAGCAGTTCCGCGCCCGCACCCCTTCGAAAACCCTGCCGGTGCGCGTCATCGGCACAGGCGCAGGTCCGGGGACCCACACGGTGTTCGTGGACCGCGGCTCCTCGGACGGCGTGCAAAGAGGAATGGCGGCCATCACGCCCGAGGGCATCGTGGGGAAGGTTGTGGCCTCCTACCCGATGGCATCCCTCGTGCAGCTCATCACCGCGCAGGGCGCAGCGGCCAGCGTGATCTCGGTCAAGAGCAGGCTGCGGGGATCGCTGAAGGGCACCGGCGGCGCGCTCTGCGTGGTGGACCACATCGACAACAAGGATCCGCTCGAGCCGGGCGAGTGGTTCTACACCTCCGGCGCGGACCGTGTCTTCCCGCGCGGGCTTCCCGTCGGACAGGTAGCTTTGGTGCGCGAAGGAAGGGCCGGCAAGGAGGTGCTGGTCGAGCCGAGCGGATTGAAAAACAGGCTCGAAGAGATGCTCATCGTTCTCGACGGCGTGCATCAATGGCTGCCGTCGCCGGATCAGGCGCCCGGCGAAGGCGTGAGCCTGCTGCCTCCGCCCCCTCCGGAGACCGCCTCGGGCAGTGCATCCGCCGCGCCCGCTGCCAACGGCGGCGCGCTGACAGACGCCGACCGGCTCGCCGAACGCTACCGCCGCCTCACTGAGGCGCAGGGCGTGCAACTCGGGGTCAAAGGGCGCATTCCCGACTTCACCCGCGAACCTCCAGAGGGCGCGGCTCCGGCGCCTGCTCCGAAGAAAGCCGGGCCGCCGCAGCCATGAGCCGCTTCGAAGACAGCCTCGCGGCAGGGCTTGCCGTCCGGGGGAAGGCCTCCCGTTTTCCGGCCCCGCTCTACGGGCTGGCGCCGGCTGCGGCGATTCTGTTTCAGATCTACGTGCCGCGGTTTCTGGAGGCGCTCTCCTATCTCGAGTTGCCGCTGCTGGTGGCCATCTACTTCGCGCTGATGCGGCGGAAACCCGCCTCCGGCGCCTTCCTCGGCTGCCTCGTGGGACTGGCCCAGGATGCGCTCTCGCCCCACCCGCTCGGCATGAACGGCATTAGCAAGACCCTGTCCTGCTACTTCGCCGCCTCCATCAGCCTTCGCTTCGACGTCGAGAACCCCGTGCTGCGGTTCATCCTCGGCTTCTTCTTCTACCTCTTTCATGCGTTCTTCTTCTGGGCGCTGAGCCGCGGACTCCTCGGGCAGCAGGTGGACTTCCCCGTGCCGCAGACGGTGATCTCGGCGTTCCTGAACGCCGTCGTCGCCGCAGCTTTGTTCAGCTTCCTCGACCGCTTCCGCCGGGAGGAATGACCCGCGTCGCTTTCTGCGCCCTGCCTGCATCCCCGGTCAAGTGCAGCACCATCATGCGTCCGTCCGTGCGCAGCTCGTCGCCTGTGGCGTTTCCGGCGCGGGTGGGCGCCTCGGGCCGCTCCACCAGCGAGTATCCTGTGGCCACGCCGGTGAACAGCAGGTCGTCGGCCACCTTTTGCCGCTCCTTGTCGATCTCGGGATCGATGAGGTGGTACCAATGCGTGCCCTTTCGTCCCACGCCGATGCCAATGTCGTGCGTGGCCGAGGCAACCCACACCGGATGCCCGCGCCATGTCTCCCCTCTCCGGAAGATCCGCAGGTGGTGGCGCTTCGCGACCGTGTTGAGGTCCTTCTGGTACTCGTAATCGGGGTCTTTGCCTTCCAGCTGCAGCAACGAGAACGGCGCCTCGCTGTAGCCGCTCTTGCGCAGCGCCTGAAGCGCCGTGATCAGCCCGGTTCTCACGCCCAGGCTCCGCGGTTCCACCCAGCCCGCCATGCGGAACGCGGTTTCGAGGTCCTCCTGCGAGCCAAGGAACATCAGATTCACAATGTCGGAGTCCTCCCCGGATGGAGTCTTCACCCGGAGCGGTTGCCTTCGCACGAGCTCCACCAGATCCGCCGGCGGCGGGATCTCCTTCCATCCCTTCTGCGGAACCTTCGTCATGAGCTTCTCGGGCACGGAGACCCGAAGGATCATCTCCGTGCCTGCCTTGTAGTCGATCTCTCTGCCCAGCGTCAGATTGTAGGCGTGCGTCGACCATCGCAGCCCCTCGGAAACCCCCGGCAGCACGAAGCCCAGCCCGCGCAGCCCGATCGTCCACCTGCCGACGGCTTCGTTCGGGAACGGCACGCCGAGGATCCGACCGTGATGCACCGTCTCGCGCGCATTGTCCACCTCGATCACCCGGGCGGCGATTCGTGTTTTCGTCCCGTCGTCATGGAGGAAATTCGCGAATTCCAGCACTGCCTCCGCCCGAACGAACCGGTTTCGCGCAGACTGCACCGCCAGCAGCGTGCCTTCCACTTTTGTGTGCGGCGACAATACCACGCGCCCGTTCGCCATGGCAGGGGCTATCACTACGGCCTCGATCTTCTCCCCAAGCCGCGAATTCTTGCTGTGCACCGGCTTTGTCAGCCGTACCCAGACTTGCGTCCCCTCCGGTATGTCGGCATCCAGCGCCCGGGACAGTTCGGTGAACTGCCGCTTCTTTGCCAGTTCGCGCAGATTGCCGATGTAGTCCGCCAGCCGTTCAGCCTCGCTGTGGCTGATGCCGCGCCTGGCGTCAGCCTGCTCCAGGACATAGCGGATCACCTCGCGCGGCGTCGCTTCCTCCCAGTCCAGGGCAGTGTTGCCATAGTCGTCCTCTGCGTTGACGTCGATTCCGGCGTCGATCAGCATCTCGGCCAGTTCCCTGTATTCGCGCAGAATCTGCTTCCCGCTACGTTGCCCGGCTCCTATGGCGATCCAGTGCAGCGCCGTGCGTCCCTGCTCGCCCGTGGCTGAGACCGCAGCCCTTTCCTCCATCAACGCCCGCGCCCTTTGAAGGAACTTCCTGGCTGTTGATTCCTTCTTTTCCAGGGTCGCGAGCTGCAACGCCTCCACCATCTGCCTGCCTTTCTCCGCCGACCCGCCGGAACCGGACGCCGGGGGGGACTGGGCTGCCATCGTCATCGCCGAAGCTGTAATCACTGCCACAGCCGCTGCGGTTGCCCGCGTCCCCGGCATCCACCGGGAGTGTTTTCTTTTCGCCGCTTGACAATCGAATGCTTTCATCGCCTCGCCCCTTTCTGCGCATCCCATACTACTTACTAACAAGGAGGTTCACGAATGATCCGAAGTCTGACAGTGGTGCTGGCTCTTTTTATCCTGGCGATTTCCGCGTCAGGCCAACCGGCGCCCACAGGTGTGGCCGTCGAGGTGGAGCATGCGGTTCCGTTCGGACAGATCCAGGGCAAACTGGTGCTTTACGGGGACTACCTCGTATTTGTCGACTCGGAGCAGCCTGCATCGTCTTTCGTCGCCCCCAAGGCGATCATCGAAAGCCTCTCTGCCGATGGCGCGACGATCACCGTGCAGCTCAGAAGCGCGGTTCGCAACCGGTCGGGCGAAGTCCGGCGGGTAACCTTCCGCGCGCTTTCCGGAGATCCGGCGCCCGTCACCAGCTGGTACGGATCGGGCGCGGCGATGCCGGGATCTCCCAACCCGGCTGCCTCTTCCCGGGCTGCCCCCGAAGGCGCCAAGGTCTTTCAGGCACGCCACAACCACCGTCTCGGTTCCTGCTCTGGCAGGTTGCTCGTGACGGCGGACCGCGTCAGCTATGAGTCCACCGACTCGGTCAGCCATTCGCGCCGCTGGGAGTTAAAGCAGATCCGGGAAATCAGCCTGCCGAATCCCTATGAGCTGAACGTCCGGCCCTTTTCAGGGAGTAACTTCAAGCTGCTGCTGGAAGGCAGCGGAATGGACCCGGACACTTACAAGGAACTGGTCGACCGCATCGCCGCAGCCAGGGCGCTGCGCTAGCCGGGAGTGTGCCCCATGGAAGAAAGCGCTTCGCGCGGGGGGCTCACCCGCAGGGGAGTGTTGATTGCCGCCTCGTTTCTGGCGGTGTTCCTGCTTGGGTTTGTTCCGCAATACCGCTCCGCCTCCGCCGCCCGCAAGGAATTGCAAAGCGCGCAGGCCGAGGTTCACAGGCTTCGGGAAGACGCCGCGCGCAGCAGGCTTCGCGATCTTTCGGCGATGGTTCTCTACGAGACCGTCCAGCGCAATTTCGGAATTGCGGCCCGGCATTCCTCGGCCCTGTTTGACGGTTTGCAGGAAATGGCGGCCTCCGGCGGCGCGGGCCAGGAGCAGTTGCGGCAGGCTCTCGCCGCACGGGACGCCGTCACCGCCGGGCTGGCAGCGGCAGACCCCGCCGTGCAGGCGGAAGTGATCCGCGTCTTCCGGCTTGTCCTTGACGCCACCCGCCGCCCGTAGGCGGGTGCAGGAAGCCGCGGCGCTACACTAGATCGTGGGCCCCGGGGCGGGCCCCGACGAGCACCGTGCGTCACCTTCGCGAAGAACGAGAGCCCGACTCGACGCCGATCCGCCCGATTTTCCGCGACGAGGCCAAGTTCGCGGCCGGCAAGATCGCCGCCTTCCAGTACATCGTGGTCGCGGTCTTCATCTATCTCGCCCTTGGATACTGGGACCTGCAGGTGCTCAACCAGGAGTTCTACTCCGAAAAGGCCCAGCAGAACCAGATCAAGAGCCTGCCCATCCTCGCTCCGCGGGGCAAGATCCTCGACCGCGACGGGCGTGTCATCGTCGATAATCACGAATCCTACCGCCTGATTCTGTCCCGCGAAAACCTCCAGCCGGCGCACCTCCGCCCCATTGCCCTCGGTCTCAACCTCGACCCCGCGGAACTTGAGGCCAAAGTGCGCCGCTACCGCAACCAGCCCACCTATTTCGCCATCCCCCTGAAAGAAGAGCTCAGCCCCGACGAGCTCGCCTTCGTGGAGGCGTTTCAGGGCTCAAGCGGCTTCCCCGAGCTGGAGCTGATCAAATCCCAATACCGCCTCTATCCGCAGGGCGGGCTCGCCGCGCACCTGATCGGGTATGTCAGCGAGATCAGCGACGCCGAGCTGAACTCCGCCGATTGGGCTCACCATAATCCGGGCGACCTGATCGGAAAGACGGGCGTCGAGCGCTATTACAACGAGCACCTGAGCGGCATCGACGGGCAGCGCCAGGTGCGCGTCGACAACCGGATGAACACGCGCGAGGTGCTCGGCATCAAGGAAGCCGTGCCCGGACGGGACCTCCGCCTGACCGTGGATCTGGATCTGCAGGTCGTGGCAGAGCTCGCCATGGAGGACAAGCGCGGCGCCGTCGTCGCTCTCGATCCTCGCTCCGGGGAAGTGCTGGCGCTCGTCTCGCGTCCGTCGTTCGATCCCAACCGCTTCGCCAGCCGGATCAGCGCCCGCGAATTCGCCGCGCTGGTGCAGGACCCCTACCGCCCGCTGTTCAACCGCGCCCTCCAGGCGCAGCTCGCGCCGGGCTCCACCTTCAAGCCGATCCTCGCCTTGGCGGCGCTCGAGACGGGGGCCATCGACGAAAACTTCACCGTTCGCTGCACGGGCGGCGCCACCTGGTACGGGCGCTTCTTCAAGTGCCACCGCCGAGGCGGGCATGGGACGGTGAACCTCCACACCGCCATCGCGCAAAGCTGCGACGTCTTCTTCTACGCCGTGGGCAACCGCCTGGGCATCGATGCCATCGCCGAATACGCGCAGATGGTCGGGCTTGGCAGCCGCACCGGCATCGACTTGCCAGGCGAAAAGGAGGGTCTGGTGCCCTCCTCGCAATGGAAGATCCGGACGCAGCGGGAAAAATGGTACGCGGGCGAGACCATCTCGGTTGCTATCGGGCAGGGCGCTCTCACCGTGACGCCCCTGCAATTGGCTTACGCCATCGGCGGCATCGCGAACAGAGGCGTCTTCATGCGCCCGCACGTGGCGAGGCTCGACCAGCCGGAGCCCCCCGCGCGAAAGGTGGAGTTCCACCCGGAGAATGTCCGGAAGGTGGTTGCGGGAATGTGCGCCGTCGTCAACGAGTGGGGCACGGCCTCCGCCTCGAGAATCCCCGGCATCACAATGTGCGGCAAAACCGGCACGGCGCAGCTGGCTTCCAACGACCTCCTCCGGCTCAAGAACTCCTCTGACTGGCACGACAACGCCTGGTTTGTCGGCTTCGCGCCCCCGGAAAACCCGGAGATCGTCGTCGCTGTGCTGTGGGAGAACGGCGCCCACGGGGACATGGCCGCGCCGATCGCCCGCGACGTGATCAAGGCATGGTTTGACAAGAAGTCCCGGCTGCAGCGGCTGGCGCGCCCGCCTGCCAGCCTTGCATCCGCCTGGTTGCAGCCGCCATCCTCCCTGCCGGAGAGACGCTGATGGCCGCCTACCGTTCGCTGCGCAACCTCGATTGGGCCCTCATCCTCATTGCCGTCGCTCTTTCCGCGATCGGAATCCTCCAGATTTACAGCGCCACGCTGGACACGGCCTGGCGCTCCGCCTGGTGGAAACAGGCCGCATTCCTGTGCCTGGGACTGGCCGTGATGTGGCTGATGACGCGCATCGACTACCACACCCTGCTGGGGCAGGTGCCGGTGCTCTACGCCATCAGTCTCGGGCTGCTGGTGCTGACGCCCGTGGTCGGCTCGCTCGTCTGGGGATCGAAGCGGTGGATTCCGCTCGGATTCGGCTTCAAGTTCCAGCCTTCGGAATTTGTCAAACTGGTGATAGTATTACTGGTAGCCCGGTATCTGTCGGAGCTGAAATCGGATCGGCTCGAAGGCCGGGACCTGGTGAAGCTGGGCCTGCTGGTCGGCCTTCCGTGCGGACTGGTGGCAGCCCAGCCGGACCTGGGGACGTCCCTGACGTACGTTCCCATCGTCCTCGCCGGGATGTTCTTCGGCGGCATCCGGTGGCAGCACGCGCTGCTGGCCGGCGCGGCGGCTGCCCTGTTGTTGCCTGTCGGCTGGCATTCGCTGAAGGATTATCAGAAGGCACGGCTGGAAACGTTTCTGGATCCCATGAAGGATCCCACGGGGAAGGGATATCAGGTCATCCAGTCGAAGATCGCGGTCGGCGCAGGCGGCATCTGGGGCCGCGGCGTGGCGCGCGGCTCGCAAACGCAGCTGCGCTTCCTGCCGGTGGCGCACACCGATTTCATCGTCTCCGCTTTCGCCGAAGAGCATGGTTTTGTGGGAGTCCTGATCGTGCTCGGGCTGTACTTCCTGCTGCTGATGCAGATCATTCAGAACGCGCAGGCGGCGCCCGACCGGGCAGGCATGAGTATTTGCATGGGTGTCTGCTCGATTCTGCTGTTCCATTTGCTCGTGAACGCGGGCATGGCGGTGGGACGCATGCCGGTCACCGGCATTCCGCTTCCCCTGATGAGCTACGGCGGATCGAGCATGTTGTCGGTTTTCATGATGCTGGGGCTCGTCAACAATGTCAGGCTCCGGCGATTGACAGCGTGATCTGGAACGAGAGAGCGTGGCCGGGCCGGCTCGCCGGTCTGGCGGCAGGTGAAGATTCGGAGCAGAGATTTCGCAGGCGTAATTCCGCCTCCCGCTCGCGCGCGGCTGCGGCATGCGTGGCGCCCATGGGGCCCCGGCCGGGCTGCCGCGGCGGTTGTTGAAAGATTCGTCCACCGGAAGGCAGCGGCTTCCGGCCAACTCCTGGCGCCGCCGGGCCTTCCCGCCTGAACTGGCCGAAGCATCGGATCCCTCCTCTCTCCCCTCCGGCAACTCACGCAACTGGAGTGGAGGTCAGGCAGTATGCCATCCAAGGAATTGGTGGTCACTCAAAACCGCCATGAAACCAAGGCGGCCATCCTTGAGGATGGACAGCTTGTAGAGATCTATTTCCAGCGGGCCAATGAATACTCGCTGGCTGGCAGCATTCACAAGGGCCGGGTGACCCGCGTCTTGCCCGGCATGCAGTCCGCATTCGTGGATCTCGGCCTCGAGCGCGACTGCTTCCTGTACGTTTCGGATTTCTTCGAGGAAAACGCCGACGAGTTCGACCGCGTCCCGGACGACCGGCGGGCGCGCGACCGCGGGCGGCAACGCGCCGCCACGGAACCGGCTGAAACGGCGCCTGCGGCCGCCGTCGCCGAGGAAGAACCTGCACAGACGGCCGAACCGCGCGAGCGCACCGAACGCCGCTCCCGCCGCACGCGGCGCCGCCGCCGCGCCGGCCGCGGTCTGCCCGAGTCCAAGTTCGCCTCCCTCGAGGAAACCGCAGAAGAAGCGCCCGCGGCAGAACAGCAGGAGGAAGCAGCCGCTCCCTCGGATGAGCTGATCCTCCTGCCCGGAGAATCCCTCGCCAAGTACCGGCGGCGGCAAGAGTCCGGCGAGCCTTCTTCCGGGGCTGAACTCACCGAGGCGGAACTCGAAGAGGCTGCCGAGGAGGCCGCCGAGGAGATTCTGGACCGGGTGGAAGCTCTGGAACACGCGGGCGAGTGGCCGGAGAAGACCGAAGAGCCGCCTGTTAGCGAACCGGAAGAAGAGGTCGAAGAGGCCGGGAAAGCCGCGGAGGCGGAGCCGGCGGGCGCTGCGAAGGAGCGTCCCGGAGAGGAAGCGGTGGAGCAGCAGCCGGAGGAGCCGGAGATTGCGGCCGCCGGGGAAGCTCCCTCCGGCGAGGTTCCGGTGACGGAAGCGGCCGCTGCCGAGCCCGCGCAGGAAGAAAGCGGAGATCAGTCTGCTGCATCGGCGGAGGCGAAAGAGGGCGAGACGCCGGAGCCGGAAACTCCGTCCGGCGAGGAAGAGGAGTCTGGCCCCGAACCCGCCCGAATGCCGGTTAGTCTGACCGCCACGTTGCGGGCCCAGGGCGCCAAGGCGCCGCACCGGATCACCCGGCGCTCCCGCCGCAGGGGGCGCGACCGCGGCGCCGCCACTACAGAGGCGCAGGAGGCTCCAGCGGCCGCTGCGCCGGCGCCTGCCGAAGCCAAAGAGCCCGCCGCCGAGCGTCCCGAACGCGAGCGTCCTCCGCAGCCTTCCATCACTGACCTTCTGAAGGAAGGGCAGGAGATCATCGTGCAGATCGCGAAGGAGCCGCTCGGCCAGAAAGGCGCGCGCATCACTTCTCACATCGCGCTGCCCGGACGCTACGTCGTCTACATGCCGACGGTGGACCACCTCGGCGTCAGCCGCCGCATTTCTACCGATGAAGAACGCCAGCGTCTCCGCCGCATCCTGCAGAAGCACCGCGAGGGCATCGCCGGCGGCTTCATCATGCGCACTGCCGGCGAAGGGCGCAGCGAAGAGGAGATCGCTGCCGATATGCGGCATCTCGCCGCGCTGTGGCTCGACATCAAACAGAAAGCCGAAAAGCGCCGCGCGCCGGCGCTGCTGCACCATGACGTGGAGATCGTGCAGCGCATCATCCGCGACCAGCTGACCGAAGGCTTCAAGGCGATCTGGGTGGACAGCGAGGACCTCTACGAGCAGGTCCTGCACAACGTGGAGCGCTTCCAGCCGTCCCTGCTCGGGCGGGTCAAGCTGTACACGCGCCCCGAGCCCATTTTCGACGCCTTCGGCATTACACAGGAGCTCGAGAAAGCCCTCCGGCCCAAGGTGTGGTTGAAATCCGGCGGCTATATCGTCATCAACCAGACGGAAGCGCTGGTTGCAATCGACGTCAATACCGGAAAATTCGTCGGGAAATCCAACCGCCTCGAAGACACAATTGTCAAGACCAATCTCGAGGCTGTCAAAGAAATTGTGCGCCAGATCCGGCTGCGCGACCTCGGCGGCATCATCGTGGTCGATTTCATCGACATGGAGGAGCGCAAGAACCGCCAGAAAGTGATGCAGGCGCTCGAGGAGACCATGCGCCAGGACAAGGCGCCCTACAAGATCCTCCAGTTCAATGATTTCGGCCTGGTGGCCATTACCCGGAAGCGCGTCAAGCAGTCCCTGGAGCGCACGCTGTGCTCGCCCTGCCCCACCTGCGAGGGAGCCGGCTACGTGAAGAGCGTCACCACCGTGATCGGCGAAATTCTCACCGAGGCGTCCAAGTACGCCAAGGTCGTGGATACGCCCAATGTTGTCCTGCGGGTGCATCCCGATGTTGCACGCGAGCTGAAATCCACCGGGAATGATTATCTCGAAGAGCTGGAAGAAATCCTCCGCCGCCCTGTGGTCGTGAGTCCGGATCCGCTGTTGCATCCGGAGAAATTCGATCTCGCCTGACCCGGAGATTCCGGTTTCGGATGCCCCGGGCGCTCTTCCTGAGGCGCCCGGGGACGGAACCGGGCGGAGAGGCAAGGAGGAATCCGTTGCAAGCACCTGCTTTCACGCGGGCTGGAGGTCCGGCGCCGGAAATGCGGAAGGCTTTCATTCGGGCCGCTTCCCCGGTCTTGCCTTGCCTGCCCGGCCATCCGTTGCGGCGGTTTCTGGAAAGGCCAACCTGCGCGCTGCCGGGTCTTGCGAGGCTCTTTCTGCTGTTGGCTGCCTCGGCTCTGGCCTCGCACGGGCAGCGGATAACAGTGTTCAGCGAGTTCCAGCGGCCGCGGCCGGATGGAGAGGTCGTGTCCGTGGACCGTGTTGCTTCGCGCCGGGAGATACTTTCGCCCGCCATGGTTCGCAATGGCTGGCTCACGCTTCTGTTCAGCGTCGAGGCGCCGGCCGGCGAGAGTTACACCATTTACGTCGCGCAGAACCCGGATGCCACGGCGAAAGCGGATCTGTATCAGCTCGAATACGTCGAGGGCAACGGCGAGTGGATCCCGGATGGCCTGAAGCCTGTTGCGCAGCCAGTGCAGGCCGTGCTGTCGGAAGGGCAGAAGTCGCAGGCCTACCTGCTGGATCTGTTCCTTCCGGCCGGGACTCCCGTGGAGCGGTTCCGGCTGGAAATCCAGCTGCATGCGGCTGGACGCTGGACGATTTACCCCATGGAAATGCGGCCGATGGTGACATTGGCGCCTGCGGCGCCGCCGCTGCGTGGCCTCCTGCCGCCCCCAGAAGCGCGTGCAGATGAGGCGGTCCGGCTCGCTCTTCGGGGCGCGATTTGCGAAGAGAAGCAGCAGCCGGCGGCAGAGCTGAGCAGCCTGCGCGCAGTGGTTCTGCGAAACGCCCTCCAGGATCTTGCTATCGCGCGGGAGAAGCTCCGCGCCGGGGGTGCCGAATTGCTCTCGCGGCTCCCGCTGGCAGGCGGCTGGGCGTCCAAAGAGGACTTTTGCGCTTCGGCGCAACCTGCGGCGCGCGGTGCGGAGTGGTGGCTCCGGGTTCGCGGGCACCTTTACCAGGACTTGCCGCTGCCGGAACTGAACTCCCGGAAGTGAACGCGGGAAAAGTGAGGCCGCGCGTGCCCCGTGCAGCCCTGCCCCAGGCGCATCGTCCGCGGCGGCGGGGAATCCGGCAGCTCTTCCATGCCGCGCCCGCGTCTTCAGGCAATTGCCTTGAGAGTGCTACACTGGGAAAGAATTCCCGCGCAGTGCGCCCGCCCTGCTGAACTGACCCGGAGAGGTGGCCGAGTGGTTGAAGGCGCACGCTTGGAAAGCGTGTATACGGGAAACCGTATCGCGGGTTCGAATCCCGCCCTCTCCGCCATCCCGGCATGCCGGTTCCCTCTCGCGTTCCTGTTCGAGGAGCGCCGTGGATCGGTGTTGTGGCGGCGCACCTGACCCGGATCCATGAGTGGTTTGCTCTTTGTTCCCCTTGTCAGGGTGCATGCCGGATCTGTTGCCCGGGGGCGTGGGGGCACTGCAGGAGAGGAGCTGATCCGCCTGTTTCTTGCCGGTTCTGCCCGGGCAGCCCGCGGGGGCAAGCGAACGGCCCTGCCGGCAGTCCGGCGCGCACGCCGATGTTACAATTCAGAGAGCTTGACTCGCGCGAATGATGCCCGAGCCGGCCGGCGCAGCAGGCTCGCCGACATCCTCGGGGAGCTGCGTTGCGACGCTGCCGTCATCTCCCACCTCCCCAACGTTCGATACTTGTCGGGATTCACGGGGAGCAACGGGCTGCTTTTTCTCCAGCCGCACGCGGCGACCCTCTTCACGGATCCGCGGTATGAACTGCAAGCCCGGGAAGAAGCCGATTGCAGCGTGCGCGTGGTTCCCGGATCCACATGGGAGGCGCTCTGGAAGTTCGCGGCGCGCCGGGCGAGGCGCATCGCGGTGGAAACCGACCGGATCCCTCATCAGGTCTGGGCGCAGGCGGCGGAAACGCTCGGACGCCGTGTCAAACTGCTCTCCCTGAACGGAGCGGTGGAGCGGTTGCGCAGGATCAAGTCTGCGGCGGAAGCCGACGCGATCCGGGCCTCTGCGCGGCTCTGCGCGCAGGCGTTCCGCCAGGCGGTGCGCCGCTTCCGTCCCGGCATGACGGAAAACGAGGCTGCCGCCGAGATTGAATACCGCATGCGGCGCCTCGGCGCCTCTGCCCCGGCATTCGAGACGATCGTTGCCGCCGGCGCGCGCGCGGCCTTGCCCCATGCTCGCCCCGGCTCCGTCAAACTCGCGGCGGGCCAGCCGGTGCTGATCGATATGGGCGCCAATCTCGACGGCTACATGAGCGACATGACGCGCATGGTCTGCCTCGGCGCGCCGCCGCGCAAGTTCCTGCGCCTGTACAAAGCCGTGCTGGAGGCGCAGCAGGCTGCGCTGGAGGCGATCCGCCCCGCTGTGGAAGCCCGCAAAGTCGATGCTGCGGCGAGAAGAGTCCTGCAAAAGCACGGACTCGACCGCTTCTTCACGCACTCTACGGGGCACGGCGTGGGGCTGGAGATTCACGAAGCGCCCAGAGTTGGCGCCAAGTCCGGGGATGTTCTGGAAGAGGGGATGGTCGTGACGGTGGAGCCGGGCATTTACCTGGAAGGGGAAGCCGGAATCCGGATCGAGGATACGGTGTTGATCACAGCCGCGGGCGCAGAGATTCTCACGCCCGTGCCGAAGGAACTGATGGTACTGGAATCATGACCATTGAAGAGATCCGAGAGTTGATTCACGTGGTGTGCTCGAGCGGGATCGCCGAGCTGGAGGTCCAACGCGGCGAGAACCGCGTCTGGATCAAGCGCACAGCCGGGGCAGCCGTGACAGAGGTGCAGGTTCCGGCAGCCGCCGTCCCCGCAGCGGCTCCGATTCCGGTGACGCCTCCCATTGCGCCTCCGCCGGAGAGCGTCACCGTCGCAGCGCCTCAGGCGGCGCCGCCCCCGGGAACTCCGGATTTGACCGATCCCACGCTGCAGCCGATCAAGAGCCCGATCGTGGGCACCTTCTACGAGGCGCCCGCTCCGGGCGCAGAGCCTTTCGTGCGCGTCGGCGACACGATTCAGCCGGGCAAGGTGCTCTGCATCATCGAGTCGATGAAGCTCATGAATGAAATCGAGGCCGAAATCTCCGGCACGATCGTGAAGCGGCTGGTGGAGAACGGCCAACCGGTCGAGTACGGCGAGGTGCTGTTCCTCGTCAAGCCGAGCTGAGCATGGGGTTCGAAAAAGTTCTTATTGCCAACCGCGGCGAGATCGCCGTGCGCGTCATCGCCGCCTGCAAGGATCTTGGCATCCGCACCGTGGCCGTGTACTCCGAGGCGGACCGCTACTCCCTGCATGTCCGTTACGCCGATGAGGCGCTGTGCATCGGTCCGGCGAAGAGCACGCTGAGCTACCTCAACATTCCGGCGGTGATCAGCGCTGCCGAGATCACCAACGCGGACGCGATCCACCCCGGTTACGGATTCCTGAGCGAAAACGCCGACTTTGCCGAGGTCTGCCGCGCGTCCGGGATCAAGTTCATCGGCCCTTCGCCGGAGGTGATCCGGATGATGGGCCTGAAGCAGCTGGCGCGCGAGAAGATGCAGGAGCACGGCGTGCCCATTCTGCCGGGCTCGCAGGGCGTGCTGAAGACCGTGGAGGAGGCGCTCGCAACCGCGGAACGCATCGGGTATCCGGTGATGCTGAAAGCCTCGGCCGGCGGCGGCGGGCGCGGGATGCGCGTCGTGCGCGGCCCCGACGAGCTGCCTTCGCTGTTCGCGCAGGCGCGCCAGGAGGCCGAGAACGCGTTCTCCAACGGCGATCTGTACTGCGAGAAGTTCATCGAAAAGCCGCGCCACATCGAGTTCCAGATCCTCGCCGACGAGCACGGCCGGGTCGAGGTCCTTGGCGAGCGCGAATGCTCCATCCAGCGGCGCCATCAGAAGCTCATCGAGGAGGCGCCCAGCCCGGCGATGACGCCCGAGCGCCGCGAACGCGTCTGCCGCGCCCTGCGCGAAGCCTTCGCCGCCATCGGCTACGCCAACGCCGGCACGGTCGAATTCCTGATGGACGAGTCCGGCGAACTCTACTTCATCGAAGTCAACGCCCGCATCCAGGTCGAACACCCGGTGACCGAGATGATCACCGGCATCGATCTCGTGAAGGCGCAGCTCCGCATTGCCCAGGGTGAGCCGCTCGAATCGATCCTGAATGGTCCGATCCAGCTCCGCGGGCACGCCATCGAATGCCGCATCAACGCCGAACACCCCACCACGTTCACGCCGTCGCCCGGAAAGATCCAGGCTCTGTGCCTTCCCGGGTCGATCGGAGTCCGCGTCGACACCGCTGTCTACGCGGGCGGCGTGATTCCGCCTTACTACGATTCGCTGGTGGCCAAACTCATCGCCTACGGGTCGGACCGTGCGGAGGCCATCCGCCGCATGCAGCGCGCGCTGGACATGTTCGTCGTCGAGGGCATTCACACTTCCATCCCTCTGCACCAGCAGATCCTCGCGCACCCGGAGTTTCAGGCGGGCGAGATTGACACCCACTTCATTCAGCGCAACTTTGGAAAGAGAGGGTGACGGCGCCTCCGGGCGCTTGCCTCGCCGGTTCCAATCCGTTTATACTGCTGTCTTCCAGTCCGGGAAGCGCGATGGCCTCTCACGCCCACAACCCGCATCCCGTCTCGCAGCCGCCCTCGGACGGCTTCGACCCGATCGAGGTGCAGCGCGAGGCAGCCATGTTCTACGGGCTCTTCCTGCGCGGCGCTTCCCCGGAGGATCTGCGAAAGGACATCGCAATCCCGCGCGAGATGCTGCGCAAGTGGCTCTCGCATCCGCTTTACGGCGGGCAATTCCGCGAAAACGTGCGCCGGATTTACCGATTCCGCCGTCAGGTGCTGGCCGTGTTTGACGAACTCGTCGACCAGGCCCGCATGAAGGACCGCCTTCAGTAGCTTCGCCTTCCCCTGCGACCCACTTTTGTCGCCGGTGCCTTGCGGATGCGGTTCGCGCTGCGCCGCTTCAGGGCAGCAGCTTCTCGAGCCGCCCCCATTCGAAGTTCCACTCCCCCTCTACCCTCTCGCCTGCGGCGCGGATTCTTCCCTCCGCAAGCAACGCCGGCAGCGAGTCACGATCGCCGTGCTGCGCGGCCGCCTCCCGCAAGGATGCCAGAACGCCGTCCCACCGGCTGGCAATCTCCCGTGCCTTGCCGGCGTCCGGGCAGGCGATCTCCAGCCGGACTCGCAACGTGCTTCCCGCAGGACCGGCGCTCCACAGCAGCCACCTCGCACCCCGCAGTCCGCTGACAGCCAGCTCCAGCCAGGCAGGTGCGCCCGAACCCGCATCCAGCATCTTTGCAGGGACGAACACCCACAGCGGCGTAGCGGGCGGATGCCATTCCGGTCCGGGCCCCAGCTCCCCGAACGCAGCGGCAGCCAGCGGATCCGGACTGACCGCAATCCCCAGCCTGCCGCTGCGCAGCCGGATCCACGAGATCTGCCTCTCCGGCGCCGATCCCTGCATCGAACACAGCTCGCTTACGCAACGGCCGTTATGAGCAAGGAAGTACCGCCGGAGCTTTTCGAGATCGATCCGCGCATCGGCGACGATCCACCGCCGCCCGCCGCCAGCGCGAAGCAACACCGCATTCAGATCCCGGCGGTATTCAAATCCGGTCGCGCGGACAAAGGCCTTGTACTCTTCGTCCTCCGCGCCTGCTTCGCCCGCCAGCCGCTGCAGGATGCCGGATTGCCTCAGCGCGCGGGCATCCACGAACACCGTCAGCCCCTCGCCCGCGGGCAGCTCGCGCAGCATGGACTGCGCGTCTGCGCGCCTGCCCTGCCCGAAACGCCACCAGAGAAATGCTGCCAGCGCCAGAGCAACGGCCAACGCCGCCGCCAACCACTGCCTTCGCGATCGTGCCACCGTTCCGCAGCTTACCATCCGGGCTCCCCTATACTGGCGGTATGATCCGCCTCATGGTGGCGGCGGGACTCCTGATGCACGCCGCAGCTGCACAGCAACGCGCTGTCGTTCTTGTCCCCGTGCTGGACATGTTGTCCCGCGCCTCCGCCGATGCGGATGTCGTCAGCCAGGCGCGCTACGGAATGACCGTCGCCGTCGATCGCAGGGAAGGGGATTGGGCGCGCATCCGCACGCTGCATGACAATTACCCCGGGTGGGCGCCCGTTGCCTCTCTGCGCATGCTTGCTGAAGGAGAGCGCTACGCCGAATCCGGCCGGGTGGCGCAAGTCGACAGCTTGCGCGCGCACCTCTACCGCGAGCCTTCCGTGACGCGCCACGCGCCTCTTCTCACGGTTCCGTACGAGACGCGGCTGGAAGTGATCGAGGAACCGGAGAAGGAAAACCGCCGCTGGATCCGCGTCCGTCTTCCTGACGCCCGGGAGGCGTGGATTCAGCGGGGAGATGTCGTGTTTGATCCTCCGGTGCTTTCCGTGGAATCGCTCATCGAGCTCTCCAAACGCTTCCTCGGGCTTCCCTACACCTGGGGCGGAACCACGAGCTTCGGCTTTGACTGTTCGGGATTCACGCAAATGCTCGTGCGCCGCGGCGGCGTGCTGATGCCCCGCGATGCGCAACCGCAGGCGGACTGGGAAGGCATGACGAAGATCAGCCGCGCGGAGCTACAGCCCGGCGATCTTGTCTTCTTCGGTCCGAACGAAAGGAAGATCAATCACACCGGCTTCTATCTCGGCGGCGGCGAATTCATCCACTCGACGACCAACACCAAACCCGTGCTCCAGATCAGCAGGCTGGAAGAAGAGCCCTGGAACACGCTTCTCGTGGCCTGCAGAAGATGGAGGAAGCCGTGAACCGCAGAACATTTCTTTCGACATCCGTTTTGGCCGCAGCTCCCGCCGCGGGCAAGTCCGCTCCTGCCGCTCCTTCCCTGGTCACTCGCATCCGCCGCCTGAACCTGCGCCATACATGGACCACGGTGATGTCCTCGAGCGAGTACCGCGACACGTTCTTCGTCGAGTACTCGCGCGACGGAGTCACCGGCATCGGCGAAGGCGCGCCCATCGTCCGCTACAAGGAGAGCGCGGAAAGCTGCCGGCAGGCGGTCGAATCGATCCGCGAATGGCTGTTGTCGCAAAACCCGGAGGCTTTCCTGCCTCTGATGGACGGCGTCTTCCGCCGCATCGAGGGGCAGTTCGCAGCCAAAGCCGCGCTCGACATTGCGCTGCTGGACTGGAACGCGCAAAAGCTGGGCGTGCCGCTGTGGCGCATGTTCGGGCTGGATCCGGCGGCTGCGCCGGTGACGACCTTCTCTATCGGCATCGACAAAGCGGAAGTCATCCGGCAGAAGGTCCGCGAGGCGGCGGACTTCCCCGTGCTGAAGATCAAAGTTGGGCTCGACAACGACGAGGAGGTGATCGAAGCCGTGCGCTCGGTCACCAACAAGCCGCTGCGAGTGGACGCCAACGAAGGCTTCCGCTCCAAAGAGCAGGCGGTCGAGAAGATCCTCTGGCTGGAGAAGCATGGCGTCGAGTTCATCGAACAGCCGCTTCCCGCTGCGAACCTGGAGGACATGAACTGGATCCGGAAGCGCGTGCACATGCCGGTCTTCGCCGACGAAGCCTGCCTGCATCCGGCCGACATTCCGCGCCTGGCGCCCTATTTCGACGGCGTGAATGTGAAGGTGGACAAGTGCGGCGGGCTGCTGGAGGCGAAGCGCATGATCGAGATGGCGCGCGCGCTCGGGCTGAAGGTGATGCTTGGCTGCATGGTGTCTTCGTCAGTGGCGATCACGGCTGCGGCGCATCTGTCGCCGCTGGTGGACTACGCCGATCTCGACGGGCACCTTCTGATCTCCAACGACCCGTATGAAGGGGTTCGCGTGGAGAAGGGCAAGCTGATCCTTCCGGACCGGCCCGGGCTCGGGCTGCGGCCGCGCAGCGCCACCGGCGCGTCTATCCCGCCACCCGCAGGCACACCGGTTGGCCGACGGTGATGCCCTGCTTCGCGGGCAGCAGCGCGCCCGTTCTTGCGTCGATCTCGAAGACGACCACAGTGTCGGAGCGCTGGTTTGCTGCCAGCAGCCAGCGTCCCGAGGGTTCGATGAAAAAGTTGCGCGGCGTGCGCCCTTGCGTGGGAGTGTTGCCCATCCGGGTCAGCTTGCCCGTCGCCGCATCGATCCGGAACGCCGCAATCGAGTCCTCTCCTCGGTTGGAAGCATAGAGCCACTGTCCGGAAGGGTGGACGCGGATCTCCGCCGTCGTGTTCTCGCCCGTGAATCCTTCGGGAAGCGTGGAAACCGTCTGCAGCTCCCGCAGGCTGCCATTGTTGTATGCGAAGGCAGTGACCGTGGAGAGAAGCTCATTCACGGAATAGCCGTAGCGCCCGTTGGGGTGGAAAGCGAAGTGCCGCGGTCCGCAGCCCGGGGCCAGCTTCACGGCTCCGTGTTTCCGCATTGCGCCGGAAGGCGGATCGATGGAGTAGACGACGATTTCGTCCGTGCCAAGGTCGCACGCCACGGCGAAGCGGTTGTCCGGCGCCGCGTTGATCGAATGCGCGTGCGGGCGCTCCTGCCGCTTCTCGTTCACGCTCTTGCCCTCGTGCTGGAAAAAGCTCACCGCCTCGCTCACCCGTCCGTCGGGAAGGATCCGGTAAGACGCCACGCTGCCGCCGCCATAGTTGGCGATCATCGCCATGCGCCCCGTGCGGTCGAGGCTCACGTGGCAGGGGCCGGGGCCCTTCGTGGAAGCCCGGTTCAGCTCTTTCAGCAAGCCCGTCCCCCGGTCGATCCCGTATGCAGTGATCGAGCCCTCGCGCCTGCCTTCGTAATTGGCCACTTCGTTGACGGCGTACAGCCACCGTCCGCCCGGATGGATTTCCAGAAACGTCGGATTCGGCGTCTCGGCTGCCAGCTTCATGTCCGAGACGGCCCCGGTTGCCAGATCCAGGCGCGCTACGGTGATGCCGCGGTTCTTCTCGTTCGTGTAGGCGCCGATATACAGCCACACCTGCTTGCCCGCGCCGGAGGCGCGCGCGGCAGCGATCGTTGCCAGAAATGTCCTGCGATCCAGACGCATGCGCCTATCACACCGCATCGCCGCCCGAAGAGCAAGCGCGCCGCCGAAGCCGGACCCACGTGGGGAATGCCGGCGGATTTTCCAGCCACGTCCGCAGCCACAGCAGCTCCTCTGCTTTCGGACGTTTGCGCGCCGCCAGCTCTGTGTGTCTTCGCGCCGTCAGCACGACCTGCCGCACCTGCGCCCGCCGCGCCGGATCTCCGCGTTCGTATTCGTAGGCCAGCGCCGTGAGCGTTCGCTCCAGGTGGTCCAGCGTGTCTTGCCGGACGCCTTCCACCAGCGGGTCCAGCTCCAGCCCGCTTTCGCGCAGCGCCCGGCGCAGAGTCGTGTCCGAGACTTCCGCAAACTCCTCGCGCAGCCTTGCCGCCAGCGCCTCGTCAACGCGCTTTGCGCCCTGCTGCTCCAGCCAGGCGAGAATCTCCGCCCTTCCCCGGCGCATGGTTCTGGCCCCGCCGATATTCTCTCACCGCCCTCTGGTGCGACTCGTAGTCCCGGCTGAAGACGTGCCCGCCGTCGCCGTTCGACCGCGCCACAAAATACAGCGAATCCGTCTTCTCCGGGTGCAGCGCCGCCTCCAGAGACTTGCGCCCGGGATTCGTCACCGGTCCCGGCGGCAGCCCGTACCAGACGTACGTGTTGTAGCGGTCCCGGCTCTCGAGGTCGCTGCGGTAGATCACGCCCCGCCAGCGCCCCTGCCGCTTGGCTGCATACCGCACCGTGGGGTCGCACTCCAGCCGCATCCCCTTCCGCAGCCGGTTCAGATACACGCCCGCGATCCGCGCGCGCTCTTCGTCTTTCACGGCTTCGGCTTCCACCAGCGAGGCCAGGATCACTGTCTCGCGCTTCTTCTCCTCCGTGCCGCCCAGCTCCTCCCAGACGCGCTCGAAGGTTTCCCGCATGGTATTCACGATTGTCTCAGGCGTCGCGCTCCGCGGGAACCGGTACGTGGAGGGGAAGAGATAGCCCTCGTGGGGCAGCGCCAGCCGCAGAAAATCCCTCGCATCCCCCAATCCCGCGGCTTCCACCAGCGCTGCCAGGTCGAAGACGTCCGTGCCCTCGGGCACCCGCAGCTCAATCAGGTACACGTCCCCGCGCGCCAGCCGCTCCAGCACGCGCGCGGGCGCCGCAGGCTCGGCGAACCGGTATTCGCCGGCCAGCGGCTTTCTCTTCGGGTGCATGGCGCGTGCCAGCAGGAACAGGAGGGGATGCCTCACCACTCCTGCATCCGCCAGCATTCCCGCGATGCGAACGGACGGCGTGCCCAGCGGAATGTCGACGAACACCTCCCCCTGAAATCCCGCGTAACGGTCTGCCTCCACCAGGTAGATCCCCGCCGCTGCCACCGCCGCTGCCGCCGCGAGAGCGGCTTTCCATTTCCACCTCATGCCGCGCCGCCCGCCCTGTTCAGGAAGTCTTCCAGCAGGATCACTGCCGCCAGCTCGTCTACGGCGCCGCGGCGCTTGGCCTCCAGCATCTGCTTCAGACTCATGCCGCGCGCTTTCAGGCGCTCCTCGGCTTCAAAGGACGTGAGCCTCTCGTCCTGATAGGACACCTCGATCCCCGTCTCGCGCGCCAGCCGGTCTGCGAACTCGCGCACCTCGCGCGCCATCGCCCCTTCGGTGCCGTCCATGTTGTAAGGCAGGCCCACGACGATCCTTTCCACCTGCCTCTCCGCCGCCAGCCGTTTCAACCGTTCCAGATCCTCGCGCATCGATCGCCGCGCCATCGCTCCCAGCCCGTGCGTGTGCCCGGCTTCCAGCGCGATCGCCATCCCGATGCGCCGCTTTCCTACATCAAGCCCCAGAATCCTGCCCACAACCCGATTGTGCCATGCTGATTCGCATGAGCCTGCTGCGAAGCGTACTCGTCCTTCTTCCCGCCAGTCTCCTGCTTGCGCCGCCAGCGCCTGCCGGCGCCCAGACGAAGAAGCCCGTCACGCTGGAAGCGCTCTCCTCCGCTGGCGCCCGCATGATGGCGCCGCCGGTGCAAGTCTACTGGTCCCCCCGCGGGAAGCGCCTCGCGGTGGTCCGCGCCGACAAGGTTTATCTGCACGATGCCGCGTCCGGCGAAGAAAAGGAAATCGTCAACCTCGCCGAGCTCTCCAAACAGGCGCAGCCGTTTCCTCAGCCGGAGGCGATGGCATGGGAAAACCGCCGGGTGCGCGAACAACGGATTCAATGGTCGCAAGACGGCACGAAGCTCCTGATCCTTGCCGGCGGCGATCTCTTCCTCTGGGACGAGCCCGCCGCCTCCACGGTGCAGCTCACCTCCACGCCCGCCGCAGAACGCGACCCCAAGCTCTCCCCTGACGGCACGAAAGTCAGCTTCCGGCGCGAGCGCGATCTCTACGTTCTCGAAATTGCCGGCAAGAAGGTGACGCGCCTGACCCATGATTCCAGCGAAACCCTCTGGAACGCCATGCTGGACTGGGTCTACCCCGAGGAGCTCGATCTCGGCACAGCGCACTGGTGGTCGCCTGACTCCGCGCGGATCGCCTATCTTCAATTCGACGTCAGCCGGGAGCCGCTCTATCCGCACGGGGACTTTCTCAGGATGAGCGCCGTCGCCGAGCCTCAGCGCTACCCGAAAGCCGGGCAGCCCAACGCCGACGTTCGCGTGGGCGTGGTCTCTGCCTCGGGCGGCGCCACCCGATGGATGGACTTTGGCGAAACCCGCGACTTCCTGATCGCCCGCGTCCACTGGACGCCGGATTCGAAATCAGTGGTCGTGCACCGCCTCAACAGGGTCCAGAACCACCTTTGGATCCTTGCCGCCGATGCCGCCACCGGACGCGCACGGCTCCTCATCGAAGAGACCGATCCGGCATGGATCAACATCAACGACGACTTCCGGATTCTCTCCGACGGACGCATCCTCCGCTCCAGCGAGCAGAGCGGCTTCCGCCATCTCTACCTCCACGACAGCAGCGGCAAGCCTCTCCGCCAGCTCACGCGCGGCGAATGGGAGGTCTCCTCCATCGCCTGCGTGGACGAAGAAGGCGGGCGCGTGTTTTTCACCTCCACGCAAGCCAGCCCGCTGGAACGCCACCTGTACGTTTCCACCTTCGACGCCGCGCCGCCCCGTCTGCTGAGCCCCGGCGCTGGCACGCACTCGGTCCAGATGAGCCCGGCGTGCGATTTTTACCTGGACACCTTCTCGAACCTCGACACCCCTCCGCGCACCACGCTGCATGATTCCACCGGAAAAGAGCTGCGCGTCTGGCGCGAAGCGGACCGGAAAATCCTGGAAGAATACGAAATTCTGAAGACGGAAATTCACCGTTTTCAGGGTGCCGATGGCACCGAATTTTACGGCCGCCTGATCCGTCCCGCGGGCTTTGACCCTGCGAGGAAATATCCGGTCATCGTCAGCATTTACGGCGGGCCCCACGCCCAGAGCGTCCGCAACGCCTGGCCCGGGGGGCTCAACTGGGAGCAGGTGATGGCCCACAAGGGCTTCGTCATCTGGCAAATGGACAACCGCGGCTCCAGCGGGCGCGGCCACCGCTTCGAAGCCGCTCTCTACCGCAGGCTCGGCAAGCAGGAGCTTGCCGATCAGCTGGAGGGGATCCGCTACCTGGAGAGCCTCGGCTTCATCGACAAGAACCGCATTGGCGTGCAGGGCTGGAGCTACGGCGGGTACATGACCCTCTACTGCCTCCTGCACGCGCCCGACGTGTTCAAAGCGGGCGCCGCGGGCGCAGCCGTCACCGACTGGCGCAACTACGACACCATCTATACAGAGCGATATCTGGGGCTTCCGTCGGAAAACGAACAGGGCTACCGCGAAAGCTCTCCCGTGCACGCGGCTGCCAACCTGAAAGGCAAGCTGCTGCTGATCCACAACATCGAGGACGACAATGTGCTGTTCGCCAACGCCCTTCAGATGATGAATGCCCTCCAGCTTGCGGGCAAGTCCTTCGAGACGCTTATCTATCCGCAGAAGAGCCACGGGCTCACCGGGCGTGCCAGCCAGCACCGCTGGGCCGAACAGACCCGTTTCTTCGAAGAGGCGCTGCGCTGAGGAACAGTTGCCCGGCCGGCGCTGGATGTGTAATTATACAATTGACTGAATACTTATTCAGAACAGCGAGGGAGCGCGACCGTCTGAAGCCATGACTGAACTGCCCACGTCCCCGTTCCCGCGCATCCGGGCAGGAGATCTTGCCTCGGACCTGGATCTCACCGCCGGGGAATTGCGCACGCTTCTGGACCTGGCTGCGCAGGTCAAGCGCCACCCGTCGCGCTTCCGGCTCGCGCTCCGCGGACGGATTCTGAGTCTGCTGTTCGAGAAGCCCTCGCTGCGCACGCGCATGACGTTCGAGGTGGCAGCCAAGCAGCTGGGAGGCGATGCGCTGTTGACCACTGGTCCCATCGGCGGGCGCGAGCCCGTCGAGGATGTCGCGCGCAACCTCGAGCGCTGGACGGATCTCATCGTCGCCCGCACGTTTTCGCAGGAGACCGTGGATGCTCTGGCGCGCTACGCGCGCATTCCGGTGGTGAACGCGCTGTCGGATCGTTTTCATCCCTGTCAGGCGCTCGCCGATATGCTGACGCTGAAGGAGCAGTGGGGCGAATGGCGCGGGCACAAGCTTGCGTTTGTGGGCGACGGCAACAATGTGGCGCACTCGCTGATGCTGGACGCCGCGCGGCTGGGGCTCGATTTCGTTTGCATCACGCCGCCCGGCTACGAGCCGGATGCCGGCATCGTGGAGCAGGCGAGGCAATTCGCCATCGAGACGGGCGCGCTGATCGAAGTCACGAACAACATCGAGGAAGGCTTGCGCGGCGCGGGCGCCGTTTACACCGACGTTTGGGCGTCAATGGGCTTCGAACATGAGGCCGCCGAACGCGCCCGCGCTTTCGCTGCGTATCAGGTGAACCGCGAGCTGATGGCGATGGCGCTGCCCGGAGCGTTCTTCATGCACTGCCTGCCGGCGCACCGCGACGAGGAAGTGACGGCGGAGGTCATCGAGTCGCCCGTCTCGCTGGTTTTCGAGCAGGCGGAGAACCGGCTGCATGCGCAGAAGGCGCTGCTGCTGATGCTGCTGGATGGGCCGGCGCACTGAACCGGGGGAGGCGAAAAGGGCATGAAGCTTTGGGGCGGACGATTCGAGGAAGGGCCCTCCGAGGTCTTTCAGCGCTTCTCCTGGTCGCTGAACTTCGACCGGCGCCTGTTCGAGGCCGACATTCTCGGGTCGCAGGCGTGGGCGCGGGCGCTGGCGCGCGCCGGCATCCTTCAGACGGAAGAGGCGGAGACTCTGTGCCGTGCGCTGGCCGAGATCCCTCCGCCGCCGCCGGACGCGCCCGACGAGGACGTGCACACCTACGTCATCCGTGTGCTGAAAGAGAGAACGGGGGAGCTGGCTTCGAAGATTCACACCGGGCGGTCGCGCAACGAGCAGGTCTCTCTGGACACGCGCCTTTGGCTGCGCGGCACGATCGACCGCTGCTCGTCCGCCTTGCGCGCGCTGATGAGCGCCCTGCTCCGAGCCGCCGAAGGGCACACGGGCACGCTGATTCCGGGCTACACCCACATGCGCCGGGCGCAGCCGGTGACGTGGGCGCATTACCTGCTCGCCTACTTCGAGATGTTCTGGCGCGACCATGAGCGCCTGCGGCAGGCGCGAGCGCGCGTCAACGTGATGCCCCTCGGATCGGGCGCTCTGGCAGGCTGCGGATTCCCGATTGACCGGGAGGCGCTGGCGCGCGAACTGGGCTTCGATGGAATCACAGCCAACTCCATGGACGTGAGCGCCGACCGGGACTGGGCGCTCGACTTCCTCTCCGCCGCCTCCATTCTCTCGCTCCACCTTTCGCGCCTCGCAGAAGACTGGATCCTGTATTCCTCCGAGGAGTTCGGCTGGCTGGAGCTCTCCGACGGGGTGACGAGCGGCTCTTCCCTGATGCCCCAGAAGAAAAACCCGGATTCCCTCGAATTGATCCGTGGGAAATGCGGCCGCATTTTTGCCTGTTTTACGTCGCTATTCGTGACGATGAAGGGGCTTCCGCTGACCTATAATCGGGACATGCAGGAGGATAAAGAGCCGCTTTTCGAGGCTGCCGATCAGGTTGAATCCTCCCTGGAAATGGCCCGCGCCGTGGTGGAAACCGCGACGCTTCGTCCGGAAGCTGCACGCCGCGCCGCCGCGGAGGGCTGGCTGGTCGCCACGGACCTTGCCGAAGCTCTGGCCCGCTCGGGCGTGCCTTTCCACGACGCCCATCAGCTGGTGGGGCGGCTGGTGCTGGAAAGCCTCCGCACCGGGCGGCAGCCGAAGGACTGGACGGCGGAAGAGCTCCACGCCTTCGACCCGCGCTTCTTGCCCGAGATGGCCGGGCTGCTCGATCCTGAAAGAGGGCTGGCCACGCGCCGGGTCCCGGGCGGCGCCGCCCCGCAAAGCGTGCAAGCCGCCCTTTCGGAAGCCCGGCGGCGCCTGGAGTCGATCTCATGACCAAGAACTACCGCCAGGGACAGATCCTGAAACTCATCCGCTCCAAGCGGATCAACACGCAGGAAGAGCTGGCCCAGGAGCTCCGCGCCCTGGGCATCGAGGTCACGCAGGTGACGCTGTCGCGCGACCTCCGCGAGATGGGCATCGTGAAGACCGCCGACGGCTACCGCGAGATCCTGCCGGATCCCACGGGGCCCAGCCTCGCGCAGGTCATGGCGGAGTACCTGCTGGATGTCCGGCTCGCGCAGCACCTCGTGGTCCTGAAGACCTCCACCGGCAGCGCCAACTCGCTGGCTGTCGCTCTTGATCAGGAAGACTGGCCGGAGATCGCCGGCACGGTGGCGGGCGATGACACCGTCTTTGTGGCCTGCTGGGACAACCAGCGCGCCAAGACGGTTCACGAACGGCTGCTCTCCTACGTGAACCAGTAGCGGCACGGGCTCAGGCGCCCGCCCCGCAAAGCGCCTTCAGGAGCACCGCGTCGTCGGCCGGATCCACCGTGCGCAGATCGATCAGCAGCCTGTCGTCATCGATCCGCGCGATGATGGGCGGTTCGTGCGCGCGCAGCCTGCGTTCCAGCTGCGCGGCGCCCGGGGTGATGGCGAGCAGGCACGTCGGCAGCGCCTGCCCGGGAGTCGATCCGCCGCCCAGCAGGGACTCTCCGCGCACGAGATCCGCATGCAGCGCGCCAGTGGCGTTGATCTCCCCGGCCAGCATGCGGGCGCGCGCGGCGATCTCCTCTGGCGAAAGCCGGATCATCCGCAGCACGGGCAGCTCGTCCCACTTCTCGAGCAGCGTCAGCCGCAGCGCCGACTCTAGCGCTCCGTAAATCAGCTTGTCCACGCGCAGGGCGCGGAACATCGGATTGCGCCGCAGCCGCTGGACGATTTCGTGCTTTCCCGCGAGAATCCCCGCCTGCGGGCCGCCCAGCAGCTTGTCTCCGGAAAAAGACACGAGGCTTGCCCCTGCGCGCAGGCTTGCCTGCGGCAACGGTTCGTGCACTCCATACGGCGTGAGATCCACCAGGCAGCCGCTTCCCAGGTCTTCGTACACCGGGATGCCGCGCTCCCGCCCCAGCTGGCACAGCTCTTCGATCGACGGGCGCCCGGTGAAGCCCTGAATCACGAAGTTGGAAGGGTGCACCCGCAGAAGCAGGCGCGTGTCGGGAGTGATTGCATGGCGGTAGTCGTCGATCCGTGTGCGGTTCGTGGTGCCGACTTCCACCAGCCGCGCGCCGCTGCGCGCCATGATCTCCGGGATGCGGAAGCCGTCGCCGATTTCGATCAGCTCGCCGCGGCTGACGATCACCTCGCCGCCCGCCGCCAGCTCATGCAGCGCCAGAAAGACCGCCGCGGCATTGTTGTTCACGACGATGGCGGGCGCGCCCAGCAACCTCTCGAGGAGCCCCGCCGCGTGCACGTCCCGCTTGCCCCGCCGCCCTGTCTCGAGATCGTATTCGAGATTCGAGTAGCCCGACGGGGCGGGGAAGCCCGGCAGTGGCGCACGCCCCAGATTGGTGTGCAGAATCACGCCAGTGGCGTTGATCACCCGGCGCAGCGAGGGTTGCAGGATCGTCTTCAGGCGCCGCTCCAGCGCTGTGCGGGGATCCTCCGCCAGCGTCTCTCCGCGGCGGATCAGTTCGCGGCAGGAATCCAGGAGAGCGCGCGCTTCCGCCACCACCAGCGCGTGAGGCAGCGGCAATTGCACCGAGCGGGCGAGTTCGTCCACGCCCGGCAATGCGCGCAGCTGGTCCTGGCGGGTCACTTCAGGGGAAACATGGCGCGGAGCTCGTCGAGCTTCGGGCGCCGCCCGTACTCGCACAGCTCGAACGACTCCACATGCTGCACCTTCGCCGCCGCCTCTGCGCCCAGCTCCTCCACGAGCACCTTGCGGACCTCATCGGTGATGGGTTGCACGCGCATCTTCGCCAGCATGGCCCGGCGCTCTTTCGGGTCTTTCGGCATCTGATCGAGCCGCCGGTCGACCCACGGGAGCCATTCATAGAACTGCGAAACGTGGGCGTCGAGGGCGCTGATCTTGATGTCGAAGACATCGTCGATGGGCACCACCACGTCGGGGCGGAATGGAGCGGGCTTCTGGAAATTGTCCTGGTAGTACAGGAACACCGGGTTGCGTTCGAGGGCGGGGGTGTCGGAGACGATGTTCGGCACCACCACCATGTAGGCGGCATCCTGGATCAGCACGCCCGTGTACCGGTGATCCGGGTGGTAGTCGTTGGTGCGCGGGCCGATGACGATGTCCGCTTGCCACTTGCGGATGGCGCGAATGATCTGGCGGCGCACCTCGAGCGTCGGCATCAGCTCGCCGTCGTGATTGTCGAGCACCTCGTACTCGGCGATTCCCAAACGCCGCGCGGACTCCTGCGTCTCCAGATAACGGCGCTTGGCCAGCGCGGCGCCGCCCATCGTCTGATGCCCGGCATCTCCATTGGTGACGGAGAGGAATTTCACGGCATGGCCGGCGCGGGCCAGCTTCGCCGCCGTGCCGCCGAATTTGATGTCGCAGTCGTCCGGATGAGCGCCGATGGCGATGACCCGGAGCTTGCGCGCCGGCTGCGCAGCGCCCTGCCCGAACAGCAGGGCGCCGGCGCAGGCAAGAGCGAGAAGAAAGGCTGTGCGTTTCATGCGATGTTCCCGAAGAGCCCTTTCCAGGTCTGTTCCTTCCGCGTGTACATGGCTTCTCGCCCGAGCAGCGCGATCATCGTGGAAAGCGCGGAGCGTTCGGCCACGTTCTCCACGTCGCCGGTGAGAATCCGGTTCAGGAATTGTTCGAGCGCCTCGAAGGTGATGTCGCGTTTGGAGTCGATGCGCTCGCTCTCCTTGGGTCCCTTGTAGTGGGTCATGCCGCCGCGGGAGACCGTGATGGTGCCTTTGGTGCCGGTGAACTCCTCGCCCACCTTGGAGAATCCGCGCGGGGTGAGCTGGTTGGCCTCATAATTCACCAGCATGTTGTTCGGCCACTCGAAGGAGAGCGTCAGGTTGTCGACGATATCCATCGAGAGGCGCACCTTGCGCGTCGAGTAGCCCACGGCGCGCAGAGGCAGCCCTTCCAGGAACCAGTGCAGCACATCGAAGTTGTGGCAGTCCTGCTCGACGATGATGTCGCCCGAGTACTTCGCATAGCAGAACCAGTTGCGCACTTCGGCCAGTTTCGGGTCGAGCCCCGGATAGTCGCGGCGCGTGAAGGGGTCGCCGCCGATCCAATAGGCGCGCGCGGCGGCCAGAGGCCCGATGGCGCCCTCCTTCACCCGCTTCCAGGCCTCCAGATAGACAGGGCCATAGCGCTGCTGGAATCCGAAGGAAATGACCTTCTTCGGGTCCGCCTTGCGCCCGGCGCGGATCACCCGCTGGCAGCCGGCGATGTCCACGCCGGCGGGCTTCTCGCAGTAGATGTGCTTCTTCGCCTCGACCGCCGCCTCCAGTTGCTCGGGATGCTGATAGGGCGGGGTGGCGATGATCACAGCATCGATGGACGGGTTGGCCAGCAGCTTTTGATAATCCTTGTAAGTGTCCACCTTTTCCAGCTGCAGCGCGGTCTTGGCCTGCTCGATGCGGTCGTCGAACAGGTCGCACAGCGCGGTGACCCGTCCGCGCGGGTCGTTGTGTGCGATGCGCGCATCATAGGTTCCGCGGCCGCCGCTGCCGATCAGGCCGATGGAGACCTGCGAGTTGGCCTGCGTGCCGCGAACCGCTTGCGGAGAGACGATCGTAAAAGCGCCTGCGGCGCCCAGCATGGCGCGCCGGGAAAGGGATTGGGTCGAATGACTCGGCATAGGAAATCCTGCCGAGCAATTCTATCGCAAGGATCCCCGCGGCTGTGATGCGCCGGTGCGGTGTTCGGCGTGATGCCGGCGGGCGCGGTGATACAGCTCCCGGATTTCTGAACCGGTGAATGCCAGCGCCACGGCGCCGGCGGCGAGCAGCGGCACGGTGACGATGAAGAACATGACCCCGGCCACGGATTTCGCTGTTTGGGCATCGACGCCCAGCACCCGGTGCAGTCCCAGATAGGCAAACAGGTGGAAGAGCCCCACGTTGCCCGGGGCCGAAGGCAGCACCGTGCCCAGGCGCAACACCACCAGCACCACGGCGGATGCCCCCCACGGGAGATCCAGCCCGTAGCCTTCCAGCATCGCGTGGATCGGCACCACCTGCAGCGCCAGATACACAATGCTGGCGGCAACGGCCATGGGGAACGTGCGCGAGCGCCCCATGGCGTGCAGCCCTTCCACGGCGGTGCGGAGCACCTCCGACCAGCGGTGGCGTGTCGTCACATGATGTGCGAAACGGCGGTTGAGAACCGCGAACACGAGCAGCGCGCCGATGGCGCCGACGACCGCCGCCAGAACCCAGACGCCTGCCACCAGGTCCTTCGGCAGCTCCACGAAAAACGACACAGCGGCGAAGCCGAAGATCAGCCATGCACCGTCGATCAGCCGTTCGATCAGCGCCGAGCTGAGCACTAGCGGGAAGGGAATCCGGTTCCACGCCGACACCAGGTAACAGCGGATCAACTCTCCGCTGCGGAGGGGGAGAAGCTCGTTCGCGAACAAGCCGATGTAGATCGCCTGCACGCTGCGCCACAGCGGCAGCCGCTGCACAGGCGCCAGCAGGATGTTCCACCGCCATCCCTGCGAGACGTAGACGAGCACGTCGGCGGCGACGGCGAGGACGATCCACAGCGGGTGGATCTGGCGCAACTTCGGGAGCTCCGTGCGCCAGTCGAAGTCGTGGTAGACCCACAGAAGGGAGCCCAGCGAGACGGCGTACGCCACCGCGGGGCCGAACCATGCAGGGAAACGCCGCCCGCCAGTGCCAGAGGGAGAACTCATCCCGTTCCTCTTCATGATAGATGCCGGGGCGGGCGCGACGCCGGAATCAATCCGCGGGGCGCACGCCGCCGGCTGTGATCACCGTCTGTTCGCCGGTGTCGCTGCGCACCAGCAGGAAGCCTTCCGGTGTAAGTCCCGCCGTCGTCCCCCGGATTTCCCCTGCCGGCGTCTCCACCGTGACGCGGCGCCCGAGCACATAGCTGGAGGCAGATTCAAAGAGGCGCAGGACCGCCGCTGCTCCGCTAGTCTCCAGAATCCTGAGGTGCGATTCGATGGAGCCCGCGAGAGCGGACAACAAAAACTCCGGATTCTGTTCCGCTCCCGTTTCCAGCACCAGGGAAGTGGCTATGCCGGCAATCTCCGGCGGGAACGTTTTCTGATTCACGTTCACGCCCACGCCGGCCAGCAGGGCGCCCTCCTGGAACTGCGCGAGGATGCCGGCCAACTTGCGGTCCCCGATCAGGACGTCGTTCGGCCAGCGGAGGTCGGCGGCGACGCCGCAGAATGTCTGCAGTGTGTCGGCGGTGGCGAGACCCAGAGCCAGCGTGGCGAGAGGCACTTGCGCGGGCTCAAGCCGCGGCCGCAGCACGATGGTGAAGTACAGTCCGCCGGGGCGCGAATCCCACGTGCGGCCCAGCCGTCCCTGCCCGGCTGTCTGCTCGCGCGCCGCCACCACTGTGCCTGCGGGACAGCCGGCGCGGGCCAGCTCCGCGGCGCGCCGCATGGTCGAATCGATCGTGTCGTGCCACTCAATCTGCCGCATGGAGGTCCAGCCGGAAGTGGATGTCCACGGCACGCGCCGAGTGCGTGATGGCGCCGCTGGAGATATAGTTCGCGCCCGCCAGTGCATAGGCGCGGGCGTTTTCGAGCGTGATGCCGCCGCTCAGCTCCACCGTGGCACGTCCGCCGATCCTTGCGATCCATTCGCGCGCCTGTTCCGGCGTCAGGTTGTCCAGCAACAGCCGCGAAGCGCCGCACGCCAGGGCTTCGTCCAGCTCCGCCAGCGTGCGGACTTCGATCTCCACGGGCAGACTGGCGCCGCGCGCCGCTTCCAGCGCAGCACGAACTCCGCCTGCGGCTGTGATGTGGTTGTTCTTGATCAGCACGGCATCGTAAAGCCCCATGCGGTGGTTCACGACGCCCCCGCAGGCAGCCGCCATCTTCTCCAGCCGCCGCATGCCCGGTGTGGTCTTGCGCGTGTCGAGAACCCGGCAGCCCGTCCCTTCGACAGCCCGCGCGAACCGGCGCGCCAGCGTCGCCACACCGCACAGGCGCTGCAGAAGATTCAGTGCCGTGCGTTCGCAGGTGAGCAGGCGCCGCGCGCTGCCGCGGGCGCGCGCCAGGCACGCGCCCGCCTCCACCTCGCTCCCGCTGGGCGTGAGGACTTGGACTTCCACGTCGCCGCCTGCCAGCTCGTACACTGCCTGCATCAGCTCGATACCCGCCACAGTCAGCGGCTCGCGCGCGTAGAAGCCGCCCGAGGCGCGCCTCTCCGCGGGCACGGTGAATTCTGTGGTGACATCGCCCGTGCCGATGTCTTCCGCCAGCGCGCGGCGGATCAGATCCAGAGCCTCGGGATGGCGCCACTCCATAGGGCTCAGGATCCCAGCTCCGCCAGAACCGCCTGCTGTTCGGCCAGCTCTTTCTCGTAGGAAGCCAGCTTCTCCCGGATTCCCGTCACCACGTGCGCCGGCGCCCTGGAGACGAAGCTGTCGCTGGAGAGCTGCCGCCGGCTGGAAGCGATCACCTTCTCGAGTTCCGCCATTCGCTTCTGCACGCGCTCGCGGATGGCATCGATCTGCGCGCCGCTCAGCTTCAGGCCCACTGCGAAATCCGCGGCTGCGCGCCGGACGCCGGCGGGGCGCGCCGCCGGGTTCAGAACGAAGGTGCCGCCGGCGAGCGCATTGATCACAGCGAGTTCGCGCTCCGCCACGCGCTGCACGTCCGCGCTCAGCGATTCGATCCAGCCCTCCACGCGCGCCTGCGGATCCACCTTGTTGTCGGCGCGCAGGGCGCGTGCCGAGCTGACTACGGCTTGCAGGAGCGAGAAGAGCCGCGCGGCTTCCTCATCGCCCGCGCCGCCGGGCTGCGGGTAGGGCGCGATGCAGATGGATGCGGGCGTGCCTGCGCCCTTCTCCACCAGCCGCTGCCAAAGCTCCTCGCTCACAAACGGCATGAGCGGGTGGAGCAGCCGCAGCGCCATCTCGAATGTCTCCGCCATCGTCTCGACGTGCGCCCGCGGCTCGACGCCCTGTTGCACGCGGAGCTTCTTGATCTCCACGTACCAGTCGCAGAAATCGTCCCACAGGAACGTCCACACGATGTCGGCGGCTTCGTGGTAGCGGTAGTTCCGCTGCGCCTGATCCATCCGCGCGGCGGCTTCTTCCAGCTTGTGGCGGATCCAGCGGTCCTCCAACGGAATCTCGCCGGCGACCGCCCGCGGGCGCTGCACGCGCTCCGGCGGGGATTCCAGCGCCAGGCGCTCCATCCCGACGCGCTCCATCTGAAGAAAGAGGAAGCGCGCCGCGTTCCAGATCTTGTTGGCGAAGGCGCGCGAGCTGGCCATGCGCTCCTCGCTGAGCGCGATGTCCATGCCCGGCGCGGCGCCGCGGAGCAGCGCGAAGCGCACCGCATCGGTGCCGTACTGTTCGATCACCTCCAGCGGATCGATCGTGTTGCCGCGCGTCTTCGACATCTTCTGCCGGTGCGCGTCCCGCACCAGCCCGTGGATGTACACCGTACGGAACGGAACGTCTCCCGTGCATTCGATGCCCAGCATGATCATGCGGGCGACCCAGAAGAAAAGAATGTCGAAGCCCGTGATGAGCAGCGTGGTGGGGTAATACGTTTCCAGATCCGCGGTCTTGTCGGGCCAGCCGAGCGTCGAGAAGGGCCACAAGCCGCTCGAGAACCACGTGTCGAGCACATCCGGGTCCTGCTCGATCCGGGCTGAGCCGCAGCTGGCGCAAGCCGCGGGGTCCTGTCTGGCCACGGTGGTTTCGCCGCAGTCGGCGCAATGCCACGCGGGAATGCGGTGGCCCCACCACAGCTGCCGGGACACGCACCAGTCGCGGATGTTGTACATCCACTCGAAGTAGGTCTTGGCGTAGTTCTCGGGAACGATGCGGATCCGCCCTTCTTCCACGGCACGGATCGCCGGCTCGGCCAGCGGCTTCATCCGGCAGAACCACTGCTTCGACACAAGCGGCTCCACCACGGTCTTGCAGCGCTGGCAGCGCCCTGCGCTGAGCGTGTAGGCTTCCGTCTTCTCGAGCAGCCCCTGCGCTTCCAGGTCGGCCAGCACGCGCTTGCGCGCCTCGAAGCGGTCCAGCCCTGCGTAAGCGCCCGCGGCTTCCGTCATGCGGGCGTCCAGTCCGATGACCACGACGTGCGGCAGATTGTGGCGGCGCCCGGCTTCAAAGTCGTTCGGATCGTGCGCGGGGGTCACCTTCACCACGCCGGTGCCAAACTCGGGATCGGCGAGCGGATCGGTGATCACCGGAATCTCGCGGTTCATGAGCGGAAGCACCACGGTGCGGCCGTGCAGGTCGCGGTAGCGGTCATCTTCCGGATTCACGCAGACCGCCGTGTCGCCGAGCATCGTCTCCGGGCGCGTGGTCGCCACGGTGAGGAACCGCCCCGGCATGTCCTTCACCGGATAGCGGATGTGCCACAGGTTGCCCTGCGTCTCCTCGTGCACCACTTCCAGATCGCTCAGCGCCGTGTGGCACCGCGGGCACCAGTGGACCATGTATTCGCCGCGGTAGATGAGGCCCTTTTCGTAGAGCCGCACGAAGGTCTCGCGGACGGCGCGCGAAAGGCCCGGATCCAGCGTGAAACGGTTGCGCGTCCAGTCGCAGCTCGCGCCCGTGCGCTTCATCTGGCGGATGATGGTGTCCCCGTACAGCTCTTTCCACTTCCAGACGCGGCGGACGAATTCCTCGCGCCCGAGGTCATGGCGCGTGAGTTTCTCCTTCTCCCACAGGTCGCGCTCCACCACCATCTGCGTGGCGATTCCCGCGTGGTCCTGCCCGGGGAGCCACAAAGTCTGATCGCCGCGCATCCGGTGCCACCGGACCGTGACGTCGATCTCCGTGTGCTCGAGCATGTGCCCGATGTGCAGGCTTCCGGTGACGTTGGGCGGGGGGATGACAAGCGAAAACACCTCCTTGCCATCCTGTTTTTTGTCCGGGGGCGTGAAGTAGCCGCCCTCGATCCAGGCTTCGGCCCAGCGCGGTTCGAACCGCTGCGGCTCGTAGACTTTCTCCAATGTCATGGGGTGAACTTTCAGTCTATCAGGGGGCCGTTCCCGTACACTATGGGCATGCGGCTGAATGAGATGCAGGCGGCGCTGCGAGCGCAGGCGCTGGATGGATGGCTGTTTTTCGACCACCACCGGCGCGACCCTCTCGCCTACCGGATACTCGCCTTCGAGCCGCCCCGCACGCCCACCCGCCGCTGGTATTACTATGTGCCTGCCCACGGCGAGCCGCGGAAGCTCGCCCACCGGATCGAGGCTGCCATGCTGGATGCCCTGCCCGGCAGGAAGCTGCTTTACGCGGGCTGGCAGGAACAGGAGCTGCGCCTGCGGGAGATCCTCGCCGGAGCGCGCGTGGTGGCGATGCAATACTCGCCGCGCTGCGCCGTGCCCTATGTGGCGATGGTGGACGCAGGCACCGTGGAGATGGTCCGCTCTTTGGGGGTGGAGGTCGCCTCTTCCGCCCCTCTGGTGCAGCAGTTCGAGGCGCTGTGGACTCCTGCGCAATACGAGAGCCACAAGCGCGCGCAAGCGAAGGTCGACTCCATCCGCGCCGCCGCGTTCCGCCTGGCGGAAGAGCGGCTGGCGCGCGGCGAGCCGGTGACCGAGTACGACATCAAACAATTCATCCTGAATGCGTTTGAAACAGAAGGGCTCTTCACTGATCATGGCCCCATCGTGGCGGTGAACGCGCACGCCTCCGATCCCCACTACGAGCCGCAAGCCGATTCGCATGCGCCCATCCGCCGGGGCGACCTTCTGCTGATCGACCTGTGGGCGAAGCTGCGCGAGCCTGGGGCGGTCTATTACGACATCACCTGGACGGCGTTCTGCGGCGCTGCCCCGCCCGAGCGGATGGTGGAAGTGTTCCTCGCTGTTGCGGGAGCCCGGGACTCTGCCATCGAACGCGTGCAGCGGGCGGCTGCCGCCGGGGAAACCATCTGCGGCTTCCACGTGGACGACGCCGCGCGCGGCTACCTTCGCGAGCGCGGGCTGGACGCGTACTTCATCCACCGCACCGGGCATTCCATCGGCGAAGACGTGCATGGCACCGGCGCCAACATGGACAACTACGAGACTCATGACGAGCGCCCCATCGTGCCCGGGCTCTGCTTCTCCGTCGAGCCGGGCGTCTATCTGGAAGAGTTCGGCATCCGCAGCGAAGTGAACGTGTACCGGTCGGAGTCTGCGGCGGAAGTCACCGGCGAAATCCAGCGCGAACTGCTGCGCCTGCCGGTGTGAGGGCCATGGCTGTAGCTGCGGTTGTGGCAGGGAGCGGCGCGACGCAAGTGTAAACTGTTGGGAGGCGCCGCCGATTCCCCTTGCAACGGAGCGGGAATCAGCGCACACTCAATCACCCCAATTTTCAGAGGAGGCTTCTGGTGATGCAGTTTCGTACGCCAGTGCCCGTATTCTGCCTGCTGCTTGCGGCAGGGAGTGTGTTCGCACAACCGGCGCAGACGCCGCTCACCACCGTCGCCCTGTTCCGGGTGCAACCGGACAAGATGGAGCGGTTCGTCGAGATGGTTCAATTGGTCACGCCCGCGCTCGAGAAGCTGCGGCAGTCGGGCACGGTTCTGGGCTACGGTCTGGATGCCGATGTGCTCCACCAGCCGGGGCCGAACGTCGCTTTCTGGGTCACCGTGCGGGACTTCGCCGGGCTCGCCGAATCGGACAAAGCCGTTCAGGGCGCTCTGCGGACCAATGCCGAGAAGATGAAGGATTTCTATGCGGTCACGAGCTTCGATGACCACAGGGATCTCCTCGTCCGCAGCCTGGAGAGAGGACAGGGCAAGGTCCCCGAGGGCGTGCTGCCCTTTACGTTCTTCCAGCAGGAGAAAGTGAAACCGGGCAAAATGCCCATCGCGCGGATGATGTTCCAGCACCATGAGAAGCCGGTTCTGGACAGGCTGATCAAGGAGGGCGTGATTTACGACTATGCGATGGACGTGGAAGCCGTCCATACAGAAGAGCCTGGAACTGTCTGGTTCCTGATCATCGCGCCCGGCATGGGTGCGATGGACAAGGTTCGCGCGGCGTTCCAGGAGTCCATGCAGAAGATGAGCGGCGGGGAGCGGGAGGCCCTCGAGCAAATGGAGCAGGAAGTCTTCGAGAGAAAAGCGCACCGCGATTCGATCTCGCGGGCGATGATCTTCAAGTCCCGATGATTGATCCGGAGGGGCGCTGCGGCGCCCCTTCCGTTCGTCTGCCGCTTCAACGCGAAAAATTGCGCGAAAGGCTGAAGTGCCAGTAGCGGTTATCGGGGATCCCGCGCTGCAAGCCCCACTGCTGCCGCCATCCGGCTTCCAGTTGAGTCTCCTTCCACGCAAGAACCAGCGCGGTTTGATACCGGACGACGCGGTGGCCTTGCGTGCCATAGAAGCCCCACGAATACGTGTGCGCGGGGCCATGGCGAAACGTGAGGAAGAAGGCATCCGAGCGCGCCAGGGGGTGGTCTATCCAGCCTTGGGTGTGCACCAGCGATCCCTTGGGCAGCCGGCTGGCGAGCAGAGTCCATGAGTCGCTTGTGGCCGTCACCGGGAGCGGCCCGGCGCGGGCTGTGTAAACGAGATTCCCCGGGATCAGCCAGTCCGTGGTTCCGGTCAGGACCGCCGGAAAATTCCAGTACTGAAGGCCGGAACCAAGGGCGAGCGTCTGCGATCCCCTCTTCCACACGGGCGCGCGGTAGCTCAGCCCGGCAATGGTGTTGTTGGCGCCCGACGGCGTATCGGTCGTGTTCCACCCGTGTACCGAAAGCAGGTCTCCTGCCACAAAGAGATGGGCGACGCCAGTGGTGAAGCGGTTCTGCCACGCGGGACCATCGCCGGACACGCCGCCCAGCGTGAGCTGGAACGTGTCGGCGAATCCGGTCTGCAGCGTAGTCACCCACCGCCGCGCCGGACGGCTGGAAGCAATGCTGTGTTCGGAAACCTGCTGGGCGGATGCCCAAGGCAGGATGAGGGGAAACAGGAGGAAAATTTGCCGGCTCAACTTCCGATTTTACAAGACCAACAGACCTGAAAACCTGTGAATGTCCTGCCAGCGCCGCCATCCTGCGGGGCGGTCCTTTGTTTTTTCGGTATCATGCCCGCTGAGGGAGGCGGAATCACTTGGACGTGCAGCGGGTTCTCTTGTGGCTCATCCGGAAGACAGTGCCTTGGGTGGCGCTTCTGCTGGCACTGTGGTTCATCCGCGAGACCGCGTCCGGGCTGATGGGCAAGGATTCCATGCTCGAAGTATGGATCGCCTGGATGGGGCGGGCGCGCGTGACGCGCCTGTCGGCGTTCATCTTCGGGCTGGCGGGTGTCGCATACGGGCTGCAGCAGCGCTCCGTCAGAAGAGAACTGGAAAAGACGCTGGAAAAATGCCTCCAGGAGCGGGCGGAGGGATGAGCGAGGGCGGCGCCACTGCGGTCTCCTTCACCCTGCTGGCAGCAGTGCTGCTGTGGTGGGTGGCGTTCGAACTCTGGCCGGAATTGCGCGCCGCGAAGCTCCGGCTGCGGCTGTGGCGGCTGGCGCTGGAACAGAAAGACCCGGATTTGTTGTCTGCCATCGGGCAGGCGGCGCGGCTGGCGGAGGAGATCCGCTGGCTGCCGATGCTCATCGGGCGGGAGAGCGGCAAGCTCTCGCCGGAGCAGGAGCGCGTGGCATGGCTGCTGGTGCAGCATGCCGCGTGGGGCGCCCCGTGGATGTGGCTGACTCTGATCAGCCCGCAGCAGCGGGAGCGGTGGGTGCGCCGCGCGTGGTCGCTGGCGGCGGAGCGGCGCGGTTGAGGCTCGTCAGTTTTCCGGCAGGCTGACTTTCCAGTGGCGGGCGGCGGCGCGCAGCTCGTCGAGAGTCAGGTGCGTCACAGCGCCGTGCTTCGGGCGCTCGAAGTTGGTTCCGCGCATGACGCCCTCATTGAAGCGCCCGAGGTTGCGCCAGGTGACGAAGTCCGTCGTTTCACTGAAGCCCATGTTGTTGGGGCGCGCGCCATAAACGTCGTACATCAGCACATGCCTGTCAGTGCCGAGCCTTCGGAAAACGGTGGGCGCCTCCGTCGGGACAGTCTCCGGATCGATGCGCCTGTCTTCCACCACGTAGCCTCCGGTGAGCCTGGAGGAAACGGCGTGGCGCACCTTTGCCTCCGTGACGAAGTGGAGATGGAACTTTCCGCCTGCATGGACGATGTCGCCGTCAATGCCGCCCACTTCCAGCAGGACTCTGGGCTCCGTTTCCAGCCGCGTGAAATCGGTATTTGCATAGGAGTAGTAGAGCTTCGCCGCTTTGGGCCCGAAACGGATCGTAAAATAGACCATCATTTTTCGCTCATTGTCGTCGTAAATGGTTTGGGGCGCCCAGGCGGCGCTGAGGCCGGAGAACGCGGGAAACGCCTCGTCGACTCGCACGATGGAATGGGTCCAGTGGACCAGGTCGAATGATTTCATCAGCACGATTGCCCGGTTGTTTCCCCATCCGTACTCTTCTTCGGGGCGCTCCCACCGCGTGGTGCGGAACCCTGCCTTGTGGCCGTAAATGTGCAAGTCGGTCATCGCCAGATAGAAGGCGCCATCGGGCCCGCGAGTGATGTGCGGATCGCGCACGCCTTTCTGCAAGGCGAGCAGGGCGCCGTCGAGCACCGGCTCTCCGCCGTTGACATCCGTGAACGTGTAGCCGTCCCGGCTGATGGCGAAATACGCGCAGTGCGTTTCGTCCTTGAAATACACCATCAGGTATCCGGCAAAGTCCTTTTCCCGCGGGACGCGAAAGCCGGCGGGGCGCTCCAGGCGGGAAACGATCCGGATGCCTGCGTGTCCTCTCGGGCGCGCTCCGGCGCCGGCTTGCGGCGTGACAGCCTCCTGCGCCACCGCTGCGAAAAGACAAAGGAACAAGAAGCATGCCGCTGCCGCCGCAGGCTTGGCGGCCAAAGGAAAGAGTCTCCGTTCGCAAAGCATGAGCAATCTCCCTGCCGCTACTGACACGCCTTGCCGGAACAAAGGTGCTTGCCAAAGAAGGGAAGCACGTGGTTCTGGAATCGGATCGCCACGGCGCTCGTGTGATCGCCGGGATAAATTTCGAAGTCGTGTGCGATGCCATACGCCTCGAGCGCCTCGTGCAGGCGCGCGGCGTCCGCGCGCAGAAAGTCCCGGTCGCCCACATCGAGGGCGATGCCGCGGTAACTCCGCAGATCGGAGATGTATTGATCCAGAAAAGCCAGCGGCGCGTTGGCAGCCCAGCGCGCCAGCACGTCCGGGCGCGGCTTGCCGTCCTTCACGGGCAGATCCAGGTACAGAGGCGGGTTTTTCGGGTTCGGCGACCACGCAGCCGCCGTGGCGAGTTGTGCACGCACGAAGAACGGCAGGCGCGCAGAATCGGCGGGCGTCTTCACTTCCTCCAGCGCCTTGTCCGCCTCCGGATTCGACTGGCCGGCGGAACGGGGCGACAGGCAGCACGGGCTCATGATGTAGAGGCTTCCGAAGACATCCGCGTGCTTCATGCCGATCCGCGTGGCGCCATAGCCGCCCATGGAGTGTCCCACAAGACCGCGGCTTGAGCGCTTCGGGATGGTGCGGTAGCGCGCATCCATGAACCGCACCACATCCTCGGCGATGAAGCGCTCGAAATCCCCGACCGTTACAGAGCTGGAATACATCGACCCGTTGTGCACGGTTTTCGAATCCGGCAGCACGACGATCATTTCCGGAACGCCGCGAGCGAACGCTCCCTCAATGGTCTGCGGCACATGGATCTCTTTGGCCCACTGCGCCGCGCCGATGCTGTAGCCGTGCAGCGCGTAAACCACCGGGTACCGGCGGTTCTTGTCCCGCTCGTAACTTGGCGGCAGGAAGACCAGCGCCTCGCGGTCCACGGCGTTGCCTTCCAGATTGCCCTCCAGGCGCGATCCGTGAATGCGGACCGTCTCCACGCGCACGGGCTTCGCGCCAGGCTCCACCGGCGGCGCCTCTGTCTTCACCTGTGCGGCGCAAGAGAGCGCACAGAGCAGCATTCCGGCGGCGATCCTGATCGGCACTCCGTTTCCTCCCCAACTTCCAAAATTCGACACACGCAGCTGCCTGCTCAGCGGCGGGCTGGCTGCCATGCCTCGCTGTCCCTGCTCGAGGCAGGGCGCTTCGGCAACGCATCCTATCGCAAGAATGGGATCCGCTGCCCGGCTGCCCCGCCATTCCGGGTCGATGAGCTGCGATGGTCAGCGTCGTACTCCGTCTCTCCGCTTCGCCGAAATTGCCGAGGGGAAGCCCGGATGCTGCGTTCAGCGGGCTGCGGCGGGCGCGCCCGCGCCTGCGGATGGCGCCGCAGCGATGGCCACGGGGATCTCGAAGAGGCAATCCACGGCGATTCGCGCCGGACCGCGCAGCGCCGGAAGAAACGTCCACCGGGCGGCAGCTTCCAGCAGGGGCGCGTCCAGCGCATCGTCGGGGCTGTCCAGAACGCGCAACTCGGAGAGGAATCCGTCGGTGCCGATCACGCCCGCCAGCCGGATGGTGCCGCGGATCGCACGGGGGGAGCGGGAGCCGGGGCCGAACGGGTCCGTCTGCCGGAAAGGCACCGGTGCATGCATCGCCTGTCCGCCCGCAGCTGTCTGGCCGCGCTCGGCGAACCAGAGCAGAATATCGCCCGAATAATTCCGGGGATTCGGCTTTTCGAGAAATGTGAGATATACGGTGCGATTTCCGAACAATTTCTGCGCTGTTTCCGGAACCATGGACAGCCGCACGGGGACGGAAACGGCCTCGCGCCGCTGATCGATTTCGGCTCGCGTGAACATCACCGTCTGGGGCGCGAAGACCGGCTTTCCTGCCGCACCCGCGGCAGAACCGCCGCCGCTGGAGATCAGCTCCACGCCCGAGGCGGGCGATGGATGGAGCGCCCCGCCCGCGCCGCTTCCTGTGTTCGGCCCGACGGATACGCTCGCCGGGCGGTTGCCCTCCGGCAGTGCGGGCGGCGCGTCCGGCAAGGGTTTGACACCTGCCACCACGGCGGTCAGTTGCCCCAATGCCGCCGGAGAGGGCATTGCATCGACGGGCGCTTCCGTCAGTTCCACGGGGCGCGGTTTGCGGGGCGCCGGCGCAGGAGGAGGCGTAAAGGCGCGCGGCTTGGGACGGGCGGGGGGCGGGGGCGGAGGCGCGGTCACCTGCTCCACCTTGGGTGGTTCCGGCTGCGGCGGCGGAGGCGGCGCGGGCTGGAAGGCAGCCATGTTCGGCAGCGGCACGCTCTTCGGGAGCTCGGTTGGCGCAGCAGGCTGAAAGATCAGCTGGTCGCGCGCGGGAGCGTTCGGCGTCGATGCCTGGATCGAGACATCGCGGGAGCGCAGGCGCGCCTTCGGAGGGCGCTGCCCGTACTTGCGCCCGATGCTGACGTCCGGCATCCGCGTATCAAGCTTGTACCAGACCAGTTTGCGGTCTTTCGAGGGAGGGGGCAGGACCCGGTGATCTTCCAAACGGAAAACCCGGGGATGGGAGACCGGCAGGTACAACGCCAGCAGCAGGACAGAAGCGTGCAAGCTCAGCGAGCCGAGGAGGGAGAGCGGGCGCGCGGGAGCCCGCACCTCGAGCAACGCCTGCGAGAAGGGTTCCCTGCTTTGGTCGGTAATGGTCCCAGCCGGAGGCAGCTTCAAGAACGAATTATAGCGGCCGCGCGGTTCCGATACGGCGCGGGCAGCGATTTTCAGACGTCCTGTCAGGTTGCCGGGGAATCCGCGCCCTTTCGTGGCACCGGCACGGGCTGCTCGCTCCGGGGGGCAGTTGCGGTGGTGGCCGTGACGCCGAGGTGCTCGGCCAGGGAAAGCAGACTGTCGGCGATTCCGGGGCTCGGGCAGACCAGGAATCCTCCGGCCTTGCAGAACCTCGCCAGCTCCCGGAACGCCGGAGCAGCGTCCGGCTGCCCGGCGAGGGAACGCTCCAGGGCGGCGCCCAGCGCGGCTGCGTCCGCACGGGAAACCTGCTGCCCGGCAGGCGTCTCGTAGCCGCCATCCCAGACCGGCGGCGAACCATCCAGCGGCACAGGTGCAGGCAAGGCGCCAGCCGGCTGCCAGCCCGAGGCGCGCGCTCTTTCCAGCACCCTGCGCCACAGCCCGGGGGACAACGAAATCGACTCGCCGCTCGGGTGATACAAGATCACCGGAACACCTCCGAAAGAATAGTGGCGGTGCCGATACAACCGTATCGGCGAGTTTTCCGGGAATTTGAAAGATTTTGAGCGCCCCGCCGGCCGTTCTATGCCGGCTGCACAGCTTCGCGGTCGATTTCCACAGCAACGGACCGTTGCAGGAGCGTGATGCTGATAATCAGCCGGTATTCATCGCGGATCTTCAGCAGGATCCCCGACCTGCCCTTCATCGGACCGCGCGCCACAACAACCCGCTGCCCCTCCTTCAGGTATGGCCACGGCGCCAGAGCCGTGCCCGAGGCGACCGCCTGCTGCAGCGTTTCCAGTTCCGACGGATCCACCGGCGCCGGCTCTCCGTCAAAGGACACGAAATGCAGCACTCCGGGGGTTTGCAGCGCCGGAAGACGGCGGCGGATGTCCAGGCTGCAGAAGACATAGCCTGGAAACAACGGCAGCTCCACCAGCTTCACCCGGTCCGACCAGCGCCGCCGCTCCTTGTACAGGGGCAGGAAGGAAGGAATGTCTTTGGATGCCAGGCTCTGCGCCACCACCCTCTCGAATTTCGGCTTTACCCGAACCGCATACCATGGCCAAACCTGCTGGATTTTTGCCGCAGGCGGCTCAACAACCGGAGACGGCTCTAATCCGGCGTCCAAATTTCCCTCCCCTTCGCCGTTAATTCTAACGCTTAACGATTCCATTTGAGAACTGGAGCTCCACCCGCCGGCGCGGCTCGCCGCTACCATAGAAGGATCGTGTGGAGAAAGACTCTGCGTGCCATCAACTGGCTCTGCCTGCTTGCCGCTGTTTTTCTGGCTGCGGCGGCGTGGTGGATTGTCTACCGCCCGGGTTCCGGGTTGTCCGGCGAAGTAGCATCGCCTGTGGAAGCCGAAGTCCGCATTGACCGGGATCCCCTCGGGGTTCCCCACATTGCGGCACGCTCTGTGGAGGACGCGCTGTTCGCTCAAGGATTCGTAACAGCGCAGGATCGTCTTTGGCAGATGGACAGCCTGCGTCGGCTGGCGGCAGGGGAGCTGGCTGAAATCGCCGGAAAGGCGGTCCTTCCTCTGGACATCCGCTCCCGGCAGCTCCGCATGCGATGGCTGGCAGAGCGCTGGGCTGCCTCCCTGCCGGCGGAGCAGCGCGCCCAACTCGCGGCTTATGCGCGGGGCGTGAATCACTTTCTGGAGCGCAACCTGCAGCGGCTGCCGCCGGAATTCACCCTGCTCGGATATGCTCCCCGCCCGTGGCGGATCACCGACACCCTGCTCTGCGCGCTGGAAATGAACCGTACTCTTTCCGGCAACTGGGAGCACGATCTGCTCAAGCTCCGCATGGCCAAAACAGGGGACCGCGGGCTGGTCGAGCAGCTGTTCCCTCCGCGACTGGGAACCGAGCCCCTGCCCGGCTCCAACGCATGGGTAGTGGCGGGCTCTCGCACGGCCACAGGGCGGCCGATCCTCGCCAATGATCCGCACCTGCCGTGGACGCAGCCGGCCACCTGGCATCTGGTGCATCTCCGCGCTCCCGGACTGGACGTGGCCGGCGCCGCCTTGCCCGGCATCCCGGGCGTCGTGATCGGCCATAACGACAGGATCGCGTGGGGCATCACGGCCCTGCAGTTCGACAACATGGATCTGTACTTCGAAAAGCTCGACGCGCGCACCGGGCGCTACGAGCACGCGGGCCGGCTCCTGCAGGCAGAACGCGTGACGGAGCGCATCCCCGTGAAGGGCGAGAGGCCCGCTGAGATCTCGTTCTGGGTGACGCGGCACGGCCCGGTGATTGCCGAAGAGGACGGCCGCCCGCTCGCCCTGGCCTGGTCCGCCGCTGCCACGGATTCCGCGGAATTTCCCGTGATCGACTGGAACCGCGCCCGCAACTGGGCGGAATTCCGCGACGCACTTCGCCGCCTTCCCGGCCCCAACATCAATGTTCTTTACGCCGATGCCGACGGCAACACCGGCTGGCAGGTGGCCGGGCGGCTTCCTGTTCGCGAGGGCTTCGATGGCAGCGAACCCGCCGACGGCGCCTCCGGAAAATTCGACTGGGCCGGATTCGTGCCTTTCGAGAAAATGCCGTCCTGGTTCAACCCGAATTCCGGCCTTCTTGTCTCCGCGAATCACAATCCTTTCCCGGAGAACACTCCCTACACCGTCAGCGGATTTTTCTCGGCGCCATACAGAGCGATCCAGATCCAGTCGCTTCTGGAGAAGAAACGGAAGCTGTCGCCGGCGGACATGCTGGCCATCCAGCAGGACGTCTACTCCGCGGTCCACCACCATCTTGCGCGAGCCGCCGTGGAGGCTGTGAAACGGCGCGGCGAAACCGGCGAGGCCGCGCTCGCGGGCGCGCGCCTGCTGGAAGGCTGGGACGGGCAGATGCGGGCCTCGGATGCCGCGCCGCTGGTCGCGCACCTGCTTTTCCAGCACGTGCGCCGCGCCATCGGGGAGCGGGCCTCCCCGGCACACGGCGCAGCGTGGCGGACGTTTCTCTCACCGGGCGTCGTCGCGCAGATCGCGCTCGAGCGGCGCCCGGAATGGTTCGAGGACTTCGACCGGCTGCTCGCCTCCGAGTTGGGGGAAGCCGTGGAAGAAGCCCGGAGGATGCAAGGGAGAAACCCCGCCAAGTGGCGCTACGGGCAGGTCAACCGCATCTCGCTGCCGCATCCCGTGATGGGGCGCATCCCCTGGGCAGGGCGCTATTTCAATTTCGGCCCGGCAGAGATGGACGGCGGCGCCACAACCGTGCGCGCCGTCACAGAAGCCTACGGGCCCTCCATGCGGTTTGTGGCCGATCTTTCCAACCTGGATGCGAGCCTGATTGTGATCCCCACGGGGCAGTCCGGGCACCGCTTCAGCGGCCATTACGGCGATCAGTGGAAGACCTACCTGGCAGGCGGGGCCTTCCGCTTGCAGTACTCCCGCATCGAGGCTCGCCAGACGCTCCGGCTCATCCCCGCCCGCTGAGAGCCGGCATCTGCCGGTCCGCGGCTCGCGCTGCAAATGCTCACCGCAGCCGCCCCATTATCCTCGCCGCCTCTTCGACGGCGGCGATGATCCGCTCCTGCATCCCGCAATGGCATGCGTGACCTGCCATCACCTGCCGGATGCGCCGCCGCGTCACGGGGCGGGTGCCGGATTCGAGCAAGGCCACCGCTTCCAGAATCGCGCCCGGCGTGCAGGCGCCGCAGCGAAGGCTGGCATGACGGAGAAAGGCCAGTTGCACCGGATGCAGCGGCCCGCCGGCGGAAAGCCCTTCCAGCGTGGTCACAGCTTTGCCCTCGCAAGCCGCCGCCGTGATCATGCAGGCGCGCGTGGCTCTTCCGTCGACCAGCACCGTGCACGCGCCGCAAACGCCCTCTTCGCACCCTGCGCGAACGCCGCTCAACTGAAGGGCATCGTGCAGGAATTCAAGCAGGGTCGCGCCTGCCGGCAGGTTCGCCGACCTGTCCTGCCCATTCACCTTCACCGTGATCCGCGGCATCTGCCCGGATTTTCCCACGCCGGGCCCCGCGGCGGATGCACGGCTCCCCGAGGCTGCCGGAGAAGCGTACCGGAGGCGAAAGGTCCTTCCGGGGGCGCAACGGCAGCCCTGTGACATAATGAGGGCATCGAGGTCCTGTTTGCGATGGCCAACCCGAAGTACGCGGAAGCGACGCGCCCCATTCCGAAAGCGGTCGAGATCGGTACGCTCAGCGACGGAACAAAGATCCTGCGGCGTGCGCCCCGCATCCGCTCCTGCGGGCTCAAGGACGACAAAGGCAAGCTCTGCGCCGGCCACCTGAAGCGCTGGTATTTCTTCGGCGACGAGATCCGTCAACGCTTCGGGGAGAACGCCGAAATCTACCGTTGCGAGAAGTGCAAAGCGATCTATCTTCCCAACGAAGAGGAAGAACCCCGCACCGGCACTTTGTGCTGGTGAAAAGAAGAAGCCGCATTGGATCGCCTCATGGCGGGGGTCACTCGAAACGAGTCAATCCAATGCGGCCCGCCCCGGCGGGGCGTGGGTCACGGCGGCGATTCCGCCCGGATTCGATATAGCCTTCGTTCCCTTTCTCTCCTGATGAAGCTGCCGCTTTCGACTACTCTTCACCATTCGAACCCGGAGAACCGCTTCCCGTTTCCCGGGGATGGAACTCCGTGATGCCGTCAGCAAATCCCGTAAAGATGAGAGCGGAAAAAAAGAAACCCTCTGCTGAAACCTGCCAGCGATCAGACGCTTTGGGAGAGATCTTGAACACCGGCTCCCGCAAGCACTGCGTATCCAAACTCCACTTCGTCCTTTCACCGGCCCGTCTCAGCAGAGGGCAGGTCTACAGAGACTTCATCAATTCGCCTTTGAGTGTAGCAAACGGCTTGCCAACCACGCTGAGTCCCAAGTCCAACATTTCCCGTGCCCGCCTCCGCTGCTCCGCCCGCGCGGCGGGCATCCTTGCCCCAAGAGGTGTGGCATGGTGACACACACTCTGGCGCTCGCTCTCTGGCTGGCCGCCCAGCCGCCGGTTCAGACGCCGGAAATCGATTACCAGGTGTACTCGGACCCCCCGCGGCTGCTCCTCACCCAGCGCCGGTTGCGTCTTCTCAAGCGGGAACGCGAGAGGGAATCCATCCGCTGGCAGCAATTCGACGCCCTGATGCGCGGCCGCGCGCGCATGAGCGAGCCGGGCTTCGCCCTCGCGCTGTGGGGCGCGGTTTCCTCCCAGCCGGGCGCCTGCCGCGAGGCTGCGGAATGGGCGTCCAAGGCCAATCCGGCCGATCCTGCCGAACTCCGCCAGATCGCGCTCGTTTACGATTGGTGCCAGACCCAGGCGGGCGAGGCGCTCACCCAGATGATGGCCCGCAAGCTCGCCTCTGCACTCTCCGTGCGTTCCGGCGGCCCGCGCCACATACGCTCCCTCGCTTTCGCGGCCATCGCCCTTGCAGACGCCGAGCCGCGCGCCGCGGAAGCCGCCCTGCGGTTCGCTGTCGAGGGCTGGTGGCAGGCGCGGATCGTGCCCGAACTCCGCCGCGGCGCCGATCCCTTCCCCACCCGCGAGGACCTCTACGCGATGACAGAGTTCCTGCACGTGATCCGCGACAACCTCCGCGTCGACCTCCGCGAAGGGCTCGCCCGGTGGTTCCAGGACCTGCCGCCTTTGCTCCTGCTGTCCTACTATCCGCAGCCATGGCCTGCTTCGGAGAACGAATACCGCATTCCCGCCTACTGGACTCCCGGCGATCCCGACTTGCGCGAAGCCGTCTTCTCCCGCGCCGCCGAGTTCGCCCTCGTCTCCTACGACCCCAATGCGCAAGCGCACCAGTTTCTTCAGGGCTGGCTGATGATCGACCGTTTCCTGATGCGCGGCGAGCTGGGCATCCCTTATGAATTCCTGTGGGCCAACCCTTACCAGCCGGGGCTGAGCTTCACCTACATGCCCGATGTCTTCCACGCGAGCGGCAAACTGCTGGTGCGCTCCGGCTGGGACGAGGACGCTTCCTGGTTCGGCTTGTGGGACGGCCGCGCGCAGCTGTTCACTGCGGGCAAGCGCATCCTGGTGCGCCCGGAGTCCCAGCCCCGGCCCCTCGCTCTTGGCCCTGTCAAAGTGTTCTTCGCCCCTGCGGGCCTGCAGTTTGAAACGGGCTGGCTGCCGCCGCCCGAAGAGGGCGAACGAAGCGTGGAGGAAGTGGCGTTCGTGGTCGGGCTCGAAAAGGACTCGCCCTACGAAGTGGAAGTGGACGGCGAGGAGATGTTCGAGGCCCGCTCCGATTCCGGCGGCATTCTCGAGCTTCGCTTCTTTCCGGGCAGGAGAGCCGGCGTTCGGATCCATGCATCCCGCTGAGGGTCAGGCCAGGAGCGGTGCCCATTGAGCCCCGTAAGGAGCGGATTCTGCCGCTGGGCGACGCGGCAAATGACGCGCGCCCCTCGCAGTATTTCAAAGTCGCTGCCGGTTCCCGATCCACCTCGGCGCCTGCGCCTGGAAGCCCGTCCGCGGAGTCGGGGGTGCCGCTAAAATGGCCCCATGAAGGCCTTCCGGATCCTCTGCCTTGCTGCCTCTGCAGTTCTGAGTGCCCAGGAGCTCTATCAAATGCCCGCAGCGCGCATCGAAACGCGCTGGGCCAGTCCGGAGAACCCCGCCGCGGAAAAGGGTGCGGGCGGCAGGGAAAACGCAGGGCGAAAAGGCCGTCCCTTTATCTCGATCCCTGCCGGCGCTGAAGCCGTGCTCGCCCAGGCGAACGGCACGAGCGGCACCGTGCGCCGCATCTGGCTGAGCTTCGGCGAGCGCTCGCCGCGCAACCTCCGCGGGCTGCGCCTGCAGATGTTCTGGGACGGGGCTCCGCAGCCTGCGGTCGATTCGCCCCTCGGGGACTTCTTCGGCCACATGATGGGGCGCATGGCGCCCTTCCAGTCCGCGCTCTTCTCCAGTCCCGAAGGCAGAAGCTTCGTCTGCCATGTCCCCATGCCTTTCCGGAAAAGCATGCGCATCGTCGTGCGCAATGAGACGGGCCGCGAATTGCCAAATCTGTATTATGACGTGGACTACACGGTTGGCGATCCTCACCCGGAAAATACTTTGTATTTTCACGCCTGGTTCCGCCGGGAAAATCCCACCACTCTGCAAAAGGATTTCGAATTCCTGCCCCTGGTCCGCGGCCGCGGCCGGTTTCTCGGAGTCATGTTCGGAGTCCAGGCGGACCGGCAGAAATACAGCTACACATGGTGGGGCGAGGGCGAGGTGAAGGTCTATCTCGACGGCGACCGCGAGCTGCCGACTCTCGTGGGAACCGGAACCGAGGACTACATCGGCACGGCTTGGGGCCAAGGGCGGTTTGACAACCTGTACCACGGCTGCCACGTGGCTGACAACGAAAAAGTGCAATACTCCTTTTACCGGTTCCACATCCCGGATCCGGTCTGGTTTTATCAGGAAATTCGCGCCACGATTCAGCAGATCGGATATCTGAATCCGCGCTGGATGGGGCTGGTGCACCAGCTGGGCACGAAGCTCTACCGCGCCGGACCGGGGCTTTCGGAACGGGGTCCTCTCGAGGAAGGGCTTTTCGAGCGGCAGGATGACTGGTCGAGCGTCGCCTATTTCTACCTTGACCGCCCGCAGAACGGGCTTCCGCCCATCCCGCCGGCGGAGGAGCGCATCCGGGGTCTCGATTGATGGCTGCGGCTCCGCCCTTGATATACTCCCATCATCCGGAACCCTGAAGAGGACAGGACCATGACCACCCGTCGCATGGCAATCTCCGCTCTTTTTCTCTGGGCAGGCTTCGCGATTGCCGAGGAATTCCCTTACCAGAAGCCTCCGAAGGAAATCCTCGATGTCCTGCATGCTCCTGCGCCGCCGCAGACCAGCATCAGCCCTGCGCGGACGCATGTGCTGATCTACGAGCGCGAGCTGGCGCCTCCCATCGCCGAGCTTGCCAAGCCCATGCACCGGCTCGCAGGGCTGCGGATCAACCCCGCCAACAACGGCAGGCACCTGCCGCCGCTGACTCTCACGAGCCTCGCAATCAAGCAGATCGACAACGGCGCGGAAACGAAAATCGCCCTGCCGGCGGGCGTGCGGTTTACGCCGCCGCAGTGGAGCCCTGACGGGAAACGCTTCGCGCTTCTCGGCTATTCGCCGAACGCCGTCGAACTGTATTTTGGCTCGGTAAACTCCTCCGTGCTTCGCCGGGTGCCCGGGCTTCGCATCGACGACACCATGCAGGGGATGCTCGGCTGGCTGAGCGGCAGCGAGGAAGTCCTGGTTCGCGCCGTGCCCGCCGGGCGGGGCGCGCCCCCGGTCAAGCCTGCTGCTCCCGTCGGACCCAATGTGCAGGAATCCTCCGGGCAGTCCGGTCCGGTTCGCACATATCAGGACATGCTCTCCAATCCCCACGACGAGCGGCTGTTCGACTATTACTGCACCTCGCAGCTCATGGCCGTGAATGCAAGTACGCTGCGCGCCCAGGCGATCGGCCAACCGAGGATCTTCGTCGATGCCGACCCGTCTCCGGACGGACGCTACCTGCTCGTGGAGTGGATCCACAAACCCTACTCTTACCTGCACCCCTACACGGCTTTCCCTCGTGAAACGGAGGTCTGGGACCGCACGGGCAAGCTGGTCCACAAGGTTCATTCCGCGCCGCTGCAGGATCGCATTCCCATCGAGGGCGTGCCGGTGGGGCCCCGCAACGTCTCCTGGCGCCCCACGGAAGGCGCCACGCTCCTCTGGTGGGAAGCGATGGACGACGGCGACCCGCGCAAGAAGGTTCCGTTCCGCGACCGCCTCATGATGCTCAAGGCGCCATTCACGGAAGCCGCCCGTGAGATTTACAAGGCACGCCACCGCGCCCGGGGCATCCTGCATGCCGAGCGCGGCGGGTTGGCGCTGATCACCGAATACGACCGCGACCGCCGCTGGGTCGAGACCGTCCGCATCTTTCTGGACGATCCCGGCGCCGCGCCCAAGATCATCTGGTCGCGCAACATGCAGGACCGCTACCGCAATCCTGGTTCGCCTGTCATGAAGACCCTGCCCAACGGGCGCAGCGTCATGCATCAGAGCGGCGAGTGGATCTTCCTCGACGGCGAAGGCGCCACCCCTCAGGGCGACCGCCCGTTCCTCGACCGCTTCAATATCGAAACCGGCGCGAGCGAGCGCCTCTTCCGCGCGGGTGAGACCGGCTACGAGAGCTTCGCCGCCCTGCTCGATCCGGACGGGTCGCGCTTCCTCACACGATTCGAAACGCCGGACTCGCCGCCGAACCTCTACATCCGCACGCGCGGCAGCAACGAGCGCCGCGCCCTCACCAATTTCCGCGATACCACTCCGCAGCTCCGCGGGATCCGCCAGCAGCTGGTCACCTACAAGCGCAAGGACGGCGTACAGCTCTCCTTCACTCTGATGCTGCCGCCCGGATACAAGGAAGGCGAACGCCTGCCGACCATCCTCTGGGCCTATCCGCTCGAATACACGGACGCCGACACGGCCGGCCAGATCGGCGGCTCCACGCAGCGCTATGTCCAGATGCGCGGCGCCTCGCACCTGTTCCTGCTGCTGCAGGGCTACGCCATCCTGAACAACGCCACCATCCCGATCGTCGGCGATCCCGAGACGGTCAACAACACGTACATCGAGCAGCTCATCATGGGGGCCGAAGCCGCCATCGACAAGGCCGTGGAAATGGGCGTCACGGACCGCGACCGCGTCGGCGTCAGCGGCCACAGCTACGGCGGGTTCATGACCGCGAATCTCCTCGCCCACACGCGCCTCTTCAAGGCGGGCGTGGCGCGCTCCGGCGCCTACAACCGCACGCTCACGCCCTTTGGCTTCCAGAACGAGCGGCGCACGTTCTGGCAAGCCCGCGACATCTACATCAAGATGTCGCCCTTCACCTACGCCGATCAGATCAAGGACCCGCTGCTGCTGATCCACGGCGAGGCGGACAACAACCCCGGCACATTCCCGATCCAGTCCGAACGCCTCTACCATGCAGTGCGGGGCAATGGCGGCACGGTGCGGCTCGTCATGCTTCCTCACGAGAGCCATGGTTATCAGGCGCGGGAAAGCGTCGAGCACGCCATCTGGGAGATGCTCACCTGGTTCGACAAATATGTGAAGAATGCCGGCGCCAGGGCTACGTCCGAGTGAAGCGTAACGGTCCGGCCGCAAGCATCGTCGATCAGAGTGGGGACCGCGGTCCCCGCTCCTCTCCCGCCCATGGCGCGCGCGGCGCCGGGCGGATCAGTCTCCAAATTGGCCGGAGGATCAGGATCAGATGAAAGCGGTTCTTTGTGTGCTGGCTGCCGTGGCGATGTGCGCACAGGCGCAAACCCAGCCCGCGGCGCGCGATTTGCCGACTGTTTCTGCGGATGTGCTCGCTGCCGTTGCCGGCGTGAAGAACCATGCTTCCGTCCTCCTGAAGGAGCTCGACAAGCCGCAGCCCGACCGGCAGGCTGTGCAGGCGCAAGCCGCGGAGGCTGTGGCGCTCGCCAAACAGATCCGCAAACTGATCGAGGAACTCGACGCCTTCTACGGCAGCATGCCGGAAGCGCAGCAGAGCGCCCTGCGCCGCTCCTGGTCGGTTGCCACGATTCTCAACGGCTGCATGGAGTCGGCGCTGGACTCGCTGGAGGGCAACAGCAGCAGCGTGTGGAGCGAAGTCCGCACGGGCGTGGAGTGCGCGCAGCGCCGGGCGGGGCAGTTGGAGGAAGTGCTCGCGCCCTTCCGCACCGGGCGCTGACGGAATCACCCTCCGGCCGGCGCACGGCGGCGCGAGCCGGCAAAGGCTCGCGCTCCCGTAGCCATCGATATCGGCTGCTGCCTGCGGATGCAGCCGAAGCGCAGCCGCCGGCCGGTGTGGGGAACGCGTTTCAGCGTGCCGCGCGCCGCGCTTCGCGGGCGACCGTTACCTGCCCGTCCGCATCCTGAATGCGAAGTTCAAAGGCGCGGCGTGATTCCAGAACTGCCGCAGGAACGGAAAACGATGCCGCCACGGTTCTGTCCACCGTCTCGCCCGCCCGGATGCGCTCCTGAAACTTCAGCACAGGAGTGTAGCGGGGACCTGCCAGAGGGAAATAGGAGAGCACGCGGTCCAGGTCCGTTTGCGACGGCACCAGCCCGCTTGTGCTTTCCCCGTTGGCATCGATGAGATTCGCTTCCACTTCCTTGACCTGAAAGAGCACCCTCGCCGGGTTGTGGATTCGAAGGTCGAAGACGGCCAGGGCAGACTCGGGACCCGTGGAAATCACCCGCACATTCAGCCAGCGCACCTCCAGGCGCGCCTGCGAGCCCCGGTTCCACCAGTAACCGAGGGCTGCCAGCAGCGCCACGGCGCCGAGGCCCGCGCAGCTCCACCATACAACCGGGGGGACGCGAAAACGGCTCACGCGCTACGCCTCCGCGACGATTTCGAGGATCCTCTGCATGCACAGATGGGCCTTCTCGATGAGCGTGCCGTCGAAAACGTGCGTCTCCAGTCCGATGCGCCCCGGATATCCGTCCCGTCCGAGAGCCTCGAAGATCTCTTTCCACGGAAGGAACGTGGGGCCGATGACAAGGCCCCGCGCCTTCATCTGAACGTTGCCCAGGCGCTCCAGCGGCAGCAGCCGGTAACCGTCCGGCCACGCCTGCTCCTGAAAGCCCAGAGCATTCACCGGATCCCAGTTGATCCCGAGCCCCGCGTCCGGCACGAGTTCGCAGATGCGGCGCAGCTCGGCTGCCGTGGCGACGTTGCAGGAGGCTTCGTTCTCCACCAGCAGCTTCATCCCTCGCCGCCGCGCTTCTGCTGCCATCGGCGCCAGCACTTCCGCGACCTGCGGCAGAATGGAGGCGGGATCCGCCACGCGCGTGAATGTGAAAACGCGGACGAGGGGCACCTCGAAGATCTCGGCGGCGCGCAGGGCGCGGCTCAGGTCCTCATGGCGCCGCTCGAAGCGCGCCCGCTCGCGCTCTTCCCGCTGCTGCCGCTGCTCCGGAGTCTCGTTCCGCCGGCGGGCGGGCTCGGTGCCGGGCATCGTGAACTTCAGCATCGGCGTGTTGAGGAAGGACACGCGCAAGCCCGCGGCTTTCAGCTGCCGGGCTGCCTCGATCAGCGCGGATTCCGGCAGAAATGCATAGGTGCCGCCCCCTCCCGGCACTTCGCGAAGCTCCACCCATCGCACCCCGTACTTCTTGCAGAAGGCGATCGCGTCCTCCGGCGAACGTGCGATTTCATCGGTCAGCAGGCTGATGCGGTCCAGACCGATTCGCCCGCCCGCGCGCGCCAAGGGCGCAGCCAGCGCTCCGCCCAGAAACGCCCGTCTGTCCAGCTTCATGCCAAGAGTCTATCAGGAAGGCGTGGATGCTACTGCTGCTGCGCCTGTGCGGGGGCTGTTGCCAGGAACAGCACGCCGCTCGTCAGCGGCGGAAGCGAGAGCAGAACCGCAGTCCAAAGCCCCGCACCGCCCTCGCCGGACACCGTGGACCAGTAGGCGCAGAAGACGACCATTGCCAGAGCCAGCAGCATGGCGCCTCCGGCGGCCGGGTTTCGCCAGGCAAACAGCGAGACGCCGATGAAAATCAGCCCGGGCAATGTCTGCAGCAGCACGTCCCCGATGGACGCGTATTCAGCCACGCCCGATGCGAAGCCGAACCACGCCCAGAACACGCCCCATGCCAGAGACAGGACGCGCGCCACCATCCGCTCCCAGCCGTGCAGGCCATACCAGTTCAGTTGCAGTTGCCTCATCGCGGGAGCCATCGGGAATCATATGCGTCTTTCCCCGCGATGACAAGCAAACAAACAGCGAACCGGTCAACTGCCAGCGCGCCCGTGGCGCGCCAGGATGTCTTCCAGAATCTGCGGAATCTCGAAGAGCGCGCGGTTCCGGTGCCTTCCAGCGGCGGCTTTCATCGGCTCCAGCCGGTTCTCGCCGATCAGGCGCGCAACAGCCTCCCCGGTCTGCCGGTATGACTTCAGGACGATCCCGGCGCCCTGCTGCTCGAGCCATTCCGCGTTGTAGCGCTCCTGCGGAAGCGTCCATGCGTTGCGAACCGTGATCACCGGCAGCCCGCAGTGCAGCGCCTCGGAAATCGACCCCGGCCCCGGCTTTCCCACCAGAAAATCGCTGATCCGCATCCAGTACGGTACCTCTGTCGTGAAGCCAAGCACGTGCTTGGGAAGGCGAGTGCGCCGGCTCTCCAGGCGCGCGCGCAGCGCTTCATTCTTCCCGGCGATCAGGATGAGCTGAACCTCTGCGCCCGCGCGTTCGATGCTGTCCAGAACCGTCTCCATCGCGTCGGATCCGTACCCGCCGAACAGCACCAGCCCCGTCGGCAGGGAGGGATCCAGCCCGTGCTTGCTGCGCTCTGACGCCGGATCCAGTTCCATCGGCTCGTAAAACCGCGGATGGAGGATCATTCCGGAGACGAGAAACACGCGCTCCGGGGGATGCCCCATGGAGAGAGCCTGCTTTCGCGCCTTTTCGGTTCCGCAAATGAAGTATTGCGGCTGACGTTCGATCCAGAATGCCGGCGGATAGTCGGCAAGGTCGGTCAGCAACGTGACGTAAGGCGCGCCGGGCTTTACTGCCTGCCAGGCTTCGAACAGCGCGCGGTTGAAGTTCGGCACCACGCTCACCACCATGTGAGGCGCCGGTTGTCCGGAGCGCTCCTCCCACCACTGACGCAGCAGCCGCACTTCGCTGGAATGATAGAGGCGGATCACCGCCTGCATGAAACGCAAACCCTGCGCGGAGCCGAGCGTCCAACCGCGCCGCAGCATGAGGTTGTAGATCTCCTCCAGATCGATCCCCAGCACCTTGCGGAAGACGTCCACCGGCGCGAGGATCTCCTTGAGGTGGACGAGCCGGATTTGAAAGGGGCGCTGCTGCTCGCGGCACACCAGCTCCAGGGCGGTGGCGGCAGCACGGTGCCCGCCCCCGGCGTCGAAGTAGATGACATCGACCAGACTCATGGCGGGCAGGGGCAGCCTTTCCGGAGGATAACAGAGTCATGCCTTGCCGCCGTGCGCCCACGCGCTGCCTTCGCAGGAGGATCGACTTTCGAACATACGGGGGACGGACCGCCTCCGTCGCGCAGGGGCAGCACAGAAGCTCCAGACGAGGCGATATGCAATTCCGGCAGGCTCTTCCTGCCCTTGTGAGTGAAATTCGGATCCTCGGCGGCGCCCGGATGCAGCCGGGATCTCAGGCGAGCGGCGGGAAAATCGTCACGGAGCGGATGGCGGTGAGGGTGGGATTCGAACCCACGGTACCCGGAAGGGTACAACGGTTTTCGAGACCGCCCGATTCAACCACTCTCGCACCTCACCGTACACCAATGTAACGGATGCCGGACGCGCGCCGCAACGGAGGAGACGCGGGCGGCAGGCAGTGTTGCGGGCGAGGTGCGAGCAGTATGACGCGAGTGCTGCCGTGTCGCTGTTGGCAGCCTCACTCTCCTTTGCGCGGGGCAGCAACGGCAGAAGGCATGCCGATCGGATAGCATTGTGCATCATGAGGAGGCGCACAGTTCTGGGCATGGCGGCGGCTGCGGCGGCACGCGTTTCCGGAGCGAACGAGCAAGTGCGGCTCGGCGTCATCGGCTGCGGCGGGCGCGGACGGTACGTTGCGCGGTTCCTGAGAGAAGCCGGCGCGCAGATTGTGGCCGCCGCCGATGTCTACCTTCCGAATGCGGAGCGGCTCCGCGCAGACTCCGGCCCGGATTGCGCCGTCTACCAGGATTTCCGGCGGCTGCTGGAGCGCCAGGATATCGATGCCGTACTGGTGGCGACGCCCGACCACTGGCATGCAGGCGCGGCCGTTGCGGCTTGCGCCGCGGGCAAGCACGTTTACCTGGAGAAGCCGTTCACTTATTCGATCCGCGAGGGGCGCGCCGTGGTGGACGCCGCCCGGCGATGGTCGAGAATCGTGATGCCCGGCATGCAGCACCGTTCGGCCGAGCATTTCCGCGAGTGCGCCTCAATCGTTCGCGAGGGCGTCATTGGCAGAGTGCATTTCGTCCGGGCATGGAATTGGGTGAACATGACGCCCGGCGGAATCGGGAAGCCGGAACCGGGCGAGCCGCCCGCAGGGCTCGACTGGGATATGTACTGCGGACCCGCGCCGCTGGTGCCGTTCGACCGGAAGCGCTTCCTCGGCACCTACCGCTGGTTCCGGGACTACTCGGGCGGATACATCACCGACTTCGGCACGCACCGCCTCGACACGGTGCATCAGATCATGGGCGCCCACGCGCCCCTGACCGTCTGCGCTGCCGGCGCGCGCTTCGCGCTGCAGGACGCCGGCGAGATGCCGGACGTGCTGATCGTCACCTGCCAGTACGAAGGCTTCGTGCTCCAGTACGAGGGCATGAACCTGAACGGGCTCGGGCTCGGGCTGCGCAGCCCGGGCATGCAATACTACAACGCCCGGGGGCCGCTCGACCGTCCCAACGGGATGGCTTTCTACGGAACGGAGGGCACGCTGCTGGCTGACAGGGTTGGCTACGAGATTCTGCCCGAACTTGCTCCCGGAGCGCCGCCGCCCGCTGGCGCCGCCCCGCGTTTTCGCACGGAGCGGCGAGCCCGAAACGTGCGCGATGCCACGCCGGAGCATGCGGCCGCATTCCTCGATGCGGTACGAGGCGTGCGCCGGCCCCCCGCAGATGCGGAAACCGGGCACAGATCCACAACCGTGGCGCATCTGGGCAACATCAGCCTCCAGACTGGGCTCAAGCTGAAATGGGACGCAGCCCGCGAGGACTTCGACGGGCAGCCGGAAGCTTCCCGCCTGCTCGCGCGTGCGCCGCGCCGCGGCTGGGAATGGGCCACGGGAGAGACGCTGTTGCGCTGATTCTGAGCCGCAATTCCCCAGGATCACACCGGCAGAGTCACGGCACGCGCCACGCACCCCCGCCTGCCGCTGCGTCCGAAGAAGTCTCAGGGCTGGATCCAGCCCGAGCGCAAGATCCAGTAAACAACGGGCACGGAGAACAGGGAAGAATCGACCCTGTCGAGCCACCCCCCGTGCCCCGGCAAGGAGTTCCCGCTGTCTTTCACGCCCGCACCGCGCTTGATGGCGGACTCGCACAAATCTCCCACCTGCCCGGAGACGTTCGCCGCAAGGCACAAGACGACGGCCTGAAGAAGAGTCACCTGCGGAAACTTCCAGTGCAGGAACCAGAGCCCCAGCAGGAGCGTGCCCGTGAGGGAAGAGATGGCGCCCGCCCACGTCTTTCCGGGGCTGAGCACGGGAGCGAGCTTGCGCTGGCCGAAGTTCTTGCCTCCGTAGTAGGCGAACGTGTCGCCGGCCCAATTGATAGCTGTGGCGAACAGCATCCACCACGGGTTCATCACCCGGAGCGACAGGCCGCACTTCCACGCGCCGAAAATGTAGACGATGCCGAACACCGCCATCGCGGCGAACGGCAGAATGTGGGAGAGATTTTTCGCCCGCAGCGCGAAAATCCACATCAAAAAGGCAAAAAGAATCACCGTGAGAATCTCGCTGCCGGGCAGAATCAGCAGAAGAATTCCCGCCAGATAGCCGGCGGGATTGCGGCGCGGGTCGAATTCGAGGCTGTGAAGATGCCCGGCAGCGATTCCCAGGAATTCGTAGTAGCAAATCAGGCCGACCGCGGCCAGAACGGCCAGAAATACCGCGTCCGGGGCGAAGACGACGACATAGAAAAAGAACGGCGTCAGGATGAGGCCGGTCAGGAGGCGCTTCATCTGGCCGTGAGCCCGGGGGAGCCGATGAGAGAAGGCTCGTGAAGGGGGGTGGCGCCTTGCGGATGGATCCCTCCGAAGCGGCGGTCGCGCTTTTGGTACGCGGCGATGGCTTCGAGCAGGGCGAGGCGGTCGAAGTCCGGCCAGAGCGTGGGGGTCACATAGAGTTCTGCGTAGGCGATCTGCCAGAGGAGAAAGTTGGAGATGCGCATCTCGCCGGAGGTGCGGATCAGAAGGTCGACATCGGGCTGCCCGGCGGTCCCGAGATGGGCGGCAAGAGCTTCCTCGTCGACGGAAAGGCTCTCCAGCGTGCCGTTCCGGCGGGCTTCTTCGATCAGCGCGTTGACAGCGTCCACGATCTCGGCGCGCCCGCTGTAGTTGATGGCGAGGTTGAGAATCAGCCCGGAATTGCCTGCCGTGGTGCGGGTGGCATCCTCCAGCTGACGGCGCACATCCGGGGGCAATGCGTGCACCCTTCCGATGGTCCGGAAGCGGACATTGTTTTCCACCAGCCGGGAAAGCTCCCGGTTCAGGTAGTAGCGCAGCAGGCGCCACAGCGTCTCCACTTCGGAATGGGGGCGCTTCCAGTTCTCCGCCGAGAATGCGTAGAGCGTCAACGAGGAGACGCCGAGCCGGGCGCAGGTGTCGACGGCCATGCGGACGGGCTCCACGCCCGCGCGGTGGCCGGCCGCGCGGGGCAGGCTGCGCCGGCGGGCCCACCGGCCGTTGCCGTCCATGATGATGCCGACATGGGCCGGGATGCGCGCAGGATCGAGGGACAAAGCCAGCTCCCGCTCACGGCCGCAGTGCGGCAAGATCTCGAGAAGCGCCCGCATGTCGGATTGCTCTTTCATCTTATCTCAGGGCCGCGGCCGCAACCTTCCGCCCCGGGCGCGCTCTCGCTGGACGAGCGAACGGCTGCTGTAGGATCATCAGGTACGTATGGGCCTTCCCAGTGCGAAGATCGGCGTCATCGGCGGCAGCGGGCTGTATTCCATGCCCGGCTTCTCCGCGCAGCAGGAAGTGAAGCTGGAAACGCCTTTCGGCGACCCCTCGGATGCCTACATTGTGGGCGAGCTGGAAGGCAAGCCTGTCGCCTTTCTCGCCCGCCACGGACGCGGCCACCGCATCAGTCCGTCCGAGCTCAACTTCCGCGCCAACATTCACGGCTTCAAGCAGCTTGGCGTGGAATGGATCGTCTCCCTGTCTGCCGTCGGAAGCCTGAAAGAAGAGCACAAGCCCCTCGATTTCGTCATTCCCGATCAGTTCGTGGACCGCACCCGCGGACGCGTCTCCACGTTCTTCGGCAACGGCCTCGTCGCCCACATCTCCTTCGCGGATCCCGTCTGCCCCGTGCTCATGAAGCTCCTGCACGAAGCCTGCCGGGAAGCGGGCGTGCCCTCCAAGCTCGGCGGCACCTACCTGTGCATGGAAGGGCCCGCCTTCTCCACCAAGGCGGAATCCAACCTTTACCGCAGCTGGGGCATGGACGTCATCGGCATGACCAACCTGCAGGAGGCCAAGCTCGCCCGCGAGGCGGAGATCTGCTACTCCACGGTCGCCATGGTCACGGACTATGACTGCTGGCACCCGGAGCACGACGCCGTCACTGTGGCCGACATCATCCGCAACCTGACCCACAACGCCGAAAATGCAGCGAAAGTCGTTCGCGCTGCCGTGCGCCTGCTCGACATCTCCGCGCCCCGCAACTGCCTCTGCAGCCGCGCCCTCGAGCACGCCCTCATCACCGACAGGAAGGCCGTTCCTCCGGAGACGCTGAAAAAGCTGGAGCTCATCGTTGGCAAGTATTTCGCCCAGTGAGCTGGCCGCGCGCCTGCTCCGCGCCTGCCTTGCCGGCGAGCCCTGCCCGGAAGACGCCGTGGAGGCGCTGGCGGAAGCCGCTCTCGATCCGCGCCCCGGCGCAGCCGCGGAAGCCGCCCGCGCTCTTTTCTCCGGGCTGGCCGAACCGCTCGCGGATCTCTTCGAGCCCCGCCTCTGCGAAGCCTACGTCTCACTGTTCAGCCGCATCCTTTCGCGCGCGCTCAAGCCGCTGACCGCCGCGGAACTTGAGTCCCACTACCGCGAAGCCCGCACGCCGCGCCCCGTCTCCTGCGAGCCCGCCCGCGTCTTCGTCCTCTCGCGCGTGACGCTCGGCGCAGACATCGCCGTCACTTCCGTGCTGTTGGACGCCGCGCGGCAGCGCTTCCCGCGCGCCGAGATCCTCTTCGCGGGTCCGCAGAAAAACTGGGAACTGTTTGAACGCGCCCCTGGCTTGCGCCACTTTCCTCTCGCCTACCCGCGTCAGGGCACGCTCGCCGAAAGGCTCGCCGTCTTTGCCGCGCTGCGCGAGGCTCTCGCCTCGCCGGACTCCATCTTGCTGGATCCCGACTCCCGCCTGACGCAGCTCGGGCTTCTCCCCGTGTGCAGCCCGGACCGTCACTTCCTCTTCGAGTCGCGCGCTTACGGCGGAGAGAGCGAGGCGTCGCTCACAGCCCTCGCGCAGGACTGGGCGCGGCGCGTGCTCGGCGTGGAGGATGCGATCCCGTGGATGCACCCCCGCTTCAGCTGCGGTTTCGGCTCGCAGCCCGTCGCGGCGGTGAGCCTCGGCGTTGGCGAGAATCCCGCCAAGCGCGTCGAGGATCCCTTCGAGGAGGAGCTCCTCGTGCTGCTGTCCGCGCGCAAGGGTTTGGTCATGATCGACGCCGGCGCGCCGGGCAGCGAGGAAGAGCAGCGCGTCCAGCGCGCCGCCGAGGCAGCCCGCGCCCGCGGCGCGCGCATCGGCATCCACGAAGGCTCCTTCGCCTCCTTCGCCGCAGTGATCGCCGCCTCGGACTTCTACGCCGGATATGACTCCGCCGGACAGCACGCCGCCGCCGCGGCGGGCGTTCCCCAGGTATGCGTGTTCCGCGGTTACGCCTGTCCGCGCGCCGTCGCCCGCTGGGCGCCCGACGGACCCGCGCCTGCCGCCGTCGTGCTGGGAGAAGGGAAGTCCGCCGAGGAGATCCTCACCGGGGTGCGCCGGGCGCTGGATTGACGCCCCCTGCCGGGCGCCGCTTCTTCACCATCCGCAGCTCGTTCATCTGCCCCGGCACGATTCGGTATTGCACGTCGTCCATGATCGACCGGATCAGCCGCAACCCCAGCCCGCCGCTGCGGCGTTGCCGGATCAGCTCCTCCACCGGCAGCACAGGCTCCGCCGTGGGGTCGAAGCCCCGCCCTTTGTCGATCACCTCGAATGTGATCTCCTCCTCGTCCACGGTCACGCGCACGGTCACCTCGTGAGTCGCCTCGTTCTGATAGGCGTGCTCGATCACGTTGGTGCAGGCTTCGTCCACCGCCAGCGCCAGCTGCACCGTCTCCGTCTCGCCGAAGCCCGCCTGCTCGCCGATGGCGGAGACGAACTCGCGGATCAGCGCCAGGTTCTCGGTGGAGGACGGCACTTGCAGGCAGAAGGTGCGCTCGTAGCTGGCCATCGCCTCAGCCCTCCCCGGCGTCGAACCGCGATACGGCGCTTTCCACCGTGGGCTGGATGTCGAACAGCGCAGGGAACCCGAGGACGTCGAAGATCTGGTAGACCTTCGGCTGGATCGCAGCCAGCTTGATGTCCCCGCCCGCGCTGCGGGCCTCGTCGATAAACGTCATGAAAACGCCCAGCCCCGCCGACGAGATGTAGTCCAGTTCGCTGCAGTCGACGACCAGTTTCGCCCGGCCTGCCCGCAGTTCCTCTTCCACCGCCGCCTCGAACCGCGGCGCCGTGTGCGCGTCCAGATAGCCCCGCAGCTCCAGCACTCGCACATTTCCCTGATCTCTTGTTTCGATCGAAAAGCTCCGTGTCACGGCTTCCTCAACCCTCTCCCTGCCTGTCCGGCCCGCCTGCGCCGTTCCGGCTGCACCGCACGATCAGCAGCGTCCAGTCGTCGTGCAGGTCCTGCTGCCCGCGGAACCGCCGGGCTTCCTCCATGATCGCACCCAGCAGCCGGTGCGGCCCCTCGGCGGCGTGCTCCCGCACCAGCTCGAGAAGCCGCTCTTCGCCGAACTGCTCGCCCGCGCTGTTCATGTCCTCGGTCACGCCATCCGAATACAGCACCAGCGTGTCGCCTGCGGCCAGCTCGATCGTCTCCGTGTCGAGATTCGCCTCGAACGTGGCCGCTCCCGCCAGTCCCAGGCCGATGCCGCGCGGCTTGCGCCATTCGCACTCGCCGGTGGCGGCGCGCCACAGCAGCGGCGGATTGTGGCCCGCGCGCACGTGCTCCGCGCGCCTCGCGTGCGGGTCCAGCATCAGCAGGGACATCGTCGTGAACAAACGCCCCCGCCCGGCTTCGCCCACGGCCTGATTCAGCCGCGCAGCCAGCGTCCGCAGCGGCGGCGCGTGGTGCGCTGCGGAAGCCAGCATCCCCTTCACCAGCGTCATGTGCAGCGCCGCCCCCAGCCCCTTGCCGGAAACATCGGCCACGCACAGCAGCCAGCGTCCATGCGGGCAAGGCAGGCAATCGTACAGATCTCCCCCCACCTCCCGCGCCGGATGGCACGCGGCTGCCACTTCAAATCCTTCGATGCTCGGCGGCGCCTCGGGCAGCAAATCCTGCTGCGCCCGCCGCGCCACTTCCAGCTCCGCCCGGAGCCTCTCCCGCTGCGAACGGGGCGGCGCAGACGCCGCCTGCACCATCTCCGTCTCCATCGCTCCGGTGTCCGCCTTCGGCAGCAGGAAGGAAGCTCCCAGCGCGGCCACCGCCAGCCCTCCGGTCAACGCCAGCATCTGCCATCCGGCAGTCGATAGCGAAGGCGCCGCCATTTGCGCCAGACGCACGCCCTGCACGGCGCCATACATTCCGAGCGGCGCCAGCCAGGCGCCCAGCATGCCGCCAAAGCGGTAAACCAGCAGATATCCCGCCGTCATGGCCGCGCCAGCGGCCAGGTTGGCGGGATGCGCCGGCGGGAACGCGCCGCGGAGGGAGGCACTGATCACGCTGCCCGCGGCCAGCGCCGCCAGCCACGCTGCCCATCCGCGCTTCCATCGCGCCGCCAGCCACGGATAGAAGAAGAGCACCGCCGAGTACACCTCCCAGCCGGTAGCCAGCCCCTTCAATGCCTCCATCGCCGGCGCGGGCGCTGCCAGCAGGTTCATCTCTTCCAGGAACCGCGCGCGCGGCGCGTTCGTCAGGGCGGCTGTCCAGTAGGGAACCGATCCGATCAGGATCCCGGCTGCCAGCCCTGTCCACGCCTCCTCGGCCGCCTGCCGGTTCCGCCACACGCCCCGCACGAGCAGCGCCGCCGCTGCCCAGCGCTTCATGTGGCCCACCGGCGCGGCTGCATAAGCCGCAGCCAGCATCAGGAAAAGCCCGAGCAGCAGCAGCGAGGAAAGCGCGACCCCGAGCACCAGCCGGCTGTCCCCGGTCACTCCCTCGTCAAACGACCGCAGCAGCGCCGCGTTCTGATAGTTGCCGGAAAGGAATGTGGCGGCGATCCCCGCTGCCGGGATCCACAGGAACCGCGCCGCGAAGCCGAAGGGATCCGTCCGCCGCAGCAGCGTCGTGAACAGCGTCCACGCCAGAGCGCCGCCGACCAACGACAGAACGGCCAGCAGCGCCGCCACCCACGCCGCTCTCCAGCCGCCCCTCGGGGGCGGCGGCCCGGCGGCATCCCGGGTCGCCTCGAACTCCAGACTGCTGTTCACCACCCTTCCATTGCGCGTCACCACCACGATGCGCGCCAGCACTCCCTTCAGCACGGGATCGGGCCATTCCCACGCGCTCCGGCTTCCCTCCAGCGTCCGGACATTCTCCGCCGTCCTCTGGAATAGCGCGGCCTCTGCGCCCGCCAGGCGCGCCAGTTCTTCCTCTGCTGCGCTCTCCCCCCGCTCGCCTGCCGCCGCCTGCCGCCGGTCCTGAAACGACAGCGGCCGGCCCGTGGCGGTCATCGTCACCTCCACCGCGTCGCCCGTGCTGTGAAAGGCCAGCACCCGGATGCGCACGGGAGTGAAGGTGCGCGCCACCGGGCTGCCGGGGTTCTGCCTGCGGACGCGCGCCAGCGCGGGGTCGAACTCGGCGCCCGTGGCGAAACGCCAGCCGGAAATCTCCGCGCCGTGCTGCCGCGCCCACTCCACGGCCCGCCGGATCGCCTCTTCCCGCCCCAGCGTCACCTGCCCCTCGCCCAGCGCGGCGTCGTGGCGCGGCATCAGCGTCCACAACGACAGGATGCCAGCCGCCGCGCAGGCAGCCGCCAGGGCGCGCCTCATGCCGCCTCCTCGCGCTGTGCGGCGTCCTCGCACATGCACAGCAGCACGGCCGTCAAGTCTCCCTTCCAGACGCCGCCCTTGCTGGCCCGCATCATCTCCACCGTCCTCTCCAGCCAGCCTTGCAACGGCTGCGGCTCGTTGGAAGGCAGCGAGGAAAGCAAAGCCTCGGGGGCGCTCCACTCCTCGCTTCCTCCCAGTCCGCAAAGCCCCTGCGTGCAGATCAGCACCGCATCGCCCCGCTCCAGCCTCGTCCGGTAGACGTCGATGGCGATTCCCGCCGTCCACACCGGCAGCGCCGGTTCGAACGCGATCTGATCGCGCCTCCGCAGGAAGATTCTCGGCCACGAGCCCGCGCGCGCCAGCTCCAGCGTGCCGCTGCGCGGATCCAGAAGCGCCATGCCGAAGCTCAGGCTCGCCGGGCAGCGCCGCAGCACGCCGCCCAGCTGCTTCTCCATGCGCAGCAGCGCGTCCGGCAGCGCGGCGCCTGCCGCGTTTTCATGCAACAGGAAGCCTTTCGCCAGCCCGATCACCAGCGCCGAAGCCAGCCCTCCGCTGCCCCCGCCCACCACCACGCACAACCGTCCGTCTGCGCGGCGATAGAAGTCGTAAAAATCGCCGCTGGTTTCCTGATCCGCCCGGCACACAGCCGCCAGCGCCACGCCCGGCACCTCCGGCGGCGCCGCCGGCAACAGCATCCTCTGCGCCTCGCGCGCCGCCGCGAGCTCGGCCTCCATCGCCAGCCGCTCGGCCAGCCGCGCCGCATGCGCCGGCTGCACTTCGGCGTCGCGCAGGCGCCGCCCTGCCCACGCTGCCGCTGCCAAAGGCAGCAGCAGCGCCGCCGCTACCGCGGAGACCTCGTCGAGCCGCTGCTGCCAGTGCGGCGCCGCCATCAGTGCGCTGATGGCCAGCGACAGCTTCAGCGTTGCCGCCGCCGTCACCGCTGCCAGATAGTCGAACATCAGAAACGCGAGCAACATCGCGCCGGCCAGCGCCCCCGCCTCCACCCACGCCGCCGCCGTCAGCGCGTCCGCCTCTTTGCCCTCGTGCGCCAGCAGCAGCGCCACTGCCGCCAGCCCCGCCACGCGCAGGGCAGGCCATTTCACGTGCCGGCGGAGGAACACCAGCGGCGCCAGCAGCACAAAGACGCTCAGCGTCACCGCCTCCAGCGGCGTGTCGATGTAGAGCACCGCCAGCGGCCACCGCGCCAGCGTGAACCCGACCGCCCCGAGCGTCCGCTCCGTCATGGGCAGTTCCAGCAACGCGCGCGCCGCCACGATCGCGAGGAACCACCATGCCGACCACACGATTCCCGCCACTACCGCCACACCGACGTTCGAGGAGAAGATCCTTCCCGTCAGCGCCGCGTCGAGCGACGTGATCTTCCCGGGCCACCCCTCCCTCAATTCGCCTTCCCCCGCGCCGTAAGCCATCCCCAGCAGCCCGCCAATCAGCAGGGAGGACGCTGCCAGCGCCGCCCAGCCTATTGCCTCCGCCACAGCCGTCATCTGCGGCGCGTCCACCCGCACCTCCAGATGATCCGGATCCGCAAAGCCCAACGCCAGCCTTGCCGCCACGAACACCGCCAGCAGCAGCAGCGCGCGCCCGTGCGGCGCTTCCCGCTCGATGCTGCGCCGGGCATAGCGGTAGCTCGCGTACACCACCAGGAACACGATCAGCAGCAGGCGCAGGGCGTCCAGCGTGTCCGCCGCCGCGGAAGGCTTCGAGATCTTTTCTTGCAAAAACGCCGGTGCAAAGACCGGCTCCACGCTTCTGCCCACGACGCGGTCCCCCAGCACGTCCACGCGCAGCACCAGTTCCACATCCGGCGCATTGCGCGGCTCCAGCCTCCAGGTGTAGCGGCGGATCCCCGCCACCTCGCCGTCCGCCGCCGCGCTCATCTCCGGCTCCCGCAGGAAGCGGACTGCCATCCCGCCCAGCCATTCGCGGATTTCCTTCTCCGCCGCCGCGCGCGACACTTCCTCGGGAAGAGCCTCGGCCGGCGGCCGGATCCCTCGACCCCCGGCGCGGAAATTGGTGACGAAGCCCCTTGGCCCCACATCCGCGCGAACCCACAGCCGCTGCGCCGGCTGCAAGAGCATCACCTCCGCCACAGCCTCCGGCAGAAAGCGCCGCACGCGCAGCTGCTCGCCCACATCGTGTGCGCGGAAATAGGCCATCGTCGCCGGACGGATCTCGAACCGCACGCGCTCCCGCCAGCCTGCCGTTTCCAGCCCGTGCGCCCGCGCCGTCTCCCGCGCGATCTCCACCGCCCGGTCCCGGTCGATCAGCATCCGGAAGCCTGGCTGCCGGAACTGCTGCCCGTGAATCCAGAACCCGGCCGTCAGCGCCAGCGGCGCCGCCGCCAGCAGCACGCCCCACAGCCGCCTCTTCCACCGCGCGTCCAGAAACGGCTCGAAGGGGCGCATCAGGGCGTCGAAGTCGCTCATGCCCCGGCAGTCCTCCGAACCACCATCACCGTGATGTCGTCGTATTGAGGCGTCTCCTCCACGAAGCGGCTCACCTCCTCCAGAACGCGCTCGCAGATCCGCTGCGCTGTCTCGCCCGTCAGGCCGCCCACGCAACGCATCAGGCGGTCCAGCCCGAACTCTTCCCCGCCCGGCGCCTGCGCGTCGGTCACTCCGTCGGAGTAGATCAGCAGCACGTCGCCGGGTGCCAGGTGCAACAGCCGCGATTCATACTCTACTCCCGGAAACATCCCGACGGGAAGCCCCGTGGCTTCCAGCAGCTCCATCTCCCCCGTGTGCCGCAGCACGATCGCCTGGCACTGCGCCGCATTCACGTACTCGCACTCCCCGGTGCGCGCATTGCAACGCGCCAGCATCAGCGTCGCGTAACGGTTGCCCGGCATCGAACCGCACAGCAGCCGGTTGGCGCGGTTCACGAGCTCCCGCAGGCCGAGCGGAAACTCCAGCAGCGCCCGCAGCGTCGCCTGGATCGTCGCCATCAGCAGCGCCGCCGGCAGCCCCTTGCCCGCCACGTCCGCCACGCACACCAGGGGCGTTTCCGCGCCGCCCATCACGTCGTAGTAGTCGCCGCCCACCAGGCGCGCCTGCCGGTTCGCCGCCGCCAGCTCCAGCCCCGCCACCTGCGGCAGCTCCTTCGGAAACAGGTCCCGCTGGATGGCGGATGCCAGCTCCAGCTCCCGCTCCATCTGCCTCCGGTACAGCGTGTCCTGAATGCGCCAGGCGTTGTCCAGCGCCACGGAAGCTTGCGCCACCAGCGCCGCGCAAAACTCCTCGTCTTCCCGCGAGTAGCCTTCCCCCGAAGCCGGCGGACCCAGCACCGCCACGCCCACCGTCGCCTCGCCGCTCCTGACCGGCAGCAGCAGGAACTCCCCGTCGCGCACCGGCTGCTTGTCCTGCGGGGCTGACTGCCGCCACCGTTCCGCCTGTTCCGGCGTCACATTCCGCAACAGACGGAGCGGCGCCTGCCCCGGCGCCCACGTCAGCAAGGCGTGCTGCCGGACAGTCCAGCGCCCGCTGAGCGTCAGCATCAAAAGCCGTCCGATCTCCTCCGGATCAATGCTTGCGGAGAACGCCTGCGCCAGGTCCACCAGCGTGTTCAGCTCGTGGATCTTCTCCGCCAGCTCGCGGTTCGCCTCCACGATCTCTTCGTGCGCCAGCGCGTTTTCGATCGTCGCCGACGCCAGCGCCCCGAGCGCCTCCAGAAACTCCCGCTCTCCGGCGTCGTTCTCCCATCCCGGGCGCCACGGCATCGGTGTCGCCAGCACGCCCACCTCGCGCGCGCCCTCTCCGATGCGGATGCGCAGCGGCAGCCCCAGCTCCTCCAGCTGCTGCTCCGTCACCGGATCGCCTTCCGCCACGCCGCGCACGCCGCGCGCCGCCGCCACTCGCCACCCGTCCCCGTCGCGCAACGCCACCAGCGCCCGCGTTACCAGAAGCCGCCCCATCACCGTGCGCAGCAGGTGATTCAACTGCTCCCGCAGATCCAGGGACGATCCCAGAATCCGCGCCGACTCCAGCAGGCTCTCCAGCCTGCCGGCATCCAGCCGCGAATCCTCCGTCCTCGCGCCCATTTCCATCCCCAGAATACCCGGTGACCGCCGCGCCTCAGCCCGCAAATCTCCGCGCCGCGCGCCCCCGCGCGCCGCACCGCACGGCGAAAATCCCGCCCGCTTCCGGCTCGCGCTGCAATTGTTCCCTGCTCAGCCCGTCCCGCGCGCTCGTGATGAACAGCACGCCGAGATCTCGGCCGCCGAAACAGCACGACGTCGTCTGCGACGCCGGCACTTCGATCACCTCCAGCAGCCTCCCCTCGGGCGAATAGCACCACACCGCGCCGCCGCCCCACAGAGCCACCCAGATCCGCCCCTCGTCATCCAGCGTCATACCGTCCGGCAGGCCAGCCTCCTCGGGGATCGCCGCCACCGTCCGTCTTCCGGAAATCCGTCCGCTCTCCGCATCGAAGTCGAACGCGTCGATCGTCCGCCGCGGGCTGTCGATGTAGTACATCCGCGAGCCGTCCTCCGTCCAGTCCATCCCGTTCGAAATCGTCACCCCTTCCAGCACGCGCGTCACGCTGCCGTCCGCGTCGAGCCGGTACAGCGCGCCTGCGCCCTCGCGGAAGTCCATCGCCATGGTGCCCGCCCAGAAGCGCCCCGCCGGGTCGCACTTGCCGTCGTTCATTCGCAGATCCGGAGCCGCATCCGCATAAGTCGCCAGACGCTCCAGCCCGCCGCCGAACGTCTCCGCCAAAGCGAACCCGGTCTTCAGCGCGAGCACCAGCCCGCCCCCGCGGCGAAGCGCCGCCGCCCCGACGGGCTCGCCGGCCTCCGCCGTCTCCACCTGATCCGTGCCCGGGCGCCACCGGTGCACCCGCCCCGCCAGGATGTCCACCCAGTACAGCCACCCCTCGCCCTCGTCCCACACCGGGCCCTCGCCCAGCCCGCAGCGGCAGTCCAGAACAAGTTCCGCTTTCATTGTTTTAGTCCTCCTGTCCGGCGTACTTCGCGCTCAACCCGCAGTCCACGACGATCTCCGCCCCCGTGATCGCCGAGGCGTCGTCGGAGGCGAGAAACACCGCCACCCGCGCCACCTCGCGCGGCTCCGCGATCCGGCCCAGCGGATGCACGCGGGCCAGCCGCCGCTCCTCCTCCGCCGCGCCGCCTCTTCTCGCCAGCCATGCCTCCACCGGCGGCGTGCGCGTCCACCCCGGCAGGATGGCGTTCACGCGGATTCCCGCCGGCCCGTACTCCAGCGCCAGGCTGCGCGTCAACCCGGCGAGCCCCGCCTTGGCTGCCGCATACGGGAACATCCCCCGCGCTGTCATCCGCGCATGCAGCGAGCTGATGTTGACGATCACTCCCGAGCCCCGCGAGAGCATGCCCGGCAGCGCCGCCCGCGCGCACAGCCACGCCGATTTCAGGTTCAGCGCCATCGCGGCGTCCCATTCGGCAGACGTCATCCGCACCGGATCGGAGTACGTATTGCCGCCCGCGTTGTTCACCAGGATCTGCGCCGCTCCCGCCTCCCGCCCCGGACTCTCGAATGCCCGCGCCACGTCCGCCTCCTCCGTGACATCGGCATGCAAGAACAAAACAGGCAAGTCCTGTTTTTGCATCTCCCGTGCCGCCGCCGCTCCCGCCTCCGCGTTGCGGTCGAGAATCGCCACCCGCGCGCCCTCCCGCGCCATCTCTTCCGCCACCGCGCGTCCGATGCCCTGCGCGCCGCCCGTGATCACAGCGGTCTTTCCGCTCAGCCTTCCCTCTGCCATATCCCGCGCTCCGCCGCCCCATCCTACTCCATCGCGCCGCGGCCCGCGCGGATATACTCTTTCCATGGTGATGAACCGCAGATCGTTCGTCCGCTCCGTGCCCGCCCTTGTAGCAGGCGCGCGTGCTGCCACGCCGGTTCCCAGCCCGCCGTATGACCGCGACAAGCTCCGCCGCGTCGGCGTCATTGGCCCCGGATGGTACGGCAAGTGCGACCTCTTCCGCCTCATTCAGGTCGCCAACGTCGAGGTCGTCTCGCTGTGCGACGTCGATCAGCGCATGCTGGAACAGGCGGCCGAACGCACCGCCGAACGCCAGCGCTCCCGCAAGAAACCCCGCCTCTACCGCGACTACCGCGAAATGCTCAAGGAGCGCGATCTCGACATCGTCCTCATCGCCACCCCCGATCACTGGCACGCCCTCACTGCCATCGAAGCCCTCCGCGCCGGCTGCCACCTCTATCTGCAGAAGCCCATCTCCGTCGACGTCGTCGAAGGCCAGGCCATCCTCGCCGCCGCGCGCAAATACAACCGCGTCGTGCAGGTCGGCACGCAGCGGCGCTCCACCCCGCACCTCATCGAGGCGCGCGACGAGTTCATCCGCTCCGGCAAGCTCGGCCGCATCGGCCACGTCGAGATCTGCTGCTACTACCAGATGCGCTCCCGCGAGAACCCGCCCGACACGCAGCCGCCCGCATGGCTCGACTACGAAATGTGGGTCGGCCCCGCGCCCATGCGCCCCTACAATCCCATGCTCCACCCCGGGCGCTGGCGGCAGTTCATGGAGTACTCCAATGGCGTCGTCGGCGACATGTGCATCCACATGTACGACATGGTCCGCTGGATGCTGGACCTCGGCTGGCCCAAATCCATCTCCTCCTCCGGCGGCATCTACGTCACCAAGGAAGGCAAGGGCAACATCTCTGACACGCAGACCGCCATCTTCCGCCACGACGATCTCGACATCGTCTGGACCCACCGCACCTGGGGGCCGCCCCCCGATCCCAAGTACCCGTGGGCCGCGTTCTTCTACGGCGAGCACGGCGTGCTGAAAGCCAGCGTCTTCTCCTACGACTTCATCCCCAACAAGGGCGAGCCCGTGCACAAGGACGTCACCTACGAACTGGAGCAGTTCCCCGAAGACAAGACCGAAGAGCGCCTCGAGCGCCACGTCGCTCCCGCCATCCGCTACCACATGATGGATCTGCTCTCCGCCATCGACAACAACCGCCGCCCTGTGGCCGACATCGAACAGGGCCACATCTCCACCGCCGCCTGCATTCTGGCCAATCTCTCCGCCCAGCTCAACCGCACCCTGCACTGGGATGCTGCCTCCGGCACAGTGCGCGGAGACAGCGAGGCCAACCGCCTGCTCGCGCGCCCTTACCGCGCCCCCTGGATCCACCCGGATCCGAAAACCGTCTGAGGCGCAACCGGCAAAGCACGCCGCTTTGCCGCATCGTCATGCAATTGTCACGGAGCTGTAACGCCCGCAGTGTATCTGTCACAATAGGGATAAGGCCGGATGAAGAAAATCCTTCTCATCGAAGACGATACAGACCTCTTCGCGCTGCTGAAATACAACCTGGAAAAGGAAGGCTACCTTCTGGTCGGCTCGCAAACCGGCCGTGGCGCAGTCGAGCTGATCCGCCGCGAACGTCCGGATCTCATCATCCTCGACATCATGCTGCCGGACTCCGACGGGTTGGATATCTGCAAAGCCGTGCGCAGCCGCCCCGAACTCGCGCACATTCCGATCATTTTCCTGACCGCGCGCGCCTCGGAAACCGACCGCATCCTCGGCCTCGAGCTCGGCGCCAGCGACTATATCGTCAAGCCTTTCTTCGTGCGCGAGCTGATTGCGCGCGTCAAGATCCAGTTCCGCCAGACCCAGCCCCCCGCGCGCCCCATCCAGGCCGGCCCGCTCGTGCTCGACCGCGCTTCCTGCCGGGTGACTCTGGACGGCAAGCCGGTCTCTTTGACGGCGACCGAGTTCCGCCTGCTCGAGTTCCTCATGTCGCGGCCCGGCATCGTCTTCAGCCGCGAGCAGCTCCTCGACGCCGTATGGGGCCATGACCGCGCCGTGACTGACCGCACCGTGGATGTTTACATCCTCCGCCTCCGCCAGAAGCTGGAAAGCGGCAGCCCCGCGTTGAGCTTCATCCGCAGCGTGCGCGGCTTTGGCTACTCTTTCAACGAGAACCCGGTCCAGCCCGCGCAGCAGGCAGCGGGCTGACGTGGCCTTCACGGCAGCTCGAAGCTGACGAAACGCAACCGCCCGTTGCGCTCCACCTGAAAGGCCAGCGGCGTTCCGGGCTTCTGCTTCTTCAGAAATTCGCGCAATTCGGCGGTCGTGCGCACCGGCGCGCGGTTGACGGCGTAGATCAGGTCGCCCGCCCGGAAGCCTTCGTCGAGCACCGCGCTGTCGGCATGCCGCGCGGCCACCAGCACTCCGCCAGTCTCGCTTCTCGCCGGCGCCAGCTGCTCCCGCAGCGCAGGCGTCAGATCCACGGCGAAGATGCCCAGCTCGGCAATCAGATTCTCCTCGCGGCTTGCCAGCTCTGCGTAGGTGGACGCCTCGTCGTGCCGTTCCGCCACCTGCACTGCCAGTTTCAGCTTCCGCTGTCCGCGCTGCACTTCCAGCAGAATCGTCTCCCCCACTGCCGGGCGGTACAGGCTCACATTGAACTGCCGCGCGTCCTCCAGCGGGCGCCCGTTGAGGCTCAGGATCACGTCCCCCACCCGCAGCCCCGCCCGGTCGCCCTCGCCGTCGGGCTCTACGTCGGCGACCACCACGCCCCATGCCTGCGGCAGCTTCCAGCCCTCCGCCAGCGCCGGCGTGATCGTCTGCACCGTCACGCCGATCTCACCCCGGATCACCCGCCCCGTACGCCTCAGCTGTTCCACCACGTTGGCCACCACGTTCGAGGGCACCGCGAATCCGATCCCTTCATTGCCGCCTGATTGCGACAGGATCATCGTGTTGATCCCGATCACGCGCCCTTCCGTGTCCACCAGCGGGCCGCCCGAATTGCCCGGATTGATCGGCGCGTCGGTCTGAATGTAGATCATCGGATCGTCCGCGCGCAGCTGCCGCGCCGGCGCGCTCACCACGCCCATGGTCACCGTGTTGTCCAGCCCTAGCGGGCTTCCGAAGGCGAACACGAGCTGTCCCTGTTCCACGCGGTCGGAATCGGCCAGCTCCAGCGCCGGCAGCCCCTTCTCCGCCACGCGCACCAGCGCCACATCGGTCTCCAGGTCCAGTCCGACGACCTCGGCGCGCACCGTGCGGGCTCTTCCGCGAACCGCTCCTTCTCCCGGCGCCGGCGGCAGCGTCACCTGCACCCGCTGCGCGCCCACCACGACGTGCGCATTGGTCACGATCAGCCCCTCGGGGTCGATGATCACGCCCGAGCCTGCGCTCTGCTGCCGCGCCGCCACGCCCGGCTCCTCGCTCTCTTCGGGGTCCAGCTGCCGGTAGCCCACGGTGCTCACCTTCACCACGGAGGCATGCACGCGCCGGCTCAACTGCTGGAAGCCCGCGCTCAGTTCGCTCAAACGGACCGGCGCCGTCTGCCCCGCTGCCAGCAGGCACATCGCTCCGGCTGCCAGAATCCCTCTCATCCAGGCCATGCATCGACCCCCGATCTGCCTTATTCTAGCCTCAGGCCGTGCCACTTCACCCTGGAGGTTCTGCTGCCATGCAGCGCCGAACATTCCTCACTGCCGCAGCCCTCGGCTCCACCCTGCCATCCGCAGCGCAAGCGTCTCTGCCCATGGCGACTCTCGGAAAGACCGGTTTGCGAGTCGCGCGCATCGCCGTCGGCGGCTACCACATGAACGTCCGCGGCGAGCAGGAAGCGCTCCGCATCCTGCGCCGCGCCTTCGACCTCGGCCTGAATTTCTACGACAGCGCCAACGCCTACCACGGCGGCGCCAGCGACGAGATCCTCGGCAAAGCCTTCAGCGGCGCGGACCGCCAGAAGGTCCTCCTCATGACCAAGTGCGAGATCTACACCAGCGACGGCGCCATGCGCGTCCTCGAGCAGCAGCTTCGCCGCCTTCGCACGGATTACATCGACCTCTGGCAGTGCCACCAGGTCAGCGAGCACTCCGAAGTGGACCGCATCCTCGGACCCGCGGGCGCGCTCGAGGCGTTCGTTCTGGCGAAGAAGCAAGGCAAGGTCCGGCACATCGGCTTCACCGGGCACCGCGATCCTTCTGTTCACCTCCGCCTCCTGCAGGCAACCAGCGAATGGGAAACGGTCCAGATGCCCGTCAACCTGATTGACCCGCACTATCTCAGCTTCCTCCGCCAGGTGCTGCCGGAGGCGCGCCGCCGCGGGCTCGGCGTCATCGCCATGAAGTCGAACGCCATGGGCCAGATCTCCGCCCAGAACGTCGCCTCCATTGGCGACTGCCTGCGCTTCGCGTGGAGCCAGGACATCGACACGCTCGTCTCCGGCGTCGAGACCGTCGAGCAACTCGAACAGAACGTGGCCGCCCTGCGCGCGTTCCGGAAGATGACCCCGCAGGAGATCAGCGCGCTGCTCGAACGCACCGCCCGGGGCAAGACAGGCGCGGAAGTGGAGCGTTACAAGCGCCCGCCGCAGGGCGCTTGCTTCAGAATGCACCGGGACGGCGAACCGGCCTGAGCAGGGCGCGCGCCGGCGCCCCGTCGGCGCCGGGAATCCGCAACGGCAGGCAGAAAAGCTCGTATTCGCCCGGCGTCACGCCTGCCAGCCGCAGCCCTTCCACGATCCAGATGCCCGCCTCCAGCAGCACGCGGTGCGTGAGAGCGGGATCCTCGTGGAACCCGCTCACGGAAGGACCGTCGATCCCCACGAGCGCCGCCCCCGCCCGCGCCAGCTTCTCCGCCGCTCCGCGGGTCAGAAAAACATAATCTTCGTGAAATGTTCCGGCGTAGACGTCCCGCTCGCTGTTCTTTGTGCGGAACAACAGCCGCGCTCCCGGCTCGAGATCGTCCGGCACGTCGTCTTCGCTCACCGCCTCGCCGTCTGCCGGAACGACCCGCGCCAGCCCCGCCATCAGCTCCAGCGGCATCGAATCGATCCCCGCGCCCTCGCGCAGGAAGTGCCGCGGCGCATCCATGTGGGTCCCCGCGTGCGCGCTCATCGCAAGCCGCGTCAGGTTGTACGCGCCGCCCCGCTCCATCGACTCCGCCTGCTCCACAACAACCGGCGCGTCGCCCGGCCACACTGTCATCCCGCTGCGCAGCGGCGCGCTGATGTCGATCCACCCGCTGCTCATCGCCACGGAAGCGGCCCGAGCGGCCGCCAGTAAATGTTGCGGAACGCCACCGGCCCGTGGTCGCCTTGCAGCATCAGCGGATTCTCCGGCGCTTCGGGGATCTCCATATGGGCGCGCGTTCCCCCGTCCACTTCCACGTTCTCCTGCACCAGAACGCCGTTGAACATCACCCGCAGGAAGCGCGCGTTCTCCGTCTTCCTGCCGGAGGCATCGAAGCGCGGCGCGCGGAACCAGATGTGATAGCTCTGCCATTCGCCGGCGTTCCGCATCGCGTTGACGCGCGGCGGCGAGCCGCCCACGGGGCCGTTATTGATCCAGCGGTGATAGATCGCCCCGCAGTCGCCCGTCGTCAGGTCCGCAAAGCCGAAGCTGTCCAGGATCTGCACCTCGTAGAGCCCATGCAGATAGACGCCCGAGTTCGCCCCCCGCGGGATCATGAACTCGAGATACAGCTCCATGTCGCCGAACTTGCGCTCCGTCACCAGATTCTGCGTGCGGCCATTCTTTCCGTTCAGGATTCTGTCGCCGCCCTCGCCCACGCCGAACAACTGCTTCGGCGCATACCAGCGGTCGAAGCGGATGCCCCGCACCGCCATCCACTCATGAGGCTTCGTCGGGTCCTGCGCCCGCCATCCGGTCAGGTCTTTTCCGTTCAGCAAGGGCTGCCAGCCCGGTTCGGTCAGATAGGGCGCATCCTGCGCCGCGCAGGCGCAAGCCAGCCACAAACAGGCAAGAAACCGCAGAGACATGCCCACATTATTTCACCGCCCGGGGCGTTGCTTGACTCGGCCGCCGCCCCTCGATAGCTTGGCATGTACCATGCTTCGGCGGCACTTTTTCCTCGGAGCGGCGACAGCTGCTGCCTCCCTCCGCGTCGTGGGCGCCAACGACCGCATTCAGCTCGCCATGATCGGCCTCGGCAACCGCGGCAGGTGGCTTCTGCAAAACGAGGAATTCCCCGCCGCCTCGTTCGCCGCCTTTGCCGATTGCTGGCTGCCGCAATGCGAGAAAGCTGCGCAAATCCGCCCCTCCTACGCGCAGGCGAAGCACTTCCAGGATTACCGCCGCATGCTCGACAGCGAGAAGCTCGACGCCGTGTTCGTGGAAACCACCACCCACGCCCGCGTCCTCGTCGCCATCCACTGCATGCAGGCGGGGCTCGATGTTTACGCCGAAAAGCCGCTGACGCTCACCGTCGAGGAGGGGCGCGTCCTGCGGCGCGCCGCCGCCCGCTACAACCGCATCCTGCAGTGCGGCACCCAGCAGCGCTCCATCCCCGTCAACGTCTGGGCCAGCCGCCTGATCCGCGAAGGGCGCCTCGGGCGCGTCAAGGAGGTGATCGCCTGCAACTTCGAGCCGCCCAAACGCTGGACGCCCAAGCCGGAGCAGCCCATGCCCGAAGGGCTCGATTGGGACCAGTGGTGCAACCAGACCGAACTGCGGCCCTACCACGAGGCACTCCAGCGGCGGTGGGCATGGTACTGGGATTACGACAACGGCGGTCAAAGCTGGGGCGTCTCCGGTTGGGGCACCCACGCCCTCGATCAGGTGCAGTGCGCCCTTGGCGCCGATGACACCGGGCCAATCGAGTTTTCACCGCAGGGCGAGGGCGAGAACGCTCCCGTCATCATGCGCTACGCCAACGGCACGCTGCTGAAATGCACCGGGCAGAAACGCCCGGATCACTCCGACCTCGGCGCCATCTTCGTCTGCGAGAAGGGCACTCTGGAAATCAAGCGCGGCACGCTCGTCGCCGATCCCCCTGAACTGATCCGGGACAAGCCGGAAGATACGCCCGAAGGCCCGGGCGAGAACCGGTGGCACATCGAGAACTTCCTCGATTGCCTCCGCACGCGCCGCCAGCCGAACGCGCACCTCGAAGCCGCCCACCGCTCCACCACCATCTGCCACCTGATCTCCATCTGCCGCGAGCGCGGCAAAACGCTGGAATGGGATCCGAAAGAGGAGCGCGTCCGCAACGACGCGCAGGCCAATGCCATGCTGTCGCGCCCCCGCCGCAAGGGCTACGAGCTCCCGCGGATCTGAACTTCAGTCCGCGTCCGCCACAATGGGATTGGCCAGCAGCCGCAGCCCCGCCGTCTTGCGGAACAGGCCCCGCGCGTGCGTCACCATCGCCCGCGAATAGATCCCATAAGAGGGCACAGCGCACCAGACGATCGTATCGGGCTTCAGGGGTGCGCACACCCGCACGCCCACGCCGGAGCCGCTGAGGTTTACCGCGCGGGCTCTCACATGATAGCCGCCGTCGCCTTCCTCCCAGAAGATCAACGCCGGGGCGTCGACCGCCAGCCGGCTTTCGTCTCGCCGATCCTCGCGGTTCCTCATGCCTCCATTTCAACGCCCGCGCTGGAACACGGCCAGACACCGGTAGTACTAAAACCAGCCCGTCAAGTACCAGGATCTCCGTACTTGCGCGGCGGCAGACCGCACGTGTAGACGAGCGCCGCACCGGCGCCCTCATCCTCCGTCACCCGCCCGGCAGAATCCGCTCCGATCCGGTAATGCACCGCCATCTGCGCCTCGTAAAGCGGCAGCAGCGGGCAGCGCAGCAGCACCCGCTCCCCGGGGTGTTCCGCCACCATGCGCACCAGCCCTTCCGTCACCTCCGCGCGGGCGTGGAACTGCGGCATCTTGTAGAGCCACAGATACAGCGAGTTGTGCAACAGGAACGCCGCTGCCAGCGCCGCGGCGGCGGCTCTCGGACGCGGCGCCCTCGGGATGGTGAGCGCCGCCGCCAGCCCGGCGAGCAGCGCCATTCCGCCGGAAGCCAGATAGTGGTGCCGGCTTGGAATCCGCGGCATGTAGGTCAGAAATGCGTACGGCATCAGGGCGGCGAGATACCAGACAGCTCCCAGCGCCGCCCCCCGCCACGCCGCCCGCTGCCGGAACCAGAGGAGCGCCGCCACAGCCAGCGATCCCCAGACTCCCAGCCCCCGCGGGACACTGCGTGCCATGGTTGGCACAAAGTGCCATCCGAGCGCAAAAGTGCCGTCGTGAAAATGCTGGTGCTGCCCCTGCCCGGCCCACGCCAGCCAGAAATACAGGCCGGTGGAAACGGTCCCTGCAGCCAGCGCCCACGCCGCCGCCTTCGCACGCCCCGGATACAGCAGCGCCGCGGCAGGCAGCAGGCAGGCGAGCACCACGCCCGATTCCTTGGAAAGAAGCGCCAGCAGCCAGCAAGCGGCCACAGCGCCCAGCCACGAGGCAGTCCCGCCCTCCAGCCACCGCAGCCACGCCAGCAGCGCCCCGAGCACGAAGGCGAACACCAGGGGCTCGTGCATCGAGGCAATCCAGATCACCGCCTCGTGCGGGCGCTCGTTGGCGGCAAAGACCAGCGCCGCCGCGCCCGCCACGGGCCAGCCGATCCAGCGGCATGCGCCCAGCGCATATACGAGCCACGCGTTCACCACATGCAGCGCCAGGCTGACGGCATGAAGCACGGCGTGGGAGAATCCCGCCAGATGGAGCGCTGCCGCCGTGGCCCACAGCGCGGTGGAACGGCACCGGTACAGGGGATCGCGGAACAGTTCGCCCCACCCTTGCGGCGGTCCGTAGCGCTCCGCCAGACGGGCGTGCCCGTAGTCGTCCACCATCGGCGGCAGATTCAGGAACGGCGCATAGACCGCAGCCGAAACGAATGCGAGCGCCGCCAGAGCCTGCCAGTGTCTCCATGCAGGCTGCACCCCTGCGGGCGGAAAGCCCGTCTTCTGCCGGCTCACCCTTCCGGACCTCCCCGTACGAAACTTCAGTGCCTGCCAGTATAGCCGCCGCAGCCCGGTTTCGCCAACAAACAGCGCCCGGCGCGCCGATATGAAGGTCGTCCGATGCGTGTTGTCATGGATCACATCTCTGACGAAGACCTCGAGCTCTACTGCCTCGGTCGCGCGACGAACCGGCAGCTTGCCCCCATCGAGCAGCACCTGCTCGCATGCCCGGATTGCTTGCGGCGCGTGGAGGCAATGCTGGCCGATATCGACACCTTGCGGGAGGCGCTGCGCCGGCTGGAGGAAGACGACCAGCGCTTCCGCTGACCCATGCTCGGCGGGCCTCCATAGAATGAAACGGAAGACAGCCGGGTGGGCGCCCTCTGTTCCGTCGCGGCCTTGTGCGGCCCGGGCAATTTGATAATCTGACGGCCGGAATGATGGTCCGCGCTCTGATGTTCTGCCTCTTCAGCCTCCTCCTCTCCGCTGCTGACAAGCCCCGGCTGATTGTCCTCACCGACATCTCCAACGAACCCGACGACGAGCAGTCCCTCGTCCGGCTTCTGCTGTACTCGAACGAGTTCGATCTCGAAGGGCTGATCGCCACCACGTCCATCCACCTGCGTGACAAGATCCGCCCCGACATTCTCCGCGCCACCATTGAAGCTTACGGCAAAGTGCAGCCCAACCTTCTCCGTCACGCCCCCGGTTTCCCGCCCGCGGAGCGTCTGCTCAGCCTTGTGAAGTCCGGCAACCCCGAATATGGAATGCGCGGCGTGGGCTTCGGCAAGTCGAGCGAAGGCGCCCGTTGGATCATCGAAATGGCAAGCCGTCCCGACCCGCGCCCGCTCTGGATCGCCGTCTGGGGCGGCGCCAATACGCTTGCCCAGGCTCTCTGGGACGTCAAGTACTCGCGCTCGGCGGAAGAGCTCGCCGGAATCGTCTCCAAACTGCGCGTCTACACCATCTCGGACCAGGATGACGCCGGCCGGTGGCTCCGCATCACCTTCCCGGATCTCTTCTATATCGTCAGCCCTTCCAGCGTCGACAGCCGGGAATACTACCTCGCCACATGGACCGGCATCTCCGGCGACCGTTTCTACAAGAACGGCCCCATGGAGGACTTCGAGCTTGTCGACAATCCCTGGCTCGAGGAAAACATCATCCGGAACCACGGGCCTCTCGGAGAACGCTACCCGCGGCTCGTCTACATCATGGAGGGGGACACCCCGTCTTTTCTGAACCTGATCCGGAACGGGCTTGGCGGCGACATCGAACCCTCGTACGGCGGATGGGGCGGCCGGTATGAACTGCGGCAGTCCTACGCCGAGACGCGCCCCATCTGGACCAACTCGCGCGACACGGTGCGCACCCGCGACGGACGCCTGCACACATCGAACACGGCCACCATCTGGCGCTGGCGCCGCGCCTTCCAGCATGACTTCGCCGCCCGCATGGACTGGTGCGTGCAACCGCCGGAAAAAGCCAACCACAATCCCCTGGCCGTGCTGAACGGAGATCGCACAAAAAACGTGCTTTCTGTTTCGGCGAGCCCCGGCCAGCCCGTGCGGCTCTCCGCCGCCGGTTCGTCCGATCCCGACGGCCACGCGCTCCGCTTCCGCTGGTGGATCTACCCGGAAGCCGGGACGTTCCGTGGCAAGGCCTCCCTTAGCCACGAAGAGGGTCCGGAAACCACGCTCGCATGGGAGTCCGGAGCGAAGCCCGGCACGGTTCACGTGATTCTCGAGATCACTGACAACGGCTCGCCCGAGCTCTACGCCTACCGCCGTGCTGTCGTGAGCATCCCCTGACTCGCCAGCCACTCGCGCACCCGCTCCGTCCAGCCGTCCACAGGCTGCCCCTGCCGCCTCATCCCGAACCCGTGCCCCCCGCGCTCGAAAATGTGCAGTTCCGCGGGACGCCCCGCCTGCCGCCACACCTGGAAGAGCCGTACGCTGTGCGCCGCCGGCACCGTGCGGTCATCGGCAGCGTGGACCGCCAGCAGAGGAGGCGCGCCCGCCGGCACGGGCCGCTCTTCGGGGAAATAGGCGTACACGGGCACGGCAAACGCGGGCCGCGCCTCCGCGTCTTCTGTCAGCGCCACATGGGCCGTGATGTAGCCTCCGGCGGAAAAGCCGAGGATGCCGATCCGTTCCGCATCCACGCCCCACTCGGCGGCGCGCCGCTTCACAACCCGCATTGCCTCCAGCGCATCGGTCACGCCGAAGCCCATCGCCTCCTTGCGCCGGGCGTCCTGCGCCTCTTTTGAAACGCCGCCGAGGTCGTCCGTGCGCATCACGCGGTATTTCAGCAGGAACGCCGCCACTCCGAGCGAGTTGAGCCATTCGCAGACCTCCGTCCCCTCGTGGTTGAAGGCCAGAATGCGGAACCCGCCCCCGGGCACCACCACCACGCCTGCGCCGGTCGCGCGCCCCGGCTCCGGCAGGAAGACGCTCACGGTGGGACGGGTCACGTTGGCGATCCGCAGGATGCCGTCCTTTTCGCCCATCGCCGCCGTTTCCCTCCAGTCCCACGCCTCGCTGCCCGGCGCAGCGCCCGGATACAGCGGCAGCACCTGCGGCCCCGCCGGCGGCGGGATCACTCCCATCAGAAGAAACACCAGAAACCGCATCTTTTGTTTCAAACGGAATAGGGCCGGCATGGCGCGCCGGCCCTTCCCTGCGTCCCTCTTACCGGATGCCGAGGATCCTGCGGTTGCGCTCCGTGTCGGTCGCCGCACCCGCGAAGTCGTCGAACGCCTTCTTCGGCACGTCGATCAGCATGCTGGCGATGAACGGCGCGCCCTCGGCCGCGCCCTGCGCCGCGTCCTTGTAGCAGCACTCCCACTCGAGCACCGCCCAGCCGCTGTAGCCCACGGCGGTGAGCCGCGTGAACACCTGCTTGAAGTCCACCTGCCCGTCGCCGAGCGAGCGGAACCGCCCCGGGCGCTTCTGCCACGGCGCGTAGCCGCCGTAGACGCCGGCTTTGGCCGATGGCCTGTATTCGGCGTCTTTCACATGGAAGGCCTTGATCCGCGACCCGTACTCGTCGATGAAGCCGACATAATCGAGGCATTGCAGCACGAAGTGCGACGGGTCGTAGTTGATGGCCACCCGCGGATGGCCTCCCATCACGTCCAGGAACATGTCGAACGTGTACCCGTCGTGCAGATCCTCGCCCGGGTGCAGTTCGTAGGCGATGTCCACACCGTACTCCTCGGCCACGTCGAAGATCGGCTTCCAGCGCCTGGCCAGTTCGCGGAATCCCTCCTCCACCAGCCCTGCCGGCCTCTGCGGCCAGGGATAGACGAACGGCCACAACAGCGCGCCGGAGAACGACGGCGTCGCCGAGAGCCCCAGGTTTCTCGAGGCCCGGATCACCAGCTTCATCTGCTCCACCGCCCACTCGGTGCGGGCTTTCGGGTCGCCCCGCACCTCCGGCGCCGCAAAGGCGTCGAACAGCTCGTCGTAGGCCGGGTGCACCGCCACCAGCTGCCCTTGCAGGTGCGACGCCAGCTCGGTGATCTCCAGCCCGTTGGCCTGTCCTTTCAGATCGTCGCAATAGCCCTTCGACTCCGCTGCCAGCTTCAGGTCCATCACGCGCGCGTCCCAGGACGGCAGCTGCACGCCCTTGTATCCAAGGTCCTTCGCCCACGCCGTGATGTTGGCCAGCGAATTGAACGGAGGATCGTCCCCCATGAACTGTGCCAGAAAGATAGCGGGTCCTTTGATCTGTGACATATGCACCTCTCCGTGACTATATGACAGATCCGGACGCCGCGGGGGCGGTTCTGCGGCGGCGGCTCAGAACCGCGGCAGGCCTCTCAGGATACCCATCGTGTTCGCCCCGCGCGCAAACTCGATGGAATGCAGCGGACTCCATCCCTTTCCGTCCGGGCCCAGCCCCATGGCCCCGATGTAGCGGGCGTTCTCGCGCTTGTCGCCCATCAGGATCACCGCATAGCCCCGCTCCGGGTAGAACAGGGCCCGGTATTGCAGCTCGCCCGAGCCGGGGCGCCACCGGTCTTCCGCCGGGGGCCCGAGTTTGCGCACGACCGCGTGGTAGTCGTCCTCGCGGGTCAGCTCCAGATAGCTCTGATCCCGCGCAATGAAAGTGGGCTTTGTCTCCGGCGTGAGGCGGATCACTGCCCAGACCACCAGCAGCAGAGAGGCGAGCCCGAGGAACGTCCAGACGATCATCCGCGTGATCCGCGTGTCCGTCCGCTCCTGGCTGATGCCCAGCACTGCCGCCAGCCCGCGCGGCTCCGGCGCGCCCGTTTCCTTCTTCTCCGTGGGGGGCGGCGGCATCACCGGCGGGGGCATTGCCAGCACCGGCTTGCGCACCGGCCACACTGCGCCCATCCGGTACTCCAGCTCCTGCTTCAGCCCCACGATCATCACCGGCTTGTCAGTCTCCGAAACGGCGCCGAAAAACCGCCGCGGAATCGCCACCTCGATGTCGGAGGCCGTATTGCGCACCACCATCTCGCTCCAGGTCGCCTCTTTCAGCCGCCACTCGTTGTGCTCCACGCCATGGATCGGCGGATAGAAGGAAAACGGGCGGTCGAACAGCTCTGCCTGGGGCGGCGCCGGCGGCGTGCTCATGGGTCCATACCCAGCATACCCTCTCGCAAAATTCCCATCACCGCCTCCGTTTCTCCGCAGACAAACTGCCCGCGCAGTGACAGAATGGAGGGGAAAGGAGACCGGCCATGTCGATCCGGGACCAGGAAGCACTGGAATATCATTCTTCTCCCCCCGCTGGCAAAGTCAGCGTCGTCCCCACCAAGCCCTGCCGCACGCAGCGGGATCTCAGCCTCGCCTACACGCCGGGCGTCGCCGTCCCCTGCCGGGAGATTCACCGCGACCCCTCGCTCGCCTATCAATACACCGCCAAAGGCAATCTTGTCGCGGTCGTCTCCAACGGCACGGCCGTGCTCGGGCTGGGCAATATCGGCGCGCTCGCCGGCAAGCCCGTCATGGAAGGCAAGGGCGTTCTCTTCAAGCGCTTCGCGGATATCGACGTCTTCGATATCGAACTCAACACCGAGGATCCGCGCGAGGTCATCCGCGTCTGCCAGATCCTCGAGCCGACGTTCGGCGGCATCAACCTCGAGGACATCAAGGCGCCCGAGTGCTTCGAGATCGAGGAAGAGTTGAAGCGGACCCTGAATATCCCTGTCTTCCACGACGATCAGCACGGAACGGCCATCATCTCCGGCGCCGCCCTGATCAATGCGCTCTATCTCGTGGGGAAGAAAATCGAGGACGTCAAGATCGTCTTCTCCGGCGCCGGCGCCAGCGCCATTTCCTGCGCCGAGCACTATCTCCGTCTCGGCGCGAAGCTCGAAAACATCCTGATGTGCGACACCAAGGGCGTCATCTACGAGGGCCGCACCGAGGGCATGAACAGGTACAAGGCGAAATTCGCGCGCAAGACAACCGCCCGCACCCTCGCCGACGCCATGAAGGGCGCCGACGTCTTCGTGGGCCTGAGCATTGCCAACTGCGTCACCCCGGAGATGCTTCTCTCGATGGCGGACCGCCCCATCGTCTTCGCGCTCGCCAATCCCGATCCCGAGATCCCGTACGACGTCGCCAAAGCCACGCGGCCGGACATCATCATGGCCACCGGGCGCAGCGACTATCCCAACCAGGTCAACAACGTCCTTGGCTTCCCCTTCATCTTCCGCGGCGCACTCGACGTCCGGGCCACCGCCATCAACGACGAGATGAAGCTCGCCGCCACGCACGCCCTCGCCGAGCTCGCCCGCATGGACGTGCCGGACTCTGTCCGCCGCGCCTACGGCGTAGAAACCCTAGAATTCGGGCCCGAGTACATCATCCCCAAGCCCTTCGATCCCCGCGTTCTCACCTACGTCGCGCCTGCCGTCGCCCGCGCCGCCATGGAGTCCGGCGTCGCGCGGCGCCATGTCGATCTTGCCGCCTACCGCGATGAGCTCGAAAAGCGCCTCGGCAAGAGCCAGGAGATCATGCGCATGATCATCCACAAGGCGCAGCGCAGCCCGCGCCGCATCGTCTTTCCGGAGGGCGCCCAGGACAAGATCCTCCGCGCCGCCCAGATCCTCATCGACGAAGCTGTCGCCCATCCCATCCTCATCGGCAACCGCGAGCGCATCCTTACCCGCGCCCGGCAGCTCCACCTGCACCTCGAAAATCACGTCGAGATCGTCGATCCGGAAACCGATCCGCGTTTTGACTCCTACACGCTCGAATATCTCCGCCTGCGCCAGCGCAAGGGGGTGACTCACACCGAAGCGCCCATCCTCATGCGCAACCCCACGCGCTTCGCCGCCATGATGGTCCACTCCGGCGACGCCGACGGTCTGATCGCGGGGCTCACGCAGCACTACGCCGACACCATCCGCCCCGCCCTCGAGGTCATCCCCAAGAAGGAGGGCATCCAGAAGGTCGCCGGGATGTACATGATGATCACCCCGCGCGGCCAGGTCTATTTCATCGCCGACACCACGGTCAACATCGAGCCCACCGCAGAGGATTTGGCCGAAATCGCCATCATGAGCGCCGATGTGGTCCGCAGTTTCGACGTCGAACCGCGCATCGCCATGCTCTCCTTCTCCACCTTCGGCTCCTCGCGCCATCCCCTCGCTGCCAAGGTGGCGCATGCCACTGAACTGGTACGCCAGCGGCGCCCGGACCTCGTCGTCGAGGGAGAAATGATGGCCGACGCCGCGGTCACGCCCGAAATGCTCGGCGACTACCCTTTCTGCCGGCTCACCGGGCCGGCCAACGTCCTCATTGCCCCCAGCCTGGAAGCCGGCAACATCGCCTACAAGCTTCTTTGGCGCATTGGCGGCTGCGAGGTGATCGGTCCCATCCTGATGGGCTTCGCCCGCCCCGTGCATGTGCTGCAACGAGGCTGCGAGGTGAACGACATCGTCCACATGGCCGCCTTGGCCGTGGTGGAAGCGCAGGGCCTGTCAGCGCGGCAGCCCGAACCTGCGCCCGCCGAAGCTCGCTAGGCCACGCCCGCGTCTGCATCCGGCCATCTCCGCCCTCCGCAGACGCGGGCTTTTCGTATCAATCGATCCCCAGCCGTTCGAGCAAACGCTCTGCCTCCGCCTCTCCCACGCGCACGGCCTGCCGCATCGCCTCCGGGTTCGGGCGCTCGTCGAACGCTTCGAACAGCGCCATTTTTGCGACCGCGTACCGTTCGTTGTCTGCCAGGGCGCGCCCGTGTCTTCGCTCCCACGCCGCGATCGCCTGATCCTCCACTGCCACTTCCAGCGCGAACCAGCTCTTGCGGTCCGCGCTCACGGTGAACTGATACCGCCGCGCGTCCTTCTCCTCGCGGTAGCCCTCGAAGAAATACTCGTATGCATAGCCGCTCGCCGCCGCGTAATTCTTCTGCCGCCGCACCGCCGGCACGCCCCGCAAAGGCGGCGGCTGCCGCCTAGCCAGCCACCTTCCAAGCCACTTCACCGCTGCAATCTCCGCGGGAGCGGGTGCAGCTCCACTTTCCTCACCAGAATCTCTGCTCCCTCGCTCTGGATCTGGATCTTGCCCTGCCGGTGGCTCGAATCGAAGGCGTGGTTCACCAGACGCCCGTTCAGGTAAAACCACAGCTCGCCGCCCCGCGCGATCACCTCGCTGCGGTTCCACTCGCCCACCGGCTTCTCCACATCGGCCGCGCCGCGGAATCCCAGCCGGTCCTGCCATTGCATGTCGCGCCCGTACCAGTTGATCCGCCCCTGGTCCCGGGTGACGCGCTCTCCGCCCGGCTTCCAGTACAGCTGCCCGTCGGCGCGCTTCTCCACCTCCGCCGTCACCTGCGGACGGCCTTTTCCGCGGACCAGAATCAGGTCGCCCGTGCCGCCCTCGATGATCTGGTACTCGATCGACTCCAGCCACCCGTTGCCTGCCGCGCCGTCCTCGCCCGTCCCATGAAGCAAAATCCCGCTGTCGCGCGCATTCTTCTCTCGCGGCGGCCAGGTCTTCGTGCCCCATTTCCACTCGACCACCAGCCGGTAGTCGGCGTACTCGCGCTCGGTGGTCAGTCCGCCCCATGCCTCGCCGCTGATGCGGATCACCCCGCCCCGCACGGTGAAGACGCCCTTCGGGTCCTCGCGGCCTGTGTCCTTCAGGAACACGTAGAAATTCGTCAGGTCGCTGCCGTTGAACAGAACGATCCGTTCCGCAGGCCGCACCGGCTCGCCGGCAGCGGCGAGCGCAGCGGTCAACATCCAGGCGAGGATGGCGCGCATCACTACAATCATGGCCGAACAGTGGCCGCGGATCCAGCACGGCATGGAGCTGTTCAACCATGGCCGTTACCACGAGTCGCATGAGGAATTCGAGCTTGCCTGGCGCGCCGCGCCCCGCACGGAGCGCTTTTTTCTCCAGTCGCTGGTGCATTGCGCCGCTGCGTGGCACCACGCCGGGCGCGGCAACTATGAAGGGGCCATGCTGCAGGCGCGGCGGGCTCTGCGCAAGCTCGCCGGGTATCTCCCCGAACACGGCGGCGTGGACACGCGCCGGCTCTCCTCGCTCCTGCTGGATTGGCTCGATTGCTGGCAGCGCGGCGTCCCGGCCCCACGGGCTACAATCGGCGTGAGGCGATGAACGTCTGGGCCGCGCTCCTCCTGCTTCAGGCCGCGCAAGCGGCGCAGCCGCCCGCCGCCACGGCGGCCATCGCGCCTCCGGCGTGCGGCGATGCCGAGATCGCCGAATTTGGTCTGGAGTGTTCGGTTCGCGACGCCTGCAACCTGTACCTGGACCTTGCGGGCGTCGAATTCGCCGGGGGACGGCTGTTCCTCACCGGCAACTTCCATACCGGCGCCGCCACCCTGTGGTCGCTTCTGCTGATGAGCGAAGACGAGGGGCGCACGTGGACCGAGCCCCACCCGCGCCTGCGCGGCGCGACGCTGGATGAAATCCAGTTCGTAGATGCCGAAACCGGCTGGGTGTCGGGCCACATCACCGGCGCGCTGCCCCGCGATCCCTTCCTGTTGAAGACCACCGACGGCGGCAAAACATGGCGGCGCATTCCTGTTCTGGAGGAGTCGTCTTACGGCGCCATTGAAAGCTTCCGGTTCGAGTCCCGCACCCAGGGCGTGCTCTTCCTCCAGCGGCGCGGCGAGCCCCGCCAGCGCTACCAGAAATGGGAAACCATGACCGGCGGCGAGTCGTGGATGCTGCGCGAAGCGGGTCCCAAGCCCTTCCCGCCTTTGAAGCCGCGCTCCTCCGGATGGCGCATCCGCACGGATGTCCGCTCGCGCCAGTTTGTTCTGGAGCGGGACACCGGAAAGGGCTTCACCGCCGTCGCCCGCTTCCCTGTCCGCTTCGGTGAATGCCGCCCGGCGCCGGAGCCGCAGGAACCGCCGCCCGATCCGCCCCAGCCATGAGACGCCCGCGCACCGACGCCATTGAACTCGAGTTCTTCCGGCAGCTCCTCATCTCGATCCCCGAGGAGATGGGCGCCGTGCTGCGCCGCACCGCCTTCTCGGTGAACATCAAGGAGCGCCGCGACTACTCTTGCGCCTTGTACGACGCCCGCGGCGAAACCATCGCCATGGGCGATCACATGCCCGTGCACCTCGGCGCCATGCCGCTGAGCGTGCGTGCCGTGATCGACACGGTTCCCCTCCGCCCGGGAGATGTCGCCATCGTGAACGATCCCTTCCGCGGCGGCACCCACCTGCCTGACATCACCGCCGTCGCAGGCGTGTGGACGGGCGCTGACCAGCCCTCGTTCTACGTTGCTGCACGCGCGCATCATGCTGACGTCGGCGGCATGAGCCCCGGATCCATGCCTCTCGCCCGGGAGATTTACCAGGAAGGGCTGCGCATCCCGCCCGTGCTGCTCGTTCGCGAGGGGCGCATCGACGAGGGCGTGCTCGGCATGATCCTAGCCAACGTCCGCACTCCGGAAGAGCGCGAAGGCGATCTGCTGGCGCAGTGGATGGCCATGCGCCGCGGCATCCAGCGGGTCGAAGAGGCGGTCAGCGCCTTCGGGCTCGAGCGCCTGAACCGCAACATCTCTGCGCTGCGCGATTATGCCGCCTCGATGATGCGCGCGAGCCTGGCGTCGCTCCCCGCCGGACGCTTCGAGTTCGAGGATGCGCTGGATGAAGGCTACAAGATCCGCGCTGCTGTCACGCTCTCTCCCCGGCGCGCCGTGATCGATTTCACGGGCACCTCGCCGCAGGCGCCCGCGCCTGTCAACGCCAATTATGCCATCACGCTGGCGGCAGTCTTCTACGTCTTCCGCTGCCTGCTCGGCGAAGACGTGCCCGCCAACGCCGGTCTGCTGGATCCGCTGGAAGTGATCGCTCCGGAAGGCACGCTCGTGAACGCCCTGCCTCCCGCCGCGATGGCGGCGGGCAACGTGGAGACCTCGCAGCGCATCACGGACGTGCTGCTCGGCGCGCTCGCGCAGGCGGCGCCGGAGCGCATCCCCGCCGCCTCGCAGGGCACCATGAACAACGTGAGCTTCGGCGGCGCCGGCTTCGCCTGGTATGAGACGATCGCCGGCGGCATGGGCGCCTCGCCGCGCGCGCCCGGGCAAAGCGGCGTGCACACGCACATGACCAATTCATGGAACACGCCCGTGGAGGCGTTCGAGCACGCCTTCCCCGTGCTTGTCCGCAGCTATCGCATCCGGCGCGGCTCCGGCGGCAAAGGGCTCCACCGCGGCGGCGATGGCTTGGTCCGCGAATTCGAATTCCGCGCCCCGGCCGAAGTGACGATCCTCTCCGACCGGCGTGTGCATGCGCCTTGGGGCCTCGCCGGCGGCAGTCCCGGCAAGGCCGGCCGCAACACTCTCCTTCGCGCAGGGCGCGCCCGCCGTCTTCCGGGCAAAGTCCGCTTCGACGCTCTGCCCGGCGACCGCCTCCGCATCGAGACGCCCGGCGGCGGCGGCTGGGGCCGCCCACCGTCCGAATGACGAACCGCGGAAGCTCAGACAGTGCTTCCCGCAGCGCTGCGGATCCGGATTCGGGATTCGCTGCCGGTCGCAGACGGCGTTCTCCTGCTCCTCCACCACACCCACGCCAGCCCCGCCGCCACCAGCAGCAGCGTTGCCTCCTCCGGCGTGTGGATGACGTCCGCGGTGCCGCCGTACAGCAACCCGAACGGTCCGTTGCCGCGCTGGAACACGTCGAACCGTAACAGCGTCGGCCCGAACCGGTTCACCGCGAATTCCAGCAGCAACCCCTCGCCCGGCTGGCACCCGGTGGGGCCTCGGGCGCAGGCGCCGTCCTGCCGCCAGTTTGCCGGAGCCAGCAGAAGACCCGTGGGGTTGTCGAGGTCGTAGAGATACACCGCCGCCGTGTCATCCGCGAAGACCGTCAGGCGCACGAACCACGTCGTCTCCGGCAGCGCCTCCCAAAAAGTGGCCGTGGGCCGTTTGTTGCTCGCCGAGTTCGGCGGAGAGATGGCGCCCGCGCCGGCGCCCGTGTTGACATAGGAAATCCATTGCCATGGCGGCAGCGACGCCCATGCCGGATGGGGCTGAATGGCAACATTGGCGCCCGTGACGCTGTTCCACTCGTTGTTCAGGTCGGATCCAAAAGAGACTGTCGCCGCTGGCAGGGCGACCGAAAGGCAAAGACAAGCCGCGATCGTCCACGCGAGTTGCTTCATCGCCGCAGCAGTCCTGTCAAGAAGACAGTGTCCCGCTCCGCCCTCTTGTCTCAGGGAAATCTCTGAACCGCAGCCCTGCGATGGGTCACTTTCCGAAGGCGCGCCGCGGGTTCTCCACCATCAGCTGTTTGCGCGCCTCGTCCGGCAACTCCGGCAGGAAGTCCGTGTAAATATACGTGTAGCCGCGGTACTCGCCGCCGCCCGGAATCTCGGCGTGATACCAGCCGGCGTCCTGCGAAACCAGAGTCCGCTCCAGCAACCCCTGGCTTTGCATGAACCGTACGCACTCCAGGTGCCAGTCACGGCTCTTGGGCCCCACGCCGTCGAATTCCACCCACGCCCCGGCGCGCGCCACGCGCTCGTGATAAACGTGGTCCTTCTCGTTTTGCGCGTGCACCCAGACGAACTTGCTCATCGGACACCGCAGCTTGTCCAGAATCTCCAGCTGCGCCTCCGCCGCCTTGCCTCCGCCGTTGGTGTGTGAGGCGATGGTCATGCCTGTCTCTAGCGATGCCAGCGCCGCCGCTTCGATCAGCCTCCGGTCCAGTTCCTCCAGCGGATACCCGTTCACCGCCGTCTTGATGAACCGCGGGCGTACGCCGTCCACGCCCTTCTTCCACTCCGCGAGGAAGCGTTTGGCCAGCTCTTTCGCGTTCGCCTTCCAGGCCCACTCCGGCACGCCGCTGCGGTTCGCCGCCCCGTAGATGCCCGTGTTCGTCCAGATCTCGATTCCCGCCAGCTCCGCCGCCATCTTCATCAGCAGCGGATCCCTGCCGAGCCCCTGCGGCGTGCATTCCAGCAGGCGCACGCACCCATAGCGCTTCACCTCCTCGAGATGCGGGCGCGCCGCGCGCAGCACTTCTCCGCGGTCGTACTTGGAAGGGTTCTTCACGCCGCCGAAATCCACAAGGATGTGCTCGTGCACGAGGATCGAGCCCGGGATGGCACGCGCCTCGCTCTGCGCCGCAACCAGGGAAATCAGGAACTCTCGCCGCCGCATCATGGCCATCACCATACCTCAGCGCGCCCCGCTATGATGGCAGGCATGGCGGATCAGCCCCTCCCGCTCGGCTACAACACGTATTGCCTGCGCGCGTTGCGCTGGAACGACGCGCAACTGCTGGAATTCGCCGCCGAACACCGCCTCGACGCCATCTTCCTCCAGGACTCTCTCGATCCCCGCGCCATGGAGCCCGCCCACTGGAAGGAGGTGCGCGAAATGGCTGCGCGGCTCGGCTTGCATCTCGAAACCGGCGGGGGCGGCATCCTGCCCAAACGCGCCGAGGACATCCCGCAGAGCATCGCCACGCTGCGCCGCCACATCGAGCGCGCGGCAGCGATGGGCTCGCCGTTTGTCCGCTGCGTGCTCGCCTCCGACCGCGCATCGATGCCCGGCTCCGTGGAACAGGTCATGGAGTGGGCAGTGAAGATCCTCCGCGCCGTCCGCCCGGAACTCGCCGGCGCCGGGCTGAAGGCGATCATCGAAGTCCACAAGGATCTGCAGGCGTGGGAGCTGCGCGAAGTCGTCGAAGCCGCCGGCAAGGATCTCGTCGGCGTCTATCTCGACACGGGCAACCCCGTGTTCGTGCTCGAGCACCCGATGACCACGCTGGAAACCCTCGCCCCGTACGTCTGCTCCGCCCACCTGCGCGACTCGGTCATCTACGAGCACCCCCGCGGCGTCGCCGTCCAGTGGGTCCCGCTCGGCGAGGGCGTCATCGACTTCCCCGCGTTTGTCCGCCGCCTCTCGGAACTCTGCCCTTCCGTGCACGTCTACAACAAGCCGATCACCGGGCGCCCGCCCACGGTGCTGCCGTACCTCGAACAAGATTTCTGGAAAATGTTTCCGCGCGCCCGCGCCGCCGAATTGGCGAAGTTCCTCGATCTGGCCCGCCGCGGGCGGCCCTATGAAGGCCGCATGGTCGTCGAGGACATCCCCGGCAGGCCTGTGCCGGAAGCCTTCCGCGCCGCCATCCAGCATCAGCAGCGGGAACATGTGGAGCGCGGGCTGGAGTACGCCAAGAAGGTCCTGAACCTCGGCCGCCGGTGGCGGCAGAGCGGCTGATTCCAGGCCCTCAGAACGGCCGCGGCGGATGGCCCTTCTCCCGGATTCGCATCCGCAGCCCTTCGCGTTTCGCCTCGGGCACGAGTGGCACCCACGTGCGCAGCGGTTCCGGCGTCTCCACGGCGCTGTCCAGACGGAAACGCAGCGTGACAATTTCCTGCGGCATCACAGCGAACTCATAGCGGGTGCCCCCCGGCAACGGCTTCGCCTCCTCGCCCAGCAGATTCGTCCGCCGGGCATCGCGGTGCGGCGCCAGGCATTCGACCCACGCCATCGCCGGCTCGCCGCGCCATTCCGTCAGCCGCACTTCGAGATCGCTCCCCTCGCGCCGCACCGCCTCCACGATCAGGTTCTCCGAGGTGTGCACCAGCGGCGGCAGCGGTCCGGCATCCTCCAGAACCAGAGGCGGCATCGCAAACTCCCGCGCCCGTTTCGGCGCCTCGATGGCGCGCCAATCGCCCTCATGCGGAATGATGCCGAATCGCAGCTCATGCCTGCCCACGCCCCGCAGCTCTTCGTTCGGCAATCCCCTGTAAGTGCTGACGGCGTTCACCAGCCCCAGCGTCAGGCGGTCCGGGGCAAACTCGTGCATCGCCAACCCGGCTTCCACCAGCGTCAGCCCGCCGCCCTCTGCCAGCCGGTAGTCGGACCAGCCCAGCGACGGCAAAACCGCGGCGCTGTAGCCCAGCACGTTGTGCTCGGCTGCGCGCGCCAGGAAGTAGGGCTGCGGCTCCAGCCAGTTTTCTTCCCCCGGTCCTTCGCTGAACCCGTACGGGATGCCCCGCGTGCGCCTGTCCACCCGCCCAGCAAACGGAAAATCCGCCGTGGCCAGCACGTCGCTGCGCCTCAGATCCAGCACAATGTCGAAATCAATTCTTGGAAAATCCCCGTAAAACCACATCCGTCTTTCCATACGGAAAGCGGGGCAATCCAGCACGGATTCCACCACCGTTGCCAGCCGCCCGCGCCATGCCCGCACTTGCGGCAGGGCCTCGCACACCTCCACCGGCCGTCTTTGCCGATTCGGCGCCATGAAGTCCGCGGCCGTCCTGGCGATCTTGTCCGGAGGCTCCTCGAGCTGTATCCGCCCTGCGCCCGCGCCCAGAATTGTCTTGCCGGAAGCAGAAGAGAGGCTGTAAATTTCTCCCGAATTCCGGTCGATGCGTGCTGTGTAATACCGCGTCCGGATCTCCGCCGGCGGTTCGATGGCGGAGGCAGCCTCCGCAGCCCCCGTCTTCCAGCGCAAAGGCAGGGCTCCACCGCCCGGAATCGGCAGCCGGCAGCGCGCTATGCCGCGCCGCGCCGGATCCTCCATGCAGAGCGCGCCTGCGGGCGTCTTGCCCTCCGGAAGCCGCAACTCCACCGGGTCCTCCCTGCGCCAGTTCAGCGAGGAGAAGATCACGGTCTCGCGGCTGCCCCCGCCCAGCGAGGATCTGAGGACTCGTTGAAGCCTCTCCTCCGCGCCCCCGAAGCGGTCCCACGCGTCCCAATGTCTCTCCGAGCGGAACACCTCGCCCGCTGCCGCGCCCCAGACCGTGTTCCTGTCCGCGTTCACGAGCAGCAACGTCCACGCCTCGTCGAGGGTGCGCGCGGGGTAGGGAACCGCGCGCCGCAGGCTGGCGGATGCGGCGGCCAGTTCCGCCGCATGGAGCAGCCCTTCGGTGCGTCGGAACGCGTGCTTCACCCGCGGCATCGCGCTCCAGAAGCCGTTGAAGCAGTATGCCGTGTCGCCTGCGTATTCGGGCAGCGCGGCGCCGCGCTTCAGCTCTTCGCGCAGCGCTTCCAGATAGTCCGCCATGGTGCCGAACCGCAACTCTGTATCGGGCGTGCGCTTCCGCCACTGCGCAAGAAACTCCTCCGCGCGGGCGCCCAGCGCCGGCGGCAGGCTGTAGTCGCTCGCGCCTCCAAGAAACAGCGCCAGCCGCGGGGTGGGGCTGAATTGCAGCCGCGCTTCCACGGCTTGGCGCACAGCCGCGTGCGCCGCCTCATCGCTTGGGTCCGCCGCACGGAACAGCTCCCGCATCTCCATATAGGCCTGCGCCGTCAGCGCCAGCGCCCGCGTCCCGTCGGGCGCTCTCCACCAAAACGCGGTCTTCCCTGCGGGATTGTTGCGGGTGAAGACCACCGCCTCCAGCCCCAGCTTGCGGACAATCTGCGGCAGTTGCCGGTGCGCGCCCGTGATGTCGATCGCCCAGCCGAATTTTGGCCGCACGCCGAAGACGCGCTCGTGCCAGCGGATTCCCTTCACGCCGAGTTGCGTCAGCGTCTCGCCCGCGGTCAGCGTGACGTCGGATTCCAGGAAAAAACCGTTTACCAATTCCGCTCTTCCCGCCGCCATCATGCGCCGCAACGCCGCCTCCCGCGCGGGCTCCAGCTCCAGCAGGCTGATCAGATTCGGCGCCTCGGACCACACGAAGCGGTACGCCGGACTCGCCTCCGCCAGCGCCAGGTGCTCCAGATAGTTGTTCAGCACGTAATTCCGCTCCGTGTCGAAGTCCACCAGCCACCCGCCGATCGTTCCGTGCGTGTTGGGCACGACATAAACCAGCTTCTGCTGCCCGCCTGACGGCAGCTGCAGAGCCGCGGCAAGGCACACGGAGAGAACCGCCAGTCTCCTGCTCATGCCGGAGACTCTATCCCCGGCTGTCCGCCATCCGCAACCCGCGCCTCACGGCTCCAGCGGCGGCAGCAAGTCTAGCGGCACTTCGTTTCGCTCCACGGGCGAGGAAAGCACCAGCGACGTGGACGTCATGCCGAACTGCGTCAGCCGGTCGATCAGCTTCTCCAGGTGCGCCACCGATGCCACGCGCACCTTGAGAAGAAAGGATTCCTCCCCGGTGCAGCGGTGGCACTCCTGCACCTCGGGCAGCGCCGCGCACAGCTTCACCAGCCTCCGCGCGGCGGTTTCCGTGCCTGCCAGCCGGATGCGGATGAACGCCAGCACGGCGAGCCCCGCCGCGCGCGGATCGATCCGCGTTTCATAGCCCCGGATGACGCCCGCGTGCTCCATCCGGCGGACGCGTTCCGCCACCGCAGGCGTGGACAGCCCCACGCGCCTGCCGATCTCGCTGAACGAGAGCCGGGCGTCCCGCTGCAGCTCGGCCAGGATCCGGCGGGAAGCGGCATCCAAACGCTTCGAAGCAAGAACCGGCATGACAGCTTCCATTCTTGAACAGAATGGCCTCGTCCGGTTGCCAATCCTGATTCTCACAGCCTGCGGCCGGGATTATGATTCGGTCATGCCACTGGAACGCCGAAGCTGGGCCGAGCCCTTCAAGATCAAGATGGTCGAGCCGCTCCGCATGACCACGCGCGAACAGCGGGAACAGGCGCTCGAGGAGGCGGGCTACAACACGTTCCTGCTCAGGTCGCGCGACGTCTATATCGACCTGCTCACCGATTCCGGCACCTCCGCCATGAGCGATCGCCAGTGGGCGGGGCTCATGCTGGGCGATGAAGCCTACGCGGGCAGCGAAAACTTCTACCACCTCGAGCACGCCGTGCGCCGCTTCTACGGATACCGCCACGTGATCCCCTGCCATCAGGGGCGCGGCGCCGAGCATATCCTCTCGCGCATCCTCATCCGCCCGGGCGACGTGGTTCCCGGCAACATGTACTTCACCACGACTCGCCTGCATCAGGAATTGGCGGGCGCCACGTTCGTCGACGTCATCATCCCCGAAGCGCACGATCCCGAGAGCGAGCACCCGTTCAAAGGCGACGTCGACCTGGAAAAGCTCGAGGAGGTTCTGAGGACCCACCCCGGACGCGTGCCTTATATCAGCGTCGCCGCCACGGTGAACATGGCCGGCGGGCAGCCCATCTCTCTCGCAAATCTGCGCCAGCTCCGCACACTGGCGGACCGCTACGGCACGCGCATCATCCTCGATGCCACGCGCGTGGCGGAGAACGCCTGGTTCATCCAGCAGCGCGAACCGGGGCAAGCGGGCAAGTCCGTGGCGCAGATCGTCCGCGAGCTTTGCTCGCTCACCGACGGCTGCACGATGAGCGCGAAGAAGGACCCGCTCGCCAACATCGGCGGATTCCTGGCCGTCAATGACGACGACGTGGCCGAGCAGGCGCGCAATTTGGTGGTCGTCTACGAGGGTCTGCACACCTACGGCGGCATGGCCGGGCGCGACATGGAGGCGGTCGCCATCGGCATCGAGGAGTCCGTGCAGGACGATCACATCCGCGCCCGCGTCGGCCAGGTGCTCTATCTCGGCGAAAAGCTCCGCCGCTGGGGCATTCCCATCGTGCTGCCCGTCGGCGGCCATGGCGTGTTTCTCGACGCCCGCCGCTTCCTGCCGCACGTGCCGCAGGAGCATTACCCGGCGCAGGCTCTCGCTGCGGCGCTCTACCTCGACAGCGGCGTCCGCGCCATGGAGCGCGGCATCGTCAGCGCCGGACGCGACCCCCAGACCGGAGAGGAGCGCAAGCCGCGGCTCGAACTCGTCCGCCTGACGATTCCGCGCCGCGTCTACACGCAGGCGCACATGGACGTCACCGCCGAAAGCGTCTACTGCGTGTATGAAGAACGCAGCAAGATCCGCGGCCTCCGCATGACCTTCGAGCCGAAGTTCCTGCGCTTCTTCCAGGCGCGCTTCGAGCCGATTGGCGGCAAGCTGATGTAACTTCCCGCCAGGTTCTGACCCGGGCCGGTTCTGCCAGTTTCCGGGGCGTGCCGCAAGGTGATGCGACTACCCCCTTCTTTGGCTTTATTGCGCCTTCGCGCCCAGCATCACGGGCTCGGCGTCCAGCAGCCGCAGCGATTTCACCATCCCCTGCGTGGCTTCCTTGTAGCGGCGAAAATGGGGCGTCTGCAGGTGAGACTCGTACGCTTCCCGGCTGGCGTAGATCTCCAGGATCCGGATCTGTGCTGGATTGTCCTTGAGTGCGACTGCCTGAAGCGCCAGCACGCCCGGCTCCAGCCGGATCGATTTTTCGATCTCCTCCGTCAGAGCTGCCTTGTATTCGGCGAGGCGCGCCGGATCCACTTCGATCTCTGCCAGCCGCACCAGCGGTGCCGCCGGCCGCTGCGATGCCATCGCCAGCAGGCACGCCAGCACAATGCCGGCCCATGCCAGCCATATCTGTAACCTCATGTGTGTTCTCTCCCTGACTCCAGCATGGCATTCGGTGTTCTCAGGCAGAGACCTGCTGCCCGGACCGGTCCTTGCACGAACGCCCGGACGCCGCATTCATGAAGGCTGGTGCACCACCACCCTGACGCGGTCCAGGTTCTGGATTCTGCCAAACACGGCATTGCGTTCCGCCAGCCGGTGCGCGGTTGCGCGCAACGTGACAAAGTACGTGCCCGGACGTTCGAAGCGGCGCCGGGTCCGGACTGTCACCCGTGGAGAAGGCTTTCCAACCGGTGCGGAGACATAGGCCGACCCATCGCCGAAACTCCATTCGGCGGCGATGATGGAGCCCGTGCCGGGCGGGACTTCCAGGACAGCCGTCAACGTGACGGGCTCCCCTGCTTTTACTTCGGCTCGCCGCCCGCCGTTCGCCGTCAACCGCACCACGGGTTGCAAGCCCAGGCGCTCCCGGGCGGAATCCGGCACCAGGACCTGCCCATCCACGATGCTGTATTTTGTGCTGGCGGGAGGAGCCTTGCCGCGCTCCACCCAATCGCTCAAGTCCAGCAGCGCCTGGTGCAGGACCCCGAGGTAAGAGACCGTCTGGTGCGGATTCTGCTGGCTTTCCACATCTCCGTGGAGGGCGCGGTCGACGTAGTAAAGGCGGAAGGAATCATCGAAGCGCTGGCCAAGCGCCTCTCTCACCTTTCCTGCGTACCAGCCGGCTTGCCAGGGAAACGCATCCTGGTCCCAGAGTGCGGCAACGACGATCATTTTCCCCTGGATTCTTCCGCTCTGGATCGACCCGCCCGCGCTCCTGGCAAACCCCGGGCCGAGCAGCACCGGCCGCTGCGGCGCCGCGGGCCTTCCATCCGGACCCCGGAATTGATTCCACACCGCGAATTCGGGCGAGGGGACTTGATGCCGGTGATAATACTGCGCGGCGAGGAAGTCCGAATTGTCGATCCACAAGCGGTCGCCGGCCTGCACGCGGCTGAGGCGTTCCGTCAGTTGCTGCCCGCCATAGAAGCCTGCCAGGCCGGGGTCGATCCAGATCCGTTTCCCCTCCGCGCGCAGAGCCAGAAATTCCGCGCCGCTCGCATGGCCGGAATCGACACGCACCCTGGCAGGCACGGCGTCTGGAGGCAGCGCCTCCTCGATTTCAAAGCCTGCTGGAAACTCCCGCCCGCGCTGCCACGCGGTGTCTACTCCGTCAGCGGGGCCAGTTTCCGCTTGCAAGGAGGGCTCCCTGCGCAGAATCCGGCTGATGGTCACATGGCCCCGGAACCGGGCCCGTTGGACGTCGGAGGCCGGATCCGCGCCCTCGTAGCCAGGGGTGATCCAAAAGTCCTTCTCGAAGTAGGCCGGATCTGCCTGTTTGACGAGATCCATAAGAATGGGAAACGCCCCGAACCCGATCGTTTCGAAATTGACCCAGCTCCGGACCGGGAAGCCCATCCGCGAGGCTTCGAGCAGAGCCGCCCGATCTTCGGGATTCAGGACCGCGTACGGATCTCCGCTCCCGCCAGGTTCCAGCGAGTCCACAATCAGCGGAAACTTTCCGCGCAATTTTCTCAGCGCAAGCATGCGCACCGAGAACACGTTCGGGATGGCCACCGGAGAGCCGGGAACAAAGGGGACGAATCCGTCCCAGACGCCGGAGGTGTTCTCCGCGCACGCGATCGTCCTGTAGGCGCCGCCGCTGCCCCCGAACGCATATCCATAGGGGCGGTGAGGCCCGTAGATCTTCGCGGCAATTTCCCTTGAGTAACGCGCTGCCGCGGCACTGACGCGGTAGCCCCCGATCGTGGGATCCCCGCCTGCGGGGTTCAGGCCGCCGAGGTTGGTCTGGATGAAGTACGCTCCGTTCGAGATGGCGAACAGGACGCGGTTCTCCGGCCCTCGCCCCTTGATCCCCTCGTGCTCGCTCCCGGGCGCCGGAGCAATGTAGTGGAAAAAGCGGCCACGGTAGCTTTCTTTCGGGGGAAAGTAAAAAGAGAATCTTGCGTCCGTACCCTGGAAGCCCCCGTGAATGAAGCGGTGCCGCACCGGCTCTTCCCGCCATTCGTCCACGTCCACATAGGGTTGGCTGAAGAGCTTGTCCGCGGCCTCGATCCCGGATTCCTGCCCCCGGTGGCCGGCGTGCCCAAGCAGCGACAGGACAGTCCAGCCGGCCGCCGAAAGTCCTGCCAGCCGGAACCCTGACTTCTTCATCCCGATCCGTCGCCTCCTTCGAAACTCCGTCGAGCGCAGCCGTCGCGGAGATGCGCCTCCGTCCCTGCCGTCACTGATGGCAGTATACGCTATCTTTGACACAAACTGTCATGCGGGGCTTTGTCCGCCCGGCGTGGTAGCTTGAGGACAGAAACATGGGCGCCAGAACACAGGGCTACGCGAAGCCGGCCCGCCGGGAGTCGCCGCCGAGCCTGAGGCAACGCAAGGAGCAAGCCGTGCGGGAGGCCATCTGGGAGGCGGCGGTCGAACTTTTCAGCAAGGAGGGCTTCGACCAGACCACGGTCGAGGAAGTCGCGCAGGCGGCCGGCATCTCGCCCCGGTCCTTCTTCCGCTACTTCCCCTCGAAGGGCGACGTGATGGCGCACGGCGCCCTGCGGTTCGGCGAGCAGCTGGTGGCCGCCATCGAGGAGTGCCCGGAATCTTTCACTCCTGGCGAGGTCATCCGCACCGCCGCAGAGAAGGTGCTGGCCTCCGCGCTTTCCGAGCCATGGTCCGGCAAGATCTTCGCCATTCTGCGGCAGAGCGAAGCAGCCCGCGGCGCCGAAATGGCGCGCATCCCGGAGGTGCAGCGGAGAGTGGCGGCCGCGCTGTCCCGAAGGCTCCCGCCGGGAGCCGGCCGCGGAATCACAGCGTATTTGCTTGCCGGCGTTGCGCTCCAGGTGACGGGCAGCCTGGTGCGGTGGTGTTTTGAACACCGCGAAACGGATCCCTCGAGGGCTCTGGACTGCGCGATGGAGGCCTGCGCATTGGTCTTCGCGTCTCCCCGCAAGACTCGAGGAGTCCGGAGCAGCAGATAGCGTCACCCGGCGGCCCCGTCCGAAGGCGGATGCGCGGGCTGGGGCGCCTGCAATTCCGGGGGGCCGCTGGTGCTCTGCAGCCCGGGGCCAATGGAGGCAGTTGTCCCAGGCAGCCTCGCGCTGCGGGAGCCGGCCGGACGCTGCACCGCACCCATGCGGATGGGGGCTCCCGGGTCTCCCAGAGTGAAGTGAGGCTCGGCTGCGGCAGAGGCCGGCCGCCCCGGGAAGAGCGGCTTCTCTTGCCAGGAACAGCAGAAGCTGCATAAAATGGCAGAAAATGCCACAGCCATCCTTTATGCTCCACCAGACCGAACCCGGGCGGCAAAACGCCCTCGCGGAGCCTTGCCCCGAGGGACGGAACCGGATCAGCCTGCTTCCGGCATTTCGCGCGCGTCCGGTGTTGCGGCGTCTCGTCCTTGCCCTCTCTTTTCTCGCAGTCCATGAGACTGCCGTCGCGGAGAATCCCTCGGCCGTCCTGAAGCCGGGGAAACCTGTGCTGATGACAGGAACCTACGACGTGTCAGCGCTCGGATACACCGCGGAGGAGTTCTTCCTGGAAGGCAGGGCGCGCGCTTTTTCCCCGCTGGGGACGCTCAGGGAAGACGGCAACTGGGCCGTCGCGCCCGCCGCCTCAGCAGGGTACAAGACGCGTGCGGTTGTGTTGCGTCCGCGGGATCCGGAGCGGTTCAACGGGACAGTGATCGTCGAGTGGCTGAATGTGACGGGCGGCTTCGACATGCCGGTGGTCTGGGTGAACGTGCATCGCGAGATCGTCCGCTCCGGTTATGCCTATGTCGCCGTCAGCGCGCAGAAGACGGGCGTGGAGGGTGACGGCCGCCCGGACTCTCCCGCGCCCTTTCTCAAAAAGGCGAGCCCGGAACGCTACAACGAGCTGGTGCATCCGGGGGACGCCTATGCGTATGACATCTTTTCCGACGCAGGCCGGCTGATCCGGCGAAGCGGCCCGGACGGATTGCTGGGAGGGTTGCGGCCGCGAGCCCTGATCGCCGCCGGCGAGTCGCAATCGGCGTTCTTCCTCGTCACGTATGTGAACGCGGTGGACCCGCTTGCCAAAGTCTATGACGGGTTCCTGATTCACGCGCGCGCTGCGGCGGGCGCGCCTCTGGAGGGGATCGCCGCTCCGGATCCATCCTGGCTTCAGAAGCCGGTGAGGCTCCGCTCTGGCCTCCGTGTCCCGGTCCTTCAGCTCATCAGCGAAACCGACCTCGTGCAGTTGCTGATGGCGCGCGGCTATTGGGCCGCCCGCCAGCCCGACACGGCGCGGCTGCGCACCTGGGAAGTGGCAGGCTCCGCGCATCTGGACAACTATCTGTTCCGGGCGGGACACGCGGACGTCCCGGGGATCCCCATTCCGCAGCTGGCCGCGCTGTGGGCCCCGCTGAACACAGGGACCGGCAAGCCGATCAACAACGGACCCCAGCAGCACTACGTCGCACAAGCAGCTCTTCACTTCCTGAATCGCTGGGTCCTTGGCGGCCGCCCGCCCGCCCGCGCTTCGTGGATCGAACTGATCCCCGGGGATCCTCCGTCGATTCGCCGGGACTCGAACGGAATCGCGATTGGCGGCGTGCGCACGCCGTGGGTGGATGTTCCCATCGCCCGGCTTTCCGGTTCCGACCCGGAGACGCGTCACCAGATCGGCGGCTCCACCGAGCCCTTCTCCAGGGAGAAACTGGCGGCGCTGTATCCCGGCGGCAAGTCAGATTACAGGAAGCGCTTCCAGGCGAGTCTTGACGATGCGATTCGCAAGGGTTTTCTGCTGGAGGCGGATCGTGCAGAGATTCTCGAGCTGGCTGAAGCTGCCTTCGACCAGGCATTCGGGAAAGAATGACCGCGCGGCCATGGGGGCGATGCATAGCTGCACCGACCCCTGCGTCTGAGATCCGGGCTTCCAGCTCGCGGACGCTCCAGAGGCGGGCCTGCTCCGCCTGCAGCTCGCTCAACAAATGGAGATCGCAGGTGATGCACCTCTAAGGGCCGATTGAGCCGCGACTCCTCACTCTGCCCGGAACCGCGTCCAGGGTTGCGAAGGCAGGTCCCGCAGCAGCGGTTTCATCCAGGAGAACTGCGGATGCTTCTTCAGATGCTCTTCGGCGCGGAAGCTGATGCCGCAGGCGTGCCCCATCGCCGCCTCCAGCTCCAGATTGCGGATCATGCGGGCGTCGGCGGCTTTGGACTGCACCGTGCCCGCCGGTCCGTACTCGTCCTGCCACGGCTTCATTCCGCGCGGGCTCAGATCAACGTGCCCGCATAGCGTCCGCTCCCCGGGCGCATCCGGCTTCTTCTCGAAAGTGTCGTAGTGGTCCGCCAGGAAGCGCTTCGCCTCTTCGAGCCCGATCTTCCCCTTATACTCGGCCATCAATTGCTCCCACCGCACGCGCCGCGCATTGGCGCTCACGCCGGGATCGTTCATCGGGAAGACCGTCTCTTCCGCGGCGAGCTTCGGGTTTACCGGAAAATTGGCCCCGGCAAAGTAGCCGTCCCGCGTGCGCTCGAGCGTGACGTTTTTGAGCCCCAGCTCGAGCCGCCCCACTTCGTTCCTTCTCGCGTCCGCCACCAGCCAGGCGTTCGCATAGCCGCCGTTGTTGCCGCGGATCATGTACGCGGCGAACTCGTCAATCGTCGATGCATACTGCATCGCCTGCCGCGCCCGCGCGAACTCCGGCACTCCCTCCGGGTCAAAGCCGCGGAAGCCCGTGATGGTCGTCTCCGTGATCGCCAGCCCCGCCGAGTTGATTCCGAAATCATCGCCCGAGTGAATGAAGCCGGGAAACCCGTCCATCAGAATGCGGTGCCCGCGCTGCGGGCGGATATCAAAGATGATGTTCCACCGGGCCCCCTCCAGATAGCCGGACCAGTTGTTGTGCGCGATCACGGGGCCGCCGTCCCGGGTCCAGCTGCCCGTGGCTACAAAGGCGCTGCAGCGGTCGGGTGCGCCGGACTTGCCTTTTCCCTCCAGCCAAGCCACGTAATAGCCCAGCTCGATGTTCGCGTTGAGCACGGTGAGGTCGTAGCGGTCCGCCTGGACGCCGGCGCGCCGGAGCCCTTCGCTCATCGCATGGATTTCACGCTGATACTCTTCCGGCACTTTCGGCCACAGGATCCTCTCCGCCGTCTCGCGGAAGAAGCTCCAGCTGCGCTTCGTGTCATGCTCCAGATTCAGGCGCGTCACCGCCAGGGCGTCTTCGATCTCCTTCGCCAGCAGGTATCCATGCTGATGCCCGACCTGCTCCGGCGTCCCGGCCAGCCGCACCGGGATCCAGCCGTTCTTCATCTCGCCGCGCCATGAGCCCGCAAGCCGCGTGTCTCCGCCGCGGTTGCAGGAGGGCAGGGAGACAGCAGCCGCGGAAGCGGCGGCCAAGGTGAGAAAACTTCGCCGCTGCATGCGACAGATGATATCAGCGGCCGCGGACTGCGGGGCGGGCAAGGCTCAGTGGCAGCCCTTGCAGGTGAACTTGCGCCCGTGGCACACGGCGCAGCCTTCGCGCGGGAAGTCCTTGTCGCCGTGCTTGTCGGCGAATTCCGCCGTGTGGTTCGCCGGCCGGAAGTTGGGCGTCGACTCCACATGGCACTTCCTGCAAGAATCCGGCGGCTTGATTTCGGCGTGGCAGACGAGGCAATCGGCCATATGGGGGAAATGCGCGGCGGTCTTCTTGCCGTGCGGCACGTCCTCGCTTTCGGCGATTCCGCGGTGGCAGGCCGAGCAAGGATCCTGGATTTTCGCCAGAGCCTCGACGGAGGGCGGATCCGGGCCGAGGTAGGATTTTGATTTCACCGCAGCGGAAATCAACGCCGCGATGTTGCCCATTTCCACATGAATGGCGTGGTTGAACTTGTCGACGCCGCTCTTGTTCGGCTCGCCGATTTCCACCTCGTCATGGCAGGTGACGCATGCCATATTGTCCGGCAGAAGGTTGTCCTCGGCCTTCGTCGAGGCGGGCGCGTCTTTGTGGCAATTTTCGCAGGAAGCGACCTGCTTCAGGTGGAATTTGTGGGAGAAGGGCTTTCGGGGCGCGGTCCAGGCTGCGGCCGCGCCCGCGAGAACGAGAACAGGAATCAGGGTTTTGAATACGTGATTCGCCATAGACGGTTGCCTCCGTCATCGGATACCAGGAGGCTGCCGTCCTTCAGCTCGAGCAGTCCGACCGGGCGTCCCCAGACCTCCTTTTTCGAGGGATCCAGCATGAATCCCGTCAGGAAATCCTCCGGATTGCCCGCCGGCCTGCCGTTCTTGAACGGGATGAAAACGACAGAATAGCCGATTCTCTGCGCCCGGTTCCAGGAACCGTGATATGCGAGGAACGCGCCTCCGCGGTATCTTTCGGGGAACATCTTGCCCGTGTAAAAACGGGCGTCGAGAACTGCCACGTGCGCCGGAAGGATGACGTCCGGCACAATCGTCTTCGCCACCAGATCGGGCCGCTTCCCCTTGTTGCGCGGGTCCTCGTTCGGCCCGATGTAGGCGTACGGCCAGCCGTAGAAGCCCCCCGGACGGATCGCCGTGAAGTAATCCGGCACAAGGTCGTCGCCCAGCCCGTCGCGCTCCTGCACCGCCGCCCAGAGGGTATCCGTGCCCGGATACCAGGCAAGCCCGATGGGATTGCGCGTGCCCGTGGCGTAGAACTCGCGCCCGGTGCCGTCGGCGTTGAAGCGCAGAATCGCCGCCCGGATCTCCGGCTCGCCCGGACTCACGTTGGATTGCGACCCCACGGCGAGATAAAACTTCTCGCCCTTGCGGTCGAACAGGATTGTGCGCGTCCAGTGGCCGGTGGCGGCTTCCCTCATCGGCACGATCTCTTCGGGCGCGGTGGCCGTCATCGTCTTCGGATCGTACCTGTAACGCTTCACCGAGGTGGTCTCGGCCACGTAGAGATAGTCCTTCCACAACGCCAGGCCGAAGGGGCGGTCCAGCCCGTTGAGGATCTCCTTCTTTTCATCGTCCGTGATCCGGTTGTCCCGGTTGCGATCCACGAGGGCGTAGACGCGTCCCGGCCGGGCCGAGTCCGAGAGCAGGATCTCGCCCGAGGGCCCCAGGATCATGTATCTCGGGCGCTCGAAGCCCGAGGCGAACTCCTCGACGTTGAAACCGGCGGGTACCTGCAACCGGGCGCCATCCGGGCGCTCGATCACCCGCGGAGGGTTCGACGCCGAGGGCGTGTGGAAAGGCGGCGGGAGCTTGGGCTGTTGCGCGGACGCAGCCGCAAAGCCCAGAGCGGCTGCCGCGTGCAAGAGTCGCAAAATCGTCATCGTACCCGTATTCTAGCGCTCGCCCCGTTCCGGCCGTCTGAAGCTCCCTTCATCCTCCCGCGGCGGCCGAGATTTTCCCCGTCTGCAGAGCACTGGAAAGCAGGACCCATGCGCTCGCCAGCAGACTACGTGGACGAACTGATCCGCCAGTGGAGGCAATCGCCCTCCGGCGCCATCGCCAATCTGCGTTCGTGGGAACGGCACTTCCTCAAACGCTGCCAGGAGCTGGAAGGCACGCTCGACGCGTTCCTCGCCCCTCCCTCCCGCCCGACCGAAGCTGCGTCAGGGGCGGAACGCGCCTGGCGGTGGAGCCGCAGCGGCTACCTCCTGTTCTGGATCGCTTCGGCCTTGTTGTGCCTGGGAGCCCTTGCTGCCGGCTACCTGGCCGCGCATTTCGAATGACTCTCGCGGGGCCGCGGCAGACAGGCCTGCAATGCGCGGTCTGACGCCAAGGAGGGAGAGTGCAGTCTTGAAAGGGGGTACCGCGCTCGGGTTTTTCTTCCGAGGCATGCCCCGGGGGAACGGGGGGAACAACGCGGCCCCGGCGCAAGCGCCGGGGGAACTGCGCTGGCACCAAGGGCGCTGCGCGAATCGCAGTAGAGTCGCGCCAGCAGCGCGGTTTTGTTCCAACAGCAAACGGGGCACGGCCGAGGCGCGGCTGCATGGCTTGCGGCGGTTGCCAGCGCTCTGCCTCGCGATTTCCCCCGACGCTTGCGTCGGGGCCGCGCTCGTTGCGAAGCCTGCGGGGATAAGGAGTGGGCTCAAGGAAGGATCCGGGCAGCGTCGCTTGGTGCGCACCGGGAGGGGCATCGAGCCCTCGGTCGCAGCCTCGCTGCCAGATTTCATCCGCGCTCCCCGCTTTCGGCAATCCCTGTGGCAGGAAAGGTCCATCGCAGCCCCGGTGCGAGGGCCGGGGGAACTGCGCAAGCACCGCGGCCCCGGCGCAAGCGCCGGGGGAACCCGGCAGACATCGCGGGCCACGCGGCCCCGGCGCAAACGCCGAGGGAAAAGCGCCAGTGCGGGGGAAAGGCGCCAGCGCTGGCAAACACGTCTACGGGAGAACCGCCGTGCGGGTCAAAGATTGCGCAGGACGAAGTTCACCAGGTGGTATCCGTCGATGAACTTGAACGGCGTCTCGCCCAGCGTATAGTGGCCGCAGGGCAGCACCACTTCGCGGAAGTCCAGATCGTACTTGCGGCACAACTCGATGGTCTGCCGGGACAGCTCGGGCAGGAAGGTGGTGTCGTACTTCGCGTAGAGAAACAGCGACTTCTTGGGCTTCTCGCGGAACTTGGCAAAGTAGGCTGTGGGGCTGATGCAGAGCCAGAGTTCCCGCAGCGTGTCGAGATCGACATGCCCCTCCAGCCCCTGCTTCACATGCAGCGTCGACAGCCCCGTCCAGACGACGTCGGCGAAGTACGTGGAGCAGTGGTTGAAGGCGTTCACAACGAGCCGGGCATCGTGCGCGCTCGCGAGGAAGGCATAGCAGGAACCGAGGCTTGTGCCGACGACGGCGATCCTTTCCGCGCCCTGTTGCTCCAGCCAGTCGGCCGCTGAGCGGATGTCGATCACCGCCTGCCGCGTGGCGTCGATCGTGCGTCCAATGTTCGAACTCACAGCGTAATCGGCGCGCTCGAGTTCCGCCGGCATCCGGTAGTCGTGATAGGGCAGGCTGAGCCGCAACGCGCTGACGCCGAACTTCTGGAACGCCTTGGCCAGCGCGTTGTGCGCATCGTGCGGCGCGTTCCAGTGCGGCAGCACGAGCACCGCCTTCTTCGGGTTCTTGCCGGGGAACCATTGCCCGTGAACGACGTTGTTCTCCTCGTACGGCGTGCGGACTGCTGACGTGAAGCGGAGCAGCCCCCCGGAAAGGTGGTAGTCGGAGACCGGCTTGTAGCCGAAGAACTCCTCGCTGTGCTCGATGGCCAGATGGCTCAGCCGGAGGAGCCGCTCCCGGGGCGGCAGCCCGTCAGCCGAGTCGAGCCGGCGGGTGACAGGCCAGCCGGAGGTCCATTCCAGCCCCCACTCGAACGGGCGCACCACGCGGTTTGTGGCCGCGAAGCACATCCTTTCTTCCCACTGCTCCATCCAGCGGGCATACCAAGAGCCGATCCAGCCCATGATGTCCGGAACTCTCCAGCGTAGCATTGCAGGCCAGCGTCCGGTGTGGATTCGCGGAAGATTCCTGGCAAGCCATTGAAAAGAAAAGGGCGAGGGCGAGCAGGTCTTTGTTCTGAGCAGGGCGGGTGCCGCTCGAGCAGCCGGGGGCAGATTCTGGAAACCGGCTGGAGGGGGATAGCGTCAAAGGTTGATAGAATCACGCTAAAGAATCTAGACAACGGAAGGCTAATCTGCTAATCTGAGTCTCAGGAGACCCTGACCCGGAGTTCACCATGGATCTCAACCGCTTCACTGAAAAAGCCCAGGACGCACTGCGATCCGCTCAAACCCTGGCAGCCCGGCTCTCCCATCAGCACATCGACAACGAACATCTGCTGGTGGCGCTGCTCGAGCAGGAGCAGGGCATTGCGCCCAACATCCTGCTGAAGGCGGGCTTCGACCTCGAGAAGCTCCACCGCAGGCTGATGACCGAGCTGGAGCGGCAACCCAAGGTCACCGTCAGCGGCGGCGCCTCGGGCATGTACATGACGCAGCGGCTCGCCGCCGTGCTCGGCAACGCCGAGCAGGAAGCCAGGCGGATGAAGGACGACTTCGTCAGCGTCGAGCACCTGCTGCTGGCGTTGCAGGCGGGCAACGGTTTCGCGGGGCAGCTGTTCCGCGAGCAAGGGGTGACGCGGGAGCGGCTGGAGCAGGCGATCAAGGAGGTCCGCGGCAACCAGAGGGTGACGACGCAGAACCCGGAGGCCACCTACCAGGCGCTGGAAAATTACGGCCGCGATCTGACGCAGATGGCGGCGCAAGGCAAGCTCGATCCGGTGATCGGGCGCGACGAGGAGATCCGCCGGGTGATCCAGGTTCTCTCCCGCCGCACGAAGAACAACCCGGTGCTGATTGGCGAGCCGGGCGTCGGCAAGACGGCGATCGTCGAGGGGCTGGCGCAGCGGATTGTCCGCGGCGACGTCCCCGAGGGGCTCAAGTCGAAGCGCGTGGTGGCGCTCGACATGGGCGCGCTGATCGCCGGCGCGAAATACCGCGGCGAGTTCGAGGAGCGGCTGAAGGCGGTTCTGAAAGAGGTCTCCGCCAGCGAGGGGCAGATCATTCTGTTCATCGACGAGCTGCACACGGTGGTGGGCGCGGGCAAGGCCGAAGGCGCGATGGACGCGGGCAACCTGCTGAAGCCGATGTTGGCGCGCGGCGAGCTGCACTGCATCGGCGCCACCACGCTGGACGAATACCGCAAGTACATCGAGAAAGACGCCGCGCTGGAGCGCCGCTTCCAGCCCATCCAGGTGGATCAGCCGACGGTGGAGGACACCATCTCGATCTTGCGCGGGCTGCGCGAGCGCTACGAAGTGCACCACGGCGTGCGGATCAAGGATGCCGCGCTGGTGGCCGCGGCGGTGCTCTCGAACCGCTACATCTCCGACCGCTTCCTTCCGGACAAGGCGATCGACCTCGTCGACGAGGCGGCGGCGCGGCTGCGCACCGAGATCGACTCGATGCCGGCGGAGCTCGACGAGAAGCTGCGGCGGAAGATGCAGCTTGAAATCGAGCGCGAGGCGCTGAAGAAGGAGACCGACGAGGCGTCGCGCGAGCGGCTGTCGAAGATCGAGGAGGAGCTGTTCTCGCTCACGCAAGAGGTGGCGGAGATCGAAGCCCGCTGGAAGGCGGAGAAGGAGTCCGTGCAGAAGCTCCGCAAGCTGCGCGAGGAGATCGAGCAGACCAAGCTCGAGATCGAGCGCGCCGAGCGCGCCTACGACCTGAACCGCGTGGCGGAGCTGAAGTTCGGCAAGCTGATCCAGCTGGAGCGCGCGCTGTTTGAAGAGGAACGGCGGCTCTCGGCGCAGGATTCGCGCGAGCGCCTCATCAAGGAAGAGGTGGACGAGGAGGATATCGCGCGAGTGGTTTCGCGCTGGACGGGCATCCCGGTCAGCCGCCTGCTCGAGGGCGAGCGGCAGAAGCTCCTGCACTTGTCCAGCGAACTGCACCGCCGCGTGGTGGGGCAGGATGCCGCTGTGGAAGCGGTCGTGGAGGCGGTGCAGCGCTCCCGCGCGGGCTTGAGCGATCCCAACCGCCCCATCGGCTCGTTCCTGTTCCTCGGGCCGACGGGCGTCGGCAAGACGGAGCTGGCGCGCGCGCTGGCGGAGGCGCTGTTTGATGACGAGCGCGCCCTGATTCGCATCGACATGAGCGAGTACCAGGAGAAGCACACCGTGGCTCGGCTGATCGGCGCGCCGCCGGGCTATGTCGGCTTCGAGGAGGGCGGACAGCTCACCGAGGCGGTGCGCCGCCGCCCCTATGCGGTGATCCTGTTCGACGAGATCGAGAAGGCGCACGCCGACGTCTTCAACGTGCTGCTGCAGGTGCTGGACGACGGGCGCCTCACCGACGGGCAGGGCCGCACGGTGGACTTCCGCAATACGATCGTGATCATGACGTCGAACCTGCCGCCGGAGAACCTGCGCACGTTCTTCCGGCCGGAGTTCCTGAACCGGATCGACGAGACCGTGATCTTCCATCCGCTGTCGCACGAGCATCTGCGCCGGATCGTGGACATCCAGATCGAGCGCGTGCGCAAGCGGCTGGCCGAGCGCCACATCACGCTCGAGCTGAGCGATGAGGCGCGGGACCATCTGATCCTGGTGGGCTACGAGCCGGAATATGGCGCCCGGCCGCTGAAGCGCGCCATCCAGCGCGAGCTGGAGACGCTGATCGCCAGACGGATTCTCGAGGGCAAGATCCGGGACGGGGCGCATCTGTATGTGACCGCTGCCCGCGGCGCGCTCGACATCGAAGTGCGCGAGCCGGTCCGCACCCAGTGACCGGCGCCGTGCGTCTGATTGTTTGACAGAATCGGAACCGAGGTGGCCATGAGCGAACAGAACGTCCAGAATCCCCAAGCCAATTTGCTGGTCCTGCCCGTTCTTCCGCTGAAGAACGTGGTGCTGTTCCCGAAGCTGATCCTGCCGCTGTCGGTCGGCCGCGATGCCTCGCGCGCCGCCGTCGAGGCGGCCATCAAGCATCATGAGGGCCACCTCATTTTGCTGACGCAGAAGAACCCGGAGACGGAGCTGCCCGGTCCCGACGACCTGCATTCGGTGGGGACGCACGCCAAGATCCGCAAGGTGCTGCGCTCCACGCCCTCGCTGATCGAGATCGTCGCCTCCGGCCTGGAGCGCGTGGGCGTGCTGTCGATCGAGTCCACGGGCCAGTACTTGCAGGCGAAGGCCCAGCCCATGCCGCTGGTGCCCGATCACTCCACCGAGGAGCGCGCCCTGCAAACCGCGCTGTTCGAGCTGGCAGCCAAGACGCTGGAGCGCATCAACCCGCAGGCGGCCGAGCAGATCTCCGGCCTGCTTTCCAGCGCCGACGATCCGCAGCAGCTGATGTGGCTGCTGGCGACGGCGTTCAATCTCGGATCGGACAAGCTGCAGCACCTGCTGGAGTCGCCCACGCTGAAGGACGCCTTCCAGCTTGCCGTGCAGTACATCACGGAGGAGGCCAGGATCCTCGAGGTGCGCCAGAAGATCGTCAGCGAGGCGCAGGAGGAGATGAGCAAGGAGCAGCGCGAATACGTGCTGCGCCGCCAGCTGAAAGCGATCCAGCAGGAGCTGGGCGAGGACGACCCGGCCAAGGCGGAAGCCGAGGAGCTCCGCAAACGGCTCGACGAGGCGAAGCTGCCCGAGGAAGCCCGCAAGGAAGCCGAGCGCGAATTCCGCCGCTTCGAGCGCCTGCCCGATCAAAGCCCGGAGCGGCATGTCATCCGCACGTGGCTCGATCTGGTGCTCGAACTGCCGTGGTACACGGAGACGGAGGACAACCTCGACATTGCGCGGGCGCGGCAGGTGCTCAACGAGGATCACTACGGGCTCGACGACGTCAAGGAGCGGATCCTGGAGCACCTCGGCGTGCTGCAGCGCAACCCATCGGCGAAGGCGCCCATTCTGTGCTTCGTCGGGCCGCCGGGAGTCGGCAAGACTTCGCTGGGACAGTCCATCGCCCGCGCTCTTGGGAGGAAGTTCGAGCGCTTCTCGCTCGGCGGCATGCATGACGAGAGCGAGCTGCGCGGGCACAGGCGCACGTATATCGGCGCGATGCCGGGACGGCTGATCAACGCCATCCGCCGCGCTGGCGCGCGAAACCCGGTGCTGATGCTCGACGAGGTGGACAAGCTCGGCCGCGACTTCCGCGGCGACCCGGCTTCGGCCTTGCTGGAGGTGCTCGATCCGGAGCAGAACAACACGTTCCGCGACAATTATCTCGACCTCGCCTTCGACCTCTCGAAGGTGATGTTCATCACCACGGCGAACACGCTGGAGACCATTCCGCAGCCCTTGCTCGACCGCATGGAGGTGATCCGCCTGGCGGGTTACAGCGAGGAAGAGAAGGTGGCCATCGCCAACCGCTACCTGATCCCGCGGCAGCTGAAAGAAACCGGCCTCACGCCAGAGCTCGTGCAGTTCCCCGAGGAAGGGATCCGCAAGATCATCGAGAGCTATACTCGCGAGGCGGGGCTGCGGAACCTGGAGCGCAACATTGCCAGCCTGTGCCGCAAAGCCGCGCTCAAGTTCGCCGAAGGGCGCACGGAGCCGGTGGTGATGACGCCGGAGGTGATCGTCGACCTGCTCGGACCGGAAACCTACCTGCCGGAAGAAGCGCGCAAGGAGCTTCCCGCAGGGGTGGCGACGGGTCTGGCGTGGACTCCTTCGGGCGGCGATGTGTTGTACGTCGAAGCCATGCTGCTGCCCAAGGGCAAGGGGCTCACGCTCACCGGACAGCTCGGCGACGTGATGCAGGAATCGGCGAAAGCCGCCCAGAGCTACCTCTGGGCGCACGCCGAAGCCTACGGCATTGATCCGGCGCTGTTCAGCGACTACGGCGTGCACATCCATGTCCCGTCCGGCGCCATTCCGAAGGACGGCCCCTCGGCGGGAATCACGATCGCCGTTGCGCTCGCTTCCCTGTACACGAAGAAGCCGGCGCGCAGCGACACGGCAATGACGGGCGAGATCACGCTCACCGGGCGCGTGCTGCCGATTGGCGGCGTGAAAGAGAAAGTGCTGGCTGCGCGCCGCGCGGGCATCCGGCGCGTCGTGCTGCCGAAGCGCAATGCCAAGGACCTGCGCGATCTTCCGGAGAATGTCCGCAACGAAATGGAGTTCTTGTTTGCGGAAACCATCGACGACGTCTTCCGTTTCCTGATCCCGGGGTTGATCCCCGAACCGGAGCCCGCGCCGGCGGCTGCGGAAAGCTGAATTTCCGGGCGCGGCGTGGGTGCTCAGTGGCGGCAGGATTCGCGCAGTTCCTCGTAGGCGCGCAGCACCTCGGGATCTGCGAGCGCGCCGCCTGCGAGGTCCGCGCGGCTTTCCAGTGATTGCCGGCACAGCTCCGCCTTCCTGTCCGCTGGAAGAAGTCCTGCGAGTGCGGCGGCGTTCGACAGATACGGGCGGAGCACGTCCGGATCGTTGGGCGTTTCCCGCAGCAGGGAATCATAGGTGTCATATGCCCGGCGGCGGTGCTTTTCCTCGTCTGCCCGGGATCCATGGAGCGCGGCGAACTGTGCCAGCCAAACCTCGGCGATGGCGGAATTCAGGCGCGCTTCACGGTGCCCCGGATCGTTCGCCGCAAGCCGGCGGGCGGATGCCAGCGCGGCTTCGAGGATCGCCTCCCCGCGCTTCCAGTCGCGCGTGCCGGCGAGCGCCGCGGCGTAGCGGATCGCTGTCGCCTGCAGATCGAGTTGCGCCCGCAGGTCCGCCGGATCGGCAGCGGCGCGCCGCTCCGCCGTGAGCCAGGCGCTTTCCAGCAGGCGCTGCGCCTCCTCACGACGCTCCTGCGGCAAATAGAGCAGCAGCGAGCCGAGCAGCGACTGCCCCACCATGACGTTGCGCTCCAGCGCCGCGCTGCCCGGCAGCGATGCGCGCAGATTTTCCAGCGTGCGGTTGGCTTCCCTCTGAACCCGTATGGCGGATTCATAATCGCCGCGCGCTTCATGGATTCTTGCCAGCAGCCGGAGGCTTGCGGAAAGGCGCAGCGCTGTCTCCAGCGAGGGGCCTCGTTCGCTGGACAGGCGGTCCAGCGAGACGGCGCGTTCGATGGCCCGCTGCGCCTCGTCGAGGTTGCCCCGTCTTCTCCAGGCGCGCGCCAGGCGGGAGGCGGCTTGCGATGCCAGGCGGCGGAAGGGCTCCGATGCGGCGTCTTCCCGAAGGAGTTGATCCGCGATCCGCTGCGCCTGCTGGGCGCGGTCCAGCGCTTCCTCCAGGCGCCCGGACGCCTCCAGCACCTCGCTTTGCCGGATCAGCACGCGGGCGCGTTCGCGCAAATATTCCGGCGTCTCTTCGTGGATCGAATCCAGCAAAGCGCGCGCCTTTTCCAGGCTGGCTGCGGCGCCGGCGATGTCTCCCAGGCTGCTGGCGGCCGGATCGTACTGGATTTCGCTGATCCGGCGGTAGGCGGTGGCCAGATCGAACTGCAGCTCGGCGTCGCCACGCGCCTCCGCAGCCAGACGTTCCAGGTATTCGATGGCCTTGCGCACCACATATTGCCGCGCCCGCGTGGCCCCGGCGAGATCCCGGATCTGCTGCTCGAACTGGAAGACGAGATCCCCGGCAAGTTGCCGCAGCTGCTGGAAGCGCCGCTCGGCGCGCCGCGCCTGGTAGAGGGAGGCTGCTGAGCCGGCGAGGATCGAAATCAGGAGCGCCGCAACGGCGGCTGTCGACCAACGGTGACGCTTCAGGAAGCGCAAGGCGACGTAGGACCAGGAGTCGCCCGTGGCGGAAACGGGACGGTCCGCGAGATAGTTGCGCAGGTCGTCTTCCAGCTTTTCTACGGAGGCATAGCGGCGCTCGGGCTCCGGCTGCAAACATTTGTTCAGGATATTGTCGAGATCGCCGCGCAGCTCCGGCTTGCGGCTGGAGGCGCGCGGCAGCGTGATGGAGCGCGCCTGCGAGAGGTCGCGGCGCGGCGGCTCGCCGGTGAGCAGCGCATAGAGCACGCACCCAAGGCTGAAGATGTCGCTCGCCGTGTTCATGGGGCGGCCCTCGAGCTGTTCGGGGCTGGCGTAGTCCGGCGTCATGGCCCGCAACGTCGTGGCGCCGCTGCGCCCGTCGGCGTCGAGCAGCCGGGCGATGCCGAAGTCCAGCAGCTTCGGCTCCCCGTCGGCTGTGACGAGGATGTTGGAGGGCTTCAGGTCGCGGTGGATCACCAGATGGCGGTGGGCATGGGAAACCGCCGCGCAGACCTTCAGGAACAGCGAGACGATCTGCCGCGGGCCCAGGTTGTGCTCGCGGCACCACTGATCGATGGGCACGCCCTCGATCAGCTCCATCACCAGGTAGGGCGAGCCGTCGGCGGTGGTGCCCGCGTCGATCAGGCGGCAGATGTTGGGGTGGTTCAGGTCCGCCAGGATCTGCCGCTCCTGCCGGAAGCTTTCGAGCACTGCCGCCGAGCGCAGCGCGAGCGGCACGAACTTGATCGCCGCCCGCTGCAGCACCTCGCCGTCGAACCGTTCCGCCTCGTAGACGGTTCCCATGCCGCCGCGCCCGATGGGGCGCTTCAGGCGCCACGGACCGACCCGCTCCCGCGGCGGCGCCACGGGCGGCTCGATCTGCGCCGCGAGGTTCCGCACCGGGCGAAGCAGGAACTCCTCCGACCCCTGATCGAATTCGACCAGCCTCTCCGCTTCGGCGCGCAATTCGGGGTCGGGGCAGTGCTCGTCCAGCCAGCGCCGGCGCTCTTCCGGATCCAGGTCAGCGATTTCGTGGAAGATTCGCTCAAGCTCGGGGCTCAAGCGGACAGCTCCTTGTGCAGCCACGCCTGCGCCAGCCGCAGTTCGCGGTACACCTGCGCCGGCGTGAGCCCCAGCGCCTCGGCGGACTCCTCCGCCGTCATGCCGCCGAAGAAGCGCATTTCGATGAGCCGCGCTTTCCGTTCGTCCTGCTGCGCCAGCCGCTCCAGCGCTTCATGGATGGCCAGCACCTGCGTGGCGTCGTGGTCGAGGGAGACCACCTCCTCGCGCAGCTCCACTTTCTCGGCGCCGCCGCCGCGCTTCTGCGCCGCCTTGGCGCGCGCGTAGTCGATCAGGATCTGCCGCATCACGCGCGCCGCCAGCGCGAAGAAATGCGTGCGGTTCTGAATGTTCCGCGCCTCGCTTTCGACCAGCTTGATGTAGGCCTCGTTGACCAGCGCCGTGGCCTGCAAGGTGCGGTCGCGCCCGCCCGCGCCCAGATAAGAACGGGCCAGCCGCCGCAGTTCCGTGTAGACGAGCGGCATGAGGGCATCGACGGCATTGCCGTCTCCCTGCCGCACACGCTCAAGCAATTGGGTGACAGATTCCTCAGCCACGGCTCGTGGAGCCCTCCCGCAAGCGCCCCGCGCAGGATGCGATGCTTACCGCAATATGATAACTCCAGACGTTGTTTCCGTGGCTGTCAACGGGTGCCAGAGGGGTCGAACGGGAACCGGAAAGCTGCCGGCGCGCCAGCGGAGGGAAACGAAGGCTCGAGTGGCGCGATCTGCTCCAGAATCGGCTGGACCGGAATCTCTGAAATCACCAGCAGCCCGCCATCTTCATCGCTCTCCCGCAGGTAATTTCGCACGCCGGCGAGATGGCGCTGGCGGGCCGGGAAAAGCTCGCTGGACAGAGAGGAAGCTCTCAGAAGCGGCACGAAGTGATCGAACGCCGCGATCGAGGGTTCTTCAATCCAGCTTCTGTACAGGGGCGCTTCCGTGTGGAGAAATGCGGAGGGCTCGTTCGCGACCGAAAACGCAAGCCAGGCGCCGCGCCCGCCCGTGGCCCGCCAAATGGCGAGAAAGTCGCGATTTTCCGGCGCCAGGAGGGCCACCTCATAGATCGGCGGCCGCATGCCAGCGCCCGGAACCGCCTTCAAAAACTCCTCCACGGTCCAAAGAGTTGGCGGGGGCTGATCCAGCCAGACGCCCACTCCGATCTCCGGCTGCCATTGCCGCGCATTCCGGCTCAACAGGGCGGCTCCCCCGCCAATATGAAGACGCCACAACTGCAAGCCGGCGATCAGATGCCGCGGGTCCGGCAGCAACACCCTGTGGAGATGCTCGTACATTGCCAGCCACGCCGGCCGGTCCTGATCCGGAAGCGGCCAGTGACGCGCCCGGATTACTGCCCGGTGCCAGCCGCCTGCCTCCGGGAAGAGGAGCAGTTGGAACACGGCTGCGCTCATTGGTTTCCGCCCTCGGTCCGGTTCCGCAGCGCACTGCGAACTTTGGTCATCAGGGCCGCCAGGCGGTCGGCGAACGGCAAGGCGCTGGCGAGCAGTACTCCCTCGTCGGGAGGGCTCTCGAAAAAACACACCGGGAAAGTCTGCATGACGGTCTCCAGCAGGGGGCGCTGGATCGAGAAAAAGTCCATGCTTTTCAGCTTCGGAACAAGAAAAATGATCCTCTCTATATCGACGCCGTCCGCCCACTCTTTCGCGAGAACTGGTTTGACAGCCGCCATGCGCGGATCCTGCAATCTCTGCAGCTGACGCAATTCCCGGCGAAGATCGGCTCCCCGCGTCATCTGTTTGACAAACGGGTTTTCGAAAAGAGCGGGTGGAATTCCTGCCAGAGGATCCGCACCCGGTACGGCAGCGGCGAAGAGGACGATCAGGCCGCCATGGCCGCCAAACTGGCTGGCGAAGGAGTGGAAATCGGGCGGATCCAGCCAGAACGCCTGCCCATCCGCAAAAAGGCCGTATGAGAAGGGGCGTTGCTGGTTGCGGATCTGGTCGGCCAGCTCGACGGGTGGCGGGCCCGGAGGTTTCCCCCCCAGCCGCCAGCACAGGCCCGGCAGAGGAGTCAAGTCCCGGGCTTCCGAAAGGAAGGCCTTTTCCACGGCGTCCTGGATGACCGTGGCCTCCAGAAAGCAGAGCGGCTGCAGCCCGTCCTGGGCCAATTCCCCGGCAAGCTCCGCGAGAAACGCTGTCTGCCAGTCTCTTTCCACAGTCCGGAAGGGGAATCCCGACATGGGCGTCCAATAGAGGTCGGGCCAGGCGAGCCCCTCGGCCCGGACCCAGGGGCGCAGCCGGTGTTCCACCGGCATCCGGAGATTGAAATACGAGACCGATCCCATGTCACATGCAAATAGAATTCGGCGCCAGCTTGGGACCGGCGGAAACGCTGGTGCCGCTGATCAGGAACAGGCCGCTCACGTGGATGTTGGTCATGACGAGCTTTGTATACACTGTCGAGTGGATTTCGATCTTCGCGTCCTCCTTTTTGAGATTGAACTTCGTGTCTTCGTAGCCCACGCCAGTGAGTCCGAACGCGCTGCCCTTCAGATACAGATCTGCACCGACAGCGGTGAACGTTGCGAAGGCAAGGTCTATGGTCGCGCTGGCGGCTTCCAGCTCGATGTTATGCTGCTTCAGCGACTGCTGCGCGTATTCAAACTTTGTTGTCGGTTCGTTCACAATCCTCTGTTGCAGATGATTCTCGGTCAAAGGAGAGATGTAGGTGGATGTGACAGGGCCGAGAAATGACAAAATGGCTGCACCGGCAACATCTCTCCGATGGTTGCCGCCCGTGAAGTGGTGCAAATCACCGCCCTCTTTGATGACGTGCTTCCCCCGAATTGTGTTGCTGCAGTCCTGGTTCGTCCGGTAAGTGCGGGACTTTATCACCAGACTGGTGAGATTCCCCTCTATGACCCGATCCTGATCTCCATGAATCAGGGCTTTCTCCGCAGGGCTCTGGTCCTTGGCCAGGGCTCCCATGGAGGGAGTCCAGTCGTCTCCATCCAGGGGAATGCGGGTCGCTGTTTTTGTCTTTCCGTCGAATACAGGCATCGCTTTCTCCCTCAAAAGCGGATCGGCACAGCAATGGAAATCACATCCGGATTCAGAATACACCTTTCCTGCAGAAAGTCAGCACCGGGTTTGCAGCAGATACAGGAACGCGCGCAGGCGGTTCTGCGGAGCGGGGAAGGAGGACTGGCCACGCGGGGACCGGCGGCATCGGGAGCCGCGGGTTCGGGCTCACGAACGGGCGGCGTCTGACAGGCTCTTCCTGCCCGAGATGTGCGTGGCGCGCCGGCTTGCCCCCGAAGACTTTGTTCCGGGGCTCGTCTTCCCGGAGACCTGCTCCGGAGGAAGAGGGGAGCGCCGCGATCTTCGGGTGGCACAAGCGGACAAAGCGGATGCCGCGCGGCAAGCCACTGCAATTCCACCTATGGCCCGGATGCGAGGCTACTTCTTCTTTTTGCGCCTTTCGAAACCGATCTTGACAGTGCACGTGCCGGCGAAGGTGACACGGGAGCCGCCTTTGAGCGGCACAGGTTTCCCCGGTTCAAGCCGTTTCTTGTCCACGAACGTTCCGTTGTAGCTGTTCGTGTCCACGATGTAGAGCTTGCCGTCCTTGTAGTGGATCTGGGCGTGGAAGCGCGAAATCATCCGCTCGGCGTCGCGCAGCACGATGTCGTTCTTCGTGCCCCCGTCCTCCGGGATGGCGCCGATCAGGACGACCTCCTTGTCGATGTTGAACCGCTTGCCCTTGTCGAGACCGGCGACGACCTCGATGTAGGGGTCGCGGCGGCGGCGCGCGGCGAAAATCCACGCCAGAAGAGCGATGCATCCGGTGCCGAGTCCGGCGGCGCCAAGCGCCAGGATCGAGGAACGCCGCTGATTGGCGTAGTTCAGCCGCGACCGCAGCGCCTGCACCTGCGGGTTGTCCGGAGCGATCCGCTCGGCGGCGTTCAGCGCCTTCTCAGCAGCCATCAGGTTGCCCGCGAGAAAAGCAGCCTCTGCCGACTGGATGCTCTGCGCAAGCGTCATCTGCTTTTCCTGCTCGGCCTGCTCCTGCTGGCTGGCGGCGGCAGCCTGCTCGGCGGCCTTGCGTTGCTGCTCTTCCAGCTTCGCCACAGCTTCCTTGCGCCCATTGAAGGCGACCTGGTTGTTCGGATTCAGGGCGAGGATCTGGTCGAAGATGGCGATCTGCTGTGCGGGGTCAGACGTTCGCAGCGCCTGCTGGAGAAGTTGCGCCTCCTGCTGCGTGCGCTGCTCCTGCTTCATCTGCGCCAGTTGCTGCTGCTGGAGCTGCTGCTGCAGCGCGGCTGCGCCTGCGTCGGGTGCGCCGCCCCCCTGCGGCGTGGGCATCGCCGGCAGGGAAGGCATCACGGGCGCCTGGGGCAGGGAAGTGACCTCGGTCTTCTTGGGGCCGAGCCCGAAAGTCTTCGGCAGCTGCACCACGCGGACGCTGCGGATGTCGATATCAGCATCGTCCTCCGGCGTGTAGAAAGCGATCACTCCCGGCGTGCTGCGAGCGTCCTTCCTCGGATTCGTGCCCTCCGGACGCGCGTCGTTGAAGTCTGTCACGGAAATTCCGTCGGCCCACACCTGGATGTGGCGGCCATGGGCGGCGATGGTCAGCGTGACAAACTGGTTCACCGCGCCCACATTCTTGCGCGCCGTCGTCAGCCCCATCAGCGCGCCCATCGCTCCCGGCTGGACGTTCACTTCATACCCGGTGCCAAGCTGCCCCGGATCGCCCCGGAACAGGACCGCGTAACGGCGGCGCTGGTCCGGCCGCTTCGCGTTGATCCGCACATCCGCCTGCAGGATGAAATCGCCGAACTGCAGCAGCGACTCCAGCTGCCCGGGGCCCTCGGCGCCGTGGATCATGCCGCGCACGACGCTCCACTTGGCCTCCTTCGGTTTGCCGCCGCCGAACAGCTTCCCCAGACCGCTTCTCTGCTTCGCGGGCTCGCCCGTGGATTTCCATCCCGACAAGTCGCTGCCGTTAAAGAGCGCGTCCGGTTTCAGGAGCCGCAACCGCAAATTCCGGATCTCCACCCTGCCGCCGGGCTTGGCGTCCAGGAAGATGAAGCCCGCCGGCGCCACCGGGCTGGAAGAGTGATCCACCATGCGGCCAGCGGCCCGCACTCCCACGCCCGCGCCGGAGGCCTCGACCTCGACAGGCACCCAGGAACTGGAAGCCAACGAGGAGAACTCCACGCCCCAGCCGGTCTCCTTGGGGTTCCCTTCGCGCGCGGCGCGGACATACAGCGCGCCATGGGCGTTCTTCTCAGCCCGGATCTCGAACTGGAGGACGAAGTCCGCAAACGGCGTGTTGGAGCGCAGCGTGCCCGCGCTGCTGCCGTCGGCCACCAGCACGCCGCGCGCAGCCGACCACGCACCGCCCGATGGCGTCCATCCGTGATGGGATTCGCCGTCGTGCAGGACGATCCATCCGTCGCCGGGCGCCTGGCCGGGCAGCCGGCCCGCGAGCGCCAGCAATGCTGCCATGGCGATGAACCGTTTCATCTTCGTTCCTCTCCCGGCCGGCTGCCAGCGTCCCCCATTGAGATAACGCAGAATCCCGCCGGATCTGCCGGCCGCCGGCTTCCTCAATCCGGCGTTACGACGCTGAAGGTCAATCCCTCGCCCTCCCGCACCGTCACCGGCTCGGCGCCTTCGGCGCCTTCCAGGACCTTCTCCTCTCCGGGATCATAGCCGATCGTGATGGTCTGCCCGGAGGCTGCCTCGCCGGACAAGATGATGCTGGCCAGGGGCGACAGCACCAGCTGCTGCATCGTCCGCTGCACCGGGCGCGCGCCGTACGCAGGGTCGTACGATTCCTTCGCAATGTAGGCCAGCGCCTCCGGCGTGATTTCCAGTCCGATCTCGCGGTCCTCGGCCAGCTTCTTGCGCACCTGGTTGAAGTTCTTCATCACGATGGATTCCAGTTCGCGCTCGGTGAGCGGGTTGAACGTCACCACCTGCCCGATGCGGTTGAACAGCTCGGGGCGCAGGCTGCGCTTCACCACCTCCACGATCACCTTCTTCTGCTCTTCCGGGTCGTCCGTGGTTTCGATGGCCTCGCGCACGCCAAGGTTGGACGTGAACAGCACCATCGTGTTCGAAAAATCGCAGAAGCGGCCCTTCGCATCGGTGAGCCGCCCTTCGTCCAGCACGCCAAGCAGCAGGTCGAGGATCTCCGGCGCGCCCTTTTCCACCTCGTCGAACAGCACGATCGAATACGGGTTGCGGCGCACCTGTTCGGTGAGGAAGCCGCCTTCCTCGCTGCCCACCAGCCCCGGGCGGCTGCCGATCAGGCCGGACACCGAACTCTTGTCCTTGTACTCGCCCATGTCGATGCGGATCAGCGCGTTCTCGTCGTCGAACAACGCTTCGGCCAGCGCCTTGGCCAGCTCCGTCTTGCCGACGCCGGTGGGGCCGACAAACAGGAAGCTGTTGGGCTTGCGGCCGGGCTGGAGGTCGGCGCGCATTCGGCGCGCGGCGTCGGCCACGGCGCACACCGCCTCGTCCTGGCCGAAGACCCGCTCCCGCAGCCGCTCCTCGAGCTTCATCAGCCGTTCTTTCTCGCTCTCCATCATCCGGCTCGAAGGGATGCCGGTCATCTCGGCGATCACTTCCGCGACGTGCTCCGGCATTACCGTGTCCGGAACCAGGCTGACGTGCGCCGTCTGCTTTTCCAGATCCGCGAGCTGCTGCTCCAGGTATTTCAGCGATCCATAACGGATTTCGGCCGCCTTGGCGATGTCGCCCTTCTTTTCCGCCGCTTCGAGCGCCGCCGACTGCTCCTGAATCGCCTGCTTCGTCTTCTGGAGCATGTCGAGCGCGTTCTTCTGGTTGTTCCACTCCTCCACCAGCTTCGTCACCTGGGGCTCCAGAACGGCAATCTCGTTGCGCAACGCCTCCACGGCGCGCAGCGCCGCCGGCGTCGATGCCGACGACTCCAAAGCCTCCAGCTCCGCTTTCTTGCGCAGCAGCAGGCGCTCTTTCTGGTCGATGTGCGTGGGTTTGGACTCCTTCTGCATGCGGATGCGCGCGCACGCCTGGTCCACCACATCGATGGCCTTGTCCGGCATCCAGCGCCCGCGGATGTAACGCCGGCTGAGCTTGATGGCCGCCTGCAGGGCGTCGTCGGTGAGCTTCACGCCGTGGAAGGCCTCGAAACGCGGCCGCAGCCCGCGGAGCATCACCATCATCATCTCGTCGGTCGGCTCCTTGATCTGCACCACGTCGAAGCGGCGCGCCAGCGCGCCGTCCTTTTCGATCTTTTCGCGGTACTCATCGAACGTGGTCGCGCCCAGGCAGCGCAGCTCGCCGCGCGCCAGCGCAGGCTTCAGGATGTTGGCGGCGTCCATGCCCCCCTCGGTGCCGCCCGCGCCCACCAGCGTATGCAGCTCGTCCAGGAACAGGATGATTTCGCCCTTGCGGGCGCGCACTTCGTCCACCACCCCCTTGATCCGTTCCTCGAATTCGCCGCGGTACTTCGCGCCCGCCACCATGGCGGTGAGGTCCAGCGCGATCACCTTGCACTTCTTCAGCGACTCGGGGACGTCGCCGGCGGCGATGCGCTGCGCCAGCCCCTCGGCGATCGCCGTCTTGCCGGTGCCGGGCTCGCCGACCACCACGGGATTGTTCTTGCTCTTGCGCAGCAGCGTCTGGATCACTTGCCGGATCTCGTCGTCGCGGCCGATCACAGGCATCAGCTCGCCGCGCGCCGCGGCGGCAGTCAGGTCGCGGCCGTATTTTTCAAGCAATTTCCCGCCGGAAAGCGGCTTGGGCGCGGCGCCGGGCATGGATTTTCCAGCCTGTTTTTCGCCCAAAGTCTCGCCGATTTCGGCGCGGCTTTCCACGGTTTTTTCGATCGCCTGTTTGGTGAGGCCATTCTGGCGCAGGTCGCCGCGCAAGGCCTCCTCGCCGTATTCGACGGCCGCCATGATGAAGTCGATCGGCTCGGCGCGCTCGGCGCCGCGGCGCTCCATCATCTCGAAGGACTTCTCGATCAGGTTCCGCAGCGCGGAGCTTGCCGTGGGGCGGCGGCCAGGCTCCAGCGGAAAGTTCCGCTCCGTGTTCAGGCGCGTGGCGAAGGTCTCAAGCAGCGCCTCCACCGCGATGCCCGACTTTTCCAGCAGCGCCGCAAGGGGCGACTCGGCGTCCAGCAGCACGAACAGCATGTGCAGCGGCGTGATCTGCGCCTGCTTGCGCTGCTCGGCGAGCATCCGGGAGCGTTCGAGGGCTTCCTCCAGCTCGTTGGAGATCTTGTCAAGGTCGATGGCCACTGGGGTCCTCCTGAAGATTGAAGGAATGACAACCTGAATCACATCCGGGCGGGGCGCCGGCAGGCGCCCCGCGAATCACCTACTCGAGCCGGCGCCGGCGCGGCGGAGGCGGGGGCGGCGGCTCTTCCTGATCGAAACGCGGCCGCGGGGGCGCAGGGCGCCCGGGGGGCGCCTGCGGCGGTTGAGCCGGGGGCTCCGGCGCCGCCGGCGCGCGGCGGAAGAATTCCCACGGCGCCCCGCCCCGCTTCGGTTCCTCGGCGGGCGGCTGCGGCGGCTGGTAAGCCGGCGCCGCAGGAGGCGCGCCCGCAGGCGGGGCAACGTGAGGCGGCGGATAGGGCGCGGGGCGCGGCGGCGCGCCAAAGGGCGGAGCGGGCGGCGCCCCCTGAGGCGGCGGATATTGCGGCGGTGCGGCCTGAGGGGGAGGCGGAGGAGGAGCATAAGGCGGCGGGGGCGCAGCCGGCGGAGGCGGCGCCGCAGGCTCCACGATCCGCTCCATCGGCTGCGCGGGCCGCGCCGCGGGCTCCTGCGCCCGGCCCGCATAAAAGCGGTGCCGGCTGAACAGCAGCGCCGTGCGGATCGGAATGTGCGCCGGCACGGCCACGCGCAGGTCGGTGATCGTGGGCACGTCGGGGGCCTCGAAGTCGTATTCGAAATTCGTTTGTCCCGGAATCACGGCTTCGCTGATCAGATTCAGCGGGGCGCGCTGGAAGCCGCTGCCTTCATTGATGCGGATTTCGGCGGGAATTCTCGTGCCCTTTTCGAACGTGGCGTTCAGTTCGCCCACCAGAATCAGGCGGTACTTGTCGCGGCCTTCCAGCCGCAGCTGGCTGAAGAAGGTCACCATGTCGTCGCCGACGCCCTGCACGCGGCTGGGCTTGGCGGCCAGCTTGTACAGCACATTGCCGCCGCGGTCGAAGACGAAGTTCATCGCCTCGAGTTGCGGGCTGACGCGGAAGTCGACGTACTTCCCCTCGAGCGCCCGCTCGAGCCTTTGCAGCGCCGCCAGCGAAGAGAGCGCGGAGCGAACCTCGATGCCGAGATCGTCCTGCACCCGCCACGTGCGGGTCATGCGCAGGATGCGCTTCTGCTGGTTGATGAGCTGGATGAATTCGGTCTCGCCCACCTCCTTCAGCGTCTCGTAATAGGTCTGCAAGCCGGGCGTGAGGTCGAAATAGACCGCTGCAGCGTGCAGGAACTTCCGCAGCTGCCCGAAGAAGCGCTGCGGCGGCTGTGTGTAGTCGAGCAGCTCGTAGACGAGATCCTGGAGCGCCGCAACCATGCGGTCGACGAACTGCACGGTCTGCGTGTCGACCTCGGTCTCGATGCCGCGCTCGGTGAAGAGAATCAGGTATTCGCGCATGGCGCGGTGCAGCTCGGCGTAGCGCTCGGCGAGGAACGTGGCTTCCTCGACGATCTTGCGGTAGCCTGCGGCGAGTTCGCTGTGGGAGGCCATGGTCGTGCAGGCGGGGATGAAGTCCGGATTTTTCTCGTAGCCTGCGCCATAGCGCTGCCGCCGGATCTGCGCCGCTACCAGAGCAAACGGGATCGAATCGGCGGATGGCTGAAGGCTGATGCGGTAGTTCCACTGCCGCTCGGTTTGCATCTGCGGGTTGAACTCGTCCGTCTCCCCTTCGGCGGCAGACTTGTCGTGAGGCGTGGCGACGATGTAGACGGGCGCTTCCTGCACGCCCTCGAGATCCGCGCGCGGGAAGCTGCGCGTCACGGGACACGATGGATCGATGTCCACGATGCAGCCCGCGGGGGTGATGCCGCGGCACTGTGACACGGTGATGGTGAGCTGCTCTTCGTCCTCATGCAGGCTGACCACCGGGTCGTAGCGCGCGGCGCCGATTTCATTTTCCGGAACGCGCGGCCCGGGGCCCACCAGCCCCCGCGCGTTCGTCATATAGCGCAACGTCCACAGAAACAGGGAGTCGAAATACCGCTCCTGCCGGAGAAAATGGTCCGGCGTGAGGAGCATTCCGTGCTCCCAGTTCACGCTTCTCAATTTGAGATCGGAGGAGTTCATCGGGTTGTTCCTGTTTTCTCGGCCGTTTCGGGCGGTTCCGCAGGCCAGGTCCAGACGCCAGGTTCGGCCTGCACCGCCCCGGTGGCCTGCCAGACGCGGTCGAGCGGGCGTCTGGAGGCAATGAAAATTCCCTTTTCCTCCGGGCTTTCCCGGAGGAAGAAATGAATGCCGCAGGTCCACTCCTCGAGCCGTTCCGCGTGCTTCGGATCGAACGTCGCTGCGCACAGAAGCGGGTAACAGTAGGGGAACATCTTCAGCGCGGGCTCCTGGATGAGCGGCTGGAACAGGGCCGTGGCGCGTTCCTTCACCTTCTGGACGGAATCTTCGGAAAGCGTGAAGACCATGGGGCCAAGCCCAATGAGCAGGTCGAAGGCTTCGAGGATCGCAGGCATGCCCTTGTGAATGCCGAACACCTGATGCATCAGGGGCCTCGGCATTTCGCCAATGTCGAGCTCGGTGAAATCCTCCTCGGTCCAGAGCGTCGGCGGATCCAGATGAGGCCAGTAGCCGAGACCCGAATCCATGCCCCACGCCATGAACTTGCTGCCCATGACAGCGGCGGCATTGCCACGGTTCAGCTGGTTGTACTGGACCAGTCCGTGAGGATGGAATCCCGGGAATTCCCGCGCTGCCACTGGCAGAAGCTGTTGAGCAATCCGTTGCACGACACCTCTGTCTTCGTCTTCGAGAGGCACATCCTTCGGATACCGGAGAAGGAAAAGCGTCCAGCCATCCGGAGAAGGGAGCCGGTTTACGACGGGTTTCCACGGGAACTTCTTCTTCATGGCTGCGGCACCGTCGGGTAAATCAATTTCTGCTCGTGGAGAATCGAAAGGCATTCCTGGATCACAGGCTCAATCTCCTTGACGCCCCACAGAATGATCCCGTGATCCGCCCGGCTCTCCACAGCATAAGCCCCGAACAACTGGAGCCACGCTTCCCGCTGCTCGCCCCGGGCGTAGAAAATCTCCTGGGCGGAGAGCAGAGGAACCGCAAAAGGCATGCCCCCGTACTGGGGATCATCGGCAAGATCCGGTGCGAAGACCTGTTTGCTCTTCGGCAGGAACGGATCACGCAGGGAGTAGGTGAACTCGATTTCCGCCTCCAGGTCCATTCCGGCGAACGCCGGATTCTTGAGCGCCTTCTTGGGCAGCCGGAAATCGGGCGGGCGAGTCTCGTCGGTGACCGGCAGCCACAGGGAAACCATCGCTCCATAGCCGAAAAAGACCTCCATCTGGCGAGGTCCCTTCTTCTTCCCGAGCCAGTAGGCGATGTTCTTGGGAGCGTTTCGGATCTTCGAGGCGTCGCCGGATTCCATCATCTCCCAGAGCTGCTCTTCCGTGGGCGGGCGGAAGGGCGGTTTGGATGGCTCCACGAGCATTCCTGTGATCGGATTGAATTCCAGCGTGTGACGCAAGAAAAGATCCTGAAGATGAGGGTAGATGTAATCGAAGTTCAGGAAATTCTCCTGCCGGAATTCCAGCGTTCTTTTCAGCCCTTCGCTGAACAAAACGAAAAAGCCGAGCAGCCACTGCTTCTCCTGGCTGCGGACCGGGAAGTTGGATACAGGCAGCCAGAACATGGAGGAGCCCACCAGGCTGTCGGCCCGGCGGAAAGGCCACCACGGATTCTCCTTCTTCGAATCGGCGGAACGGCTGGTGTCGGAAAGTTCGGACATCGGATCACTGGACTCCTGGCATGGAGGAAGGCGGCGCGCTGATCTCGACACCCACGGCCGGTCGGACGGCGCGGACTTCCGGATGAGCTCCCGTCATGTCGGACCGCATGAGGTGAATGGCGATGCACGTCGCCTTGGCTGCGTTGTGGAGCCCGGCCACCATCTTGTTGGAAAGGTTCTGCAGCTTGGTCTGGAGCGCCTCGCTCTTGTTCTTGGCTATGACCACTTCACTCTTCAACCCGAAGACATCCACAGCTGTGGCCACATTTTGTTGCTGGAAGAGATAGAAAGCGCAATTGGTCAGCTTGGACTCATAAATATCGCCGCTGTTGATGAACGTTCCCGAAGGGCACATCCACACGCTGGAGGAGACATCCGTCCGCATATGCGGCCCGGCGCAGGTGGTCATCTGGCCGCCGCCAAACGTCTGCGTCACCATGCCGCCCACCGTTTCGGTCAGGTTGGCCCCCACGGTGAGAGAGTCGTTCACGCCAATCGTGGCGGACCGGTTGGCGCCGACCGTGAGGCTCTGGTTCACGGCGACGGTGATGGTTTCATTGAGCAGGAATTGACGAGTGACATTCCCCATCACCACCTGATTCAGCGTTCCATGGTTGAGCACGTCCTCCTTGTAGGAGGATCCCACCAGCGCGCCCATGTTGGGCGAAAAGTCGTCCCCCTCGAGGTCGATTCTCGTTCCTGTCTTGATGCGTCCGTCGAACAGGCTCATGGTTCCTCCTTATCCGATTTCCCTCAAGAACTGGCTGCACTTCATGTGAATGGTGCCGCCAGCATGGATGTGAATGTCGCCATCGCAGTGAAGCAGCAGTTTGGACCCCTCGTCGAATAGCGACACGCGGACATGTTGCGGCGTGGCGAGGACGATCGTCTCCTTGCCCTCCTTGTCGTCCATCACCAGCCGGTTGCCGCTCTTCGTAACGATCCGCTTGACGTCGTTGTTGGCGTACTCGCCGCCGTGCACGGCGGCGGTTGGCGGGGGGTGGACTCCGTTCCAGGCGCTGCCCAGAATCACCGGACGGGTGGTGTCGCCGAATTCGAAACCAATGAGAACTTCGTCGCCCACTTCCGGAGAGAAGTACACCCCGCGATTGGGTCCGGCGTTGGGGGAAAGGAACGGCACCCAGAACCAGGGCTCGCCTTCAGCCCACGGAAACTGGACCTGGACTCTCCCGGCTTGGCCGCCCTCGCCAAGGCGCGTGACCCGGGCCACCAGCAGCCCTGTCCATGGGCGCCGCACCGGGCGGTTCCACTCCAAAGGACGCTCGAAGGGCGAGGCGATGAATTCATTCCAATACCCATCGCTTGTCCAGTGATGGACTACCTTCAGAACGCCCCATTCACCTGCGGTGTCAATGGGGCCGTTGATTGTGAGCTTATTACCCGCGAGGATCGACGCCTCGCGGGAGATGCCGCGCCCATAGACGCGGCTCTGCGCAGCGCGCTGCGACTCGAGGTCGAGCACGGCTTGAAGTCCTCTCTGGTTGCGGGCGAGCAGTGGATCCACAAGTTCCCCCCGCCACTGCCGCTCGGAGGACTGTTCCTCCGCCGCGCTGATCAGCCCGGCTGCGGGGCCGAACTGCGGCGGCGAAACGCTCCGGGTTTCGATGTAGCTCATGGATTCGCGCCTGTTGTAGATCCAGCCCCGGAACTCCCGCGGGGCGAGCCGGCCGACGAGGCGAAAATCGAGCAGTCCTCCTTCCGACCTCCACTCGACGCTGCATCCGGTATCCATGAATCTGTCTAGAATGTGAAATCCGCGAGCGGTCGCACGAAGAGCACAGCCGGCCAGATCGGCGAAGCGCCGGACGAATTCGAAGTCCGTTTCTCCAATCTGCAGCAGGCCGCCACGTGCGCCAAGCTCCGGGCGCGTGGCGTCGAAATGGACTCTCAGCCCGGAGAAGCCCGCTGCCCGGATGAAGTGTTCCCGGAATTCAGCAGGCTCGTAGGAGCGGTGGCGCGGCGTAAGATCCATGCGCAGAGTCAGCGAGGCGCCCTCCACGCGCAGGTTCCAGGAGCCGCTGATGTCGTAATCGAGCTCGACCTCCACTGTCTCGCCCACGAAGATCTTCAGCTCTGCGCCCCCGGCATCGACGGCGATGACCTCAAGAGGTTTCCCGAGCAAGTCCTCGATGGGAAAGCGCTGATCCGGCGTCTGACGGTAATAAAGCGTGCACCGGGCATGCTCGTTAATGCCGTATTCGATGCGGGCCTCCTCCAGGATGGCCCCCGGACTCAAATCGTGGATATCGGCCCCGTCGAAGGTCACTTTCAGGTACGCAGGTCTCATGGTGCGGCTCCCCCGGGCGCGTCGGCGCCCAGCCACGTGTTCAGCCCCAGCCGGGAGTTCAGCCCTTCCACGCCGAGCCGCGGCGCGCGGCTGCGGTCGGCCACGCTCCACTCCACCGTCCAGCGCTGGTGGCAAGTAGTCACCAGATACAGCGTGGCGTTCAGGAGATAGCGCTGATCCTCCTGCTGGAACTTGTAGTAGGTCTCCAACGGCACTGGTCCAATGACCAGCACCAGCTGCGCCAGATCCTCGATGTGATCGCCCAGCGCGTAGTCCACGCCTAGCCGGCTGTGCGTTTCCCCGAGCAGGCTCAGATCCTCCTCTGCCAGGTAGCGCACGCGCGGCTTGCGGCGGATCGTTTCCAGCGGCAAATCCAGCAGCAGCTGCAGGGCAAAGCGGATGCCCCGTTCCTTCCCTGCCAGCGCCTGCAGGCTGGGCAGCAGCAGCGACAGGCGGAACCACAACTCCTGCGGCCACTGCTCGGGGTCGAGGCCGAACAGAGAAATCCACCGCGCGCAGGCATCCAGATTGCGCTCGCTGATGTCGAACAGCCGGGCGCCCTCGCGCAGCCAGTGCGCCGCCTTCTGGAACGGATCATCGATCACCGAGACGATCTCGCGCGTACCGATTTCGGCCTCGCCGCCCGAGTCCCAGAATGCAACGGGCAAATGATGGAAATAGCCCAGCCCGGCGATGCGCAACTGGATCGAATCGCCCGGCCGCAGCTCCGCGCCCGCCGCTGGCGACTGCGCCACCACCCAGCGGGACGGATATCCGGGCCCCTCCATCGACAGAGTGATCCGGCTGGCCGAGATGCCGAGGTTCGACAACACTTCCAGCGCCGAGTCCACCGTGTGATGGAAGCCGTGGAAGCTCGACGAGAGATCCGGCATCACGAGGCTCATGACTCGATCCACTCCGTGCGCACGCTCAGGTCGATGTCATGGAGGAACCGCGCAGCCAGCAGTTCGTGGAGCTCCTCGCGCAGGTAGCGGGCTTCGAGATCCGGGTCCGTGAAATCCTCGCGGTCGAGCGCCACCGTAACGCGCTCCACGCGCCGCAGCGCTCCTCCCACGCGCTCCACCGCGGAAGCGATGCGCGCATCGCGGATCCTCCGGTCGAAGGCGCGCACGACGGCGAACAGGTCGGCGCGCGTCACGACGCGGTCCCGCGACAGCAGCGCCGCGGCGAAGCGCTCCTGCGCCGTGGCGAACGACTCGCTGCTGGTGCCGCCCGCGGCAGAGGTCGGATTCAGCACGCGCAGCGCCGATCCCGCGCCCTTCAGCTCGATCGAGGTGATCATGCCCGGCCCCACCTGATTGGCTGCCTCGCCGGCGCTGATCCACACGCGCACGTTCACCTGCGACTGCGGCCTTCCGTCCGGCCAGCGCGCGGGCGTGATTTCGATGCGGCCGTTGCGGATCGCATAGCGGCCTACGCAGGGATCCGTGGACGGGGCCATCTCGTCGAGGTAGGGAGTGTCATTCTCCCCGATCAGCGACAGCGGCGACACCAGCTGCCAGTCTGTGCCGCCTTCGCGGCTGATCGGAATGGCCGTGCCGTGTTTCTCGAACACAATGGTCTGGTTGAAGCACTCGACGTTGGAGGCGGTGATGGCGTGCAAGAAGACGCCGCCGATAGCGGTGTGCAGCGGGGGCAGGTCGCGCGGGAAGGTGATCTTGATCCACGCCCGCGGCTGCGCGAACAGCTGCTGCGCCTCGCGCCCGAAAATGCGCGCGAGCGGCGCATCCAGCCCGCGCGGCACGGCGCAGACGAACTGGCGCTCCGGAGGGATCGCGGGCAGAAGAAAGACGCGCCCGGCGTAGAAGCCCGGAGGCAGCGTGGGCGTTTTGTCGAGCAGTTCTTCGGCCTGCGGCGCCGCTCCCGCGCGCACCAGCCACTCCAGCCGCCGCAGCCCGGCATTGGCGGGGCGCGGCCGCAGGAGCCCCGGCGCGGAGAACTCCCCGTGAGGCCCGGCCAGGCACCAGGTTTCATTCGCCAGCGCCTCCTGCACGGGGCGCGCGTCCGGTGTCATCTCGAAATAGAAGCTGTGGCCGCTGAGGTGCTCTTTGGGCGGCGGTTCGATGGCGAGGAACAGGGCCGGATTCGGCCCGAGGTTCACCTTCACCGGATCCAGCGCCGGGCGGGCGGCCTGGAATCGCTCCGGCATCTCCACGCCGGGCAGCAGGCGCAGCTGGTTTTTTTCGTAAGCGGCGCCGAAGACGATCTGCGCATTGCTGACCGTCATGGGTGCGTCCGTGCTGAAGTTGAAGCGCTCGCCCGACGGCGCCTGGCTCCGCAGCACCGCCCCGGCATCGATGTGAAGAGGCGCCGTAGCGCCGAGGATCCGCACCACCGTCTGGGCCGGGCGCGCCTTGCGCGGTTCGATGCCGAGACCCGCGATCAGCTCGTCGAGCAGCGCCAACCGGATGCGCCCCGTGTCGCTGTACAGGTTCTCCAGCTGCTGCGCGAACGTGCGGAACAGCACCGCAAGCACGGGATCGGTGGTTTCCGCGCTGACGCCGTACTCCTTCAGGCGCTTGCGGAAGTCCTCCCGCATCTTGCTGTCGATCTCGATGGCCGTGGCGCGCTGGTAAGGCATCCTCTTTCTCTGCTCCAGGGGCGGCTGTCGCGCCCTCCGGAGCCCTGCTGGGCTGTCAATCGCCGAGGCGGGAAGTCCAGGTCATGGACGGATCCTCGGTGGAAACGATCGTCAGGGTATACACATCGACGTCCGGGTTGGGTCCCGGCTCCTTCTGGATCGACTTCAGCCGGTAGTGCGTGATGCCGAGATCAGCCAGCGTGTCGTTGATGGCCTTCTCGGCTTGCCGCAACCCCTCGGGCCGCAGCCGCATGTTTTCGAAAAAATGGCGCACTCCGAAGCTGGGGCAGCCGGCCCAACTGCCGCCGGGTGTGCGCGCCATCATCTCGATGAAGCGCAGCACAGCCTCGGCCTCGCCGGTCCGCTTCAGGAAACCGCCTTCCAGCCGGAGAGGGAACGCGATGAAGGGAATGGCAGCCTCTCCTTTCTGACGGTTGCGGGCCGCCGCAGCCCGAAGCCGCGCGGCCCGCAACCGGCGCGCCGGCGGACTAGGTCGTGAAGCTGATCTCCTGGAAGTTCTGCTGGTTCAGGACGGGCTCGAGATCCAGCACGAGCATATGGTTCAGGCCCTGCCCCGTCCCGGCCATTTCGACGGGCGGATTGGAGACCTCGTAGTTGGAGATCCAGCCCTTGAACTTGTAGCAGCAGAGCGCGTCCTCGTGGCTGTCGTCCTTCCAGAACTCGATCTTGATGTCCTTGATCTTGTCGCGGGTGACGACATTGGCCAGGTCGAAGAACTTCTGCAGGCTCGAATAGGGCAGGTTCTTGTCGTCATGGAAGTCGGCCCAGACGCGGATGCGCGTCTTCAGGCTGCCCATCTCGGGCATTCCCGCCTTGTCCTTGTCGGTGGTGAAGACGACCTGCGTGCTGATGGCCTCGAACTTGGTGCCGTCGATGGTGACGGTGCTGCGGTAGGGATTCGGCATCGCTTATCCTCCTTGTTCCTCTGACAGGCCCCTCACTTGCTGATCCTGATGTCCTTGAACTTCTCCTGGTTCAGCGTCGGCTCGAGGTCGAGCACCAGAACGTGGTTCAGGTGCGGATAAGCCGCCGCCGGATTGTTGGCGAAGTCATCATCCGTGCGCAGGGCGGCCAGCCCGAGCGGGTGCGGATTGGAGGTCTCGAAACGGCTGATCCAGCCCTGGAAGGCGAAGCTGACGAGGGCGTCCTCGTGCGTGTCATCCTTCCAGTACTCGATCTTGATCTCCTTGATCTTGTCGCGCGTGACGACGTTGGCCAGATCGAAGAACTTTTTCAGCGACGAGAACGGCAGGTTCTTGTCATCGTGGAAGTCGGCGATGACGCGGATCTTCGTGTTCAGGCTGCCCATCTGGGGCATGCCCGTGCGGTCCTTTTCCGTGTGGAAACGGACGGAAGTGGACACGGCATCGAACTTGGTGCCGTCGATGGTGACGGTGCACCGGTAGGGCGATGCAGCCATGAATGTCTTCCTCCTCTACTTTCCGAACAATCCAAACAATTTCCCGAGGAAACGTTTGACAAGCGGCGGCTCGGCGGGCGGCGGGACGGTGGCCTCCCGCGCCGGCGGCGGGCCGCCGGACGGACGGGTTTCCACTGCGCCGGCTGGCGCTGCGGGCGGCGCGGCCCCCTCCTCGGGGGGCAGCTTGCCCTGGGCGATCAGCTGCGCTTTCAAAGCTGGCGGGAGGTAATCGGATGCCTTGCGCTGCGACAGATCCGGCGGCGCGGCAGCCGGTTCCGCCATCCTCGCGCCCACCACGCGCGGCAGGTTCAGCCGCATCGAATTGCGGTACTCCCCGCGCGGGGCGGTGCGGATTCCGTGCGCCTCGTTGATGAGGTCGCCCTCGGTCTCCGCCTTGCGGGCGGCGTCGCCCCCGGCGGGCAAGGGCATCTTGCCTGCCTGGACGTTGCCGCCCGTCTTTTCGTGGGCTCTGGCGGCTGAACCGGCCATGTGCTCGCGTTTGTCGCTCACCCGATTCGCTCCATCCTATAAACGGGAACAGGTCACTGTTTCTGCTCGGCCTTGGCGAATTCCGGCGTGTCGATCTTCAGCACGAAGGTCTCGGCCGGGCCCGTGGGCATCACGTTCAGGCTGATGTCGCAGATGCCCTGCATGCGCTTGTTGGAGTCCTTGTCCACGAACAGGTCGTAGCCGAGGATCGTGCCCTGCTCGACCTGCTCGTCCAGCAGGCGCTTCAGCGGCTTCTCGATGCTCTCTTCCATGAAGTCGCGCGTCAGCACCTGCCCGGCCACCTGCAGCAGGTAGTGGCGGCAGCAGCGCTCCAGATAGCGCAGGATGCGGTAACTGGTGAAGAACTTCAGCACGCCGTGCGGATCCTCGGCCTGCGTCCGGCAGCCGAAGAAACACAGGTGGTTGTCCGCGTCGCGGATGATCGGGATCAGCTGGCGCTCCATCGAGAGGTGCTCCATCTCGCCGATCAGCGGCTCGAAGCGCACCTTTTCCACGCCCACGATCTGGCCGAAGCGCGATCCGATGGGCCCCTGCGCCATGCCCTGCCCGTCGTCAGCGCGCGCCACCGCGCCGGCGAACACCAGCGAGGGCGGCACGTAAAGATCGTCGCCGCCGTCGATTGTCCTCTCGAACCAGTGCCTCGGCCGCGCCATCAGGTAGCCCGAACAGACCACGTCGGCCGCTGCGCGGTCCTCCGGCCGCTTCATGAATTCGTACTTGCCGCCGGGCAGGAAGTTGCGCTCCAGGTTCTTGAACGACTTCTCGTCGTCGACATCCGTGATCAGCAGCATGCCCCACATGTTGGCGATGTCCTCGAACTTCTCCCGCACCGGCTGCGGGATCATGCCGGGCACCACCAGGTTGCAGATGTCGTCGCGGAAGTTGAAGTTGTCATTCCGCTTGCGGACGAAGTTTTCCACCGCGGCGATGTTCATCGAAAAGACGTCCTTCATCGCCTTCGGGTCGGCGTTCAGCACATACAGCTCCACCGGCTTGCGCACCTTCCCGTCCATCACCTTCGAGTTCTCGAAGAACAGCTGGATCAGACGGTAGCTGCGCTCGATGGGGCGGATCTGGGCGAAGAGCTTCTCCAGCAGCTCGTCTCGGATCGCCTCAGCCTTGTCGATCTGCTGCTGAATCTTCTTCACTGTCTGCTCGTAGGTGTCCTCCACCGAGAGCAGGTTCTCGAGGTCCATCAGCTGCTTCAGGAAGTCCGCCGCAGACTGCGGCGTGAAGATCGACGCGATAGTCCGCGTCTCGTCCATGAAGCCGGGATGCAGGTCGGAGAAGATCTCCTGCAACAGCTCCTTTGCGGCGCTTTCGCCGAGGATCTCGGCCGTTGTCCGGGTTTCCACGAGTTCAGCCATTTATTGTGCCCCTCCTTTTGCGGCCACCTTCTGCAGCTCCTCGCGCAGGCGGCCCAATGCACGGATGATCTCTCCCCGCTGCTCCTCGCTGTTCCAGGCGCGCCGGACGGCGGGCAGCTTCCAGCGGTCCTTCAGACGGTACAGCAGGTCGATGTTGGCCTTGAGGTCGGCAATATCGTTGCGGGCGTAGGTGACATTGCCATCCTCGTCACGGAACTCCTGCTTCTTCTGCAGGTTTTCCGGGTCGAAGTCCTTCATCGAACGGAACTTGAACTCGGCGCGGAACTCGGTCTCCTCGGGCCCTGCCGTGGCCTTGAAACTCAGCTCGGGCTTGAATTTGGCGAAGGCGTCGTTGAGATCCTCGACCTTGGTGAGTTCTTCGTTTTCCGAGGCCGCCTCCTTGCCGACCCGGTTCAGGGTCATGGGCAGGATGACAGCCGCGGTGGACGTGGGCACTTTTCGCACGGAGGGCGTCACCCCCTTGCGAATCACCTTGACTAGCGGCATGAGATAGTCTCCTCTCTGGGTTTCCGGTCAGTCGACAGTCAAACATCAAACTCGGCGGCGGCGCGAAACCGCTGCCTAGAACGGCTCCCTGTGGCTCGGCCCCTGGCGGTTGCCAAGCCGGGTCTGGGAAAAATCGCGGTGGGCCTGCGGATTCACCACCGTCGCGTCAGCGGCGCTGCGCGGCGGCAGGGCCACGCCTCCCGGTCCCTTCTGGAAGCCCGGCGGTGCGGGCCGCCCGGCAATGACGCCGTTGACGATGCGGGTCTGCGAGGCCCATTTGGCCTGGCCTGCGCCGGTTCCCGGCATGACCCCGATGAACTGCTCCGGCCAAACCAGCCGCGGCACCCAGTGCCACATCAACAGCAGCAACAAAGCAAGCCCCGCGAACACACCCAGCGGCCGGATAATCGAGGTCCAGCCCGCGCTCACCGGCAGCGCCTGCAGCACCGCCTTCATCTCCTCCGGCGTGCACTTGCCCGCATACACCGGCACGCCCATCTGCGGGGCCGACCATAGCGTCTCGGGCGACTTCAGCACCTGCCCGTTGGGCAGCCGCAGCTCCACCGTTACAGGCAGGTTCTGCCCGGCCAGCGAGGCGCGGTCCGGCCAGGGCGAGGAAAACGTCGCCGCCAGCCGGTTGTTCAGGAACGTCCGGGTGAACGTGAAGATGCGCCGCAACCCCTCATAGTCGGAGGCCAGGTAATATTTGGTGCTGATCTGCCGCAGCGCCGCTTCATCCAGGGCTCCCGGCTCGCCAAATCCGATGGCGATCACGGGGAACGGCGCCTGCCGCGCGTAACGCGATGCCTCCTCCATGCCCGCTGGCCCTGCCAGCAGCCCGGGATCGTCGCCCCGCAGCACCTCGTTGTTGCCGTCGGTCAGAATGATCACCATCGCCTCGGGCGATTCGCCCATCTCCTTCTCAAGCCTCGGCAACGCGTCCCGCAGCGTCTCGATGCCGAACACAACGGCCGAAAACAGCGCCGTATTGTTGCGCAACTCCGGCTCCGGCAGGCTGTCGACCTGCGCGATCGCCGCCGAGCGCGTGCGCGCGAACACCGCCGTGCGGATCCGCTCCTGCACCAGATGGCTCTCGAACGGAACCACCGCCACGCGGTCCACGCCCTCCTCGAACTGCCCGAGGAACGATTTCACCGCCATCTTTGCGGCCTCAAAGCGCGTCTGCCCCGTGGGCAGCACCTTCTTCATGCTGCCCGAGACGTCGACGATCACCAGCGCCGCGCGGCCCTTCACCTTCGCCACGGACTCGCCCGCCGCTGTGGCGTAGAAAGGCGTGACCTGTTGCCCGCCCATGGTGACCGTGATCTGCGAAGCCAGCTTGTCGGGCGGCGGCAGCTGCGCGTTATAAGGCTGGCCCGTGCCGTCCACCAGGTTCAGCTTCATCCGGAAGCAGGGCACCGTCGAGGCAGGCTCGCAGGAGACGAGCTTGAGCGGCTCGGCAAAGTCCAGCCCCGGATTCTGGCCGAATGCCGTCGCGGCAACAGCGGCGGCGATGAGGGAAAACACGGCGGCAGCGGCCGCCCGGCGGGCAGCTTTCACAGCGGCTCCTCCTGTCGGCATCAGCCCTCCTTCTTCGTCAGGAACTTGATGGCCGTGCGCCCGACCAGAATGTCGTCGCCCGCCTTCAGCTCCTGCGATGTGGTGACCGTCCGCCCGCGCACGCGCAGCACGTAGCGGGCGAGGCCCTGCGGGTTGTTGATGTCCGGGTGGCGGGCGATGTAGAAGCGCCCTTCCTTGCCGAACAGAATCGCGTGGCGCGGGGCGATGGCGGCGTCCGGAATAAACACCTGCACGCCCACGGCAAAAGCTGTCTTGTTGAGGTCCAGCGATTGCGATCCGATCAGCAGCGTGTCGCCCTGCCGGATCTCCCACTCCTTGCCGCTGCGGCCGAATTTGGCCTGCGCGCGGGCGTCCCCGCTGGAGACAAACTTCAGCACGCCGTCGCGCAACAGGATCGGCGCCAGCGTGACGCCGAAGCAAATGCCCACGCCGACCAGCACGAACCCAAGCGCCTGCGTCAGGTCAGGAATCCGGCTGCCCAGCACGTGGAACAGCGAGCCTCCGATGGCCCCGCCCACCAGCCCGCCCAGGCAGGCATGCACGACACGCATCTTGTTGGCCATCACCCAGCGCAGCCCCAGCCCCAGCCCGATCAGGCTGCCGACCAGCGTCCAGCTCAGCAGGCGCGCCAGAAAGGGAAACGATTCGCCGAGGTTCTGCGTGATCGGGATCATGGCCAGCCCGCCGAGAATCCCTGCCGCCAGGCCGATTCCGCCTCCCGCCAGCACATAGCGGGCGACCACCCGGTTGCCCGACCACTTGTCGGAGAATGCCACCGTCAGCAGGCCGATCATGAGGCCGAGTATGGCCGCTGCGGTGAGGTCCGCCAGCACGGGGCGGCTCGAAAGCAGCGTCGCGGAGAGAAGCGCGGTGAGGCCCCAGGAGAGAAGCCCGGCGAAGCCGCCGGCCAGGGACATGAAGTAGAGCGTTTGATAGAGGCTCATCCCCGGTTCTCCTCCCGAAGTGTATGCAGGAGATTGTATTCCATCGGAGCACTCATTGCATCAGCTTCCGGAGAAAAACTCAAGGGGCGGAACCGGCCTGGCTCAATTGTGAAACCACCTGCCGGATCCTGGCCAGGTAGTTCTTGCTCCGCTCGGCCTCGTTCGTGTCCGGGTTCAGCTGGATCACCTTCTCAAAGTGCGTGCGTGCCGCGGAAAGGTAGCCGGCGGATGAGGACTGGTTGAACTTTTCGGTGAAGATGAGGCCCAGAGCATAGTGCGCATAGAAGTCCGACGGATCCAGCCGCAGCGCCTGCTGGCACCACCTTGCCGCCTCGTCGAAGCGGCGCCCGATGCGCTCGCAGTCGCACAGCCCGAAGTTCGCCATGAACTGCAGCTCGCGCCAGATGTCGGTCTGCGCCGCCCGCTTCTTGCGGCCGATGCCCGCCAGATACCCGAGCACGTAATAGTTCAGCTTCCCGGCGAGCTTCGAGTCGAAATCGCTCAGCCGCAGATACTGCTGGTATTCCGGAATCGCGTCCGGGCAGCGCTTGCTGAACCGCAGCGCCTCCGCCAGCCAGAAGTGCGCCTCGCCGTGGCCCGGATTCAGCCGGATGGCCTCGCGCGCGAACTTGATCCCCTCCTCGTAAGCGCCCTTGCGCGTGAAAGCCTGCGCCAGCAGAGCCGCCGTGAGCGAATTGGACGCGTCGCGCTGCTGCGCCGCCGTCAGGTGGCGGATGGCGGCGTCCAGATCTCCGACGTCGAGCAGCATGCCGCCGAAGGAAGCCTGCGCCTCGGCGTAGTCCGGATCGATGGCGATGGCCTGCTCGAAGGCGCGCCGCGCCTTCTCGTAATCGTACAGTGCGTGGTAGGCGCGCCCCAGATACAGCGCCGCCTGGCTGTATTTCGGGTCCTCCGCGAGCGCCTTCCGGAACAGCGCCGCGGCCTTCAGGTAGTTCTTCTCGAACCCCTTCTGGTAGTACTCCATCCCTTCATTGAAGGCATCCACCGCCGAGCGCTTCCGCACGCGCGGGATGACGATGCGCAGCGTCACTGTGGTCTCCTGCCCCGGATACACGGTCTCCTCGCGCGGCCCGTCCGGCTCGTAGCCCATGCGCACTCCCTGGATCGTGTGCACGCCCGGCTGGATGCCCGGCAGCCGCAGCGGCTTGCCCTTGTTCACGATCCCCTGGCTCTTGCCGTCGACGAACACCTCTACCCCGTCCATGTTGCTCTCGATCACCAGCGCGCCGAACTTCGGCGGCTGCAGCGGCGCTGCAGGAGCCCGCGCGGGATTGTAAGCGAGGATCATGTTCGGGTCGTAGCTGCCGCGCTCCGCCGTGGGATTCTGCCGCGCCTTGGTGTCGCGCCGCACATTCACGCGCACGTATTCGCCCAGCTCGTCGGCGGTCACCACGCCGTCGCCGTTCTCGTCCGCCTCGCCCTCGATGCCCTTGATCAGGTAGTAGGTGAACACGCCGTGGCCGCCGCCCCAGATCTCGCTCTCGAAGGACTGTTCGCGGTCGCGGCTGGCGGTCAGCGAAAACAGCGAGCGGTCCAGCTGCAACAGGCTGGCGTTGATCTGCCGCGCGTCCGCCTCGGGCGTGATGGCGCCCGAATGGCAGGAGTCGGTCAGCAGCACCTTCCACTTGGCCTTGATCTCCGAGCCGATCACCCGCCCCAGCCTCTCCATCGGGTACGACGTGCCGGGGATGTCGGCGGGATCGATGTCATACGGCGCCAGAAAGGCCTTGCCGCCGGAGACGAAGCCGTGCCCGGCGAAATAGATCACCACCCGGTCCTCTTCTTTGGAGACCGATGGCAGCCACTTCTCCAGCGCCTCGCGGATGTTGGCCAGCGTGGCGTCCTTGCCGATCAGGCGGCGCACGTTTTCCGGCGGGAATTGCCCGCCCTCCGGGCTGATCAAAGCCGCGTAGATGGCGGCGGCGTCGCGCGCGGGAAAGCGCAGCTGCCCTTGCGGCGGCAGCTTGGGATACTCGCTGATGCCAATGACCAGCGCATAGCTGCGCGGGATGACGACGGCTTCTCCCGGCTTGACCACCGGCGCAGCGGGTTCGCGCGTGAATTTCAGGTCCCGCTGCTGTTCCGCCGGAGGCGCCGCGGGAGGAGAGGCAGGCGGCTGCGCGAGGGCTGCCGCCGCGGCAAGCGCAAGCATCAGGCGTGCAGGCATCGGTTCCATCCTCACCGGTGGGCGAGCCGAAGCGTATACAGGAACGGCTCTTCGCTGTCGTCGTTCACGGCCACGGCCGCCGCCTTGTTCGACTTGACGATCGTCAACTCGCGCGACGCCGCGCCCGAGAAGCCGGAAAGGTTCTCCGGCAGCGCCGCGTTCTTCTCGAGCGGCTTCAATCCGGCCGCGTGGTCGATGCACTCGCCGCGGGCGCGAAAGATCGTGTCGTCGCACCGCGGCGTAATGGAGGGATTCAGGTGCGGCGCAGGCGCGGGCAGCTTCGGCACCGTCAGCGCGCTGCGCCCGTCGCTGAGCCTCACGGGGCTCACCAGCCAGTAGACGACTTCATATCCGGGCGGCCCTTCCAGCCGGAACCAGCCGTTCTCCGTCATCGGGACCAGATATTCCCGTCCAGCCTCGATGCGGTTCATCGTGCCGGTCTCCTCCTTGGGAAACAGCAGCACGAAATTGCCGGAAGTGGCATGGTTCATCACATACAGGTAGCCGTTGAACGAGGCGCGGAAGCGGAACCGGACGAGGTCTCCCGTGCGAAAGACCTGGCTCGGGTCGGCGCGCCGCGCCTCGCCGCTCTCGTGGCGCTCCACGATAATCTCGATCCGCTTCGCGCCCGCGGGCTCCGGGCGGGCGTCCAGGCCGCTCCGCAGTTCCTGCGCCGCGCCGCCGGGCGATGTGCGCCGCAGCGTGCCGGAGGGCGGCGCTGCCGCCAGCCAGACAGCGGTCAAAAAGGCGGCGGCCGTTTTCAGAGAGACGGGCCCATCCATGAACTCCTCCCTTGCTCCTCCCTCTATCGGCCTAGCGGTGCCGGAGCGTTAGCTCCGCAATCACGCGGCCTGACCCCGCGGCGCCCGCCGTGGACGCGTTCACCACGTAAACTGCCGCCTCAGGACCGCCGCCCACCGGTGCCGCCGCCGAGGCGGTGTCCTTGTCGATCTTCGTGAACACGAGGTCCCGGCTTTGAATGCCCGCCCGGAGCTGATCCACCCAGGCGTCGTTGATCCGGTTGGCGGCAGAGAGCGTGGGCGGCGCGGTGGGGCGCGCCGGACGGTCCGGCGCGGGCGCGCTCTTGCCGGACAGCGCCGCGATCACTTCCTCCAGATCATGAATGGGCTGGGCCGAGAAGACCAGGAACAGGCGCTCCTCGCCCGCCTGCTCGTCAAATGTGAAATACTCGCCCTCGCCTCCGGGCACCTGATAGAGGCGTCCGGGGACGATCTCGTTGCTCATCTGCGAGGACTCCGGATGCGGGAACAGCGGCGACCACACGCCGCTGGAGCCGCGCGCGATCACATAGAGGTAGCCGCGGCGGTTTCCCATCACGCTGAGCCGGATGCTGTCGCCGGCGCGGAATTCGGCGTCCGTGCTGACCTCCTCGAGCCCCTGCGGCGTGCGCTTCAGCAGGCTGTAGCGCAGGCCCATGGGCGGCAGCTTCTCCGGCGTCAAAGACACTTTCTGGAAGTAGGACTCCGCCTGCGCCAGTTGCGGCGCCGCTGCCAGTTCCGGCTTCGGACCGGACGTCTTGCCGGCGTCCTGCCGCGCCGGCTCCGGGCGCCGGGCAGGCGCTGTCTTGGCGGATTTCTTCGCGGCCGTCTTCTTCTGCACGGCCATCATATCGGCGGCCGAGAAGAACGCATCGCGGGCGTTGATCAGCGGCTCCTGCGCGCCGGCGAGAAATCCTGCAACGGCGGCGGCGAGAAGGCCGGAAAGGGCGGAGGAAATCTTATTGGGCATCTTTCACGCACCGGAAACCGATTGCTGCGTGGGGCAGGTCAGCCGGCCAGCCCCTCCGCATATATACACGGAAAAACCGCTCGTCCTTCAAGAGAAAGCTCCCGCCCTTGATGCAATACCATTCGCGGGAGACCTCGGCTCCGCCCAGTGCGCGCCGCATGTCCTCGATCTCGCGGTCCGTCACCGGGAAAGGCGTGTCCACCCATTCGAAGACGTTGCCGGAAAGGCCGAGCACGCGGTAGGGGCTCTGACGTTCGGGGTAGTCGTCGACAGGCACCAGAGTGCCGGGATTCGGCATCGGCTGGTTGCCCCACGGATAGATGCGGCCGTCCTCGCCGCGGGCGGCCTTCTCCCATTCCTGCTCCGTCGGCAGCCGCTTGCCTGCCCACGCGCAATAGGCGCGGGCGTCGGAAAGCTTCACGTGTGTCACCGGCAGGGAGGGCGAGCTGCGGAACTCCTCGGAGGGCGGCGGCGGATGACCGGTGGCTTGCACGAACCGCGCATACTGTTCGTTGGAGACCTCGGTCGCGTCGATGTAGAAGGCGGGCAGCCGCAGTTCGGTTCTCGGGTTGGGCGACTCCGGGCTGTCGTCGCCGAAGATGAACGGCCCCTCGCGCACCAGGAACATCATCGTGCCCTCCACTCGCACGACAGACGGCAGTTCGCGTGCCCCAGTCTGCGCTTGCTTCGCCGCCTCCCCAGGTTGCGCCCCATTCTCGCTCTTCTGGACGGCGAAGTAAACCCCTGCGGCGGCTGCTACCACCGCCAAAGCCAGTACGGCAGACAGCCCCGTGCGCCTCTTTGCCGGACCTGCCGCGGCCACAGGCGCCGGGGGCGCAGGCGGCGCGGCGGCTTGCGGCTCGGTTGGCGCGAAGTCCTCCGCGGCTCCCCCTCCGGAACGCGCGGCCTCGAGAAGATCCGGACGGTCGATCACGGGCTCCAGCCGGATCTCGGTCTCCAGCCTGTAAGAATGGCGCAGGTCGTCGAGCAGCTCCCGCGCCGACTGATACCGGCGCTCGCGGTCCTTCTCCAGAAGGCGGTTGACGATGCGCTCCAGTTCGGGGTCGATATCCGGCACGAGCGTGCTGAGAGCCGGGGGCATCTTCTGGCAATGGCCGATTTCGATGGCGCGGTAGCTGTCGCCCGTGAAGGGCTTCACGCCGGTGAGCAGCTCGAAGAAGATCACGCCCAGCGAATACAGGTCGCTGCGATGATCGCAAGGCTCGGCACGGATCTGCTCGGGCGACATGTAGTAGGGGGTTCCCAGCGTTTCTCCTGCCCGGGTGCGCGCCGAGGGCGCGTCGCCCGCCTTCGCGATGCCGAAATCGAGGACGATGGCCCGCCCGCTCATGTCAATGCGGATGTTGGCGGGCTTGAGGTCGCGGTGCACGAAGCGCCGTTCCCCGGCCCAGACCAGCGCCTCGGCCACCTGCCGGATGATCGTGACGGCTTCTGCCGGATGGAGCCTGCCCCGGCGCTCGAGGTAGCTCTTCAGGTCCTCGCCCTCGATGTAGGGCATGATCAGGTAGTGCAGCGAGCCCCACTCGCCCACATCGTAGACGGGCGCGATGTTGGGGTGGCCGCTGAGGGTGGCGGCGGTGCGCGCCTCATCCATGAAGCGGGCCACGATCTCCGGCTCGTCGGCCAGCTGTTCGGACAGAACCTTGATGGCGAACAGCGCGCCGTGGGCGCGGTGGCGGGCCAGGAACACTTCCGCCATGCCGCCGCCGCCGATCCACTGGAGGATTTCGTACTTGTCGCCGAGCACCTGATGCAGGGCCGCGCGGATCGCGTTGCGGGAGGCGTTGGACATGGCGGATTTTTCTCAGCTTAGTCGTTTTCGCCGGGGGCCCGGTAGCGAGGCCGCCGTGCGCTCCAGATAGTAGTTCGGCGGAACCGTGAGCGGCCGGTAGTCCAGAGGAGGGAGGTCTCCGGCTTCCGGCTGCATCAGATGATCGGCCGAGCGGTTGCAAAGATGCCACGTGACGACGCGCTGCAGCTGCAATACCGCCTCGACAAGCGAGGTCCCCTCGTGGCGCGTGTCCCACAGGCAGACGAAGCCGTTTTCCGGATGCACGTTCGGGTGCAGCACCGGGCGGTCCAGATAGGCTTCCAGAGGCACCGAAGGGTAATACTCCGGGAACCGGAAGCGCACGGCAATGCCCTGGGATGGCGCGCCGCCGGGACTGTAAAAAGGGGTGCGGGGCAGAAGAACCGGCTCTTCGGGGGTGGCGCCGGGGAGGATGTCTTCCGGATTGCACTCCGCCACGCGGCGGAGCCAATCCCACTCGTTCCGGATGCGGCGCTCGCGAATGCGCTCGAAGGCGGCTTGCGGCATCAGCCGTTCGTAGCGACCGTGGACACCCGGAGCACGTCATTCGGCCGCACGCCCTGCTCCGGCAGGGGGCGGCGGAAATCGAGCGCCACGCCGTTCCAGACCACCTGCGGCTCGCCCTCGCCCTGCAGGACGTCGCCGCGCTCCCTCAGGTCGTAAAGAATTTCGTGCAGCACATCGTCGAGGATCTCGTGGTCGTCGATGTCCACGTTGTATTTCGTTTCGCCCTGGATGGTGTCGAAATACATTTGATATTTCGGCATGGATTTGCACCCCCTATTTCTGATCCACGAGAAACATCTTGAGCGAATCCGGCAGGGATTCGACGCGCCAGCCGCAGCGCGAGCAGAGCCCGTTGGAATCGTCCCAGCACTCGATGCACTGCGGCCTGCCGCAGCGCGGGCAGCAGCGCAGGTCGGCCTCGTCGGGCCCCACCTGGCACGCCTGGCACCGCCCCTGAAGCGCCGGCGGGCCCACATGGCGGTCCCACCACTGGCGGCTGGGCGGAAAAAGAGGCACGGAATTCTGCACGCAGAGCCGGCAACGGATTTTTTCAAAGTCCCAGCATTTGGTCTCGCAGACCTCGAGATTGCAGCGCGGGCAAATGAAAGAGATCCTCCCGGCCAGGCGGCAATTGCACAGCGCGCAGCGGCGGGCGTCGCGGTTCTGCCACCACACAATCGCTGCCGCGACAGCCGCCGCGAGGGGCGGGGCCATCCAGTAGAGCCGGTCCGTGCGCGGCTGCGCCAGGCTCCACAACAGCACTCCCAGAAGCCCTGCCACGAAGGGCGGCAACACGGCCAGCCAGGGGTTCGGCAGCTCCGCCTCGAACAGCCTGAGAAGGAGAACGGAGAGGAAGGCCACTGCCACACCCGCCGCCACTGCGAGGCCGGCCCCGCCCATGGCCGCGAAGAACTCGACCAGCGTCAGCAGAAACGTCACGGCCGCCATCACGGCGGCGTTGCGGGCGTTCATGCGGGCTCCTCCATCAGTTCCCCTTCTCGAATACTATACAGGTGTTCCGCGGGCAACCCCAATTGCTCGGGCCGAAACTCCGCCCAGGGCTCGCCGTAGGATACTCGCGAACGGGTCTCGAGCTCCAGCAGGCGCCGGCTGCCGCACCGCGGGCAGCGCCCGCTTCGGCGGAAGCGCGTGGCGCGCTCGCGCGGCTCGAATTCCGCGCCGCAGTCGAGGCAGCGGGCGCGCAGGCACACGGGCCATTCCCACGCCGCCGCCTCCCCCCTGCGAAGAACCTCGCGGAACGTGCCTGCCACGGGAACCAGAGGTCCTGTTGAGCCATGGAAGGGGCAGGTTTCATCGGCCGGAATTCGCACCTCTTCCATCCGCAGGGCGCCTTCGAGACGGAACTCCACGCTGCGGGCCTCCCCTTCGCCGCGGCTCAGCCACGCCGCCGCGCAATGCACCTGCAGCGCCGCGGTCATCGCTGCGAGCATCGGCGTGGCGCTCCAGCCCCCCGGCTCTTCCGGCACATGGCAGGGATGCGCGCTGCTCGACCACGTCTGCAAGAGCTCGCGGCGGCGCTGCGCCGTCAAACGGCAGCAGAAGCACGCTGCGCCGCGCCCGGGAAACCAGCTCACGCGGCCGGAGGCCGCGCCGGAGGCGCTCATCCCGCCATCGCAAACCGGCAGGTCCAACCGCGTGGAGATGCGCGCTGCTTCCAGCCGGGCGGAGTCCCTGTCCAGGCCGCAAAACAGGACATCCAGACCGCTCAGCCGTTGCCAGCCGACATCGGCCATCTCCACCGGAAGCGGCGTCCAGCGCGTGGCGGGGAACCATTCCGAGCCGATTTCGGCGAGCACATCGGCCTTGCGCCTCCCCACAGCGCCCGGCGCGCGGAAGAACGCGCATTTGGCCAGGTTCGACGGCTCCACCAGGTCCGGATCAATCAGCAGCGCTTCTCCCACCCCGAGCAGCCCCAACTGCCGGAACAGCTCGTTGCCCAGCGCGCCGAGCCCCGCGATGGCGGCGCGCCGGAAGACGCGCGGAACGCTGTTCATGCCCGCCGCCCCCGGCAGCCCGCCGCCGCAGCCCCCCGCCGAAAAATTCCCCCGTTCGGGGAGTGAATTGTTTGCTTCATTCGACTTCCGTTCTCGTGTATCATACGGGAGACTGTGAGACCGCCTCCGGCGCAGCCGTGCCGGAGCCTCCGGAGGAGCACAATGACTGGGGCAACCTTTTTCCGGCCGGGCTTGGCCATTCTGCTGTGTGTGGTGCTGGTTCACACGCCTTCTGTTGCGTCCGGCTCGCAGGCGCAGCAGGAGGAGGGCGGGCTGCGCATCACCATTGTGGAAGGAGACGAGGCGATCTTCAATGTGCGGCAGCGGGTGAGCCGCGAAGCCATCATCCAGGTGGAGGATGAGAACCGCAAACCCGTCGCCGGCGCGCTGATCACGCTGACTGCCCCGCGCGACGGCGCGAGCGTCGTGTTCAGCAACGGCCTGAACAACATCACCCTCACCACGGACGAGTCCGGACGCGCCGTGGTGCGCGGCATCCGGCCGAATCAGGCCTCGGGCAAGTTTTCCATTCGCGTGACCGCCGTGAAAGGCGCGCTGCGCGGGTCGACGCAGATCACCATGACGAACGTCGCTGCCGCGGCGGCAGCCGGGGGCATCTCCGCCAAAGTGCTGACGTTTCTGGCGGTCGTCGGCGCTGGCGCGGCGGCTGCAACCGTGGTGGCCGTCAGAAGCGGCAATGGCGGCAATGGCGGACCCGCCGTTCCCGGCGCTCCCAACACCGCCACCATCACCCCGGGCACCCCGACTGTGGGCGCGCCCCGGCCGTAACACGACACAGGAGGAGCTGCATGAGATTGAGCGTTCTTCTCTCGCTTCTCGCGCCGGTTTGCCTTGCGCAAACTCCGGCCGTGCCGACTCTGGGATGGATCGCACGGGAAGAGCCCGGCCGCTTTCAGCGTGTAGCCGGGATCGCCGGAGCGGCCGTTCTGGATGCAGAAGCAGAAGCGGAGTTTGAGCCGGGCAAGCTTGTGGCTGTCCGGCCCGGCAGCGCCATGGCTGTCTCCGTGTCCGGGGATGGCGTGGCAGGCCTGATCCGGTTCGAACACTCTGAGGCAGAGGCCCGCGGGCAAGCCATCGAGGGCGCCATTCAGAACGCTGCGCTGGCCGCGTGGAGCCCCTCGGGCGACGCGCTCCTGCTGGCTGGGGAAGGCCGGATGCAGGTCTGGCGATTCGAAGGCGGCGAAATCCTGCTCGTCCGGGAGCTTCCTCTGGACGCCGTGGGGGCTGCTGTCAGCGACGGCGGCAGCCTCGTGCTGGCGAAAACGCCGGGGGCGCTCTATCTGATCGACGAAAGCGGCGGCACGCAGGAAGTGACACGGCAGCCGGTGGAGGCGTTCTCGTTCCTCGCCGGCGGCCTGCGGTTCGCCTGGGTCGGGGAAGGGGCGTTATGGCTGGGCAGCCGCGAGGCGCCGCCGGAGAAGATCGACCTGGATCCCTATGCGGAGGACGCCCGGCGGCTTCTGGCCAGTGCGGCGAAAGGGAAGCTGCTGTTGGCGGAAAGCTCCGGCGGAGAGTCGCGCCTGAGGTTGCTGAGTTCCGGCGGAGAAGTGGAGGCCGAGTGGAGGGTTCCGGCGATGGTGGAGACGCTCGAGCCAACAGGTGCGGCGGGCATCCTTCGTCTCACAACCGCTGGCGCGGGGCCGGTTTGGATGGCGGATCTGGGCGCATTGGAGCCGGCGGTGTTTTTCGTCCCGCGCGGCGTAGAACAGGCGCGGCAGGGAGGTGAGCGATGAGGCGGTCCGTTCGCGCAATCACTGCTGCGCTGCTGATTGCCGCCCCCTTGGCGGCTCAGCAGTCTCCGCCTTTCATGCAGCCCGTGGTGGAGTTCTTCGAGGGTTACGTCGGGGATGCGGTCAGCATTCAGTTCTCCGTCGCCAATCCGCCTTCCGGCGGGATCCCCGGGCCCTTCGTGGTTTCCGGTTCCTTGCCTGCCGGACTCACACTCAACCCCGCTACGGGCCTCTTGTCCGGGACGATCACCACTGCAGGGACCTACCAGTTCACGATTTCCCGCACCTACACCTTCACAACGACGACGGCTGTGGTTCCCCCTGTCACTGTCAGCGGTTCCTACCTCTACTACGTGTCCGTACGGCCATCGCCGCTTACCCTGAATCAGACAGCGCTTCCGCAGGGGCAGGTGGGAGTTCCATATACTGCCTTCGTGACAGCTTCAGGCGGCGGGAGCCCATACTTGTTCACACTGAGCGGGGGAGCTCTGCCGCCTGGTTTGACTCTGCGACCCAACGGCGCCCTCACAGGCACACCCGTGCAACCAGGGGAGTTCACCTTCAGTGTGACGGTCACCGACTATGTCAGCGCAACGGACACCGGACGGTTCACCATTATCGTGTCGCCGCCGCCGCTGTCCATCCTGACCTCCTCCCTGCCTGTCGGCTCGACGGGCACAGCTTACACGGCGCAGTTGGAAGCCAGTGGCGGGCTGCCCCCGTACGCATGGAGCGTCTCCGGCGGCACTCTTCCCCCGGGTCTTGCCATCGCCGGGGCAACGGGTTTGCTTTCCGGCACGCCGTCGTCAACCGGCACGTTCACCTTTACCATTCAGGTGACCGACTCCACGCAGACTGCCGCCACGCGGACGTTCACAGTGCGGATCTCGGATCCGCTGCAGATCACGACCACCGCACTTCCGGAGGGCACAGAGGGGCTCGCCTACTCGGCCAGCATTGCTGCTGCAGGCGGCTTCCCGCCGTACACGTTCTCCGTGGTCCAGGGGAATCTGCCGCCGGGCATTTCGCTTTCCGCAGGCGGAGCGCTCTCCGGCACGCCCGGCGCTTCGGGCGAGTTTGCGGTCACCGTCCAGGTCCGGGACAGCGAGGGCCAAACCGCAAGCCGCGCCTTCACCCTGACAGTCCTCCTGCGGCCCAGCGTACTCACCACCTCGCTGCCCAACGGCAGAGTGGCCGACCCATACAGCGCCACGCTTCAGGCAAGCGGGCGCGCTCCGTTCCGCTGGAGCGTGTCGTCCGGCAACCTGCCGCCCGGGTTGTCGCTCAACGCCGAAAGCGGCGTCCTCTCCGGCACGCCGACGCTGCACGGGACCTTCACCTTCGAGATCACTGTGACGGACGGCAACCAGCCGCCGCTGTCAGCCAGCCGCTCCTTTTCCGTGAATATCGAACTGCCGCCCCTGCCGCCGCTGAACATCACGCAGATCCAGGACACCGTGACGCCGGCCAGCCAGCCCTCCTTCGGGCTGCAGCTCGGCCAGCCGTACCCGGCGGAATTGAACGGCACGGCGCAGCTCGAGTTCACTCCGGATGAGGGGCTTCCGCCGGATCCTGCAGTGAGATTCGCCAACGGATCCACTTCGGTCAACTTCACGATCCCCGCCGGACAGGCGGCAGCAGTGCCCGCCTCCGGATCGCTGTTCGCCCTGCAAACGGGGACCACAGCCGGCACGATCACGATCCGCGTCACGCTGCGCCTCGGCAGCACGGTTCTGGATCCCAATCCATTCACTGTCAGGATCGTGCGGATTCCTCCTGCCGGTCCGCAGATCACCCGGCTCGTGATCCTTCGCAACCCGGCGGGCTTCGAGATCCAGGTCACCGGTTATTCGAACACGCGCGAAGTCACCGGGGCCGTCTTCCGGTTCACCCCGGCGCCGGGCGCCACGCTGAGCGCCACGGAAGTGAACGTGCCCGTGGCGTCGGCGTTCCAGTCCTGGTTTTCCAGCGAGCCATCGCGCCAGTATGGAGGACAGTTCCTCCTTGTGGTGCCCTTCACATTGCAGGGCAGCGCCGGCGCGCTGTCCTCGCTGCAGGTGACGCTCACCAACCGGGCGGGCTCAGGGTCAGCGTCAGCGAACTTCTAGCCTCCTGCGCGGCGTTGGCCGGGATGGCAGCTCTTGGACTGCGCAGAGGGCAGGGGTTTCTCCCTTCTCGTGCCAGAGAATGCGGCCCGCTGTTGCTCGTGCGCGGGACGGCTGATTCGTTGAAACGCGCCTCGCGTTTAGGACATCCTGCAGTAAGAGGGGAGGAGATGTCTGAATGCGGCGCCGGTGGACGTGCCTTTTCGGTTTGCTCTGCTGCCTCTTCGGGCTGTTCTGCGCACGCGCTCAGTCGCTCGGGGAAAGCTCGCACGAGAGCGAAGCGGCTGCGGATCCCGAAACGGGCGTCGGCAGCGTCGCAAAGACTGTGAGGCCGGCATCCGAGAGCGAGAGATGGATCCGGCCCGACCGCGGCACGGGAGTGGATTGGGAAGGGCTGAGCCGTCAAAGCAGCCTGTTCATTGGCATTCAGCATGCCTTCCGCCTTGCCACAGAGCCGGGCACGCGGGCCGGCATGCGGGGCCCGTTTTTCCGCGGCTGGATGAATTCCGTCGGCAGCCTGCATGGGTGGTCTGACGGCGACCCCTTCTACGTCAACTACATCGGGCATCCCATGCAGGGCGCCGTGAGCGGCTACATCTGGACTCACAACGACCGCGACTACATCGGCGCCGAGATCGGCAAGAACTCCTTCTACTGGAAGAGCCGGCTGCGGGCAACCGCCTATTCCTGGGCCTACAGCACGCTGTTCGAGATCGGCCCTCTCAGCGAGGCTTCCATCGGGAAGATCCAGAGCCGCTACCCGCAGCAGGGGTTCGTGGACCACGTGGTGACGCCCGTGATCGGCCTCGGTTGGATGATTGGCGAAGACGCGCTCGACAAGTACGTGGTGCAACGGTTTGAGGAGAGGTTCGAGAACCCCTACTTGAGGCTGATCGTGCGCGGCGTGCTGAACCCGTCGCGGTCCTTCGCCAACTTGATGCGGCTCAAGGTTCCCTGGGCTCGCGACGATCGCCCCGGCGTCTTCTCGCCTCTGCTGAGCTCCTACGTGGCGGATCGCCGCTCGGGAGCCCTGGCACGGCCCTCGATGCCGCCCCCGCAACTGGAGGGGCCGTTCGGCATTTCCTCCTTCGAGCTCGCGGCCACAGCCCGGCCCGTGTTTTATGGAGGCGCGACGGGCGCCTGCTTGGCGGGAGGAGGCGAGGGAGCGTTCCGGTTGACTTCCTCGTGGCAGCTCGTGGCGGATGTCTCCGGGTGCATGCTGAACGGGCTGGGGCCGAACCGCAGCGGCGATACGCTCAACTACCTGTTCGGCCCGCGCTGGTCGGCCAAGCCCTCCGGGCGCGTGAATCCCTTCGCGCACCTGCTCGTGGGCGGCCTGAAGGTCATGCACGAGAAGGTGGATCCGGTCCTGCGCGCCGAGCTGACGCGTACGGCGCGGCAGGAGCGTCGCAACGCCTATGAGGACCACGCCCGATATGCGCAACGCTGGATCGCCAACGGCTTCTCGATGGCCGCCGGCACGGGCATGGATGTCCGGCTGAATCCCGTGGTGGCGCTCCGCGTGGCCAACTTCGAATACCGCCGTTCCTGGCTGCCGCCGATGAACGGACGGAACTACAATCAGGGCGTCTCCCTCACCACTGCAGTAGTGCTGCGGACCGGCACGTGGTGAGCCGTCAGTCCTGGTGCCCTCAGCGTTGCCACACCGGGAAGAATGAATCTGGCGCGGGAGGCATGAGGTGGAGCACAGGGAATCGCCACCGCCTGTCTTTTTCCGTTTGCGCAGGGGCTGAAAGAGGCTTCGGACGGATTCCCGCCGCTACGGTCGACAAGCCGCCTCTCCCCGGCGCTTGCGCCGGGGCCGCGCTGTCTCGCATTGCTCTCGTGGCGTTTGCTCTTGAGTTCCCCCGGCGCTTGCGCCGGGGCCGCGTGTCTGTTTCTGGCTGCACGTCCTGCGTTGCCCAGCGCTGTCCCCCGCGCTCTCAGAAAGCGAGATTTCCCCGCGCGCTTGGGATTGTGAAAAAATCCCCCGAAGGCAAAACGGAATCGGGTCGTTCAGATTTTTTGCCGCACGCAACGAATCGCAATCGCACAAAGATCGAATTCTTTCGCAATCCCGCTTGCGCCGGGGACGCGCTGCTTGCGTTGCTCTTGTGGCGCTTTCTTTTGAGTTCCCCCGGCGCTCGCGCCGGGGCCGCGTGTCTCGCGTTGCTCTTGTAGTGCTTTCTCCTGAGTTCCCCCGGCGCTTGCGCCGGGGCCGCGCTGCTTGCGTGCCAGCCTCTCAGCCAGCGTCAAGGCCAAGTTGCTGCCAAGGGTGGCTGGGTAGGACTGTGTTTGGATGGTTCCACAATCCATCGCCTCGAGGCGGGGATGAGGGTGCGTTCAACGCGGCCCCGGCGCAAGCGCCGGGGGAACTACGCAGACGGAACACCAGCGCAAGAGGAACCTCCCGGGCAGCCCGCGTGCGAGCGCCGACAGAGTGGGAATAACAACGAGGCCCCGACGCAAGCGTCGGGGGAACAGCGCGAGTCAAGCCGCGCCGACGGAGGCACCCAAGGGAGCTGGGCTGGCGTTGCGGCTGAGCTGTGGGTGCCGAGGCAACTCTGTAGATTCTGCGCCTCGGGAACGACTCATGCTGCGCGGCCCCGGCGCAAGCGTCGGGGGAACAACGTGGCTAATGCGGCCCCGGCGCAAGCGCCGGGGGAACTACGCGCCAGCCCGGGGGAAAGCGCCTGCAAGCTTTGGCGCGGATCCGGATCTGCGAGCGAGCCGCCCGCGCGCCTGCCGACGAGCGTGCAGGCGAAGCCTGAGCCGGGGATTTTCGGGAGTATCTGAGATGCGATTCCGGCAACTCGTGCGGCCGCCGCGGCAATCGCTCAAGCGGGCTCAATCGAGCGGCGCCGTCTCCGGCGCCTGCAGCGCCCGCACGGTGTGCTGGAGCGTTTCCACCTCCGGCAGCTCTTCGCCGCCGGCTGCTCCAAGC
>JBBFLJ010000002.1:149328-286161 GCA_037481575.1 Bryobacteraceae bacterium | reverse complement strand
CCGCAGATGGAGGGTTGAGGACGATGGTAGGGGGGCAGTACACGTTTCAGTACGATGGCGAGCTGGCTGTGACCTCCAACCTCTCGCCTCCGATCATCGTTGAGTCAACACGAGCTGTGAGAGACGTGCAGGCTCATCTGGAGCAAGCGCCTTTGGGAGGAACGGCGGTGATCCGGCTGTTCGTCGACGACGAGCCTTATGCCGAACTGACGATTCCACCAGGCAGCCAAGACTCCGATGCGGTGAGCTGTTTTGACCGTCCGCCGCTTCTGGAGGGAGCGAGAATCCGAGCCGCTGTCGTGTCCGTGGCGACGGGGGCCAACAGCTACCCGGGGCGCGGGCTGACAGTTACGGTGCGGCTTTGAAGGGGCTGTCATGGCGCCTCGCGCCGTGCTATAAAGGAAACAAGCCACGAGGGCGCGTAGCTCAGCTGGTTAGAGCGCCTGCTTCACACGCAGGAGGTCATAGGTTCAAGTCCTGTCGCGCCCACCACTCACTCTTCCTCCCACACAGGCTCTTCCCCAAGCGCGGATCAGGGCTGAGCTCTAGGGACAGTCTTAGACAGGGTAGGCTGGGTCGCAGCCTTCAGCAGTGGAAGTTTTCAGAGCAGGAGGCTGCTCCTGAGGGTGGCAGCGCGTCCCCCAAGGGGTGGCCGTAGTGTCCGGTAGTTCCTCGCGAAGAGGCTCCCATGGCAAATCGTTACTGGAAGAACTTTCGGCTGCGGAGAGCCTTTCGCGACCGGATATCCGTAGAGGGTGGCTGGAGACAGGCGCGGATGCGGTGGACGCAGCCACATCTGTGGAGCTAGTGATGGAGCGAGGCATTCCCAGATAGGTCTTGGCCAGGACAGATTGGCGACCCTCAGAGTGACTCCAGAGGCGGCGCAGGCCGCGCATACAGCCTGTTCACGGATTCCACGAGTCTGACAACTGCGGGAGACACGGGTCCCCACAGCCCTGGAAGGTCAGAGCGAATCGCCTCCCGCGGCTCGCCATTTGCGCAGAAGCTCGTAAAGCACGATGCCGCCGGCTGTCGCCACATTCAGCGAGTTTTTCACTCCGTGCATGGGGAGGCGGACGCTCAGATCGCACGCGCTGATCACGTCGCTGGACAGCCCGTCGACCTCGTTGCCAAAGATCACGCAGACCGGCCAGCGCGGCTGCCACTCGAACAGATCAATGGAATGGGGCGCGGTTTCCACGGCCGCCAATTGAAAGCCCCGCGCCCGGTACATCCGCAGAGCCACCAGCGTATCCACTTCGTAAGTCCATGGCACGCTGCGCTCGGCGCCGAGGGCGGTCTTGGCGACTCCCGGCTGCGGCGGGCGGGCTGTGATGCCGCACAGCACGAGCCGCTGAGCGCCCGCGGCGTCGCATGTACGGAAAAATGCGCCCACGTTGTACATCGAGCGCACGTTATCGAGGACCACGACAACGGGCAGACATGCGGCGGCCATTCGCAGGCTAGGATAGCCTGAAGCCATGGTGGAACTGAACGGCGAGTCGCTGACGCTCGAACAGGTGCTGGCTGTGGCGAGGCATGGAGAAGAGGCGGATCTGGATGCGCATGCGGCTCGCCGCATGCGACAGTCCCGCGAGCTTGTCGAGCGAATGGCTGCAGGGGAGGCGGCGGTTTATGCGGTGAACACGGGCGTCGGTTATCTCGCTGACGAGCGGATCAGCGCAGAAGATCTGGCCAAGCTTCAGGAGAACGTGGTACGCTCGCACGCCTGCGGCGCCGGAGATCCGTTGCCCCGGGAAGCGGTGCGGGCGATGATGCTGATCCGCGCCAACGTGCTGGCGAAGGGCCTGAGCGGCATTCGTCCGCTGGTGGCGCGGCGGCTCTGCGCGCTGTTGAACCGCGGCGTCACGCCGGTGGTTCCTTCGCGCGGCAGCGTGGGCGCGAGCGGGGATCTGGCGCCGCTGGCGCACATGGCGCTTGTGCTCATCGGGGAGGGCGAGGCGGAGTATGGCGGAAAGCGGATGAGCGGCGCGGAGGCTCTGGCAGCGGCTGGACTGGAGCCGCTTCGTTTGCAGGCGAAGGAGGGCATCTCGCTGGTGAACGGGACGCAAGCGATGCTGGGCGTTGGGGCGCTGGCGCTGCTTGATCTGGAAGACCTGTGCGAGATGGCGGACGTGGCATGCGCTCTTTCCACCGACGCACTGCGGGGCACGCCGCGAGCCTTCGATCCGCGCATCCACGACGCACGCCCGCATCCGGGGCAGCGGGCGAGCGCGCGCCTGCTGTTCCGGCTGCTGGAGGGGAGCGAAATCCGCGAATCCCACCGCACCTGCCGACACGTGCAGGACGCTTATTCGCTGCGCTGCGCGCCGCAGGTGCACGGGGCGGTGCGGGACTCGGCAGCCGAGGCACGCCGCGTTTTTTCCATCGAGCTGAACTCGGCAACGGACAACCCGCTGGTCATCGACGGCGAGATCCTGTCGGGAGGGAATTTCCACGGGCAGCCGCTGGCTCTTGTGATGGATGCGCTGGCGGTGGCGCTTTGCACGCTGGCCGGGATCAGCGAACGCCGGATCGACCGCATGGTGAACCCGATGCTGAACGAAGGGCTGCCGGCGTTTCTGGCGGCGCACCCGGGACTGGAGTCCGGGCTGATGATGTGGCAGGTGACGGCGGCGGCTCTGGTGGCGGAGTTGCGCGTGCTCGCGACGCCTGCTTCAGCGGGATCAATCACCACGAGCGGCAACAAGGAGGATTTCGTCAGCATGGGCATGACCGCGGCACTGAAGTTGCGGCAGGCTGTGGAGCTGGCGCGAACCGTGATCGCCATCGAGATGATGGCGGCGTCCCGCGCGATCGAGTTCCTGCGTCCGCTGAAGACCAGCCCGGTGCTGGAAGAGTTTCTGGCACTGCTGCGCGAGCATGCGCCCATACAGGCGGGCGACCACGCGGCCTCAGGTGCGATCGCACGGGTTGCTGCATGGCTGGCGGGCTGGCGGACAATGGCCAAACCCTGGCAGGACAGCGCCGCCAACTAGCAGGAGAACACGTAATAGCGGGTGGCGCGGCGAAACCCGAGCCGCCGGTACAACTCCATGCCTGCGAGGGACGACTGCAGGACGACGGGACCTGCGGCGCCCCGGCGGCGAAGCCTGTCGATCCCGAAACGCATGATGGCTTCCGCAAAGCCCTGGCCGCGCCACTGCGGCAGCGTTCCGACCGAGTAGACGCCAATGGCGCCCGCTGCTTCGATAAAAGCGGCACACGTGACCGGCTGGCCTCGCGCATAGCCGACGAACATTTCCACCGGAGCGCCCCACTGCGATGGGTTGTCGTAAATCTGGTGGGCCAGCGGCGGCGCGATGAAGAAACACTGCGCAACGATGTCGGCGAAGTCGCTGCGGGCTTGCGGATCAGCGGCGGCGCGAACTTCCAGCGCGGGGAGCTGCCGTCGCGGCGGGGGCAGCTCGTCGATCTCCAGCCCCGGCGGCTCGGACAGGCATGACATTCCAAACGAGTCGAAGGTCTTGTAGAGGCGGCGGAGAGTGCGAGGCCCGATCAGGTGTTCGCAGACCCAGAAGCTCCAGCGCCTGCCCAACTGGCCGTAGTGGGCAGAAGCGCGCTCGATCCGGCGTTCCAGCTCGCCCTGGCCGTGGGAAGAGGGGTCCGCAGCAGGGGAGTCGAGGTGCGCGATGTTGAAGACGGCGTCCGGCACCCAGCTCGTGATCAGGCGAAGCCCCGGCTCGGACTTCACTCGCCCGTAGAAGGAGAGGAATGCGGCAAGGTTCGCAGCGTTGCGCTCCCACGGACGCATGCTCCGTTAGTCATAGCAGGGTGACCGGGTCGACGTCCACCACAAGTGCGGTGGCGGGCCATTTTTGTTCGGCGGCGTACTTGCGCAAGGCATTCAGCATTTCATTCAGCTTCAGGCGGGAGAGAGCTTTGATCAGAATTTGATACCGGTATTCACTTTTGAGACGGGGCACCGGGGCCTCCGCGGGGCCGAGGATCTTCACGCCGTCTTCCGCCGGGCCGAGGCGCTGCGCCGCTTCCGCCGCGAGCCGCATGGCGGCCTCCTGCGTGGGCGCCCGCAGCAGAACGTTCGCCATGGCGCAGAAAGGCGGATACCGCATCAGCCGCCGGAACTCGAGCTCCTTTTCGTAGAACTTCGCGTAATCCTGCGCAGCGGCGCAGCGGATGGCGTAGTGATCCGGCGCGGTGGTCTGGATGATCACGAGCCCCGGCAGGTGATGCCGGCCGGCGCGCCCGGCGACCTGGGTGAGGAGCTGGAAGGTCCGCTCCGCGGCCCGGAAATCTGGCAGAGCGAGGCCAATGTCGGCGTTGATCACGCCCACAAGCGTCACGTTCGGAATGTCATGCCCTTTGGCGATCATCTGGGTGCCAACAAGGATGTCGAAAGCGCCCTCGCGAAATCCGCCCAGAATTCGCTGGTACTGGTTCTTGCCCGCGGCGGTGTCGCGATCGAGCCTCGCCAGGCGCGCCTGGGGAAAGCAGCGGCGAAGTTCGTCCTCCACTTTCTCGCTGCCGGATCCCAGAAACCACAAATACTCGCTGCCGCATTGCGGGCAGACCTTCGGCACGCGCTGGGCGTAGTTGCAGTAGTGGCAGAGCAGGCGGTTGTCGCGGCGGTGAAAGGTCAGCCCAATGGAGCAATTCGCGCACTGGAGCCTCTCGCCGCAGGACCGGCAGAGGACAGCGGAAGAGAACCCGCGCCGGTTCATCAGCAGGATGGTCTGCTCGCCGGCCTCGAGTTTCGCGGCAATGGCGTCCAGCAAGCGGCGCGAAAACAGCGCATTCTGGCGCGTCTCGAGAAACTCCTGCCGCATGTCGATGATCTCGACCGAGGGCAGCGGGCGGTCGGCGATGCGCGCAGGGAGTTCGAGCAGCGCATACTTCCCCCGATCCGCGTTGTAGCGGCTTTCCAGGGAGGGAGTGGCGGAGCCGAGCACCACCACCGCGCCGCAACGCTGTGCCCGCACCACCGCCACATCGCGCCCGTGGTAGCGCGGCGTCTCTTCCTGCTTGTAGCTCTGGTCGTGCTCTTCGTCCACGATGACCAGCCCGAGATCCCTCACCGGCGCAAAGACGGCGGAACGCGTCCCGACGGCCACCCGCGCCGCGCCGGAGCGCAGGCGGCGCCATTGCTCGGCACGTTCCGCATCGTGGAAGGCGGAGTGGAGGATGGCGACCTGATCGCCGAAACGGGCGTGGAACTGCCCCGCCACGGCGGGCGTCAGGGCGATTTCCGGCACCAGCAGCAGGGCGCCGCGTCCCATCGCCAGAGCTGCCTCGATTGCATTCAGGTAGACTTCCGTCTTGCCGGAGCCGGTCACGCCGTGGAGCAGGAAGGCGCGGAAGCAGCGCGAGTCCAGAGCGGCGCGGATGGCATCGAAGGCGCGTTGCTGCGGCTCGGTGAGAGTGTGGCGAGGACGGGCCCAGGCAGGGTCGCCCGTGGCTGCGTCGTAGCGGAGCGTGGCCAGGCCCTTGCGTGCCAGCGCACGGCCTGCCCGGGAAGCGCCCCGGATCGTTTGCTCGAGATCGGAGAGTCGATGCGGGCCGGGGTGGAGTTCAAGATACGCGAGCAACTCGCGCTCCGCGCGAGGCAGTCTCACGCTCTCCTCGGGGCGGCGGGCGAACTCCGCGAGGAGCTTGTCGGCCTGCGCCCGGAGCGGATCGCGAAGCCCGGCGACCGCCTCCGATTCCACCAGCCCCTTTCGCTCAAGCGCAGCCAGGGCTTTCTTCGCGCCCGGAACCTTGCGCTCCAGGGTGGCTTCGGCCAGCGGGCGTGCCTCGAGTGCGCGAAGCACGGCAGTGGGTGGATCGGCGGGCTCGCCGTCCAGGGCGAGCTGCCGGACCACGTCGATCCCCTTTTGCGTCAGCGCCCAGACCCGCGTCTGGCGCACATCGGCGGCAAGCGGCGCCATGGCGCGCAGCACTTCTCCCAACGGTGCGCAATAATACCGGGCTACCCATCGCCCGAGCTCGAGCATGTCCTCGTCGAAGACCGGTTCGGCGTCCAGCAGACGCAGCACGTCCCGCGTCTCGACCCCCGGCGGTTCGTTGTGAACCTGAAGGACAACGCCGGTGAGCCGGCGGGCGCCGAAAGGGACCAGCACGCGGCAGCCGCGGCGGACCCGGTGGCGGAGAGATTCCGGCAGCGAGTAGGTGAACAGGCGGTCGAGGGGAACCGGGAGGCTTACGTCGGCGTAGGTGAAAAGTTGCTGCATGCGTAACCTCAGGAGGCCGGGGCTCGCTTCTGAGCTTGAAGGAGTTTCCCCATGAGAGCCTGTCTCACCATTCTGACTGTTCTTGTCGTAGCCGCCGGTCTGGCCGTTGCCGGGCAGATCGACGGCAAGTGGGTGTCCGAACGCACCATGAACCGCGGCGGCGAGGAAGTGACCGTCCGGCAGACATTCGAGCTGAAGTCCGAGGGCAGCACGCTGACCGGCAAGGTCACGATGCAGTTCGGGCAGATGGAGCCGCGGACCATGGAGATCCAGGAAGGCAAGATCGAGGGCAACAAGTTCTCGTTCAAGACCGTCATGGAGACGCCGAACGGAACGATGACTTCCGTTTATGAGGGCACCGTGGAAGGGGACGTGTTGAAGGGCACGTCGCGCCGGGAGGGCGGCCAGGGGCAGGGCCGGCCCTTCGAGGCCAAACGAGTCCCGGCATCCTGACGTCCGGTCCGTCCTCCACGACTCCAGGCGGCTTGTCTGGCGGCTGAATCCGCTGGCAGCCGCCTCTCGTTTTGTCCGGCTTCGGGCTAGAATCAAGTGGATCCGATTCTTCGGCCGCAGGAGGAATTCATGGCTGACAACATCGCCGTGTTGCCTTACTACTCGGTGACGGTGCCGAACAAGACGGGAGAGGGCGCGAAGCTTCTGGGAGCTCTGCGCGACGCCGGCGTGAATCTGCTGGGGCTGTGGGCCTATCCGGTGAAGGGCAAGAAGGCGCAGTTCGATCTGGTGCCTGCCGATCCGAAGCTGTTCGCCAAGGCAGCAAAAAAGCTGAAGCTCGAATGCGGGCCGAAGCAGAACGTGATCTGCTGGAACGGCGAGGACCGCGCGGGCGCCGCTGCCGAGGCCACGGCAAAACTGGCCGCAGCGGGCATCGACGTGCACGCGATGCAGGCAATCACTTCCGGGGAAGGGCGCTTCGGCGCACTCATCCAGGTGGCGCAGAGCGACGTCAAGAAGGCGGTGAAGCTGCTCTCGGCCTGAGGGTCCGCCGGTTCACACGCTGAGGATTGGCAGGTACTCGGGCGCGTCGTCAAAGGGCGCCGCAGCGCCCGAGGCGACTTCGTACAGCCGCTCGTGTGCGGCGATGGCCGCATTGCCGATCTCCGGATACGGACGGTTGCAGATGTCCAGGAACCCGATGTTGTAATTCTCGCCGTCAAAACGCCCCAGCGCGCTCTGGTCATAGAGAGTGAACCAGTGCGCGCCCACGCAGTTGGGGTTGGCGGCGGCGTCCTCCAGATAGACGCGGTAGGCGCGGCCGCGGTCCGCCTGGGTCTTCACATGCCCGAGGCCGGAAGCCGGAAGGCCGGCGTCCAGAGCGCCGAAGTGCCACTCGCCCACCAGCACCGGCATGGCCAGCATCGAGTGGATTTTGTCGGAAACATCGCGCGGCAGCTTGTTGCGGTAGTTGTTCAGGCTGAAGACGTCGAAGCTCTTCATTCCGGCCACGGCCCACTCCGGCGGAATGCCCGCCCAGCGCATGCCAAGGTTCAGGTGATTGGGATCCGCCTTCCGGCACGCGCGAGAGAGCGTGGTGAAATAGCGCTCCACCATGCGCACGCTGAAGTCGCGCAGATCGCCCTGGGATTCCGCGGTCAGCGGCTTTCGCCAGCGCCCCCGGGCGACCTGCTCAAACGTCACCTCCATGTTCCAGGCCTTCGCCAGCGCTGCCGAGGTCTCATACTTCTTCGCCAGCCAGCGCGCCAGCTCCTCGCGCGTGTGGCAAAGATCGGTGGTGTAGAGCATCCCGGCGGCGGGCAGTTCGCTGGAGAATCCCCAGGTGGGTTCGTTCATCAGGAAATAGCCGAGGAAGGCCGGATCCTTGGCCGTGCTCTCGAGTTGCCGGGCGTAGTCGGCCGCGTCGTCCTCGAATCCCGGATGAAAGATGTCCGGGAAGTCCCGATACACCACTCCGCAGCGCGTTCCGCGGAAGTTCAGCGGCCGCACATAAGGGAAGGACGCCCGGGCGGCGAACTCCCACTCGCTCCAGTTGCCCACGGTGTTGAACCGCAGGCGGCGCATCTCGGCCAGGGCGATGGCCGCCCACTTGTCCCGCCAGCCCTCGCGTCCGAAGACGCGGATGAAGTTGGCGGCCAGGAAGTTCACAAACCGCGCGCCCGGCCGCCCCGGGCGCCCTTCCTGCCACGCCTCTTCGTAGTCCGGCCGTTCGGGGCTCCACTTCAGGGCCGTTTCCAGCCCGTCCACGCGCGCCTCGCAGTCCACTCGCACGCAATCGAGACCTGTGGACCAGAAGGCGTAACCATCCGGGTCCGCGAACCACCACCGGCCGCCTTCCTTCCGCACCGTGAAAAATCCCGTGCCTTCGCCCAGGCGCCGCGCCTTCCAGCCGCCCCAGCGGGAAAACGTTTCCGGCCACTTTTGTTCGGATACGAGCCGCAGCTGGACGTTCAGGCGCTGCCTGAGTTCCTCGGCGCTCCGGGTCTTGCCCGGCCACTCATGAAGAGTGCTCTGCCCGAATTCGTCCAGCAAGGGCCCCTTGGGCAACACAGGCGCCCCGAGACGCTCCGGCATTCTGGGCAGGAAGACCAGATCGGTCATGCACCAGCGGGCGGTGCGCGGCGCTTTGCGCAGGACAGTGAACGTGAGGCGGTCGACAAGGGCGAGATCCACGCGATCTCCGCCGCACAAGGGCTTGAGAAATGCCGCCTCGCGGTCTGCCATCCACCGGTTCTGGTCGACAAGCGACAGATCCAGCCGGACGCGGAAGCTCGCCTGCGGAAGCCCGCCGAAGTCGAACCGGAAGCGCCGCCCTTTCTCGCCTTCCTGGAGCGTGATCCGGAATGCGATCACGTCCTTGCCGTCGATCAGCATGTCGCAGGTGACCGCCCGGGCGCCTTGCAACAGCCCGGGGCGGAAGACGAACGACATGCCATCGCCGGGTTTCTCCGCTTCGAACCAGCGGGCGCCTTCGAGGGGCGCCGCGCCGTCCTTTTCCGCCAGCGAGCCGAGCGTGGTCCACACGCCCAGCTTCTGCGCGCCTGCGGGCAAGGGGGCTGCGGCGGAAAGCGCCGCCGCGGCGAGAAAGGATCTTCGCTTCATGGGGACTCCTGCCTGAAGTCGTATCAGACGGCGGAGTCCGATGACAAGCCGGTGCCCGGAAAATCAGCTGCCCGGAGAAAATTCGTACACCACGTTGCCCTTCACGTCGTGGTGGCGAAGGACGAGCTTGCTGCCGTTCGCCAAAGGCTCTACGGTGACGCTCAGGAACCCGCCTGCCACGCGGTGGAAGCGGTGGTAGCGCTTGTCCTCGCCCGGGCTGCCGCCGGCGTGCGCATCCGAGGCCGGGCCGGTGGAGAATTCGTGCAGTCCGGTCTGCGGTTCCACGGAGTGATATTGCCAGTGGCGGTCGCCGCAAATGATGAGGACGTTTTTCTTCTGCGCCGCCCACGCGCGCATTTCGTTCCCCTCGGTGGCGAAGGCCGGGTTGGCGTAGTTGTCGGCGTTTCCGGCCCGATCCGGGCCGACCCACGGCGTGGGGCTCAGGATGATCTTCCAGTCGGCGTCGCTCTCCTCGACGGTCTTCTTCAGCCAGGCTTTCTGCTCCGCGCCGAGGATCGTCTTGGAAGGGCCGTCGGGGGCATTGTTGGGGGAGCGGTGGTCGCGGCCTTCCAGCAGCCAGACTTGCAGCCCCTTGCCCCACCGGAACGTGCGCCAGGTCTTGTCCACGATGGGCGTTTGCTCCAGGAAGATTCTCTGGCCGTCGGCGAAGGTCATCGGCTTCATCCAATCGGGATCAAGCCCGGGCCAGATATCGTCGGCGAGGGTGTCGTGATCGTCTTTCATCCAGTACTGGGGCGTTCGGGAGAAGAACTCCAGCGCCCGCGGCATGGCGTAAATTCTCTGCCAGTGATAGCGGGCGGTCTCGACATTGTAGGCCAGCGGAGGATCCAGGTCGTAATAAACATTGTCGCCCGTGAAGACGGTGAAATTCGGTGCGAGTTTCGCCATTGAGGGGAAGATTTCGAAGCCCTCTTCATGATCCAGAGAACGCCAGGAAAGGCAGGAAACCGCAGTAAACTTCACCGGCGCGCGGCGGTTGGGCTCCGGCGCAGTCGTAAAGGAGGCAAATGCCTTCTCGGGCTTGGTGTGAATTTCGACGCCCACGTAATGCGTTCTCGCCGGGCGCAGCCCCGTGATTTGCGTCTTGACAACAAAATCACTGCGCGCCTCCGATTGGAGCCATTCTCCGGGCTTGGCGTCCTTCAGATCCGGCCGCGTGCCGACCCACAGGCGGACCCGCCCGGCCAGACCGGGGACGGCGCCGGGCAACAACCACGGGTCCTGATCGGCGGGCAAAGCCGGCGGGCGCTGGCCCTCATATTTCGGCGCCTCGAACCGCCCCTTGTTCTGCGCCGGCTGCTGGGACAAGCGCAGGCGCACGGAGGCCGAGCGATCCGTCACCTCGCCAATGCGCAACCCCTCCGCCACGTAGGGGCCCTGGGCCAACAGGACAGCAGGGAGAAAGATTGCAACAGCCCTCATGACAGAGGTTTCTAATGCAACTCCCCGGCGGAGTCAATGCCGCAGACCGTTCAGCGAAGCTCCAGTCCCGCCAGAAATGCGCGCCCGGGCATCGGGACGCGCAGGATCTCCTCATAGCGCGTATTGGTGAGATTGGTCGCCTGCACGAACGGGGAAATCCGTCTTCCCCGCCATGACAGGGCGAAGTCCCAGACCGCGTAAGGAGAGCGGGCCCGGCGCTCGAGAGCGCCCAGGCGCGTACGTGCCAGGATTTTTCCGGCGGACCCGGTCCACGAAAAGACCCCGGAATGGATGGGATAATTCATCACATATTTCGTGAAAATCCCCGCCGGAAGCGTGGAAACCGCCCGCATGCCCGTGTAGGAGAACTCCGCCAGATGGGAACGCCGCTGCCAGGCGGCGGACGTCTCCAGGCCCGTGAAATTCAGGCGCGTGATGTTGAGAGCGTGCCAGGGGCCTTGCGGCGAAGGGCTTGCGTAGTCGATGCCGTCCCGGTCGCGCCGGTGGAACGCAGTGGCCTCGAATCGCCAGCTGCCCGAGGGACGCAAATCGGCGCCGAATTCGTAGTTCCACGCCGTTTCCGGGCGAAGCCCTGCATTTCCGCTGTTGGCAGGATCCCGGTAGTAAAGATCCGTGAAGGTGGGCAGGCGGTATGCGCGGCTCGCCGAAGCCCGCAGCTTGAGCCGGGAGTTGGCCCACCACGCGCCGGAAAGCGCGGGGCTCACCTGGTCGAAGGCACCCCGGTAGCTTTCGCTGCGCAGCCCGAGAGAAAGCGAGAAGCGCCGCAGCGCCCGGATGTCGAGCGCCGCATAGGCAGCGCCGCGTGCGCGGCTGTGCGTGCCGAGATTCGACGACTCGATGTGATCCGTGAATGCTTCCGCGCCCGTGAACAGCGTCACGCCTCCCCGCCAATGATCGCGGCGCCGCAGGGAGCCGTGAAAACCGTCGGCGACGTGATGGTTCTGATACCGCTGCGGGTTGTCCCGGAACAGGTAGAAGAGATCGCTGTGCCGGCGGTAGCTCAGCGCAGCTTCCCACCTCTGGGGAAAATTGTGGTGGAGCGAGGCGAACCAGGTCTTGGTGCGTTCCCACGATGGGTAAGGTCCATAGAAATCCTGCGCCCCGAAGGGCTTGTCCGCATAGCCGAGGTCGATGCCTGTCTTGCCGTGGCGTGACTCGATCAGGGTGTGCGAACTCGCCGAAAGGTTCCGGTAGTCCCGGTTGGGCAGAAAACCGCGGGAAAAGTCGCGCGAAAAGGCAAGAGATTGTGCGAGGGCGCCCGCCTTCCCGGAAACGGTCGCCATCTGTTGCTGTGTTCCAAAGCTGCCCGCGGCTAGGCGCACGCGGGCGCCCCACGATTCCGGCGCAGCTGTGCGGATGTTGACCGCGCCGCCCAGTGCGTCGGAGCCGTACAGCGTGGAGCCGGCGCCGCGCAGCACTTCCACGGATTGGATCGCGTCGAGAGGCGCGGGAATGTCCAGCGAATGATGCCCGGATTGCGGATCATTCAGGCGCCGTCCGTTCAGCAGGATGAGCGCCTGCCCGAATGTGGCGCCGCGGATCGAAAGATCCGTCTGCACGCCGCCCGGGGCACGGCGGCGCACGTCGAGCGAAGGATCCAGCTGCAGGAAGTCGATGACGTTCTGGAAAAGAATGGACTGCTCACGGACGGGGCGGGCTGTGACCGCCCGGTCGGCTTCCTCCAACGGCAGCGGCTCCCAGGTTCCTGTCACGACGATGACGTCCCGACGCGCGGGGGGCTGCGCGGCTTCGGCCGCGGCGCCGCCCGACGGGGACGGGCTCTGCGCCAGCAGGCATGACAGCGTGAGACACGAAACGGGAAGGAATCTCCACATACGCACTGGGGATATCAGAGGCTGAACTCTTTTTTCCAGTTTACAGGAGCCCGGATCACTGCGTGACGGCCGGCGCCTGCGCTCCGACGATCTCCAGGAAAGCGCGCGCGGCATGGCTCAGCGCGCGGCGCGCCGGATACAGCAGCCGGATCTTGCGTTCCACCTGCAGCTCCTCGACGCGCACCTCGCACAACAGCCCCTGCTCGATCTCCTGCTCCACGCACATCTTCGGCAGGAACGCCACGCCCTCGTTGCGCTGCACCATGCGGCGGATGGTTTCCACCGTTGGCATCTCGACGTCCATGTTGAGCGGCACCCGCGCCCGCTGGAACGCCTTCAGCACCACCTCGCGGTACGGAGAAAGCACGTTGTGGGCGACGAAGGTCTCCATGCCCAGCTCCGTGATCGACACGCTCTCCCGCCCCGCGAACCGGTGCTCCGGACTGACGACAAATGCGAGGTGATCGATGTAAATGACGCAGGATGCCAGGCGCTCGTCCTCCGGATCGTAGCTCACCACGCCCATTTCCAGATCCCCGTCGATCAGCTGCGCGGGAATGCGGCTCGACAGGCACCGCCGCACCTGCACCTTCACTTTCGGATACAGGCGGCGGTAGGCTTCGATGTGCTTTAGCAGATACAGAGCTGTGGACTCGTTGGCGCCGATCGACAGCCGCCCCGCCGCCCGGTCCCGCAACTCTGCCAGCGAGTTCATCATGTCGGCTTCGAGATTCTCGAACCGGCGGCAGTAGTCGAGTACGATCTTGCCCGCGTCGGTCAGAATCAGCTCCCTGCCCGCGCGGTCGACCAGCTTCTCGCCCAGCTCTGCCTCCAGCTTTTGCAGCGCCAGCGAAACTGCGGGCTGCGTTCGCATCAGCTTCTCCGCGGCGCGCGAGAAGCTTCCCTCCGACGCAATAGTGTGGAAAACCTTCAACAGGTAGAACTCCAAGTTCGGATCCTCCGTCTGTGGGATTCGTATAAATCTCTCTTATCACATATGTCTCGGTTATGCAATAGATTCCAATTATAAATTTGATCTATCGAGAGCTCTTCCCGACAATAGAAGGCAGTGGGCCGCCCGCTTACCGGCAGGCGCCCGCCCAGCAACAAGCGAAGGAGCTCGAACCGGAGTATGCAAGCACCAAGGGAGCGCGAGCGCGTTTACATCTTTGACACGACGCTCAGGGATGGGGAGCAGTCGCCCGGCTGCTCGATGACAGTGCCAGAAAAGCTGCGCATGGCCACCAAGCTGGCGGAGCTGGGGGTCGACATTCTGGAAGCCGGCTTTCCGATTGCCAGCGAGGGCGACTACCAGGCGGTGCGGCTGATCAGCTCGGAGCTGCCCTGGGTGCGCGTGGCTGCGCTTGCGCGCGCCTGCCGCCTGGACGTGGAGCGCGCGGCGAGCGCCCTGGAGCCGGCCAAGCTGAGCCGCATCCATACCTTCATCGCCACCAGCGACATTCACCTGAAATACAAGCTGCGGAAATCACGCCAGCAAGTGCTGGAAGAGGCATGCGCGGCGGTGGAGCTCGCCCGGCAATACACCGACGACGTGGAGTTCTCTGCCGAGGATGCCACGCGCACGGATCCCGACTATCTGGAGCAGGTGGTGCTGGCAGTGGTGGCGGCGGGCGCGAAGACGGTGAACCTGCCGGACACGGTGGGCTACTCGGTGCCGGAAGAGCACGCCGAGCTGATCGGCCGGATGGTGAAGGCGGTGGACGGCCGCGCCATCATCAGCGTTCACTGCCACAACGATCTGGGGCTGGCGACGGCGAACTCGCTGGCGGCGGTGCTCGCCGGCGCGAGGCAGGTGGAATGCACGGTGAACGGCATCGGCGAGCGCGCGGGCAACTGCGCGCTGGAGGAGATCGTGATGACGATGAAGACCCGCGCCGACCGGTTCCCGTTCTACACGAACATCGTCACCGAACAGATCTTCCCCGCCAGCCAGCTTCTGGCTTCATTGATCACGTTCGGGCCGCAGCCGAACAAGGCAATCGTCGGTTCGAACGCCTTCGCCCACGAGGCTGGCATCCACCAGGACGGCTACCTCAAGGAGAAGTCGACTTACGAGATCATCGACCCCAAGACCGTAGGCATCCCCGAGGGGCGGCTCGTGCTTGGAAAGCACAGCGGACGCCACGCGCTCCGGGCCAAGTGCGAACACCTGGGTTACACGCTCACTCGGGAAGAGCTGGAAGCCGTCTACCACGGATTCATCGAAATCGCTGACCGCAAGAAGGGCGTGACCGACCAGGAGATCCTCGCCCTGATCCACACGCTGAAGGCGGGCGAACAGGTCCGTGCGGACCGCGTCGCCGCTGACTAGCGGCTGAGGCGGGCCGGCTGGCCGCGTTACACTGGCGGTTTGTGCGCGAACAGGCATCTTGATTTATGAAGCTGAATATCCTTGTACTGCCCGGCGATGGAATCGGCACGGAGGTGACCTGCGAAGCCGTCCGCGTGCTGCAGCGCGTGGCGGAGAGATTCGGCCACGAGCTGGCGCTGACGGAGGGACTGCTGGGAGGCGTGGCCATCCACAAGACTGGCAGCCCGTTGCCCGAAGAGACGGCGCGGCTGGCCGCGGAGGCGGACGCGACGCTGCTCGGGGCGGTCGGACTGCCCGAGTTCGACAACGCGCCGCCGTCGCAGCGGCCCGAGCGCGGGCTGCTGGGGATCCGCAAGCTGCTGGGCGTGTTCGCCAATCTCCGCCCCGTGCGGACTTTCGAGGCGCTGATCGAATCCTCGCCGCTGAAGAACGAGCGCGTCCGCGGCACGGACATGATCATTGTGCGCGAGCTCACAGGCGGCATTTACTACGGCACGCCCCGCGGCATCGAGGGAGAAGGCGCGGAAGAGCGCGCAGTGAACACGATGACCTACACGCGCGCCGAGATCGAACGCATCGCCCGCATGGCATTCCGGCTCGCGCAGCAGCGCAGGCGCAAGCTGGCGAGCGTCGACAAGTCGAACGTGCTCGAATGTTCGCAGCTTTGGCGGCGGGTGGTCAGCGAGGTGGCTGCCGAATTTCCTGACGTCGAGCTCGAGCACGTGCTCGTGGACAACTGCGCCATGCAACTGATCCTGAATCCGACGCGGTTCGACGTGGTGCTGACGGAGAACATGTTCGGCGACATCCTGTCGGACGAGGGCGCCGTGCTGGCCGGATCGATCGGCATGCTGCCGTCTGCGTCGATCGGGCCAAAACGCCCGTCGGGTGCGTGGGTCGGGTTGTACGAGCCGGTGCACGGCTCGGCGCCCGACATCGCGGGGCAGAACAAGGCCAACCCGCTCGGCGCCATCGGCAGCGTGGCGGCGATGCTCGAGTACTCCTTCGGCCTGAAAGAAGAGGCCGCCGCCGTGCAGAAGGCCATCGAGACGGTGCTGAACAGCGGTTACGTCACTGCGGATCTGAAACCGAAAGGCGCCCCGCGCTCCACCAGCGAAGTGGGCGCTGCCGTTTGCCAGGCGATTTGAAGACCATGCCTCAGCCACGAACCATCATCCAGAAGATCTGGGATTCCCATGTGGTGTGCCAGCCGGAGGGCGCGCCCGCGCTTCTCTACATCGACCTTCATCTCGTCCATGAGGTGACCTCGCCGCAGGCGTTCGAGGGGCTGCGCCGGCGCGGGCTGCGCGTGCGGCGTCCGGACCGCACGTTCGGCACCTGCGACCACTCGACGCCCACCACGCCCCGCGAGCTTCCCATCGTCGATCCCGTGGCGCGCGCGCAGGTCGAGCAATTCGAGAAGAACTGCCAGGAGTTCGGAATCCCCTACTTCGGGTTCCACAGCCCCCGGCAGGGCATCGTGCACGTGATCGGGCCGGAGCATGGCCTGACGCAGCCGGGCATGACCATCGTGTGCGGAGATTCGCACACAGCCACGCACGGCGCCTTCGGCGCGCTGGCCTTCGGCATCGGGACCAGCCAGGTGGAGCACGTGCTGGCCACACAGTGCCTCCTGCAGTCTCCTTCGCAGAGCTTCGCTGTTCGCGTGGACGGGCAGCTGCGTCCGGGGGTGACGGCCAAGGACATCATTCTCGCGCTGATCGCGAAGATTGGCGTGGGGGGCGGCACGGGATGCGTATTCGAGTACACCGGCTCCGCCATCCGCGCGCTCTCCATGGAGGAGCGGATGACGGTGTGCAACATGTCCATCGAGGCAGGCGCCCGTGCGGGGCTGATCGCGCCGGACGACACGACGTTTGAGTATCTCCACGGCCGGCCCTTTGCTCCTCGCGGCGAAGATTGGGATCGCGCCGTCCAGCGTTGGCGTTCCCTCGTCACCGATGAGGGCGCTGTTTATGACAAGGAAGTGTCCCTGGATGCTTCGTCGCTCGAGCCGATGATCACTTACGGCACCAACCCCGGCATGGGCATTCCGGTCAACGCCCCCATTCCGGACCCGTCCGAAGCGCCCGATGCTGTGGAGCGCGAGACGCGGCGCAAGGCGCTCGCCTACATGGGGCTCGAGCCGGGCAAGCCGCTTGCGGGCCATCCCGTGAACGTCGTCTTCATCGGTTCCTGCACCAACTCCCGCATGACCGACCTGCGCGCCGCCGCCTCCATCCTGAAAGGGCGCAAAGTCGATCCGCGCGTGCGCGTGCTTGTGGTCCCCGGCTCGCAAACCATCAAGCGGCAGGCGGAGGCGGAAGGGCTCGACAGGATCTTCCGCGAAGCCGGCGCCGAGTGGCGCGAGGCCGGCTGCTCGATGTGCATCGCCATGAACGGCGACCAGCTCGCCCCGGGCGAGTACGCCGTGTCCACATCGAACCGGAACTTCGAGGGGCGCCAGGGCAAGGGAGGCAGGACGTTCCTCGCCAGCCCGCTCACCGCTGCTGCCAGCGCCGTGACCGGCGTGGTGACGGATCCTCGTACGCTGATGGGATGACCGGGGAGGAAGGCAAAGATGGAAAAGTTCACTGCATTCGAGTCCTGGGTGGCCGTTCTTCCCGTGGACAATATTGATACGGATCAGATTATTCCCGCGCGGTTTTTGAAAACAACCTCGAAAGAAGGGCTCGGCGAACAGCTCTTTTTCGACTGGCGTTATGACGCCGAGGGCCGTCCACGCCCGGACTTCGTCCTCAACCGGCCGCCCGGCAACCGGGCGCAGGTGTTGTTGGCCGGAGACAATTTCGGCTGCGGAAGCTCCCGCGAACACGCTCCATGGGCGCTCACGCAGTTCGGTTTCAAGGCTGTGATTTCCACCTCGTTCGCTGACATTTTCAAGGGCAATGCATTGAAAAATGCCCTGCTTCCGATTGTCGTCTCCGCAGAAACCCACGCGAGGCTCCTGAAAATGCTGGAGGCCGATCCTCTGGGGACCGTCCGCGTGGATCTGGCCTCGCAGACGCTCACGCTTCCGGACGGCACCGAGACCCGGTTCCCCGTGGACCCGTTCGCGAAGACTTGCCTGCTCGAGGGCATCGACGAGCTGGGCTTCCTGCTGAAGCACGAAGCCGAGATCGCTGCCTTCGAACGCTCGCATCCGGCGCCGGTGAACACGCTGTCGGTCAGGCTGGACGGTTGACCGCTCAGGCCCCGCCGGAAGAGGGCTCCTCGACGTCGTAGACGCGCCCGGCTTTCAGCCCCTTCAGCTCCTGTCTGGCGCCGCTCGGCCAAAGGATCTCCACGAGCTCCGCGGTGCCGTCGGCGCCCAGCCCGAAATGAAGCGGCGCGGCGCTCGCACTCGCGTAGCCCGCCGTGAAAGCGACGTGGTTGTGCTGGGTCATGGAGCGGGTCACGACCCGCACCCGCGCCCCCTGCCCATCGCGCGGGCTCCTTGTGCCTTTCAGGCGGAAGGCGATCCAGTGGTTCGATCCTGGGCTGTCGTTGATCCAGAGAGATGCCTTCGCCGACAGGGCGGTGACAGCGAAGTCGAGCTTCCCGTCGCCGTTGAAGTCCGCAACCGCCGCGCCGCGGTGACGCGCGGGCGGCAGCGCATCGAGCCCCGCCTCGGCGGTCAATGCGCGCCACTGCCCTTTGCCCAGGTTCCGGAACACGGTGTTGTGCTGGTTGACAGCCACGCGAGGCTCCATCAGCGGGGATTGCACATGCCCGCGAGTGACCAGAAGATCCTTCCAGCCATCGTTGTCGAAATCCGCCAGCACCGGACTGTAACCCGCCATCGACCGCGACTGCGCGGTCATGCCTGTCTGCGCTGTGACCTCGCGGAAGGCGCCCCTCCCGTTGTTCAGAAATACCGGGAATGTCTCGTTGTCGAGGGCCACCAGAACAATGTCAGGATATCCGTCGTTGTCGATGTCACGGAAATCCACGCCCATGCCCGAGATCATGTTGCCGTGCTCGGCCAGCGCCACGCCAAGATCGAATGCCTTTTCTTCGAATTTCAGCCCTCCGCGATTGTGGAAGAAGAAATTGAAGAGCTTGTCGTTGGAGACAAATATGTCGGGATTTCCGTCCAGATCGTAGTCCGCCGCCCCCGCTCCCATGCCTTTGCCCGGCTGCGAGAGAATTCCTGCATCGGCGCTGACATCCCGGAAGGAGCCGTCGCCCTGGTTCAGGAAAAGCTGATTGGGAAGCTCCTTGTAATATTTTGGATGGCAGTATTCGTTGCGCCCCTCGTACGGGCACACGGGTTCGGTTTTTTCCTCCCAAAGCAGATAATTCACCACAAACAGGTCCAGCCGCCCGTCCCGGTTGACGTCCGTCCAGACGGCGGAAACCGCCCAGAGCGGGCCGAACTTCGGCAGGCGGGCGGCGTCCAGCCCTGCCTTTGCGGTCACATCCGTGAACGTTCCGTCGCCGTTGTTGCGGTAAAGCGTGTTGCGGTGGACACCTGCGAGGAAGAGATCCAGGTCTCCGTCATTGTCGTAATCCCCGACTGCCGCGCCGGTGTCGAAGCCGGCGCCTGCGAGCCCTGCCTTCTCGGTGACGTCCTGGAAACGTCCGGTTCCGTCGTTGGCAAGGAGACGGTTGAAGTGCTTCGGCCCCTGCTTGCTGAGCGTGGAAAGATCCGCGCCGTTGCAAAAGAAGAGATCGATGTCGCCATCCCCGTCGTAGTCGAATGCGGCCAGGCCGCCGGCCATGGTCTCCGGGGCCCGCCGCTTGGGGGACTCGTCATTCTCCAGGAAAAAATCCAGAAGCTGTGGCCGGAAATGAACGGGCGATTTGCCCGCATCAGGCTGGAAGCTCCAGACGAACAGAGCGGTTGCCGCAACCGCTGCCCAGCGCATGGCCCGGAGTCGCACCCCCCACCAGTCTATCAATCCGGGGACGGACCATCCTCCAGAAGCTGCAGGGCGCGTGCGGCGGCTTCCGGAACCGCGGCGGCTACTTCAGGGGAGAGCCCGGCGCCGGGCTCAAACTGCTTTGCTGCGATGCCAACCAGCGCGATGCGCGGCGGCAGCAGACCCAGTTGCCGTCCCAGCCGCAGCGTGTCCGTCAGGGAAGGCCGATGGGAGCCCCCGCCGCGGCTGAGAGCGCAGGCAAACAGTTCCTCGCCCGTGAACACACGCACCACGCCCGGCGGATCGCCCGAAGCCATGGCGTCAAGAATCACAAGCGCCCCGGCGTGTTCGACCACCAGCAGAAGATCCACGCCCGCAGCGCCAACTTCGCACAGGCGGGCGCGTTCCTCGACGCCTCTCCGGCGCAGCTCCTCCAGCACCGCCGCTCCCGCCCCATCGTCCCCCATCAGCGGGTTGCCCAGGGCTGCGATCACCGGCTTGTCTTCACCTGTTGCCTCAGCCATGCGATCCATTCCTCCAGCCCTTCGCCCGTGCGGCAGCTCAGCCGGAACTTGCGCAGCCCCGGGTTCAGCGCCTCCACGCCGCCCAGATAACGCTCGCAATCGAACTCGAGGTATGGCAGCAGGTCGATCTTGTTCAGCACCACCACATCCACGCCGGCATACATCTTCGGGTACTTGTAAGGCTTGTCATCGCCCTCCGGCGTGGAGCCGATCAGCACATTGGCATGCGCGCCCAGCTTCCAGCTCATCGGACAGACCAGATTGCCCACGTTTTCCACCAGCAGAAGGCGGATCTCCTCCAGAGGCAGCAGCCGCAGCGCATCCCGCACCATCGCGGCTTCCAGGTGGCATTTCCCAGCAGTGTTCACATGCACCGCTGCTGCGCCGGCGCGCTGGCTTCTCTCCGCGTCGAACGCCGCCGCCGAGGTGTCGCCGTTGATCATGCCGATGCCGAATTCATCCTTCAGCGCCGTGACAGTGCGCTCGATCAGCGACGTCTTCCCCGCGCCCGGACTTGCCATCAGGTTCACGCAGTAGATGCCCCTCGCATCCAGAATCGCCCGCACCTCCGCCGCCACGGCGTCATTGGCAGAAAGAACCCTTTCCACTACCGGCACGGTCGTCGTCATGTTCCGCTGCCTCCTTCCAGTTCAATCGCGTCCACCGTGCAATCGCGCCCTCCGGCGGGCTCGCCGCCGAGAGCCCCGCAGCCCGGGCATTCCAGCCCGCTTCCGTTCACGGGAAACTCTTTCCCGCACCCCCGGCACCGAAGCGTCGCCGGCTCGAAACGGAACTCGAGCCGGGCGCCTTCGGCAGGCGTGCCGCGCGCCAGCTCCTGCCAGAACAGCTCGATCGACTCACCCGCGTATCCTGTCCACTCGCCCACGGTGAGCTGCACGCTTCGAACGCGCGCTCCGCCGGCGTGGCGCAGCACCACGTCCAGCACAGCCTCCGTGATCGACAGTTCGTGCATCAGCAAATCCTCGGCAGTTGCTCGCCGCTCAACAGGTCCAGCACGCGTGCGGCGCCGATCACCGACCGCAAAGTCACCAGCCCTGCGCCCCTGCCCGTCACCTTACCGATCACCGCGCCGCCGGGCAGCAACGCTGCGGCGCGCTCGCCGTCGCCTGCCGCGACGAACGCCGCAAAACGGCCCTCGTTGGCCACATACAGCGGGTCGAAGCCCAGCAGCTCGCACGCGGCGCGCACGTCTTCCCTCACCGGAATCCGCGCCTCGTCCAACTCCACGCAGATATTCCCGGCGCGCGCGATCTCGATCACCGCCGACGCGAGCCCCCCGCGCGTCAGATCCCGCATGCAGTGCACGCGGATGCCGTTCCGCAGCAGCCCGAGCGCCTCGCGGTGAACCGGGGCGGAGTCAGAAACAATTTCCGATTCGAATGTCAGCCCCTCCCGCGCGCTCATCACAGCCATGCCATGGCGCCCGATGTCCCCGGAGACGACAATCTCGTCGCCCTCCGTGACGCGCCACGGAGCCAGCTCGCCGTCATGCACCAGCACGCCGATTCCAGTGGTCGTGATGTAGAGCCCGTCGGCGCGCCCGCGCTCCACCACTTTCGTGTCGCCCGTCAGAATACGCACCCCCGCCCGCCGCGCCGCCGCCGCCATTGAATCGACGATGCGGCGGAGCGTATCCATCTCGAGCCCCTCCTCCAGGATGAACGCCGCCGAAAGCGCCGCCGGCTCGGCGCCTGCCATGGCGAGGTCGTTCACCGTGCCGTGCACCGCCAGTGATCCGATGTCGCCGCCCGGAAAGAACAGAGGGCTCACCACGAAGGAATCGGTCGTGAACGCCAGCCGTTTCGCACCGAGGCTCAGCACCGCGGCGTCGGTCTCGTGCTCCGGCGCCAGCCGGGCGGCGAACACCTTCTCGATCAGCTCGCGCATCAGCCGCCCGCCGCCGCCGTGCGCCATCAGAATGCGGCTCTGCTCGGGCAGCGGAACAGGACAGGACAAGGCGAATTCAGACATGGCTCCTCGAATATCGGTAGTACGCGGCACAGGCGCCTTCGCTGGATACCATCGGCGCGCCGAGCGGGCGCTCCGGCGTGCACCCCCTCCCGAACTCCGGGCACTCGAAGGGCTTCTTCGCTCCTTGCAACACCAGCCCGCTGATGCACGCGGTCGGCTCTTCCACCATGGCGGCGGCAAGCGCGAATCGCCGCTCCGCGTCGAACTCCTTCCACTCTTCCCGCAGCGCCAGCCCGCTGAGCGGAATCACGCCGATGCCGCGCCACTTGCGGTCCACCGGCTCGAACATCTCCCGCACCAGCGCCTTCGCAGCGGGATTGCCTTCCCGGCGCACGGCGCGCGAATACTGGTTCTCCACCGCGCTCCGGCCCTGCTCCAGCAGCCGCACGCACATCAGAATGCCCTGCATCAGGTCTACGGGTTCGAAACCCGTCACCACTACCGGCACGCCGAACTCGCGCGCCAGCGGCTCATAGTCTTCGTAACCCTCCACCGTGCACACGTGCCCTGCCGCCAGCACGCCTTGAATCCGGCTGGAAGGCGATCCGAGAATGGCGCGCAGGGCAGGCGGCACCAGTACATGAGCGGAAAGGATCGAGAAATTCCGCAAGCCCCGCCGCCGCGCCTCGCGAACTGCCAGCGCCACGCCCGGGACCGTTGTCTCGAAGCCGACGGCAAAAAACACAATCTGCTGATCGTGTTTCTCCTGTGCCATGCGAACAGCATCCAGGGGCGAATAGACCATCGCCACCTTCGCTCCGCGGGCGCGGGCCGCCAGCAGGTCGGTTCGCGATCCGGGCACGCGCAGCATATCGCCAAAGGATGCGAGAACCACCCCGGGAGTCTGCGCCAGCTCGATGGCGCGGTCGATCAGCTCCAGCGGCGTGACGCACACCGGGCAGCCCGGCCCGTGGACCAGCTCGATGCCCGGCGGCAGCAGCTGGTCGAGCCCGAAGCGCAGGATGGCATGCGTCTGCCCGCCGCAGATCTCCATGATCCGCCACGGCCGCGTGGCGGCGCGGGAGACGGCAGCGGCCAGCGCGCGCACCCTTTCTGCGTCGCGGTACTCGTCCAGATGCCTCACTGCGGGCCCTGCTCCTCTCCCCCGAGTTGCTCGAGCAGCTCCAGCGTCCGGCGCGCCTCCGCCTCGTCCACCGTCTGCAAGGCGAAGCCCGCGTGCACCAGAACATAGTCGCCCGGTTTTGCTTCGGGCACATAGGCCAGCGAGGCTTCGCGCACCACGCCCCCGAAAGAAACGCGGGCCATGCGCGTCAGCGGATCATCGCCCAGGATCTCGATGATCTCGCCCGGGATCGCCAGACACATCGAGCGTCACCTCCCATGCGGCTGCCAGCAGCTGCCCCGCTGCCAGCCCGCCGTCATTCGGCGGAACCTCGCGGTGCAACAGAGGGTGGAAGCCCTCCGCGCGCAAGCGCCGTGCCGCCGCCTCGGCCAGCCGCGCATTCTGAAAACAACCGCCCGTCAGCACCACCTCCTCGACTCCTGCCCGCCGGGCAGAACGTACGATGCACTCTGCCAGCGACTCGTGCAGCAGCGCCGCCCGCTCGGCCACCGGCAGCCCCGGATCGGCCAGGCGCTCGAACAGCGGCGCCCAGTCTTCCTCCAATGGAACCGCATCCTCCGCACCGGCAGCCCCGCGTGCCGCGAACTCCACGCGCATCGCGGCCTCGCCCTCGAATGTGGACGCCGTGCACAGCCCCAGCAACGCCGCCGCCGCGTCGAACAGCCTGCCGGCGCTCGTCGTCCACGGAGAACGGAATCCGCGCTCGAGCATCCTCAGCAGCACCCGCCACTCCTCGTCTGTGAAGAGCGGTCTCGCCAGCTCCAGCCGCTGCATCTCCCACGCCACACCCAGCAGCGAGCGTCTCGGCTCGCGCACCGCCTGCTCGCCGCCCGGCAGCCGGAAGGGCCGCAAATGACCCGTGCGGCGGACCACGCCGCCCTCCCAAAGCAGAAACTCGCCGCCCCACACCGTTCCATCCGGCCCTGCCCCGGTTCCATCCCACGACGCCGCAAAGACGGGAGGAGTGAGGCGGTGCTCCAGCACCGCGGAGAAGAGATGCGCCACGTGGTGCTGCACCGCGCGCACAGCCACTCCCAGCTCGCGCGCCGTTTGCGTGGAGGCATAGCCCGGGTGCAGGTCGCAGGCCGCAGCCGCCGGACGCACATCGTAAATCCGGCGGAAATCCGCGGTCATCCGACGGTGATTCTCGGCGGCCGTGGGCGTGGACAGATCGCCCAGATGTTGCGACAGAAACACGCGGCGCCCGCGCGAGAACGCCACCGTGTTTTTCATGTGCCCGCCGGTGGCGAACAGTTCCGGCAGAAGAGCGGATGCTTCCACGGGCAGCGGTGCGTAGCCGCGCGCCCGGCGCAGCACGACAGGCTCGCCATCGATCTCCCGCACGATGCTGTCATCCACCGGGCGCAGGATGCGGCGGTTGTGAACCAGGAGCAGATCGGCGATCCTTCCCAGCCGCTCCAGCGCCTCCCGGTTGTCAATGCAGATAGGCTCGTCGGTGAGATTCCCGCTCGTCGCCACCACGGGGAACCCCAGCTCGGCCATCAGCAGCGCATGGAGCGGCGAGTAGGGGATCATCACCCCGGCCAGCGGGTTGCCGGGTGCGACCTCATCCGGCAGCCCCAGCGTATTCTCGACGAGCACGATGGGCGAAGCCGGCGTGTGCAGCAGGGGATGCCCGTGCTCCGGCAGCATGACGGCGAAGGGTTTCGCGGGGCGCCGCTTGCGGCGGCGCAGCTCGATCAGGGCGTCACGGTTGCGGGCGTCGCACACCAGATGGAACCCGCCGATCCCCTTCAGCGCCAGGATGCGGCCCTCGCGCACGGCTTGCGCCGCCTGATGCAAGGCCTCGTCCCGCCGGGCGAGCACCCGCCCGTCCTGCGCCCAAAGCTCGATCTGCGGCCCGCACGCCGGACAGCAGTTCGTCTGCGCGTGGAAGCGGCGGTCGAGCGGATCGCGGTACTCGGCCTCGCACGCGGAGCACATCGGGAAGTCGCGCATTGTCGTGCGGGGCCGGTCGTAGGGCAGGGAATCGACAATCGTATACCGCGGCCCGCAGTTCGTGCACGTCGTGAAAGGGTAGCGGCAGCGGCGGTTGCGCGGGTCGAAGATCTCCCGCCGGCAGTCGCCGCACATCGCCAGGTCGGGCGGCAGGAAGGCTTCCGCCTCGCCTTCCGTCTCGCTCGACTCGACGCGGAATTCCTTGTAGCCGGCGTCAGGAAGGGGCTCCGTGGTGAACGAGGCGATCCGCGCCAGGGGCGGAGGAGACCGCCGCAACTCTTCGAAAAAGGCGGACACGGTCCCGTTGGCGGCCTCCGCCTCGATCACGACGCCCGCCGTCGAGTTGAGCACGAAGCCCGCGACGCCATGCTTGCAGGCCATGCGGAATACATGCGGGCGGAAGCCCACGCCCTGCACAGCGCCGGTGATCCGCGCCCGGATTCGCACCTTCGTATCCTTTATTCCAGTATACGGCGCAGGGCGCCCCGCCGGCGGTGGAACGGGCGGCCCGGAGCCGCTTACGGCAGCGGAGCGGAGCGCTGCAGCAGGTGCAGGATGTTGCCCTCGGGGTCGGTGAAGAACACCACCTTGTTGCCCTTGCTCTCGCTCGGCTCGCCCAGGAAATTCACGCCCTTCTGCTTCAACCGCGCGTATTGCGCCTCGAAATCGTCCACCGTCAGGGCGAGATGGCGCAGCCCGGGCGTCTTCATGGTATTGGGGCCGCGATCGCCTTCCGAGGGGATGAACTCAATCATCGATCCGTTCGGCGCCTTTACAAACACCGCGGTGGAGCCGCGGTAGTTGATCGTGAAGCCGAGCGTGTCCACGTACCACTGCGCCAGCGCCCCCGGGTCGGGAGCGGCGATCGCCGTGTGCTCGATGCCCTGGATCATGGCTGCCCCCTTTCAGCTCACGACATAAGGCGCGCGGTAGTCGCGCGAGATGAGTTTGTTGGCCTCGGCATCGGCGCCGAAGTTGCGCGCCGCGTCGTCCCAGTGCAGCACCCGTCCCACGCGGTAGCTCACATTAGCCATGTGCACCAGGATCACGCTGATGGCGCCGATCTCGATGTCTGCCGTCAGGTCCTTGTGGTTGCGCGTGCGGCAGGCATGCAGGAAGTTCTCCATGTGCAGCACGGTGGTGTTCTTGCCCCGCTCGGCTTTCACGTCCGCCACCAGTTCATTCTTCTCGCCCTTGTAGACCTGGTAGCCCCGCTCGTCGAGCCACATCCAGCCTTCGCTGCCGAAGAACAGGTTGCCGACCGGATAGGTGCCCACCGGCTGCCCGCCCTCGGGTCCGGTCAGCAAGCCTCGCACTTCAAACGTGATCTGTTTCGAACCGTACGAGAAGCTCGCATGCTGCGTGTTGGGCGTCTCCTGATCGTCGTCGTAGACGAACTTGCCGCCCGTGGAGACGGCCGTTTGCGGCAGACCGATGTCGCCCAGCGCCCAGCGGCACAGGTCCATCTCATGGATGCCCTGATTGCCGATGTCCCCGTTGCCCGTGTCCCAGAACCAGTGCCAGTTGTACGCGAAGCGGTTCTTCGTATACGGCCGCATCGGCGCAGGCCCCAGGAACAGATCCCAGTCAAGCCCCGGCGGCACCGGCTCCGGCGGCGTCTTGCCGATCGAGCGGCGCCGCTTGAAGCACAGCCCCTTGGCCATGTAGAGCGGGCCGATGATGCCGTTGTGCAGCTCCTGGATGGCGCGGATCTTGTGCGGCGTCGAGCGGCTCTGCGAGCCGATCTGCACCATGCGCTTCGTTTCGCGCGCCACCTCGATCATCTTGTAGGCCTCGTAGATGTTGTGGCTGGCCGGCTTCTCGCAGTAGACGTCCTTGCCCGCCCGGCACGCCCAGATGGTCGCCAGCGCATGCCAGTGGTTCGGCGTCGCAATCGACACCGCATCCACTTCCTTGCTGTCGAACATCTTTCGCATGTCGACGAACTCTTCCGCCTTGGGGGCGCCTGCTTTGGCCAGAATCGACTGCGCGCGCTCCCGCGCCGCCTGATTCACATCGCACAGGCCCGTGATCTGCGCCTGCGGAATCTGGAGAAAGGACTGGACGTGATCGCGCCCGCGCCCGCCGAGGCCGATCACGCCGATCCGGATCCGGTCATTGGCGCCCACCACGCGCGTGGCCGCCAGCGCCATGGTCGCACCCTGGAAGAAGTGACGCCGCGTCAAGCTCCTCATGCTGCCTCCTGCCCGGTGTGGATACGCTATGAAAATATCACGCTGCCGGCGAGGGGCGCAGGTTCCGCGCCTGTTTGCAGAACTTTTACGCCTTCATTGCAACCCGGCCCTCCTTGTGCGCTTCAAAATAGGGAAAGACCGGCAGCATCGGGGCCTCGCCGGCAGAAAGCAACTTCAAGGAGCCAGTCGACACATGACGCGCCACCTGGGATGGATCGCAGTCTTCGCGTTCTCCAGCGCGGTTTGGGCCAACAGCAACGGCGCTCAGCCGCAGGTGACGGGAGCGCCGGGCGAGGGGACGTGCGCCGTCTGCCATGCAGGGACACCCAACAGCGGGCCCGGCAGTTTGCAGATCCGGTTTGACGGGGCCACCAACTGGGCGCCAGGCCAGGCGGTGAAGGTGAAAGTGACTCTGGCGGATCCCAATGCCACGCGATGGGGATTTTCGCTCACGGCGCGCGCCGCCTCCAACCCCAGCCAGATGGCAGGCAGCTTTCGCATCATCGAAAACACAACCCAGTTCGCAGCCAACCCGCCTGCGGGGTTGCAGTATGTCACGCACACCCTGACCGGGACTCGCCCCGGCGTCAGGAATTCCGTCTCCTGGGAGGTGGAGTGGACGCCGCCCTCCGACGCGGGATTCGGTGACGTCATCTTCTACGCCTCCGGCAACGCCGCCAACGGCGATGGTACTTCCGCAGGAGACCGCATCTACACGGCAACCTTCACGGCTTCCCCCGGTACGCCCGTAACAGGTCTCACCCGAGTGCTGCCGCAGCTCGCCTTCGGCAGCTCTCCCACTCTGGGCAACTGGTCGACCTTCGTTTATCTGCACAACACCGCGGCCGCGCCGGCCCAGGCAACCGTGAGGTTTTTCGCGACGGATGGTTCGCCGCTCACTGTGCCAGGAATCAACGCCTCTTCCACGCAAGTCAGTCTCGGGCCGCGGGCCACGGATGTGGTTTCAATTCCCAGCACCGGTTCACTGACGCAAGGCTCCATCGCCATCGAGGCGCCCGACACGGTCATCGGCTACGGAATCTTCCGCCAGGCCCTGCAAGGAGTGAACGCGCAGGAGGGTGTCGTTCCTTTTTCATCGAGCACATCCACCGGCGCCACCATCGTCTTTGACGAAACCGACTTCGTCACCGCCGTGGCCGTGTTGAATCCGGGATCCGCGCCGGTCAGTGTCACCGTGCGCGCCCGCGACGCCTCGGGCGCCGAGATCGGCACGTTCACGCTGAACCTGAACCCGAAGCAGCGAGAGGCCTTCGCAGTCCGCGACCGTCCGGAGATGAGCCTGATTCTGGGCAAGCGCGGCGTGCTCGAATTCTCTTCCAGCGGCGGTCCGGTGAGCGTGCTCGGACTGCGCTTCAACCAGCTGGCCTTCACGTCGATCCTCCCCGTGGAGCGCTGATCCGGCAGGAGCCGGTGTCAGGTTCCTGTGCGCGGCCGCTTTCCGCCGTGCGCGTGATGCGGCCAGGGGGCTTTCACCTCGGCCGGTTTATTTGAACACCACCGTGGATGCGGCGCCGAACTTGCGGTAGTTGCGGAAGACGATTTCGTTCTTCGAGCAGTTCACCGTGCCGCGCTCGCAGCCTCGCGTCTCCGCGCGCAACGGCAGCAGCAGGAAGGCGCCGCCGATCTGCACCATGCCCATCTCCACCGTGCACTCGGCCTTGTCCTGCGGGAAGGAGGAAGGGATCGAGACGGCTCTCTGCTCGATCCGCAACACGCGGTGCGTTTCCTCGTCGATCCAGATCCGGCCCTTCTGCGCGGGCTTCAGGCGCCCGCCCTGCGGCGAAACCAAAACCCAGTGGGAATGTTCCGGGCGGATGGCGAACTCGAACAGCACGGCGCGGCGTCCGCCCACGGTTTCGCTTCCCAGACGCACGAACGCCGCTCGCGTGGCAGGGCTGAGGATGTCGGATGCGGTGGAGAGAAACTCGCCCGTCGACCACGTCCCCGTAGTCTCCGGTCCGCCCTGGATGGGACGCCCGTTCAGCCGCAAGTTCCGGTACTCTTCCTTTCCGCCCGCCCACGCGACTTCCGCCTCGATCACGTCGATCCGGTTCCATGAAGCCTCGTTGTTGAAGCTCGCCCAGCGCGTGACCACTTGATCGACCAGGAAATCCGGCATCGCAGCTTCCATCTCCGCCACTGCTGCGCGAGCCTTGGCGATAACGGGATCCGGCTCGGGCTCCGGTTCCTCTTCAGGCTGCGCGGGCGCCGCGGGCTTTGCAGGCATGGCAGCCGGTTTTGCCGCCGGAGCCACACCGGCAGGCGCTCCTTCCGGCGCCGCACCATCCATGGGCCGGGAGGCCGCTTCCCGTTCGGCGGGTGTGCCCTCGCGCAGGTAGATCACCGTCCTTGCCGTCTCCGGATCGATGGCATCGCACTGCACTTCCAGTTGATCGCCGGGCTTGAGAAGCGAGTCGCGCACCGGCTCGCCTTTCCTGTTCTTGAACTGCGTCTTCGCGAGTAGGCGGAAGCGAAGCAAGCCCTGATCGTGAGTTTCGAGCACAAGCTCCTTTTCCGACATCCGCCGCAGCGTGCCCTCGAACTTTTCGATCTCGCCCTTCTTTGCGCCATCCTTCGATTTTCGCTTGGGCCACGGCACGCGCGGCAACGGGATGCCGCCCGGTCCGCGCGGACCCGGATAGGGATACGTTTCCGGCGGGTATTGGCCCGGCGGGTATTGACCGGGCGGATACTGCCCGGGAGGGTATTGGCCGGGTGGATACTGCCCGGGAGGATACTGGCCGGGGTAGGTCTGCGCCGGAAGCCATACGGCAGCCAGCAGCATGGCTGCGCACAACCGCGGCCACATCATCGCGCTGCTCCCCTGCCCATGCATGCCTGCCTTGATCCTACGGGAGCGTGAGACGGTGGTCAACTGCGGCTTCCTATACTTGGAGTCATCATGGATGCCGAATGGGTGCGGACCATATGCCTCTCGCTGCCGGGTGTCACCGAAGAGATCCTGTGGGGCGGGGATCTTGTGTTCAAAGCCGGGGGCAAGATGTTTTGCGTGGTGTCGCTCGAGCCGGGTAGCGTGTGGCTGTCGCTGAAAGCAGGAGAGGAGGAGTTCGGCGAACTGGTGGAGCGCCCGGGCATCGTACCCGCGCCCTATCTGGCGCGGGCGAAGTGGGTGGCGCTGGAGTCGCAGGATGCCATGCAGCCGCCCGAGCTGAAAGAGCGGATCGTGCGTTCGTGGAAGCTCGTCGTGGCGCGGTTGAACCGGCGTGAGCGGGAGCGGCTCATGGCGCAGCTGGACTCCTCTCCGTCTGCCAGCGCGTGATTTCCGCACGGATCGCGGCTTCCACAATCGCCCACACGGCGGGGTCGTTGTCCATCTTCTAGTGCGAGAGTCCGATGCGGCGGGCGACCGCAGGATACCCGCTCATGTCCACGTGGCGGAACAAATACGTGAACGGAAGGTTGCCCAGGATCTGCGTTCGCGAGGGATCCGAGGCGCGGATCGCCGGCTCCCCCCGGATCGGTCCCGGATCGCGCTGATACAGATTCAACGCACGCGCCACGTTGTACGGAATCAGATGATCCCTGCGCCCCACGCTGTCCACCTGCACGGTCAGCCGCACGGGCACGCCATGGCGGGCGAGATCGCGCGCCAGGTAGACTGCCGCCGCTCCGCCGAAGCTCTGTCCGTAAAAAACAAGATCTACAGATTTTGTCTCTTCTTCACTCACACGCCCGTCGCGGTCGCTGTCCAGGCTTTCGAGCACGATCCGCCGCACCAGTTTCCGGTCGTGATTCGAGACCGTCTCCACGAACAAGCCCCTCGGAGCGGATTCGCGCAGCCGCAGCGCCAGGCGCCGCACTCCGCGCCGTTCGTCGTCCCATCGCTCCCAGCCGCCCAGAAATCCGATCACCAGCATGGCGCCGCGGGGCAACGGCACCGGGGCGCTCCAGTCCCGGCGTTCGAAACGCCCCCGCGGGGCCGCTTGGCAAAGCGCGGCGATGAGAACCGCGGCGGGTAGGCGCAGGGTCATTTCCTTTTCAGCGGATCCGCGGGCTCGTAGTCGAGCGCTTCGGAGAGAGTCTTCACAAGCGTGGACAATACCTTGACGCGGGCATAGTACTTGTCGTTGCCCTCGATCAGGTGCCATGGCGCACGCAGGGTGCTCGTCTTCAGCACCATCTCCTCCACGGCTGCCTCATAGGCGTTCCACTTGGCGCGGTTGCGCCAGTCCTCCGCCGTCAGCTTCCACGCCTTGTATCCGGTGCGCTGCCTCTCTTTGAAACGCCGCAACTGCTCGTCGCGGGAGATGTGGATCCAGAACTTCGCGAGAATCGCGCCGAAATCGGTGAGCTGCCGCTCGAACGAGTTGATCTCCTTGTACGCCCGCCGCCACTCGTCTTCCGAGCAAAACCCCTCGACCCTCTCCACGAGCACGCGCCCGTACCAGGAGCGGTCGAAGATCGCGATCTGCCCGCGCGGGGGCAGCCTTCTCCAGAAACGGTAGAGATAATGGCGCGTCTTGTCTTCTCCTTCCGGCGCGCTGATCGGCCACACTGTGTACCCGCGCGGGTCCAGCTTCTCCGTGATCCTCCGGATCGTGCCGCCCTTGCCCGCCGCATCCCATCCCTCGAACACGATTACCACCGGGCGCTTCTGCTGGTACACTTGCCAGCCCAGCTCGCGCAGCTGGATCTGCCTCCGCGCCAGTTGCACCATGTACTCGTCGCGCGGCAACGCCAGCGTCAGATCCAGCGACTTCAGCATCAGGCGCCTCCGTTCTCTCCGCCGCTGACCGTTTTCATCACCTGCCGCAGCTCGGCGTCGCGCGCGTTTGGCGCCTGAACGGGGGGCGCGGCCGCGCCGAGCAGCTTCTCCAAAGCGTCGATCGTCGTCTGGAAGACCTTCCGGCGGGCCCACCGGCGGCAAGTGGCTTCGACGATCGTCCATGGAGCATATTCGCTCTCAGTGCGTTCGAGCATCTCCTCGGCGGCTTCCAGCCAGTCCTCGTAGTGCTCCTGCTGCTTCCAGTGTTCCTTCGTGATGCGCCAGCTTTCCAGCGGATCGCGGGAGATTTTCTCGAACCGTTTCTTCTGTTCCTTCTTGCTGATGTGGAACCAGAACTTCAGGATCTTCGTGCCGTCGTCGGCCAGCATCCGCTCGAATTCGGCAATGTCGAGGTAGGCCTTGCGCCACTCTTTCTTCGGAACCAGCTTCCTCACCCTGTCGTCGAGCACCCGGCGGTACCAGGAGTGATCAAAGATGGCCATCTCCCCGCGGTTCGGCACCTTCAACCAGAAGCGCCACAGCCACGGGTACTCCTGCTCGTAAGTGCGCGGCGGTGTGATCGTGTAGAGGCGAAAGCCCCGCGCGTCCATCCGGGCAGTCAGCGTGGAAATGGCCCCGCCCTTTCCGGCTGCCTCCCAGCCCTCGAAGACGAGGATCGAGGACTTGCCATGATCCCAGCAGGCTTTCTCCAGATCGAACAGGCGCCGCTGCAGCGAAGGCAGCTCCCGCTCCCATGCCTCCCGCCCGAGTTTGCGGTTCAGGTTGACGTTTTCGAGCATTTCAGCCTCAACAGTTGCTCCTGGGCGTTGACGGGCTTCTCGTCTTCCTTCCGCGGCACGCGTTCATAGGTTCCGTCCTTCTTCATCCGGCGCGCCTTGACATTGTCTTTCAAGTACACGGCGAGCACCCGGTCCCGGAGGTATCGCAACAGGGACTGCTTTTCGATGGGAAACAGCGTCTCCACGCGGCGGTCCAGGTTCCGGGGCATCAGATCCGCGGAGCCGAGCAGCACCTCCTCCTCGCCGCCGTTCTGGAACCAATAGATGCGGCTGTGCTCGAGGAATCGCCCGACGATGCTGGTGACCCGGATGTTTTCGCTGATGCCCGGCAAGCCGGGGCGCAGACAGCAGATCCCGCGGCACAGCAGATCCACGCGCACGCCGGCCATCGATGCCTCGTACAGCAGCCGGATGATGCGCGGATCGACCAGCGCGTTCATCTTGAAAATCAGGCGCGCCGGCTTGCCCGCCTTGGCGTGCGCGATCTCCCTCCGGATCAGCGCCTCGAACTTCTCGCGCATGTTGATGGGAGCCACCAGAAGCTTCCCGTAATCGGAGCGGGCGGAGTAGCCGGTGAGGTAATTGAACAGGTCGGTGCAGGCGGCGCCGATCTCCTCGTCGCAGGTGAACAGTCCGATGTCGGTGTACAGATGCGCGGTCACGGCGTTGTAGTTGCCGGTGGAGAGATGCACGTAGCGGCGGATCTTGGCCCCCTCGCGGCGCACCACCATCGCCACTTTGCAGTGCACCTTGACGCCCAGCAATCCGTAAACGACGTGGACGCCCTCGCGCTCCAGCGCGCGCGCCCATTCGATGTTGGACTCCTCGTCGAAACGAGCCTTCAGCTCCACGAGCACAGCCACCTGCTTGCCGCGCGCGTTGGCCTCCAGCAGCGCCTCCACCACGGGCGCGTTCGGCCCCACGCGGTACAGCGTCATCTTGATCGCGAGCACGTTGGGGTCTCGGGCGGCTGTCCTGAGGAAGTCGATGACGGGCTGAAAGCTGTCGAACGGGTGGTGCAGCAGGATGTCGCCCCGGCGGATGGCCGCGAAAATGTCCTCGTCCTCGCCCAGGCCGCCCAGCGGAGCAGGAGTGAACGGCTTGTCCTTCAGGTCCGGCCGGTCCAGCGCTGCGATGTGCTTCAGGCGCACGAGCGCCAGCGGGCCTTCCACGCGGTAGACAGCGTCTTCGTCGATCTCGAGGTTGGTCTTCAGGATCTCGAGGATCGAATCCGGCATGCGTTTCGGCACCTTCAGCCGCACGACGGCGCCGAAGCGGCGTTGCCGGACGCTCTCCGCAACGCTTTCCAGCAGGTCCTCCGCCTCGAGCTCCTGAATCGCGATGTCAGCGTCCCGGGTGACGTGGAACGGATGGGCCTCGAGGATCTCCATCCCGGGAAACAGCGTCGACAGGTTCGCCATGATCACCTGCTCGATCCAGGTGAACGTCAGCGGCCGCCCCGATCGCCGGTGCGGGGGCCTGTGCAGCGGCACGATCTGCGATATGGTGTCCGGAACCTTGATGCGCGCAAAGCGCTGCTCGCCGTTCGGGTGGCGGACCAGCACGGCGAGGTTCAGGCTCAGGTTTGAAATATGCGGGAAAGGGCGGCCGGGATCGAACGCCAGCGGCGTCAGCACCGGATAAATCACATCGTCGAAATACGCTCGCGCCGCCTCCTTTTGCGCTTCGGACAGTTCGCTGTAATCCAGAATCAGGATCCCGTGGCGGCGCAGTTCAGCAAAGAGCTCCTTCCGGCACTTGTGCGCATCCGCGAACAGGCGCTCGTACACCTTGCGGATGGCTTCCAGCTGTGCCGCCGGCGTCATCGCGTCCGGCCCGGTTTCCAGGATGCCGGACTCCATCTGGCTATACAGGCCGGCGACGCGCACCATGAAGAATTCATCGAGGTTGGAGCCCAGAATGGAGAGGAACTTGACGCGCTCCAGAAGCGGATTGGAAGGGTCCTGAGCCTCCTCGAGCACGCGCCGCTGGAATTCCAGCAGGCTCAGCTCCCGGTTGATGTAAAGGGAAGGGTCCCGGAGGTCCGGTCCCGAAGAGTTCTGCTGCCTGGATCCCCGTTTCGACTGTTTCGCCTTTCCTGACGCCATGCGGGCTATCCACATACTGTAGCCGAGCCATGCCGCCAAAGGCAGGGCCTGGGTGAAGTACCATCGACCTGTGACTCCGGAACCCCGCGTCCATCCGCGCGAGCTCACCTGGAAAGCCGTCCTGCTGGGCCTGCTGCTGGCCTTCGTCTTCGGGGCGGCGAATGCCTACCTGGGGATGAAGGCCGGGCAGACGGTGGCAGCCACAATTCCCGCCGCCGTCATCGCGCTGGCCTTGGCGCGGCTGCCGTGGTGGCGCGGCGGCGTGCTCGAGCAGAACATCGCACGCACGGCGGCCAGCGTAGGCGAAGCCCTGGTGGCAGGGGCCATCTTCACCCTGCCGGCTTTCCTGATGGTGGAGATGAACGGCCGGCGCCTCTGGCAGGACTTGCGCAGCCACTATTGGGAGGGGACGGTGATCCTGCTGGCAGGCGGGCTCGCCGGCATCTTCCTCATCGTGCTGCTCCGGCGGGCGCTGTGCGTGGACGCGGGGCTGCCGTGGCCGGAGAGCGTCGCAAGCTATGAAATTGTGCGCGCGGGGCAGGAATCAGGAGACGCGCCGCGGCTCGTCTTCGGCGGCATGGGCTTCGGTGCGCTGATCCAGATCCTGAAGAGCGAAAAAGGGCTGCTCGTTTTCCGGGAATTCACCGAGGGCTTTCTCGCGTTTCCCCGCAGCATCGTGCGGCATTTCGATTTCGCGAAAACGCCCCTGCGCGAGGTGGCCCATGGCGGCGGCGTGGCCTGGGCCACGCCCGCGCTGTCGCCGGCGCTCCTCGGCATCGGCTTCATCATCGGGCCGCGTTATGCGTCCATCAACGTCTCCGGCGGCATTCTCGCCTGGTGGGTGTTGATCCCCTTGCTTCTGTTCTTTGATCCGGATTTTGCAGCCCGCTCGGGCGCGGCGGATCCGGCTGTGGCGGCTTACACCGTGTGGATGAACATCGTGCGTCCGCTCGCGGTGGGCATGATGCTCGTGGGCGCCGCCAACACAATGTGGTCGATGCGCGCATCCCTCGTGCAGTCGCTCGCTGGGGCATGGCACGCGCGCCGCAGCGGCGGGACGCAGGCAGAAAGAACCGAGCGCGACCTTCCGCTCCGGCTCGTGGTTGCTGCGATTGCCGTGCTGATTGTGCTGGTCACGTGGATCTACCAGGCTTTCACGGGTTCCTGGGCTGCGGCGCTCGCGGCGGCGCTGCTGATGGGCGCGGCGGGATTCCTGCTTTCCGCGGTAGGCGGCTATCTGGTGGGGCTCGTGGGAAGCTCCAATCAGCCGCTCAGTGGGCTGACGCTTTCCGCCCTGGTTCTCGCGGCGCTGCTGATGGCTGCCATCGGCGTGCGTGGCGCAGCAGGCGTCGCGGCGGTGCTGGGCGTGGCGGCGGTGGTCGCCGTGGCGGTTTCGGTGGCGGGATCGATGATCCAGGACCTGAAAGCCGGACACCTGCTGGGCGGCACGCCGTGGAAGATGCAGGCGGTGGAAATCGTGGCCGTGGTGCTGCTCTCGCTTTTCCTGCTCGCGCCTGTCGTCGTTTTGCATGAAGCGAACCTCGCGACGGGCGGCATCGGCGGGCGGGCGCTGCCTGCGCCGCAGGCGGGGCTGATGGCGGCGCTCGCCAAGGGCATCGTCGGCGGCGGCATGGCGTGGGGGCTGCTTGCGGCGGGCGCGGCGTTCGGATTGGCGATGATCCTGTGCGGCGCGCGGGCGATGATGCTCGTGGCTGTCGGGATGTATCTTCCGTTCGAAACAAGTTCGGCCATTTTTGTTGGTGGCGCCATCCGCTGGGCGGCGGACCTTCTGATGCGGCGCGTCGAAAATGACCGGCGGAGGCAGGCGGAAGAAGCGGGGACGCTGCTTGCGAGCGGACTCATTGCCGGCGAGGCGGTGACGGGCATTCTGCTGGCCGCGCTGTTCCTGGCGGGGGCGCCGTCGCTGACGGAGTGGATCGCCGGATCCACGCAGTTCAGCTGGTACGCGCAGTGGGGCGGCTGGCTCTCCTGGCTCGCCTTCGCCGCCATCGCCGCCGCGCTGGTGGGCGTGCCCTTGCGGAAGGCGCGTCAGTAAGGCTTGGCGTCCGGGGGAACAGGCGCCAGCCGGAGATCGTGAAAATCAAAGCTGAAGTCGGTGAGGGGGCTCACTGCGCTCATCCGGGCTTCGCCGATCGTGCCGTCCGGCTTCAGAGAAAACCAGATCCACGCGTCGGCCAGCAGCCAGCGGCGGTCCCACCGCGCAACGAACGTATCGTGCTGGAAATGTTCCAGCCACCCTTCCAGCCACGGCGTGTGCGTGAAGCGGATCCGCAGGCGGCCGCCTTCCTCGCTCAGAACCACGTCCCCATACCACGGGTCGCGGTATCTGCCCGCGTAAGAGGCCAGGGGAAGGGACGGCCGCGTGCCGGCAGCGCGCTTCTCCACCGCCTTTCGCACGCGGGCTTCCGCGTCTTCGACCCTCTTGCGGCGCGCGGCGCCAAGCGCCGCCACCCAATCCACGGGCGCCGCGCCAAGGTAGTGATCCAGCACCGTGTAGATCACGGCGTTCATCGCTTCGCCCGTCTCCTGGTTGGTGAAGACGCTGACGGCGAGCCGCAGATCGGGCACAAGCACCGTCCGCGTCACCATGCCGGCGAGCCCGCCGCTGTGATGGACGATGCGCCGTCCGCGGTAATCGCTCACGTTCCACCCAAGCGCATAGGCGGAAAACTGCGGCGCGATCTGCGCCAGAGCGCCTTCCCCGGGGCGTGAGGGAACCATCGTGACCGGCGTCCACATCTCGCGGTGCTGCGCCTGGCTGAACAGCCGCTTCCCCTCGATCTCCCCGCCGCCGAGCTGCACGCGCAGCCACCGGCTGAAATCCTCCAGGTTCGTGATGACACCTGCCGCCGCGCCCCAGTTGTCGCTGTCCGCCAGCGGCAGCGGGCGCAGCGCGCCCTCATCCTTGGCGTGAGGGAACGCCACGTCGCTGTACTCCCGCAACGCGTGGATGCTCGTTACGGTGGACTGCATGCCGAGCGGATCCAGGATGCGGCTTTTCACGAAATTTTCCCACGGCATCCCGGAAACGCGCGCAATCACCTCTCCCGCCACGATGTACAGGATGTTGTCGTACGCGTAGCGCTCCCGGAAGCTGTAGGCGAGCGGCACAAACCGCAGGCGCCGCACGATCTCCGCCCGGCTCAGATCCGACGGCGGGAAGTACATCAGGTCGCCCGCGCCCAGCGCCAGCCCGCTGCGGTGCGTGAACAGATCGCGGATGCGCATTTCGCGCGTCACATACGGGTCGCTCATCTGGAACTCGGGCAGGTGGTCGATCACGCGGTCGTCCCACTTCAGCTTGCCGTCGTCAACCAGCATCGCCATCGCGGCTGCCGTAAACGCCTTCGTGTGGGACGCGATGCCGAACATCGTGCGCGGCGTCACGGGCGCCGCCTCGCCCAGCTTGCGAACGCCGTAGCCGCGGCTCAGCACCGTGGCGCCGTCTTTCACGACCAGCACTGCCATGCCCGGCACTTCGAATTCCCGCATGGCGCGAGAAGCGGCACTGTCGACGTCCGGTTGAGCCGCCAGCAGCCAGGGCAGCAGAACAACAGCCAGGAAACGGCGCTCGATTCGCATGTCTTCGATCCTAGCCAACCCCAGGCCAGGTTTTCCTGCAGCGGTCCCGTCCGGCGCGGCATCCCTTGAAGCGGTGCCGGTCAGGGATCTCTGTGTCATTCTCGGCGATCAGCTCAGCCGCCAGTCGCCGCTTCTGGTGCGCGCCAACCGCGCAGAAGACCTGCTGTGGATGGCCGAGGCTGCGGAAGAGTCGACGCACGTGCCGTCGCACAAGGCTCGCACGGCGCTGTTCCTGAGCGCCATGCGGCACCACGCCGCGTGGCTTCAGCAGCAAGGCTGGCGGCTCGACTACCGCCGCCTCGACGATCCCGCCAACACAGGATCTCTGGGCAGCGAGCTGCGCTCCGCTATCCGCCAAACGCGCCCGCGCCGCGTGCTTGCGGTGGAGGCGGGCGAATGGCGGGTGGAGCGCATGATCGAATCGGTTTGCAGGGACGAGTCCGTGGAACTCGAATGGCTCCCCGACCTGCACTTCTACTCCAGCCGCGAGGAGTTCCGCGAGTATGCACGCGGCCGGAAGCAGCTCCGGATGGAGTATTTTTACCGCGAGTTGCGCCGGCGGCATGGGGTTCTGATGGAGGATGGCGAACCTGCGGGCGGGCGCTGGAATTTCGACGCCGAAAACCGCGAAGCTTTCCCGAAACACGGGCCCGGCGTTCTTCCCGCTCCCGCCGCGTTCCCGCCACACGCCATGACTGCGGAAGTCCTCCGGCTGGTGGAACGGAGGTTCCCCGCCAACCCTGGCAGTCTGGCGTCCTTCGACTGGCCCGTCACGCCAGAGCAGGCGCAGGCAGCACTGGACGACTTCATCGCCAACCGCCTGCCGCATTTCGGCCGCTTTCAGGATGCGATGTGGACCGGCGAGCCCGTGCTGTACCACTCACGGCTCTCCGCCGCCATGAATCTGAAGCTGCTCGACCCGCGCGACGTTGTCGCAGCTGCAGAAAGGGCGTGGAGAGGCGGCCATGCGCCGCTGGCCGCCGCGGAGGGCTTCATCCGGCAGATCCTCGGCTGGCGGGAGTACGTGCGTGGCGTGTACTGGCTCTGGATGCCAGACTACCTGGACTGGAACGAACTGGAGGCTCATGCGCCGCTGCCTCGCCTCTACTGGACGGGCGAGACGGAAATGAATTGCCTGCGCGAGGTGGTCGGCCAGACCCTGCGCACAGGCTATGCGCACCATATTCAGAGGCTCATGGTGGCGGGGCTCTTCGCGCTCCTGGCGGGCGTCGAGCCGCGGCAGGTGCATGAGTGGTATCTCGCCATCTATGTGGACGCCGTCGAGTGGGTGGAGCTGCCGAATGTTCTCGGCATGAGCCAGTTCGCGGATGGGGGCAGAATGGCCTCCAAACCTTACGCGGCCACCGGGAAATACATCGCCCGGATGAGCAATTACTGCCAGGGCTGCCGTTATGACCCGGCGGAAAGAACCGGCGAGCGCGCCTGCCCGTTCACGGTGCTTTACTGGGACTTTCTGATGCGGAACGAACGCCGTCTGCGGCGCGTGCCACGGATGGAAATGCAGCTGAAAAACCTGGCTCGCATCGGCCCGGCGCAGAAGAAAGGGATCACGAAAAGGGCAGCCAGGATTCTTCAGGAGGTTTGTTGAACATGGCTTTCGAAGGCACGGTCACTCTTGTGCTCGCCGCAACTAGCGGCATCGGATCTGCGCTGGCCCGCCGGCTCCGCGCATCCGGAGGGACCGTCATCCCCGCCGGCAGGAATCCGGAGAAACTCGCGGCGGTCGCTTCGGAATTGGGCGAGACCGGCATCGCATTCGACGCGGCTGACTTTGCCAGCGTGGAGCGCGCGGTGCAGGACGCTGCGGCGCGTTACGGGAAGCTGGACGGCGTGGCGCTGTGCTCGGGATCGCTCCTGCTGAAGCCGGCGCACCTGACGACTGAAGCCGAATACCGCGCCACTCTCGCCGCCAATCTGGACGCTGCATTTGCCACTGTGCGCGCGGCGGCCAAGGTCATGTCGAACTCGGGCGGGTCGATTGTCCTCGTTTCCAGCGCCGCTGCGCGCGTGGGGCTGGCCAACCACGAAGCCATTGCGGCGGCCAAGGCAGGCATCGAGGGGCTCGCGCTGGCTGCCGCCGCGAGCTATGCTCCCCGCGGCATCCGCGTGAACTGCGTGGCGCCAGGCTTGACCGAGACGCCGCTCACGGCGCGGATCGCCGGCAACGAAACTTCCCGAAAGGCCAGCGAGGCGATGCACGCCCTTGGCAGAATCGGCCGTCCGGAGGAGATCGCCTCCGCGATGGCATGGCTTCTGGATCCGGAAAACTCGTGGGTGACCGGACAAGTGATCGGCGTCGACGGCGGACTCTCCCGTCTGCGCCCGCGCTGACAGGCGCTCACGCAGCGGCCCGCAGCAGGATCGTGGAATGATAGTTGCCAGAGAGAAAGGGCCACGAGGATGATCCTTGTCACGGGCGGCAGCGGCAAGCTGGCCAGGCGCGTGCTCGAACTGCTACTGGAGCAGGGCGCCGGTCCCCTCATGACCACCACCCGCAATCCGGCGAGCGTCGCCGACCTCGCCGCGCGCGGCGTGGAGGTCCGCGAGACCGATTTTCGCCTGCCTGCCGAGGACATCGTGCCCTCCTTCCGCGGCGCAAAAAAGATGCTGCTCGTGAGCACGAACACCCTGGAAGGTTGGGGCAAGCGGTTCGAACAGCACGAGCGGGCCATCCGCGCCGCCGTGGAAGCAGGCGTCGAGCACATCGTTTACACGTCGCTGACCTTCCCGTACCCCTCTTCTCCCGTGCCGCTGGCCAAGGACCATCTCGATACGGAGAACCTCCTGCGGGAAGTCGGCGTGGAATACACGCTCCTTCGCAACAATATTTACGCGGAAAGCCTGCTGTTCAGTCTCCCGGCGGCCGTGCAGACAGGCAAGTGGAAGGCCGCTGCGGGCGACGGGCGCGCCGCGTACGTGACTCGCGAGGATTGCGCCAGAGCCGCCGCCGGGGCGTTGCTGCGCGGGGAGACGCGCTGCTCCTACGAAATCTCCGGTCCTGAAGCGCTCGGATTCGCCGACCTGGCGAGGATCGCCAGCGATTTGAGCGAACGGGAGATCGTTTATCAGCCCGTCGAGCCAGAGGCGTGGAAGAACGAGCTCATTGCGGGCGGCATGGATCCGATGCTCGCCGAACTTTGGGTGGGATTCGACCGCGCCATCGGCGAGGGTCTGATGGATCTGGTGACACGCGATGTGGAGCGTCTGAGCGGCTCTCCGCCGCAGCGGGTCGAGGAATTCCTGCGCCGCAACTGGAACCGTTCCGGCGCGTGACCGCGGCTGACGGCACAAGAAGGAGGCGGCTTCGCCATGGAAGACCGGATTGCGATCATCGGCGCTGCCGGCGCCGTCGGCAGGGCGCTTGCGGATGAATGCGAGCGGCGCGGCGTGCGCCCGGTGGTGACCGGAAGAGACAGTGCGAAGCTCGAATCTCTCTTCGCCGGCAGGGCGGAGATCCGCGCCGCGGATCTGAACGATGCCGGCCGCGCGGCTCGTGCGCTGGAGGGCGTCGTGCATGCCGTCTATTGCGTGGGCCTGCCCTATCCACAGTTCCATCAGCACCCTGTGCTGATGCGGAAAGCCATCGATGCGGCGCGCCGGGCGGGCGTGCGGCGAATGGCCGTCGTCTCGAGCGTTTACTCGTACGGCCGGCCGCAGACGGCGCGGGTCAGCGAAACCCACCCCCGCGAGCCGGAGTCGCGGAAAGGCAGATTCCGCCGCGAGCAGGAAGACGCCGCCATCGAGGCGCACAGCCCAGGCGAGTTCGAAACCTGCGTCCTGCACCTGCCCGACTTCTACGGCCCCTATGCGTCCAACAGCCTCGCGCACATGATGATGAAGTCCCTCATGGCGGGCAAGCCGGCCCGCTGGCTCGGCGACCCGGATCTGCCGCACGAGTTCGTTTTCATGCCGGATGCGGCCCGCGTGATCGCGGACATGCTCGACCGTCCCGCGTGCTTCGGGCGGCGCTGGAATCTGGCAGGGGCGGGCGAAATCAGCGGCCGCCGCTTCGCCGGGCTTGCCGCCCGGCAGTTCGGCACGCAGCCACGGGTGATCGCCACCGGCAGGATGATGCTGCGCCTCGGCGGCCTCTTCAGCCCTCTCTTGCGGGAGCTCGTCGAGCTCCAATACCTGGGCGAGGTGCCGGTTCTCCTCGACGATACGGCGCTCCGCGCAGTGTTGGGAGAGGTCAGCAAGACCCCATACGAGGAGGGCGTGCGGCGAATGGCGGAGTGGATGAGGGGCGTCGTACGCTCGTAATCGTCCGCTGAAGAGACCTGCTTTGATGCGCGCTTCCATGTGACAGGGAAACGGCTTTTGCCCTCCCTCCGGGACTCCCACGGCCGGCTTGCCCGGCGGAAGACCGTCACGGCCTCGAACTCCGTTTCCCGTGCAAAGCGCATCCGGGCCTGATCCTGAGCAGTGGCGCAGCTCATCACGCCTGCTCCCGGACCGGAGCAAACGAAAGGCCCGCTCCCCGTGGGGAGCGGGCCTCGCGCGGTTTCCCTGGTGCGTGCGTTACTTCGGGCAGCCCAGCCGCTTCAGCAGCTTCTCGTCGAGCTGCTTTGCTTCCTTGAACGCCGCCGGCATCTTCGTGCCCTTCGGCACCAGCCAGACCTCTACGCGGCGGTTCTGATCCGCCGTGGAAACCATCTGGCCGGAGCGCTCCTTGGACGCCGGACGCGCCGCCGTGCCGCAGAGCCCGGGCTGCATGTCGGACACCTGCTCGGTGCCGACCCAGGTGACCTTGATGCGCGACTTGTCCACGTTGGCGCAGGTGCCGCCGCCCGCCGTCAGCACAGCGTAGGCATTGAGCACGCGCCGCATGTCGAGGTCGCTCGGACGCCGCGTCTTCGACACCTCGTCCTGGTCGATGTGGCCGATCAACACCACCTCGTAGTCCGGATCGGCAGCCTTCGGCGCCACCTCTTCGAGCAGGATGCGCTTGCCGCAGTTGTTCACGCGGGCGCTGTTCTTGCTGAAGATCACATCGGAGAAGCGGATCGCGCTCGGGATGAAGTCGACCTTGATCTGCGCCGTGCCGGTGGCCGAGGCGCCGCGGTCGTCGGTCACGCGAACCGTCGCGGTCACCGTCTTGGACTGGATCTTGCCGCCCTGCTCGAACTTCACCGCCTTGCTGTCAAACTGCGTGGTGGCGGAGGTCGGATTGGACAGCGTGCCTTCGGTCACGGTCCACTGGAAGCTGATCGTCGAGCACGCGCTGCCCGTGCCTTGCGCGCTCAGCGTGCTCGTCTGGCCATACTGGATCGCCGCCGGGTTCGCCATCACGTTGGAGACCGTCGGCGGGTTATAGGGCTGCACATTCAGCGTCAGCGGCGCCGCGGAGGCGACTCGAACCGGGTGGTTCGGAGTGTTCTCCGCCTCGACGTCCATTTCGATCTTGTAGCTGCCCGCGCGGTCAGGAGTGAACGTCAGCTCGGGCGCATTCCCTCCCATGGGCTGCCCGTTCACCTTCCATTTGTAGGTCAACGCCCGGCCCGCCGGGTCGCTGGCTCCCGTGTTGCGCACCGTGATGGCGCGCCCCTGGCACAGCGTTCCGGGGCCGACACTCAGAGAACCTGCGTTCAGAGCCGCCAGAGGAGCCGGCGGAGGCGGCGGAGGCGGTGGAGGCGGAGCAGCCTTGGCCCCGAAGTAGTAGGTCAGACCGGCCGTCGTCTGGATTCCATGCAGCTTGTCGCCGTTCGGGATGTACAGCCCGCCGGTCGGATAGTCCGGGAGCCGGAACGTCGGATTTTTCGTCCAAATCCCGCGCGCGTCGAAGCGCAGGCCCCATCGCTCGGTCAGGTGCCACTTGAGGCCGCCGCCGTAATTCATCGCCGGATGGATGTTGGCATCCAGATTTTGTGCCAGCAGCCCGGCGTTGATCGGGCTCCGCGCCCAGCCTTTTGCGGAGTCGGTCGGCGCAAAGTACATCGCGGAGATGCCGACCGTCAGAAACGGACGGATCTTCGAGCCGCGCTCCGTCCAGTAGAAGACCGGATTCAACGAATACTGATAAATCCTGTGACCGAAGTCGTTCTGCGGCTTCCCGGGCGCCACAGGCGACTCAAATCGGAAGTTGTTGGCGCTGTATGTGAACGCCTGCTCGAGTCCGACGTAACGCCAGAAGTTTTCCGTGACGCGGAAACCAAAGGCCCCGCCGTTGACCAGCTTGGTTCCCAGCCCGCTGGAAACTCCCTGGAAGAAGCTTCCGCCGCCGAATCCGTTCACCTCCACTTTGTCGGGAAGTTCATCGCCAGAGGACTGCGCCGGGGCGCTCGGCTGTTGGCCGGCCGCACCCAGGGCCAGCAGTCCTGCCAGGGCAGCGGCGGCGAGAGTCCTCGATCCTCTGCCTGAACAGTATGTGCCTGCAAGTGTCTTGTGCATAGGGACTTCTCCTGCCTCTCTCCCCATTATGCTACTTCCGTATTCGTAAGTCCAAGTAAAAAACACCCGCATCCGGCGTCAACCCCAACAATCTGCTGCCCTTGGCGCCGGCCAGCAGCCGCCGCAGGCTCACCGCGGGAAGATCCGCCCCTTCCACTGTTTGCCAATGCCGCCCCCCGTCGTCAGAGCGGTAAATCCTGCCAAACTGCCCCGCGTACACCACGCCCCCTCTTCCCGTTTGCGCTGCCAGCGTGCTCACCGTGCCCGGCTCCAGACCACTCTCGATCTTCTCCCAATGAGCCCCCTCGTCCGCCGACAGATACAGCCCGGTGGCGGTCGCCGCCAGCAGCGTCTTCTCCGTGACCGCCATATCGTAAATCGACGCCGCCGGAAACAGCATGCTCAACACCCGCCAGCTGGCGCCTCCGTCGGCGCTGAGATACACGGTGTGCGCCGTGCGTGCGAGCACCCGCCCGCCGTCGATCTGTGCGGCCATCAGCTCTTGCACAGAGTGCCGGATATTTGCCTTCGTGATCTGCACCGGCTGCCAGCTCGTCCCCAGATCCAGGCTTCGCCACAGCCCCGTGTCCGTGCCCGCCAGCAGGATCTCCCTCCCTCCGGACGCCACGCAAGCCAGCGCCTGAATGCGCAGCCGCGCGCCCCCTCCGATCCGCACCGGCATCCAGACCCGCCCGCCGTCCCGGCTCCGGTAGATGCGCTCGTCGTTGCCAGCCAGCAGGAAGTCCTCGCGCGACGGACACGCTGCGAGCCGGGTGACATGACCTTCGGGAAATGTTTTGGTCTTCTCCACGGCGATCCAGCTCGCGCCGCCGTCGCGGCTCTCATAGAGCCCGCTCCAGGCGCCGTCTCCCACCACGTTCAGGTACAGCCGCCCGCCCGCCACAGCCAGCCCCGCTGCCCGCCGGCTTGCGAAGCCCTCGTTGATCTGCCGGAATGTCTCGCCTGCGTCCTCGCTCTTCCACAAACCGCCGCCTTCTGTTGCCAGATACACCCGCCGCGGATCCTGCGCGTCGAAGTCCAGCGCGTACACGTGCAGCCGGTTCACACGCCGGAAAGTCGCCCCTCCATCGGTCGATTTCAGAAGCCCGAGCGTCGTGCCGGCAAACACAGTTGCCGCGCGCCCCGGCATCTGCCGCACCACGTGCGTCCTTCGCTGTTCCGGAGGAATGCCGCGGAACTTCGTCCAGTTCAGCCCACCGTCCTCGCTCCGGTAAATGCCGCTGCAGGCGCTCGCCAGCACGCGCTCCGGACGCGCCGGATCGACGAAGATCGAGAATACGTCGGAGTCGTCCAGCATTCCATCGTGGATGATCCGCCACGTCTTCCCGCCATCGGTCGTTTTCCAGGGCAGGTGCGTGGTGCCTGCGTAGACAATCCGCTCGTCGCGCGGGTCGAACGTCACGGCGGTCACGGAACGGAGCTCATGATTGTAGGGCGCGCTGATGCGCTCCCAGCTGCGCCCGGCGTTCCTGCTCTTCCATACGCCGTCCCTCGTTGCGGCAGCCAGAATTTGCGGATTCGCGGGGAAGTACGCCAGCGCGTACGTCGAAAGCCCCTCGAGCCCTTCCGCCGCCTTCCAGGTCCCGCCTTCGTCCTCGCTGTACCACACGCCCGCGCCTGTTCCCTGAGGCGTCTCCGCCGCCGCCAGATACAGGCGCGGCTCCGACGGATGGATCATCACCGCCGTGATCGTGGCTGAAAAATACCGCGGGAAGTTCAGCCGCAGCCAGCTTTCCCCGCCGTTCAGGCTGCGGAACACCAGCGAATGTCTCGCTCCTGCCAGAAGCACGCCGGACCGGTTCCGGTCCGCCCAGATTGAGGTTGCCGATCCGCCCCACGGCCCGGCCGCCTTCCATTCTCCGCGCGCGGGCAGCAGGCAGGCCGCCAAAACAATTCCCCGGAAAATGATTCTGCCGGCCAACTTCCAGACTATCAGAGCCCGCCCGGCAGGTAGCGCTGCGCCAGCTCGCGGAAGCGCTTCGTCTCCTCCTCCGCCCAGCTCTCGTCCCTTCCCAGCTCCGCCGCCAGGATCCGCGCCACCCGCGGCGCCGCCTCCGCAGCCGCCCGCGCGTTCAGTTGCAGCGCGCGCGTCCGCCGCGCCAGCACGTCCTCCACATGGCGCGCCATCTCCCAGCGCGCTGCCCAGACCACTTCCGCTTCCGTGTAGGGAAGCGCCTCCGCCAGCCGCCTCCCTCGCTCCGGGTGCAGCCGCATCATCTCGCGGATCGCAATGGCATCGCTGCCGTAGACGGACAGCTCGCCGAATTGCTCCGCATGGTGGTGGTAGCCGTGGATGCGCAGCCGCCGCGTCACGCACTCCCTCTCCTCCAGCCCGCCCAGAACGGAAGCCTGATCGATGCAGTCCTCCGCCATCCGCCGGCAGGTCGTCCACTTGCCGCCGGCGATCGTGATCAGCCCGTTGCGGTCGATGTGGATCGAATGGTCCCGCGCCAGCGACGCCGTGGACGCTCCTTCCACGGTCTTCACCAGCGGGCGGATGCCCGCCCATGCGCTCAGGATGTCGCTTCGCGACGGCGCCCGCTGCAGATAGTCCGCCGCCGTCTCCAGGATCAGCTCGATCTCCTCCTCCAGCGGCTGCGGCTCGAGCGACACCGCATCCAGCGCCGTGTCTGTCGTGCCCACCAGCGCATGCCCATGCCACGGGATCGCGAACATCACTCTCCCGTCGCGCGTCCGCGGCGCCAGGATCGCTGCCTCGCCGCGAAGGAAGCTCGCGTCGAACACGAGGTGCACGCCCTGGCTTGGCGCGATCATCGGACGCGCCTCCGGATCCGCCAGCCTCCGCAATGCATCGCTGAAGCAGCCCGTGGCGTTGATCACCACTCTCGCCCGGATCTCGAATTCCCCGCCTCCCTCCTGATCCTCCACCACGGCGCCGTTCACCAGTCCGCTGCCGTCGCGCAGCAGCGCCGCCACGCGGCAGTAGTTCACGAGCGCGGCGCCCTGCTCGGCCGCCGTTCGCACCATGTGGATCAGCAGCCGCGCGTCGTCGAATTGCCCGTCATAATACTCCACGCCCCCGCGCAGCCCCTCCATTTTCAGGTTCGGCAGGCGCGCCAGCGTCTCTTCGCGGCTGAGGATCCTCGACTTGCCGAACCCGTACTTGCCCGCCAGCAGATCGTACAGCCGCAGCCCCACGCCGTAGAACGGCGCCTCCCACCATTCGTAATTCGGCACGACGAAGGCGAGGTCCTTCACCAGATGCGGCGCATTTTCCCGCAGAATTCCCCGCTCTTTCAGCGCCTCCATCACCAGCGTGATGTTGCCCTGCTCGAGATACCGCACCCCGCCATGGATCAGCTTCGTCGAGCGGCTGGAGGTTCCCTTGCCGAAGTCGTGCTGCTCCACCAGCGCCGTGCGGTAGCCCCGGCTGGCCGCGTCCAGCGCGCAGGCGACGCCGGTTGCGCCGCCGCCGATCACCAGGATGTCCCACTCGCCACGCTCCTCCCGCAGCCGCCCCAGCATCTCCTCCCGGTTCATCTCACCGCTCCCAGCCTTTCGCCCGCTCCACTGCGCGCGCCCAGCGCGCCCGGCGTTCCATCGCCTCGTCCCTGCCCATCCGCGGCTCGAACCGCCGCTCCGCCTTCCACCGGGCTGCCAGTTCCGCGCGTCCGCGGTACAGTCCTGCCGCCAGCCCCGCAAGATACGCCGCTCCGAGCGCCGTCGTCTCCGTCACCGCCGCCCGCACGACCGGCACTCCCAGCAGATCCGCCTGGAACTGCAACAGCAGATCATTGCGCGCGGCGCCGCCGTCGGCGCGCAGCTCGTTCAGCTTCAGCCCGGAATCCGCCTCCATCGCAGCGACCACGTCCGCCACCTGGAATGCGATCGACTCCAGCGCCGCGCGCGCTACATGCGCCGCCGTCACTCCGCGCGTCAGCCCGAGGATGGCGCCCCGCGCCCATGCGTCCCAGTGCGGCGCCCCAAGCCCGGTGAACGCCGGCACCAGGTACACTCCATGACTGTCCTCCACGCTCGCCGCCAGCGGCTCCACCTCCTCCGAAGACCGGATCAGCCCCAGCCCGTCGCGCAGCCATTGCACCACCGCCCCTCCGATGAACACGCTCCCCTCCAGGGCGTATTCCGTCCTTCCGTCCGCCTGCCATGCCACGGTCGTCAGCAGCCGGTGGCGGCTCTCCACGGCCGCCTCGCCCGTCTGCATCAGCAAAAAACATCCCGTGCCGTATGTGTTTTTTGCCAGCCCGGCCTCGAAACACGCTTGTCCGAACAGCGCCGCCTGCTGGTCGCCCGCCACGCCGCCAATCTTCACCGGCGCGCCGAACAGCTCCACAGAGGTCTCGCCCAGAATCCCGCAAGACGGCCGCACTTCCGGCAGAACCTCCCGGGGCACTCCGAGCAGCCGCAGAAGTTCCTCGTCCCACTCCTGCGCGTGAATGTTGTAGAGCAGCGTCCGCGAGGCGTTGCTTGGATCCGTCGCGTGCACCCGCCCGCCAGTCAGGTTCCACACGAGCCACGTGTCCACCGTGCCGAACGCCAGCTCGCCCCTGCCGGCGCGCGCCCGCGCGCCATCGACATGGTCGAGCAGCCAGCGCAGCTTCGTGCCGGAAAAGTAAGGATCCGCCAACAGCCCGGTGCGGCGCCGGATCTCCTCCTCCGCGCCGCTGGCCTTCAGCTCGTCGCAAAAACCGGCGGTGCGCCGGTCCTGCCAGACGATCGCCGGCGCCACAGGTTCCCCGGTGCGCCGGTCCCACAGCACCACTGTCTCGCGCTGGTTGGTGATCCCGATCGCCGCCACCTCGCGCGCCGGGATCCGCGCCCGCTCCAGCGCCTCCGCCGCCACTCCGCGCTGCGTGGCCCAGATTTCCAGCGGATCGTGCTCCACCCAGCCTGCCTGCGGATAAATCTGGCGGAATTCTTTTTGCGCGGAGGCCAGAATGGCCCCGTCTTCCGCGAAGACGATCGCCCGGCTCGAGGTAGTGCCCTGATCGAGTGCCAGCAGATATGCCATGGAAAACCTGTGTTCCTTTCGGAGATTCCTTTGCCCGCGCGCGGCGCTCAGCCCGCGCGTTCAGATTTCATTCTTGTATGCCGGCGGCGGCCGCCGGAGCCGTTGCGGTCCTCGCGGGAGCCAGCGCGGTCCTTTGCACCCGCCCGGCGCCCTCCGCGCCCGGAAAGGCGTCGGTCTTCCGCTCCACGATCTTGCCGTCCAGCACGACCATCAGCGGCTCGATGGCGCGGATCTCATCCTCCGGACAGGTCAGGATGTCGCGGTCGATCACCACCAGATCCGCCAGCTTGCCCGGTTCAATCGACCCCTGCTCCTTTTCGCTGAAGTTCAGCCACGCCGCCCAGGTCGTCCACATCCGGATCGCCTCCTCGCGTGTCACGCGCTCCTCCGGGAACAGCGTCTTGCCCTCCGTCGTGCGGCGCGTGATCGTCATCCACATCCCGAAAAACGGGTTGTAGGGATTCACGCTGCGGTTCTTGTCGTGCCCCAGCATGTGGTCGCTGCCGCCCGCCGCGGGAATGCCGCGGTCCAGATAGCCGCGCATCGGGAAAAACCACCGCAGATTGCGCTCGCCGAAGACGCGCTCCAGCGCCGGGGCGTCGAAGTGCAGCCAGCCCGGCTGCACGTCGGCGGCAATGCCCAGCCGCTTCATGCGGTCCAGCGACTCGGGGCTCTGCATGCTGCCATGCATCACATGCGAGCGTGTCGGCGCTATCGGTTTCTCGCGGTCCAGCTGTTCGAACACGTCCAGCAACACATCGATCGCTCCGCCTCCCTGCGCGTGCGCCGTAAGCGCCCATCCCTTGTCGCGTGCTGCGCGCATGATCCGCAGCAGCTTCGCCGGCTCGACGAACAGCGTGCCGCGGGCGTCCGGATTGGTCTGGCCGTAAAGCTGCCTGCCGAACGGGCCGTAAGGCATGCGTTGATAGGCGGTGCCCACGCTTTGCCCGCCGTCCAGGGTCACCTTGAAGGCGCCGAACTTCAGCCACTCGTCGCCGAGGTTTGTCCGCCACGGCCGCGACTCGATCTCCCGCACGAGATCGTCCACCGGCGCTGCCGTGGCCAGCCGCCACGTCAGTACCGTCCGCACGGGCAGCCTGCCCTCCGCCTTCAGCTTCTCAAACAGCGCCACCTCCGTCGGCGTCACCGCGCGGTCGTGAACCGCCGTGAGCCCCGCGCAGCGGTACAGGCGCAGCATCAGCTCCAGCGCCTTCAGCTTTTCTTCCTCCGTGAAGGGCGCCGCCCGCGTGACGCCCTTCAGCAGATGCGCCGCATTGCGCAGGATGCCGTTCGGTTCTCCGTCCGGTCCTTTCACAATCTCTCCACCCGGCGGATTCGGCGTGTTCCGTGTGATCCCGCTGATCCGCAGCGCCACGGTGTTTGCCGACCAGACGTAGCTGCCGTCGAACGCCACCGGATGGTCCGCCGTGACATCCAGATCCTCGCGCGTCGGCATGCGCATCTCTTTCAGCCGGGGCGGCAGCGTTCGCGGCACGACGATCCACTCGCCCTTCGGCGTCACGCGCGCCCGGGCGCGCACATACTCCTGGATCGCCGCAATGCTGTCGAACGGCGGCAGCGGCCCGCGAAACTCGCTCAGCCCGGACTCGAGCGCATGCACATGCGCGTCGATCAGCCCCGGCAGCACGGTCTTGCCCTTCAGGTCGATCACCTCCGTCTTCGCTCCGCGGTGCTTGGCCAGAATCTCCCGGGATGTGCCCGTTGCCAGCACCCGATTGCCGCCGATGGCCACCGCCTCGCGGATCGTGAACTTCGCATCTGCGGTGATCACCTTCCCGTTGTGCAGGATCAGTGTGGCGTCCGCGCCATGCAGAATACCGCAGAGCCAGGCTGCCAGGGCCAGTTTTCGCATGACTGGATTCTACCGCTACACTGAAATCAATGACCCGCAGAGATCTGCTGGCCGCTCTGGGCGCGGCCTCGCTCCGGGCGCAGGAGCCGCCCGCCACGCCTGTGGCTGTCGCGCGCTGCCAGTCCTACGACGAAGACCTCGCCGCCATTCTCGAGCGAATGTTCGATCAGCTCGGCGGCGCCGGCGCTCTGGTCCGCAACAAGACGGTCACCATCAAGCTGAACCTCACCGGCAGCCCTGCCAACCGGTGGCAGGGGCTGCCCCTCGGCGTGACGCACTACACACACCCTCGCACCGCGCTCGCCATGGCGCATGTCCTCGGACGCGCCGGCGCCCGCCGCATCCGCTTCGTGGAAAGCTGCTGGGCCACGGCAGGGCCGCTGGAAGAGTATCTGCTCGAGTCCGGCTGGAACGTGCGTCAGCTCCGCAACGCCGCGCCGGGCATCGAATTTGTCAACACGAACGCCCGCGGCGCCTACAAGGACTACGCGAAGTTTCCTGTCCCCGGCGGCGGCCTCATCTACCCCGCATGGATGCTGAACCGCGCCTATGAAGAGACCGATGTGCTCGTCTCCATGGCGAAGCTGAAGGATCACGCCACCACCGGCATCACGCTCGCCATGAAGAACATCTTCGGGATCACTCCCGCCTCTATCTACGGCGATGACGCGGGTCTGCAGGAGCCGAACGAGAACCCGGAGAAGGGGCGCCTCGCCGTCTGCCATGAAGGGAAGCGCCAGCCGGCGCCGCCCGCGCCGCCCGAGCGCGATCCTGCCTCGCCCCGCGACCCCGGCTACCGCATGCCGCGCATCGTCGCCGAACTGAACGCCGCGCGCCCCATCCACATCTCCTTCATCGACGGCGTGGAAACCGTCGCCGGCGGCGAGGGGCCATGGATCCGCGGGCTGCGGCGCCTGAAGCCCGGCCTCCTCGTGCTCGGAACCAATGCGGTCTGCACGGATGCGGTCGGCGCCGCCCTGATGGGATACGACCCGCGCGCGCCGCGCGGCACGCGCCCCTTTGCCAACTGCGACAACATGCTGCTGCTTGCCGAGCAGCTCGGCATCGGCAGCGCGGACCTGCGCTGCATCGAGGTCCGCGGCGGACGCATCGAGGATCTCGTCTACCGCTTCTCCTGATCCGCGCGCTCCACCGTCACAATGGCGAGATCCTCCACCTTCGCCACGTCCACTCCGGTTCCGTCGTCCACCTCGTACGTCTCCAGCACTTTCTCTTCCCGCCCGTTGGACAGCCGCGCCCGCTGCATCCTTCCCGTGAAATGCAGCGTGATGTTCTCCACCGGATAGTCCGTGTAGTTGACGAGGATCAGCGCCAGATGGCGGCCGTCCGGTGACTCTTTCAGCGAGGAGAGCATCCCCGGAGCGCCAAACACCCGCACACCGTAGTTCCTGCGGCCGATAATCGAATTCACCTCCCGCCAGATCTGATCGAGCTGTTTGATCTGTTCTTCGGAATAGGTGATCCGCCCCGGCGGCGGCGGTTCCAGCTTCCATCCTTCAGGTCCGTTCACCAGAGTCGCTCCGCTCCGGGCGATGGCCCGCGCCGCCTCCCGCTCGCGCTCGCTGAGCCGCGATGGGTCGATCGTCAGCAGCGTCCGGACTCCTCCCGGAGCTTCCGCCAGCTTCGCCGGAGGCAAGGGGCGCAGAGGGATGTGCTTGGCCGTGATCATGTCGAGAATTCCGCCGGACACCAGGCCGCCGCTTTGCCCGTCAATCAGAACCACCAGAGCGGAACTGTCGGGCCACTTCAGGGCCTCCTGCTCGTCCAGGAAGCGAATCGCGGCCACCAGGCGCGCCCAATCCCTTTTCCCTTTCGGCTCTCCCGCGCGCACCCTGTGCCAGAACTCCGGATCGAAATCCAGGACCCATTTCGCGCCGCACACGGCTGCATCCGCCACTGCCTGCACGTACCGCGAAACCGGCTGCGGATCTCTCGGGGCTCCATGAGCCATCCAGACAGCTGCACCCGGCGGCGCGGCAGCGCGCAGGAACCGGAGCAGCCCCGAGTTGGTCTCGATCCACGGGCCGCTCGTCGGGCGCGCATGGGCATTGTCCTCGCTTTCGGCGCGCACGCCCGCCCACAACCCCTCATAGGTGGCGATCACCGCCGTCCCGCGCTCGAACTGCAATTCGTGCCGCGGGACGATCTCCACCAGCGGGCGCTTCCGCTGCCGCACCCACTCGGCCAGCGCTTCCGCCCGCGGCCCCTCCGCTGCGATCCCTTCCGCTCCCAGCGACAAAGCCCGAGACGCCGCTTCCACGCTGCCGCCGCGCACCACCGCCAGCGTGAGCAGTCCCATCTGCCGCGCCGCCTCCAGCAGTCCCTTCTGCCACGCGCCTTCTTCCACCAGCAGGCAGTTCACCGGCGTCGACCGGATCAGCTCCAGCGACTCTGGCGCTGCGTCCCGCCAGCGCGCCGGCGTGCAGCCTTCCAATGCCGGCAGCACCAGCAGCATGCCCGCAATCAGCCACTCCATGCCTCCATCGTACAGAAGGGGGCCTTGTCTGTTGGCCTTGCCGCGGCGCCGCCGCACTGTTGGCCTACGCGGATTTCACTGCCATGACCGGCTGCCCCGGGCTTGCAACCGCCGGGACAGTCAATTTCGCCGGCTTCCCTTCCACGTGAAGGGACTCGACCTCCAGACGTCCTTCGACAGCTTCGATGCGCAGGCTGCCATCCGCGTTCAGCTGAAACGTCCCCCAGCCCGATGCGGTGCTCCAGAATCCGCGGAACGGACGCGCCGCAAAAGCCGGAGAGACCTCCAGGGACTTGCCGGCGGCGTTGTAGAAGAAGCCGCAGCCGAGCACGACGGCGCTCCACGCAGAAAGCGCCCGCGCGTAGTGGTGCCCGCACTCGGGTTCGTCGAACGGATTGCGGCGAACGCCATCGTGCCGTCTTCGGGCGGCTTCGATGATGGAAAGTCCTTCGTCGATCATCCCCATGCCGATCATTTGCGCAGCCGCGGGATACTCGATGCCCGTCCACGCTTCCGCGAAATACGGGAACGGGATGCGCGGGCGCGGCGCTTTGCCGTAATCGCAGATGAGCAGTCCCGCCTCGTCGTTCAGGGCGTACGTGCGCTGCATGTTCTCGTGGTCCTCCATCGACGCGCGCCGGTTGTACTTGTAGATGGAGGCCAATGCGCGGCGGATGTGTTCCGTCCTGAGCAACGGGCCCAGCCGGCACAGATCCGCCTGATACTGGCCGATCAGCTGGTCGGCCAGGCACCCCTCTCCCAGCTGATAGTCCGGCTTCTCGGTATCGTCGGATCCCATGGTGGAGACCAGCGTTTCGGCGATCAGGGACCTGGGAATGCCGCGCACTTTCTGGATGTAGTACTCGCCATTGAAAAGGTTCGCGTCGATCCAGGCGGCGCCGCGCTTCCAAAGTTCCAGGCAGCGGTTCGCGAACTCCGTGTCGCCCGCGGCGCTCGCCAGCTCCGCGGCGGCGCGCAAGCCACCCAGATAGTAGATCCCGCACTGGGGATTTGGCCCGTAGAATTCAATGTCGTAGGTATTGTGCTGCGCACCTTCCATGACGCCGTCCTGATCGGCGTCCCATCCGCCGGGGATCCAGCAGAATTGCACCGCCTTTTTGATGGAGGGCCAGATTTCCGCCAGCCACTTCCGGTCTCCGGAGAGCCGGAAATCCAGCCACGCTTTCATGACCTGCCCCATCTGCCCGTCCGCCGCGGCAAGCCCGAAACGGCCGGTCCCTCTGGGCAGAATCTCGCGAAAATGAATGGCGCCGCGCTCGTCCATCATGTGCCCGAAGGAGGCGTTCCTCAAGCTGCGGGCGAGGCTGGGGAACAGGAAGCTGGTGGCTGACTCGTAGTTCCAGACGTGGGTGCAGGAGCCGTAGCAGCACCCGCTCTTGTCGTTGGCGCCTTCAAAGCCGTGGAACTCGCCGTCGGCGGTGCGGAAGCAGACCTGCGTGGCGAGCGTCGAGAGGTTGCTCATGGCGGCGTCCTTCACGCAGCCGGGCAATGTCGCGCTCTGCATGGCTGCAACGAAGGAACGGGTGCGGCGCTCGAGTTCGCCCAGATTCGCAGCCAGATGCCGAGCCGCCGACCAGGCATCCGGGAACCGTGTGGCATACCAGTTGCCGATGATCGTGTTCTCGTTGCCCTTGGAGGCGCGCCAACCGCAGTGGGCGGGGGTCCGGTTCGGGCAGCGCCAGGCTAGCACGAACTCGAAGCGTGCCTCTTTCCCCGCGGGGATCTCCCGCACGAGATGCACCACTCCCACAACGCCGGGCTCCGGCGGCTCCTCTCCGAGTTGCGCCGAGGCTTTGAAGGCGTCCCAGAACAGCATCGGACTGTTAAACCAACGGGACCGGGGCCAGCCTCCCCAGACCGCCGCGCCGGGATCGATCGCCGCCAGCACGAACTCGCCGGCCGTTGGGTGGGCAGGGTCGAGGCCGGGATTCGACATGACGAGCCCGGCAAGCAGATCGTCCTTGCGGGGCTCATTGCGCCGCGCGTCCCGGGCAGCTTGAGCCGCACCCGTATCGGGCGCCGGGCGGAACGGATTCTCGATCGACCAGCACAGGCTCACCTTCGCCGGGCCCGGGCCCGGATTGAAGACGACATAGCGCAGCAGGGCTGCGGGAATCCCGCTGGCTTCGGCATCGAGGGGAATGATGGGCGTGAACGCTTCCAGGCGCAGGTGGATTGGCAGACGGCGGTCCTGGAAGTCGATTTTCGCCACCGGGTAGGAGGAAGTGAAGACGGCCCGCTCCAGCCGCGGCATCCCCGGAACATTGTTCGATCCGAGCCCGGTTGGTCCTTCGTATGGCGGCATCAGGCGCGCCTCGGCGATCCGGGCCACGGGGCGACGGCCCGGAATTTCCGCGCGAATCGCCGCGAAGGCAAAAGCGGGCTGGTTGCCCTTGTCGGGCCGGTTGAAGATCTCCCAGTCCCGAAGCTGCCCGCGTCCGCCCAGGCTGATGGAGCCAGCCGCCACGCCTCCCAACGGCATCGCAATGGTGGCGAGGGCGCCGCCCCGGAACACTCGCGGCCACTCGATGCCGGCAGATTGCGGCTGCCGGCTGACTTGGGCTGCAGCCGCCGCCGGAGCGGCTGCGGAAGCCTTCAGGAATGTTCTCCTGTCCGTCCGCATGTGGTGGACTCTATCACCAGCCGAGGCTCTTGACAAATGGCGAAGAAAGAGCGAATATCGTCCCATGAGGCGTGGTCTGGCGCAAGCCGCCGCTGAGGCGCCGCTGCTGCTCGGGAAGGCCCGGGTGGAATACCTTCGCCTGCCGGCGGCGAGCCTGCTGAACCGCTGCAGTGCGGGCAGCCTGATGCCGTTTCAGTGGACCATCAACCCCTACCGCGGCTGCGAGCTGGGCTGCCATTACTGCTACGCCCGCTACACGCACGAATTCCTGGAGCTGGATGCCGGCGTCTTCGAGCGCCGGATCTTCGTCAAACAATTCCGGCGGGACTCGTTTGAAAGAGAGCTCCGCGCGGTGTCTTCCCGTGAATGGATCGCGATCGGCACCGCCACGGATCCTTACCAGCCGGCAGAACGCAGGTTCGGGGTGACGCGCGCGGTGCTGGAAGTGCTCTCCTCCAAGGCGGGTTTGCAGATTGCCCTGACGACGAAGTCCGACCTCGTGGCTCGAGACGCGGAGCTTCTGGAGCGGGCGAGCCGCCGGAACCGCGTTCGCGTGAACTTCACGGTGACTACCCTCGATTGCGGGCTCGCGCGGGTGCTGGAACCCGGAGCCCCCCGGCCAGATCTGCGGCTAGGCGCCTTGGAACGGCTGGCGCGGGCGGGCGTGGAAACGGCTGTCTTCGTGAGCCCCGTCCTGCCAGGGATCAACGACGGACCCGGCGAGCTGGAAAACGTGGCTCGGGCGGCGAGCGAGGCAGGGGCGAAACATTTCGGTGCGCAGATGTTGTTTCTTCGCGAACCCGCCCGCACTGTCTTTTTCCGGATGCTGGAGGAAAATTTCCCACGCCGCGTGGATCGCTACCGCCGGCTGTTTGCAGGGCGGGCGCGTGTGCCGGCGGACCTGCGCCGCGCCCTGGAGCTGCGGGTGGCCCGCATCCGGGAGGAGTGCGGGTTTGGCGGCCTCGAGGCCGCCCCTGCGCCGGCATGGGGGCAGCTCCCGCTCTTCGAAGCGCCGGATGTTCCCGCCCGGGAGCGGCAGAGCCCTCTGATCGAGCTCCGGACAGCTGTAGCCGCGGCGCGGACGCAGGCTTCCGCAGGTTAGGCTGGAAGCGATGGGAGTGTTTCAGAAGACGATCCGGCTGTCAACGCGCGGTCATTGCGACGTGCACGATCTGACAGCGCAAGTCGAGCAGGCAGTGGCGGAAAGCGGCATCCGGACCGGGCTGGTCAACGTCAGCGGCCTGGGTTCGACCCTGGGAGTCACAACGATCGAGTTCGAGCCCGGGGCGGTGCAGGATCTGAAGGATGCTCTCGACCGGATCGCTCCCGTGCATGACCGCTACGCCCACAATGCCCGCTGGGGCGATCACAACGGGTTCGCCCATCTTCGAAGCGCCCTGATGGGGACGTCCAAAACGTTCCCCGTGCGAAACGGAAGGCTGCACACAGGCACCTGGCAGCAGGTGATCCTCTGCGACTTCGACGACCGGCCGCGGCAACGGGAAGTGACAATCACCGTCGTGGGCGAATGAGCCCTGGAGTGCCACGGGGATGTACTGCGGGCGGCGCCGGGCTCCCGAGGCGCTGCTCATGACTTCCTGCAAGAACCCGAAAGAGTGAGGGCTTCCGCCAGACATCGATTCCCGGACTTGTTCGGTGGCGAAGCCCGGCGAGCCCCGCGGGGGCTGAGGCGCCCGTACGAGGGGCCGCCGACGTTTCTGGCAGTGCGCTCCCGGCGGAAATTCCCGGAAAAAGGGCATCCCGGGGGGAGCCGGGTCAGATCCGAGCGGGCCGGGGTGCCCGGACGAAAGGCCTGTTCCTGCGACGAGAGGAGATGACGAGGCGGCTTGGCAGGTCGTGTCCGCATCGGGTGCAGTATCACTTTGATTCAGGAATTTTAATATTTGTATCCTTATGATATTCAAGGGTTTTCCATTCTAGTGACTTTTGCGACCCTCGTGTCCGAAAACCGCCGACATAGTATTGACACACTAGTTAGCTCTCTATATACTTGGCTAGGATCGGTTGGACGGCACCGGGGAGATGAGGGCCCCAGACCGTTTGGCCGGTCGAACCGAAAACCAAGCAAGGGGTCCAATGAACGTGACACTTGAAACCGTTGACACGGCGGCCGCGTGGAAGCCGTCAGCCATGTTGCGACGCGCAGTCCTTCTCGTGCTGGCTGTGGCGCTCGTAACTGGCCTGGCGCTCCCCGTGGCAGCCCAATACGGCAGCGCCTCCATCAGTGCAACAGTGGTGGACCGCACCGGTGGGGTGGTGCCAAACGCCAAAGTCGTTCTGAGGAACGAGGAGAGCGGTATCACTCGCGAGACCGTCACAAACTCCAGCGGCGTTTTTGTCTTTCCGTCCGTACCCCCGGGGTCTTACACCGTGACTGTCTCCTTCACGGGTTTGGAAACCTGGGAGCGGAAGGGAATTGTGTTGACCCAGGGTGCCACAGTGAACCTCCCGAACGTGGTTCTCGAAGTCGCCGGAACGCGGCAAGAGATCCAGGTTTCGGAGGCTGCTGAGGTCGTGGTTCCCGTCGACTCGGGCCAGTTCAGCCAGACGCTGAACCGGAACATGGTCGAAGACATCGAGATCGTTGGCCGCAACGCGGCCGAGCTGATCAAGATCATGCCCGGCATGGCCATGACGAGCGGTTTGAGCCAGTCGATGTGGAACAGCTACGTGACGGCAACCAACTCCGGCCCGATTGGCGCATTCTCCGCGGCTGGCACGCAGCCCAACGGCGCCATGACGATGACGTCGGATGGCGCCAACCTGCTCGACCCGGGCAACCAGGGCACTCAGACGGCCAACATCAACCAGAACCAGGTGCAGGAAGTGACCGTGCTCACCTCGGCCTACGGCGCCGAGTTTGCCAAGGGCCCGATCACGTTCCAGGCGATCGGCAAGAGCGGCGGCGCGCAATTCCACGGCAGCGCATATCTGTATGCGCGTCATGGGGAGTTCAACGCGCTCGACAGCTTCCAGAAGAGCCAGGGGATCAAGAAGGAGTCGCCCGATTTTCAGGTCGACAAATTCTTCTACCCCGGCGGCGATCTGGGCGGCCCCGTCCTGATTCCGGGCACCAACTTCAACAAGAACCGCGACAAGCTCTTCTTCTACACAGCTTACGAGTACATGAAGCAGCAGCCCATTGGCCAGTTGAGGAACTATTTTGTTCCCACTGACCAAATGTTGCAGGGCAATTTCAGCCGCGAGTATCTGGACACGCTCGGCCCGACGTTCGCCGCAGCGCGCAGCCAGGCCAACGTACTGCCCGGCGGGAATGCAACGTCCCAGGATGGCATCCAGTTCCCGGGCGGAAGGATCCCTGCCAGCCTGTTTGACAGGGACTCGATGGCCTACTTGAAGCTGTTCCCCAAGCCGAACGCGGATCCGAGGGCGAACTCCACCGGCTCCAATTATCAATTCCTTGCCAACCCGCCCCAGGACCGGTGGGAGTACCGCATCCGCACGGATTACAACATCAGCCAGAACACCAAGCTCTTCTTCAGCTGGAACCACCAGTCCGAGCTGCAGAAGAACCCCATCTCCATCTGGTGGACGATGCCCAGCTCCCTGCCGTATCCCTCTCCGCAGGATGCGCGCCAGACTGCGGACGTGCTGAGCGCCAACCTCGTCCACGTCTTCAGCCCCACGCTCACCAATGAGTTCATCTTCGCCAGGGCGAAGTTCCTCAACCCCGTGAAATTGGTCAATCCGGATGCGGTGAACCCGGACAAGATCGGCTTCACGATGACGGGGCTCTTCGCAAATCCGTTCCTGCCGCAGATTCCGAACACCTACGGTTGGGGCAACGCAGCAGTCGGCTTCGCCACCTATCCTTACGGCGCGCCGTGGGAGGCTGGCGGCGCCAACGCGTTCGGCAAGCTCTCCGACACGCCGAACATTTCGAACAACCTGACAAAGCTGTGGGGCAAGCACACCCTGAAGACCGGTTTCTACTGGGACTTCGCCCGCAACAACCAGACCGGCGGCGGATTTGACATGACCACCCAGGGCGGCGCGGCCTTCGAAAACTGGGGCGCGCGCAGCACCGGCAACCCGCTGGCGGACTGGATCACCGGACGCATCACGCAGTTCGGCCAGATGCAGAACGCGCCGGTGACTGACTTCAAGTATTACACCTGGGCGTTCTACGTCAGCGATCAGTGGAAAGTCACCCGCCGGCTGACTTTGACCCTCGGCATGCGCTTCGAGCACCTGGGCAACTGGGTGCCTTTGAACGACCACCCGGGCCTTGCCGTCTGGGATCCCGCGCGGTATGACAACACGTCGAACGCGAAGTCCTGGACGGGGCTGGTGTGGAACGCGATCGACAAGTCGATTCCGAAGTCCGGCTGGCCTTCGCGGACGCTCTTCCCCGAGCCTCGCTTCGGCTTCGCCTACGACCTGTTCGGCGACGGCAAGACGGTGCTGCGCGGCGGCGCGGGCTTGTACCGCTATCAGATCGCTTACAACTCGGTCAGCGGCCAGGCCTACAGCGCGCCTCTGGACATCCCGCAGTATACGACGGTCTGGGGCTGCTGCGTGGGCTGGCATCAGTTCAAGCAGTATTCGCCCGCTCTTGGACCTTCCGGCCTCGGATCCTCGATCACCCCGCTCGTGAAGGGTGACGACCGCGTTCCCTACACCTGGACCTACAACTTCACCATTTCGCGCCGTCTCCCCTGGAGGAGCGTCGCCGAGATCCAGTACCAGGGCAACCGCAGCGAGGACATGCTGATCCGGGGCGCCCTGACCAACATCAACGCGATTCCGTTCGGCGCCTTCTTCAAGCCGAACCCGAGGACCGGTCAGATCCTGGATCCCGCCTCATCGGGATTCCCTGTGAACGACTACCGTCCGCTGGCCAACTACAGCGACGTGTCTCTGATCGGCCACGGCAGCTATTCCCGCTACAACGCCTTCATCGCCACCTGGCAAAAGCAGTCCGGGCGTGTCACGTTCACTACTAACTACACGTTCAGCAAGGTGCTGGGCGTGCGTGACAACGTTTCGGACAACGGCGCCAGCTCGGGCGCCACGCTGTGGCCCTTCGGCCTGAGGGAGAACTACGGCGTGCTGAGCTGGGACCGTACGCACATCTTCAATGCCGCGTACGTCATCAACCTGCCCAATGTCTCGACGAAGAACAAGTTCGTCGGAGGCGTGGTGAACGGGTGGACGCTAAGCGGCATCACGCAGATGCAAAGCGGCGCGCCAATTCAGCCCAACACCGGTGGCACGTTGAATGCGCTCTGGCCCGGCAACTTCACCAACCAGATCCAGCTCGGAACCAACTCCGTCACACTGGTTCCGAAAGTGATCTGCGATCCGCGCAAGAATTTGCCGGACGGGCACTACTTCAACCCCGCCTGCTTCGCGCCACCTCCGGGCAACGGCCTGAATGGCGACATCATCTGGCCGTACATCAAAGGCCCGGCGTTCTTCAACAGCGACCTGGCGGCATACAAGACGTTCACCATCAACGAACGCCACAAGATCCAGTTCCGGTTCTCGGCGTTCAACTGGTTGAACCACCCGCTGCCGCAGTTCGGCGCTGCGGGCAACCAGGACATCCAGCTGAATTTCACGGCCGCCAACGGGGGCCTGTCGCAGACCAACACCAACCCGATCACCAGCGGCAAACCGTTGCATACGGTGGGCCGCCGAGTCACGGAATTCACGCTCAAATACACGTTCTGAGCGCGAATCGGATCCAGAAGACGGAGGGGGTGCCTTCGGGCGCCCTCTCCGTTTTTGTTTCAATGAAAACGATGCGATCTCGCGCGAGATGGCTGCTGCTCCCGATCCCGCTGGCGTGGCTGGGATGGGTTGCATGCGTGGAAGAGCCTGTTCAGGGCTCCAGCCCGGCGGCAGTGCGCTTCGAGCACGTGTCCATCGGATTTCAGCTGGAGCACGGGGAGGTGAAACCTCGCCGAGTGCCGGCGACCATGGCGGGCGGGCTTGCGGTGTTCGATTACGACCGCGACGGACGCCCGGACGTTTTTTTCACCAACGGCGGCAACCTGGAGACGCTCCTCAAGGACGACCCCAAGTACCGCAACCGCCTGTTCCATAACGAAGGCGGCGGGAAGTTCCGGGACGTGACGGCGGAGTCCGGCCTCGCCGGCGAACGTTACAGCCACTGCGCCGCCGCTGGCGACTTCGACAACGACGGCTGGCCCGACTTGTTCGTTGGCGGCGTGCATCACAACACGCTCTACCGCAACAACGGCGACGGCACTTTCAGCGATGTGACCGCCAAGGCGGGCATCCGGAACACGCCGGATCCGGAATACGGCCCGCTGTGGGCGATCGGCGCGGTATGGTTCGATGCCAACAACGACGGGCGGCTGGATCTGTTCGTCGTGAATTATCTGCAATGGGACTTCAAGACCGAGCCGCTTTGCGAATACAAGGGCGAGAGCGATTATTGCAGCCCGCGCATGTACAAGGGGACGCCCAATCAGCTCTATCTGAACCGCGGCGACGGAACGTTTGAGGACGTGTCCGCCGCGTGGGGAATTCGCGCAAAGGTGGGCAAGGGCATGGGCGGGGCGATGGCGGACTATGACGCCGACGGGCGGCCCGATCTTTTCGTCACAAACGATTACCTGTACAACTTTCTTTTTCACCACAAAGGCGACCGCTTTGAGGAAGTGGCGTTTCAATCGGGCGTCGCGCTGGCCGAAGACGGCCTCTTCATCTCGGGAATGGGAACGGATTTTCGAGATTTTGACAATGACGGGATTCCCGATATCGTCTTCGCGGCTTTGCAGCGGCAAACTTTTCCGCTGTTCCGGGGACTCGGGGCCAAAGGATTTGTGGAAGCCACGGCGTCGACGGGGTTGCGCGAACTCGTCATGCAGATGGCAGGCTTCGGCGTAGGCTTCGTCGACTTCGACAATGACGGCTGGAAGGATCTGTTCGTCTCCCGGGGCGACGTTCTGGCGCGTCCGCTGCCGGGCAATGTGGTGGAACAGCACAATTCCGTGTTTCGAAATCTCGGCTCGAAAGGCGGCTGGCAGGCGCTGACGGAAGAGGCTGGGCTGGCTGCCGTGCCCCCGGCGCGTCACCGTGGTTTAGGGTTCGGGGACTTCGACGGGGACGGGAGGATGGATGTGGTGGTGAGTGCGCTGGCGCGCCCGGCGGAGGTGTGGCTGAACCGTTCGCCCAGCGCGGGTCACTGGCTGGCGTTCCGGCTGGAGGGAGTCAAGAGCAACCGGGACGGCATGGGGGCGGTGATCCGGGTGGAAACGCCCGCGGGCGCCCAGTGGAACCACATGACGTCGAGCCTGGGCTACGCGTCTTCGAGCCTCGGCCCCGTCCGCTTCGGACTGGGACCGCATGCGAGAGCCGGCCGCGTGGAGGTCCGCTGGCCCTCGGGGAAAACACAAGTACTCGAAAATGTTTCTGCCGACCGGGTGCTCGAGATCCGCGAGCCCGAGTGAGGCGAGCCGCGGCGGCCTTGATTCCGTCTGTGGTTGCGGCGATGATCGGGGCATCGATGTTTCTCCCGCCGGTGCTGTTTCTGCTTGCTGCGCTTCAGGCGCCTCCTGATCCAGAGAGATTGCTGGGCGGCCCGTGCGCTGATCCGGCCGACTACCGGGCGGTGCATGAGCATTCGCGGCGGTTTGATGAAGCCCTGCGCCGCTCCGAGTACACGCGGTCTGCGGAGCTGGGCCGGCAAATGGTTCGCGCGTTCTGCGGGAATGTTTGTCTGTGGTGGCGGTATGTGGGGGCGCTGGCGGGCGGGAAAAACTACGGCGAGGCGGTTGCGGTTCTCGAATACCTGCTGGCGCGGAATGAGAACTACGCAGTGGAATCCCTGACGCGGCCCGGAAATGCCTTCCACGGGCTGCTGGCGTCGCCTGAATTTCGCCGGTCGCAGCCGGGGCGGTGTTTTGATCAGATCCTGCGCGAGGCGGAGCAGCGGCGGGCGCAGGCGCGCGCGCCTCGCGGGCATGGCTCGCCCGCCCGAGTCTTACGTGGCGGCCGGGATTTGCCCGTTTGAATACTGCCACTACGGCGAGTGGAAGGTGACGAAAGCGACAGACCTGTTCGACGCGCCGGGCGGCTCCGCGGTGGTGGCGCGTCTCCTGCCTGGCCAGAAGGTAAACGCGCTGGACGGCGAAATGCATCTGAAGCCTCCTGCCGTGCTGGTACGGTGGTCCGGCAGGCCCGAGGCGCCTTTTCCGGCGGGCGCGATCGTCTTTCTCGCCGGCTATCAGGGAGAGGGATGGGGCCGCGTCTGGCATGAAGGCCGCATAGTAGAGGGACAGGTCTCCGTGGTGTCCCTGTATTGCCCCGCGCCGGGGCCGGCCTGCTGGGGCGAGTTTCTCGACCCTGAGGGACAGCGCTGGGACGAGCGCGCCGTCTGGTGGATCCGCATCCAGGCGCCCAACGGCAGAACCGGGTGGACGCGGGACAGGTATCACTTCACCGGCAACGACTCCTGCGGCGGCTGATCCGTCCCGGCATCGCGCATGTTCGCTCTTCCGCGCGGCGCTCGAGAGACTCGCCGTTCTTCCATGCCGCTTCCGTGCGGCGGCGCGGATTCAGCCGAACAGCTCCTGCGCCCGCCTCATGCGCTCGGCCACATGCACGCCGTTCGGGCAACGAACGGCGCATTCATTGCAGTCACGGCAGCGGATTTCCCGCTGCGGCGCGGGCAGCGCGGCGAAGTGTTCGCGGCCAAGGGCGAACTGCCCGTAGAAGTCGGCATAGGAAAGATACCGCAGCGTCTCCGGCACCGCCGCGCCCCTCGGGCACTGGCCCGAGCAGCGGTAGCACATGCGGCAATAGAGCGGGCGGATCTCCTCGTTGATCCGCGCCAGCAGCTTCTCGTCGTGCGGCCCGAAGCGTTCCGACATCGCGCGGAAGTTCTCCTCCAACTGCTCGATGTCGGTCATGCTGGGAATGGTGGTCGCGAACCGCGGGTCTTTCAGCACCCACTTCAACGCCGACAGCGCGCCCCCGGGCTTTTCCAGGTGCCGCCCGTTGCTCTGGAACCCGAACGCGCGGTTCGCCGGCGCCATCACTTTCATCGCCACCAGTCCGATGCCGGCTTTGTGCATCCGGTCGAACGCCGCATCGTGCGCCGCGCCGATGGCGAAGTTGTACACGGACAGCACGACCTCTACAATTCGCGCCTCCACCACGCGGTCGGCGATCGCGGACGGGTTGTGCGTGCTGACGCCAATGTGCCGGATCTTGCCCTGCTTCTTCGCGTCCTCCCACACGGCGAGCAGTTCATCGCTGATCGCCTCCGGATTGTCGCGGAAGTGCATGTACCAGATGTCGAGATAGTCGGTCTGCAGCTCGCGCAGGCTCGTCTCCAGATGCGCGCGGGCTTCCGCTGCGCTCCGCGCAACGGACTTGCTGGAAAGGATCACTTTCTGCCGCCGCCCTCTCAGGGCGCTGGCCACCATCCGCTCGTTGTTCCCGTTGCCGTAGACGCGCGCCGTGTCGAAGTAGTTGATTCCCATTTCGACGGCGCGTTCAATGACGCTGGCGTCCGTGGTCACCATGCACCCGAATCCGACCGTGGTGACCTTCAACCCTGTCTTGCCGAGCGTGCGATAGGCAAGCGTGCCGGCGCCGGAGACCTGAGGGGCGGGGCTGCTGCGAGGGGTGAGCGCAGCGGCGGGCACGGCGAGCCCGGCCGCCAGAAAATTCCTGCGGGAAGCATCCTGTTTCATGGTTTCAGATCTCTTTGTATTAATATGGACTGACCCCAGAGTACACCGGATCCCAGGCCCGCGGCACTCCGATCCTCTCGCGCTCTTGCCTGATCCTGCCGCTGCGGGCCTGACGCCCAGGGTGCATTGACGCGGGCGACTACCCCGCTGTACCATCAAGCCACCATGCACGGGCTCCCGTTCTGCCTCGCTGCCGGCTGCCTCGCCGCCTCCTTGCTCACCGCCCAAACCTCCGGAGGCGGGTATCTCCTCGTTGCGAACAAGGGAGACCGCAGCCTCGGCATCATCGACGTCTCTGCCGGCCGGATGATTGCCAACATCCCGGTCAACGGCGTGACCGGTCATGAAGTGATCGCGTCGCCCGATGGCCGCCATGCCTTCGTTCCCGTGTTCGGCAATTCAGGCGTGGGGCGTCCGGGCACCGACGGCCGCACGATTGCTGTGGTCGACATCCGGCAGCAACGCCTTGTGGCGGAGATCGATCTCGGACGGGGGTTGCGCCCCCACTGTCCGCTCTTCGGCCCAAAGGACGGGCTGCTGTATGTGACCACGGAGATTGCGAACTCGGTCACCGTCATCGACCCCGCCACGTTGAAAGTGCTTGCGGAGGTCCCTACAGGTGCGGCCGAATCGCACATGCTCGCCATTGCGCCGGACAACCGCCGCGCCTACACCGCCAACGTGGGCCCCGGGAGCGTTTCCGTGCTCGACCTTCGCGCACGCAGGCTGATCACAGTGATCCCCGTTGCCGAAACCGTGCAGCGCATCTCGATCTCGCCGGATGGCAAGCACGTGTTCACTTCTGACCAGCGCTCGCCACGGCTGGCGGTGATCGACACTGCCTCCAATCAGGTGTCCGGCTGGATCCCGCTGCCCGCCACAGGTTATGGCACGGCCCTCACGCCCGACGGCCGCATGCTGGTGGTGGCCATGCCGCGCGCCAATCAGGTGGCGGTGGTGGATCTTCGCACGCGCGCCGTGGTTCACCGGATCGACGTGCCGCCAACGCCGCAGATGGCGCTGATGCGGCCGGACGGAAAAGTGGTCTATGTCTCGTGCGACCGCAGCGGGCAGATCGCGGCCATTCGCACGTCGGACTGGAAGCTCGAGTCTCTGATCCCCGCCGGCAAGGAGGCCGACGGACTGGCTTGGGCGCAGTGACAGCCCGCGCGGCGCGGGTCACTGTCCTTTGGCGTTGAGCTTGTCGAACAGGGCGCGTTCGCGCTCGCCGTCCTCGGGCCGGTTCAGCCGGAAATAGAGTGCGGAAAGCTCGATGTGCGGCTGAGCCCAATCCGGATCCGTCTTCACGACCAGCTCCAGGTGTTTCACCGCTGCCTCGATGTTGCCCGCCGTGCGTTCCAGACGCCCCATTTGATAGTGGGCCAGCTTGTCGGCGGGTTTCAGCTTCAGCGCCTTTTCCAGATGCCGTCTGGCGCCATCGAGATCGCGTTTCACCAGCAGGACGGTGCCGGTGCCAAGCAGCGCCTCGAAGTCGTCCGGATTGGCGGCCAGCGCCTTCGCGAACGCCTCCATGGCGCCTTCGTTGTCCGCCAGGTAGTGGCGGGTCATGCCAGCGAGCGTCCACACGCCCGGGAGGTTCGGGTTGATCTTCAACGCGAGTTCGGCGTACTCCCGGGCGAGTTCGTATTCATGGATCTCCATTGCGGTCTGGCCGGCGAGCAGGCATGCTTCCGCGCTCTTCCCCTGACGGGCGGGGCCATCGAGCCGCAGGAGGCCCTCCTGCTTCTTGCCGGTGCGCACCAGCGCGGCGCCCAGCAGCCACTGGAGGGCCATGTCGTTCTTGTGCGCGGACTCCAGCCGGCCCAGCAGCGCCACTGTTCTTGCCTCCTGGCCGGTGCGGTTGTAGCAATCGGCAGCGAGAAGCGCCAGGCGCAGGTCGTCCGGCGCCGCCGCCAGGAGGGGCTCGAGCTGCCGGAGCGCTTCGCGGAAGTTTTGCTGCTTGTAGTGGGCCAGGGCGAGGTTGAACTGGAGGGCGCGGTTGGAGGGATCGAGAGACAAAGCCGCCCGGTAGTGGCGGATGGCGTTCTCGAACTGACCGAGGCGGGCGTATGCGGCGCCGAGGTTGGCATGCACCTCGGGCACGTTGGGCGCCAGCTTCAGCAAAGCCTGGTATTTCTGTACGGCAAGGGCGTCGTTGCCTTTTTGCTGCGCCTCCACCGCCTCGCGGAACAGCCGCTCGGGCGAGGGCGGCTGCGGGGCAGGGGCTGCGAGCGCTGCCAGCAGGAGCAGCTCGTGCATCCCTTTCATGATAGCGGCCCCGCCGCTATCCTAGTATCGAAGGGTGCACGAGGGAGAGCGGCCCATGAGGGGCGGGAGCGCAGGGAAACAAATTGCGGCAGTCCTGTTTTTCTGTCTGGCAGCCGCGCCGGCGGCGCGAGGGCAAGTGTCCTCGTTCGAGCGGTTCGAGCAGCTGGCCCGCCGGGCCGAGTCCGTGCTGGACGCGAACCCCGCCGAGGCCGTGCAGCTGTACCGCGAGGCGCTGTCGATCCGCCCGGCATGGGTGGAAGGCTGGCTGTACATGGGGGCGGCGCTGCACCGGCTGGAGCGGTACCCGGAAGCCGCACACGCACTGCGCAAAGGGCTGGAGCTGGCGCCGCGCTTCGGCACCGCCTGGGCGCTGCTGGCCATGTGCGAGGCGGAACTCGACAACGGCGAGCAGGCGCTGGCGGATTTCGCCAAGGCCGAGCAGCTCGGGCTGGGCGCGAATCTGGGATTCGAGGTTGCGGCGCGCGTGCGCATGGCGCGGGTGCTGCTGGCGGATGGACGGTTTGACGAAGCCATGGGCAAGATGTACCCGCTGTCCAAGCGGAGCGTGGATCATCCGGCGATTGAGGAGGTCATGGGACTGGCAGCGCTGGCGGTGGACCGGGACACAGCGTCCCTGACGCCGGAGCGCCGGCAGGTGGTGGCCCTGGCAGGCAAGGCCGCATGGGCGGGCGGCACCGGGCGTCCGGAAGTGGCGTTGAAGCTGTACGACGAGCTGGTGAGCAAGTATCCGAAGGAGCCTGGAGTCCATAACGCGCGGGCGTTGTATCTGATGGAGACGGATCCCAAGGCGGCGCTGGAGGGCTTTCTGGAAGAGATCCGCAACACGCCGGATCACTGGCCGGCGCTGCTGATGCTGGCGAACCTGCAGATCCGGCAGGGCGCGACGGACGAGGCGCTGAAGAACCTGGAGCGGGCGCTGAGCCTTGTGCCGGTCAGCTACCGCTGGATCTGCCATGCCAGCATCGGGCAGGCGCATTTGACGGCGGGGCGGCTGGACCGGGCGATTCCGAGGCTGGAGAAGGCGGCGCGGCTGGTGAAGGGGAATGCGCAGATCCACTATTACCTGTCGCAGGCCTACCGCCGCGCGGGGCGGAAAGAGGACGCGGCACGGGAGCTGGCCGAGTTTCAGCGTTTGAAGGCGGTGGAAGACCCCCTGGCACTGCCAGCGTATCAGCCGGGCGCGAGGCGCCAATAAGCGAGCGCGCCGGCGCCGTCAACCTGTGACGCGAGCGGCGCCCTTTAGCACGGCAGGGTCGATCTCCACCCCGAGGCCGGGGCCGGAGGGGACCGTCAATACTCCATTCTCGCTCTTCAGCGATGAGGTGGCGCACTCGACGGGGAGAGTGTCCTCCTCGCCTTTGTATTCCTGGTGAGGACCGGGATCGTCCACGCACGAGGCGAAGTGGGCGACGTACAGGTAGCCGAGCCCGCCGCCAGACATGTGCGGAGTGCAGGGCAAACCGGCGGCGTTGGCCATGCGGGCGACTTTTACGGCACGCATGAGCCCGCCGCCGTAGAGCAGGTCCGGTTGGATGACCTGCGCGGTTCCCGTTTCAATGATGCGCCGGAAGTTGCGCAGGCTCATCTCCTCTTCCCCGAGAGCGATGGGGATGTCGAGGGCGTCGGCGATCTGTTTTGTCTCGTCGTAGTAATCGAAAGGGACCGGCTCTTCAAAGAAGGCGTAGCGGTGCTCTTCGAGCAGGCGGCCAATGCGAATGGACATGGGCACGTCGTAGGAGCCGTTGGCGTCAGCGTAGAGGGCCATTTCCTTGCCGAAGGTTTTTCTCACAAGAGGAATCAGCGCGAGGTCGCGGCGCGTGGAGGCGTCGTCGTAGCGCATGCGGGCGCCGAGACGGAACTTGATGGCCTTCGCGCCTGTTTCGGCGGTGATTTTCCGCAGGTAATCGATCTCCGCCTCGGGCGTGTTGCCGCGGTTGCCGCTGGCGCGGTACACGGCGATCTTGCGGCGCAACACCTTGCCGAACAGCTCCCCGAGCGGCTTGCCGCAGGCTTTGCCGAGCAGATCGAGGATGGCGATTTCGGCAGCGGCCATCGCCACCCAGAACGGAAGGCCCTGCCACTTGTAATTCGAGCTGGCGAGATAGGCCTCACGGAAGGTGCGTTCCAGTTCCCGGGCGTCCTTCCCGACGAAGTGCGGAGCGACTCTTTGCAGGAAGATTGGCCAAGCGGCGCGCATGACCGTGCTGTGCGCCTCGCTGTAGCCTTCCAGCCCGGCAGCGCGGGCGCGAACCAGGAAGAACTGCCCGGAGCGGAGCAAATCGAGAGACTCGACGCGGAGCGGTTCGCGGAGGAGATCCGTGCGAAGCACCGGCGCCTCCATGATCCGGGCGAGGTTGCGGCTTGCAGCGTGGGCTGACGTGTGGGGCGCGGGTGAGGCGGCTGCAGCCACTGCGGCCTGCAGCCACCGGCGGCGGTCGGCTTTCATCGCCCGCCATTATGGCACGGGTTTGCCTCTGACGAAGCTCATATCCCGCGGGCGCGCTTCAGCGCGGTGCCCGGAACTCGTAGCTGCCGGACTCGAGCAGGAAGACGGCTTTGCCGTTTTCATAGCGCAGCAGCGTTACGCCCTTTGAGGTGCGCGCGGGGCGTCCGCCTTCCGTGACAGCGCCCGCGGATGGTGCCGGCAGGTAGAGCGTGGCGGTGGTGTTGGGCGGCACGGTGGCACGGTAGACCAGCGTGCCGTTTTCGAACTTCCAGGCGCTGCGGATCGTGCCGTAGAGGGAATCGTAATGTCCCTCTGCCCACGTCATGCCGCCGGTGGGATCGGGCTCCGGCTGAAGAATGAAGCGCCGGAAGCCCGGCTCGGCGCGCTCGATGCCGAGACAGTGCGCCAGCAGCCACTGCCCGACTGCGCCGAAAGAGTAGTGGTTGAACGAGTTCATGCTGTTGTTGCCGCCGAAGCCGTTTTCGATGGTGTAACCGTTGAGCCGCTCCCAGATGGTGGTGGCCCCCTGCTCGACGGGATAGAGCCAGGAGGGGAAATGCGTCGCCTGAAGGAGCCGGTAGGCGTGCTCCGTGTAGCCGTGCGTCGAGAGCGCCTTGCTGATCCATGCGGTGCCGATGAAGCCGGTCATGAGCGAATACGGGGGGCGCAGGATTCCCTGGTCATCCTCGTTGGCGCGGGCGACTGTTTCGGCGAGGTTCCGCGCCATGTGCGGGACGTTGTCCTCGCTGAACACGCCGAGGGCGAGGCCCACGGCGTAGGACGTCTGCGTATCGGCCACCTGAAATTCCGGCTTTGCCGGGGGCGCTCCGCCACCGAAACCTCGGGAAGGAATCCCGAGTGTCTTCTTCTCCGGACTCACAAATGTGCGATTGAAAAACTCCTTCCGGGTGGCATAATCCTCCCGGAATTTCTTCGAGTCTTCCCGCTTCCCTAGCATCTCCGCCACGCGCGCCATGATGTCGAGGCACCAGACGTGATAAGCGGTGGCGAGGAAAGCGGAACCGAGTTTCTGGTTCTGAAAGCCAAGCCAGTCGCCAAGTGCGGCGTCGCGGATGAGGCCGGTGGCAGGGTCGATGGAGGATTCGAGGTATTGCATGTATGCCTTCATCGACGGGTAGTGTTCCTCGAGCAGCGCGAGGTCGTTGTACTGGAGGTAGGTCTCCCAGGGGACGACGATGCCCGCCGAGCCCCACAGGATGCCGCCGAAGCCGCCGCCGACGGGGGCGATGTCCGGGAACCGGCCGTTCGGGGGCTGCACGTCGCGCATGGCGCGCATGTGGCGCTCAAGGAAAGGCGCGGCATTGGAGATGTATGCCGCGGTACGGGAGAATACATTGAGATCGCCGGACCAGCCCATGCGTTCGTTGCGTTGCGGGCAATCGGTGGGGATCCAGAGGAAATTGTCAACGTTGGACCAGACGATGTTTTGCCAGAGGCGGTTCACCTTTTCGTTCGAGGAGCGGAAGTCCGCCGTGAGGCGGCGGATCGAGCTGATGGCAAGGCCCTCGACGTCCTCTGGCGGGAGCGGACTGTCGAGTCCTGTGATCTCGATGTACTGGAAGCCGTGCGACGTGAAGCGCGGCTGGAACACCTGCTCGCCCTCACGCAGGATGTAGATGTCCTGGCTGAGGGCTGCACGGTAATTCTCGGTCATGATCATGCCGACATTCGGGCCAGATTCCGGCAAATCCGGGTAGAGCATTTCCGAGAAACGGACGGTCATTTTGCGGCCCGGACGGCCATTCCGGATGGTGATGCGCGGCACGCCCGTGATGTTCTGGCCGAGGTCGTAGACATAGACGCCGGGGCGGGCTTCGCGCCGGCTCCTGGCTTTCAGGACTTGAAAGACGCCTGCGGGTTCGTCGATCTGCCCGATCAGCTGAAGACGGCTGTATTCGAGGGGCGTTCCGGGGGCGGGGCGGCCGTCCGCGGGTGCCGGTCCGGACGCAGGAGGATCAAGATACGCCGTGCCTTCCAGCGGCACCACGGAGGCGGGCTTCCAGCGGCTGTCGTCGAAGCCGGGTTCGGACCAGCCTCGCACGGCATCTTCGCGTGTGGCATCGTACACCTCGCCCATGTACTGGCTGCTGTAAATGACCGGCCCGTGGTTGCAATAGCGCCAGTCTTTGGGGTTGGTGACAAAGACGTCGGAAGCGCCTCCCTCGTATTGGACAACGAGCTTGGCGAGCAGCGACTGGCGGTCGCCGAAGTGGTTCCAGATGGTTCCAAAGCTCAGCAGCCCGCTCCACCATCCTTCCCCGAGCATGGCGCCCATGGCGTTGGCGCCCGGCCGGAGAAGCGGCGTGACGTCATACGTCTGGTAGAGGTGGGTGCGGTTGTACTGCGTGAAGCCGGGCGTGTACCAGTCGTCGCCGACGCGCTTGCCGTTGAGCCAGAATTTATATACGCCGCGGGCGGTGACGTAGAGGCGGGCGGAAGAGATGCGCCGTTGCTGAAGCTGAAACGCGGTGCGCAACATCGGCATGGAGTTGCGGCTGGGATCCCGGACGAGGAAGATGCCGGAGGTGCCGCCCTCGAGGCGGTAGGCGCCATCACTGACGGCAAAGCCGCCGCCCGGGCGGAGCGCATCGGCGAAGATGCCGGAGTAAGGCTGCGAGAGGTCTTCGCGGAAGAGCACGTTGCGCGGGGCGCGATGGTGGCGGACCTCGACGTCCCGGAAGGTGGCTGAGTGGCCGGGGTCCACCGAGAAGCCGATGTCGCACAGCATTCCGAACGTGAGATAGTCGCCGCCGAGTCCGGCCGGGTTCAGATTTACAGCGTTGGGAGGGATGCGGCGGCGGATGGGGCCTTGGGGCGGGGGCTCCGGCGCGCCGGCGGCGGCGAGGGAGTCCTTGCCGTCGATGCGGATGGTGATCAGGCCGAAGACGCTCTGCACCTCTACGCGATGGGGGGCGTGCGCGTTGCCGGCGTGAAGGATTTCGGGGGAGATTTCGAACGTCCGGAAAGGCTTGCGGGGATCGTCGGTCCTCTGATAACCGGCGCGGTAGACATGCAGAAGAGCCTTGGCCGGAGGGGTTTTTGTCAAGCCGGAAATGTCCAGTTCCAGGCGGATATAGCTCTGGTTTTTCGCGTTCTCGAGCTGATAGATGTTCTTGTATTTGTCCATGAGGCGCGGGTCGTTCGCGCCGTACACAAAGCTGGCGCGCGTGCTCCCTGGAGAAATGGCGACGGTGAAGGAGAGGTCGAAGATGGAAAGATAGGGCGCATAGAGGGGGAGGTCTTCACTGCTGCCGCCGATCCATTGGGCTCCGCTCCAGGCGGGGCTATCGGGCGAGGCGTCCATGAGACCGGTCTCGAACCACGAAGATGCCGAGGCGGACCTGCCGGAGCGGTCCCACGCGGTGACGGTCCAGGAGTAGCGGGTGGCAGGCGAGAGGGTTGCGCCGGCGTAGCGGATGTTGTCAGAGGATGGGGAAGCGACGCGCCCCGAGTCCCAGATGGCGCGGCCGCGGGGATCGCGAACGACCAGGCGGTAGGCGGCCTGCGCGATGCCGCGCTCTTGCGGGGAAGAGGACCACTGCCAGGCGAAGCGGGGACGGGCAGCGTCGATTCCGAGCGGAGTGGCGCGGTATTCGACGGTGAGATTCTGAAGCGCAAGCGCGGCGTGGACGGGCGAGGGTGCAGCGATAAGAACCAGGGCGGAGCAGAGAAGACGCATGGCGGACAACCTCGGAAAACCGGCTGGCGCTTCCAAAATACAGCAGAAGTGAGGCAGAAGTGAGTGAGGAGAGGCCGGAAGCAGGCTGCGCCTACTCCGCTGGCTCGCGAACCTTCAGGATCTGGTTGGCGGGGACGTCCTGAAGCACCTGCCGGATGCCGCTGGGCCAGCGGATTTCGATTTCCCGGACGCGTTTGGCGGGGCCGAGGCCGAAGTGGACGCGGTGGTCGCTGGTGGCGGCGTAGCCCGTGCTGACGGTGGCGTGGTTGTGCTGGACGAAGCCGCGCTCATCGGTGATCCTGATTTTGGCGCCGATGCCCATGCGGTTGCTCTTCGTGCCGGTGAGTTCGATGAGGAGCCAATTGGCGGGCGGGCTGGTGTTGCGGAAGACGCGCGCGGGGCCGTTCAGAACGAGCAGCACGGCGTCGATGCGCCCGTCGTTGTCGAGGTCTCCCATGGCCATGCCCTTGTAGTTGGCGGCGAGGCTCGTGTCCGAACCGGGGGCGCGCGTCAGGTTCTGGAAGCGCCCGTTGCCGAGGTTGCGGAAAACACTGACAGGCTCTTCCGGGCGGCGCGGGGCGTAGGTGTGGATCATGTCCTGAACGTTGGAGCGGCAGACGATCAGGTCTTTCCAGCCATCGTTGTCCAGATCATAAATGGCGTTGGACCAGCCAGACATCTCCAGCGTCTCCAGCGCGAGTCCGCTGGCGGCCGTGCGGTCCTCAAAGACGCCGCCGCCGACATTGACGAAGAGAGGGAAGGTCTCTTTTTCGAGGGCCGTAACCCAGATGCTGGGCAGGCCGGTGTTGAACAGGTCGCGAAAATCCGCGCCCATTCCGGAAATGACGTTGCCATTTTCCGAGAAGGCGATGCCCAGCTCGTGGCCGATTTCGCGGAAGCGTTTGCCGCCCTCGTTGTGAAAAAACTGCATGGGGGCGTCGTCGTTGCCGATGAAGACGTCCATCCACCCATCGTCATCATAGTCAGCGATCACGATGGCCATGCCGCGGCCGAGGGTGTTGGACAGTCCCGCCTCGGCGGAAACATCGGTGAAAGTGCCGTCGCCGTTGTTGCGGTAGAGTGTGTGGGGCAGGGCGCCGTAGTGGCGCGGTCCGCAATAGATGCGGACGTTGTTGATGAGGCAGTCGGGCTCGTTGTTGGGGTCCCATTCGCAGTAGTTGGAGACGAAGAGGTCCAGGTCGCCGTCGTTGTCGTAGTCGAACCATGCGGCGGCCACGGACCACATCTTCTTGCCTTTGTACTTGCCGCCAGGGACGCCCGCCTTCTTTGTCACGTCGGTGAAAGTGCCGTCGCCGTTGTTGCGGAACAGCTGGTTGTCGTTCACGTTCAGCACATACAAATCGGGCCAGCCGTCGTTGTCATAGTCAGCGGCGGCGACTCCCATGCCGTAGCCCTCGCCCGCCACGCCTGCCTTGTCGGTGACGTCGGTGAACGTCAGGTCGCCGTTGTTCCGGAAGAGCCGGTTCTTGTGCTTCTCGCCCTGCTTCACAAGGGAGGGCATGTGGGCGCCGTTGACGAGGTAAACGTCGAGATCGCCGTCGCGGTCGTAGTCAAACAGCGCGACCCCCGCGATGAGCCCCTCGGGCTGGTGCTTCCGCGGCGTGGCGCCGTTGTCGCAAATAAAGCGGATGCCGGACTTTTCAGTGATGTCCTGGAAGACGATCGGCGGAGTCGGCGTCTGGGCTGCGAGGGCGGCAAGCAGGCCGGCCAGGGTCCAGAAACGGAATCGCATGGAGTCGGTTTGATTTCCAGTGTATCCGATGGAGGCGTTCCGGCGAGGAATGCGCCTACAATGAAAGCATGAAACGGACGGCGGGCGCGGCATTTCTCATCCTTCTGTCCTGCATGCCTTCCGGCCTGAAGGGACAGGAGGCGAAAGAGGCGCAGGACAGCCAGGCGGTGATCCGCACTGGAGTGGCGGAAGTACTGCTGGACGTCGTGGTGCGGGACAAGCGCGGGCGGTTGGTGCGCAACCTGAAGCCGGAAGATCTGGAAATCTACGAGAACGGCGTTCGGCAGGACATCCGCGCCTTCCGGCTGGCCGGCGTGGAGCGGCGCAGAAGCGAGAAGAGCCAACCGGCGCTCGCGCAGTCCAAGCCGGCGCCGGTGGCGGCGCGCCCGATGTCTCTTCGCGCGGTGAACCTGCTTTGTTTTGTCTTCCACAATCTGGATCCGGTGAACCGCACGCGAGCCTTGCGCATGGCGGAGAGCGTCCTCAGCGAAGAGCTGCCGCCGAACACGCTGGTGGGGGTGTTCACGCTGGATGACTATCTGACGCCGGTGGGAGCGTTCACGGATCAGAAGAAGGACATCCTGGAAGCTGTGAGGCAGGCGTTTTCCGGCCGGTCGCTGGACTTCGAGCAGGCTTCCGTGGCCGTGCTGTCCGCCAGTCCCAACATGTTCACCGTGGAGGTGCTGCTGTCCATGGCCGGCCCGGCGACAACCGCGACTGTCACCGACCGCGTGACAGGCGGCGAGGTGAGCAAGATCGTGGTGCCGCGCGCGGATGTGTCCATGGCGCCCGGGGCGAATGCCCTGCGCGGGGACCGGGCGCGGGAGCGCGTCGATATGGCGCACGTCAGCGGCAGCCGGGCGATGGATCAGCTGGAGGTGATGGTTTCGCAGCTTGCCAGGCTGCCGGGGAAGAAGAGCGTGGTTCTGGTCTCCGGCGGGTTGCTGACGACCGGCGACCCGGACGCGTTCGGCAAGCTGGTGGCGAAGGCCAACGAAGCCAACATCACGGTCTACAGTTTCGACCCCACGGAGCTGGATGAGACCACGGACACGCAGGCGGCCAAGATTGCGCTGTCACAGGTGGCTGCTGTGAGCCGGACGCAGTCGAGCCTGAACCCTTCCTTGCAGGAGCGGCGGCAGCAGAGCCGGCAGGGCGACGCGCTGGAAATGGCCGTGCGTTCTTCCGACCTGCGCGCGGCGCTGCGCGAGCTTGCCGAGGGGACAGGCGGATTCCTTGTGGCGAACACAGCCGAGTTCCGCAAGCCCTTCCAGCGCGTGCTGGAGGACATGGAGGCGCACTATGAGGTCGCCTACCGCCCCGCGGATCTGAAACTGGACGGACGGCTGCGCACGATCGAGGTGAAGACGAAGCGCAAGGATCTGATTGTGGAGAGCCGGACCGGCTATTTTGCGCTGCCTCCCAAGCCGAATGGCGAAGGGCTGGCGCCGCATGAAGTGGTCGGGCTGGCAGTTTTGGGGAGAGAACCGCGGCCGGCGGATCTGGATTTTCAGACCGGCTTTTTCACTTTCGGCGGCGAGAGCGGACGGCGGGATGTGGCGCTTGCGTTCGAAGTGCCCGGAAAGAATCTGATGGTGGCGCAGGACGCTGCGCGGGGCGTCGCCAACGCGCACCTGTCGCTGATGGGGCTGGTGAAGGACTCTTCCGGCGAGGTGGTGGAGCAGTTCAGCGTCGATTCCCCTTACGAGTTCGCCCTGACGAATCTCCCGGCGATGCAGGCAAGCCGGATCACACAGGCACAGTCGTTGAAGCTCGCGCCGGGGCACTACACGGTGGAAGTAGCGCTGATGGACCGCACCGGTGGCAAGATGGGCGTCAAGGCGCTGGATCTCGAAGTTCCTGCGCCGCCGCAGGGGCTCGCCATCAGCTCGCCGGTGCTGGTGCAGAGGGTCGAAGAGTCCTCCGGGGCCGGGGGCGACGGGGATCCGCTGGTGTATCAGGGGCGGCGCGTAGTGCCGCTGGTGTCGCCTGCGCTGGAAGGGGTCTCTCAACCGCACGTATATTTCGTGGTGTATCCGGACAAAAACCGTCCGGAAAAGGCCAAAATTCAGGTGGAATTTTTCGTCAACGGGCAGCGGCTGGCGGCGCAAACCGCCGAACTGCCGCCGCCGGACGAGAGGGGCGCGATCCCCATGATGGTGGCGGCTGTGACCCGTCCCGGGCTCTGCGAGCTGCGGATAACCGCCATGCAGGGCGAGGCCAAGGCGACCGGCAGCGTGCGCTACGTCGCGCCGCAAGTGAAGGCGCAGGTGCAGTGAGGCGCGCCGCGGGCAGAGGGCAAGGCTTGCAATGAAACGGCGGGCGGCGTGGGTGCTGGCGGCAGTGCTTGCCCGGGGCGCATGGGGGCAGAAGAACCCGGCGGACCCCGCGGAGGTGCTGCGCGCAGCCGCGGCGGCCTTCGAGGCAGGCGACATGCCCACGGCCATCCAGAAGTACCGGACCTTCCTGCGCGAATTTCCGGAGGCTGCCGAAATCCGGTCCAACCTGGGAGCGGCGCTGGTGGCCAACGGGCAGATCGAGGAAGGAATCTCGGAATACCGGTTGGCCTTGAAGCACATCCCGAACAATCCGCGCGTGCGGATGAACCTGGCTCTGGCGTACTACAAGACGGGACGCCCGGAAGAGGCGGCGCGGGAACTCGCGCCGCTGCTCGAACAGCAGCCCCTCGACCCGAAACCGGCGCTGCTCATGGCAGACTGCCTGATCCTGGCAGGCCGCCCCGCCGAAGCAGCAGAGCTGCTGACCCCGCTGGCGGAAGAGTATCCGGAGGACCGGGCGATCGCCTATGGGCTGGGGATCGCCTATCTGCGCGCCAACGACGCCGACCGGGCGCAGCTGATGCTGGACCGGATTCTCAAGGACGGAGCGACGGCGGAGAGCGAGTTTTTGTTCGGACAGCTCGAGTACCGGCGGCAAAACCTGTTGAAAGCAGCCGAGCATCTGGCGCGGGCTGTCGAGCTGAACCCGAAACTGGCCGGAGCGCACTCGCTGTACGGACAGGTCCTGCGGAGCAACGGGCGGCTGGAGGAGGCGGCCGAGCAGTTCCGGCTGGAACTTGAGATCAACCCGTTCGAGCCAGTAGCGAACATCGAGTTGGCGATGCTGCGCAAGCAGGAAGGGCAGCTGGAAGAAGCGCTGCGGCACCTGGCACGGGCCCTGCAGGTCCGGCCGCGGGATCCGGGCGTGTTGTTGCAGCGGGCGTCGATCTATGCGACGCAGGGGCGGCTGGAGCTGGCGCGGCAAGAGCTGGAAGGGCTGGTGAAGGAGTATCCGCATTTTGCGGAGGCGCATGCGGCGCTGGCGACGGTGTACTACCGGCTGAAGCGGACGGCGGACGGGGACCGGGCCCGGGAGGCGGCACGGCGAGCGCGGCTGGCGGCGCAGACGCCTGCACAGGCGGACGAGGCGGCGAAGGCTGCCAGCGGAGCGAAGCCCGTGTCGGGGGCGAAGAAGTCCGCAGGGACGAAGCCTGCGGGGAAGCAGTAGGTCAGCGCTTTGCAGGGCGGGGGGCCGGTGGGCGCGCGGAAGGAGCGGGCTCGCGGATCGAGAGGATCTGATCCGCAGGGACGTTCTCCAGCGTCTGGCGGGCGCCGCTGGGCCACTGGATTTCGATCGAGCGAATGAGCGTCTCCTCGCCGAGTCCGAAGTGGACGCGGTGGTCGCTGGAGGCGCTGTAGCCGGTGCTGGTGGTGACGTGGCTGACCTGAACGAGCCCGCCGGGGGTGCGGATGGTGATGCGGGCGCCAATGGCCATGCGATTCGACCGCGTGCCCTCGAGGGCGAGCAGGATCCAGTGGTTGCCGTTGGAGGTGGTGTTGCGGAAGTGCTCCGAATGGCCGTTGAGGGTGGTGGTGACGAAGTCGATACGGCCGTCGTTGTCGAGGTCGCCGTAGGCGAGCCCGCGCCGGAGGAGAGGTTTCATGGCATCCGGTCCGGCGGAAGCGGTCACATCAGCGAAACGGTTGTTGCCGAGGTTCCGGAAGATGGCGAGCGGCTCTTCGGATTGCCGCATGGAGAGCATGGCGAGGCTGTGCTGAACGTTGCCGCGGGCGGTGACGAGGTCGCGCCAGCCGTCGTTGTCGAGGTCGAAGGCGCCGTTGGACCAGGCGGACATGTTGCGGGTTGTGTGGCCGAGGCCGGCGCGGTGCGTGAGCTCCTCGAAGCCGCGCCCGCCGCCGAGGTTCCGGTACAGGGGAAAGGTTTCGCCTTCGATGGCCGTGTGCCAGATGTCCTCCCAGCCGTCGTTGTCGAGGTCGCGGAAATCGGCGCCCATGCCTGAAATAAAGGCGCCAGATTCCGGGAATGCCACGCCCATTTGCATCGCGATTTCTTCGAAAGCGCGGCCCTTTTTGTTGTGGAACAGAAAATTCGGGGCATTGTCATTGGCCACGAAGACGTCCATCCAGCCGTCGTGATCGAAGTCGGCGAAGGCGACGCCCATGCCCTTGCCCATGTGGGGGAGGATGCCCATGGCGCGGGAGACGTCGGTAAATGTGCCGTCGCCGTTGTTCCGGTACAGGGTGTTGGGCAAGGGGTCGTAGCTGTCCGGGTGGCAGTAGGCGCGGGTCTGGGGGTTTGGGCCGCAGAAGGGGTCCTTGTTCACCTCCCACACGCAGTAGTTGGAGACGAAAAGATCCAGGTCGCCGTCGTTGTCCATGTCAAACCAGCCGGCAGCGACGCCCCACATTTTGCGCCCGTTCAGCCGCGCGCCGGAGACGCCCGCCCTGGCGGTGACGTCGGTGAAGGTGCCATCGCCGTTGTTCCGGAAGAGCTGGTTTTCGGTGACGTTGGCCAGGAAGAGATCCGGCCAGCCGTCATTGTCGTAATCTCCGACTGCGGCGCCCATTCCGTAGCCGGCGCCCTGGACCCCAGCCTTTTCGGTGACGTCGGTGAACGTGCCGTCACGGTTGTTGCGGAACAGCCGGTTCCAGAAGCGCGGCGTCTCTTTCCGGAGCGAAGGGATGGCGGCGCCATTCACGAAGTAGACGTCCAGCCAGCCGTCCCTGTCGTAGTCGATCAGGGCTACCCCGGAGACCATGGTTTCCGGCTGATTCCGGTTGGGGGTTGGAGAGCTGTCGCAGTAAAAACTGAGCCCGGATCGGGCTGCAACGTTCTCGACGCGAATGGTAGAGACGGTGGAAGCCCCACCAAGAATGGCGGCAAGCACCAAGGGAAGCGAGACTCGCCACATTCGGTATTCGTCATTGTATCAGCCGCAAGCCGCGGCCACCTTTCGTCCCGAAGAATCCGGCTTGCCTTGGTACTGCCAGGACGATTCGGCAAAATTTTTTGGATCTCTGTCATGAGTGCGGGATCTCCTCCACTGACAGCAGCTTTCGCAGCTGCACAAGTTCCGACCGAAGAAGAGGAGAAAGAATCCATGCGCAAAGTCGTGGTCGCATCGTTGTTTGCGTTTCTGATCGCCCTTGCGGTTCCCGCTGCGGCGCAGAGCGCCTACGTATACGCAGTTCATGGGATTCCCGGGACCAACGGGTTTCCTGTAGATATCGCCGTGAATGGAAACTGCGCCATCCGAGGCTTCGCGTTCGGTTCGGTGGCGGGGCCGCTCACGTTGCCTGCAGGCACGTACAATGTTGAAATTTTCGCCGCCAATACTGTCACTCCCTGCTGGGGCACACCTGCCCTGAGCGCGTCGCCTCTTCTCGAGGCGGGCAAGACCTATGCGCTGACAGCACACCTGACCGCGGACGGCAACCCGACGCTGAGCGGCTTTGTGCTTGACTTGTCGATGACCAAGCCGGGGCAGGGCCGTTTCATCCTCCATCACACCGCCGCCGCCCCCGAAGTGGATGTGACCGCCTACCGGGGTGAAGGGAACGGGAATGCGCCCTCTGTCACCGTGCCGGGTTTCGCCAACGGGGATCAGGTGTCGGCGGAATTCCGTCCCGGCGACTGGAAGGCAACGCTCTCCGTCGGCGGCAATGTGGTCTTTGGGCCCACGCTGCTGACCCTGAAGCCCAAGACGGCGCAGGCCATCTTCGCGGTGGGCGTGTTCCCGGATTCTTTCACCTACATCGTGAGGGAGATCCCGATCTTCTGATCACCGGCAGCGCCCGCGCTGCAGCCCATGCCGGGCAGGAGCCGCGGCTCCTGCCCGGATTCCCTTTTTTGGCGAAAGTCGTGCGCCTCACTTCGAGGCAGGGACGGGCAGGGTGACGGAGCCGAGGAACCGGGAGCCGCGGTCGTACAGGAGGAAGCGGACAGCCTTGGCGCGGGGATCGAGGACGATCTCCTGGTCGAAGGGCAGCCCCTCCTTGGCCGAGTCGAGGAACTGCTGGCGCGGCAGACGGAGGTTGAATGTCATGGGCTGCGTGGCTCCGAGCAGAGTGCTGCCGTCGTATTGGGCGTAGACGACAGACACCTGGCCGACAGCGTGCCCGGATTCGGTGATGGTGCAGAGATCGAGGGGATGAATGCGGATGCGAACCATGGCGGTTCCCGGCTTGGAGCCGGGAGCGATGCCGCCGCGAAGGTCAATCTCCGGGGCATCCGCAGGGATCTTGAGCAGGGCGGTCATGGCCGCGAATTCGATCGTCGGCACTTGGCCCTGGCTGGGATAGGCGTAGTAGCGCTGGCGGGCGATCATCTTGACGTTCCGGCGCTCGCACTGGATCCTGAGACGGTGGAACTTGTTGTCCCAATTGTCAGCCGGGGGCGCCACCAACAGAAGCCAGGAGGCGGAGGCTGCCTTGGCGAGCTGCGCGAGCACTGCGTCGAGATCCTCTTGCAGGTAGGTCTTCCCCGCCGTGAGGCCTGCGATGTCCTCCATGGCGAGAGTCACGTCCGGACGGAGAATCCCGTAAGACAGGGGATGAACCGCCACGCCTGCGTTGTCCAGAGTCACCGCCAGATGGGGGACGTACAGGGCGCACTCGACCCAGTCTCCAGAGCACTGTTGGCGCGTGTCAAAGACATTGGGAACGCCGTCGGTGATCCAGACCAGATCGCGGATGCCGGGAAAGGCGCCGAGGTGCTTGGCTACGGTTTCCAGAGCCACGTAGGTCTTCTTGACGACGTCCTCCTGGAGGATGCCGGCGGGGCGGGCGCGCCCGAGGTTCTTCGAGTATTTCTCAAGCAGCTTCTTCGCGTTCTTGTGCCACTCTTTGGGGGGCATCAGGATGTTGCCCTTCTCGTCCTGGGCGGGGACGAGGGGCTCGAGGGAACCATCCAGGTTCAGCAGATAGAAGTAGACGTTGGCGCTGTCAGGGAGCCTCGGAAGCGCCGCCTCGACTTTCTGGAACGAATCGAGCCGGTTGTTCTGCATGAGGTTGAACAGGTCGAAGAGGATCGCGACGGTGTGAGGCGTGGCCGTGGAAGGGCGGCTGAGCACCCAGCCCTGCGCGGGCGAGAGGGCAGGATGGGCGGCGAATGGGGGATGGAGAAAGGTGAGCGGCAGCTGACGATTCTGGTCCGTGATCCGGAATTCCTCCGGCTTGAGTTCGAGCACAGGGTTGCCCTGAGAATCCATGACGACGGCGCGAGAGCGCACCATCTGCGGCAGCGTGGCGGGCGACTGGCTCTGGGCGAGCAGCGCTGCGGAGAGCAGAGGAACCAGGCAGAGCGTAGTTTCAGGTCTGATCATGGGATGAACCCCACAGACAGCCTATGAAAACGCGGGTGCGCAAGGCAAGCCGCGCGAGCGCCCGGCACATCCGCGTGAGAACGCAGGAAGCCTCGCGCGAGCATTGGATCAGGCGGCGTGCCGCCGCTTCCGGCCATAGAGCAGACGGACGGAGTGGGCGGGCGATGCGGGCGCCGGCGCGTCCGGCGAGGACGCTCCACGGGAGATGTGCCTGGGGCAAACACGGCCAGGGCGAACAGACGGAAAAGAGGCAAGCACATCCGATTTCAGGGGTTGACAGAAAGGCGACTTTCGGATAACGTAGGAGTTTCGGCCTGCAGGCGACGCCTGAGTCCTGCGGCCCGGCAGCCAGAGAGTCACCCTGGCGGTTGCGCAGACTCCTCCACTGCGCGAGTGCCGCGATGAATCAGTCCTACTTCATCGTCGTCCTGGCCCACTCCCTCCACGGGCGTCTGCGGCGTTTCCATATCGACCAGAAAATCGTGTTCGCCGTCCTCGCCCTGGCGCTTCTGGGATGTTTCACGCTGTTCGGTATGGTTTCCAGCTATGTCCGCATGGCGTGGAAGGTATCCAACTACAACAGCTTGCGGCAGGAAGCGGAGGTGCTGCGGGCGAGATACCAACGCCTGTTGAGCGAAGCGCAGGAGGCGAACGAGGAAGTGGCCAAGCTCTCTCTGTTTGCGGCGGAAGTCTCCATGGCTTACGGCATCCACCGTCAGCCGGCTTACCCCGCCGAAGTGGAGCCCACGCTCGCGACCGCCAAGCTTGCACCTACCCTGGCCGAGACGCTGGAAACTTACAACAAGCTGCGCACGGCTTCGCTGACCGCGAGCACGCGCCTGTCGTCCCGCCGCTGGCTGGTGAACACGACTCCAAGCCTCTGGCCCGTGACGGGCCGATTGTTGAGCAATTTCGGCACGCGCGATGATCCATTTCATGGCCATATGGCTTTCCACACGGGAGTCGATATCAGCGCGCCCGTCGGCACGCCTGTGAGGGCGGCGGCAGACGGCATCGTCGTGGAAGCGGACTGGATGGGCAACTACGGCAAGCTGATCGTGCTCGATCACGGCAAGGGGTTGCAGACCTGGTATGCGCATCTGAGCCGGATCGACGTGATTCCCGGGCAGGAGGTCCGTCTGGGACAGATCATCGGCGCCTCCGGAGCCACCGGTCGCGCTACCTCCCCGCATCTGCATTACGAAGTCCGGCGCGGCGGTGTGGCGGTGAATCCTTACGGATATCTGGCGCGCTCGGCGATGTCGGTCGCCAATCCGGGCAAGGACTTCCCCTTCTGAGTTGAGTTCTGAAAGGGTGCAACCAGGCATCCTGACTGCGGCATCCATCGAGTGTGAGCATTCGGAGCGCTGGCGGCGTGGCGGTTCAGCCGGATCGCAGAAGGGATCGTGAAGACCCCTGCTCCGGATTGCTCTCGAACCTGACCCGCCGCGGCTTTCTGGCCTTGGCTGCCGCCCCCCTTGCGGCCCAGAACGCGGTTCGGGAATGGCGCAAGTACCTCGATCCTGCCACCGAGTTCGAAGTCGTCCTGCTGACGGATCCCGAGTTTGAGAGCGTCTATCCCGGGCCGCCAGCACTTGCCGTTGACCGCCGCAGCCGCACCCTCTTGTACGCCAGCCGCCGCACGGGGCATTGGCAGCCATGGATCCTGGATTTGACCACTGGATCCACGCAGCTGCTGGGCACCCGCCCCGGGTTCGTCAAAGAAACCTTGTCGCTTTCGGCCAGCGGGCGGGAGGCGATCTTCGCGGATGGCGAACTTCTCCTCGCCGTCCAGCTCTCCAATCTGCGGGCAAGACCGCTGGTGAGCCTCCGGCCCGGTGCGGAATGGGCAGGCCCGGTGGCGCCCTCCGCGGACGGCACGTATTTGCTGTATGTGGAGAAGCGGGAGGGGCGGTGGCATGTGATGCGGCTGCCTTTGCCGCGAGGGGTTCCCGCCGAAGTTTCCGAATCGGCGGAGCCGGTGCTTGAGGCGGCCCCGAACCCGCGCCGGGCGATGGTGCTGTGGCGGACTACTGGCGGAGCGCTCGAAGTGGCGGCGCTGGACGGCAGCCTGCGCCGCCGTCTGGAGACGCCCCCGGGGCGGGTGCTGGAAGCCCATTGGTCGCCAGACGGACAGGGAGTCGTTTACCTGCACGAGCCGGAGGGCCCTAACGCCAGGACGGCGATCCGGGAGCAAGCACTCGATTCGCGCGAGGACAGGCTGGTGGCGCCGACCAGCCAATTCGGGCGCTTCGTGCGCAACGCCAACGGCAGCGTGTTTCTGGGCGCCAGCCGGAGCCTCGCATCTCCGCTGGTCCTCGTTCTGCTCCGGATTAACCGGCGAGAGTTTTCGCTTTGCGAGCACCGAGCCTCTGACGTGAACCTTGTGACGCCCGTCTTCACGCCGGACAGCCAGAAAATCCTCTTTGTCAGCGACCGGATGGGCAAGCCCGCCATTTTCATGATGAATGTCGAGAAGCTCATCGAGAAGACCGATACCTAGATTCTGCGCTTCTCGCCCCGGCGGGCTGGGGCGGTCCGCGGCGGGTACAAAAGCCGAGTCCTTCGCCTCAGGCAGCCTGCCGCCGGCAGGCGCGATGGGCGGATGGGGGAGGCTGCAGCGCCCCAAGCTTCCTGATCTCCTGAATCCTGCCCAGCCTTTGCGCCGCACGGCGCAACACTGAACCGCTTCCCACGCCTGCCTGCTGGCAAGCCCGCTGGAGTCCCCAGCGATGCCGCGCCTCTCTAGTACCACACCGGCTGGGCCGATGTTTCCAAGAGAGTAGAGCTTCGCGTAGGATTTGAATGAGAGCGCGCGCAGGCCGGAACTGCGCCTGACCCACGCGGGCTTCGCCCGGGCGAGCCGGCACGGCCTCGGGGCTGTCCGGGATCCCACTGGCGGGCTGGTTGTGAGGGTGGCCTTTATGCTTCGAACTCGTCTTCAGAACTTCGGGTTGGTGCACGCGGCCGGGAGGCTGTGCAGGGCGGCGCTTGTCGCCGCCATGGTGCTGGCGCCGACCGCCTGTTCGCCGGCCAAGCGGATGGTGGCGGAGCGGTATCACAAGCAGGGACTGGAGCTGCTGGAAAAAAAGAAATACGACGAGGCAGCCATCGCGTTCCGGAAAGCGATTCAGAAAAGCCCGGATTGGGGTGAACCTTACTACCGGCTGGCGCTGTGCGACCTGGAGAAGGGAGGGGATGCGACGCGGGCGCTGCTGGCTCTGCGGCAGGCGATGGCGCTGATGCCGGAAAACGAGGATGTGAAGATCCGCCTCGCCGGACTTCACATTCTGGCCTACCTGCAGCACGGCGCGATCGAGGATTATCCGCTGAAACAGGCGCACGAGATCGCCGACAGCCTTCTGAAAAAGAAACCCGACTCGTTTGAAGGCCAGATGCTGGCCGGGCAAGTGGCGCTGCTGGAGAAGAAACCGGGAGAGGCGCTCCCGTGGTTTGAAAAGGCCTGGAAGCAGAAGCCGGACTCGGCTCTGGCGATCGCGAGCGTCGGCATCACGCGCCTGGCTCTCGGGCAAGAACAGGAAGCCGAGGCGCTCCTGCGCCGGGCGTTGCAGATGGAAGCGAGGCTCGGGCCCGCCTGGGATGCGCTGTACAACCTGTGCGTGCGGCAGAAGCGGATTGCCGATGCCGAGGCCGTGTGCCGGGAGCGGATCGCCCGGAATCCGAAAGATCCTGTGGGGCGGTTGATGCTCGCCAACCACTTCTTCCGCATGCAGAAGCAAAAGGAGATGGAGGAGGCGCTCGCGCCGCTGGCCGGCGGGGAGTACGAAAACGGGCGCATGGCCGCAGGGGATTTTTACCGCAGCATCGGTCGGATTGCGGACGCGCGCTCGCTGTATGAGGCCGGCTTGAAGGAGGCGGAAAAAGACTCAGCGAAGCGCACGGAGTATCGCAAGCGGCTGGCGAGCCTTCTGCTGCTGGAGGGCAAGCGCGACGAGGCCGAGAAAGCGTATGCCGACGTGCTGGAGGACGCGCCGAAGGATCCGGAGAGCCGGGCCCGGCGGGCGCTGCTCATGCTGGACAAGGACGCAGCGGCGGCGTTGAAAGAGTTTCAGCAGCTGGCCAAGGATGTGCCTGCCAATCCGGTGATCCGCTTCAATCTCGGCCTGGCGCTGCTGGCCAACCGGAAGGTGGAGGAAGCCAGGACGGCATTCCTCGAGGCGGCTCGCATGCAGCGCAACTATCTGGAGCCCCGGCTGGCGCTGGCGCAGATGGCCATGGACCGGGAACAGTGGCGCGAGCTGCAGCAGACCGCCGCTGACGTGCTGACGATCAACCCGCGTCATCCGGAGGGCCGCTACTTCCGCGCGGCTGCCTACACGGGGCTCGGCAATTACGACGAGGCGCGGAAAATTCTGATCGAATTGTTGAAGGAATTCCCGAATTACCGGGAAGCTCATCTGCAAATGGCATTTCTCGATCTGGCCGAGCGGCGCTGGGCGCAGGCGGAATCGCGGCTGCGGGAGCTGTACGAGAAAACCAAAGATGTGCGCGCGCTGACCGGGCGGGTGGAGGTCGAGCTGGCTCAGAACCGTCAAAAAGAGGGGTTGGCTTTGGCACAGGCAGAGCTTGCGAAGTCGCCGGACGATGCGCGCCTGCGGCTGCTGGTGGCGCGCACGGCGCTGCGGACGGCCGACTACCCGCTGGCGGTGCGGGAGTTGATCCGGCTGGCGGAACGCGATCCGAACTGGGACTATCTGTACCTGCTGCTGGGGCAGGCGCACCAGTTCAACGGCGACCTGCCGCGAGCCATTCTTGCTTTCCAGCGCGCTTTGCAGATCACGCCGAACAGCCTGGAGGCCACCTTGCGGCTGGCCTACGCTTACGAATCGGCGGGGCGGTATCAGGAAGCCATCGGCGCCTACCGCAAGGCGCTGGAGCTGAATCCGAACACGCCCATTGCGATGAACAACCTGGCGTATCTGTTGAGCGAGCACGGCGGCGACCTGGATGAGGCCCTGCGGCTGGCGCAATTGGCCTTGCAGCGGCTGCCGCAGCAGCGGTACATCGCGGACACGGTGGGCTGGATCTTTTACAAGAAAAATGACCTGGATTCGGCGATCCAGATTTTTCAGGGCCTGGTGAAAAAATACCCGGACGAGCCGGCATTCCGGTTCCACTACGGGGCGGCGCTGCTCAAGAAGGGGGACAGGACGCGGGCGCGGGCCGAATTGCAGGCGGCGCTGGAAAACAAGCCGCCAGCGGAGATCGAGAAGAAGGTGAAGGAGCTGCTGGCGCAGGCGAGCTGAGGAAGAGCGATGCGGGGGAGGGCGGCGGAAGCGGAGCCACGTCCGACGGTAGCGCCACGGGACGTCCCGCGCCTGGCCTCCTTCGAGGAGTTGCAGGACCGCCGGGAGGGGCTGTGGTGGGGCTCGCATTTGGCTTCGCTGGCCCTGCACGCCGCGGCCGTGGCGTGGGTGGTGCAGACGGGCGTGATCGTGGTCCAGTACACGCAGCGCTTCGGCTACGGTTACCAGTTCGGGCAGGCAGTCTTGCTGGCCTCGCCGCTGTTCGAGCTGGGCGAGCGCAGCCCGCTGCGGGGCAGAGAGCGGAATATCCCGCTTTCCGCGCTGGTGCCGCAGGAGAAGCTCCGTGCGCCGGATCTGCGGAAGTTGCTGGAAGCGAGCAGGGTCGAGCCGGCGCGTTCCGGGCAGGGCAGCGCGGCCGAAGCGCGGCGCGCCTACGGGGAGGAAAATGCAGCGGCGCTTTCGATCCCGTTCAGCGGCGGCGGGGGCGCGCTGCCGGCGGGATCGCTGCCGGAGCGCGTGGGCACGGGAGCGGCGACTCCATTCGATCTGGTGCCCCCCAGCAACACGCGGGAGCGGCGAGGAGGCAGCGAGCGGCTCGTTTTGGTGCGGGCAGGAGATGCCGCGGTGCCTGGCGGTGGGGCAAGGGAAGGGCTGAGGCTTCCGGCGTCGCCGGCGCGTGTGGGGATCGCCGTGGAGGCCACTCTGGATGCGGCAGCAGCGGCAGAGATGGAGGAGTGGCTGCGGGTCCTGCTGGGGCGGCTGCGCCGGACCAGTTTCGAACTGCTGCCTGACCGGCGCGATGCAGGGGCGCCGGGCATGGCGGTGCTGCGGGCGGAGGCGGACCGGACAGGAAGGTTCGTGAAACGCGAGGTGGCTTCCTCTTCCGGCAATGCGGCACTGGATCGTCTGGCGCTGGCCCTGCTGGACGCGGTTCCGGCGTGGCACCCGCTGCCGGGGGCGGTGTCCGTAGAGCGCGTGGTGGTGACGGTGCGCGTGCGTTATTTTCCGAGGCAGTGACGGGGCGAGGGGGAAAGCTGGTGGCCAGAGGTTCAGGTCCGCAGAGCGCCCGCCCCTTTGCGCAAGACGGATGGCGCTTTGGCGGCTTGCGGTGCAGGGAGGGGTGAATCCGGGGAATGCGGGCGGGTGCCGCGGGCAGGTGTGCGCCTCCGCCGCCCCCGCGCAACCGGATGGACGACAACAGCGGCGAGGCTGACGGCTCGGGCGGAAAGCTTCCGGGCAGGCGTGTGAGCGGATGAGGATCTCTCTTTTGAGGCCATTCAGCGCGGAGATCTCGTGGGGGCTGTCCTGTGGTGATCCAGGTGGATCCGCGCCCGGACCAGCGAACGAGGCGGGAAGACCTCTGATCGATTGAATCACCCCGGTTGGCGAACTTTAACCGGGTCCAGCCGGTTCCGCTCCCGAGAATGAGGTCTGACGGCCAGCGTCGGAAGGCCCGGAAGGTACAGGCGCGGACGCTGGCGTGGAGAGCGTGGCTGTCCTGATTAAATTGCGCTGAACCGAGTCAGGGCAGCGCCTCAGGACAGTCTGCTTGCTTCGTGAGCCGTCTCTGGTCTTCCGGACAGCAGCGGAAAGCACTCTCCGGACGCTGCGGAGCGACAAAAGGTTCTGTTTCGGAAGCCACGACTACAGCATTTTCTTTGTCTCTGCCACGGCGTGGACAAAGTTTTTGAGCTGCGAAAGGAATTGGCTTGATCCAAATTTGGCGACCAGGGCCATGCGAGTTGTGCGATCGCCGTCCTGCACCAGGAGAGCCTCCCCCCTGTAATGCCCCCAGAAATGGGACATGCCGGCTCCAGGCTTGCCTCCGCCGATCTTGCCACGATGGGCAAGGAACATGTCACCTGCATCGTCAGATACGATTGCTCCAGCAATGCGACGATCAATGCCGCTCAATGGAATGTAGATTTCACACACGATGGAATGTGAAGTGGAAGTGGCCGGATCGGTCGTTCCGAATACATTCCAGTAGCGTTCGGAGCCTTTTCTGCCGCTGGGTGGCCTGCCGGCCGCACAAGCAAGCCACAGCAGGCAGGTTGTGATTGCCGCCATGGTAGCCGATATTTATTGTCTTTTCTTCCGCACGGGCATCCCGGAACGCACTGATCAGTGCGCGTTGCGCGTTTGCCAGCTCCTTCCCGCTTTCTAGAATTCGAAAACCCATGAGATCCTCCGGAAGCATGCGATGTCGTGCTGAGGGATTGGATAGGGGAACCACCAGCCGCCTAAGATTGCTCGCCTGATTGTATGACAGTTGAAAATATTTCTCAACCAGAAAAACGCGAGTGCAAGTACCCGCCCCTTCCCGCCGGATCCGGGGAACGGAGGATCTGCCCGAATTGCGATGTTTGAGGGGATCCTCGACCGTCGGATTTGGTGCGGTCTGGGGTACCGAACGAGATCTCTTCCCGCCGATGGAATGCGCGCGTGTCATGACCGAAGTGCTCGCATCCGGCTAAAGCCTGAGCGGATTCTGCCGATTGGAAGGGCAGTGATTGCTACCGAAAGGAGGTGAACGTCCTGGTAGATCATCACTCAGGGCGGTCTCGAAGGGGTTCGGAAGCGCTGCCCCGCCTCCACCGGCTGAAGTAACCCGCGGGGTTCCAGCCAGCGGTGCGTACCGCGTCGCGGGCGGAGATGACAGCGAGCGCCGTGCAGGCTGCGGCTGAGCCGGCTGAGGTTCCCCGTTCGAGATCGCCCTGGCAGAGGCCGCTGGACTCTATAAAGGGGAATGGGTTCAAGGGGCTAAAGGGAAACTTCCGAGTGGCAGGACCGGCAGGACTCGAACCTGCGACCCTCTGCTTAGAAGGCAGATGCTCTATCCAGCTGAGCTACGGTCCCGCGAGCTTCTCTTCTCTCATCATAGATCTTAGCGGCGCCAGTCACCACGCGACCGCGGAGGCAGTCCTGCGATACGCGTGGGAGACGTTGCGTTGCAGCTCTTCTTTTTGCGGGACTCGGGCGCACGCTATCGTTGCGCTGCCCGGCACCGCGGAGGCGCGTCTTCATTCACTCCCGCGGGCGGCGCGGCGTCGAGCGCTCCCGGCGTCGTGACGGACAGGCGCAGAGCGCCACAGGCGGGGTGGAGATACTGCTGCGTGGGAGCCAAGCCTTCCGGCAGCGTCACAGCGGGGCGATCCACCCTCCGGGGCCGGAAGTCCAGCCCCGCGAGATCCGCCACGGCAGACAGAGGAAGGCGCAGATCCCCGATTCCGGGCTGCAGCACCGCGTTCGTGATCCGTCCCTCGCCGTAGAAGACATTGTTGCGGAAGACCGGGCCGCGCGGCCCGCCCCGGCCGACCCACACAATGGTCGCTTGCGGGGAGCCAAGATTCACGATCGTGTTGTGGATCATGCGCAGGGAGGTGTCCGGCCCCGGCGCCGGAGCCTCGTGGCCGACGGCGATGAGATTTTCATTGTGGCTGGACGGGCGCTGCACAAGGATGTTGCCCAGCAGCAGGGCGGCGCCGCCCTCCGGAAGATCCGCCTCGTAGCTCGCCGTGCCCGATCCCGTGTCCAGATAGTTGTACAGGAGGCTGGTTTCCGCCGCGCGGCTCTTCACCAGGTGGCCTTCCCGGGCATCATGGGACCAGCAGAAACGCATGACGAATTTCGCGATCCTGCCGACGTAAATATTGTGCGAATATCCGTCGCCGTGCCCGTTTCCGTCGAACTCGGAATATTCCACCAGCAGCTCTGAATTCGGGTCGTTCCAGGTGAGAATTCCATTTTCATTGTTGCGGAAGACGCAGTCCCGGACGGTGAGCCGCTGCCCCTCGAAGCGGATGCCGGCGCCGTTCTTGTCGGGGCAGCGCGCGCCGGTGAATTCGATGTTTTCGACGGTGATGTCCCTGCCACCGATCACCCAGATGGCCTTGCCCTGCGCCACGCGGCCGCCGGCGTCGATGCGCGGCCGCCCGCCGATGCCGCGCAGCATGAGGCGGTCGTGCGCGAAGGCGCACACATCGCCGGTGTAGTTTCCACCGGCCTGGATTTCGATCACGTCTCCCGCAGCGGCGGCGCGAATCGCCTGGCAGGGAGTGCTGTACCGCTCGCCGGGACCGACGCGCCGCACTTCCCCGGTCAACAGAAGAGGCGCCAACGCGGCCGACAGCCATCGCCGAAACATATTTCAATCATGCGCGGCGGCCAGCGTTTTGTCCAGCAAATCGGCGCCGCGCACCAGCGCTGCAGCGCCGAAGCGCCGGCGCACGGCATCGAGCACGGCGGCGGCGCGGCGGCGGCGTTCGCGCTCCTCGGCGTTGAGCTCGAACAAGGGCAGCTGCGCGCCCGGGCGGTAGACGCGGCTGGCGCGGAGCGTCATGGCGCGCAGGCGCACACGGCGCGTCCACGCATTTTCGAGCAGCGCGGGCAGCCGCGGCAACGCGTCGTCTTCCAGGCAGGTGGGTTCGGGCAGATCGAGGGAGGCGCGCGATTCGGCGCGGTCGGTGTAGCGCAGTTCGAGCGTCAGCCGCCGGACCTCCACTTGCGCGGCGCGCACCTGCGCCATCAGCCGTTCCAGCATTCCCCGGAGCGCCGCCAGCAGGACCGGCTCCTGCCAGGCGTCTTCGGGGAATTCGATCCGCTCCGCCCAGCCTTCTTCGGCACTCTTGCGCGGCCCGCCCACAGGTTCATCCGCGACGCCCTGCGCCTGGCGAATCAGCGGCAGAGCGCGGCGTCCCAGCAGCGCGCCGAGCGCGTCCACGGGCATCTGCGCCAGCTGCCCGATGCGCTGGATGCCGGCGAGTTCCAGCGCCTCCAGCGCCTCGCGGTTCAGTCCCGGCAAGGCGCTCACGGGCAACGGGGCGAGAAAGGCGCGCTCCTGTCCAGCCGGAACCACCAGATGCCCGGCGGGCTTGTGCAGGCGGGCGGCGAGCCGGGAAACGAGCTTGTTGGAGGCGAGCCCCGTGGAGATCGACACGTGCAGCCACTGCCGCACCGTCGTCTGGATGCGTTCCATCACCGCGCGCGGGTGCCGGGCGTTCACGCGCTCCGTGCCGGTGAGGTCGAGCCATGCGGCGCCGACCAAAGCCGGCTCCACCAGCGGCGCCGCCTCGCGGCAGAGCCACAGGATCTCGTCGAAGAAGCGTTCGTACAGTTCGAAGTGCGCCGGTACCACGATCAGATCCGGTACCGCGCGCCGCGCCCGCCCCACGGGCCAACCCGGGCGGATGCCGAGGCGCCGCGCCTCCGTGCTGGCCGAGAGCACGACGCCGCGGCGTTGCCCGCCGACGACCACGGGGCGACCGCGCAGGCGGCGGTCCGCCGCCTGTTCGATGGAGGCGAAGAAGCGGTCTCCGTCCCAGTGGGCGACGGTTCTGTGGGACACGCTTTTAGTGTAAAAAATTACACGTTCCTGCGCCACCCCGCAGAAAGCAATTCCGCCGGGAAGCGCCCCCTGGAACGCCTCCCGGCGGAACCGGCCGTGGTGAACGTGCGTGCCGTTCCGGTCAGAAGTTCACCCGTCCGCCGATGACGATGATGCGGTTGCCACCGGCGGAGGTGATGCGGCCGAAGTTGAGGTCGTTGATGTCGGTGTTCGGGTTGCCCCACTGGGGCGTGTTGGTGGCGTTTTCGAAGATGGCGTTGAACTGCATGTTGACGCGCTCGGTGAGCCGGACCGTCTTGATCACGTTGGCGTCGAAGCGGAAGGTCATGGGCCCATAGATGGAGCGCTGGTTCATGGGGCCGAGCTGTCCGGGAGCGGGGTTGGACAGCAGCAGCGGGCCGTTGGCGTCGCCCACGCGGATGGCGCGCAGGGTGGCGCGGTTGCGCACGCTGGCCACGGGGATGGTGTCGTTGATCGGATCGAAGGTCTGCACGAGGTTCGGGAAGAAGATGACGCCCTGTCCGGTCCGGGTGGGCTTGCCGAGGTGGCGCGCCACGTTGCCGTGATTGACGGGCGTGTTGTCGTTCCAGTTGTTGAAGGTCAGGGCGCCGAGGGCGCTGAGCGCGAGCGGATCGCCGGAGAAGATGTTGAAGATGCTGCCGACCTGCCAGCCGCCGATGATGTGCTTCCACCAGCCGTTGCCGCTGGCCCAGCGGCGGCCGGGGCCGAAGGGCAAGTCATAAATGACGTTCGAGCGCATCACATGATGGACGGAGAGGTTGAGCAGCCGCTTGTCGAGGCGGCGGTTGCGCTGCGTGCGGAAGCTGTCGATCTGCTCCTGCCCGTCGCCGTCCTCGTCGCCGATGCCTTTGGCGAAGGTGTAGTTCCACTGCACGCTCAGGTCGCGCGCGCGGTGCAGGTATTCGATCTGCATCGAGTGGTAGGTGGAATTGGACAGGTTGCCGAAGATGCGGGCGGAGGCAAACTGCGGGTTGGCAGAGACGAAGTTTTCCGGCAGTCCGCCGTTGCGCAGCAGGCCGCCGTTGACGCCGGTCAGGTAGTTGGTGTTGCTGAGGTACGACGCGAGGGTGCCGACCGAGCCGGAGGCGAAGTATCCTTGCGTGGTCGTGTTGATGTCGCGCAGCACCTGGCTGCCGGTGAGCGTGGTGCCGTTGACGACGCCGCGGCCGGGGACGTTGAGGCCGCGCAACATCTGGTCGAACAGCGGGGCATTGCCGCCGTTGCGGGTGATGAGGAACGCCTCGAGGATCCCGTTTTCCAGGATGTTGTGCTCGTTGACGTCGGCGCCGCGCAGCAGCCGCGTGCCCTTGCTGGCCACATAGGCGACGCTCAGCGATCCGTTCCGGCCGATGGAACGGTAGATGCCGGCATTGTAATTGTGCACCATGGGGATGCGCAGGCCTGTGTCGTAGGTGCGGACGGTCTGGGTGCGGTCCGTGAAGGGAACACGGGAAAGCGGGGTGCCCGAGGGCTGCAGCGGCAGCGGAGCGTTGGCCAGTTCCAGCTTGTTGGCGCTCAGGTAATTCACCACCTGCCTGAGCCCCGGCTGATCGCCGCTGACGACGTCCAGCAGGCGCAGCGAGAGCCGCTCGTAGGCGATCGAGTAGCCGGCGCGGAACACGGTGCGGTTCTTGCCGAACCACGGGATGTTCCACGCGAGGCCGACGGCGGGGCTGAAATTGTTCCAGTCGTTGTTGTAGATCCTTTGGCCGGGGTTCGTCGTTTTCGGGCCTACCAGAATGACGTCGGTCATCTGGCCGCGGTTGGCGCCGGGCTGGAACATGTCGCCGAAAGTGGTTCCCGAAATGCCGAAGATGGACTGGGAGCCTCCGGCGATCGCTGCTGTCTTTCCGTTGATGTCGTAGGGCACGCCATAGAACTCATACCGCAGGCCCAGGTTCAGCGTCAGGGACTGGTTCACTTTCCAGTCATCCTGGAAGAACAGGGCGAACTCGCGTTCCCGCCAGGTGCGCTGCTTGACCTCGCCGGGCAGGAAGACGGGGTTCTTGCCGCCCGGAGAGTTCATCGCCTGCTGCAGCTGGGACAAGCTGCCATTCAAGTCATTCAGCACGTTCTGTGCGAAAGTCTGGTTGGCGCCGATGCCCGGCACGGAGCCCATGTTGGCCACCGGGACGCCGCCCGCGCCGATGATGGCCCGCGGAAGAACCGTGAATGAGTTGAATCCGTTGGTGGAAACGGACCAGAATTGCCCGCCGAATTTGTAGTTGTGGCGTCCGCGGATCATGGACACCTTGTTGAAGAGCTGATAGTTCGGCGAAATGCGGCCCTGAGGGTCGTTGGAGATGTTCACCGGATCCGTGATGGTTCCAAAGTCGACCGCGAAAGGCGTGGAGCCCGCCTTGGGAAGAATCGAGGGGTCCACCTCCCACGGCGAGTAAAACCGGTAGAGCGGACGCAGGGCGCCGGCGCGGAATTCGTTCACGGTCGAGGAGGAAAGCGTGGAGGTGAGGGTCAACTGATACAGGTAGTCGCGCTGCCGCACGGCGCCGCCTGCAACTGTCGGGAAGGGCTGCGCCATGAAGCCGTTGACGTCGTCGCTGCGCTCGCTGGAGAACGAGAAGCTCAGGCGGTGGCGATCGGAGAACAGGTGGTCGACCTTCACGTTCAGGTTGTTCTCATCGAAGCGGTAGGGACGCTGCCATGTGAAGCCGGCGGTGTTGAGACCGTCCCCCGTGCGGTAATTGTTCGGCAGCGGCATGGCGTCGATGTATTTCTTGACGAGGCCGGTCGAATCCATGCCCGGCCGTTGCGGGTCCACCTGGAAAATGTTGAAAGTTGTCAGCGCGGCGCCCGTCGGGCTCACCGGGTTGCCGTTCTCGTCCACGGTGGGCCGGGAGGCATTCAGGTTCCCGTTCTGCACGCCCGGGAAAAATCGGAACAGCCCCCGCCGCATCGGCTCCGTCCATACGGTGGACGTCACCGTCTCGCGGCTGCGGATCTTCTGGCCCTCGTACAGGAAGTGGAAGAAGGTGCGGTTCTTGATCACGGGACCGCCAATCCGCCCGCCGAACTGGTTCCGGATCAGGTTTTCCCGCGGGCTGATGGGTTCACCGGTGCGGGGATCCCGGCCGTTGGCGTTGTTGAACCAGGTATTGGCGTTCAGCGCAGTATTGCGGTGGAAGTTGAAGAGCGAACCGTGGAATTCGTTCGTCCCCGAGCGTGTGATCATCTGGATGTTGGCCGACCCGCGCCCGAGTTCGGCATCGACCGGTTGCGTCACGACACGGAACTCCGCCACGCGATCCACGCTCGCAAAGATGGTGGAGCTGACGCCCACGTTGATCCGGGCGTCCTGCACGTTGATGCCATCCATCTGGATGTTCAGATTGCCCCGGCGGGTCCCGTTAAAGTTGTTGCCCAGCGTGCCGGCCATCGTGGTGGTCAGGTTCAGCACGTTCCGGGAGCTGACGGGCAGGTCGAGCACCTTCCGTTCGGTAATCACCCCGGAAATGCTCGAGGTCACATAGGAGACAGGGTTATCGGCGTCCGCCGAGACCTCCACGATCTCGGAAGTGGCGCCCAGTTCCAGCTGCAGGTCCATATTGACGCGGGCGCCCACTTCCAGGCGGATGCCCGCAAGCGTCAACCTGCGGAACCCCTGCTTCTCCGCCTCCAGCCGATACTCTCCCGAAGGCAGGGTCGGAAAACTGTACGCGCCGACGTCGTTCGATAGCGTCCGGAACGCTACGCCCGTCCGGGTGTTGGTGATCAGAATGGAAACCCCCGGCACTCCGGCGCCGCTTGGGTCCAGCGCCGTCCCGGATAAGGACGCGTCCGTCGATTGCCCCCACGACACGAACATGGCGGCCAAAGACAGGACGGCTGTCTTCAGCAATGCTGCTCTTTTCATGCGCGAAACACCCCTTTACAACCGTTCCTGGATGAAATGGACTGCGCAACAACTTCCCAGCGCGATCGCCGTGCAAGACGGCAGGCCCAACACTGGGATGGGAAGTAGTCTAACTCAGGCATTCGAAACGGGCAAGCGGAATTCACCCGCCGCGGGGCGCCGCGGCACAGGCTTTTTCGACCGCGCTGAAGAGCCGGGCAAGGTGCAGTTCTTCATCCGTGATTTGCCACCCGGCGGGATCACGGCTTCACCAGCCAGGGAGGGCGAAGCTGCAGCCGGAGGGGCAGGATTCAGTAGAAGATTCGGGAATCAGCCGCTGCCCTTGGCCGCGAAACAGCGCAGCCTCTGGCAGGGAAAGCGGAGCGCAAGGCTCAGCTCGCGGGGTGCGGAATGTTCCCACTCCCTGTTCGCGGTCTCGCGCGGCTCAGAGCCCTGATCGAAATCCGGGGGGGCGCCGCGTGGTTCCTGCTGCTGTGCGCATGCGGGCGCTGGCGCCGAGGGCAGAAACCTGCGCGAGCACCGCCAAGCGGCCGGCAGCCATCACCGCCGCAGAAAGCGGGGGCTGCCGCAAGTCTCGCGGCAGCCCCATTCCACGGCGAAGTTCCTGAAACGCGCCTCAGAATTCGAAGCGCAGCCCGAGCTGGATCTGGCGGGGCGATGCGAATTGCGCGTTGATCACGCCAAAAGCTGCCGGATTGAACAGGCTCAGGCTGGGATCCGCGAACTCCCGGCGGTTCAGGGCATTGATGAAGTCCGCGCTGAAGACCGCGGAAACCCGCTCGGCGATCGTGGTTCGCTTGCCGAGCGAGAAATCCAGGTTCCAGCGCGGCAGTCCGCGGAAGACGTTCCGCCCGTGGCGGAAGTCCCGGCTGATTTCGATCTGCCGCAGGCTGTTGAACACTGCGGCGGGATCCGCAAACAGGTTCACCTGCGAGCCGCGCTGCGTGGCGGTCACGTTGCCGGCGGAGCCTACCGAGCCGCTGACCTGCAGCCCGGTCACCGCCGAGTTTGCGTATTTCTGCGGCGTCACCGGCACCGCGCCGGCGGCCAGCCCGCCGAACAGCTGCGCTCCGCCGAACACCTGCGTGTGAGTGCCGGCAAGCAGCGGCAGCCCGGAGTTCGCCGTGTAGATTCCGCCCACATACCAGCCGCCGAGCAGCTTGTCCAGGGCGCCTGTCAGCGGCCAGCGCTTGCCGGCGCCGAAGGGCAGATGGTAGAAGTACTGGGCGTTGAAGACATGCGTCCGGTCGAAAACGGCCGGCCCGTAGTCGATGTCCAGATCAAACGGAGTCGAGGAAACGCCGATGTTTTCCTGATTCAGGCCGTACTGGTCGAGGGTCTTCGAGAACGTGTAGTTCAACGTGAACGTGAGGCCTCCGCTCATGCGGCGGGTGAGGCTCAGGAACCCGGCGTTGTAGTTGGCCCTTCCGCCTGATCCCCGCACGAACAGATCCTGCACCTGCCGCGAGTAGAACGGTCCGCCGGGACGGACCGCGTTGATCGCATTGACGAGGTTGTTCACCTGGCCCTGGACGAAGCGCACGGTCTGTGCGGCGGCCAGCCAGGCCGTGCAGTTCGGGTTGCACTGCGCCAGTCCGCGCAACTGGTTTTCGAAGAAAGGTTGCGGCGTGACCTGCGCCGGCGCCGTGCCCCGCCTGAGCTGCAGCGCGACGCCGTCGAAAGCCTGCGCGAACGTCTGGCCCGAGCCCTGGTCCTTGAAGTGGAGATACATGCTGTTGAGCTGGTAGTTCTGCGGCAATTCGTTGCTCCACCGGCCCACGTATCCCATTTCAAGGATCATGTTGCCAGGCAGTTCGCGCTGCACGGTGAAGTTGATGCTCTGGGACTTGCCGATGCGCATCTTCGGGTCGATGGAGAAGCTCAGCGCCTCTCCGCCGATGCCCGGAACGATCGGAACAGGCGGTTTCCCCAGATTCGGGATCGGCACGCGGTCGCCGTCGACTCCGATCCGGAATGCCGTGTTCTCGTTGGTCCCCGAAGAGCACCCCCCGCCAGCTACGGGCGCATTGCAGGTGGCGGTTTGGGAGAAGCCCACGCCAAGGATCGGCAGCATGACCACTCCGACCCCGTTCACACGGTCGTAGGTGACGGCGTAGCCGCCCCGGAAGACCGATTTCCTGTCTCCAAGCAGACGGCCCAGGAATCCGCTGGTGAACTGCGGGTTCCAGGCAGCGGCCAGACGGGGCGCCCAGTTGTTGCGGTCGACATCGTAGATGCGGGACCGCGCCGCGTATTGCCGGATGGGCACGTATCCGATCGTCGGGTTGAACGTCTGCCCTTGATCGCCGAGCCGGCGCCGCTCCGCCAGCAGCTCGCGCACCACGATCTCCCGGTTGGTCTGCGTGTCGATGAGCACCGTCTGCAGGCCGTTGTCGTCCACCACCGGGGTCTGGATCGTGTAGGTGAGGCCGAGCGTCAGCGTCAGCGAGGGACGAACGCGCCAGACGTCATTGATGTAGCCTTCGTAGTTCTGGAAGCGGCCGAAGATCCGCATGGGCGTGCCGAAGGGCTGATTGTTCAGGTCCCCGTCGCGTGTCACGATGAGCCCGCCCTTGTCCACCATTCCGAGACCTGCGGCGAACAGGTCATTCCAGCGCTGCACGTCGCCGGACAGGAGGCAGTTGGTCGTGATCGACGGGCCGCAGGTGGGCGGGCGGGAAGCGGCCGAGATGGAGACGAAGTTGGAAGCGTTCAGTTCATACACGGGCGTGGTGAGCGAGCCGATCACCTTGTCGTCGCGCTCATGGAAGACGCGGAACAGCGCGATCTGGCCGCCGAACTGGAACAGGTGCTTGCCCGCCACCCAGCTCATGTTCTGGTTGATCGAATAGGTCTGGTCGCGCCAGATGCGGCTCCGTGCGCGCTGCGTGTCGACGTCGATGCCGCTGTCGAGCGTACCCTGGGCCACCATCAGCGCGGCGGCGGTGCCGGGCACCTGCGGGAAGGGATTGATGCGGCGGTAGGCCCACCAGCCGCGGCGGTACCCCAGATTGGTTTCACTCGTCAGCCGCGGCGTGATCGATCCGGCGAACGTTGCGGAGAAGAATCGCGGCTCCACAGGCGTGGATCCGCCCGGGCAAACCGGCTTGCCGCAACCGGTCAGATTGGCGATGTCGACCTGGCCGACAGCTGTCTCCAGTTGCGTGGCATACCGGTAGGTGCTGGTGAAGCGCCAGTCGGAGTTGATCTGATAGTCGAGGCGCGTCACCCCGAAATCCATGCGGATGGAGTTGTCGCCCGGCGCAGTGAAGCCCAGCGTGTTCAGCCCGTCGCCGCGTCCCGGGTCATTGCCGGCAGGCAGCTTGTTCCACAACGCCGAGATGACCGGGCTCAAACCGATCCCGCGCGGGTCGTACTGGCGGACGTTGTATTCCCGGACCGTGCCGCTGGCATCGCGGAAGCGGAGGATTCCCCGCTTGAGTTCCTCGCTTGGCACGAGGCGGGTGACGAGGCTCGCGCGCGGGAACCGGCGGCCTTCGTAGTTGCCGAACAGGAAGAGCCGGTTGCGGATGAGCGGGCCGCCGAGCGAAGCGCCGAAGCGGTTGTCTTTCAGCTCGGGCCGCCGGATCCCCAGCCGGTTCGATTCCCAGCGGTTCGCATTCAGGTTGTCGTTCTGGTGATACCAATACAGCGAGCCGCGCAGCTGGTTGGAGCCGCGGCGGGTGACCAGGTTCACCTGCCCGCCCGAGGAGCGGCCGAACGTCGCGTTGGAATTCGTCGTCGAAACCCGGAACTCCTCGATGCTTTCCAGCGGCACCGGAACCATCGGCGTCGCGCCCGCCCAATCGATGGCCCCGGAGAAATACCCGGACGTCCCGGAAGTCAGGTCTGTGGCATCCACGCCGTCCAGATTGAAGGTGTTCTGGTCGCTTCGCATGCCCGCCACCTGTCCGGTGAGGTTCGTGTCGCTCACGCCACGCGAGGGCGTCACCAGCGGCTGCAGGGTCAACAGCGCGCCTGCGCTGCGGTTGATAGTCGGCAGGCGCAACAGCGACTCTCCCTGGATCACGGCGCCGACGGTGGAGTCCAGCGTCTGCAGTTCGCTTCGAGCCTCGGAGCGGACTTCCACGGTTTCCGCCAGCTCTCCCACTTCGATGTTCACGTCCACGGTGTAGGACTTCGCCACCTCGAGCCGGATTCCCTGAACCACTGCCTGACGGAAGCCCGGCGCCGACACAGTGAGCCGGTAGGTTCCGGGCGGCAAGGACACGAACGTGTACTGGCCGGATTCATTCGACATTGTCGAGCGCGTCACCCCGGTGGCAGGCTCGACGAGCGAGACGGTCGCATTGGCAACCACCGCCCCGGTCGGGTCGAGAACCGATCCGACCAGCGTTGCAGTCGCGGCCGTCTGTCCCCACAACCAGGCCGAGCACAGTCCGGCCAGTCCTGTCGCAAGAACGAGTTTCAACCACTTTGGAAACATGCAGCATCCCCTTTGGCGCGGACTCCCCGTTGGCCCGCACCCCTCTGAATTCACTCGCCTCGGCGTGGCCGAGGCAAAAAGGCCGTTACGGCCTTTTCTGGGTATATATGGCAAGATGACGAAATTGTCAACAGCTGTTCGCCCGGTTTTCGATGTGCGCTCCCGCCAACCCCCGCCCAAAGGCTCCCGCCCACGCGGATACCCACGGCAGCATTCCAATGCTGCGGATCTGCGGCCGGGACACTCTCGAAATGCCGAGGGCAAGCCGTTGATGCTCCGCCCGCGTTCCGGGGCTACGGGGCGCGGAAGATCCCGATTCGCTCCGCAGCTCCCGTGAACTCTTGCCCCACGTCAGTGCGGCTGGATGGATGCTGGCTCGGCTCACACGAATGCAGCACTGCTCCCCCGGCGTTTGCGCCGGGGCTGCATTGCTCGCGCAGTTCCCCCGGCGCTTGCGCCGGGGCCGCGTTTCGATGCGGTTTTGCGGACGCTCGCGTCAAGGCAGTCTGGTTTGCCCTGTTCGCTGGGGCGAGGGCACAAATCGGGACACTTTCGAAGATCCCTGCCCCGGTCGTTGTCGTGGCGTTGGCGGGCGGTGACAGCGAACTCATAGCCGCGATGGCGGCATACCGTCCGGAGCCTCCTCACTCTCCTCAGCCGGAGGGAGTCAAGCGGCAGAGATTCTCCGTGGCCCTCCGATTCCAGCCCGCCAGATTTCCATGGCCACCATTCACTGAGACGAGGACGCTGGAGCTCTCCTGCAGGGCGAGGGGGCGCGAACACTGCCACGCCGTCTCCGAAGTGCTCCGGCAGGGCTGCCAGGCGAAATGCACACGTTTGCTTCGACTGAATCCGTGCGGGGCGCTGCGGCTGCTTCCTTCTGCGCGTCTACAATGAAGGTTCAAGCCCGGTATGGTGACTGAGACGCAGTACGTCCGCTTCGATTCGCTGGAGCTCGATTGCGGCGAGACTCTGACCGGCCTCCAGGTGGCCTACGAGACCTACGGCCAGCTGAACGAGGCTCGGGACAACGCCATTCTGATCCTGCATGCCTTCACGGGCGACGCCCATGCGGCCGGCATTGATCATCAGGGCAAGCCCGGCTGGTGGGACAACATGATCGGCCCGGGCAAGGGCTTCGACACGAACCGCTATTTCGTGATCTGTTCGAACGTGCTCGGCGGATGCCGGGGCACGACCGGGCCCTCTTCGATCGATCCGCGCACCGGGCGGCGTTACGGGTTGCGCTTCCCGGTGATCACCATCGGCGACATGGTGCGCCTGCAGAAGAAGCTCATCGACTACCTCGGCATCCCGCGCCTTCTGGCCGTGTGCGGGGGGTCGATGGGCGGCATGCAGGCGCTCGAGTGGGCGGTGTCATATCCGGAGTCGGTGGAGGCGTGCATTCCGATCGCCGCAACAGCTCGCCACAGCGCGCAACAGATCGCGTTCAACGAAACGGGCCGCCAGGCCATCATGATGGATCCCGATTTCCAGAACGGCGACTACCCGGAGGACCGCCCGCCGGCGCGCGGGCTGGCGGTGGCGCGCATGATCGGCCACATCACCTATATGTCGGACGAATCCATGCGCGAAAAATTCGGGCGGCGGCTCCGCAACCGGGACGCCTTCAGCTTCGGCTTCGACATCGACTTCGAGGTGGAGAGCTATCTGCGCTACCGCGGCCAGCAGTTCGTGGGCCGCTTCGACGCCAACTCGTACCTTTACATCACGAAGGCGATGGATTACTTCGACCTCACGCTGGGCTATCCGTCGCTGGCGGCTTCGCTGGAACGGGCCACGGCGAGGTTCCTGGTGATCAGCTTCACGTCGGACTGGCTCTATCCTTCCTATCAGTCGCTCGAGATCGTCAACGCGCTGCGGAGCCGCAACCACGATGTGACCTATTGCGAGCTGACGTCGAACTATGGGCACGACGCGTTCCTGGTGGACGTCGCCGAGCAGACCCAGGTGGTGCGCGGCTTTCTCGAGCGTTGCCACCGCGAGTTCCGGAGGTCGGGCTCGTGAAGGTCCGGGAGGTGCTCGGCCGGGGCGACTACGCCCTGATCAGCAGCCTGATTCCGGAGGGCGCGCGGGTGCTCGACCTGGGCTGCGGCGACGGGGCGCTGCTGGGATGGCTGGCGGCGAACAAGCGGATCGAGGGGCGCGGCATCGAGATCCGTCCGGATCTGGCGCAACGCGCCGCCGCGCGGGGCGTGGCAGTCTATCAGGGCGATCTGGAGTCGAGCCTCGCCGAGTACCCCGACGGCGCCTTTGATTACGTGATCCTCAGCCAGACGTTGCAGGAGCTGCGCCGTCCGCTGGAGGTGCTGGAGCAGATGCTGCGGATCGGGCGCCACGCTGTGGTCGCCTTTCCGAACTTCGGTCACTGGCGGGTGCGGCTGAACCACCTCTGGAGCGGGCGGGCGCCGCGCACGCCGCTGTTTCCGCACGCCTGGCACAGCTCGCCGAACATTCACTTCCTGACGGTCCTGGACTTCGAGGAGACTGTCGCGGAAAAGGGATGGCGCGTGGAAACGCGGCTGTTTCTTTCGGGGCATTCGCAGATCCGTTTCGCGCCAAACTGGCGTGCCGAGATCGCCGTCTATCTGCTGAAACGGTGAGACTCGCGCCGCTTTCCGCCTGATAGAATCAGCCGCGTGAGACCCGCAGCGCTCCTGCTGGCGGCTTTCGCCTGTCTCTGGATGGAGCCGCTCCCCGGGCAGCCGCCACGCATCCGGCCCTGGCCCGCGAACCCGTTCTACTGGGAGTATGGCGGCCGGCCCGTATTCCTCGCCGGTGCGAGTGACGACGACAACCTTTTCCAGTGGCCGGACGCTGAACTGGCCGCCCACCTGGACAGGCTGGTCCAAGCCGGCGGCAACTATGTCCGCAATACGATGTCGGACCGCAAGGACCGGGGCTGGGAGGAGTATCCGTTTCTGAGGCTTGCCTCGGGGAAGTATGACCTGAACCAGTGGAACCCGGAATACTGGCGGCGGTTCGAGCGCTTCCTGCGCTGGACGGAAGAGAGGGGCGTTTTTGTGCAAATTGAAGTCTGGGACCGGTTCGATTACAGCAGGGAAGCGTGGCTGCCGCACCCGTACCGTCCCGAAAACAATATTAATTACACGCACGAAGCTTCCGGATTTGCTTCCGAATATCCGCAACATCCGGGGCAAGACCAGCAGCCATTTTCCTTCACCACGCCGCGCCAGCGGAACAATCCTGTGGTCCTGCCTTTCCAGCAGCGCTTCGTGGAGAAGATGCTGTCGTACTCATTGCGGCACGGCCATGTGCTCTACACGATCGACAACGAAACCAGCGGCGAAGAAGAATGGAGCCGCTACTGGGCGCAATTCATCCGGGAACGGGCAGCGCGGGCGGGTGCGCCGGTGATGATCACCGAGATGTGGGACGACTGGAATGTGCGCGCGCCGCGGCACCGGCGCACACTGGATCATCCGGAGTTGTACGACTTCCTGGACATGAGCCAGAACAATCACAACCGGGGGGACGAGCACTGGTACAACGCACTGTGGGTGCGCTCGCAGCTGCTCGAGCACCCGCGGCCGGTCAACACGGTGAAAACGTACGGCGCGGACGGCAACCGGTTCGGGCACACGGATCAGGACGGGGTGGAGCGCGTGATCCGGCATGCGCTGGCTGGCTTTGCCGCGGTGCGGTTTCACCGCCCGCCTTCGGGGCTTGGCCTGAGCCCGCGTTCAGAAGCGGTGCTGCGCGCTTTGCGGCTGGTGGAGCAATCCGTCCGCTTCTGGGAGCTGGAGCCCGCGCCGCCGGCACTGCTGTCTTCGCGGGAGGAGGCGGAGGCATGGGCGGCGTATCCGCCTGGAAAGGCGTCGGTCCTGTATTTCCCGCGCGGCGGTGCAGTGGAGGCGCAGGCGCCTGCGGGGCGTTGGCGGCTGCGATGGATTGATGTGGATCGGGGGAAGACTGAAGGCGACCTGCGAGTGATCTCGCACGGTCTTGTCGAGGTTCGGGCGCCTGCCGCAGGCAACTGGATGGCTGTCCTGCTGCGCGAATAAACCAGGTGCATCCCGGCTTGCCCGTGGAGGCGGAACCCGGGGAATCCGGCGTACACGTCCGGAAAGCCTTTTCGGAGATGCCATGGCAGCACGGCCGGCTCTGGATGGCGCGGCCGCTGCGATGCGGCGCCTCCCGATGCGTTTTCCCCGCATGTCCCTTGTGATGAAGAACCGGGATCCGGTTCGGTCGGGGGTGAGAGGTCTTGTTGAAAACTGCCGCAGGGCCGTTGACAGCGCTTACGCGGAGGAATAGAGTAAGAGCACAGCCGGCGAGGGGTTCGCCGGGATGTGAGCTTCACGAGAGAGGCAAAAGGATGTTGACCCGATTCGTCTACCTGTGTGCACTGCTGGTTCTTGGCGTGTTGGGAGCAGCTGCCCAGACTCTGGGCGAGTTGTCAGGGGAGGTTCGCGATCCCTCGGGCGCTGCCGTGCCCGGCGTCCGGGTGACTCTGACGAACGAGGCAACGAACGCCTCCCGGCAGACCGTTACGAATGAGACCGGATTGTACAGCTTTCCCGCTGTGCAGCCGGGCGTTTACACGCTCCGTGCCGAGAAGGAGGGCTTCCGCGCCTTCGTGCGGAGCGGCATCGAGATTCAGGTGCAGTTGAGCGCCCGAGTCGACGTGGATTTGCAGGTAGGCGCCGTGACCGAGTCCGTGGAGGTGCGGGCGGAAGGGGCGCTGCTGCAGACCGAGAATGCCACCGTCGGCACGGTGATCGAAAACAAGCGCATCGTGGAGCTGCCGCTGAACGGGCGCAACGCCTTGCAGCTGGTTTCGCTGGCGCCGAACGTCAGCTTCGGCTTCCCGTCGGCGGGGCAAGCCGGCGCCCGGCAGGGAGGCATCCGGGCGGAACAGTCCGTCGCCGTGGCTGGCCAGCGCGCGCAGTTCAACCGCTTCACGCTGGATGGCGTGGAAAACACGGACCCGAACTTCAACACGATCGTGGTGATGCCTTCGGTGGACGCATTGCAGGAATTCAAGGTTCAGACGGGCATCTACCCGGCGGAGTTCGGACGCGCGGCGACGCAGATCAACATGTCCACCAAGCCGGGCGGCAATGACTACCACGGCACGCTGTTCTACTTCCTCCGCAACGAGAAGCTGGATGCGAAGAACTATGCGTTCACGTCGGCGCGCCCGCCGAAGGATCCGTTCAAGTGGAACCAGTTCGGCTTCACGCTGAGCGGACCGGTCATCGTTCCGAAGCTGTTGGACGGCCGAAACCGGCTGTTCTTTATGACCAACTACGAATGGTTCCGGCAACGCCGGCAGGTGCAGGCCGTCTACAGCCTGCCTTCCACGGCGATGCGGAACGGCAACTTCAATGATGTCATTACAACCCCGAACGCCTCGCTCCGCACACAGGGCATTTACGACCCGCTGTCGCGCACGATTGTGAACGGCGTCAATACGGCGCAGCCCTTCCCGAATAACACGATCCCCTCCACCCGCATCCATCCCATCTCGAAGGCGCTCCTTGAGTTCTATCCGGAACCGAACCTGCCGAACCCGGATCTTCGCAACAACCGGGTGCAGGCGCAGGGGCAGCCCATCAACCGCGACCAGTTCGTCGGGCGCTTCGACTGGGTGGAGAGCTCCAATTCGCAGTGGTTCGGACGCTACAGCTGGGGTGACGAAAACCAGACCGTCGAGGCGCTGAAGCTGAACGGCAACAAGATCGTCACCAACTTCAACCAGTACATGGTCACCAATACGCGCGTGCTGTCTTCGTCCAAAGTGAACGAGGCGCGCGTTGCGTACAGCCAGTTCTACAATACCAACGGTCCTGAGCTCGCGTTTTCGCGCGACGTCGTCGGCGCGCTGAAAATTCCGGGGCTCAACAGCGGGCCGCCGGTGCAGTGGGGCATTCCCAACATCTCGTTGCAGGGCGTGTATTCCGGGTTCGGAAACGACTCGGAAGGGCCCTATGAAGTGAACAACTCCGTGCTGCAGCTGGTGAACAACTTCTCCTGGATCCGCGGGCGGCACAGTTTCAAGCTCGGCGGCGAAGTGCGGCGCGATCAGTACAACCAGGTGGGCAACCAGTTCGCCCGCGGCCAGTTCACCTTCACCAACAATGCGACCCGCAATCTGGCGATGACGGGCAGGACGGGCGACAACTTCGCCGACTTCCTGCTCGGCGAGACGTCGCAGGCGGAAGCGGCAGTCTCCATCGCCAACGCCAGATTCCGCACCTGGAGCATGTATCTGTACGTCGACGATACCTGGCGCGTGAACTCGAAACTCACAATGAACTTCGGGTTGCGGTATGAGTTGACCCCCCCGTGGGAGGACCAGACCGGCAACCTCTTCAACGGCATCGTGCCCCTCGACGCGCATTTGACGCTCGCCAACCCGAACGTCACGGATCCAAACCTGTTCCCCTATTTCATGCGTCAGGCGCCGGCGCGTCAGAACTGCTACGAGGGGATCAACATCCGCTGGCCGGAGATCAATGTCCGGTGCGATGGAAGCCTCGGGAAGCGGCTCGTGGGCATTGACCGGAACGACTTTGCCCCGAGAGTGGGCCTGTCGTGGTCTCCGAGCGAGAAGTGGGTGATCCGTGCGGGCTTCGGCACTTTCTACAGCCAGGACACCGGCAACCCGCGCTTCGACATGGCGCGCAACCTGGCCGGGCGCCTGCGCGACAATTCACGCACGGACTTCCCGAACCTGAACTGGAACAACGCGCTGGCATCGATCGCGGGCGGCGTCGCCAACGTGTTCCGCCCCTACACGTTCGCCAATCCGTATGACCGGCGCACGACCTATTCGAATCAGTGGACGTTCAACATCCAGCGCGATCTCGGCAGGGACTACGTCGTCGAAGCCGGCTACATGGGCAATCAGAGCCACCGGCTGGAGTCGCTTCGCGCGGTCAACGAGGCCATCCCTGCGGATCCCGCGGTGGACAGCCGGACGATCCCGCAGCGCTCCCCGTTCCCGAACTTCGGCCGGATTCAGCTGGTGGATAACGGCGGCAATGGCAACTACCACTCGCTCGGCCTGAAGCTGACCAAGCGCTACAGCGGCGGGCTGACGTTCCTGAACAGCTACACGTGGGCGAAGGCGATCGACACGGCGACGGCGATCCGCAACCACGGCGGCGATACGCTTTTCCCGCAGAACAGCTACTGCCGGCGCTGCGAGCGGGCCCGTTCCAGCCACGACACCCGCCACCGTTACGTCACGTCGCTGCTCTGGGACATGCCCTTCGGCCGCGGCCGGAAGGTGGGCATCGAGAATCCGGTGCTGAACGCCGTGGCAGGCGGATGGCAGCTGAGCACGATCCTCACCTTGCAAACCGGCTTCCCGGTGACGGTGACCAACGGCCAGGATGCCTCCAACACGGGCGCCTTCTTTGACAGGCCCAATTCCACGGGCAAGAAGGCGGATCTGCCGCGCGGTCAGCAGGACCCGCAGCGGTTCTTTGATACCTCGGCCTTCTTCCCGAACGCGCGCGGCACCCATGGCAACGTGGGCCGCAACACGCTGGATGGCCCAGGCATCATCGGCTGGGACTTCTCCGCGCTGAAGAATTTCCAGCTCGGAAGCGAACGGCGGCAGTTCCAGCTCCGCTTTGAGTGGTTCAACTTCCCGAACCACCCCAACTGGGGCCTCCCGAACACCAACATTGCCTCGGGCGGCTTCGGCCAGATCACCAGCACGCGAACCAACATGCGGCAGCTCCAGCTGGCGGGCAAGCTGATCTTCTGATCCGCTGGCGAGCCGCCCTCAGGAGCTTGCGGAAGAACAACCGGGCGGCGCTGCCCGCCCCCGGAATCGGGAGCAGGCAGCGCCGCACCTTTTTCAAGCGCTGAAAACCGGAGAAATGCAGGCGTGCCAAAGCTTCATCCCGATCACGGCAGCGCCGCGGCGAACCAGGTTGCCGCGGAGCCGGGCACGAGGGCGAGACCGGAGACGGCCTAATTCTGAAAATCCTTCTGCGCTTGTTCGTTTTCGAATTCGATCTCTTTGCCGGACTTGAGCGAGAGCATTTTCAGGGCGCTCCGTTTGATCTCCTTGCCGAATTCGACGACAAGCCCTTGGGGTTTTCCCTGCTCGTCCGTGTAGCCGATGGTGGCAAAGTGGCGGCGCTTCTTCGAAAGCAGAATCGGCAGCGCAGCCAGGCCCAGCGTGGTGACGCCCAAACCGATGGTGGCGCCAATGCGGCGGCCCACCTTCTGGCCATACTCGATGCTGGTGATGCTCGCATAGGGGAGGCGGTACTGGCGTCCCTGGAAAACGAAGACCGCGGCATCGTCCTCCATGCGAACCTTGCCTTCCGCACCCTCGTCGATGTCTGTCCAGACTCCGCCGAGGTAGCGGACTTCCGTCTTTCCGACGCCTGCGACGGCGGCGGGGGCCAGCAACAAAAAGGGGATGAAGGTTCTGCGGGTTGTCATGAGAATCTTGCGACCTCCAGCCATTCCAGATTGAGAAGGGAAGGGGCTCAGGAGATGAGCCTGCCGGATTTTCTTTCCGGGCTGGAGTCGTTGCGGGCGTGCAGGGGGCAGGGTGTCTGCCGCGGAGGCTGGCACGGTCCGGATACCGGGGAACGGCGTCTGCCAGGTCACACGCGCCCTTCCGTCGCAGAGCCGGATTCACGGGCACAGGGGCCTGCACGGGGAGCGCCTGGAGGGGAAAAGCTGCGGTCCACTGTGCCCTGCGTTCGGCTCCTTCGAAAGAAAAAACCCGGCCACGACGGAGTGGCCGGGCCAGCACGGAAGAGCAACCGTGTCCACCGGCGGCGGCATTACCGCATCCGGGCGAACAACACGTTCTGCCTCGGCTTCGCGCCCGCCATCAGCAGGTTCCTTTCGGCCCTTGCGGGCGGGAAGTAGACGCCGAGTTCACCGGTCATCCAGATCCTGGAGAGAAAGCAATGGCCCTCATAGCAGTTGAATTCCAACGTCGTGCGCTTCGTCAACTGCCTGTAGACAGGCTGTCCGACCAGGAGCAAACGATATTCACCCGTGCGGTTCCGGATGGCCCACCTGCTTGGCCCGCTTTCGGTGATCAGGCGGACGATCGTCCACTCCCCGGCGGGCAGAGTCGTCTGGGCTGTGGTGAATGCGAACGGGACGGTTGCGACGATTCTGTCAGAGACACTCGTTTGCCCCATTCCCAGTGGCGCCGCCAACAGGGGCGCAAGGATCAGTGCCATGGCGCGATTTCTCATGGCCTCCTCCGACCATTCATCGGGCTTTTGGTGGAAATGCCGGGCGGGACTACCCGCCCGCCCGGAGAAGTTCGAGCGAGCAGATTTCCGCCGCTCGGGACACAACTCGAACCGGTCCGGCGTGCGGGCGAAGCCGGCTTGCGGCGCCGCTACCGCAGTTGGGCGAACAGGACGGTTTGCTCAGGCTTGACGCCCGCCACCATGAGATTCCTTTCGGCCTTGGTGGGCGGAATGTACACTCCGAATTCGCCGCTCGACCAGATCGAGGAGAGGAAGCATCGGCTTCCGTAGCAGTTGAACACGACGCTCGGGCGCGTGTTCGGCTGCTTGTACGCGGCTTGCGTGATGAAGAAGGATTGACCGCGCCCTTCCTGGTCCTCTACCATCCACAGGGGCGATCCTGCGCCGGTGCCATAGAGATGTGAAAACGTGCATTCGCCGGCCGGAATTGTCTTGCCGCCCGCGGTGAACGCGAACGGGATGGTTGCCCTTACCTTTGGGACACTTGTTTGCGCCATTACCAGCGGTGCCGCCAGCAGCGCCGCCAATGTCAGTGCCATTACACGAGTTTGCATGGCCTCCTCCGACTATTCATCGGGTTCGAGCGTTGATGTGCCGGGCGGGACCGCGCGCCCGCCCGGATGAAGACGGGGTGACGGAATCGGGGATCCCACGGAGAGAATTGCCTTGGTTGGCCGCTCCGATCCCTCGCATACCGGCATGGTGAGACAAGCCCGCCGGCAGGGCAATGAACGGGCCGTGATTTTTTCGTGATCCTGCAAGTGTCTGTTTGCAGGCAAGATCGGGCGCTATGTGACCGGCTGGAAGTGGAGGGGCCTGTTGGCAAGGCAATCGCGGCCGCCCCGCTCTCATGCAGCGGCAGCGGCCATAGGGTCCCGTTGGCGGGGTGCCCCCGCGTTCGTGCCACCGCTCCGGGATCCCGGAATTGGCGTCACGGACCGGAGAGCAGCGCACGCCGGGCTGGCTGCCAGCACACCTATTTATTTGTGCCTGAGGCCCTTCTGACGCTGCTGGAGCGCAGGGCGGGCGAGCCGTGGACGCGGGAGGAGATTCCGGAGACGGTTCTCGGGGACAGGGAACTTCGTCGATGAATCCGGGCGCAGACTGGCGGCCCATGATGCGGCTTTGCCCGCTTTTTTCGCAGACCCCACTTGTGTAACCCCTGTTTAATCCGAAGGGGCTCGCCCCTTAACTCATTTTTTCTCAATTGATTTCACGATCATATTTTGATCACGCAGAAATCACCCCCAAGTCATTGTCCATTTCTTGCTTGTTCTTTAGCATGCGGCTATGCGTGATTCGTTCTGGCTGCCACAGAACGGGAAGGCGCCCTGGCCTTGCCATGGCAGCCACAGTCGGCCACGATTCTCACCGGCGGCGCCAGGTCTGTCTGCAATCCCGGAGCCCGGGGCCGTGATCCGGTGCCGGTCTCGCCAAGAGATCCATCCGGCGATGCAGGAGGAGGAAGTGCGGCCACGGTGTGGAGGAGCCGCGGCCGGTGGCAGGATGCCGCGGGCGGGAGAACCGCCCGCGGCACAGCCGTGCATTGCGCCAATCGCATGCTTACGGCTTCAGACGCCCGTTGCGTTCACCCGAGAAACAGGAAAAAAAGGAGATGGATTCATGAGGCAAACAACTCTATTTTCGTTCCCGGGATTCGCGGTCGCGGCCGCCGTTGCCTTGCTTCTGGCAGCCGCGCCGGGGTGGGCACAGAGCCAGAATTGCATGGACCCCAGGGCAATGTGGAACGGACGGCTCGCGTTCGACCCTGCGAAGGGCGCACCCGCCTGGGGCGGCGAGGTGGTTGTTGCCATTGGTGAAGAAGTGCTCGAAGGAACAGTTCGAGAAGGCGCGATTCCCTTCCGCAAAGGCACGCCCGGAGTGGTGGGGATGGATCGGAAGGCGCAATACATCTATGATTTCGGCAGCGACGGCAGCTTCACCCTGGAACTGCAATCGACGGGCGCGTATCCCAACCCGCCCGGAAAAGGTCCGTTCGGCCATTACCGTGACGTGAGCACGATCGTGGCCGGCACGGGCCGATTTGCAGGCGCGACGGGACATGTCGCACAGTCGGGGCCGTACGTGGTTTGGTTCAGAGTCTCTGGTGATCCCTTGTCCTTGATCGGGCTCTACGCAGCCGAGCTTCATGGCAAGATCTGCTTCGAATAGCGGGATTGCGATGCAGCCGTTGTCGGCCGCAGGCGGGATCGCGGATGGAGGGAACCGCCCGGGCTGGCCGACGCAGTCTTTGACATACCGGCATGATCCTGCAAACTCGCCGGAGGAAGAACCGCCAAGGCGCGGTTGTGATGGGACCCTGCAGTCAGCCGTTGTCCGGGCGGAAAGGTTGCAGCATCCGCCGGAGTGATACGCGTTATTTCGCTTGCTCAGCAAATTGGGAGGCGCTATACTCACGCCGGGGCAGAGTGTCATGGCCTCGCAGGAGAAGGCGTCCCAAGGGTTGCGCATTCGCTTTGGGGCCTTCGAACTGGATTCGCGGACGGGAGAGCTGCGGAAGGCGGGCTCCCGCATGCATCTTCCGCCCCAGCCTCTGGCGGTGTTGACGCTCCTTGCCAGCAGGCCAGGCGAGCTGGTGACACGGGAGGAGATCCGGGAGAAGCTCTGGGGGAAAGATACCTATGTCGATTTTGAAGGCGGGCTGAACCACTGCATCAATCAAATCCGGACCGTGCTGGGCGATGACGCGGCCACGCCCCGGTTTGTCGAGACCGTTCCGAAACGGGGGTACCGGTTTGTCGCCGAGATCCGGGAAGCGGGCTCCGATGCGGCGCAGCCACCCCGTGAAATGCCGCGCAGGAAGCTGCCGCGGACGGCAGTGCTGGCGGTGTTCGTTGCATTGGTGGCCGTCGCGGCAAGTCTTGCGATCTGGAAGATCGTGGAGCGCACGAGCGTTCCGCGGGTCCGTTCGATCGCGGTCCTCCCGCTGGAGAATCTTTCCGGCGATCCGGAGAAGGAATACTTCGCCGACGGGATCACGGAGGAGCTGATCACAGCGATCGGCAGGATCTCCGGCTTGCGGGTGATCTCCCGGACATCAGTGATGCGCTACAAGCGCACCAAGAAACCGATCCCGCAAATCGCCCGCGAATTGAATGTGGATGCAATCATTGAAGGGACGGTCACGCAATCGAACGGGCGGGTGCGGCTGACTGCGAATCTGCTCCACGGCCCATCGGACCGGCACCTGTGGGCGGAGTCGTATGACCGGGACTTGAAAGATTTGATCGAACTGCAGCGGGAACTGGCGCGGACGGTCGCGCGCCATGTGCGGATCAACCTTTCGCCGGAGGACCGGGAGCGGCTGGCCAGAGCGCGCCCCATCCATCCCGAGGCGCACGAGCTGTACCTGAAGGGCCAGTATCACTACTACCGCTGGCGAGCGCCGGAGTTCGAGAAGGCGATCCACTATTTCCAGCGCGCTGCCGAAGTGGATCCGGATTACAGTCTTGCCTACCTGGGGCTCGCGAAGAGTTACGGGTGGCAGTGGATGGTTGGAGCGATTCCTTCCCATGAGGCTTACCCCAAGTTCCGCGAGGCGCTCGACAGAGCGCTGGCGATCGATCCCACGCTGCCCGAGGCGCATTACGTGCAGGCTGTGGCGGCGTGGTATTTCTACTGGAACTGGGACCACGCGGAGAAGGAATTCCGGCTGGCGCTGGAGGGGAATCCCAATCTGGAGGAGGCGCGGTTCGAATTTGCCTGGTTCCTCTCCACGATGGGCAGAACGCAAGAGGCGGTCGTGGAGGCCGAGCGGGCGGTAAGGATTGACCCGCTCTCGGTGCCGGCGAATCTGGCGTTGGGCTCGGTGTACCTTTGGGCCGGGCGCGCGGACGATGCGCTGGCGCAGATCCGGAAGACGATCGAGCTGGAGCCGAATGACCCGCGGTGCTATGAATTCCTGAGCGAGATCTACCGGAGCCTGGGATTGCACGACGAGCTGATCGAGTCGCGCAAGAGGGAAATGGAGGTGCTGCAGGTGGAGGCGAGCGTGGTGGAGTCGATGCTGGATGCCTATCGCCGCGGCGGCTATCCTGAATATTTGCGCTGGGAACTCGAGCGCACGAAGCTGCCTTACCGGGCGGCGGCACTGCAGGCGCAGCTGGGGATGAAGGACGAGGCCTTCGCCAATCTCGAGAAGGCTTATCAGGAGCGGTGGTGGGCGATGGTCCGGCTGAAGGTGGGTCTTGAATGGGTGTCCATCCGGGAGGACCCGAGGTTTCAGGATCTGCTGCGGCGCATGGAATTCCCGCAGTGAGCGGAAGCGCGGCGGAGGGGAGTTCGCACGGGGCGGCGGATCAGGGCGTGTCGGCGCCGCGCATGTTCCGCCAGTCGAGTTCCCGCAGGAAACGCTCGTTCTCGCGCCACTTTTCGCTGACCTTGACGAACAGCTCGAGATAGACCTTGCGGCCGAGGACGGCTTCGAGTTCCAGCCTTGCGGCCGTGCCGGCCTCCTTCAGGCGCGCGCCCTGCGCGCCCAGAATGATGGCCTTTTGCCCCGGGCGCTCCACGTGGATGGTGGCGAGGATGCGAACGAGGCGCGGCTCTTCCTTCCATTCGTCGATCAGGACAGCGACCGCATGCGGCACTTCCTGGCGCGTGAGGTGCAGGATCTTTTCGCGGATGATCTCGGCGGCGAGGAAGCGCTCCGGTTGGTCGGTGAGATAATCCGGCGGGAACCAGGCAGGTCCCTCGGGCAGGCGGGACACAATGGCGGCGCGCAGATCGTCGAGCCCGTCGCCCGTGAGAGCGGAGATGGGGAGGTACTCGGCGAAGTCGTGCCACTGCCGGTAGCGGTCGATCAGGGGAAGCAGCTGCGATTTGGGCTTCAGGGCATCGATCTTGTTGAAGACGGCGAGCGCCGGGGCGCCGGCTTTGCGGATCAGTTCGACGGCGCGCTCGTCGGCCGGCGAGGGCTTCCGCGTGCTGTCAATGACAAGCAGAAGCAGGTCGCGCTCCTTGAGGGCTTCCAGCACGGAGTCCATCATCCAGCGGTTGAAGCGCGTATCGGCTTCGTGGAGGCCAGGCGTGTCGAGGAAGACGGTCTGGGAGTGCTCCGTGGTCCAGACGCCCTGCACGAGGGTACGCGTGGTTTGCGGCTTGTCGCTGACGATGGCGAGCTTCGCGCCGGTGAGGGCGTTGAGCAGTGTGGACTTGCCGGCGTTGGGGCGCCCGAGGATGGACACGAAGCCCGAGACGAACTTGCGGCGCGGGGAACGGGGGCGGGAGTCAGCTTGCGTCTTCATGGCTGGAGTCCTCCGGCGCGTGCGGGGGCGCGGCGCTGACGCGCACTTTATCGACGCGATAATCATCCGAGGACAGCACCTCGAGCCGCAGGCCGTCCCGTTCGATCACGGCGCCGGGCTTGGGGATGGATCCGTGCCACTCGGAAACGAGGCCGCCGACAGTGGTCGCCTCGACATCATGGCCGGGGCGGAAACCGAAGTACTCGTCCAGATGGTCGAGATCGAACGCTCCGGAGACAGTGATGGAGCCGTCCTGGTTGCGCTCGACGTCATGCTGGGGCTCGTGCTCGTCGCGGATCTCGCCGAAGACCTCCTCGACGAGGTCCTCCATGGTGGCGAGCCCGGCCACGCTGCCGTATTCGTCCACGACATAGACGATGTGGATGCCGCGGTCCTGCATCTCGCGCAGCAGCTGGGCGACCGGCTTGGTCTCGGGCACGGCTTCGATGGGCCGCATCAGGTCGCGGATGGTCTTGGTATGGCGGTGCTCGTCGTCGAGCTCGAACAGGTCGCGGACGTGGACGAAGCCGATGATGTGGTCGATGTCGCCCTCGAAAACAGGGATGCGCGAGAACTGCTGCTGCTTGGCGAGGCGGCGGAGGTCCTCGAGAGAGGCGTTGACGTCGATGGCGACGATGGCGCGGCGCGGCGTCATCACCTCGCGCACGCGCTTGTCGCCGAAGGCGACGACGTTCTGGATCAGGCGCGAATCCTCGCGCTCGAGGATGCCCTCTTCCTCGCCGGCGCTGATGAGCGCTTCGATCTCCTCGGCGCCGGAGGAGGGCGGCTCTTCAGGCTCCGGCTCGCTAAGTTCGAACAGCTTCTCGAGAAAGCCGAGGGTGAGCGTGACCGGGCGGAACAGAATCTCGAGCAGCCGCAGGAAGGGAACCAGCGGCGTCAGCCACCGGCCGGAGGATCTGCGGTACAGCACCTGCGGCAGGACGTATGAGGCAGCGATCATCACGAGCCACGCGCCCGCCAGGGGCTCCGCTCTCGCCAGCCATCCGCCGCGGGAATCCGGCGCGGCCAGCACCAGCGCGGCGCCGCACAGGACCAGCAGGGTGTGCTTGACCAGCGAAAAAACAAAAGCTCCCTTTTCTGTTTCATAGCCGAGCTCCGGCTGCAGGCGTTCCTTGAACCATGCCAGAGCCTTTGATTCCCGGGTGCGGAGGCGGAGCGACTCCAGATAGAGCAGCTGCACGAAACCCACCACGGCAAGCAGGACCAGAAAGAGTACGGCCAGCAGGAACGTCATCCGGATCCTCCCGCCTTCGGCGCCCTGCCCGTGAGCGAGTGCGGCAGGCCGAGGCGCGCCCGCCAGCGCTCTTCGGCGCGGCGCATCCGTCCGCGGTCAGTTTCGTGGTCGTAGCCGAGCAGGTGAAGCACGCCGTGCAACAGAAGCACCCGCAGCTCCGTGTCCGGGGAGTGGCCGAGCGCAAGCGCCTGACGGCGGGCGTAGGGAAAAGCGATCGCGATGTCGCCGAGGAAACCCATGCCGCTTCCGGATGGGAAGCTGAGCACGTCCGTGGGGCGGTCCTCCCCGAGAAAACGCAGATTCAGGGAGCGCACCTCTTTGTCCGAAGTGATGCGGCAGCAGAAGGGGCGCCCGCCGGCGACCTGCTCGCAAACCTGCCGGGCAAAGGCTCGCAAGGATTGCCGGTCGACGCCGGGCGTCGCGACGGCGAACTGCAACAGCGGGTCTTCCTTCATTCCGGTCGGGCGGCTTCGGGATCCGCGCCGGCAACAGGCTGGTCGAGCTTGAGCATCATCTGGCGCCCCGGGCCCATCAGCTCATTGTATTGCTCGTAGGCGCGCACGATGCGCTGCACCAGCGGATTGCGGACGACGTCGCGCTGATCGAAATAGATCATCTGAATGCCTTCGACGCCCTTCAGAATCTCCACGGCTTCGCTGAGCCCGCAACGGCGCCCGGGGGGCAGGTCGATCTGCGTCAGGTCTCCGGTGACGACGGTCTTGGAGTTGAAGCCCTGCCGCGTGAGGAACATCTTCATTTGCTCGGCGGTGGAGTTCTGCGCCTCGTCGAGGATGATGAAGCTGTCGTTCAGAGTGCGCCCGCGCATGAAGGCGAGCGGGGCAATTTCGATCACGTTGCGCTCGAGGAACTTCTCCACGCGGTCGGTTTCGAGCATGTCGTACAGCGCATCGTAGAGAGGGCGCAGGTAGGGATCGACCTTCTCCTGAATCGTACCGGGCAGGAAGCCAAGCCGCTCGCCGGCTTCCACAGCGGGGCGCGTGAGAATAATGCGGGTCACCTGCTTGTTCAACAGGGCCGAAACGGCCATGGCGACGGCAAGGTAGGTCTTGCCCGTGCCGGCAGGACCGATGCCGAACACGAGGTCGTAGCGCTCGATGGCGTCGAGATACGCTCTCTGGTTCGGCGTCTTGGGAACCAGCGATTTCTTGCCGAAGTTGCGCGCCCTTCCGCTTTCGAACAGCGAGCGCAGAGTGACCGTGTCGTCAGCGGTGAGCACGCGCAGATAGCTGTTCAGGTCTCCGGCGGAGATCTTATGGCCAGACTCGGTCAGGGAGATGAAGTCACGGACAATGCTTTCCGACCGGGAAACGGCCTCGGGTTCGCCTTCGATTTCAAAGGAGTCCGTCGTGAGGCGGGTGGCAACCCCGAAGCCGGACTCCAGCAGACGAAGATTCTCGTCCCGCGTGCCGAAGAAGTTCTCGAGGCCGCGAATCAGTGGCAGGCGTACTTTCATCGGGGGAAAGCGACGCCGCCAGCAAGAACCTGGGCCGTCATCCGACCATCACTATAGCACACGGAAGGAAGAGCCGCCCGCGGCCCGGTCAGCTCATCAGCGTCGCCAGCCCGAGGGAGCCGAGGTGCTTCTGCATGCGCGAGCGGAGCTCCAGCCGCGCCCGCAGCAAACGGCTCTTGGCGGCGGCAACGGAGATGCCGAGGCGTTCGGCCACTTCCTCCATGGGGCGCTCTTCGACGTCGCGAAGGATGAAGACCTGCCGCAGCAGCGGCGGAATGCGGCGAATTTCCGTGTTCAGGACGACACCCAGTTCGGCCTGGCCCAAGGCATCTTCGGGCGAGGCGGACTGATCCGGCAGGTCCATGCGCATGGACTCTTCCGCCGCCACCGGCTCGTCGATCGACACGGCGCGAGTTCGCTTGTCCTTCCTCAGACGCATCAGGCACTGGTTGACGACGATGCGGGACAACCACGTGGAGAACTTGGCGTCCTGCTGGAACTGACCGATGTGCTCGAAGGCCTTCCAGAGGGCGTTCTGCACCTCGTCCTCGGCGTCATCGGCGTTTTTCAGGATGGATACAGCGAGACGCTTGCAGGTCGCGTGGTGACGCCGTACGAGTTCGGCGAAGGCCTCGTTGTCCCCGTTCTGGGCCATCTGCACCAGTTCGGGATCCTCGAGACGGCCGTAGACGGGATGGAGTGTGCGCATAGTGCCCCTCTGTTCCGACATCTCCAGACTACAGTGACGCTAAACTATATTCAAGGGATATTGAAACCCGGGTTCAATCTGTATAAAATATTCAATGGAAAATTCAATGTCACTAAAACAATCGGCCGGCAAGCCCTCGGAGACGGGGCCGGAGACCATCCGCCGGGTGCTTTCCTCGTATCAGCTCGGCGAGAAGTTGCGGCGGCTGAGGCTCAGGAAGAAGATCGGGCTGGTGGATCTGGGAAAACACACCGGGCTGTCGCCCTCCTTGCTCTCGCAGCTGGAGAACGGCAAGCTGGTTCCCACTTTGCCGACGCTGGCGCGGATCGCGATGGTGTTCGACGTCGGGCTGGAGTACTTCTTTTCGGGGCGCAGGGAACGCGGGCTGTTCGCGGTGGTCCGCAAGGGGGAGAGGATGCGATTCCCCGACCGTCCGGACTCGCCCGCGCCTGCCTACTGGTTCGAGGTGCTGGCATTTTCTGCGCAGGAGAAATCGATGCAGGCGTACCTGGCAGAATTTGAGCCGCGCGCGCCCGGGCAGGTGCAGGATCACGTCCACGAGGGGGCGGAGTTTCTGCTGGTGCTCGAGGGGACCCTGGCGATCCGCTACGAGGGCGAGGAGACCGAACTGAAAGAGGGCGACAGCGTCTACTTCGACGCCTCACACCCGCATGCCTACCGCTCGGCGAGGGAGGGCAAGGCCAAGGCGGTAGTCGTCACCACGCCTCCACGGCTTTGACGTTCCAATACGGCGAACAGAGAAAGACGGCCGCCCCGGGTTCAGTGGTGGTATGCTGACCTGTGGCCGCGTCAGCGGCCATGATCTTCACAATCAGGAGAAGAGACTGAAGCTATGAAACGGTTCCGGTTGTTGATTCCCGCAGCCGCAGCGGCCGCGCTCCTGCTGGCGGGCAATGCTCTCGCAACGCAGGAGATGAGCAAGAAAGAGAAGAAGCCCTGCACGACCTGCCACGAGAAGGGCAAGCCGACCAAGGAGAATCCTCTGCTGAACGCGGTCGGCAAGTATTACAAGGAGAAGGGCACGCTCGAGGGCGCGCCCAAGAAGTAAATTTCTTCTCTGCCTTCGGGGGGCGGGAAGAGGGGTTCCGCCCCAAAGCCTATCCCGTTGCCGTTCGCCCGGCCTGCGTGTGCTCCGGATCTGCATCGAAGTTCCACGTGTGCGCCGGAAGCTTCGGTGCGTGTTTCTCCCGGTTCGACGGGGCGCGCCCTGCAGCTTGGCGTTCAGTGAATTCACGCCCGCCGATCACGCAATTTTTTCCCCGGCTGCTGCCGCAAGCAACGGCGCCGCGTGTCGCTCTTCGCTGCAACGAGCGCTCTTCTTTTCCTCCCGTGATCCTGCGCGAACGGCGAACCGGAGCGGCGAAGCAGTCATCCTGTGATCCGCTGGCGGAAGGCAAACGGCAGTTGCCACGAGCCGCCGTGGGCAGAGCCTCCTTCTGTGAGGGGCCGGGACGCCTCAAGCAGTCATGTCGACCCATTCGATGCCGGCTTTCCCGAGGGCGTAGCCGATTTCCTTGCGCCAATCGCCGTAACAGGTCATCCAGTGGAAGCCGCGCATGGCGGAGGCGAGCGCATACGGTTCGCAGCGGAAGCCGACCTCGATCTGTGCGCGGCAGATGGGCAGGAAGGGATTGGCGACAATTTCTCCTTCAAATCCCACCCAGCGTTTGAAACTGAAATCTGGAATAAGATTCGTGATTTTTTGCCCGATCCTCATCTCCACTTTTGGCGCCGCGCCGTAGTCGCTCTCGAAATGCGTGACCACGCGGGCGGGCTCCGCGTTCTTGCCGTCCATCTTTCGCGGCGCCGTGCAATGGGCCAGCGTGACGAGTCCGTGGTGCGGCGTGGTCGGGTCGTTCAGAAACACCGGCAGCCCGGAAATGGCTTGCAGGAGAATTCCCGAAGGAATCACCACGAAATCGGATTCGCAAAAGGCGAGATAGCCTTCGTCATTCAGAAGGCTCAGCGGCAGGCAGGCGGTGGTCTGTCCGATGGGCATGATGGTGGACATGCAGTGGTTGATGGTGATGGCGGTGGCGCCGGCTTCCCGCATCATGCCGCGCAGGACGTGCGTGAGGAGGAAGGCGTTGTCGACATATTCGCGGCGCGTTTCCAGCTTCACGCCTTTCTTGCCGAGATAGTCGCCGGCCTCCAGAGCCGCCTGCCTGACGAGCTTGTCGTCCTTTCGGGCTGCTTCCAGCCGTTTGCCGAGTTCGTCGTAGGACACCTCGACCAGGTCGAGCGAGAAGCGCTCGCGGGCGAGTTGCGGCGCGCGCCTGCCGCCCGCGCCCCAGCCGGATGCGCCGCCGAGGCAGAGAACGCGGCGTCCTTGCGTGTGCTTCAGCCCGCCGAGCGCGCGCAGCCGCCACGCGACATCGGCGGTTTCATCGACGACCACATCCATGGGGCCGGCGCCGGGTTGGCCCCACTCATCGACCGTCTTGCGCAGGAAGCGCGGGTGGACAATCTCGTACCACTCGTAGACCGGGCCGGAGCGGTGGCGGACGAAGATCACGGTGGGCGTGTCCGGGCGGGAAACGCTCTCGAGCAATTGCACGCCGCCCGAAGCGGCGTACATCAGCAGCGCGTCGTAGGTCCCTGACGCGACGGCTTTGCCCTCTTCAACAGAGCGGATCTCCCGCAGGGAGAGGAACTCGACCGGGTAGTTGGCGGCGCGCGCAATGGCCTCCAGCTCGCGACCGATGCGTTGGCGCTCCTCGGCCACTTCTTTCTCCGTGAACAACCCGCCCCACGGACGCCAGCTCGTCTGGGGGCGCGGCTGGAAGATCTGATAAATCAGCACGGGCTGTACGCGCAGCGTGCGGCGCGCGCCGGGCTCGAGCGGGTGGCCGCCGGAGGGCGCGGGGACAAGCGGCAGGGCAGCGCCGGTCTTGAGCAGCGTGCGCCGGCTCATCGAAGACATGCAACAGGGCATGGAAGAACCTCCCGGAGAGATCGGTCAGCCCTTTCCTTATTTCAGATTTCCGTATCTGATTCAAGCCCTCTTGCTCAACCGCCGAGCGCGCGTTCGAGTTCGGCGCAGGCGAGGCGGAGCCCGGTGCGGGCCTCTTCCAGCATGGCCTCGGCTTCGGCAACGGCAGCCTGAGCCTCGGCGAGTTTCACCGGCGGGGCGACGCCAGTTTCGACGGCGTCCGCAGTGATCCGCAGAGCCTCGCGCCTCGCTTCGAGCGCCCGTTCTGCGACGTGCAGGAGATCCTCGAACCGCTCCACCTTGCGGCGGGCTTTTTCAACGTCGATCTGCACGCGGTGGCGCATGCGGCGCAGGTTCTCTTCCGCCTGTTCCAGCTGAGCGCGGCGCTCGCCCACTTGTGCGCGTTTCTTGCCTCCATCGAAGACGTCCCAGCTCAGGCGAGCGCCAACAGCGGCGTTCGAGGAGGGCAGGAAAGGAACGCCGCGCTGCTGCGCGTGCGTGGCGAACAGCGCGATGTCCGGGATGAACTCCGCCTGCGCGGCGCGCACGCCGCGGCGCGCTTTCTCCACCGCTGCCTCTGCTGCTTTCACCTCGGGGTTGCGTTCCAGCGCGCGGCGCACCAGGGAGTCCGCAGGCTCGATTTCGGGAGCGCTCCAGGGGGAGGCAACGAGTTCGAGCTGCGCGCCCGGATCCAGTCCAATCAGATCGGCGAGTTCCGCCAGCGTGTCAGCATGCTGCAGTTCCAGTTGCAGCAACGCGTTTTTCGCCTCCAGGAGCCGCGCGTCGGCTTCCATGAGCTTCACGTCGAGCGCCGCGCCGGACTCGACTGCATTGGCGGCATCTGCGCGCGCCGCCTCTGCCGCGGCAACTTTGCCGCGAGCCGCTGCCAGGCGTCTTTCGAGGATCAAGGCGCCGAGATAGGCTTCCTGCACTCTGAGCGCAATCTCATTCTCGGCGCGGCGGGTCTCTTCCTGTGCGATGCGGACGTCCTGATCCGCGGCGCGCGTGCCGGCGTGGACCCGGATCAGCGGAGTGAGAGGCTGCGCCACGGTGGTCATCGAGAGCCCGAAGGTGTTGGCCCCCTGCAGGAGGCGCAGATCGTCTGAGGGAACCGGTCCGAGCTGCGGCAGCACGCCGAGAAAACCGCGGGGAATGGCGACGTTTTGCAACTGGCTGTTGTAGAGGAGGCTGGACTCATTCGACAGGCGCGGCAGCGCATTGGCGCGCACGGCGTCGCGCCTTCTTTCCGATTCGCGGATACGAAGGCGCTGGATCTTCAGGATGGAGTTCTGCTGTTTCGCCATGGCGAGCGCCTCCTCGAGCGTGATCCGCCGGGGCTGGGCGCGGAGCCCGGACGGGAGCATCAGAAGCAGCAGGACCGGCACGGCAGCGGAGGGGCGCCACCGCGAGGCGCGCGTCTTCGCGACCACGAACAACACGGGCACGACGACGAGTGTGAAGAACATGGAGCAGATGAGCCCGACGGCGATGACGCTTGCGAGGGGCGACCAGAGGCTGGAACCGCTGAGAATCATCGGAAGGACGCCGACGGCTGCTGCTGCGGTGGTCAGAAAGATGGGGCGCAGGCGGCGCTCGCCGGCTTCGAGCGCGGCGGTTTGGAGCGGCGCGCCCGCCCGCTGCCGCTCATGGATGTAATCGACGAGGATGATGGCGTTTCTGACAACGACGCCCGAGAGACTGATCACACCCATGAAGGCGGTGAAGCTGAACGGGTTGCCCGTGAGCAGGAGTCCGAAGACGGCGCCGGGCAGAGCCAGCGGGATGGACATCATGACCACCAGCGTGTCGACGGGCGAACGGAACTGGAACAGCAGGACGAGGAAAATCAGAAGAATGCTGAGAGCCAGCACGACGTGCATCTCCCCGAAGGTCTCGTTTTGCCCCTCGATTTCCCCTCCGTATTCAATGCGGAACCCTTCCGGCAGCGGCAGGCGGGCGATTTCCGGCTGCACGTGACGGAGGATCTCCGAAGGGAGCGAAGCCGCGGCGGGAATCGCCATCACAGTGAGCGTGCGCAAGCCATTGCGGCGGACGATGCGCGCGGGGCGCCAGACGGGCTCGACGCGGGCGACGCTGCGCAGGGGCACGCGCGCGCCGGTCAGCGTGCTGACCACGTAGGCATCCTCAACGTCCTCGAAGCGCTGGCGGTACTGTTCCTCGAGCCGCAGCACGACGGGGATATCGCGGTCGCCTTCCCAGAAGACGGTGACAGGCAGCCCGCTGAAGCCGCCCGCCATTTGCAGGGCGAGCGAGGCATGGCTGAAGCCAAGGCGGTTGGCGACTTCCTCGTCGACCGTGAGTTCAAGCTCTGGCGCGTCCTGATGGTAGTCGTCGAAGACATATTCGGCGCCGGGCGTGCGGCGAAGGAGCGCCTGCACAGCCTCTCCGGTTTCGCGCAGGCGGCGCAGGTTCTCCTCTCCATCCAGCGGCGAGATGATGCGCACCTCGACGGGCGCCTTCATCACGGTGCCTTGCTCGAGTTCGCGCACGAGCACCAAGGCTTCCGGAGCTACCTTCTTCAGCTCCCGCCGCAGCCGGAAGACGAGACCGGGAGTGGAGTCCGCGCTGCGCGTGTTGACAACGAGCTGGGCGTAATTGGAGGCGGGGAACTCGGGATCCACGTTGTAATAGAAGCGGGGCGCAGAGTCGCCGACGAAGGCGGCGAAGCTGGTCACCTCGGGATTGCTTTGCAGGTGCTGCTCAACGCGCCGCACCGCGGAGTCGGTCTGTTCGAGGCGCGTGCCTTCGGGCAGCCACAGATGGATGACGAACTGGTTGCGCTCTGCGGTGGGGAAGAAGCGCTCCGGCACGGCAGCGCGCAGCAGCACGATGCCGAGCAGAAAGACGGCGGCGCCTCCGGCGAGCGTCAGAGCCTTGTGCCGCATGGCGGCGTGGATGACGCGATGGTAGCTGGACTGCATGAAGTCGATGGCGTTGAAGCGGCGCTTGCGCGAGCCGGCGCCGGGCGGATGCAGCCCCTGGCGGATGAAGAAGCGGCAGAGCCACGGGGTGACGAGCATGGCAACGGCATAGGAACAGGAGAGGGCGACGGCGACAGCGATGGGCAGCGCCCGGATGAACTCGCCCACGGCACCGCTGATGATGAGCATCGGAAGGAAGGCGGCGATGATGGTGAGCGTGGCGGTGAGCACGGGCAGCCAGAGTTCGGTGGCGCAGCGCCACGCGGCTTCCAGGCGGGGCGTGCCGCGGTCGAGGTGCTCGACGTAGTTGTCGGCGATGACGATGGCGTCGTCGACCACCATGCCGAGGACGACGATCAAGGCGGAGATCGACACCTGATGGAGCTCCACGCCGATGGCGTGCAGGAGCGAGAAGGTGGCGGCAATGGTGACGGGGATGGCGAGGCTCGAGATCAGAGCCACGCGGAAGGGCAGCAGCAGGATGGTGACCAGAATGACCGCAGAGATGGCGATGCCGAATTCGCGGAGGAAGTGCGTGATGCGGCGTTCCACGACGGCGGGCTGATCGGCGAGGATGTCGATGCGGAGGTCAGGCGGCAGGGCGGCTCGCACGTTTTCCAGCCGGGCGCGAAGGGCGCGTCCGAACTCGACGATGTTGTAGCCCTCCTGCATCTCGACGCTGACAAGCACCGCGGGTTCGCCGTTGAACCGGACCAGGGAACGCGGCTCGCCCTCGACGCGCTCGACGCGCGCGAGGTCGCCGAGATAGACGGGCTGGCCGGAGGGCGAGACGTCGATCATGACGCGGCGGATCTCGTCGACGTCCTGAAACAGTCCCGAGGCGCGGAGGGGCTGCGCGGATGCGCCCGTCTTCAGCTCGCCGCTCCACTGCACGGCGTTGCGTCCGCGCAGCGCCTGGATCACCTTCAACGGAGACAGCGCGTACTGGGCCACGCGCTCCATCGACGAGGTGATGCGGATCTCCTCCTTCTGCTCGCCGATCCGCTTCAGCTTCGCCACAGCACGAAGGGTGCGGAATTCATCCTCGAGGCGCCGCGCGTGCTCCTTGAGTTCCGTGTAGCTGTACCGGCTGCCGTGCACGGCGACCAGCAGCGCCACCGTGTCGCCGAAATCATCGCGCACCACGGGCCCCTGCACGCCTTCGGGCAGCTCGGTGAGCTTGAGTTCGATGAGCGCGTGGCGCAGCCGCGACCAGAACACGTCCGGCTGCTTCACGTGGTCTTCCAGCTCGACGTGGATCACGCACAGGCCGCTGCGGCTTACCGACCACGTCTTGGCCTTGCGCACTTCCTCGAAGCGGAACAGGCGGTCTTCGATCTTGCGCGTGACCTGCTTTTCGACCTGCTCGGCGGTCGCGCCGGGATAGGAGGCGACCACCAGGCCAGCGCGAATGGTGATCTTCGGGTCTTCGCGGCGCGGCATGGTGATCAGGGAGGTGATGCCTGCTGCGAGCACGGCAGCGGTGAGCAGCAGCGTCACCTGCGGATAGCGGAGCGCGGACTTCACCGGGTTCATCGCAGCACCTCCGCCTGCACGCGCATCCCGTCCTTCACCTTGTGCTGTCCGCCCACGACGACGAGGTCGGAGTCGCCGAGCCCTTCCACGATTTCCACCTCCCGGCCGGCGCCGCGCCCCGTGCGCACGCGCCGCGCATGAATGCGGCCGCTCTGCGGCGAGTAGACGTAGACGTGGGTGACGCCTTGCGGATCGCGCCACACGGCTTCCGCGGGCACCGTCCGCACCTCGACACGGGCGCCTGTTTCGATCCCGGCTTCGGCGATCATGCCGGCGCGCAGCTCCAGCGCGGGGTTCGGCACCAGCAGCCGGACGGGGAACGTGCGCGATTGCGGCTCGGCAGCGAAACCCACCAGCTCGACCCGGGCAGCGAATTCCCGCCCCCCGAGCGAAGGAATGCGCACGCGAGCCGCCTGCCCGGCGCGGACCTTCCCGATCTCCGCTTCCGGCACGCCCACGCGCACCCGCGCCGGGTTCAGCTTCATGAGGGCGACGACCGGCATTCCCGCGGAGATCATCTCGCCCGTGTCGGCCAGACGCCGCGCCACCACGCCCGGCATCGGGGCGCGCAGCTGCGTATCTTCGAGCCGCTTGCGGTTCAGGCGCGCGGCAGCCTCCGCTTGCCGCGCCTTGGCCTCCGCAGCTTCGCGGTCCTCCCGCCGGGCGCCTTCCTGAGCCTCTTCGAAACGTGCGCGGGCCACGCGCCAGTGCGCCTCGATCTTGCGGAAATCGTTCGGCGCGAGGCTCTTCCGCTCGAACAGGATCTTCATGCGGCGGTATTCGTCGTCGGCCTGTTCGAACGCTGCGCGCGCCTGCTCCAGCTCTTGCGCCCGCGCGCCGGCGCGCGCCTTTTCGGCAAGAGCCCGCGCGGCCTCGGCCTCCCGCTCGGCCATCTCCGAGCCGAGCTGATAGTCGACAGGATCGAGCTCGGCCAATAGCTGGCCCTGGGCCACGGCCTGGCCCTCTTCCACCAGCACCCTGCGGATGCGCCCCGCCACCTGGAAGCCCACCTCGGAGTTTTCATATGGTTCCACGGTGCCGCCCACGCGCACCACTTCCGCGCGCTCGGCCCGCGCCGGCTGGCGCACCTGCACGGTTTCCACCGGCTCCCGCACGGCGGGCTTGCGAACGCAGCCTGCCACAGCGAGCAGACACAGCATGAGCCAGGCCCGGCCTGAGTGATTCCGCATCGTAGAGGACCTCCTTGTCCTCTAGCTTGTCACAGTTTTCCTGATTTGTCACCGCTGAGTGACAAAACTGTGAGTCAAAGAGTTGCGGCGGGGCGTCCGGGATCAGGGCAGCAGTTCGGCGACCTCGGCGGCCTCGTCCGGGGAGATGTAGAAGTGGGGCGAGAGGCGAAGCCAGCCCTGGCGCGGCGCGGTGATGATGCCGGCATCGCGGAGGCGCGACCAGAGCCAGCGGGAGTCGATGCCCTCCTTGCGGATGGAGACGATGCCCGAGCCGGTTTCCGGGGTACGCGGCGCGAGCACTTCGTACCCCTTCTCCCGTGCCCACTGGGCGAGCAGGTCGCCGAGGAGCTGGACGTGGGGGGCGATGCGGTCGATGCCGATTTCGAGCAGGAGTTCGAGGGAGGCGCGGAGACCGAAGCAGCCGACAACGTTCAGGGTGCCGGGCTCATAGCGGCCGGCGTCGCGGCGGAGGGTCATGTCGCGAGAAGCGTAGTCCTGCCAGCCGGCGACGTTGGTCCAGCCGAACTCAACGGGTTCGATGGCGTCCTGCCAGTCTTGCTGGATGTAGAGGATGCCGCAGCCCTCGGGGCCGAGGAGCCATTTATGGCCGTCGGCGGCGAGGGCGTGGATGCGGGCCTTGCGGACGTCAAGGGGGAAGGCGCCGAGCCCCTGAATGGCGTCGACAAAGAAGAACACGCCGTGCCGGTGACAGATTTCGCCGATGGCTTCGAGGTTGGCGCGATAGCCGCTGAGGTACTGGACGAAGCTGATGGAGAGCAGGCGGGCGCCGCGGGCGGCGCGGTCGATCTCCTCGAGCGGCGCCATGCAGCTCAACCACTCGACGCGGACTCCCTTCCATTGCTCCAGCTTCTTCCAGATGTAAAAGTTGGCGGGGAACTCCTCGTGGAAGGCGACGATCTTGTCGCCGGGCCGCCAATCGAGGCCGAGGGCGACGGTGGCGATGCCTTCGCTCGTGTTCTTGACGGTGGCGATCTCTTCCGGGCTGGCATGGATCAGGCGGGCGGCAGTGCGCTTGACGCCATCGACGGCGTCCATCCACTCGGAGTAGTGCAGGGCGCCGTAATCCATCGCATCCTGCGCCATCCGCTGCATGGCTTGCGCGGCGCGGCGGGGCAGGGGGGCGACAGCGGCGTGGTTCATGTAGATGAGATTCTGCGTCACCGGGAACTCGTCCCGCCACGCGCGCCAGATCTCTTGCGTCTCCGGATTCCCGTAACCCATCCATTTCAATGTACGTTAGTTAAGTGAGGGGACGGGTTCATGAACACGAGGATTCTGGCCGCGATTTTGGCGCTGGCGGTAGCAGGCTTCGCGCCGCCGGTGCGCGCGCAGCAGACCGCGGAACAGCCTTCTGAACAGAAGCAGGAAAAGAAGAAGGTCATCAAGGACAAGAAGAAAGACCCGGACGCCATCGGCGAGCGCGATGTCGGCAAGGGGCTGAACTGGTACTCGATCGAGAAGGAAATCGCGATGGGCAAGGCCTACGCGATGGAGATCGAGCGCATGGCGAAGATCGTGGATGATCCGATCATCGCCGAGTATGTGAACCGGGTGGGGCAGAACCTGGTTCGCAACTCCGACTGCAAGGTGCCGGTGACGATCAAGGTGATCGACACCGAAGAGCCGAACGCCATGGCGCTGCCGGGCGGCTTCTTCTACGTGAACACTGGGCTGATCGCGCTGGCGGAGAACGAGTCCGAGCTTGCCGGCGTGATGGGGCACGAGATTGCGCACATCGCGGCCCGGCACGGCACGCGGCAGGCGACGCGCGGCAACCTGGCGAACCTGGCCACCATTCCGCTGATTTTCATGGGGGGCTGGACGGGCTTCGGCGTCCGGCAGGCGGCGTCGGTGGCGATTCCGCTCGGGTTCCTGTCTTTCTCCCGCGCGTTTGAGCGCGAAGCGGACCTGCTCGGGCTGCAGTATATGTACAAGGCGGGATACGACCCGAACGGGTTTGTGGACTTCTTCGAGCGGCTGGAGTCGCTCGAGAAGCGCAAGCCGGGCACGATTTCCAGGGCATTCCGCAGTCACCCGCCGACGGCGGACCGGATCGAGGAGGCGCAGAAGAACATCAGCGAGCTGCTGCGCGAGCGGCCCGAGTATGTGATCACTACGTCGGAGTTCGACGAGGTGCGGGAGCGGATCATCGCGATGAGCAACCGCCGGAAGCTTGGGCCCTCCGCGGATCCGAACCGCCCGACGTTGAAGCGCGCTCCCGGCGCGGGAACCGAGCCCGTGGAGGGCGACAAGAAGAAGACGGAGGATCCCGACGAACGTCCGACGCTGAAGCGCCGCAACTGATGCGGACTTGAGATCACAACCACGCTTTTGCGGCCGCCGCCCGGCGAAAGAGAACCGGGCGGCGGCTTCTGTTTTCCGCCTCGCACGAGCGGTTCAGGGCTGCCGGCGGGAGGCGCCAATCAGCGTGGCGTGATGAGTCCGCCGAGCTTGTCTTCCTCGCCGCCTGCCGGGCGAGGAAAGAGCGTGGACCATGCCTCCGGGTATTTGAGCCCCGAGCCGGTGTTGAAGATCACGATGCGGTCCGAGCGGCGGAGGAAGCCCGTTTCCAGAAGCCGCTCGAGAGCGGCGAAGCAGGCGGCGCCTTCCGGGCACGGGTAGATGCCCTCGAGGGCGGCGACGCGGCTTCCTGCCCTTAGGGCTTCGCGGTCCTCGACGGCGACGCAGGTTCCGCCGCTGGCGCGCACAGCCCGCAGGATGAGGAAATCGCCCAAAGGTTTCGGCACGCGCAATCCCGAAGAAATGGTCTGGGCATTCTGCCAGAATTCGGCCCGGTCCTTTCCTTCTTCGAAGGCTTTGACGACGGGGGCGCAGCCGGCAGCCTGTACGACGATCATCTTCGGGCGCTCGGGACCGATCCAGCCAAGGGCCTGCATTTCATCGAAAGCTTTCCACATGCCGATGAGACCCACGCCGCCGCCGGTAGGGTAGAAGATGGCGTCCGGCAGCTTCCACTGCAGCTGCTCGGCGACTTCGTAGCCCATGGTCTTCTTGCCCTCGACGCGGTAGGGCTCCTTGAGGGTGTTGATTTCGAACCATTCGCCGCGGGCGGCGCCTTCGGCGACGATGCGGCCGCAGTCGCTGATGAGCCCGTCGACGAGGGTGACGCGGGCGCCGTAGGCGAGGCATTCAAGGTAGTTGGCATGAGGCACGTCGCGAGGCATGAAAATGTGCGCTTCGATGCCCGCGGCAGCAGCGTAGGCGGCCGCGGCGGAAGCAGCGTTGCCGGCGCTGCCGATGGCGACGCGCGGCACGCCGAGTTCGCGGCACATGGAGATGCAGCAGGCGAGGCCGCGCGCCTTGAAAGAAGCGGTAGGGTTCAGCCCTTCGTCCTTGATCCAGATGCACTCGGCGCCGAGAGCCGCCTCATAGCGCCGCGCACGGATCATGGGCGTCCAGCCTTCGCCGAGAGTCACCAGAGAGGAGGGGTTGGCGACAGGCAGCACCGGAGCGTAGCGCCACATGGAGGAGGGAGAGGAAGCGAGCCATTCACGGCTCCAGTTGCGGCGGGCGGATTCGAGATCGTAGCGGACCAGCAGCGGCCCGCCGCAGGCGCAGAGGTTCCACGCGCGGCCGGCCTCGTGGCGGGCGCCGCAGAGGCTGCATTCCAGGTGCGTGAGCGTGGTCATTCCTCTTGCAGAATAGCGCTCGCGCAAGCAGGGCGCTGCGAGGCGCAACCGGGCGCATGGCGGGAGGAGGGATTACAATAGCGGGTGGCATGGCGAAAGGCGATTCGTTCGAACTCGAATGCCCCTGCTGCGGGGCGTCGCTGAAAATCAGCCCGGCGCTGAAGGCGGTGATCAGCTACAAGGAGAAGCCGAAACCGAAGACGATCGGCGATATCCAGGAAGGGCTGAGCCTTGTGAAGGAGGCCGAGCGAAAGCGCGAAGAGGCATTTCAGAAGTCCTTCGAGCAAATGAAGAGTTCAAAGGACGTGCTGGCGGCGAAATTTGACGAATTGCTGAAGAAAGCCAAAGAAGAAGATCCGACCAAGCCTCCGCCGAAACCGATCGGGCTGGAATAGCCGTCTAAGCGGCATGGGTAAATTTGCAGCCGCTTTTTGTCTTGCCGCCGCGATTGCGGTTCCGGCTCCTGTTGTTTTTGCACAGAGTTTCTATGCAGGCGTAAAGGGCGGGGTGCTGCTGAGCCCTGCGCGTGAAACCTCCACCGGCAGGAGCCGGGCGGGTGTCAGCGACACGTCGATGCTTTTGCGGCGCTATTCGGTGGGTCCTTCTTTCGAGTTGGGGCTGCCGAAGAAGCTGCGGCTGGAAACAGGGCTTTTGTACCGCCGCTTTGATGCCACCGACACACTGAAGTTCGCGGGAGTCCTCACCCAAACCACGTTCTTGCGGGACAACCGGTGGGAAGTGCCGTTGGTGATCCGGCGGGAGATGAGAGGCGGGGCGGCGCGCCCGTTCTTGGGCGCCGGAGGCGTGTGGTCGCGGTTCTCCCGGGACGTGCGCACCGAGATTCTCTCCGTCTCAGGCGGCTCGCCGCAATTCATCACGGGGGAGTGGCACGACTCGGACGATCTGTTCGGATGGGTGGGATCGGCGGGCGTGCGCTTCCGGCTGCCCTTCGGGCTGAAGCTCACGCCGGAAGTGCGCTACACGAGGTGGACAGCGGAGCGCTGGCTGCCATCGCAGAATCAGGTGGATTTTTTGCTGGGGATCGGGTTCTGACCTGAGACGCCGCGGGTGCGGGCGCGGCGGGTACACTGGTGCAGGAACCATGAAGGCGATCTGTGTGGCGATGATTCTCGCGGTTGTTCTCGCCGGGTGCGGCAGGAAGATGGAGAAGCCGGCAGATTTCGGTGCGCTGACGGAAGAGTTCGTCCATTCGACGCTGGCGCTGTCGCCGGTAGCGGCGACGGCCGCAGGCTATCACCGGCACAACGGCGTTCTGCTGGACGAGAGGCTGGACGATGTCTCCGCCGCGGGCTTGGAGGCGCGGCGGAAGCACTGGCAGCAGTGGCAGGAACGGCTGGGGCGGATCGACGAAAAGGCACTGGATGCGCAGGCGAGGGCGGATCTGGGTTTGATGGAGAACCTGTGCGAGGCGGCCCTGTTCGAGCACGACACGGAGCAGAACTGGAAGCGCAACCCCACCTACTACGTGGAGCTGTTGGGCACGGCGCTGTTCACGCCTTACTCGCTGGAATATGCGCCCGCAGAGGAGCGCTGGAAGCATGCGATCGCACGGCTGGAGGCAACGCCGGCGTTCCTGGAGGCCGCGCGGGGCAACCTGGCGTCGTCGAATCCGGTGTGGACGCAAACGGCAGTCGAGGAGAACGAGGGAACACTCGAACTGATCGAGAAGGAGTTTCCGGCAAAGGTTCCCGAGGCGCTGCGGGAGCGGTATCAGAAGGCCGCAGGCAGGGCGGCGGAGGCGCTGCGGGCGTTCAACGAGCACGTGAAGCGGTTGCCGGATGAAGGGCCGGAAGGGTGGCGGCTGGGCCAGGAGAAATACGCGCGGAAATTCGAGCTGACATTCCGGGGGCTGGCCACGCCGGAGCAATTGCTGAAAGAGGCCGAGACAGCGCTGACGGAGATGCGGCGGCATATGTTCAAGGTGGCGCTGCCGCTGCACTCGAAGTATTACCCTGCGCACCGGGACCCGGTGGACCTGAACCTGATCGTAGGCGAGGTGCTGGAGAGGATCGCGCGGAAGCATTCGCGGCCGGAGGAGTATTTTGCCGACGCACAGAGGACGCTGAATGAAGCGAGGGAATTTTTGAAGATCAGGGCGGACCGGATTGTGGCGCTGCCGCCGAACGACAATCTCCAGCTGATCGAGACGCCGCCGTTCATGCGGGGCATTTACGCGGTGGGCGGGTTCAATCCCGCGCCGCCGTTCGAGCCGCAGCTGGGCGCCTATTACTGGCTGACGCCGATTCCGAAGGACTGGCCGAAGGAGCGCGTGGAGTCCAAGTTGCGCGAGTACAACTACTACGGCCTGCGGCTGCTGACGATTCACGAGGCCATTCCCGGGCACTGGCTGCAATTCGAGTATGCGGCTCGCGTCGAACCGGCGCCGCGCCGGCTGCTGCGTTCGCTCTACGGCGACGGGGCCTACGTGGAGGGGTGGGCTGTCTACGCCACGGATCTGATGGTGCGCGAGGGTTATTTGAACGGCGATCCGGAACTCGAGCTGACGCACTGCAAACAGCTGCTGCGCGCGATTGCGAACGCGATTCTCGACATCCGCCTGCACGCGATGGGAATGACGGACGAAGAGGCGATGGAGCTGATGACGAAGCGGACCTTCCAGGAGAAGGAAGAGGCGCAGGCGAAGCTGCGGAGGGCGAAGCTGAGTTCCTGCCAGCTGCCGACCTACTTTGCGGGCTTCCAGGCGTGGAAAAGGCTGCGGGCTGCGGCGGAGAAACAGGCGGGAGCGGCGTTCCGTCCGGGAGAGTTCCACCGCGCCGCCCTGTCCTTGGGCGCTCTGCCGGTGCCGGCGGCAGCGAGCATCCTCGGCATCGGCCTGGAAGGATCCGCGCCGGAGACAG
>JBBFLJ010000002.1:0-149323 GCA_037481575.1 Bryobacteraceae bacterium | reverse complement strand
GCCCTGTCCTTGGGCGCTCTGCCGGTGCCGGCGGCAGCGAGCATCCTCGGCATCGGCCTGGAAGGATCCGCGCCGGAGACAGGGAAGCAGCAATGAGATGCGCCGCTCCGGCATTCACCTGAGAAATCACGGACGCAAGCGGATTCTCCCGCGAGGCTGTCTCTTGCGGTTCCCGGCAAACTCATGAAACAATCGGGGCAGGAGGCGGAGGCGGCAGACGCGCATGTGGAAGCACCTGCTGTTTTGGGTTCGTGATCTGGTTCTGGCAGTCTTCATTGCGCTGGTGGTGATCCTGTTCCTCTATCAGCCAGTGAAAGTGGAGGGCACGTCGATGCTGCCCACGCTGGAGGATCAGGAGCGGGTGTTCATCAACAAGTTCGTCTACCGGCTGGGGCTGGAGAAGATCCAGAGAGGGGACACGGTGGTGTTCTGGTTCCCGGGGGATCCTTCGAAAAGTTACATCAAGCGGGTGATCGGGCTGCCGGGCGACCGGGTGGAGGTGCGCGCCGGATACGTTTTCGTGAACGGGTATCCGATCAGCGAGCCCTACGTGCCGGCGGATTACCGGGACAAGTCGAGCATGGCGGAAGTGGTGGTGCCGGAGGGGCACTACTTTGTGATGGGCGATCACCGCTCTTCGAGCAACGACAGCCGTCACTGGGGTCCGCTGCCCGCGCGCGCGATCTACGGCAAGGCGGTGTTCGCTTACTGGCCGCTGGAACGGCTGGGCATTGTTCAATAGTAGCGGTGCTGCCGCGTTTCTCCTTTTGATCCCCCGGAATTCTGCGAAAATCCGGCTGTTTTTCGATTGACACGGCGCGGAATCTGCCTTCCAATAGCAGAAGACCGGGCGTGCCTGCGGGCGGGATGCGCCCTGGAAGGGAGAGGGGCCGAAAGAAGGAGGAACCGTCATGGCAAGCCGGGCAACCCGTGCGCCTGCAGACAACGATCACCTTACGCGCGCCTTCACGGGCGCGAAGCTGGTTCCCGAGAAATACCGCGGGACGGACAAGTTCCTGGACATCGTGCAGTGGAACCTGGAATGGTTCGGCGCCACGAAATCACGGGCGCGGGATCAGAAGCGGTTTCAGCTGATTTACGAAGTTCTGGAGGCGCTGAACGCAGACCTGTTCGTGTTTCAGGAAGTCGTGGGACGGACGGAGACGCAGGCGGGCGCGCTTGACGCCGTTGCCGAGGCTCTGACGACAGCCAACGCGGGCGACTACCGGGTGGAATACGGGCATGCGGGCGGCGAGCAGCGGCTCGCCATGATGTGGGACCGAGACTATCTGCGGTCGAAGATCCTTCCCGAGGATCTGTTCGAGAGAGGCGCGCACCGCACGCAGGACGGCAAGGACGCCTTCGCCACCCGGGCGCCGCTGTTTGCCTATTTCGCCGCGCGCGAGGATGCCCTCGAGCCGGGCGGAGGCACCAAGACGTTCGATTTTCAGATTCTCGGCGTTCATCTGAAGGCAATGGCGGAGGGGCATGAGCAGCGGTTGAAGTCAGCGGAAGTGCTGAGCGAATGGCTGACGCAAGAGGCGCCGCGCACGGACTCCGACGCGGTCATTCTGGGGGACTGGAATGCGCCGCCGGACGACCCTTGCTGGAAGCCGTTTCATGATCTCGAGCAGGATCCAGGCGGGCGCGTGAAGTTCCGCGAGATCAATGATCCGAGCGACTTCTCCTACCTTTGGCTGCGGAACCGCAGCGATCAGTTCCTCTCCCGCATCGACCTGACAGCGATGACGCTGTCCTCGTTCCAGCAGGTGGAAGGTCAGGCTGCCCGGGTGGTGCTCTGGAAGCCCGTTGAGGAGATCCTGGCACGGGCGGGGAATCTGAAGTCGGCGGAAGCGGTCCGGTTGCTCAAGGAGCTGAAAGAAGCGGTGAGCGACCACCTTCCGGTAGTCTCCCGGTTTTACTGGACCGACGGACCGGACGCCTGAAGGCGCGCGGCACCCGGAACCCGCCAGAATTTTTCCGGCAGAGAAAAATCCAAGAACCCCACTCCGGACTGGCACGTCAACTGCTTTAGGAGCCGATAAGAGGAGGTGGGGGTCATGATGCTGATCGGAGCGATCATCACGGGATTGATGATCCTGGGGTTGCTTCTGTCCATGCTGGGGCAGTCGCCGAGGAGCGACAACTGAGTCGTTTTTGCCGGGCGGGGGTGGCGTTTTGACCCACCAGCTGTTGAGGGGGCGGAACGTCTGCTACGGCGGGAAGCCGCGGGCTTCCGTTCCTGGAGTTGATCCCAAGACGCGTTGCCGGTCGTTCAAAGGGAGGCTTCCGGCAGGAGTTTCCGGATGCGTTTGATTGCCGCGTCGAACTTCAGGGGCGGGGCAGGGCAGGCGGAGCCCTCCTGTGAGGCGCGTGCCGCGAGGGATCGGACTTCGCGGACGAAGCGGGCGCGCGCGGCAGGAGAACTCCCGCTTCCCTGATGGGCGGCGACTTCGGCGGCCACCATCCATGCGCCAGCCGAACGGGCGCAGGTTTCCCGGGAGGGTGTGGCTTCCGCCAAGCGAACGGAGAGGCTGCGGCAGACGGCGCTTTCCTTCCGCGCTTCGGGGAAGCGGCCGAGAGATGCCTGCACGGTGGCCAAGTGGCAGTGGACGTTGGCGGCGCCGTTGAGGACGCGGACGTTGCGGGGATCGGCGGCCAGGAAGCTGTCGCGGATGGCGGCGGCTTCGGAGAAGTAGCGCAGCGATTTCTCCATCTGGTTGCGGTTTCGGGCGATGAGGCCGAGATCGGAAAGGGCGAAGGTGATGTTGTAGCGGAGGGTGTTGTCGCCGGGTTCGCGTTCGAGGAGACGGCGGTCGATTTCGAGGGCGCGAAGGTAGTGCTCTTCGGCCGCGGCCAGATCGGTGGGGAGGAAAAGGGCGCCGAGGCGCTTATGAGCGAATGCCTGCTGGCTGAGGTTGCCCGGCTTGTTCGCTTCTTCCGGAGGCAGTGAGGAGAAGCCGGCGAGGGCGGTTTCGTAGAGCTTCCTGGCCTCTTCACGGCGTTCGAGGCTTGTGAGAATCATGGCGAGCTGGCTGCGGTTGACGGCTGCGAGGGCGCGCGCTTCCGGGGTGGCAGGGATGCTGGAGTCGATTTCCTCGATGGCGGAGGCGAGTTGCGACGCATAACGGCCGACTTCGTCGGGCCGCTTGAGGGAGCTGGCGGCGAGGGCGGCCTCGACGAGCAGTCCGGAATGAACGCGGAGGCTGTCATAGGAGGGCGGGGTGGCGGAGCGGGCGGCAGCACTGACGGCCAGCCCTTTCTGAAAGGAGCGAAGGGCCTCTTCCTCGCGGCCGAGGTTGTCGCTGAAGCTGGAGCCGAGGACATTGCCGAGGCGGCGGTAGCCCTCGGCGAGTTCGAGCAGGAGGCGGGGGTCCTGGCTGGCGGTGCGGGCGGCGCCGTCAAAGAACTTCATGGCGCGGTTCAGCAGGAGCGCGCGGGCTTCGGTGGAGCCGGGGAGGTTGAAGAGGGCGGAGTGGACCTCGAAGACGAGGGAGCGGGAGAGCTGCTGGATTTCGAGGGCGCGCTGTTCGGCGCGGTCGCGGGCGAGGCGTGCTTCGCGTGCCTGCCATGCGGTGGCGGCGACGCCGGCGAGGATCGACAGGACGAGAGCAGCCATGGCGGCGGTCTCGCCGCGGTGGCGCCGGATCCATTTCCGGATCTGGTAGACGCGCGACGGGGGGGCCGCGGAGACGGGACGGCCCTCCAGCCACGCCTCGAGGTCGGCGGCGAGGGCGTCGGCGGAGGGATAGCGCTCGGGAGGGCTCTTGCGGAGGCAGCGGAGGACGATTTGATCGAGATCGCCACGCAATTGAGGACGGAGAGCAGCGGGGGCGACGGCAGAGGGCGGCCGGGGGTCGGATTCGACGACGCGCCGCATGGCTTCCAGTGGCGGGAGCCCCTCGAGCTCGTACGGCCGCTTGCGGGCGAGGAGGAAATAGAGAAGAACGCCGAGAGAATAGATGTCGGTGGCCGTGGTGATGGTATCGCCGGTGACCTGTTCCGGGCTGCAATATTCGGGGGTGAGGACGTACATGCCGGTGCGCGTAGCTTCCGGGCCCTCGGCCGGGTCGCCGCCGAGGATCTTGGCGATGCCGAAGTCGAGGAGTTTGACGCGCCCGTCGGCAGTCACGAAAATATTGGAGGGCTTCAGGTCGCGGTGCACGACGAGGCGCTGGTGGGCATGGCCGACGGCGCGGCAGACTTCCAGCAAGAGGCGCACGCGGGCGCGGGTATCGAGATCGTGCTCATCGCACCAGCAGTCGATGGGAACGCCCTCGACGTACTCCATGACGAGGTACGGGAACCCGGAGTCGGTCGTGCCGCCATCGACGAGAGCAGCGATGCCGGAGTGGGAGAGCTTGGAGAGGGCGATCCGTTCGTAGCGGAAGCGCTGCGCGAGCTGATCGCCCGGAAAGCCTCCACGGATGAGCTTGAGGGCGAAGCGGGTCTGGAAATCCTCGCCATCGCGGATGGCCTCGAAGACGACGCCCATGCCGCCGCGGCCGATCTCGCGTGCCAGGCGCCATGGGCCGATCTGCTGCCCTGCCTGCGGCCCGGGTCTGAGCTCCTCCAGGGCGGTGTTGGCGAGCGTGGCGGGCTGTTCCAGAAAGTCCTCGGATGCCTCGTATTCCTCGAGGAGGCTGAGCACTTCGGTGCGGATCGCAGGATTCGGGCAGGCAACCAACAGCCAGTCCCGGCGGTCTGCGGGGGCAAGGTCGAGCGCCTCGCCGAAGAGCCGCTTGACCTCGCTCCAGTCGCCGGTGTCCACGGGGTCAGTCTCCGTTCGGCGGCCGGGCGGGCTGGCCGGAAAGGCGGCGGCGGATCCAGGTCTTGGCCACGAGCCAGTCGCGTTTGACGGTGGCGGGAGAGACGTTCAGAACGTGAGCGGTCTCTTCGATGCTCAATCCCGCGAAGTAGCGCATTTCGATGATCCTTGCCTGCTGGGGATCCAGCGCCTCCAGCTCGTGGAGTGCGGCGTCGAGGTCGAGCAGGTCGACCGGATCCTGGCCCGAAGGCGCCGGTGCGTCAGCCGGGTCGATGCGCTCGGCGCCGCCGCCGCGTTTCTCGGCGATCCGCGCGCGGCGGTGATCGACCAGAATGCCCCGGATGATGCGCGCGGCGACGGCGAAGAAATGACTCCGGTCTGTCCAGTGAATATCCTGTTTTCGCACCAGCCGCAGATAGGCCTCGTGGACAAGCGCGGTGCTTTGCAATGTCTGCCCGGGCGCTTCATTGCTGAGGTAACGCTGGGCGATGCGGCGCAGTTCGGGGTAGACGATCTCGACGAGGCGTTCGAGCGCCTGCCGGTCCCCTGCATTCCATTGCCGGAGCAACTGCGTGACGTCCTGTTCCGGGGTCTTGTCCATCAGGCCTTTGGGGCATTGTATCCCCTCCCGAGCCGATTTGTTGCGAATTTCGCACCGGGAGTCCCGCCGCGGATCTCCTCCAGGATCCGCGGCGAGAGACGGGAAAGGGGCGGCCTCCTCCAGGCCGTCATGCTGACAGCGCACCGCCCCTCTCTGACGCCGCATCTCCCGCTCCGAACCGGAGAGTGCAACGAAATGGCCTCGAGGCCTCCTCCGCACGCCCACGCCAGAGGAAGAATTTTCCCGGCCTGGGCTCCTCCGATGCGGAAGCCCGACGGCGCACTCATCTACATAACCGGAATTCGGGTTCGAAAAAGCTCACCGCGGAGCAATTCTTCACCGGCGGGCCGGGAGGGCTTCGATGCGGTCGATGCACTCGGCCAGTTCCGCAGCCGAGCCGGTGTTGCGGCCAAAGCGGAACTCCTGGTAGAGCAGGGTGAAGCGGCGCACGGCGGCGGCGAGTTCGCCCTCCGGAAGGCACGCCGCGAACTCGAGGGGCGTCATCCAGGGGGGCTTTTCGAAGCCGAGCCGGCGAAGCCGCAACAGCATGCGCTCATAGATCAGGGCGGCATCATGCGGGGTGGCGGCGCCCAGGCGAAGCTTGCGGCGTCCGGCGGCGAGCTGCCAGCGGCGCAGCAGCGCATTGCGGAAACGGTAGCCCAGCAAGCCGGCAGCCGCGGCGGCTGCGAGCGCCACCCAGATCATGGGCTGCGGAGCTTCCCTGGCGCCGGAGCTGCGGATCCTGTCCCACCAGCGCAGCCAGCCGGAGAACGCAAAGCGGCGGCGCGACTCGCCCACCTGGACGGCGAGCGCCAGTTGGCGGTCGAGGTCATAGCCGAGCACCCACTCCTGCCAGAAGACCCCGATGGCGTCCGACCACAGGTTCAACCGCTCCCAAAGGCCCGAGGCGCGGAACTCGGGATCCGGAGGCGTCGGATCGTACTCGACCCATCCGCGGCCTTCGATCCACGCTTCGACCCAGCTGTGGGCGTCCGAGGCGCGGATCACATGCCAGCCCGTCAGAGAGTTGAAGCTGCCCTCGCGATACCCGACTGCGACGCGCGCGGGCACCCACACCGCGCGCAGCAGAACGGCCATGGCGGAGGCGAAATACTCGCAGTGGCCCTTCCTGCCTTCGAACAGGAAGTGCGCCAGCGGGTCGTCGACCTCATGCTCAAGCGCCCGCGTGGAATAGCGGAAGTTGGAGAGCAGCCAGGACTCGATCCGCGCGGCCCGTTCGGCGTCGGATCGGGCTCCGGCCGTGATCTTCCGCGCCAGTTCCAGGATGCGCTCATCGACGACCGGAAGGCGAAGGTAGTAATTGCGCTCCGCAGGATCGAGCGGCGCGGCATGGCCTGCTTCCGGGAGGGCTGCATGCACGACGTAACGGAAGCCTTCGCCGAGAAGCGGAACCCGGTAACCGCTGGCCGAAGAGGCGAGCACCAGAGGAGTGTTCACGCGCAGGTATTCGGGCTGCCCGGCCAGAAAGAGCCAGTCGGCGGCGGAGTTGTCCAGCAGGACCTCGTAGGTGAAGCGGCGCGCCGGGTGCCGGAGCTGATCGTCGTTGAGTAATTTCACGAGGCCCTGATCCGGCTTGAGAACCCTGCCTTCATTCGCCAGCGAGCTGTACCAGCGCCATCCGTCGAACTCGCCCAGCGCGGTGGCGCGCCACTTCAGCGCGGGAAGGCGCCGGTCGAGGAAGCGGGCGTGGAAGACGGTGGCAGTCTGGCGGCGGATCTCGCCCACCTGGCCCAGCATCACCTCCGAGGAGAAGCCCGAGGCACGGGAGTGCGGCTTCAGGAGATGCTCGAAGGCAGCGCGTGCGGTGCGGGGGAGGAAGAAGAACAGGGCCGCTGTCAGCAGCAGCACGGCGAGCGTGGAAGCCGCCGTGAGCTTCGCGAGCCGCCAGGGGAGGCGCGCGGCAGCGGATGCGGCCAGCTTGCGCCCCGCCTGCGCGCGAAGAATCTCCTCGCTGGCCATGGCGGAAATGGCAGAGGCGAGGAAGAGGCACAGAAAAAGAAAATATGTGCTGCTGAATGAGACGAGCGATGCGGCAAGAATGCCCAGGAAAGCGATGACTTTGAGCAGGAGAAAATCGCGCGCCGAGCGGGCTGTCAGCAGCTTGATCACGAAGATGAAGAAGACGAGGTGAATGGTGGCCTTCAGGAAGTCGCGCGAGATCCAGAGATAATCCGCCGGGTAGTAAAAAACGTAAGCTGCCGTTGTCCAGGTGGACCAGGCTCCTGCAGCGGGGATGCGTGCGAGACCAGCCGTCGAAGCCGCCCGCCAAAGAAGCGCTGCGCCGGCAGCGGCCAGCGCCAGCAAGTCCTGGGCGTCGCGAAAGAGATCCCCTGCCCCGGCCAGTGCCCCCCAGGCGCTGGCCAGCATGAGGAGCACCGCCCCCTGGTGGAACCGTTCCGGGGCGCCCGTGCCCTTCGCCAGCGGCCCGTTGCCAGCCATTCTGCTTCCAGTGTGGCAGAATTTTCGCCCATCCCACGTGCTGATTGCGTCCCTCAGACGCGCACGTGCAGCGCGGGGCGTGCCTCAGAGAGACCGGCGGGGCAGGTTCCTGCCGGAACAGCCGAGTCCGGATCCTTCAGGAGGCAGACGAGCACACCCCGCGTGGCTCCGCTTCGGCGCCTTCCGCGAGTGTCGCTCAGTCGCCTTCTGTCAGGAACCAGTATTCCCAGTCGCAAGTGCGGAGTCCGGTCTGTTCGCAGACCGGACGCAGCACCGCGGCAGCCCGCTGGATCGGATACCCCGCGGGCAGATACTGCACCTCGAAGCGCGCCACGGGCACGGCGAACGGGTGCAAGCCGGATCGTGCGGGCGTCAAGCGCACCGCATCGCTGGCGCCTGCCCCCAGCAGCAGACGGTTCCGCGTGTGCGGCTCATCGAAGAAAAAGGGATCGGTGGCTTCGGCCACCCCAAGCAGCCACGGTCCGTGGAACAGCGCAATCCGGCCGTTTGCGCCGCGCTCGGCGCGGGTGCGCATCTCATATCGCAACTGAACACGGTCGCCCGCCTGCCATCGGCGAGCCGCTCGATACCAGCCGTCGCGGAACTGAATTTCCGCCGCTCCGTCGCGGGAATCGATCTCCACACGGCGGGCCCACTCCGGCAGCCGGATGAAGAGCGGCCCGGAGGCGGCGCCGGCGCGCGTGACTTCCAGCAGGATGGAAGCGTCGTGCTCCAGCGCCGATGCAGCGGTGATGTGCAGCGTCCGGCTGCGCCCCTCGCCCTCGAGGGGCAAGTCATAGCAGAGCCCCTCGCCGCTGTCGCGCCAGACGTGGCGGAAAATCTCGGGGAACGCCCGCAGCCCGTGCAACGTGCAGCACCACCATGCGCGAGCCGACCCGCCGCCCTGCGACTCCGTTGCGCCGGTGCGGACGCCGGTGGAGGCGAGCGCGCGGTGGCCGAAGTCGCCCGTGTCGAACTGGTTCATGGCGAACTCGTTGAACAGCGTGCGCCCGGCTGCTTCCAGATATTTCAGCTTTCCGGTCAGCCGCCACAACCGGAGGCTCAACCGCAGCCAGTCCGCTTCGGCGCATCCTTCGGTGCGCACTGCTTTCGGCGCCCACGCTTCGGGGATCGTGCCTGCGACCAGGAGATTGCCGCTGGAGACGACCGCTTGCCACTCGTTCTCGACTTGCTCCAGCAACGCGGGCTCGCGTGTGGCCTCATACAGATCCGCCACGCCGCGCAGGGAGGTGAGGAATCCATGCGCGTGCTCCCCTGGCCGGCGGTCGATGCGGGCCGAAATTTCGCGGGCCGCAACGAGATATCTGCCTTGCCGGGTGAGGCCATGAAGCGCCGTCAGTCCTTCGATCACCTGGGTCCAGCAGATGTAGCCCATGGCAAAGGCGCCTTCTGCGAACTGCTCCTGCACGCGCGCAGAGTTCATCTCCGGCGCGATCTTCACGAGGAAATCGCCGAGCCGCCGCGCCGCCTCGAGCGACCGCGGATCTCCGGACGCGCGGTGATGCTCGATAAGCCCCATCAGCAGCCGGCCATTGCCCCAGAGCACCGCCATGTCTTCCCGGCGCAGCCCCTGCGGGGCGAACGGATCGCCGAAGTGGCCATCGTCGCGCTGCGCCGCCAGCAGTTCCGGCAGCCACTCGGAGATCTGCGCAAAGCGCTCATTCCGTTCGGCGGAGATTGCGGCGAGAGCCTCCAGCCACCGGCCGCTCACGTCGCCGTTGAACTCGGTGAAGCGCCTCACGTGGCGCGGAACGGCGTCTGCCAGCACCAGCTCTTTGGTGTAAGCCGGCAGTCCGCCCTGAAGCACGCGCCGAAGGGTCAATTCATAGCGCGAAGAGAACTGCCCGTTTGGCCCCGGCGGCGCCGCGGATTGCCTCCAGGCCGCACCGGCAGCGGAACCGAGCCAGGCTCTGCGTGTGATCACATCCCGATGTTACACGCGCCCGGCATGCCGGGATGCTCGAAGGACGCGGCCACGGGAGGAGGAACGCCCGCCGGGAACGCTGCGGGGCGCAAGCACGTTCGGCTAGCGGGCCTTCGCAAGCCACTCTGCTTCCAGTCTGGCAGAAAATTCGGCCAGCCCTTGCGTGGATTCCACGCTGGACGAGCAAACGAGAAGCAGGTCACGCCACTGCGAGGCGACGGCGCCGGGCTCATTGCGCCACTTCTGGCGCGCCTCGAAGGCGACGGACTCGGACGGCATGCGCCAGACGTCCACCAGCACCACCGAGGCGTAGCTGCGGTAGCTGACGCGAAGCCACTCGGAGGGACGCCACGCGCGAATCGCCTGCGGGGCGGAGTCGAGCGGCGGCCTTTCCAGTCCCACGCGCTTCCAGACGACGGCCAGGACTTCCGGCGGATCCGGGATCCGGGGGCGGGAAGGACGCACGCACGCTGCCAACGCCACGAGCAAAGCGGCCGCGAGCCATGCGCGCAGAGGCATGATATGCACATTATTACCACGGGCCGCCAGACGGCACCGGCGCGGGGCTAGAATGGAGGGCGCAATGATGGGAAGACGCGAATTCCTCTCCCTGCCACTCCTGGCCGCCTGGCAGCCGGGCGAGGATGATTTTGTCCCGCTGACGTCCTGGATCGTTGTGGACGGGCCGGAATCCGCCTTCGAGGTGCGGGGCAACGAGGTGGCGGTGCAGCCCCATGCCTCCTGGCCCTGCTGGCTGCGGACGGAAAAGAGCTATGAAAATTTCGAGCTGCGAGGGGAATTTCTGATCGACGGATGGAATGATTCCGGCATTTATTTGCACGCTCCGTTGCACGGGTATCCCACCGACGCGGGCATTCAGATCAAAATCTTTCACCAGCCGGAAAAGGAGCCGAATGCATATTCCTGCGGTGCTGTTTTCCCCGTGATTGCCCCCCGGAAGGTGACGGTGAGGAAGGGATGGAACGAGTTTCGCATCCTCGCGGACGACCCGGCGCTGAAAGTGTGGATCAACGGCGAGCTGGTGCAGGACCTGAACCAGCGGACGCACCCGGAGCTGCGGGACCGGCTCCGTTCCGGGCACATCGGTATCGCCGCTGCCTCGGCGCCCGTGCGGTTCCGGGCTCTGCGCGTCCGGGAGCTGCCGGGGCGGGAGGGCTGGACGGTCCTGTACGCGAAGCCGGAAGACCTGGAGGCGAACTGGCGCGTCACCACCGGCAAGCCCGTAGCGGCGGCGATCGGAGGCGTGCTGCGGCTGGACGGCGACGGGCTGCTGGGGACGAGGGAACAGTTTCAGGACTTTTACCTGCAGTGCTATATCCGGGGCTGCCCGCAACACAACAGCGGGGTGATTTTCCGCAGCGCCGGCAAGGGCACGAACCCGCAATACGCCTACGAAATTCAGCTCCATCCCGTCCCGGAAGCCCATTTCCCCACGGGTTCGCTGTATCATTTCCGGCGGGCGAAATACCCGCGAATTGAAGATGAAAAGTGGTTTCTGTTCGAGCTGCGTGTGTGGGGCAGGGACTGCAAGGTGCGGATCAACGGCGAGACGGTGATGGAATACCCGTCCCTTCAGCGGACAGAAGCCGGGCTGATCGAGTTGCAGGCGCACCGCCCCGGCTACTGGGTGGAATTCAAGCAGATCCGCGTACAGCGGCTGTAGGAGCGGCTTTCAAACACTACGCCCGGCTGCCGGAGAGCTGCAGCCGGGCGGGGGATGGGAGGCGGCTAGCGAGCCGCCTGCACTTTGGGCGTGGACAGGTAGCCGACGATGACGTCCTTGCCGACTTCGTTGACAACGATCTCGTATGGCTGGCGCGCCCTGGAAGTGTAGAACTGCACCGGCTCGTTGATCGTCTTGTCCTTCTTCTCCACCTTCTTGTCGTCCGCGATGATGTCGATCGTGTAGCGGTTGCGCTTCTGGTCAGTCTTCTTCAGCTGGATGAAGACGTCGCCGATCTTCTGCGGCTGTTTCGTCTTGCGAAGGTTGAACTCGAAGTAGTTCCGCTCGCCGAGCGCCTTCAATGCGGCCAGCTCTTTGGCGTTGGTGGCGATGAGGCCGCTTTGCACGCCAAGATCGCCGGCGACGCTCTTCAGCTGGGCGATGGTCTTCTCAAGTTCGGATTTCGTGTTGCTCAATTCCGACTTGACGCTGCCGACTTCCGAGGAGACCTCGCCGATCTTGGAGGCCGCCGCCTGTTCCACCTGGGAGATCTGGCCGCGGAGCTGGGCTTCGGCGGCTTTCTGCTGCTGCGCGAGCCTTGCTGCCAGCTCTTCGGCGTGCTTTTGGGCTTCGAGCTTCGCCTGGCCGGTGGCCGTGGCCACCTGCCGCCGAGCGGCCTCCAGCTCGTCCTTCAGCGCTTCCAGATTCCTCTGCGCCGCGGCGGAGGTGATCGTGGAAGCCTCGCGCGCCCTGTTCACTTCGGCCATCAGCGCCTCGCGATTCTGGGCCATTTCCTTCTTCAGCGAGTCGACCTGCAGGAACAGGTAGACATTTGCCGCCACGAGCGCGATGACCGCGCCGAACAGAATCGCCGTCTTCACTCCGCCTCCGCTGCTCTGAGCGGGCAGCACGTAGGTTGGCTGCTGCTGCGGCTGCCCATAAGGCGGTGGCACATAGTTGGGGTCGCTCACGCGTGAATCTCCTTCTCCGGGTCTTTGGCGTCTGCCTGTATTAAAAGGTTATCATCCCGGCGCGGCCGAGCAGAGGGCCGTCAGGGCTTGGGCGGCACCGGCGCCGGCTGCCGCGCCGGACGCGCAAAGGGGAGGTACTCCTGTCTGGGGATCCCCGGCTCGAAGCAGCGGCGGCAACGGGCTTCATAGACGCCCATGGCGCCGACCACGATGAGATCCTCGCTTTCCACCAGCCGTTGCGTGTGCTTGGCCGGGTTGCCGCACCTCATGCAGATGGCCAGGGTTTTCGTGATCGATTCCGCCACGCAGAGCAAGTCCGGGATGGGCGGGAAGGGGCGCCCCATGTAGTCGGTGTCGAGCCCGGCGATGATGACCTGCTTGCCGGAATCGGCCATCTGCTGCGCGACCGAGACAAGATCCTGGCCGAGAAAATTCGCCTCGTCGATGCCCACCACCTCGGTGCGCCAGTCCAGCCGGTCGAGGATTTCCCGGGCGCTGTTGACGACCTCGGACTTCATGCGGGAGTCGCCGTGGCTGACGATCTCGTCCTCCGAGTAGCGGTTGTCGAGCACGGGTTTGAACACCTGCACGCGTTTCCGTGCAATGAGAGCCCGCCGGAGCCGCCGGATCAGCTCCTCGCTCTTGCCCGAGAACATCGGGCCGCAGATCACCTCGATCCAGCCGAGGTGTCCCATCATGACTTCCATCACCTCACAGGATACGATGCCGGATTGCTGCCGGAGCCTGCATGCTAGCCTGAGAGCTGTGAGGAAAACGGCTGTTGTGGTGGCGCTCATGGCGTGTGCGGCGGCTGCCGCGTGGCAGTATCTGCCGCTGCGGTATGCCGTGATCGCCGCCGTCCGTGGTGGCAACGGTTGTCCGCCTCGCCTGGCCTGGGGCATCCCCGAACACAAGGCGCGCCTGATGCGGGCCAAGGACGAGATCCTGGAAAAGAGCCGCCTCCTGCAGAAGGAATACGAAGGGCTGGAGCTGTACGAAACACCCTACGGGCGCTTCTGGGCGCCGCCGGGAAGCCGGTATACGCTGCCTTTCAATCTTGCGGAACAGGCAGTTCACCTGTACGGGGCAGGCGCCCACTTCGTGCAGAAGGGCGACATTGTTCTGGATTGCGGCGCCAACGTGGGCGTGTTCACCCGCTTTGCCCTGAACGCCGGAGCGTCCAAAGTGGTCGCCGTCGAGCCGGCGCCGGACAATGTCGAGTGCCTGCGGCGGAACTTCCGGGACGAGATCGCCGCCGGACGCGTCCTTGTGGTGCCGAAGGGCGTGTGGGACCGGGCGGATGAGCTCGAGCTCCGTATCGAAGAGGGCAACGAGGCGGCGGCAACCTTCGTGATGGACCTGAAGAAGGTGGACCGGACCGTCCGGGTGCCGCTGATCCGGATCGATGACCTGATGGAAGAGCTCGGGCTGCCGCGGGTCGATTTCATCAAGATGGACATCGAGGGCGCCGAAGTGCGGGCGCTGGAGGGCGCCCGGGAGACGCTGCGGCGTCATCATCCCCGGCTTTCGATCGCCGTTTATCACCAGTGGGAGCACCCCGTGGAGGTGCCCCGGGCGGCGCGTGCCGCCTGGCCGCACTATCAGGTGGAATGCGGCCCCTGCGATGCTCCGGAAGGGCGCATGGTCCGCCCGGATGTGCTGTACCTCCGCTAGGGGTGCGCGGCACCCGGCCGGCTCTGCACCGGCCATCCTCCCCCTGACTCTGCCGGCCCCGGCTGAGAGCCTGCAAAAATGCGAAGGCCGGTGAGGACTCGGAGGAAGATCCTCACCGGCGCACAGCCAGCCAGAATCGGAGGAAAACGCTGGCGTTGAGATCAGCGTACGCTGTTAGCCGCTACTATATCACAGGCTCGTGAGCCGTCAAGCCCCCGAAGGTTCTTTTTTCAGACACGCGGCTCCGTGCCGCGGTACTGGAACCGTTCCTAGATGTAGAACAGGCTGAGCCTGGGCAACCCGGCCAGTTCATAGACCTTGCGGTCCAGAAACGATTTCTCCAGCCGCGCCAGCTGCTCGGCGCTCATTCGGCTGCGGTAGGGGCCGAGCTCCCGTTCCAGCTCGCGCCGCATGGCGAGGAGCTGTTCTTCGCTCAGGCGTGCCCGGGCGAGGGAAGCCATTCGGTCCTCGAGCGCGGTCAGCCGCAATTCGAGTTCGCGCAGGTCGGCAGCGTGCTCTTCGAAGCGCTCCAGGATCGAGCGCAGCGATGCGGCGATCTCCTCGAAGCCCGGGAGGTTCTCCAGCGTGGCGGCGCCCTTCTCAAGGTGGCGCTTCACGGCGTCGGGATCGATGACCGCCTCGCCGCGCTCCGCGCCGGCTCCCGCGCTGTTTCTGGCCATGGCTTCGGCTTCCTGCAGGACCGCCTGCGCGCAATAGGCGAGGCTGTTGATCCGCTGCGTGCGCTGCCGCCTGGAACGCCATTTTTCAAAGGCCGCATCGATTCCGCGAAGGACAGCCTCCAGCGGCACCCCCGCGTTCTTCCAGGACTCGGCCAGCGCCCAGTCCAGCGGGGACATCAGAAACAGGCCGGTGCCCCGGGCGCGCTGAAAATGCTCCTCAATTTCCGTGAAATAGCTGAAGTAATTCAGCTTCCATTCGGAATTTTCGGGCTCCGGATTCATGGACGGCGGTTCTTCTTCCAGATGCGGAGCAATCCTTCCAGAGTCAGGTCCTCGTCAGCGGTCTTCACCCACTTCGAGGCGGCCGTGATCAGCCCTGCCTGTCCGCCCGTAGCCACGACGCGCGTGCCGGGGCCGAGTTCGGCTGCCATCCGCTCGACGATCCCGTCGATCATGGCGATCAGGCCGTAGTACAGGCCGGCCTGCATGCTGGCCACGGTGTTGGTGCCGATCAGGCGGCCCGGATCGCGGAAATCCACCATTGGAAGCCGGGCGGTTTTCTGGAAAAGACCGGCGATCGAAATGCCGATTCCGGGGCAGATGACGCCTCCGAGATATTCGGCGCGGGCGCTGACGGCGTCGAATGTGATCGCCGTGCCGAGGTCGACCACGATGCACGGCCCGCCGTATTTTTCCAGCGCGGCGACGGCATTCACAATGCGGTCGGCGCCCACCTCGCGGGGATTGTCGTAGAGAATGTTCAGCCCGGTTTCCGTCGTGCCGGTGATCCAGAACGGATCGACGCCGAAGTACCGGCGCGCCATGGCGGTGAGCGTGGATTCCAGCGGCGGGACGACGCTGGCGGCAGCCACGCCGTCGACTTCCTCGAACGAGCGGTTTTCGAGCTCGAACAGCGTGCGGAACTGAATGCCCCATTCGTCGGGAGTGCGTTCGTGCACGGTGCGCAGGCGCCACCGCGTGACGATGCGGTCGCCGTCGAACAGGCCGGCGGTGACGTTCGTGTTGCCCGCGTCGATAGCCAGCAGCATGGGTTCAGAACCTAGGCTAGCACCGCGCGAAGGGAGGGCTCCAAACGCGGCCGGCAAGGGTGATAGGATCGGGGGCATGGCAAGGATCAGGATGTGGATGTCCGCAATTGTGGCGGCCGCCATGCTGCTGTCCGGCTGCGGCGGGGGCGAGGCGCCGAAGAAGTCTGCCGCGGCGCCGGTGAAGAAACGGCCTGCCGTGGCCGATGAAACGCACCGCTTTCCGGCCGAGGGGCGGATCGAGGCCAAGGTGGTGGAGGATCATGTGCTCGGGCGGGAGTTCCTGCCCGGGGGCAATGTGGCCCGCTACCGGCGCGGCAAGCAGGAATTCGAGATGTTTCTCATCCGCAACCGCGTCCCGGAGGCGGCGGCGCTGCTGCTGTATGACTACAAGAAGCGCATGGAGAATCCGAAACTGATCCCGCACTTCGGCGGCTTCTACGGCAAGGAAGGCGGCCGGATGGTGTTTGTGTTCGCCAAGGGGCCGTGGCTGGCCGGGGTGGCGGGGCTGCCGGAGAAGGACGCCGACCTGGCAGCGCGCGAGCTGGCGGCGCGGCTGAATTAGCCAGGATTCCATCCAGGGCTGCAGCGGCATCGGTTCTCGCCGCTTGACAGAAGCGGCGGGGCGAAATTTTACACGCCCTTCCTCTCGTCCGGTCTTACGATGGGGCATGGCGCAGGCTTGCCGCGCCCAACATGGAGGGGCCATGATCACCAATCCCGTTACCGGCACGCGGCTCGACGAGGTCGCAGCCGGCATTTACCGGATCAGCACGCCATCGGATGCGATCCCCGGGGGATTCAGTTTCAATTCGTACCTGGTGGCGGACGACGAGCCGCTGCTGTTTCACGCGGGATTCCGAAGCCTGGCGCAGGTGACCGCGGAAGCGGTGGCGAAGGTGCTGCCCGTTGACAGGCTGCGCTGGATCGGCGGATCCCACTTCGAGGGTGACGAATACGGCGCGCTGAGAGAGCTGCTCTCCGCCGCGCCGCGGGCGGTGGCGTTTTCCAGCCAGATCGGCGCGCTGACGTCGGTGAATGACTTCACGGGAGCGCCGGCGCGGGGGCTGGCAGATGAGGAAGTGATCGAGACGGGCCAGAAGCGCCTGCGCTGGCTGTACACGCCTCACGTGCCGCACGGCTGGGACTGCGGGATTCTGTTCGACGAATCGACGCGAACCCTGCTGTGCGGGGATCTGTTCACGCAGCCGGGGGCGGACACGCCGCCGGTGACGGAGAGCGAGGTGCTCACGGCCAGCGAATCCCTGCGCGCCATGCTCGACTACTACGCCCATGCGGCGGACACGGCAGCCACGCTGGAGAGGCTGGCGCGGCTCGAGCCGCAGATGCTCGCCTGCCAGCACGGGAGCGCCTACCGTGGAGACGGCGCCGCGCTTCTGCGCGCTCTTGCCTCCGCCATTGCTTCGAGCCGCTCCGCCGGCTCCTGATTCGCGCGTTTCACCGCCGCGGCTGCGAAAACCCGTGGATGCGGCGGCCTGCCGATGGTATTCTGAACAATTGGGGCCGAGGGCGCCCCGGTCAACAACCATCCCATCCAGGCGAGAGGTCAGCCATGTCCGGACATTCCAAATGGGCGACGATCAAGCACAAGAAAGCGGCCCTGGACGCCAAGCGGGGGAAGCTGTTCACCCGTCTGATCAAGGAAATCACCATCGCCGCGCGCAATGGCGGCGATCCCGACGCGAACCCTCGCCTGCGCACCGCCATTATGGCCGCCAAGGCGGTCTCCATGCCCGCCGACAACATCAAGCGCGCCATTCAGCGCGGCACGGGCGAACTGGAAGGCGGAGCCCTCGAAGAGGTCATGTTTGAAGGCTACGGTCCCGGCGGGGTGGCCATCATGGTGGCGGCTGCCACGGACAACCGCAACCGGACCGTTTCCGAGATCCGCCACCTGTTCTCCAAGCACGGAGGCAACCTGGGCGAGCTCGGCTCGGTGAGCTGGATGTTCGACCGCAAGAGCCAGATCCTGATCGAGAAAGACAAGGCCACGGAAGATCAGTTGATGGAGCTGGCGCTGGAGGCGGGTGCGGACGACGTCAAGCTGGAAGGCGAACACTGGGAGATCCTCTCGGCGCCGGAGGCGCACCACGCCGTGCTCGAGGCGCTGGAAAAAGCCGGGATTGCGACGGTCTCCGCCGAGATCGCCATGATCCCGAAGAATCTCATGGAAGTCGATCCCAAGCACCTGCCCGGCGTCATGAAGCTGATGGAGGCGCTCGAGGATCACGACGACGTGCAGAACGTCTACACCAACGCCGACTTTGGCGAGGAGACGGGCGAGTAGCCCGGCACAGGCCGGCCAAGAGGGGTGCGTGCGAATCCTGGGAATTGACTGCGGCAGCCAGGCCACCGGTTACGGCGTGATCGACAGCGACGGCACGCGCCATATGTTCGTGACCTGCGGCACCATCCGGGCCAGGGCGGCCGGGGATCTTTCACAAAGGCTCAAGACCATCGGCGAGGGGCTGCGGCGCGTCATCGCCGAGTACGGGCCTGAAGAGGCCGCGGTGGAGGACACCTTCACAGGCGAAAACATCCGCAGCGCGCTGCAACTGACGCACGTGCGGGGCGTGGCGCTGTTTGTGTGCGCCGAGGCGGGCATCTCCGTGGCCGCCTACCCGCCCGCGCAGGTGAAGATGGCAGTGGTCGGCAACGGAAGAGCGGACAAGCAGCAGGTGGCGTGGATGACGCGCGTGCTGCTGAAGCTGGATGAATCCCCGCGCTCGCCGGACGCGTCTGATGCTCTGGCGGTGGCCATTTGCCACGCGGCCCGCCGTTGGACGCCTGTGCCCCTATGACGCGCATTCTTCTGCTGGCCAGCCTGGCTGTCGCGGCCGCCGCAGGCGACGGCCCGCGGCTCTTCTATTCGAAGACATTCCCGGGCAGCAAGCCGCCCTATATGGAGATCCGTCTGGACCGCGACGGGCGGGCCGAATACCGCGAGTCGCCCGACGAGGAATTCCCCACCGTGTTCCGCCTTCGGCCGCATGAAACCCGCGTCGTGTGGGAGCTGAGCGAAAAGCTTGACCATTTCCGCAAGCCGCTCGAGTCCGGACTGAAGGTGGCCCGCATGGGCGACAAGCTGCTCCGCTGGGAGCACGGCGAGGAGCGGCACGAGGCGAGGTTCAACCATACGCTGGATCCGGACGCGCAGCTGCTGCACGACTGGTTCGAGCGCATGTGCGAATCGGCCATCCTGCAGGCCAACCTGGAGCGCGCGGTGAAGTACGACCGGCTGGGCGTGAATCAGGCGATCCTGCTCATCGAGGCCGCCTGGGACCGGAAACGCCTGGTGGGCGTGGATCAGTATGTTCCGCTCCTGAAACGCGTGGCGGCGAATTCCTCCTATCTGAACATGGCGCGCGAGCGGGCCGAGAAGCTGCTGGCGCTGTTTCAACAACCGGAGGCCGCCGGGCAGCAGCAGAGCGGGGCAGAGGAGAAACAGTGACGGCGCTGGCGCTGGCTCTGTTTCTGGCGGCGCAGCCGCCCTCTTCCTCCGCAGCCGAGGATGAGCTGGACCGGGCGCTGGCGGAAGCCGGCGGGAGCGTCATCGACTACGCACGGGCGCTGGAGCGCCACCTGAAACGCTACCCCGACTCGCCTCAGCGGGCCGAGATCGAGCGCGTGCTCGCGCAGGCGGCTGCGGATCTGCGCGACCGCCGCCTGCTGCTGGAGTACGGCGTGCGGGTGATCGAGGCCGGTTCGCGCAGCCTGCCGCTGCTCGATCAGGTGACCCGCGCGTTGCTGGAATCGGAAGCCAAAGAGGCGCAGGAGCGCGCCCTGCGGTACTCGCGGTGGCTGGCGCAGGCGCTCGAGAAAGAGCGCGAGCAGCAGTTGCAAGGGCCCTACCGTCCGATGGCCGGCAGGCGCCTGGATGAAACGGAATACGCGCTGGCGCGGGCTCGCACCATGGAGGCGCGCGCCCTGGACAATCTGGGGCGGACCGCAGAGGCGCTGGCGGCAGCGCTTGCCGGATGGCAGATCTGCCCCACCGTGGACAATGCGCGGGAACGCGCGAGGATCCTCGAGCGGGCAGGGCGCTTGCAGGAGGCGCTGGATGCTGCCGCGGAGTCCATCGCTTTAGGGTCGGACCGCACCGGAGAGCCGAACGCGCAACGGGACCGCGAAAGGCTGGCGTCGTTGGCGCTGCGCGCGCGGGGCGACGAAACCGCGTTCGCGCGTCCTCTGCTGGATGCCTACCAGCGGGTGGCCGAGTTGCAGGCGGCAAGGCTGCAGCGGCTGAAGGCTCTTGACCCGAACTATGGCGCCAAGACCCCGGTCGAGTTCACCCTTTCGGCCACGCAGGGCGCTCCGCTGGCTCTGGCCAGCCTGAAGGGCAAGGTCGTTGTATTGGACTTCTGGGCCACGTGGTGCGCGCCCTGCCGGGCGCAGCATCCGCTGTACGAGCAAGTGCGGCGGCGCTTTCGCGGGCGCGATGACGTCGTCTTCCTGCCTGTGGCCACGGACGAGGACCGCTCCGTGGTAGCGCCCTTCTTGCAGAAGCAGGGCTGGGGGCCGCTCTCCTACTTCGACGACGGGCTGGGATCGCTGCTCCGCGTGAATTCCATTCCTACGACAGTGGTGCTGGACCGTCAGGGCAATGTCTTCAGCCGGATGAACGGATTCATTGCGGACCGGTTCGTGGAGATGCTGACCGAGAGGATCCGCGAGGCGCTGGAGGCGCCCGCGCAGTGACCTTCCGCCGGGTGATCCTCGTCGTGCTCGACAGCGTCGGCATCGGCGCCATGCCGGATTGGCGCGAGTTCGGCGACGACATGCCCGGCGACACGCTGGGCCATTGCGCCGAACGGAGGCCCTTGCGGCTGCCGAATCTCGTGCGGCTCGGGCTCGCCAACATCCGTCCGTTCGCGCACCTCGCGCCCGCCGCGGAACCGGCAGCCTGCTTCGGCCGGTGCGCGCTCGCCTCGCCGGGCAAGGACACCACGACGGGCCACTGGGAGCTGGCGGGCATCGTTCTGGAGAAGCCATTTCCGCTGTATCCGAATGGATTTCCGCCGGAATTGATGCAGGAGTTCGAGCGGCGCATCGGCCGCGGAACGCTGGGAAACAAGCCCGCCTCGGGAACGGAAATCATCCGCGAGCTTGGCGAAGAGCACATGCGCACGGGCAAGCCGATCGTCTACACCTCGGCTGACAGCGTTTTTCAGATCGCGGCTCACGAAGAGGTGATCCCCCTGCCGGAGCTGTACCGGATCTGCGAAATCGCCCGGGAGCTGCTCCGGGGCGAGCATGAGGTCGGGCGGGTGATCGCGCGGCCGTTCGTCGGCGTCCCGGGCGCCTTCACGCGCACGGCGAACCGCCACGATTACGCCGTGCCGCCTCCCGCCGGGATGCTGCTGGACCGGCTGGCCGAACAGGGCGTTCCGGTGGCGGGAGTCGGGAAAATCGCCGACATTTTTCTGAACAGGGGCATCACATTTTCCCTGAAAACAAAGAATAATGCCGAGGGAATGGAGAAAATCCTGGAAGCCATGCGCGAGCTGGAGCGGGGCCTGATTTTCGCCAATCTGGTGGATTTTGACATGCTGTACGGCCACCGGAACGACCCCGATGGTTACTCTCAGGCTCTGGAGGCGGTCGACGCATGGCTTCCCGCGCTGGAGTCCGCCCTCTTGCCTGGAGACCTTGCCGTTCTGACTGCCGACCACGGCTGCGATCCCACGACGCCCTCGACGGACCACAACCGGGAGTACGTTCCTCTGCTTGCCTTCGGCCCGCGCGCAGCCCGAGGGCGGAACCTTGGACAGCGCGCCTCGCTGGCCGACATCGGGCAGACCATCGCTGCAAATTTCGGCGTTTCGACGCCTGCCGGGACGAGCTTCCTCGAATTGCTGACGCCCTGAGAGGGGCTGCGGCTGCGGGATGTTCAAACCTGCGCCGCCATGGCGCCGGGCGCCGCGCCGCGCTGCTGAATCAGGCGGTGGCGGTGTTTGCGCAGGTAATAATCAATGGTCTCCACGCGCAGTCGGATCGATCCGGAGGGCTTGTTTTCGTCCAGATCCTTGAAGCCAAAATACGGCCGGCCGGCGGCTTCCAGAATCCTCTGGATCAGCTTGTAGGCGGGCGCGTCGTGTCCGCAGCGGAAATTGGAGAGCTCAACGCCGATCAGGTTGGGATGCCGCGCCACGAATTTCGCCGCCCAGACTTTGTGGGATGTGCTGGCCGAGTACGAGTGCTGCCAGACGTCGTCGATGTCGAGCGCGTGTCCGTCGGGAAAGACGCGTTCAAGAATGTCGGGGTCGATGGGCAGGAAGGACTGGGAGAGCACGGGATAGCCGCGGCTTTGGAATTCCTCCGGGATGCCGTGATTCAGCCCCGGATCATGGTGGTACGGGCGGCCGAGGATGACGATCCCGAGACGGCCTTCCGCCTCGAGCCGTTCGAGGACGTCCCGCGTGGCGGCCCGCATCCGCTCCATCCAGGCGTCATGTGCGGCATGCGCGGCCTCGAGCGCGGCAGCGTTCTCGTCTTCGTCTACGCCCAGCACCGGCCCCCAGCACTCGAGCATTTGCCGGGCCAGCAACGCCTTGTCCCGCAGATCCAGCAGAGGCCGGAGGAAGCGGATGCCGCGGCGCGCGAATTCGTCCCCGCCGATCCGGAAGACGGCCTGAACCACCAGGGGAGTCATGATGACAGTCGGGCAGGCGTTGGAGGCCACAGATCTCTCCAGATGGGTTTCCAGCACGTCGAACATCGGCATGAAGAGAACCTGGAAGGGCCGGCGCGGGTAGTGCACCGAAAGCAGGTTCCAGACATGCGCTGCCGCCACTTTGGAGGGGAAGCAGGGATCAATCACGCCGCGGCCCATCGCCGCCCGGTACAGCGAATCCGAGGTGTAATCGGACCAGACAATGTTCTCACGCGGAACGCCAAGGCTTTCCAGATATGCGGTGAAGAAATTCCCGTAGATGTACTGGTAGGTCACCCGAGGGATGGCGATCCGGATCGCCGGCCTGGACGCAAGCAGCCGGTCGCATTTCCGGAGCGGGAACAGCGGGGCAGGACGGGCCACGCGGGGCGGAGGAGAAGGCGGATGCCAGCAGGTGCGTGCCGCCAGGGCCACCAGGTTCGGGTTCTCGCGGCGGACGCGGTCGGTGGTTGCCAGGATCCGCCGGACCCCTTCGATGTGCTCCGCTGCGCCCTTTTCGCAGTTGGCCACGATCAGCCGCCCCGGGCTTCCGGCGATTTCGTATTCCACGAAAGTCCGGATGCAGGAGTTCTGGCAAAAATGGCAGCGCGTCTGCTCGCCGGAAATCGTGTGAAATTGAAGCTGCTCGATCGCCTCCAGGCCGGGGAATTGCGTGGTTTTTCCCGACGCCCACAGATCGCGCGCCTCGAGCGCCGCGCCGATGGCGCCTGCCTCCCCGCAGAAAGGATGTACGGCGATTTCCAGCCCGTCTCCGCCGCCGGCATGCTCGCGCAGGAAATCCACCTGCGCCTTGACGGCGGCCAGATTGTTCTGGGTGCCGCCTTGCAGGAGAAACCGGCGGCCGAGCTGACGCGGGTTGCGGATTTTGGCGACCTTGATCCAGATGTTTTTCGGCAGGACTGCCGCCAGACCGGCGAGAATTTCCTCCTGCGTCCAGCCCTGGCGTTGAAAATTGACGATGTCGGCCTGGAGGAAGATGGCGCATCCCGGTGTGAATTGCGGCATGCTCCGGGCGCGGAAAGCGCGCTCCGCGTACGCCTCCAATGGCACTCCGAAGGATTGCGCCACGGCCTGAAGGAAATAGCCGTTGCCGGCGGAGCATTGAGTGTTCAGCAGAAAGTCTTTCACTTGCGGCCCGCGCAGCACGATGATCTTGATGTCCTGGCCGCCGGCGTCGACAATGACATCCACGCCTGGCATGACATGCAGTCCGGAGCGGGCGTGGGCAGCGGTCTCCACCACCTCCACGTCGGCCCGCAAGACGCGGGACAGCACATCCTTCGCGTATCCGGTGACAGCCGCGCCGAGGACCTGCAATTCGGCCCCCTGCCTGTGAGCCGCCCGGCGAAGCTCCGCCGCAATCTGGCGGCAGTCCTCCAGCGGATTGCCGTCTGAAAGCCGGTAGCTGGAGGCGCGCACGGTTCCCCACTCGTCTATGAGCACCGCTTTGGTCGAGGTGGAACCGCCGTCAATCCCCAGAAACACGCGGCAGCGCTCGCCGGGCTCGAATCCGCGCACAGGCCGCGGCCCGCGGCGGTACTCTGCCAGAAACTCGGCCAATTCCCGGTCTGAACCGCGCAACCCGGGCAGCCCGCCGCGCCGGAAGGAGGCCGGGCGGCTGATGGACAGCACCTGCCTGCAGCCGCGATAACGGCACTCTCCGCCCTCCTCGCGGGCGGATTCGACGGCGCCGAGCGCAGCGAAGTAAAGGGCATCCGGGGGGCAGAAAACCAGGTTGCCGGGATCCGTTCCCGAGGGCAGGCTCACGGCACGCTCCCTCCACAGCCGTTGCAGGTGCGCCCGCCACGCTTCCCGCAAGCCGGGCAGATAGTGATTCGGCCCGCCGAGCAGCAGCACGCGCGGCAAAAGCACGCGGCCGCGGCACAACACCGAGAGATTCTGGAGCACGATGGCTTCGAACAACGAGGCCATCAACTCGGCGGCGGGCACGCCCTTCTTTTGCAGGCTGTTGATGTCGCTTTCGGCAAACACGCCGCACTTGCCGGCCACCGGATGCAGCGGGACGCCCGTGTAGCGGTATTGGGGCAGCTCTTCCTCGCGAATGCGGAGCTTGGCGGCGATCCTGTCGATCACGGCGCCGGTGCCGCCCGCGCAGACGTCATTCATCGTCGACGTCTTTTTCCGGCCGCCCCCCGGCAGAGGATCGAAGAAGATCATCTTGGCGTCCTGTCCGCCCAGCTCGACTACGGATGAGACATCCGGAAAACGCTTCTCCACGGCAAGTGCGACGGCGGCGACTTCGGAAACCCGGCGGGCGCCGGATGCCTCTGCGAAGGCGCTTGCGCCGGAGCCCGTCATCACCACCTCCAGCGCTTCTCCTGCAGGCCCGAACTGTTCCTCGATGCGTTGCAGGAAGCCCGCGACAAGCTCCGCCTGCCGGGCGCCGTGCCGCCGGTAATCGCGCCAAACCGGGCCGCCGCCTTCCGCCGGGCAAACCACGGCTTTCACCGTCGTGGATCCGATGTCGACTCCGGCAATCCACTTCAGCATCTTTCGCGCCTCATCCTCTCTGCCACGTGCAGGACGAACTGCGCCGCCGTCGACGCCGGCGGCGATTTGCGGCGGAAGCGATAAAACGGGCTCTGCATTTCCGGACGCGCCGAGACGAACCTGCGGATCTCTTCGAGCGTGCGGCCGGTCTGCCGCAAGGTCTGTGAGAACTCTTCGCGGGCGCGGCGGCGGGCGTCGGCCAGCGCCATGTCGACGCGGTTCAGGGCATTGGCTTCCGCTTCGCCCAGCGTTTCCAGCGGCAGAATGACGAGTTCCGGGTGTTTGGCCGCAACCAGCGCCAACACTCCGTCAGCCTGGGTGGCTGGCATGCATCCGAACGGCTTCAGGGAGATGAACATGTGGCAGCTCTTCTCCTCGACGGCTTCCAGAGCGCGCCCGACGACCAAATGGCCCTCGCCGCCGCGCGCCAGCAAGTCAAAACACTCCGACGCCAACCTGCCGATCTTCTCCTGATCCTCGGACGCGCCTGCCAGCCCGCCCAGCCGCCGCGCCGCCTCGCGGTATTGCCAGCACCAGAAGGCGGATGCGAACCGCAGCATGGCTTCCTTCTTCCAGAAGCCCGGGCGCAGCCCCCTCCGGCGGCGGTTGTTCAGCCTCGCCTGATACAGCCAGTACAGGATGAGATTCGTGATGGGATCGACGCGAACTTCCGCGCCGTGGCGCTCCAGATAGCGATACAGATCGTAATTGGCCTCGCCTTCGGAAAGAGCCGAGTAGAACTCTCCGGTGACTTTCGCCACAGGCATCATGCGAAGCCAGTCCACGCGCACCTCCGAAAGGCGCCTCCGGCACTCTTCCAGCGCCCTCTGCCACTGCGGCCCCCGCAAGTGATGGCGGATCTTGCAAAAGATCGCGAGCCAGCGCGCCAAACCTCCCCGGGGGCGGATGCGGAAAGGCTCGTAGTTGCCCTGGCCGCGCAAGTGTTCCGCGAGCACGGACAAGGCGTCTTCGATGGCAGCATCAGTCGCGCCCGGCTGTATTTCAAACGGGCGGATGCGATAACTCATGTCGAAGAGAATGTCGCCCAAAATCAGGGCGTTCAGCATGCCCAGACCGAAATTGGCCGTGAATTTCAGCCCGGGGTGCGGCGAGCCTTCGCGGATCGCCGAGGCTGCGAGAAACGTGAGCACGCGAAATCCCGGGAACCCTGCATCCTCCAATGCCTGCCGGTATTCGGATTCATACATTCCAAAGCGGCAGGGGCCGCAGCCTCCGATCGTGAAATACACGAAAGAGCGGACGATCTCTTCCGCCGTCAGGCCCTGGCGCTGCAAGTGCCGGAGAAAATCGATCAAATTTCCCGCGGTGTAATAGTTCGGATTGCACAGGCCGTGGTTGCAAAATTCCACGCCAGTCTCGTAGTTGGAGCGGCGCGGCGTGGGCAGCGCGCGGCACCGGTAACCGCATCCCTGAAACACTGCCTCGATCAGTGCGTCGTGCTTCGGCGTCAGATTGCCGAACAGAATGGTCGTCGATCCGGCTTCCTCTTCCGTGAACGGACGTTGCCGGGGCTGCCGATAGTGGGTGACGGAACTGCCCGCTCCGGCGAGGATATGAATCCCGGAAGCGGGTCCGGGGTGGAGCGCGCCCGGCGATGGGGGCATGGAGCACCCTCCGAAATCCGGCTGTAGTCGGTCCCGGTCTCCGGGCGCCTGCCGCACTCCAGGGCAGAGACGCCCGCAGGCAAATCCGGGAGATCGCCCTCCAATTTAGCCGATCTCGTGGCCGGACGAAAGGCTCTTTCGGCAGGCTTTCGCTCGCCGGAGACCCTCGAGGCTTATGAGGAGGCAGCCAGGACGGCACCGGCTGCAAGAGCCTGCAGCTCTTCCCGCACGCGTACCACCTCTCCTGCAACCATGACGGCAGGATTGGTGACTTCGACGGCGCCTGCGGCCACAGTCTCGAGATCCGAAACGACGATCCGCTCCTGCGCCAGAGTGCCGTTTTCGAGAAAGGCCACCGGTTGGCGCGGGTCTCGTCCCGCGCCGGTCAAACGCCGCGCGATCTCTGCTCTTCGGGAGACTCCCATCAGGATGATCAGGGTGTCGACACGCGCCAGCGCCTTCCAATCCGGTTCCTCCTCGCCGCAGGCATGGCCTGTAACGACGGCGAAGCTGCGCGCCATTCCGCGAAAGGTCGGCGGGATGCCCGCCATCTCCGGAACGGCGAGCGCGGAAGATATGCCGGGCACGACCTCCACGTTCCAGCCGCGTGCGCTCAGCCACAGCCACTCTTCTGCGCCGCGCCCGAACACGCAAGGATCGCCGCCCTTGAGCCGCACCACTGTTCTGAAGCGGCGGGCGAACGAGTCGAGCTGCTCGAGGATGCGCGCCTGCGTCTCCTGCTGCCGTCCGTGCTCCTTGCCTGCATCCACCAGGAGCGCACCGGGCCTCGCCATTGCGAGCACCTCGGCGGAAACCAGCCGGTCGTACAGGACAACATCCGCCTCTGCCAGGATGCGCGCTGCGCGCAGCGTCAGCAGATCGGCGCGTCCCGGTCCTGCGCCAACCAGGTAAATGGTGGAAGCACGCTTCATCTTACAAATCCCCGCAGCCCTTCCCACAGCAGCCTGGAGCCGAGGCCGAACATCAACAGCGTCAGCGCGGCGCGGAAAGGACGCGCCGGAAGATACACGGCCAGCCCCGCGCCCAACAGGGCGCCGGGGATGCCGCCGAGGCAGAGGGCTTGCAGCGACTCCGCGTCGACATGGCCCGCGGTGAAGTGCAAGCCTCCTGCGGCGGCAGCCAGCGCGAGTCCGAACACCAGATCTGTTCCCACCACGACAGCAGGCGCCGCCTGCGTGCAGTTCATCAGCGCGAGATTGCCCAGCGCCCCCGCGCCTGCCGAGGAGAAGCCCACTTCGATTCCGATCGGCAGCCCGATCCACGCAAGCCAGTGCCGCCGCGCTTTCTGTGACGCTCCGGAAGCCTGCCGCCGCAGCAGGCGGCACATCTGGATCAACGCCAGCAACACGATGGTGAGCCCGACCAGCGCCAGCACCGTCGCGCGCAAGTCCCCGCGAGAGAACCAGCGGTGCACGAAAACGCCCGCCGCCGCGCCCGGCAGCCCGCCGGCCAGAAGCAGCCCGGCGGCGCGGTAGTCGACCTGCCTGCGCATCACATACAGCGGCGCGGCGAGCAGCTTCACCACGGTCACAAACAGCAGCGCCGTGCCCACGGCAGCCGCAGGCGGCATGCCGAAAGCGAGGATCAGCACCGGCGTCAGCAGCACGCCGCCGCCCACGCCCGTCAGCCCCACAGCGAGCGCCACCAGGAAGCCTGCCAGAGACATCATGGCTCAAGCCTCGCGGTCGAACGTGTGGATGCCGCATTCGAGCTTCGCGCCGCCCCATCGCCCGGAGCGCGGATTCGACGGATCTAACGGTTTCGCCGTGCAGGGCGCGCAGCCGATGCTCGAGTAACCCTGCTCATACAGGGGCAGCAGCGGGATGTCATTGGCTACGCAGTAGGAGAGAACGTCCTTCCAGGTCCACGCTGCCAGCGGATTCAGCTTCACGATCACGCGCCCGGAAGGCAGCGTGTGCGTCTCTTGCAGTTGCAGGTTGCGCCGCGTGGGAGACTGCTCGCGCCGCAATCCCGTGATCCACAAATCATACGGCTCCAGCCCCTCCAGCAGCGGTTCCACCTTGCGCATGCGGCAGCACGCCGCGGGATCGGATCGATAGAGAATGCCGAATCGCGCCTCATGCTCTTCGCGGGATAGCTGCGCCTGAAGATTCACGAGCCGCAGGTTCCAGCGCAGGGCCATCTCGTCGCGGTAGGCAAGCGTCTCCGGGAAGTGGTAGCCGGTTTCGAGAAACAGCACAGGCAGCTCCGGCGCGAATTGCCGGGCCATGTGAAGCACGGCCATGTCCTCGGCCTGAAAGCTGCACGTCAGGCACGCCCTCTCGCCGTGCCGTGCCAGAGCGGTGTCCAGGGCATTGCGGGCTTCGTCCAGAGGGTTCATGCCGCCTCCTCCCTTCGTCTTTCTGCGAGAATCTCCTCCACCAGCGCGCGGGCTTCGGCATCGCGCCCGGTGCGAATCAGCTCCAGAACAGGAGAATCGACGATGCGGTACCAGACGCGCCGACGCGCAGCGAAGTCCGGCACCGCCGCCGGCAGCCGCCGGCGCAGCTCCGCAGCCATTTCCAGGAATTTTGCGTAGTGCGGGCCGAATTCCGACGCGAACCGCTCCTTCAGACGCACGGCCAGCGCAGGGCATCGCCCGCTCGTGGACACTGCGATCAGCAGGCCCCCCTGACGGTGCACAGAAGGAAGAATGAACCGGCAGTGCGCCGGATCATCGGCAGCGTTGAACAGCACGCCGAGCCGCTCCGCCTCCTGCGAAAACGCGGCATTCCGCGCTGCGTCTACCAAGGCGCTGATGGCGAGGCGGAAACCTCGCAAATGCTCCGGGCGGGGATCCTGCTCGAGCCACTCGATCCGTCCCGCGTTCGCCATCTCTTGCAGCGCGGGAGTGAGCGAAGACGCGATCACCGTGATGGCTGCGTCCGCTGCCAGCAGCGTGCGGACTTTCTCTTCTGCCATCGCGCTTCCGCCCAGCACGGCGCAGCGCCAGCCGCGCAGATCGAGCATCAGGGGCAGCAGCGCGCTCATTGGGCCGCCTCCAGAAAGCGCGAACGAAGCGCCGCCACGCCCACGCGGTGGCAGTAGTCGCCGAAGGCTTCGCCCGGCTTGCGCTCCGCGGCCCAGGCTTGCAACAGGGGCCGGAGCATTTCGCCCAGCTTCTCCTGTGGCACGTTGTGCGTGTAGAGTTCGGCCAGCCGCGTCGCCAGCGGGGAACCGCCCAGGTACAGGCTGTAGAGCTTCGGGCTTTGGCCCACAATCCCGATCTCCGCCGTGTAGGGTCTCGCGCATCCGTTCGGGCAGCCGGTCATGCGCAGGTGGATTCGCTCGTCATCCACGCCGACGGCCTGCGCTTCCCTCCGGATGGACTCGACCACCGGAGGCAGCACGCGTTCGCTGTCGGCCAGCGCCAGTCCGCAGGTGGGAAGCGCGGGGCACGCCATCGAATAGCGCAGCAGCGGCGGCAATTCGTGCGGCAGCGGAACGCCATGCTTGCGCAGGATCTCTTCGAGCACCGGCTTCTGTTGCTCGCCGAGCCCGGTGAACAGGAGGTTTTGCTGCGGCGTGATGCGCAGCTGCGGCCCGAGCGCCTCCACCGCAGCTGTGACGCCGTCGAGGATCGTCCCCGCCAGCCGCCCGCTCACCACGCGCAGTCCAAAAAACCACCGCGTTTCGTCCTGACGGTGCCAGCCGAGCCAGTCTTCATGGCGTTGCCACGCCAGCGGGCGCGGCGGCGCGGGCATCCAGCCCAGGCGTGCCGCGAGCTCCTGCCGGAACCACTCCACGCCGCGTTCCGCAAGGATGTATTTGAGCCGCGCGTGGCGGCGGTTGGAGCGGTCGCCGAAGTCGCGGTGGATCGAGACCACGGCCTTGGCCACGTCGAGAACCTGCTCGGGGAGGATGAAGCCGATCGGATCCGCGGCGCGCGGGAATGTGTTCTTGTCGCCATTGGTCTGCCCCATGCCTCCGCCGGCGAGGAACGTGAAGCCCGCCACTTGTCCCTGATCGAAGTGGGCGACAAAGGCGAGGTCTTCCGCGTAAACATCCACTGTGTTATCGCCCTCCCGCGTGAAGGCGATCTTGAATTTTCGCGGCAGGTAGGTCTCGCCATACAGCGGCTCGACCTCGTCCTCTGGCGGGGCGAGCGAAGCGGCGCGCTCGCCGTCGAGCCAGATCTCGGCGTAGGCGCGCGTGCGCGGCTTGAGCGAGCGGTCCACCAGCCGCACCCAGTGATCGAGGCTGCGCGCCTCCGGCGAATCGAACGGCGCCGCCGTGCAGACCACGTTGCGCACTACATCGCCGCAGGCGGCCAGCGTGCTGAGCCCGGCTTGCTGAATCCCTCGGATCAGGTCGCGCAGGTCGCGCTTCCCGACATAGTGATACTGCACGCCGCCGCGGGAGGTCAGCCGCAATGTGCCGTCGCCCACCGTATTGGCCAGCCTGCGAAGAGCGAGAAACTGTGCTGCCTCCAGGCGCCCTCCGGGCACGCTCACGCGCACCATGCAGGAGTAGACCTTCTGCGCCTGCTCCTTGCGCACATCGCGGTCATGCTGCTGATAGATGCCGTGGAATTTCAGGAGCAGGACGCTCTCCTTGCCGAATTGGGGCGCGTCGTTGCCCAGCTCTTCGGCGATGGATCCCCGCAAATGGCGGCTCGAGGCCTTGATCTTTTCCGCCGCGGAAACCGGCCGGGATTCCTGCGTCATCAGATGCCCTCCCCTGCGTTGAATTCGTCGCGGCCGGCGAGAACGCCCAGCCGCCGCAACTCGGCAATCGCCCACTCGACGACCGCCTCCGCCTCTTCGGGGCGCTCCTGCGCGGGAAGCGCCAGCACCGGAAAACGGGACGCGCCGGCAGTGCGCGGCGCGATCACCAGCAGCCCGGCGTCCAGCAGCGGCTCAAGCGGCGCCACTTCCCGGTCCAGCAGCAGCACGTCGGCGCCGTGCTCGAAAAGACGCCGCTCGAGCCCGTGCGCCGCCGCCGAGTGCACGTCCGCCAGAATCAGCGCGCCCGTGTGCCCGCTGCGTTGCTTGCGCTCGGCGGGCGTCACTCGCGCGGCGCGGAAATGCTGCGGCCGCGCGCGCCGGGCCGCCTGCGGATCCTCGGCCGCGGCCTCGATCATGCCTGCCGCGATGGTTCTGTTGGTGTGCGGATCGACGATCACGAACGCGCCGTTGTCGCGCACGTCCGCATAACGGTCGAATGCCAGCGGGCGCGAGGCCTCCCACAGCACCAGCCCGATCTCGCTCCAGCCGAGCGCCGCCGCGGGGCGCTCCTCGAGCGTCGTGATGTCTACGGCGTGACGCACAGCCAGCGCCCGCGCCTGCACTTCGTTCGGCCCGTGCCGCAGCAGGTACGTTTTGCCCGGATCCAGCAGCTCGGTGCTCATCCACACCGTGTGCGCCTCGAAGCGGCGGCTGAACGACGGAGGCTGCTCCGCGGCTGCCAGCATGGAGCCGCGTGACACATCGATCTCGTCGGCCAGCACCAGCGTTACCGACATCGGCGCCACGGCCTCCTCGAGGTCGCCATCGAAGGTGACGATCCGCTCCACCGCCGTGCGCCTGCCCGAAGGCAGCTCCAACACCGCGTCACCCGGCTTCACGCGCCCGGAGACGATCCGGCCCGCGAAACCGCGGAATCCGTCATGCGGACGAATGACCATCTGCACCGGGAACCTGAAAGGCCCGTTGCAGACGCTTGCCGCCGGTTCGAGGCTCTCCAGAAATTCGAGCAGCGCCGGTCCCTCGTACCACGGCATGCGCGCCGACCGCTCCACCACGTTGTCCCCTTCGAGCGCGCTGACCGGAATGAAAGTGAGACGCGCCCCGCGCAGCCGGGGGGCAAGCTGCAGGAACTGGGCACGGATCGCCTCGAACACCTCGCGGCCGTAGCCGACCAGGTCCATCTTGTTGACCGCCACCACCAGCTCCGGCACACCCAGCAGCGCCGCGATGAAGGCGTGGCGGCGCGACTGCGCCAGCAGCCCCTTGCGCGCATCCACCAGGATCACCGCCACGTCCGCCGTCGAGGCGCCCGTGGCCATGTTGGGCGTGTACTGCTCATGGCCGGGCGTGTCGGCCAGGATGAAAGTGCGGCGCGCGGTGGAAAAGTAGCGGTACGCGACGTCGATCGTGATCCCCTGCTCGCGTTCCGCCCGCAGTCCGTCAGTCAGAAGCGAGAAATCCACCGCCTTGCCCGAGCGGTTCACGGGGCTCTTCCGCACCGCTTCCAGCTGATCCTCGTAGACGCTCTGCGTGTCGTGCAGCAGCCTTCCGATGAGCGTCGATTTACCGTCGTCCACGCTGCCCGCCGTGGAGACGCGCAGCATGGAGCGCTCGCCTTCTCGTCGGAGGAAGTGCGCCAGAGGGAGCGTGCGAACAGCAGTGTCTGCGGATGCCGCCATCAGAAGTAGCCCTCCCGTTTCTTCAGCTCCATGGAGCCGTCCTGATCGTGGTCGATGACGCGGTTTTCCCGCTCCGACCGGCGGAATTCGCGCAGTTCGGCGATAATCTTCTCCACCGTGTCCGCCTCGGAGCGGATCGCCCCGCTGCAGGGCGTGCAGCCCAGCGTGCGCAGGCGGCACATGACGCGTTCGACTTTCTCTCCCGGCAGCAGCCGCACGCCGGACTCGAGCAGAATCAGCGTTCCGTTTCGCACCACCACATCCCGCGGCTTGGCAAAGTACAGCGGCACCACCGGGATGTTCTCCAGCGCGATGTAGCGCCAGACGTCGGCTTCCGTCCAGTTCGACAGCGGGAAGATCCGCATGCTCTCGCCCGGGTCGATGCGCCCGTTGTAGATCGACCACAGCTCCGGACGCTGCGTCTTCGGATCCCAATGCCCGTTGCGGTCGCGGAAGGAAAACACGCGCTCCTTGGCGCGCGAGCGCTCCTCGTCCCGCCGCGCGCCGCCGAACGCGGCGTCGTAGCCGCCCTCTTTCAACGCCTTCACCAGCGCCTGCGTGCGCAGCAGCTGGCAGCACTTCGCCGTGCCAAGATCATACGGATTCGCGCCGCGTTCCACCGCCTCGCGGTTGGTGTAGACCACCAGCCGCCCGCCGATCTCGCGGACGTGCCGGTCCCGGAACTCGAGGATCTCCGGGTATTCGTAGGTAGTGTCGATATGCAGCAGGGGGAAGGGAATCGGGGCGGGCCAAAAGGCCTTCCTCGCCAGGTGCAGCAGCACTGAGGAGTCCTTGCCGATGGAGTACAGCAGCACAGGGCGGGCGAACTGCGCTGCGCCCTCCCGGAGGATGTGGATGCTTTCGGCTTCCAGCCACCGGAGATGCGCCAGGGCGGAGTCGCCATTGGATCCCATGGCGACAGGATAGACGATCTACATAATCCCTAGCAACATTATGCAGATTCTGACGAGCCTCGCGAAGATGTTCACCGCCCGAGGATTTCTGGATTCACTGTCGTCAAATCGATACCCTTGGAAGTCCCCGGCTAAGTCGTTGATTCCTTGAATGCGGGCGGGGCCGAGGGGGGTCACGGAACATCCCGATCCATGCCGGAGGCCACCTGCACCTTCGCGCTGTCCGGGTACCAGTGCAATGCTGCGAGCCTTGGTCGCCCGAGGTTCGCACATTCCCCCCGACGCTTGCGTCGGGGCCGCGTTGGTCGCTCTCTCACAGTTGCACCGAGGCGATCATTGGAGCCGATCGGGCGGCAGCCTGGTCCCGCGAGTGATGTCGGCTGCTCCGGCCGGGCTCATGCGGCGAGGCAGGAACACAGGCAGCGCGGCCCCGGCGCAAGCGCCGGGGGAACTGCGCATCCTGTGTACGAGAAGTGCGAGCCGTGCGGCCTTGCGCAAGCGCCAAGGAAACCCTGATTGCGCTCCGTGCGAGGGCGTGGCGGCGCGGCCAGGACAGCGCGCGAGTGCCGGCCGCTCCCACCGGGGCGGGGTTGTGCCCGTGAGATTTCAATGACGTTTACACCGCGGTCCGCAGATCGCACAGTCTCCCCGACGCTCGGATCGAGGACGCATGGCCCACGCAGTTCCCCCGGCGCTTGCGTCGGGGCCGCGTTGTCACCGTTGTCCTCCCTTTGCCCACGCAGTTCCCCCGGCGCTTGCGCCGGGGCCGCGTTGGTCGCTCTCTCACAGTTGCACCGAGGCGATCATTGGAGCCGACCGGGCGGCAGCCTGGTCCCGCGAGTGATGTCGGCTGCTCCGGCCGGGCTCATGCGGCGAGGCAGGAACACAGGCAGCGCGGCCCCGGCGCAAGCGCCGGGGGAACTGCGCATCCTGTGTACGAGAAGTGCGAGCCGTGCGGCCTTGGCGCAAGCGCCAGGCAGGGGAGATCGAGAGCGAGAGCGGATCCGGAAAGCCGCCATGTTGGCGTCAGGGCTCGCGTTGATGTGCAGGAAGAATCTGAGGAAAGCGGAGATGGGGACAGGCCGCTCTGTCCTCAGGTGTGATGCACTTGCCGGGCCGCTTGTCCGAATTCACCCGCAAAATGTTCTCAGCCCTTTCGGAGGGTTCCCATCGTCGGTCGAGCTCCCCAGAACGGCGGGGAGAGTAGCTGAGTTCCTCGCCGACAGCAACCCGGACGAGCGGGGCGGAGATTTCGCCGGAAGGAGTCAGCGGCTGCTCTTCTGAACGTTCCCCTTCAGAAGGAAGAGCGAGTCCCAAGGGTATTGCTTGAGGAACCGCACCAGCGTGCGCTGGGCGGGCAAGGCGTGATGTCCACGAGCGAGGGCATAGCCCACCCGGCGAACCGCCTGCGGTTCCAGGGGGAGAAAGCGGCAGCCGCCGTTGCGGCGGGCCGCCGTGGCAGGCACCAGGCTCACCCCGAAGCCGGCTTCCACCAGCGCCAGCAGGCTGTCGAGCTGGTCGGACTCAAAGAACGTCTCGAAATCCGCCCGCGCCCGCGTGCACGCCTCCAGAACGTCCTCGCGGAGGCAGTGGCCTTCGCGCAGCAGCAGCAGCTTCTCGCCCTTCAACTTCGAGAGCGCCACCGCGTCTGCGCCGGCCATTTCGTGATCCGGCGGCACGGCGGCGAGCAGCGGTTCGCGGAACAGCTCGCTGCAGACGATCTCATCGTGCTTCAGGGGCAATGCGACCAGAGCCAGGTCCAGTTCTCCCAAACGCAGCTTCTCGATCAGCCGTTCGGTGACCTGCTCGTGAAGCTCAAGGGTGATCTCCGGGTACTGCCGCTCGAAGTCGCGGACAGCCGGGGCTGCCGCGCCGGGCAGAAGCGTGGGGATGACGCCCAGCCGGACCCTGCCGCGCTCCGGCGACTTGCCTGCTTCCACCGCCTGCCGCGCCATTTCCATCTCCCGCAGCACGGCTTCGGCGTGGGGCAGAAGCGCTTCGCCGTGGGCGGTCAGTTTCACGGTTCTGCCCAGCCGGTCAAACAGCGGCACTCCGAGGTCGTCTTCCAGCCTGCGGATCATCTGGGACAGCGAGGGCTGGGCGACGCCCTCGGCCTCGGCCGCCTTGACGAAGCTGCCGGCGCGCGCCACGGCCAGAAAGTAGCGCAATTGCTTTGCTTCCATCCCCTCTCCAGAGACTACAGGGAGCAGCAGCCCGGAATCAATGCCCGCTCATTCAAGGAAAAGGCCGCCCGGCGCGGCGGGCGGCCTGAAACAGGAACGGACGGATCCGTTGGAATCAGATCTTGGCTTCCTTGTACTCGACGTGCTTGCGGATCTTGGGATCGTACTTCTTCAGGACGAGCTTGTCGGTCTTGGCCTTGGGGTTCTTGGTGGTGGTGTAGAAGTGGCCCGTGCCTGCCGAGGAGACCAGCTTGACAGTGATGCGCGGCATGAAAACCTCCCGGAGCTAGAACTTCACGCCCTTGGCGCGGAGCTCGGCCAGAACCGCGTCCACGCCCTTCTTGTCGATGATCCGCAGCGCGCGGGCGCTGAGGCGCAGCCGCACGAACCGCTTCAGTTGGGGAGACCAGAGGCGCTTGAAATGCAGATTCGGTTCGAAGACGCGCTTGGCGCGGTTATTGGCGTGCGAAACGCGGTGGCCGCTGGCCGGCTTTTTCCCTGTCACAGGGCAATATTTCGACATGGCCTACTCCAGATCCGTTTTTCAGGGAGTGGGGAATGCAGGCGATTCCTTCCACTCAGTATACAAGGGCGCAGGGCCCCGTGACAAATCCGTCAACGCTTGACTGCGTAGGGCTTTTCGGGGTCGATGCCCAGCTCCAGGATGGCGCGCTCGGCCTCCTGCGGGCTCAGTTCGCCCCACCGCGACAGCCGTTCCAGCGCCGCTGCCGCGATCGATTCCGCGTCCACCTCGAAGAAGCGCCGCAGATAGGGGCGCGAGTCGCTGCGCCCGTAGCCGTCCGTGCCCAGCGACACCAGCCTGCCGCCGAGCCACGGCGCCAGCTGATCGGCCAGCACCTTCATGTAGTCCGATGCAGCGACGATAGGGCCTTCGGTGCTCTCCGCCACCTGCTGGATAAATGGCTTTCGCACGGGCCCGGCCGGATGCAGGCGGTTCCAGCGTTCGATTTCCAGCGCCTCCGCGCGCAGCCGGTTGTAGCTCGTCACGCTCCAGACGTCGGCAGGAATCTGGAACTTCTCCCACAGCAGCTTTTGCGCCCGCAGCGCCTCGTTCAGGATGGAGCCGCTGCCCCACAGCTGCACCCGCGCAGGCCCGTTCGTGCTCGCGCGGACCCGGTAAATCCCTTTCAGGATTCCCTCCACCACTCCCTCGCCTTCCGGGATCGGCGGCTGCACGTAGTTCTCGTTGCAGATCGTGATGTAGTAGAAGACGTCCTCGTTCTCGGCGTACATCCGGCGCAAGCCGTCCTGGATGATGACGGCCAGCTCGTAGGCATAGGCCGGATCATAGGTGATGCAGTTCGGCACCGTGCTGAAGAGCACGTGGCTGTGGCCGTCCTCGTGCTGCAGCCCCTCGCCGTTCAGCGTGGTGCGCCCGGCGGTGGCGCCCATCAGGAAGCCACGCCCGCGCGAGTCGCCGAACGCCCACACCATGTCGCCCACCCGCTGGAAGCCGAACATCGAGTAGTAGGTGTAGAAGGGGATCATCGGCACGCCGTAGTTGCAATGCGACGTGCCCGCGGCGGTGAAGCTCGCCATGGAACCCGCCTCGGTGATGCCCTCCTCGAGGATCTGCCCGTCCCGCGACTCCTTGTAGTACAGGAACTGCTCGCTGTCGACAGGTTTGTAGAGCTGCCCGCCGGGCGCGTAGATCGAAATCTGGCGGAACAGGCTCTCCATGCCGAACGTTCGCGCCTCGTCCGGGATGATGGGCACGATGCGCCGCCCGATCTCCGGGTGCTTGAGCAGCTGCTTCAGGATGGCGACGAAGGCCATCGTCGTCGACACCGGGCGCCCGCCGCTGCCCTTCAGCGATTCCTCGAAATACTCCAGCCCGGGCACCTGCAACCGCACCGGAGGCGCCGTGCGCGCCGGCAGATAGCCGCCCAGAGCCTCGCGGCGCTGCCGCAGGTATTTCATCTCGGGGGAGTCATCCGGCGGACGGTAAAAGGAAACCGTGTGAACGGTGGACTCGGGAATCGGGATGCGGAACCGCTCGCGCAGTTTCAGAAGCTCGTTCTCGTTGAGCTTCTTCTGCTGGTGGGTCGTGTTGCGCCCTTCGGCAGCCTCCCCGAGCCCGTAGCCCTTCACCGTTTTCGCCAGGATCACCGTGGGCGACCCTGTGTGTTCGAAGGCGCGCTTGTAGGCGTTGTAAACCTTGACGGGATCATGGCCGCCGCGCGGCAGGTTGGCCAGCTCCTCGTCGCTCATGTCGGCGACCAGCTCGAGCAGCTCCGGATACTTTCCGAAGAACTCCTGCCGGACGTAGGCGCCGCCGCGGGCCTTGAAGTTCTGGTAGTCGCCGTCGACGCACTCGTGCATGCGGCGCACCAGCAGGCCGGTCTTGTCTTTCTCGAGCAGCCGGTCCCAGCCGCTGCCCCAGATGACTTTGATCACGTTCCAGCGCGCGCCGCGGAACCACGCCTCCAGCTCCTGGATGATATTCGAGTTGCCGCGCACGGGGCCGTCCAGCCGCTGCAGGTTGCAGTTGATGACGAAGATCAGGTTGTCCAGATTCTCGTTGGCCGCGATTTGCAGCGCGCCGCGCGACTCCGGCTCGTCCATTTCGCCATCGCCCAGGAAGGCCCACACCTTGCGGTCGGTGCGCGGCAGCAGCCCGCGGTTTTCCAGATAGCGCATGAAGCGCGCCTGGTAGATGGCGTTGATCGGCCCCAGCCCCATGCTGACGGTGGGAAATTGCCAGAAGTCGGGCATCAGCCACGGGTGCGGATAGGAGCTGAGCCCGGGCGTATCGCGCAATTCGTGCCGGAAGTTCTTCAGGTGTTCCTCCGTCAGCCTGCCCTCCAGAAACGCGCGGGCGTACATGCCCGGAGAGGCGTGGCCCTGGAAGTACACAAGATCCCCGGGCTGGGGGCCATCGGGCGTGTCGATGACGGCGCGGAAGAAGTGGTTGAAGCCGACCTCATACAAGGTGGCCGAAGAGGCGAACGTGGAGATGTGGCCGCCAATGCCGTCGTCGTACTTGTTGGCGCGCACCACCATGGCGACGGCGTTCCAGCGCACCAGGCTCTTGATGCGCCGCTCCAGCTCGCGGTCTCCGGGGTAAGGCACTTCCTCGCTGGCGGGGATGGTGTTCAGGTATGGCGTGTTGACGCCCAGAGCGGCGGGCACGCCCTTCATGGCGGCGCTGGTTGCCAGGCGCTCCAGCAGATAGCGCGCCCGCTCCGGTCCGCCCTCCTCGATCACCTGATCCAGCGCTTCCAGCCACTCCTGCGTTTCTACAGGATTCAAGTCTTCCGGCTTTTCGATCTTGGATTTCAGCATGAGACCAGTAGGAGGAACTACAATCCCGATTCTACCTTGAGCGGGCGGAGAAAGCCCACACTCAGGTGATGCTTCCGGCCCTTGCCGAGAAGCTGGAATCTTGCCCGTGCCGGGCGTCCGCCCCGGCCCCGTAGTGCCGCTGCACGGCTTCGAAGATCTCCTTCTGGAATTCCGCCAGCGCGGGCACGGCACGGATGGCATTCTCGAAGCACCGGACCGCGAGTTCCGCGCGCCGCGGAGCGCCGGGATTCTCCCAGCTCTGGCGGCCGCGAGCCAGAAACGCCCGCACGGCCGCCTCCGCCGCGTCGTGGAGCAGCCGCCGGGCCTCGCGGGAGCCGATGCCGGCGGCGCGAAGCGTCATCAGCGCCGAGTCGAGCAAGGGCGTCAACAGACTGGAAGCCGTCAGCAGGCCCAGCAAAACCAGCGGCTTGCCTCCGGGCGAGAGCTCCAGGCACCGCAGCCGCGCCTCGGCCAGCCACTGCCGCGCGCGCCGCACCGCGCGGCGGTCGCCCTCCAGAATCACCACATCACGAGCCCGGGAGGGGATCGCCGCCACTGAGCAGACCAGCGCGCCGCCCTCCCGGAGCTCGCCAAGCGCGGAGGAGTCCGATTCGGCGCTGAGCAGGGCAAAGTGGGAACCCTTCCACGGCGCGCTCCTCCGCAGAAGGTCGAGGACGCGGTCCGCCCCCTCCCCGCCCGGCTGCACCAGAATCAACCCGCAAGAACGAAGTTCCTCCACCTCGCCCGGGCTGCCCGCCCGCAGAGAATTTGCATAGCGCGAGGCCAGCCGGCGGCTTGCGGCCACCACCGGCCCCAGATGCCGGGAAAGCGCAGGACGCCGCAGCAGGAGCGAATCAGTCATCCTCCCCGAGGCGATCAATCCCAGCGGCTTCCACGGGCTCATAGGGCTTGGGCGTCCGCAACGCCTTGATACGGTCACGATACTGTGCCGCCTTCTCGAATTCAAATGCCCGCGCCGCTTCCCGCATTTTCTGCTCCAGTTCGGCGATGAGTTTCTCGCGCTGCTCCGGAGTCATGAATTCGGGCTCCTCGGGCGCTTCTTCCAGCGGCGGCGTCACGTAATCGGCTTCGGCGATCATCGCCAGCGTCATGTCGACGGGCTTGACGATGGTTTCCGGAGTGATCCCGTGCTCCTCGTTGTACTGCTTCTGAATGCGGCGGCGCCTCTCGGTCTCCTCGATCGCGCGCCGCATGCTGTCGGTGATCACGTCCGCGTACAGGATGGCCTTGCCTTCCACATTGCGCGCGGCGCGCCCGATGGTCTGGATCAGCGACCCCGTGGAGCGGAGGAAGCCCTCCTTGTCCGCGTCCAGGATGGCCACCAGCGAGACTTCCGGCAGGTCCAGCCCCTCGCGCAGCAGGTTGACGCCGATCAGAACGTCGATGTCGCCCCGGCGCAGGTCGCGCAGGATCTTCACGCGGTCAAGCGTCGACACCTCGCTGTGCATGTAGGCGCAGCGCACGCCGAGCTCGGCGTAGTATTCGCGCAGATCCTCGGCCATGCGCTTGGTGAGCGTGGTCACCAGCACGCGCTGCCCGCGGTTCACGCGCGCCCGGATCTCGCCCAGCAGATCGTCCACCTGCCCGCGGATCGGACGCACCTCCACTTCGGGATCCACCAGCCCCGTGGGACGGATGATCTGCTCCACCACCACGCCGCCGGACTTGGTCAGCTCGTACGGCCCGGGCGTCGCCGAAACGTAGATCGTCTGATGGACGCGGTGCTCGAACTCCTCGAAGGTGAGCGGACGGTTGTCCAGCGCGCTCGGCAGGCGGAAGCCGTACTTGACGAGGTTCTCCTTCCGGGAGCGGTCCCCGTGGTACATTCCTCCGATCTGCGGCACCGTTTGATGGCTCTCGTCGATGATCATCAGCGCGTCCGCGGGTAGATAATCGAGCAGCGTGGGCGGCGGCTCCCCCGGCAGTCGTCCGCTGAAGTGGCGCGAGTAGTTCTCGATGCCGTGGCAGAAGCCCACCTGGCGGATCATCTCGAGGTCGAACATCGTGCGCTGCCACACGCGTTGCGCCTCGACGAGCTTGCCCTGCTTCTCCAGCTCTTTCTTCCACCAGACGAGCTCTTCCTCGATGCTCTGCAGCGCCCGCTCCTTCATGTCGGCGCTCATCACATAGTGCGTCTTCGGATAAATCGGCAGCCGGAGAAGACGCTCTTTCACCTGCCCGAGCAGGGGATCGATGCGGCTCAGGCTCTCCACCTCGTCGCCCCACAGCTCGATGCGAAAGGCGTCGTCCTCGTAGGTGGGCCAGATTTCGATCACGTCCCCGCGCACGCGGAACGTTCCCCGCCGGAAGTCCTGGTCGTTCCGCTCGTACAGGATCTCCACGAGCTTCGAGAGGATGCTCTCCCGCGAAATGCGCTGGCCTTTCTCGAGCATCAGCAGCATCCCGTAGTAGGCCTCCGGCGAGCCCAGCCCGTAAATGCAGCTCACGCTGGCCACGATGATGCAGTCCCGCCGCTCGAAAAGGCTCCGCGTGGCGGACATCCGCAGCTTGTCCAGCTCCTCGTTGATGGTGGCTTCCTTCTCGATGTAGGTATCCGTCGCGGGGATGTACGCTTCCGGCTGGTAATAGTCGTAATAACTGACAAAATATTCCACCGCATTGTGCGGGAAAAAAGTCTTGAATTCCTGGTACAACTGGGCCGCCAGGATTTTGTTGTGGGCCATGATCAGGGCAGGCCTGCCGGTCTCCTCGATCACCTTCGCGATGGTGAAGGTCTTGCCGCTGCCCGTGACGCCGAGCAGCACCTGGTGTTGCTCGCCGTTTTCCACCCCGCGCACCAGCTGCCGGATCGCCTCGCCCTGGTCGCCCCGCGGCTGATAGTCGATTCCAAGGCGGTAGCGGCTCATGATTTTCCGGAATTCACGTTGAATTCACACCCGACGATGGCGGTCAGCGCCAGCAGGTACATCCAGACGCACAGCGCGATCACCGCGCCGATGCTCCCATACAAAACATTGTAGTCGGCGATGTTGCGGACATACCAGGCAAAGGCCGCCGTGAGCAGGAACCACAATGCCGTCGCCAGCATGGCGCCGGGCCAGATGCGCCTCTTGCGCCCTGCCGCTGGGCCGAACCAGTACAGAAGGGCCGCCACCAGGACCATGGCCCCGCAGGCGAGCGCGTATCGAATGAGGCTCCCCAGCAGGCGCACGCCGCCTTCCAGTGTTTCCCCCGCCTCGAGCACGCCCAACCAATACAGCAGGGAGTTTACGGCACGGTCGCCGAACACCATCAGCGCTGTGGCCCCCACCACCGGCAGCAGCGCCACCAGCACCAGCCACAACGCCACCAGCCGGGTCATGATCACGCCCCGCGGATTCGTCTTCCCGTAGGCTGCGTTGAACGCCTCCATCAGGCTCACCATCACGCCCGAAGCCGCCCACAGCGCCAGCAAGAACGCGGCGACCGGCAGCGCCAGCGGACGTGCACCCCGTTGCGCCACGTAGTAACGGATCAGCTCCTCCACTCCGGGCGGCGCCACCCGGAACAGCATGGCGGTGATGCGCCGGCTCACCGCCTCGGCGTTCATGTGGACGAGCACGGCGGTGGTGGTCGTCAACACGGGGAAAAACGCGAGCAGCGCGGAGTAGGCTGCCCCCTTGGCGTAGCCCAGCGCTCCGTGCCGGTAGGCGCCGGCCAGCGCGCGTCCCAGTCTCGCCAGAAAACGGCGCATTTCGCGTCTCCGATTATCCCAGAACCGGCCCGCCATCCGGCTCCCTGCGCGAGATTCCGGTTTGAGAGAGGATGAAATGCAGGTTGGGTTATGCCGGCATTCCTGATTCTTTTGCTTCTCCTGATCCTGCCAGCCCCCGCGCAAACGCTGCAATCCCCCGTCAGCCTGCTCTCGGGCGATGCCTCTACCGCATTTCGGTATTTCGGGCCTTCCAGCGGCCCCGCGAGCGGCCTCGCGGAGGTGGTGCCGGTGGAAGGCATGCCTTTCCAGGCTGCCTGGCGGCTTCGGACGCTCTCCCTGCCGGAAAGCGGCGTGAACGAGTGGGACTTGCGCATCCGGGCGCAGGGCGCGGCGCCGGTGGCAAGCGGCGACAAGATCCTGGCCGAGTTCTGGATGCGTTGCATCGAGCCTGCCGGCAGCGACTGCGTTCTCCGGCTCAATGTGGAGCGCGGCTCGTCCCCGTGGACGAAGTCGATCAGCGAGCATTACGTGGCCGGATCCCGGTGGCGCCGGTACCGCGTCCTGTTCTCCATGCGCGAGTCCTACTCGGCCGGCCAGTACTGGATGGATTTCTGGATGGCCCAGCAGGTGCAGGTTGCCGAGGTGGGCGGCATCCAATTCCTCAACTACGGTCCCAATGCCACGCCGGAGGCGCTGGGGCTGGACCGGTTCTACGAAGGCGCCGCCGCGGACGCCGCGTGGCGGAAAGCCGCCGAAGAAAGGATCGATCAGATCCGCAAGGCCGAAATGCGTGTAGTGGTGACAACGCCGGAGGGCGCGCCGGTGCGCGGCGCCACCGTGCATGCCCGCCTGAAGCGCCACGCCTTCGGCTGGGGCACTGCCGTGGCGGCGGAGCGCCTGCTGGGGACCAGCATGGACAGCGTCCGCTACCGGGAGTTCATCCCGGCGAACTTCAACATGGCGGTGCTGGAGAATGATCTGAAGTGGGGTCCCTGGGAACAGAACCCCAACCGCGCGCTCGAGGCTCTGCGCTGGCTTAGGGAGAACGGCATCCGGCGCATCCGCGGCCACAACATGGTGTGGCCGGGATGGGAATACATGCCGGCGGACTTGCGCAACCTGGCGAGCAATCCGGAAGCATTGCGGCAGAGGATCCTCGCCCGCATCCGCGACGTGGGCACGGCTGTGCGCGGACAAGTCGTGGACTGGGACGTCGTCAATGAGCCCGTGGCCAACCGCGAGGTCCTCGACATCCTCGGCGATGCGGTGATGGTGGAGTGGTTCGCCGCTGCGCGGGAAGCGGACCCGGACGCGCGCCTGTTCATCAACGAATTCGCCATTTTAAGCTCCAATGGCGCCAATCTGCGCAAGCAAAACGCCTACTACCGGATGATTGAAGACCTGCTGGGGCGCGGGGCCCCCGTGCAGGGCATCGGACTGCAGGGCCACTTCGATTCCGCAACACCTCCCGAGCGAATGCTGGAGATCCTCGACCGCTTCGCGCGGCTCGGGCTCGCCATCGTGATCACCGAATACGACTTCGCCACCGAAGACGAACAGCTGCAGGCGCAGTTCACGCGCGATCTCATGACGGTCGCCTTCAGCCATCCGGCGGTGACCGACTTCCTGATGTGGGGCTTCTGGGAGGGCAGCCACTGGAAGCCGCTGGGTGCGATGATCCGCCGCGACTGGTCGGAAAAGCCGAGCTACCGCGTCTGGAGGGAGCTGATCTTCGAGAAGTGGCGGACCGATGTGCAAGGCGTCACGGGAAGCAACGGCGCGTTCTCCTTCCGCGGCTTCCACGGCGAGTATGAGATCACCGTGCAATCCGGCGGAAATTCCGTTCAGGTGGCAGCGCAGCTGCCCCGCACCGGGCAGGTCGTGCGGGTGCAAGTCGCCGGAGCGGGCGGCGGGCCGTCCGGGGCGCCCTCGCGGCGGCGGGGGGCTCCGCCGCCGAGGAGCCCGCGTTCGCAATAATCACAGCATGCGCATCCTGCTGTTCGCTGCGTTCCTCGCTGTTCGTGTCTTTGCCCAGCCTCTGCCTCTCTCTTCACCGGCGAAGGAAGGCTTTTCTCCGGCGCGGCTGGAACGGCTGCACCGTCACTTCGAGCAGCTCGCCGCTTCCGGCGAGCGCCCGGGCGCCATCACGCTGATCGTCCGCAACGGGCGCATCGTGGATTGGCGCACCTACGGCTTCCGCGACGTGGAGAACCGCCTTCCCATGGAGAAGGACACCATCGTCCACATCTACTCCATGACCAAGCCCGTCACCTCGGTTGCCGTGATGATGCTGGTCGAGGAGGGCAAGATCGCCCTCGATGACCGGGTCGACAAGTTCATTCCCGAGTTCAAGGACCTCAAGGTGTACAAGGGCGGCACCGTGGACCGCCCGGAGCTGATGGATCCGGCGCGCCCGATGACGGTGAAGCACCTGCTCACGCACACCAGCGGGCTCATCTATGGCTGGACCAATGACAACGTCTCGGCCATGTACCGCAAGGCGGACCCGCTCGGCGCGAAAAGCCTGAAAGAATTCATCGAGCGGTTGTCGAAGCTGCCGCTGGCCTTCCATCCGGGCGAGCGCTACGAGTATTCTGTTTCGATCGACGTGCTCGGCTATCTCGTGGAAGTGGTCTCGGGCGAACCCTTCGACCAGTTCGTCGAGAAGCGGATCACCGGACCCCTGAAGATGACCGATACGCACTTCCGTCTGCCGGAATCCAAGCGTCCTCGGCTGGCGAAGATTTACTCGCGCCGCGAAGGCAAGCTCGTGGCTCAGCCCGGCCTGCAGACGGGGGGCGTGCCTTACGGGGGCATGGGGCTGTACTCCACGATCGGCGACTACGCCCGCTTCGCGCAGATGCTGCTCAACGGCGGCGAGCTGGAGGGCGTTCGCCTGCTGGGCCGGAAGACCGTGGATCTGATGATGATGAACCACCTGGCCGGACTCCCGCGGCCGACCATCGGCGGCGACGATGCCAACGGATTCGGGCTCGGCGGCGCTGTCCGCATCGATCCCGCCCGCGCGGGGCGCCCCGGCTCGGAGGGCCTGTTCGGCTGGGACGGCGCTGCCAGCACGTACTTCCGCGTCGACCGCAAAGAGAAGCTGGCCCTGCTGCTGTTTCTGCAATGGATGCCCTTCGACCAGCCCATGCTGAACCTCTTCGAAACGCTGGTCTATCAGGCTCTGGAAGACTGAGGCTGCGGCGGCCGGGCGCTTTCCTCCAGCGGCCGGGGCGGCGCTGTTCCCCGGCCAAGGGAATCCCTGGTTTCGGCGACGGATCCGATACGGATTTGTAACAAATCTGATACGCGGGTACGCTAATCTAATGCATGGATGCGGCTCACCGCCGCGTGACACCAGTCTCACAACCCCCAAAGGACCGTCTCTCTATGAATCGCTACTTCTGGTTGGGAGTGACTCTGCTCGTCTGCGCCCTCGCCGCGTGGGGGCAGGCAGACGCGAACAAGGCTCAACTTTCCGGCACTGTGCTCGATCCAAAGGCCGCCGTTGTGCCGAATGCCAGTGTGAAGATCCGCAACGTGGCCACCGGATTCCAGCGCGAATTGCGCACCAACGAGTCAGGACAGTTCCGGGCGGTTCAGCTGGACCCCGGCACGTACGAACTTGTGGCCGAAAGCGCCGGCTTCGCCCCGACGACCCTGACAGGGATTGAACTCGGCGTCGGCGCTTCGGTGGATCTCAACGTGACGCTCCAGCTTCAGGCCACCACGCAGTCCATCGAAGTGGCCGACACAATGATCAACGTCGCCCTGCCGGCGCCCACCGCCATGATCAACGCCCGCGCCATCGAAGACCTTCCGATCAACGGGCGCCGCTTCCAGGACTTCGCCACCCTGACGCCCACCGTTCAGGTGGAGCCCACCCGCGGGCAGCTCTCCTTCGCCGGACAGCGCGGCATCAACGGCAACATCATGGTGGACGGCGCCGACTACAATCAGCCGTTCTTCGGCGGCATCCGCGGCGGCGAACGCTCCAACTTCAACTTCACCATTCCCCAGGGCGCCATTCAGGAGTTCCAGGCGGTCAGCTCCGGCTACGCGGCCGAGTACGGACGCTCCACCGGCGGCGTGCTGAACGTCATCACCAAGAGCGGCACCAACGATATCCGCGGCGGCGCCTTCTATCAGAACCGGGACCGCAACTTAAGCGCCGACAACCCGATCTTCAAGCGCCAGCCCTCGGAATCCCTCCAGCAATTCGGCGGCAACGTGGGCGGTCCCGTCATCCGCGACCGCATGTTCTTCTTCGGCGCCGCCGAGCACCAGCGGGCCAACACGCCGGCGCAAGTGATCTTCACCGCCCTGCAGGGTCTGACGCCGACGCCCGCCACGCAGGAGGCCTACAACTTCTTCAAAGGTCTTGAGCAGGACTTCAAGCGGGAGAACCGCGCCACGGCGGTGACCGGAAAAATGGATTACGCTTTTGCGGCGGGGCACCGCCTCACGCTGCGCTACAACCACTCGCGCTCCAACGAGCCGAACTCCGTCACTGTCGGCGGCGCGCTGAACCCGTTCACCAACCTCGCGCTGTCCAATGAGGGCGAGGAGATCAACCGCACCCATTTCGGCACCGTGCAGTACACGCACCTGTTCTCCCCGCGCGTGGTCAACGACGTGAAGTTCAGCCAGTCTTACGAAATCCGCCCGCGCCTGTCGAACTCCGCCCTGCCCACCGTGTCTGCGGGCGTCATCGGCACCTTCGGCGCGCGCAGCTTCCTGCCCACCACGCAGGACGACTACCGCACGCAGTTCACCAACTCGACCACTGTGCTCGCCGGACGCCACAGCCTCAAGTTCGGCGTGGACCTGAGCCTGCTGAGCACGGCGCAGCTGTTCGGGTTCAACCAATTCGGCTCCTTCGCCTTCCAGAACACGGCTGACATCGCCGGCATCCTCGACGCGCTTGGCACCGGTGGCAACGTGCCTAACCGCTTCGACATCCCCGGCGTCATCTACCGGCGCCAGATCGGCAACCTGATCGCTGATTTCGACGCGAAGCAGATGGCTGTGTTTGCGCAGGACAGCTGGCGCGTCGCCGACAACTTCACCCTCGATCTCGGCGTCCGCTGGGAAGGGCAATGGAATCCGAAGGTGGAGGCGAACAACACTGCGCTCGTCAACCGCGTCAACATCGACTATCCGCTCGGACGCCTCGACGTCACGCGCATCGAAAACAACCTCGATCAGATCATGCCGCGCGGCGGCTTCGCGTGGACGCCTTTCAGCAGCAAGCGCACGGTGGTCCGCGGACACGGCGGCATCTTCTACGCCGCCACCCCGTTGCTGCTGTACTCCGGACCGACCAACAACTTCCGCACGCCGCCGGGCGACGTCAGCATCCAGATCGGTCCGTTCGCTTCCAACAGCAACCAGAGCGTCTACAAGCTGTTCCAGCAGGTCGGCGTGGACCTGAACGCCTCGCAGCTCGGCGCTCTGCCGGTGATCCCTGTCGACAAGGTGCAGCAAGCGGCTGCACTCGCCGCCGGCGGCACGGCGCCCGACCCCCTGATCGGCGCTTCGCTCACCATGCTCGCCCCCGGATTCCGCAACCCGCGGTCCTATCAGTGGGGCATCGGCTTCGAGCATCAGCTCACGGGCAACTGGATCGCCGGCGTGCAGTACCAGCATGTGAAGGCCGTTCACCTGCAGCGCAACCGCGACTGGAACCTGCCGGTGCCGACCATTCGCGCCACTGACGGACGCCCCGTCTTCAACCGCAACTTGCGCCCCGTGCCGCTGCAAGGGCAGTACAACACGCGCGAGAGCAACGCCAAGTCGCTCTACCGCGCCCTCGTGCTTCAGACGCAGTACCGCAGCCGCAAATTCACGGCGGGCGCCTTCTACACCCTTTCCACCAACTACTCCGACGATGACAACGAGCGCAACGCCACCGGCATGGGAGCGATGAACCCCTACGACATGAGCAGCGAGTATCACTACTCCGACCTCGACGCACGGCATGTGCTGTCGGCTTATGCTCTCTACTCGCTTCCCTGGGGCTTTGAGGTGTCGGGCACTCTGGGCGCGCGCAGCGGCCTGCCGCTGAACCCGATCGCCGGCACCGACACCGACGGCAACGCCACCAACAATGACCGCCCCTACAGCGCCGTCGGCGTGCCGTTCCTCCGGAACTCTTTCCGCAACCGCGGCGTCGTCAACAACAACCTCCGCCTGTTGAAGAGCTTCAGCTTCCGGGAGCGCTACCGGGTGCAACTGTCGGCTGAATTCTTCAACTTCCTCAACCTCGACAACGTCGTCTACGCCGGCCAGGCCAATATCTACGGCCTCGGCATCAACCCCACGACCGGCGCGGCGGCGCCTGTCGATTCCCGGTTCATGCTCCTGCGCAACGCCGCGGGCGACTACAACCAGCCCACGACGTCGCAAGTCGGCAATCCTTTCCAGGCGCAGTTCGGCGTCCGCTTCTTCTTCTGAGCGGCGCCGCTCTTCCACCCTTTGCGGGGGCCCGTCCATCGCGGCCGGGCCCCCGTTGCCATAATGGAGGCAGGTGACCGCCCCTTCCCCGGTAGATCTGGTCGTCGCCCGCGCCCGGCGGCGAGCCATCGCGCTGCTCGCCGTGGAACAACTGTGCCGCGCGGCCACGGCCGTCTTCGCCTTGCTGGCGCTGATGCTCGTGGGCGGCGCTGCCATTTTTCATCCGCTCTGGCCCGCCGCGGTGGCCGTTGCCGCTGCCGGATGGACGCTCTGGCAGGTGCGCCGCAAGGCGCCGGATTCCTACCGGGCCGCGCAGAAGGCGGACGCGGCTCTGGGCCTTCAGGACCTGCTCGCCACTGCCTGGTACTTGCGCCGCAGCTCCCGCGGACCGCTGAGCACGCTGGCGCCGATCGTTGAGCAGCGCGCCGAGCAAGCATGTCTTGACGCCGATCTTCGCCAGGCCCTGCCTTTTCGCTGGTCGCGCTCTGCCGTCTTTGCCGCCGCGTCGCTCGCGGTGTTGCTGGGCGTCCTTGCGCTGCGCGTCGGGCTGCTTCGCTCCTTCGATCTCCGTCCGCCATTGGTGACTGTGCAGTTCGACACGCTCACCGGCGCCCCTGTGCCCCCGGAAAGACCCCCGCGGAAAGCGGCCAACAAGCTCGACCTGCCAGGGTTCTCGCTGGAAGAGACTTACGCTGGCGCTCCCGATGAAGAGCAACTGCCGGCAGAGGCTTTGCGCACCGTGGATGCCGGCGAATCCGCCGCTTCGTTCCCGCAAGGAAGCCAGCAGGCCAGGCGAAGTGCGCTCGCAAACGGCGAGACTCTGCCGCCCGGCGCCGAACGTCCGGAAGAGAGCGGTGCGGCGGATGCCGAGGAGGGTCAAGCCGCAGATCCGGGTTCCAGCGCCGCCAAAGACGCCCCGCCTTCCCAGCCGCCGCAGGATTCGCTGCTTGACAAGATGCGCGACGCGCTCGCCAGCCTGATGGAGAAGTTCAAGATCGAGACTCCTCCCGCGGAATCCTCGAGCACTTCCAAACAGGGCTCGAAACAGGAGTCGGCGCGCCGGGAAAAAGGCCGTCCCCAGCCCGGCAAGAAAGGCGAGCAGTCCGGAGAGGGCGAAATGCTGTCCTCGCAACAGCAGGCGGCAGCGGACTCCGCCGCGCAATCGAAGTCCGAACAGAGCGGCCGCCCGGATACCTCCTCGCAAAACGAAAAGAGCGGCATCGGGAAGGAAGAGGGCCGCAAGGAGCTGCAGGAAGCCGAAGACCTGCAGGCGATGGGCAAGCTCGACGAGCTGATCGGCAGGCGCTCGCGCAACGTGCAGGGCGAGGTCATGGTGGAGGTGGTCAACTCGAAGAACCAGCAGTTGAAGACGCCGTGGGCGGACCGCATGGGGCCGCGCGGCGACTCAGGCGGCGAGCTGGGGCGCGACGAAGTGCCGCTGCACTTGCAGGACTATGTGCAGCGCTATTACGAGCAGATCCGCCGCATGCAGCCTCCCCCCAAGCCCTGAAACAGCGGCGGCTCCCCGTCAGCAGCGCTTTTCTGTGCCGTCCTGTTTGTGCGGATCCGGGATCTCTTCCGCAGGGGCGGCGGGCTTTGCCGGACTGGAAGAGCGGCGGCGTCGCTCTCTACGAGCCCTTCACTCCTCGTCCCGGCGGAGGCGCAGTGTGCGTGCCGGATCCGGAGGGCGCCGCCTTGCCGCCCGGCGTCACGCGCTCTCCAGGCAGCGTTCCACGCACTCGATCAACTGGTGGGAATCCACGGGCTTCGGCAGATAGCCGTTCATGCCTGCTTCCAGGCAGTGCTGCTTCTCGCCGTTGAGCGTGTAGGCGGTGACGGCGATGATCGGGGGGCGCATGGACCGCGTGAAGCTGCGGATCAGGCGAGTTGCCTCGTAGCCGTCGAGCACGGGCATTTGCAGGTCCATGAGAATCAGGCCGTACTCTTTCTCTGCGGCGCGCTGCACCGCCTGCGCGCCGTCGTTGGCCACGTCCACCTCGTAGCCCCGCTTTCGCAGCAGCGTGGCCAGCACCTTCTGGTTGATGGGATTGTCCTCCACCACCAGGATCGGCGCCGGACGACGCTGCCTTTCTTCTTTTGGGAAACCGGGCTCAAGGCCTGCGTGTTGCATCACGGTGCTCCTTTCCGCCCGCCCGTTCCTGCCGCATTTGCCTGCCCGCAGGACGGGCGCGCCGGGATCCTCAACAGCCTGTTTGCCCCCTTATCGGCTCCGCCTTCGCGCTTTTTAGGAAACTTGCCCGTCCCTTGCCCGGCCGGGCGTGTCCGAAAATGGTGGCCATGCTGCAGCCCGACCCATCCCCGGTCCTGGATCTGATCGAAGCCTTCCGCCGATCCAAGACAATGTTCACCGCCGTCCGGCTTGGCCTCTTCGACCTGCTCGAGGAGTCGCCCGCCTCCGCCGCGGAACTCGCCGCCCGCACCGGCGCCCACGCCGGCGCCCTCGAACGGCTGCTGGAGGGCTGCGCCGCCCTGGGCCTGCTGTTCCGCAGCGCCGACGGCACATTCTCGAACACCGATGTGGCCCGTGCGTATCTGGTTCGCTCGAGCCCCGCTACCTTGGCCGGCTACATCCGCTATTCGGACGAGGCGCTGTACCGGCTGTGGGGCGAGCTCGAGGCGGCAGTGCGCGGGGGCTCGCCCCGCTGGCAGCAGGTCTTCGGCGTCCGCGGCGCCCTGTTCGATCACTTCTACCGCACCCCCGAAGCCCGCGCCGACTTCCTCTCCGGCATGCACGGCCTCGGACTGCTCAGCTCGCCCGCCGTCGTCCGCGCCTTCAACCTGAACGGCTACGATTCGCTGGTCGATCTCGGCGGCGCCACCGGCCACCTCGCCATCGCCGCCTGCGAACGCTACGGCCGCATGCGCGCCATCGTATTCGACCTGCCGGAGGTGATCGAATTCGCACGCCCCCACATCGAGGTCTCGCGCGCCCGGGACCGAATCTCCACCACCGCCGGCGACTTCTTTCGCGATCCCCTCCCGCCCGCGTCCCTCTACGCGCTCGGCCGCATCCTCCACGACTGGAGCGATTCCCGCTGTCTCGAGCTGCTGCGCCGCGTCCGCGCCGCCCTCTTGCCCGGCGGCGCCGTGCTGATTGCGGAGAAGCTCCTCGATGAGGACCGATGCGGTCCTCCGGACGCCGCCATGCAGTCGCTCAACATGCTGGTCTGCACCGAAGGCCGCGAAAGAACCGAAAGCGAATACCGCGCGCTGCTCGAAGCCGCTGGATTCGGTGACGTCGAAGCCCGCCGCACCGGCGCGCCTCTTGACGCCCTTCTGGCCCGCACGAAACAATAGCGGCGATGAGAGCTTTCCTGCTTTTCGCTCTGATCACGGGGTGCTTCATGCAGGCGCAGGTGCGGATCGAGAAAACGGCCTTCAGCGGATGGCCCAACTGTTACCGGATGACGAACGGCGAGGCCGAGCTCATCGTCACCTCCGACATCGGCCCCCGCATCATGTTCTACGGCTTCCGCGGCGGCCAGAACTTTTTCTGGGTCCAGAAAGAGACCGCCGGACGCACGGGCGAGCCGCAGTGGGTCGCCCGCGGCGGACACCGCATCTGGATCGCCCCGGAAGATGTCCGATACACCTATCCGCCGGACAACAGCCCCGTGGACATCCAGCTTCGCGGCGACACGATCATCGCCACGCAGCCCGTCGAGAAGGAAACCCACATCCAGAAACAGCTCGAGATCCGCATGGACGCCACGGGCACGGGCGTCACCGTCATTCACCGTCTCTACAACCGCGGCATCATGCCGCTCGAGTTCGCCCCCTGGGCACTCACCATGATGGCGCCCGGCGGCCATGGCGTCAGCGGCTTCCCCCCGCGGGGCACCCACCCGGAAATGCTTGCGCCCACCAACCCGCTCGTTATGTGGGCCTTCACCGACCTGAGCGACCCCCGCTGGACGTGGCTCAAGAAATACTTCGTCCTCCGCCAGGATCCCCGCAACCCCGTGCCCATGAAGATCGGCCACTTCAACCCGCGGACCTTCGGCGCGTACTTCCTGAATGGAGAGCTCTTCCTGAAGCGTTACGACGCCGACCCCTCGAAGACCTATCCCGACTTCGGCTGCTCCTACGAGACGTTCACCAACGCCGACTTCCTCGAGCTCGAGACGCTCGGGCCCATCACGAAAGTCGCGCCCGGAGGCGTGGTGGAACACGTCGAGCGTTGGAGCCTGCACCGGGATGCGCGGCCCGCTGCCTGGACCGACGCGGAGTTGGATCGCATCTTGCTGCCCTTGCTGGCATCCAAATAGGTATGAGCACTCTTCGCCTTCTTTCGGCCGCGTTTCTGGTCTCTTCCTTCGCCCTGGCCGACGGCTACTCCACGGCTCCGGCCGGCCCGCCTCCCGCAGAGGCCGCGGCACTCGCTTCCGCCCTTCAGCCCGAAGGTATCCGCGTCGTCAAGCCCGATGGCAGCGCCCTCTGCGAGTTCTGGTTCGCCCGCGAAACCGGGCCCGAGGGCCCTCCCGAACAGAACGCCACGTGGGGCATCGCGCACGGCACGTTCCTCGGCGTCGTCCGCGTGCAGAGCCGCTGGAGCGACCGCCGCGGGCAGCCAATCCGCCCCGGCGTGTACACGCTCCGCATCAGCTTCTTCCCGATGAACGGCGATCACCAGGGCGTCGCCCCGCAGCGCGATTTCGCCATCCTCTCCCCGGCGGAGATCGACAAGGACCCCGCGGCGCGCCCCTCGTTCGACGCCCTGATGGAGATGAGCCGCAAGGCCTCCCGCACACCCCATCCGCTCGTGCTGAGCCTCTGGAAAGAATCCGGCCCCGTGGAGACGGGAATCACGGCGGAGGGCGAGTCGGACCAGGTGTTGCGCACCACCATCGGCGGCGCGCCCGTGGCGCTGATCGTCTACGGCCGCTCCGATCACTGATCCATGTGGCCCTGGCTCCTCGCGCTGGCCGCCCTTCCTGCCGCCGGCCGCATCTACCAGGCATGGGGCGAGCGGCGCGATGCCAGGCGCTGGCCTCCGCCCGGACGGATCGTCTCGGGCTTCCACATCCTGGAAGCCGGCAGCGGTCCGCCCGTATTGCTGGAAGCGGGAATCGCCGCCTCCAGCGCGAGCTGGAAGCTGGTGCAGGACGGGCTCGCGCCCCGCTTCCGCGTGGTCAGTTACGACCGGCTGGGGCTTGGCTACAGCCAGCCTGCCTCCTCGCCCCGCACGCTCGACAACTTGCTGCGGGAAATGCACGCCGTCGTGGCAGCCGCGCGGCTGCCCGCGCCCTTCGTCCTCGCCGGCCACTCCTTCGGCGGCTTGCTGGCGCGCCACTATGCCGCCCGCTTCCCGGACAAGATCCGCGCGCTGGTCTTGCTCGATCCGCTCGAGCCCTTCGAATGGTGGCCGCTCGCCGACATCCGCCGCCGCATGCTCGCCCGGGGTGTTGCCCTCTCGCGCCGCGGCGCCGCGCTCGCCCGGTGGGGCGTCGTGCGGCTGGGCCTCGATCTGCTGCTGCTGGGCTCGCGCCGCCTCCCCACAATGCTCGCCGTCGCCGCCAGCGGCAAGGGAAGCGAGGTCACCAAACGTCTCGCCGGAGAGATCCAGAAGCTGCCCCCGGAGGTCTGGCCGCGGGTGAAAAGCCATTGGTGCCTGCCGCGGAGCTTCTCCACCATGGCGGAATATCTGGAGCGGCTCCCCGAATATTGCGCCGCGCCACTCGATGAGGCCCCGCTCCGGCGCATTCCCATCCATGTGCTCTCCGCGGAAACCACCCCGCCCGCCGTGGTCGATGCCCACCGCCGCTGGGCGTCATTGTCCGCGGGAGGCTCGCACCGCGTCATCGCTGGCAGCGGCCACTGGCTTCAGCTCGATGCCCCGGCCGACGTTTTGCAAGCCATTCAGCAGGCGTGGATGCAGATGTGACATTCGATCTGGAAAAATAAGGAAAGCTGGACGACGATGACGATTCACAGGCGTTCTTTTCTCAGGCACGCCGGCGTGCTGGCTGGAGTCGCGGGCAGTCTGGAAGCTCTGGAGGCCGCGGCCCAAAAGCCCGGCGCCCGTCCCCGCCGCATCATTTTCATGGTGGCGGACGGCATGAGCCCCTCCGTGCTTCCGCTCGCCGAACAGTTCTCCCTGCGGGTCCGCGGCAAGGGCCTGTTGTGGCAGGCGCTGCTCAACCGCCCGGAAGCGCGCCGCGGCTGGATGGACATGGCGTCGCTGGACTCGCTCGTGACCGACTCCTCCTCGGCGTCCTCCTCGTGGGGCTCCGGTTCGCGCATCTTCAACGGGTGGGTGAACATGCTGCCCGACGGCACGCGCCTGACGCCGATCTTCGATATCGTTCGCGACCGCGGTTATCTCACCGGGCTCGTCACCACAGCCACCGTCACCCACGCCACGCCGGCAGGTTTCGCCGCCAGTGTGCGCCGCCGTGACGACGAGCATCTGATTGCCGAGCAGTACCTCGGCAAAGTGGACGTCATCCTCGGCGGAGGACGCCGGTTCTTTTCCCCAGACTCACGCAAGGACAGGAAGGATCTGACGGCTGCCTTTCGCGCCGCCGGCTACGCGCATGTCGAAAACCGCACGCAAATGAGCCAGCAGGCCGCCGGCGCCACGCGGATGCTGGGCCTGTTCAGCAGTTCGCATATGCCCTATACGGTGGACCACCGCAACAGCGGGACCGCGCGCGAGCAGGTCCCCACGCTGGCGGAAATGGCGCAAACCGCGCTGAATATTCTCGAAAAACAAAACAGGCCCTTCATGATTCAGATTGAAGGCGCCCGCGTCGACCACGCCGCCCATGCCAATGACGCTGCCGGCCTGCTCTGGGACCAGCTCGCCTTCGATGAGGCGGTCGAGACGGTGCTCCGCTTCGCCGAAAGCCGGCCCGACACGCTCGTCATCATCACCAGCGATCACGGCAACTCCAACCCCGGCCTCGTCGGAGTGGGGCTTGAATACCGCCAGAGCAACGCCTGTTTCGAGCGGCTCGCGGGCATCAAGGCCAGTTTCAGCGCCATCAGCCCGCGGCTGGCCGGATCCGCCGAATATTCCATGAACGGGCAGCCATCCTCGGGCGTCGCGGGCGGCCCTCCTTCCACTGCCCGCATCCAGGAGCTGGCCGAGCAGTACTTCGGGTTCCGCTTCACTGACGAAGAGGCCGAAATGCTGCGCCGCTGCGCCGCTGGGGAACGCAAGCTGTGCGTCAACCGGCAGCTGGACTCCGCCGTGGGCATCCTCGGGCAGGCAGTCGGAAATCACACCGGCATCCACTGGACCGGCACAACCCACACCTCCGACTACACCCTGCTGACAGCTCTCGGCCCGGGCGCGGATCGCTTCTCCGGTTTCGTGCGCAACACTTCGGTTTTCGCCGCGCTGACGGAACTCGCCGGCGCCCGGTTCCGCAACCCGTCCATGGATCCCGAACAGGCGCGCAGGTTCCGCGAAGTGGCTTTCACTCCCCGGTTGCGCCCGGATTGGGCCTGAGCTCCCCGCCTCAGGCCACGAACGCTACCGCCTCGATCTCCACGCGCACGTCGCGCGGCAGGCGCGCCGCCTCCACGGTCGCCCGCGCAGGCGGATTCTGGCTGAAATAGCGTCCGTAAATCTCGTTCACTTTGGCGAAATCGCCAAGGTCTTTCAGGAAAATTGTCGTCTTGAGCACCGTGTCCAGGCGCGCCCCGGCGGCCTCCAGCACCGCTTTCAGATTTTCCAGCACGCGCACTGTCTGCTCTTCAATGCCGCCCTCCACCACCTGGCCGGTGGCGGGATCCAGCGGAATCTGCCCGCTGACGTACACCAGCCCGTTCCACCGCACCGCCTGAGAATACGGGCCGATCGCCGCCGGAGCAGCGCCGGTATGAATGATCTCTTTCTGCTGCATGGTCCTTCTTCAAAATCCGTTCGAGTGTCCCCGCCCGGGGGACGCGGTTCCTCAGCCTCCGATCTCCTCCTCGATCCACGTCATGGCCGCGTATGCCGCGGGCCAGCCGATTGTCGTCACCGCCAGCAGGGCGGCGTGCAGCAGCTCCTCTTTCTTAGCGCCCCCTTCCAGCGCCTGCCGCGCCGCGGAATGCACGGCGCCTTGATGCTGCGCGCCGATGGCTATGCCCAGCTTCACCAGACGCCTCGTCTTCTCGTTCAGCGGCCCGCCTTTCTCGTGGCAGGCTGCCCCCAGCGCCTGAAACGCGGCCCAGACCTCCGGATATTGCTTCTCGAACTTTCTCAGCTTCTTCGGGACTGCAGTTTGCTTTGCCATACCCTGCAAGATACACTCCGCCCCGCGCCGCCGTCCATCCGCGCCTCCCTGCAAGTTCCGGCGCGCGCCACCCCGTTCGCGATATAACGGGGCAATAGACATCCATGAAACAACCGACGCATCAGCCTGCCCATGACCGGCGGAGCTTCCTCTCCAAAGCCGCGGCCGCCGGTCTCACCACCAACCTGTTCACTGGCAATCTCCGCGGCGCCAACGACCGCGTTACGGTCGCCTTCATCGGCATGGGCGCCATGGGCCGGGGCAATCTGGAGTACGCCTCCAAAGTCTCCGGCTTCCAGCCTGTCGCCGTCTGCGACGTCTACAAGCCGCACCTGGAAATGGCCGAGGCGCTCGCCCGGAAGCTCGGACACGAAGTCAAGGCGGTGCACGACTTCCGCGAGATCATCGCCGACAAGAGCGTGGATGCCGTCTGCATCTCCACGCCAGACCACTGGCACGCCTACATGACCATCGAAGCCTGCAAGGCGGGCAAGGACGTCTTCGTCGAAAAGCCGGCCTGCGTCTACGTCGAGGAGGGCTTGCTGATGGTCCAGGCCGCGCGCAAGTATAAGCGCGTCGTCCAGGGCGGTACCATGCAGCGCTCCGGCGGCTACTTCCAGAAGGCTGTCGAGCTTGTCAAAAGCGGCGCCCTCGGCGAGATCACCTTCTGCCACACCTGGCAGGCGGCCCTCGAAAAGAAGGAGCGCTGGGGCAATCCGCCCGACGAGGATCCGCCCCCCGGGCTCGACTGGGATCTGTGGCTCGGTCCCGCCCCCAAGCGCCCCTATAACCCGAACCGCTTCGGCGTCGCACCGAAGCGCTGGTCCACGTTCCGCTACTTCTGGGACTACGCCGGCGGCGCCATGACGGACTGGGGCATCCACCTGATCGATCCCATCCACCAGGCGTTCGACGACCCCATGCCCACGGCCGTCACTGCAATGGGCTCGAAATTCTACGTCACCGACAACTGTGAGACGCCGGACACGATGCTGGCCACGTTCTTCTACCCGAAGTTCCTCTCCAGCTACGAGTCACGCACCTGCAACCCCATGCCGCTGCTCGGCAATTGGGGCGCGGCGACCGCCATCCACGGAACGGAAGCTACCGTCGTCGTCAACCGCGGGGGCTGCTGGCTGATCCCCAACCGCGGCTCGAAAGTCGAGCCCGCCGTCTGGGAGAAGGACTCGAAGATGGCGCAGCTCAACGTGCCTCACTGGGAGAACTTCCTCGCCTGCATCCGCTCCCGCGAAAAACCCATCTCCGACATCGAAAACTGCGTGCGCTCCTCGGTCACTTGCATCCTGGCCAATGTTTCCATGCGCGCGGGCGTGCGCGTCGATTGGGATGAAAAGAACTGGACCGTCAAACAAAGCGAGGCCAAGCCCTATCTGAAAGCCCGCTACCGCTCCCCCTGGAAGCTGGAGGTCTGAAAGCGGAATCTCCGGTCCGGGACTGACATTGCCTTTTTTGCCCCTGTTGTACAAACAGGGCTGGAGGTCTGTGTCATGTCCCGGATCGTTGAGGAAGTCCTGGAAGCCAACCGCCGCTACGCGGCGGACTTTGGGGACAAAGGAAAGCTGGCGTTGCCTCCCGCGCGCCGCTTCGCCATTCTTACCTGCATGGATGCCCGCATGGATCCGGCGAAATTCGCCGGGCTGGCCGAGGGCGACGCGCATGTCATCCGCAACGCCGGCGGGCGCGCCAGCGATGATGCCATCCGGTCTCTGGTGATCTCTGCCAAGCTGCTGGGCACCCGCGAATGGTTCGTCATCCACCACACGGACTGCGGCATGCAGTTCTTTACCGATGAGGTGATGCGGAAACTGCTCGCCGAATCCATCGGCCCTGCGGGCTTGGTGGACGGAGAGTGGAAGAACCTCGATACCTCACTGCCCGGCTCCTGCGAGGCGGACTACATCGACTGGCTTACCATCCGCGATCTCGCCCAAAGCGTGCGCGACGATTTGACCCGCATTCGCCGCCACCCGCTCGTGCCCCCGGACATCCCCTTGCACGGCTACATCTACGACGTCAGGACAGGACAGTTGACAGAAGTCGCTCACGCCTGACAGGGCAGGCCGGTTTCGCCGGAAGGCGCGCCATGTCCTGCCCGGCGCTACGGGCGGCGGGATCGATCCCTCAAGGTGCGCCTCCTGCCCGCCTTCCCGCCGCCTGCAACCTTCTGGAGACCGGCCAGGCTCTCCCGAACGGCCGACCGGCACGGCCGCCATCCGTCGCAGCGTGAGAGGATCAGTGCCGGGCGCCACTCAGCGGAGCCGGCGAGGAGCGCCCCCGCATGAGTCCCAGCGATTGCAGCCAACCGCCTGTCCGCGTCTCCGCCCTGCTCTTGTCAGCTTCCTCGTTGCCGATCATGCGCAGCGACCAGAGCGTGTCCGCCGCCAGGGATTTGACGGCCTCGAAATAGGCCGTTTGCCGCCCTGCCAAATAGCCCTGGGTGGCCGATCTCCACAATTCTCCATAACAATTGGGCAGGTCGGCCACGATCCTCAGCGCAGAAAGCCGTTCGGCCTCCTCGGGCGGCAAGGCGTACCGCGAAGAGTTCCGGTTCAACACCAGTCTTGTCCTTGGGGAGAGCCCCTCTTCCGCCAGCAGGGAACTCGCCCTTCCCGCCAGAGCCAGCGACAGAATCTCGCTTTCGCAGACGCAATAGATCACTGCGGAGGCCTTCATCGCCTCCACGGAATACCGCTCCCAATTGCCGGAATGATCCACGACGGTCAGACGGTAAGCGCCCCGCACCACCGTCAAAAAGTTCTCAAACAGTTTCGAGTCGATTCTTGAAGAGCGGCATCTCCGCAGCGCGCTCAGAAGCTCCACCCCGTTGTACTTCGGCAGATGGTGCGAGTCGGGCATCTGGCCCGTATGATCCACAATGGAAATCACATCAAACAGGTTCATCCCCGACTGCACGCCGGCGAACAGGCTCTGCACCCCGCAGTTGAGGTCGAGATCGATCAGAGCAACCTTTTCTCCCAGAATCTCCGCACAAATGTTTGCAAAATGCCAGGCGGCTGTGGATGCCCCGCTGCCCGGTTTGCCCGGAAAGAAACTGACCACCGGGCACAGCTCCGCAGGCGGCACGAAGACCCTGTCCCGCCGCGAGCGAAGCTCCTGCAGCGCCTTCTCCAGACTCGCGCGGCTGCAAGGCAAATGGAGGATCCTGTCCCCGAATCCCAGCCTGTGCAGCTCCAGGAAGGCGTGGTTTTCGATGGTGCGGCAGTAGATCAGGACGGGCAGCATCGGATCCACCGCCAGGAGCGGTTCCAGGACCTCGGCGATTTCCCGGAATCCCCTCACTTCCACGAATATGACGTCCGGCTTGCTGCCCTTCAGGGACCGCAAGAATTCTTCCAGTTTTCCCGGTTCGCCCGCCTCCACAGTTTGCAGCTCATGAAAAGGGTTGCATTGGCCGGCGAGCTCTCGCACCTCGCTCGTCGCTTCAAGATCCCGGGCAAGAAATACGATACGGTCAGAGAACACGGCATCCCTCCCGAGAAGCCGGCAGTCGGCAAAGAATTTGTTTTCTGCCTCAATGATCCACCACGCGCCAGACGGAATACATCCGGCGAATCCCTGAGGGACTAAAACAATCCTGCGGGCTATTGCTCCGGGTTTTGCCTGTCTTCCTGCTCTTCGGGATCAGGACGTCGAAACTCGACGTCGCATTCCGCGCTCATTCAGGTGGGAACCCCCAGCCGCGGCAGCACCCATTTCATCAGGGCGATGTAGCCCCCCGCCACGATCACAGTCAGCAACCAGTCAGGCACTCGTCCTCACTTCGGGCAGATGGACTTGTCTGGAGGAATGGCCAGCACCGGCACCTTCGCCTGCTCGATCACCCTCGTCGTCACCGAGCCAAGCCAGACTTGGCGCCAGCCCGTCCTTCCGTGCGTTCCCATCACAACCCAGGCGTTTGTCCGGTGCGCCGCTGCGATGATGGCTTCCACCGGGGGGGCGTCGGACACCTCGTAATGAACGTCGACTCCCTCTGGCAAAAATTGCCGGGACCACTCTCTTAGATGCGCCTCGGCGTGCCGCCGGATTTCATTCCATTCCTCCAGGATCCTCTCGCGGCGCTCCGGCGTCAGATACGAGGGCGTGTCGACATGAACCGCATGCAGCAGCCGCAGCGGCTTGCCCGATGTCTGCGCCAGCCACGCCGCCCATCGCAGCGCATTCGCCGAGCACTCGCTGAAATCGATCGGGCAGATTACCGATTCAAACGGGGGAGGAATCATGCGCGGAACCTCCTCCTCGAAGATGCACCACCCCGGAGGGCGGTGACAAGGGGTGGCCGGGCAGGCCGTCCCGAGCGGCCGCCTCGCATCCATGGTTCCCCCGGCGCTCGCACCAGGGCCGCGATGCTGGCACTGCCAGCGAAGCACCCTGAGCAGATGGGGACAGGCGACTCTGTCCCGCCCCCGCAACGCCCAAAGCCCAACAAGCCGCCCGCTCGTGGACAGAGCTGCCTGTCCCCATCTGCACCCCGGCCGCGTCCCGCTTGGCGCTTCTGCCAGTCCCGCGCCGCCAGGTCCGCGACCCCGTCGATTGCGCCACGCCCCACCGCTAGCGGTGCAGGCGTTGTTACCCCGCCGCTCACTCTGCGCCCGCGCTGCGTGCGTGGCGTTCGCGGCCGCATTGTTTGCGCAGTTCCCCCGGCGCTTGCGCCGGCGCCGCGCTGCCCACGCTGTTCCACCGACGCTTGCGCCGGGGCCGCGTTGCTGCCCCATTGGCCCAGCGCGTTCTCTCCACGGTTCCCCATGCGCCCGCGCCGGGGCCGCGCTTCCCGATGGCCTCCTACGGGGCGATGTGCACGCCAGCAGGCGCCACAGCCAAGAGCACGGGCTCCCGGATGCGCTCCCTCAGAGCCGCATTCCCGCCGGCCCTCCTTCGGGGAGGCCCTTCACAGCTTCTTCAGAGTGATCGACATCCCCCCGCCCTCCCGAAAATACTGCGTCTCCAGAGCCGGATTCGCATTCACCGCCCGGTCGTAGTCCGGCACCATGTCGATGTTGTGCGCCAGAATCAGTCCGCCCGGGCGCACCAGCGGCAACAGCCGGTTCAGGTAATCCACATAGCCCTCTTTGTCGGCGTCCAGGAACAGAATGTCGATCGGCTCCTTCAGCCGCGAGATCGTCTGATGCGCGTCGCCCTCGACAATCGTCACCAGCTGCGCCACGCCTGCCTGCTCGAAATGCTTCCGGGCCGTCGCGGCCCGCCGCGCGTCGTATTCGAACGTCGTCAGCCGCCCGCCCGTTTTGTGCAGCGCCAGGCAGAACCACAGCCCGGACAACCCCGTCGAGGTGCCGATCTCCACCACGCGCTTCGCGCCGCTCGTCTCCGCCAGCAGCCGCAGCATCCGCCCGTCGGCGTGTGGCACGTTGGCATACGTCGCACCCGTATTCCACGCCTCCTGAAGCACGCCCAGAATTCGCTTCTCGCTTTCCGTGCTCGCCAGCGGCAGACTGTCCGCAGTCCGCCCGCTCCGGAAGCCCCCGCGGAACCCCCGCTGCGCCTTCGCCGCCACGGGTGCCACCAGCGCCAGCAATGCCGATCGCCTCTTCATCCTGCATCCCTCCCTCGGTTGGATTCTGTGCGCATGCCTGCACGAGGACGCGCCCTTACCCGATTGGACGCGCGTCCTCCGGGTCCGCTTCCCGGTTCCCGTGCTCTTTAACCGTACTTTACAGATCCCCGGCCGCGCTTATTTCGAATCCAGCCGCAGCGTCACAGAGAATGCACCCCGCAGATCGCCCGCCTTGTAGCCCGTCGCCCGGTCCCGCGGATAACGTTCATCGAGCACCTGCCGCACCTCTTCTGCCATCGACTCCCGCCCGCCGTGGCATCCCAGGCACATCGCCTGCACCACAATCGGCTTCAGGTAGCGCGCGTAACGCCGCCCGCCTTCCTCCACCACCTCGAACACCTCCTCTGGCGGCGTGCCGGGCTTGTATGCCTTCTCCCACTCCGTCAGCTTCGCTGCTTCCCACTCGTCCGGCTGATCCTTGGGGTTCCGCGCCCGCAGGCTCACGCGGCGGATCTCCAGCCCCCGCTCGCGCCCGAACTCCTCCGTCACGTTCTGCGCAAGCTCCGAACACGCGCGCACGGCCCCCGCATACCCGCCCCGTTTCAGCTCCTCGCCGAGCAGCTCCATCAGCACGCGCCCCAGCCCGGCGGCTGCCTGCGACGCCCGTTCGCGCGCATCCGGAGCCTGCGCCGCCGAACTGGCCAAAAACAAAAGGGCAAAAATATGTCTCCACATGGCTCAGTCCGAAAGCGACGGCTTCGGCGTCTTCGCCGTCGAAGGCGGCAGCGCCGGCGGCTTGGCCAAATCCGCGGGAATCTCGCCCGTCAGCGTCTTCAGCCAGGTCACAATCGCCTGCACATCCGCCGCGCTCAGGCTCTTGCCCAGCTCGTACTCGGCCATCTTCTGCACCGCCTCCTCCAGCGTCTTCACCGATCCGTCGTGGAAATACGGCCAGGTCTTCTCCACATTGCGCAGTCCGGGCACCTTGAAGAAGAAGCGGTCCTCCGCCCGCCCGGTCACCTTTGCCCGTCCCTCGTCCTTCAACCCCGGGTAGGGCTTCGCCACGCCCAGTTTCTGGAACATCGTGCCCCCCGCGCAGGCGCCCATGTGGCAGGTGGCGCACCCCGTGTCGACAAACTTCAGGAACCCCGCCTTCTCGGCGTCAGTCAGCGCCGCCTTGTCCCCCTGCAGGAACCGGTCCCACCGCGAGGGCGTCATCAATTTCCTCTCAAAGGCGCCGATCGCCCGCGCCATGTTGTCAAACGTCACCGGATCCTTCTCCCCGGGGAAAGCCTTGCGGAACATCTCCACGTATTCCGGAATCGACTTCAGCGTGGCGATCACCGTCTTCTCGTCCGGCATGGCCATTTCCACCGGATTCATCACCGGACCTTTGGCCTGTTCCTCGACGTCCGCCGCCCGCCCGTCCCAGAACTGCACGAAATGCACGGCGGCATTGTAAACCGTCGGCGAATTGCGGTCGCCGCGCTGCCCGCGATGCCCTTCGCTCGTCGGCTCGTTGTCCACTCCGTACTTGTCCAGGATGTGGCAGCTGTTGCAGGAAAACTTGTGGCTCTTGCTCAGGCGGTGCTCGAAATACAGCATCCGCCCCAGTTCCACCTTCTCCGGCGTGACCGGATTTTTCGGATTCTCCACAACCTGCGGCAGCGGCTTGAATGCCCGCAGCTTTGCCGGCGGAATCTCGATTGCCAGCGCCGCCGCGGCGAACAGCACGGAAACGGCAACCACGCTACTGTTCTTCATCGCGGAATCTCCCTCGCCTCCCATCATGTGCGATGCCGCTGCTGCCGATCAAGGGTTTCCGGTGCGCAACTCCTGCACTCCCCCTCCGCCGCCCGCTACATTGAAATCATGCCCGAACTGCCGATGTATCAGGTCGACGCCTTCGCCTCCCGCGTCTTCGAGGGCAATCCCGCCGCCGTCGTGCCGCTCGAAGACCTGCTCCCGGACGATACAATGCAGTCCATTGCCGCCGAAAACAACCTCGCCGAAACCGCGTTCTTCATCCGCAGCGGCGACGAATACAAACTCCGCTGGTTCACTCCCGCCACCGAAGTCGACCTCTGCGGGCATGCCACTCTCGCCTCCGCATTCGTCATTTTCGAGTTCCTCGAACCCGGACGCTCCAGCGTCGTCTTCGACACCCGAAGCGGACAGCTCACCGTGGAACGCCGCGGCAGCCTTCTCGCCATGGACTTCCCCTCCCGTCCTCCCGAGCCCGTGGAGCCTTGCCCCGGACTCCTGGAAGCTCTTGGCGGATCGCCGCAGGAAGTCCTCGCCTCGCGCGACTACATGGTGGTGTACTCCTCCGAAGAAGAGGTGCGCGCGCTGCGCCCGGACTTCCACCGCCTCGCCGAAGCAGACCGTTTCGCCGTCATCGTCACCGCACCCGCACAAACCGCGGGCTTCGACTTCGTCTCCCGCTTCTTCGCCCCCGCGGCAGGCGTGCCCGAGGATCCGGTCACAGGCAGCGCCCACTGCACGCTTATCCCCTATTGGGCGCACCGCCTCGGCAAGGAGCAGTTGCGCGCGCGCCAGGTGTCGCCCCGCGGCGGCACCCTCGAATGCGCGCTCAAAGGCGCGCGCGTCGAGATCGCCGGCAACGCCGTGCTCTATCTGAAGGGAACGATCCGCGTCTGAGGGCTCACCGCACCGCCTGCGCCGCGCGGAACAGCACCCGCAGCGTGTCCGCTACCTGCGGCTTGTAGATGTCGGAATGGCCCAGGATCACCCGGTCCGCGTTCAGGTTGATCACCGGGTAGTGCAAGAAACGTTCCAGCGACGCCGTGTCCCCCAGGTTCAGGCCGATGCATTCCTCCGCGCTCAATCCGCGCGCCCCGTTCGCGCCCAGCCCTCCGTAAGGGTCATTCGGCCCGCCCAGCCCCGAAGCATTCTGCTTCTTGAGCAGCGAGGCCACCGGATACGCCATGCCCACCGCCTTGTCATGCACCGAGTGCGTCACAACGATCGGCCCGCGCACCATCCTTTCCGCCACCACCGGCCGGTAGAATCCCTGCGGGCTGAACGCGAATTGCGAGAAGGCGCCCTGCAGCAGCAGCATGCTTTCGATCCAAGCCTCGCCCTCGCTCCGCCCAAGCGCCATCGCCGCTGAAGTTGCCAGCCGCGCCCCGAATGAGTGCCCCGCCAGATGCACTCCTGTCTCCGGCGACACCTGCCGGACAACCCGCACCAGCGGCGCCACTCCCCCTGCGCCCACCTCCGCGGCCCGCTCCTTCATCACGTAATAGGACGTCGCCTCGATTCCCGCCTTCACAATCCCCGCGGCGTTCCGCTTCAGCGGATGCGAAGGCCACGCCACGCCGCACACTGCCACCGGCCGCATCGCCTCGGCAAACCACGCGAACATCCGCCCGCTCGCCTCCGTGTCGTTCAGCCACCCGTGGGCCACCATCAGCAGCGTCTCGGGCCTCTCCTTCTGCACAAAGGCGAGCAGCGCATCGCGCTGCGCCGCTTTCAAAAGCTGCCCGGAACTGTCAAAATCCACGCGAAAATACGTCATTCCCGTCTCCCTGCGTTCGAATCGAATCGACCCGCGCTCAGCGCGCCTGAAGCGCCCGGAACAGGTTCACCATGCCGTGCCCCTGAAAATGCCGCGCCCGGCGAAGATCCGTGGCGGTCTCCAGAAAAATCTGCTTGACTTCCAGCGGCCGGCCGATGAATTCCGGCCGCACGGAGAGAAATGCTGCAACCGCACCGGAAACGTGCGGCGCCGCCATCGACGTGCCCGAATCCTCCACGTATGCCATGCGCCAGTCCGCCCCGGATGGCGCCTTCGCGGGCGCCGCGCAGCTCACAATCCGTTCCCCCGGCGCCACCAGGTCCGGCTTCATCCGCCCGTCCCCGGTCGGCCCCTTCGAGGAGAAATACGAAACCCCGTACGTGTGCGGCCGCTCGCGGTGTGTCGAGCCCACTGTGATCGCCAGCTCCGCATTGCCCGGATCGTTGATCGTCAGATCCAGGCACCCGGGCGTCGTTCCTGTATGCATGGAATTCTGCCACCCGTAGCCCGAATTGCCCGCCGCCACAACCACGCAAACGCCCGAATGCACCAGCCGGTCAATCTCCTGACACAGGGGCGAGGCGCCGCAGGCAAACCACTCCGGATCAAATTCGTATCCAAGCGAGAGGTTCACTCCGTGAACCACAATCCGCCGCCCGTATCCGTTCAATTGCTGGACATAATCCAGCGCCGCCAAAATGTCGGAGACCTCCCCGCAACCGTCCGGGCCCAGAACCTTCAGCGACAGGATCTTCGCCTCCGGCGCCACGCCGCGCAACGCCCGGGCATCCGTGCCCGGCGGAACCACGGCTCCCTCGGGCGCATCGCCCGCCAGGATCCCCGCGACATGCGTTCCGTGCCCGAACTCGTCGGTCAGCGGCGAATCGCCGCCCGTGAAGTCGCGGTGGGCGATCCCTTCCGGCAGTGCAAGGTTCGAACACCGTTCAAAATGCGCGTGCGGCGCAACGCCCGAATCCGCCACCGCCCACACGATCCCCCGCCCTGTCGCCTGAAATCCCGCCATCGCCGCGTCCGCCTGAATCGCCCGCAGCGAAAGCGCCCGCACGGAATGGTTCAGCCAGATGCGATACAGAACGGCTGCCGCCTTCTCCGCCAGCGCGAGAATCTCCGCCTTCGTCAGGCGCGCCCGGAACAGCCCGCGGCTCTCGGAGCCGATCGGCTCCGCCGCGGGAACCAGCTTGCGGAGGTCCTCTGCCCGCGCCCCGTGCCGCAGTTCCAGCAGGACGCTGAAAGGATCCGGCGAACCGGCGCTCTCGAGCCGGTCCATCAGGGCGAGGTCGATCAGTGTGGGCTTCAGTCGGGCGGGATCGAAGGGCAGCGGACGCCGAGGCACGGCAGTGGACCTCCGTGCCAGACGCTGCCGCCTCGCTTCTGCACGCTCCGCCCCGTGTAGCGGAAAGCACTGAAAATCCGGCCGCTATTTTTCACGATTTCCGGTCACAAGGCGGCTCACGGCTCCTCTTCCCACTCGAAGTACGACCCGTAGCCCGCCCCCAGATTCCGCGCCAGCCACAGCCGGTACTCCCGCGACGCCGTCCGCGTCACTCCCCGCCCGGGCGGCGCTGCCGGGTTGGTCAGCACCATCACCGTCCACCGTACCGCAAGCTCCTTCGCGCACATAACCTCGTTGCGAAAATCGCTCCACGTATCAGCACCCATGAGCACGCAGCACTCACCGGCGGCGGGCTGATCGGCCCGCGCCGGGCCGAGTGTCCGCCAATCAAGCCCTTCCCTTGCCGGCCGGCGGTCCAAAGGGAGATGGCACCGCCACGCGGATCATGCTTCGAAAGCGCACCGCGCGCCCTCCCGCAAACAGCGGACGGAACCGGTAGCGCAGCACCGCGGCGCGCGCCGCCTCCACCAGCAACGGATGGCCGCTCACCAGATCTGTTTCAGCCACCCGCCCCTCTTCGTCCACCAGAATCACGAACTGCACCACTCCGCGCACGCCTGCCAGCCGCGCAGCAGGAGGCCAGGCGGCCGGTTCGCGATGCACGATCCGCTGCTCCGCCAGGCCCGGCGCCGCCACGACGGCCTCATCCGCGTCCACTCCCGCCGCCAGCAGCAACAGTGCCAGCAGCCGCATCGCCGCTCCTCCACCCTTTCGGACACCAGCACCCAAAACAGGGTTCCCTCCGCCGCCGCCCGGCGCTATAGTAAAGCCGCGAACCTCGAAAGGAGGCAGGCCATGCGCACGCTGGCATCGATCCTTTCCGCAGCGTTTCTGCTGGTCGTCCCTTGCGCCGCCCAGCCGGCCAACCTCAGCGGCAACTGGCAGCTCAACGTCAGCCGCTCGAAATGGGGCAACCTGAACAAGCCGGTTTCGGTTGTCCTGACTATCCAACATCAGGAGCCGAATCTCAGCTACCACGGCTCCGTCCTTTATGCCAACGAAGACCAGCGCGACTTCGGCTTCTCCGGCGCCATCGACGGCAAGCCCTACGCCATGTCGCGCTCCTTCGGCGAGGGCGAAATCGTCATCGTCCGCATCAACGACCGTACGATCGAATCGACCTTCCGCACCGCGGACGGAAATTACATCGAGACCGCCCGCACCACGGTTTCGCGGGACGGACGCACGCTGGAACGCCAGCTCAAGCTCGTCAGCCCGGAAGGCACGAAGAAGTGGACGGAGATTTACGAGCGGCGCTGATCACTTCCGGCTGTAAAAAGACCGCAGCCGCAGCGCTCCCCCGGGCTGCACGACGGATTCTTCCGTCCAGTGAATGAGCGTGACGCCCGCGGGCGTCTTCGCCGTCCACTGAGCCCCGGATCTTGCAGCCGCCTCCGACGCGGCAAAGAACCGCGCCCGCTCCAGCAGCCACCCCGTCTGCGCAGGGGCAGGGAAGTCGAGGATCAGCCGCCCCGCCGGCTCCTGCTCCGGCTCGATGAGCCGCCGCCTCTCCTGCTTGCCGCCCGCACTCTTGTATTCGAGAACCTCCGCGTCCATCTCTTCCGCCGCTGCCTCCGCCCGGTGCTGAACCGCCGCCGGAATCGCCTCTGCGGTCGGATTCAGGACTGTTGTCTCGACCGTCAACCCGCGCTCGCTCAGCCCGATGCGGTGCCTCGCCTGAAGCCCGTTCTCCAGCACCGCCGACAGCAGCAATTGTCCCTCGCCCGCGCGCTCCGCGCGCCAATGCACGCGCCATGCGGGCGCGCGGCGATGCGCATGCACCGTCGCGAAAATGCCGCCCGTGTCCGGATGCCGCAAATCGCTCTGCGAGGGGCGGCGCAACATCTCCCGCCCCGTGAGCTTGTGACGGAAACGCACCACGCGCCCGTTCAGCTCGGGCACTACCGCTGCGGTCCACACGCGGTTCTCCAGGCTCTCCACCGCGTATTCGCGCAGCTCCGCATAGTGGCGCTCGTCGGCTTCGACCGGCACTCCTTCATGCAGGCTGCGGATGCCATGCCGCTTCGCCCGTTCCAGAAACTCCCGCGCCTGCCGCTGCAATCCCGCAGGATCCGCGGGCGCATAGTGCGTTCCGCGCACCTCGTATTGCGACGCGCGCAACAGCGCCAGATATTCCAGCGAGAGCCGGTCCTTCCGCACCCGCTGCCGGATTTCCTCTGTCTCCGCCGCCATTTCCGCCTCGTCAAACAGACGGAAGCCCTCGCGCAGCAGCCCGTCGGAATAGTCCGGCACGTGGAAGATCCAGAGATGCAGCCCGCGCCCCGCGGGTGCGTGGCGCACCTCCGCGTGCAACAGCCCCAGATACTTGCGGATCCATGGCGCGGCGCGCCCGTATACGCCCTCCAGAAACTCATCCGCCAGCCGCCAAATGTCGCGTGACGGATCCCACAGCAGCTTCGCCAGCACCCACGACTTCAGCCATGCCATCTCGCCGCCGCCCCCCTCCGCGTACGCTCCCTGAAGAAACAACCCTTTCACGCCCAGCTTCCGGTAGAGCGGAATGTCGGCGCCCAGCTCGTCCAGGTCGGGGAAGGGAAGCAGATAGTGCGTGAAATTCGTGTTGTAGTGCCAGATATAAAGCTGATCCGTAATCTTCGCCCAGGCTTGCAAATTCCGGTAGAAATACGCGCTCCGCGGGCACTGCGCGAACGAATGGGCCGTGCAGATCCCGATCGGGCACAGCCGCACGCGAACGTTCGGCGCCGGGCGCGCCCGCAGCGGCGGCGCCTCCGTGTACCAGTACGCCAGCGTGTCGATCAGCTTGTCCGGGTGCTTCTTCGCGATCCGCTCCGCCAGCGCGTTCACAAACCGCAGCACAGGTCCGCTGTGCGCCCCGCCCTCCTCCTCTTCCGCACGCCGGCACCGCTCGCACTCGCACCAGCCCTCCCAGTCGTTCTGCGACACGGAAAAGATCTTCGCCTCCGGATGCTCGGCGATCCACCGCTCGACGGTTTCTGTCGCAATCCGCAGCACCTCCTCGTTGGTCAGGCACAGCTGCCCGCCCTCGGCGCGCCTCTTGCCGTCCACCAGCGAAAAATACTCGGGATGCGCGGCGAAATACTTCTCCGGCGGCACCAGCTGATAAAAGGAGTGAACAAACGGGTAATAGCCGATTTTCCCGCCCGTCGAAGCGTCCAGATCCGCGTGGTTTCCATTCACCCGGTTCCGCGCCGCCCAGTCGCGCTGGAAGGCTTCCCGGAAAAACGGCTCGCGGTACTCAAAGGCGGGCGCTTGGCGCACCCGCAACCCCGCAATCGAAATCGTCTTCAGCCGCGGGATCTTCGTGACCTCCGCGGTGAACCACCGGCAGCCGAGCCGCTCCAGGAACTCGTAGACGCCGTACATCGTCCCCCGCTCGCCGCCGCCGGCGATCACCAGGTGCCCGCGCCGCTCCTCGATGACAAACTCCTCCGCGCCCAGCGCCTCCACCCGCAGATCCGGCGCCACGCGCTGCAGCAAACGGCTGCGCCCGATGAGCACCATCGGTCCGCGCACCGCACGCGAGTCGTCCCGAACCGTCAACTCCGCGCCGCTCATCTCTCGCACGAAGCGCCGCAGCTCCTCCGCCGCGCGGCGTTCGGCGGGCGGCGCCGACGCGGAGATCACAATCGTATGGCGCGTCTTCCCGTCCCGAACCAGATCCGCTCCGGAGGCAGCTGCAATCGCCAGCCACAGAATCGCAGCCCGTCTCATTGCCTCAGCCTTCCTCGCATCTGATAGAGCCACAGGAGCGCGCGGTTCATCAGCTCCTCTCCGGCGCCCACCGCCGCCGGCGCCACCGGCGGGTCGGCCCCGTAGCCGCCCTCGGCCGCCGCCTCAATCGTCGGAAAGTACTGGTGATATCCGTTGGAATACCCAAAGAAAAACAGCGTCTGGAGCCTCGCCCTCTCCCGCAGCCGCACGGCATGGCTTGAAAAGAACTCTCCCGACGCCGCCACCATCCCCGTCTCGTCGCCCAGCATCACCGCCATCAGCCGCGGCCTCACTCCTTGCGCGTATTCGTCCTGGTAATTTCTCACAAGCTCCGGGAAAAACGCCTTGTCATACATCGCCGCCACGATGGGGTTCTGCAGATCGATTCTCGGGCGGAAGACGAACCGCTCCTCCCGCGCCCGCAGCTCGAGCTTCTGTGGCACGGAGGGCGAAAGCCCGCGCGCCAGCTTTACAGCCTCCCGCCCCAAGGCTTCCCCGTAGGCGCGGTAGTCCATGCCCCCGCGCTCCGTTCTCAGGTCGCCCGCCGCCCCCTGAAGAAAAATCGCCGCCGCTCCCGTCTCCTGCCGCACGGTTTCCTTCAGCGCACCCGCATAATCGGCGGAGAATTTCAGCAGCGAGGGCGGCAGCGTCGTCGGGTGCGCCGCCCAGTTCACCACCACCGCCAGCGGCGTCCCGTCCTCCCTGTCGATCCGCAGCACCGCCAGCACAGGATCCACGGGCTTCGGCTCCAGCTTCGTGTGCCGGTTTGCATTCCTTCCCGCCAGCGCCACCGAGCCCGCTGCGATTTTCGCAGGCGCCAGCCGCGAGTTCGCCTCCAGCACCGCCTCCGCAATCGCGTCCTCGAGCTGCCGGTAGTAGCGCAGCGCCGCGTCGAACTTCCCGCGCCCTTTGCCCTCCTCGTCCGTCAGCTCCAGCACCGGACCATGATGCGTGTGCGAGCCTCCGAGAATCGACCACCGGATGCCCGCTTCCTTCAAAATTCGCTCCCGGATCCTCTCCAGCGAGCGTTCCCCGGGGCTCCGCCCGAGATCCAGCCCCACGATCGCCAGCTTCTCGCCGCCCGCCGCCAGCACGAGCGCGTCCGCGTAGAGCGGATCCAGCACCCCCTCGCTCAACGCGTCGTGCCGGTCCCCATAGCCCCACATGGGAACCGGTTCGCGCGGCGTGATCTCGCGCCGCGCCGTGCCCGCCAGGAACGTCTGCCCGGCGGCGCACTGCCAGAACAAAACCAGCAGGACTTGTAGTTGGCCCGCGCTACGCATGGAACTCCAGAATATCGCCGTCCTCCACCACGTGATCCCGGCTTACCGGCATTCCCTCTTCCAGCCTGTCGCGCCGGTACAGCCGCGCCAGCTTCAGGTGCTCGGCGAAATCCTTGTGCACGTGCCGCGCCGCGTCGAGCACCGTGGCGCCGCGCTTCAGCACATACGGCGCGGTCAGGTCCGGCTTCTTCCCCGGCGCCTTCGTGTAGACTCGCACTACGCCCAGCAGCTCGAAACACCGCCGCGCGAACTCCCCGAGCCCCTCGCCCGTCGCCGCGCTCACCGGCAGGCACTCGTATCTGCCGTTGTAGAGCTCCGCGAGGATCTCGTAATTTTCCCGCCCGCCCGGCTGATCCACCTTGTTCACCACCATCAACTGCGGACGCGGCAGCCTCCACTGCTCCAGCCGCTGCTCGAGAAACTCGATCTCGGAAAGATCGTCCGGGTCGTCCGCTGCCACGACAAGCACCATGCGGTCGGCGCGGCGCAGCACTTGCGCCACCCACGGCTCCACCCATTCGGGCGCCAGCGGCGGCAGATCCACCAGCTGGATTTGGACGTCCTCGAACTGCGCCATGCCGGGGGTCGGCGAATGCGTCGTGAACGGATACGGCGCCACCTCGGGCTCGGCACGTGTCATCGCCCGCAGCAGGCTGGACTTGCCGGAGTTCGGCGGCCCCAGCAGCGCCACTTGCCCGATGCCCTCTTTTTCGATCAGGTAGAACGGCGCCGCCCGCGCCGGCCCCTTCTTCTGGTTCTCCTTCCTCAGTTGCGACAGCTTGCGCCGGATGTCGGCCTGCAGCTTCTCCGTGCCCTTGTGCTTGGGCAGCACCGCGTACATCTTCTCGAGCGCGGCGATGCGCTCCGGCACCGTCTCCGCCTTGCGGAACTCCTCCTCTGCGGCCAGATATTCCGGTCCAAGGTTGGCGGGCATACGGCCTCCGCGCTACGAATCTATCACCGCACTTCCGCGAATGCGCGGCCCGCGCCGAGCCCGTCAAAAGATTGCGCCGGCGCTCGCGTGGAGGACCCAGTGCGAGTGTGATCGCCGCGGATTCCCCCGGCGCTTGCGCCGGGGCCGCCCATCACGCGTTGTTCCCCCGACGCTTGCGCCGGGGCCGCGCTGCAAGCCCTGTTCCCCCGGCGCTCGCGCCGGGGCCGCGGTGCTTGCGTCTTTAGGGTTCCCTATGCTGCGCTGTTCCCCCGGCGCTCGCGCCGGGGCCGCGGTGCTTGCGTCTTTAGGATTCTCTATGCTGCGCTGTTCCCCCGGCGCTCGCGCCGGGGCCGCGGTGCCCGCGTCGCGGGCGTTTTCTGGCTTGCCGTGTTCCCCCGGCGCTCGCGCCGGGGCCGCGCTCCCGTGCAGTTCGGCTGCTTCCCCCGCGCGGCCCCCGCGCAAGCGCACATAACAAGCCGAGTCCGTTGCCCGGCGCAGCAATCAGCGGAACAATTGCGGCGCGAACTCGTTCAGGTACAGCCGCCAGTTCTTCCACACATGTCCGCCTTCGCCCTCCACTACGGCCGGCTGGAATCCATACTTGCGGAACAGCTCCACTGTCGCGCGGTGCGTCTCGATCAGGAAGTCCTCCTTGCCGCACGCCAGCCACAACAGTTTCAGCCCCTGCCGCGCCTTGGCGTTCTCAAGCGCCGCCTTGTTGCGCTCTTCCCAGCTCGGACCCTGCGGCGGCGGCATGTTCGGCCGGGGCACGATCCCGAAGATGCCGGAGCTGAACACGCCCACGTAGCCGAACTTCTCCAGGTTCGGAATGGCGATATTCAACGTCTGCATTCCGCCCATGGAGAGCCCGGCGATCGCGCGGTTCTGCCGCCCTTCCAGCACGCGGTAACGCGACTCCGCCGTGGGCAGGATGTCTTGCAGGAATTCGTCCACGAACTCGTCCGCCATCGCGGCGCCCGGCGGCCGCGGCGCACGGCTCGTATGTCCCGCAGGCATGACCACGATCATCGGCTTCGCCTTGCCCGCCGCAATCAGGTTGTCCAGAATGAAGCCTGCCCGCCCCACCGTGCTCCACGAGTTGTCCGAATCGCTGGCCCCGTGCAGCAGATAAAACACCGGGTAGCGAGCGCTGCTTCTCTCATAGCCCGGCGGCGTGTAGACGTGCATCCGGCGGAACCGCTTCAGCACCTTCGACCAATAGGTCACCTGCGACACCGCCCCGTGCGGCACGTCCTTCGTGTCCATGAAATCCGCCCCCGGCACGTAGATCAGGCTCCACGAGTTGTTGTTCGACTCGCTGGTGAGCGGATTGCGCGGATCCATCACCGGCACTCCGTCCACGTTGAAGTGGTAGCGGTAGGCGCCGGGCTCCATCGGGCCCAGCACAACCTCCCAGACGTCGCCCTCTCCCTTGGTCATTGGCGTGCCCTTCTGATTGCCCGGGATGTCGGTCCCGATCAGCCTCACCTCCTGCGCCTTCGGCGCGCGCAGGCGGAAGGCTACACGGCCGTCGGAGAGGATTTCGGGCGACGTCACCGGCGGCGGACCGCCCGGCGCCGGCTGCGCCTTCAGCGGCGGCGCACACGGCAGGGTCAGGAACAGCAAGAGCGGAATCCATGACTGCTTCATCGGACTGCTTTACCTCCACGCCCGAAGCCGGCCATTCTGAAGGTGCGGCACAGGATGCCCGCCCGGCTCCGGATCATTCAAGAGGGCGTCGTCCGCAGCGCTCAAGGTTTCTCGCCGGCGGGGAAAATTCGGCCCACGCTTACCGGTGGCCCTGTTCGCTATCATCGAAAGCGTCCCGCCGCGGACCAGCCATGCGCCTGCTCTGGCTCCCGATCCTTGCCGCCGCCCTGTGCCTGCCGGGTTGCAAGCGCACGCCCGCGCATGCGCGCATCGATCCCGCCATCGGCCCCCTCCTGCCAGGCGACAGCGTGGCCCTCGCGGGACTGCGCCTTGACCGTCTGCGCGGCTCCCCTTTCTTCCAGCGTTTCGTCGAACCGCGCCGGATCCCGGCGCTGCGGATCTTCGAGGAGCGGACCGGACTCGACCCGCGCCGCGACCTGTGGGAGGTCGTCTGGGCGTGGCGCGGCGAATCCAGCGTGTGCTTCCTGCGCGGCAAGTTCGGCGGCCTGTTCGGGCTCGAGCCGCGCTTCGACGCGCCCGGCGTCGCGCGCCGCAGCTACAAGGGCCACTACCTGTTCGAGCGCGGAGGGCTCGCCGTGCTCTTCGTGCAATCCGGCGTCGCCGTTGCCGGCCGAACCGCGGACGTGGAGGCTGTGATCGACTCCCGCGACCGCCCCGGCGCGGATCCGCCGCAGGCGCTGATCGAGCAGGTATCGAGTCTCCCCGCCTGCGACTTCTGGCTGGTCGCCCGAAGCGGGGACGGGCTTCGCCATGCTGCGGGCGCCACGCTGCCCCTGCGCGCAGGTCCTGTGTTCGATTCGCTTCTGTCTGCGCAGCTCCACGCTTCGCTCTCTGCCGCATTCGCCGCCGAAGCGGATGCGCGTTTCAGGAACGAGGCGGAAGCGCGGCAGGTGCGCGACGGACTCTCCGCCGCACTCGAACTGATGAAGCTGCGCCCGCCCGAACCGCGCGAGGCGTGGGTCGAGGCGGCGCAATCTGCCTCCCTACGCCAAAAAGGGGACGCCGTGCGCCTGTCGCTTCAGCTCCCGCTGGAAGCTCTCGCGGCGATCCTCGAACCGTTCAGCGCTTCGGCGCCGGGATCGCCTCGCCCAGATTGATCGAGCCACCGCCCTCGCTCACGTAGTTACGGTTCCACGACGGGATCTCCACCACCACCTCGCCGTCCTTCACGAAGTGCGCCTGGCAGCCCAGCCGGCTGCCCAGCTGAAGATCGGCCGCCATGTCGAGCTTGTCGGCCTCGTCGTCCTCCATCTCGCTCAGGAACTCCGCTCCCTGCTTCACCACCACATGGCACGTCGTACAGGCGCAGTTGCCCCCGCAGGCGTGCTCGAGATGGAAGCCGAAGTTCATCGCAATGTCGAGGAACGACAGCGGCTTGCCATGCTCCTGGTAGGGGAGCTTGTCGAGCTCGAATTCGAATGTTTGATTGGCGGGCAGAAACGTAACCTTGGCCACGCTTCGATTGTAGCACAAAGCGGACCAAAATAGTCTAAGTTCGCTCCCGCCCCGGTCCCGAAAACGCTAAACTGGAGGTTTCGGCCTTCCTTTTCAAGAGGTTCACCAGAGTGTTCCATCTCGTCGAGAGCCAGATCCGGGATGTCTTCGCGTCGTTCCTTCGCGAGCGGTACGGCGTGGACCTGCCCGTGGTGGTTGAACAGCCCAGACAAGCGTCGTTTGGCGAGTATGCCTTGCCCGCGGCGTTCTCGCTCGCGCGCCACCTGAAGAAGCCGCCCCGTGCCATCGCCGAGGAGATCGCGGCCAACGCCCCTGCCATCCCCGGCGTTGCCTCTCTCGAAGTCGCGGGCAACGGATACATCAACCTGCGCCTGGACCGCGGCTGGTATGCCCGGGCGCTGCTGGAGGGCAGGCAGGAAGCGGCTCGCGAGAGCGCTGCCGGGGGAAAGGTGATCGTCGAGCACACCAACATCAACCCGAACAAGGCGGCGCACATCGGGCACCTCCGCAACGCCGTCCTCGGCGACACTTTCGTCCGCATGCAGCGCGCCGCCGGGCGCCTGGTGGAGGTGCAGAATTACATCGACAACACCGGCGTGCAGGTTGCTGACGTCGTCGTCGGCTTTCACTATCTGGAGAAAAAGTCTCCGGAAGATGTCAAGGCGCTGATCCGGCAGCCCAAATTCGACTACTATTGCTGGGATCTTTACGCCCGGGTTTCGCAGTATTATTCCGAACATCCGCAGGCGCTCGAATGGCGCAGGGACACGCTGCACGCCATCGAGCACGGCGAGGGCGTGCTGGCAGAAATCGGGCATCTGGTGGCCGACGCTATCGTGGAATGCCACCTCGACACGATGTGGCGCCTGGGCATAGCCTATGACGTCCTGCCGCGAGAGAGCGAGATTCTGCACCTGAAATTCTGGGCGAAAGCTTTCGAACAGCTCAAAGAACGCGGTGCAATTTATTACGCCACGGAAGGGAAAAACAAGGGCTGCTGGGTGATGGCCGCCTCCCATTTCCGGCAACAGGCGGAACAGGAGGAGGACTCAGCCGATGACGCCAAGGTGATCGTCCGCTCCAACGGAACCGTCACCTACGTGGGGAAGGACATCGCTTATCAGCTCTGGAAATTCGGCCTGCTGGGGCTCGATTTTCACTACAAACCGTTGCGGACCTACCCGGACGGCCACCGCGTGTGGGTGGCCACCGGCGAGCCCTGCGACGAGCCGGCGCCTTCCTTCGGCCACGGCACGGAGGTCTACAACGTCATCGATTCGCGCCAGTCCTATCTGCAGGACGTGGTCGTCGCCGGTCTTCGCGCCCTCGGGTACCATGAGCAGGCTGAACGGTCCATCCACTTCTCTTACGAAATGGTGGCGCTGTCTCCGCGCACTTGCGCCATCCTCGGCATCCCGCTCTCGGAAGAGGACCGCAAGCGCCCCTACGTCGAAGTCAGCGGCCGCAAGGGCCTCGGCGTCAAGGCCGACGACCTGATCGACAAGCTGATCGAAAAGGCGAAGGAGGAGGTCGATTCCCGCCACCCCGACCGCCCCGAAGAGGAACGCGCCCGCGTCGCCACGCAGATCGCCGTCGGAGCCCTCCGCTACTTCCTGCTGAAATTCACCCGCAATACGGTGATCGCCTTCGACCTTCAGGAGGCGCTCAGTTTCGAGGGCGAAACAGGTCCTTACGTGCAGTACGCCGCTGTTCGCGCCCGCAACATCCTCCGCAAGCTCGAAGAGCGCGGCGAACGCCTGCCCGATTTCGAATCGGTTCTCGAGACAGCGGCTCTGGGCCGCCAACTGGCAGCGGAAGATTTCTGGCAGCTCCTTCTGGCCGCTTCGAAGTCCGGCGCTGCCCTGCAGGCGGCGCTCGCCGCCGGCGAGCCCGCCCACGTCGCCCGCTACGCCTTCCAGCTCGCGCAGGCGTTCAACTCGTTCTATCACGACTACCCGATCCTGGCCGAGCAGGATCCGGAAAAGCGCGCGTTCCTTCTCTGGCTGGCCGTGTACTTCAAGAGCCAGCTGGAGTGGACGCTTGAAAAGGTTCTGGGCATTCCCGTTCCCGAATACATGTAATCCGGCCGCGGCCCGCCTCTACCACGCCAAAATGCGGCGAGCGATTTGCCACGCCGGAGAGGCGAATTGAAGCGCCATTCTCGCTGAGACCGGTGCCAGTGCCAGCAGCGGCCCCGTCATTCGCCGTCTCTCGAGCCCGTCCAGAAGCACCACCAGAAAGACCGGGCTGAACACGCGTCCATAAGAGTAGAAATCATCCCATGCGTGACGCGGCTCCAGATGTACGATCGCGAACGCGGCAGCGCCAAACAGGGCGCCCGTGATCCATGTCCTGCTGCGGAGATCGGAGAGTTCCTTTCTGCGGAGCCAGAGAAGCCGCAGACTGAGCGCGCAGGCGAGAAGGAACCCCGCCAGCGACGCCAGGTCCATGCCCTGCAGGAGAATCCTCAGCCAAGGCGCATAAGCGTAGTTTCCGGATTGTTCCACGATCCGGATCGCGGAGGCGAAAACGCCCTTCCACCGGAACGATGTCCCGCCCGGCAGGTCGCGGAGTTCGTACATCCACAACAGGAAGGGCGCCCCCGCGCAGAGCCACACGGCCGCGGATCTCCATTTTCGCTCGAGCAGCGCAGCCAGACACGCAGCGGCGGACAGGAACAGCCCGGTCTCGCGCAGGAACGGCGCCAGTGCCGCCATCGTCCATGCCGCGCGCCGCCGCCCCGTTTCCAGCAGGAAGAAGAATCCGGCCGCCGCCGCTGCCAGCGGACCGTCGCTCAGCATCCGGTCGATGCTGCTCATGGTGGACGGCAACGCCAGGAAACCGAGCCCCCACAGCGGCGCCGCCCCGCGCAGTTCGGCCAGCCTCGCGGTCCACCACACTCCTGCGCCGAGCCACAGCAGCATCAGCGTGAAATAGGCAGGATCCACCCATTCAAACTTCCCGAATGCGAGCAGCCACGCCGCCAACGGGAGCAGAATCCGCTGGCATCGCATGCGTGGTGCGTCCATATACCGGGCGCTTTCGCGAAACTCCGGCGGGTCGTGCGCCAGCACGTGGAACCACTGTCCGTCGTAGCCCACAGGTCCCAACACACGGTAAATCCGCTCGCGACTCTCCAGCCACTGCGGCATCCTGACGCTGCTGCCCGTGCAGTACAGCGCATTCCAGCGGCCGCCATAGAAATGTTCCACCGCCGCCGTCCACCACGCCAGGATGGACAAGCCTGCCAGAATCGCCAGCCGCAGCGGTGTCAATTTCCAGCCAAGATGCATTGTTGACCAGTGTAGCGGCACCTGCCGCAGGGCCTGGTCAACCTGCCAAAGCCTCTGCTGCCTGCACCAGCACCCGGCCGATCGGCAATGACGCGCGCACAGCCGCCGGCAACAGGCACAAGCATGCGTGCCACGGCTTCCCGGTGTGCAGACCCTCGATCAGCACGCCGAAATACACCGGCGCGAACACCCGCCCCACGCTGAAGACGCTGTCCCAGGCGTGCCTTGGCTCCAAATGGCATACTGCCAGCGCAGCGCCCGCCGCCACGGCTGCCAGGCTGAGCGGCAGGCTGACCGGCGTCCGCCGCTTCCACCCGTTCCACAGTCCTCGCAGGCTCGCTGCACATGCCCACAGAAACCCCGCGAGAACGGCCAGATCCAACCCTTGCAACCATGCTCGGGATTGCAGATTCCGAATCCCGGGTTCGCTTTCCACAGACAGCCGCATGACGGAGTGGAACAGTCCGGCCCAGCGAAAATCCATTCCGCCCGGCAGGTCGCGGATCATCATGAGCCAGAGCGTGAACGGTGCCGCAGCGGCAATCCACAGCCCGGCGTTCACCCAGGCCCTCCGGCTTGCATGCACCAGCGCGACCGCCGCCGCAATGATCAGCCCGCTTTCTCGTATGAAAGGCGCCGCCGCAGCCAGAAGCCACGCCCACCGCCACCGCTTTGTGTCGAGCAGCAGGAGCACGCCTGCTGCGGCAGCCATCAGAGGGCCGTCCACGAGCATTCTCTCCGCGCTTCCGAGGGAGGCCGGCAGCGCCAAGAATGCGAGGCCCCACCATGGCGATGCCCCGGATCTCTCCGCGAGCAGCGCCGTGCACCATGCCCCGGCCGTCAGTGACGCCAGAATCACCGTAAAGTAGGCGGGATCGATCCACCCGAGGCGTCCGCCGGCCACCATCCACGCAAGCACAGGGATCAGAATCCTCTGGATCCGCATCCGCGGCCGGTCCATCATCGGCGCCAGCTCCCGGAATGCGAAGGGTGCATGCGCCAGCAGATGGAAATACTGCCCGTCGTAACCCCCGCTGCCTTTCCACCTGTATAGGGTCTCGCTCCTTTCCAGCCATGCGGGCGCCGGCGTATGCTCTCCAATCATGAACAACGCCGTCGCTTGTCCGCGGTAGGCAACCTGAACCGCGGCCAGCCACCAGAAGCCGACGGCTGCTGCAACCAGCAGGGCCGGAAGCCATGGCCTTGCCCGCCTGCCGAGCATCATTCCCACAGTGTAACGGCCCTTTCCTCGCGGCCGGACGCCCTGTGCTAGCGTGCAAATATGCGCGTGCATTTCGCCTTCGGAAAGACGGGGTTGGAGGCAGAATTGCCGCCCGGGCCCGCCTGGACCGTGCTCGAGCCGCGGTGGGCGGAGCCGCTTGCCGATGAAACAGCCGCCATCGAACAGGCGCTCGACTCGCCGGCCGCGGGCCCCCCGCTCCTCGAGCTCGCCCGCGGGCGCCGCTCCGCCGCCATCGCCGTCTGCGACATCACGCGCCCCGCGCCCAACCGGCTCACCCTGCCGCCTCTGCTTGCCCGCCTCCACGCCGCCGGAATCCCGCGCGAGCGGACCACCATTCTCATCGCCACCGGGCTCCATCGCCCTGCCACGCCCGCGGAATTGGACGAAATTCTCGGCCCTGAGATCGCAGCCCAATATCCGCTTGTCAATCACAATGCGCGTCAGCGGGAGGACCACATCTTCCTGGGGACTGCCTCCCGGGGCACTCCGGTGTGGATCGACCGGCGCTATGTCGAGGCCGAGTTGCACATCACGCTAGGCTTTATCGAGCAGCACCTGATGGCGGGCTTCAGCGGCGCCCGCAAGCTCATCGCTCCGGGGCTCGCCGATCAGGAGACGATCCGGTGCCTGCACAGCCCGCGCTTCATGCGCGATGCCCGCGCTGTCGAGGGCTCCATCGAAGGCAATCCACTCCATGAGGAGCTGCTCGAAATTTCTCAGATGGCGGGCCATGACTTCATCGTCGATGTCGTTCTTGGCCGGCAGCGGCGGATCTGCGCCGTGTTCGCCGGCTCGCCCCGGGAGGCCCATGCGGCGGGGGTCGCCTTTGTTCGAGAGCAGACCACCGCCTGGCTTCCGGAACCGGTGGAGGCCGCGGTGACCACCGCGGCGGGCTACCCCCTTGACCTCACCTTTTACCAGGCCGTGAAGGGTGTGACGGCAGCCACGCATATTGTCCGTCCGGGCGGGATCATTCTCGTCCTCGCCGCCTGCGACGAAGGTCCCGGCGCGGCCGAATTCTCCCGCCTGCTCATGGAGTCGGTCTCCGCCGAAACATTTCTCAGGGAAATTGCAGAAAAACCCGTCACCATCGATCAGTGGCAACTGGAAAAGCTCGCCCTCGCCGCTTCCTCCCACCGCCTCTGGTTTTACACCCCGGGCTTGCCGCCGGAATACCGCGTCAAGCTCTGGGGGCGCAGCTTCTCCTCCGCTGCGGAGGCGCTCGCGAGCCTCGCCTCCAGCGTGCCTCCAAAATCGCCCGTGGCCGTCATTCCCGAAGGCCCCTACGTCTTCGCGCGCGTGCGGCAGTGATCGTGCGCGGAGGCAGTTGCGCGACGGCTCCCGGATCAGGCAACCTAAAAGGTTTCTCGAAATAGCCGCCGCGATGGCGGAGCTGCCGGCGGGCCTGGTCCTCGACATGAAAGTCCGCGTCCTTTATCACGATCACTGCTTCGACGGAGCGGCTTCAGCCGCCTTCTTCAGCCGCTTCACGCGCGACTGCTTCTACAACGGCGCCGACTACGCCTACACGGGCATGGCGCACAAGGCGGCCCAGCTGTTCGATGAGGCGGAGTTCGACGGCGATGAAAACGCCATCGTGGACTTCAAGTACTCCCCCAGCGACCGCCTCACATGGTGGTTCGATCACCATCAAAGCGCGTTCCTTTCTCCGGAAGACCAGCTCGATTACGAGCGCAAGAAGAACAGCCGCCGGTTCTATTTCGACCCCGCCTACCGCTCCTGCACGGAATGGATCGCTCACGTCGCCCGCACACGGTACGGTTACGAGGCGCCGCAGCTCGCGGAGCTCGTGCAATGGGCGGGGATCGTCGACGGCGCCGACTACGAAAGCGCGGAGGCTGCCGTCGCCATGCGCGAGCCCGCCATGAAGCTGACGCTCGTCATCGAGGCTGTGAAGGGCTCCGAAGTGGTGCAGCACATCATCCGCCTGATGCAGGAGATGCCGCTGGAGAAAATCCTCGAAGATCCCCTCGTGCAGGAGAAGTTCCAGCCCCTCTATGAGCGGCACCTCCGCTCGATTGACATCATCCGGCGCGAGGGCAAGTGCGAGAAGGGCGTCATCTACTTCGACGTCTCCGGCTACGACCTCGAGGGCTACAACAAGTTCATCCCCTACTACCTGTTCCCCGAAGGAACCTACACCGTGTCGGTCAGCACGGCGAGCTTCCGCACCAAGGTGAGCGTGGGCTCCAACCCGTGGGCGAAGGAGCCGCCGCGGCACAATCTCGCCACTCTGTGCGAGCGGTACGGCGGCGGCGGGCACCCTCGCGTAGGCGCGATCAGCTTCCCCCCGGGGGAAGTCGAAGCTGCCCGGAAAGCCGCGCTGGAGGTCATGCGGGAGTTGCAGGGCTGAGAGGGCGGCTCAGTCTGTGCTGTAGTTGATTTCGATCCGCCGCACGCCTGCGGCGGCCGCCCACAGTACCAGCACGCAGAAACAAGCCAGCCCGGCCATGGCGGCCCACGGAGACAGCGGAGCGGCAGGCGAAAGGATCAGCCGCAACAGCGCGGGCGTGTCCGGCTCGATGGGGGCCGGCACCGGGCACAGCGACTGCAGGTAATAAAGCACGCTCAACTTTTGCAGCAACTCGGGCAGAAATCCGCTGCAAGCCTCCCACAGCAGCAGCACAGCCGCCGGGATGATCGGATTGCGGATCCACAGGCTCGCAGCCAGGAACAGGCTCCCGTAGCCGGCGCAACCCATTGCTGCCGCCGCCGCGTAACGCAGCGCATGCATCGCGCCAGGCCCCTGCCAGTAGGCTTCCGCCCCCGCGCCCGTGTGCGGCCAGAGCATGGCGGCGAAGGCCAGCATCGCCCCGCCGGTGAAGACCGCAGTCGCGGCGATCCACCCGGCGAGGAACTTTCCCGCCAGCAGCACCTCCCGCCGCGCCGGAACCAGCAGCCAGAAATGGAGCGTCTTGTCCATCATCTCGCCGCGGAAGAGATTCAGGAAGATGCCGAGACATCCAAAAAAGATCGCCAGCCGCAGATAGAAATACTGGAAAACTCCCGCGTAGACTTCCCGGTCTTCGGCGAAATTCAGGATTTCATGCACATTTTTCGAGCGCAAGATTCCGTCCTCGAACCACAGCACGGCGCGCCTGCGGCCATCGAAGTATGTCATGCGCCGGGAGCGGATCTCCCGCGATTCCGAGATCTCCCGACCGCCCTCTTCCCGCCGCGTCCAGCGCCGGATCGTCCGCTGCTGATCCTCGCCGGGCTTTCCCGCAAGAGCAAGCACCTGCTGCTCGCTCATGCCTGTCTCGACCGCTTCGATCACTGCCGGAGCCACCGTGCCGCCCTGCCTTGCCTTCGCCAGGCGGTAGCGCACATCAATCGAATGCACAAGGAACAGCGCCGAGGGCAGCAACGCCAGCCCGTAGATCCACAGGCTGCGGCGCGACAGGAACACGCGCGCCAGCTCGAGCCGCGCAATCACCAGGGCTTGCCGGAGGCGGAACCTTGCCGTCATGCCGCACCTCCGATCAGGTATTCGTACACCGCATGGACGTTCTCGTCGGCAGGCACGACGGTTTCCACAGGCACGCCTCCGGCGGCCAGCAATGTGAGCGTGCGCGTAAAGGCGCGCCGGTCGCGCGTCAGCGCCAGCAGAGCGCCGTCCTCCTCCAGGAGCCGCACCTCCGCCACCGGCGCCCGCTCGAACAGCAGGGCGGCGAGCCGCGCCGGCTGCGCGCAGCGGATCAGAAACTGGCTGGGATGCTCGTGGATCTCCTCTCGCACACCCCGGATGTCGCCCTCGGCGATGATGGCGCCGTTGGCCATCAGTACCACCCGGTCGCTGATTGCGTCCACTTCCTGCAGCACGTGGCTCGAAATCAGCACATGACGCCCCTCGGCGGCAAGCTGACGGAACAGGGCGATCGTCTCGGCGCGCACCACCGGATCCAGCCCGTTCAACGGCTCGTCCAGCACCAGCACCTGCGGGTCGTGCGCGAGCGCCTGCGCCAGCCGCACGCGCTGCCGCATTCCCTTCGAGTAGGAACTGACCTTCCGGCGCGCCGCTTCGGTGAGCCCCACCTGTTCCAGCGCCCGCCAGGCCAGTTTTTCTGCAAGCGAAGGGGAATAGCCGAACAGAAGCAGGGAGGATGCGACGAAGTCGAAGCCGGTCGCCCACCGCGGCGCGGCGTCGAACTGCGTGGCGTAGCCGGTGATCCGCATCAGCCGTTCCGGCTCCTGCGGGGAGATGCCCAGCACCCGGATTTCCCCTCTGTCCGGCCGGATGAGCCCGCACATGAGGTTCATCAGCGTCGACTTGCCCGCGCCGTTCGGCCCCACGATCGAAGTCAGTCCGGGCGGAATGCGCAGGTCGATCCGGTTCACGCCGAGCACCTCGCCGTAGAACTTGGAAACGTTCTCGAAAACAATCTCCTGTGCGCTCAAGAGACCACCTCCACAGGGCGGAGCCGCCTCTCCAGCGCCAGCGCCAGCAGGCCGCCCATGAGGGCCAGAGCCAGCAGCGCCGTCGGCAGGCTGAGCCCGCGGGGGAGCTCGGCGCCGGCCATTGCGCACCACAGGCCGTAGGAGGCCCGCAGCGGATTGATCAAGTCGCCCCATTCCACGCGGAAAATGGCGTTCACCAGCACGCCAATCCCGGACAGCACGAAGAAATAGCCCAGCACCACGGCGCCGGCGATCAGCCGCCACCGCACCCACGCCGAGCTCGCCAGAGCCACCAGAGCCACCAGCGCCACCCATTGCCAGAAGCCGAACACCACGCCCGCGGCCAGCCGCCAGTGGGCCGCCATCCAGCCTGCCGGCGACATCGATGCCTGCATCAGGAACAGCAGGAGCCCGGGGATCCAGGTCACCAGGCTCAGCAGCCACATGAGCGCCGCCATTTTCGCCAGCGAATATTCCAGCCGTGAGATCGGACGGCTGAAATACAGCGCCAGCCCCTGATTGCCCAGGTCCGGCGCGATCAGCCCCGGGCCTGCCAGCGCCGCCAGCAGCACGGAAAACACGGACTGGACTTTCATGAATGTCAGGAAAAACGCGGCGTCGATGGCCAGAAATTTCCGGAAATCGCCATCGATTCCCGCCCACAATTCCGTGTGATTGGACACATAGATGAAAAGCGCGCACAGCAGCGGCCAGATGCAGCTCACCGCGATCAGCGCCGTGACGATCCGCTGCCCGGACACCCGCCGCCACGCCTCGCGGGGCAAAACCAGCAGCCGCTCCAGGCGCGGCGTGCGCGGCCCGCCGTAACGCTGATAGCCGCGTTTATAGACCGCCATGCGCCGCTGTCTCCTCGCTCGCCACCGCCTCGCCCGGCGATTGCCGCATCAGTCCCATCGCTTTCATGAAAATCTCTTCCAGCGTGTCGCGCCTCTGCGTGAGCCGCCGCACGCTCAGACCCTGCGCCGCTGCCAGCTTCCACAGCTCCGCCGCGTCGAAATCCGGCGGCAGCACCACCCGCCATCTTCCCGGCGGCTCGTGCACGCAGGCTGCGCCTTTGCTCTCCAGCGCCGCGCCCAGCCCGCTGTCATCGCCTTCCACTTCGAGTTCCACAAAACGGCGGTTCTCCCGGCGCTCCGCTTCCAGATCCGCGTGGTGCACCATCCGCCCGTCCTTCAGGATCATCACCTCGTCGCACACCTGCTCGACGTCCGCCAGCAGGTGCGAGCAGACGATCACGCTCATGCCGTGCTCTTCCTTCATCTGCCGGATCAGCTCCAGCATGCGCCTCCGCGCCGAGGGATCCAGCCCGTTGGTCGGCTCGTCGAGGATCACAAGCTCCGGCCCGTGCACGATCGCCTGCGCCAGCCGCGCCAGCTGCCGCATCCCCAGCGAATACGTCCCCAGCGTGCGGTAGCGCGCCTCTCCCAGCCCCACGTGAAACAGCGTCTCGTGGGCTTTCTCCAGCGCGATCTCCGCGGGCAGCCCGCTGAGCGCGCCCATCACTCGCAGAAACTCCACTCCCGTCATCGATGCGATGAAGGAGTCCGTCTCCGGCATGTAGCCGATCCTCTCCAGAACGCGCCGCCGGTCCGTGCGGCAGTCGTAACCGAGCACCCGCGCGCGCCCTGCCGAGGGCGCATGAAAACCCAGCAGCGTGCGGATCAACGTAGACTTCCCCGCGCCGTTCGGGCCCAGCAATCCGATGGCGCGTCCGCGTCCGGAAACGCCCAGGCGGCAGGAGATTCCGTGAAGAATCTCCCGCCGCCCCAGCTTCACGTGCAGGTCTTCCAGTTCAACGACGGGCTGCGACATTCGCTTCCTTCCGCGCCTGCTTCGACTGCGCCTCAGAGACTGATTGTGCCCCGGAAGCCAGCATCGCGTCGAGCAGCAGGCTCGTCAAGGAAGTACGGCTCGCGGCGCGGATTCGTTCCCCGTCGCCGGAGAAGGTCACCAGCGCCGGTCCGCGGCTGTCGAGCATCGTCTTCACAGCCGGATTGGCGATCCCGCCGGCCAGCTTGCGAAGCGCCTCGCCCACGTTCACCCACAGCAGCCCCGCCGGGTGCACGCCGGCAGAGGCCGGCAACAAGCCACGGAAGGCCGCATTCTGCGCCAGGCTCAGCCCGCCTTCCCGCGTGGCGATTGCCCGCTCCACTGCTGAACGGTCAGGCCCCGCCACCAGGAAGGCATCATGGTAGGTCCAGGTCACAGCCGACGGAGAGGCCGGACTGCGCAACGTGAACCACAGGCGGCCGCTTGCGGTTTCCTGCGTCAGCGAGAGCTTGCGCGCAGGGTCCTTCAACGCCAGCTCGGCGTTGATGGCGTCCACCATTCTGGCAATGGCGCCATCCAGCGCGGCCGGCCGCAGCACTTCCGCCACCGCCAGCCATCCCGGCACGGGCAGAGTGGGCTGCTCGATGCCCACCGCGAACTCCGTGCCCAGCGCGGAGGCGATATCTTCTCTCAGCCGGATGCCCAGCTTGCTCTCGATCACCGCCAGCTTCTCTGCCGCATCCGGCCGCAGCCTCGCCAATTGAGCGATCAGCTCGTCGTAGATCTGCCGCGGCTCGCGCGAGGACGCAGCAAACACCATATGCGCCTGACCGGAGAAATACTCGACTGCGGCCGAACTGCCCTTCGCCGCCAGCCACGCCGCAGGTCCGGCGCTGCCGGGCGCATAGCCCAGCGTCATCTCGTTCTCGTCGCCGGCAGGCGTGCGCCGCTGTTCGAAGAACACCATCCGCGGCAAGATCACGCGCGGCTTTTCCATGGCATACCGGCCGCCCGGATAGAACGCCGCCAGCCAGCCCGTGCCGCGCTGGTAGTGGCGCGCAATCTCCTGCGCGAACTCCGAAGCCGCCCCTTCGCCTGCCGTGGCCAGCGCCCATTCCAGGTGCGCCTGCGTAGCAGCCACCGTCAGCCGACCGCCCGCAATCTTCCAGACGAAGGACTCCCCGCGGCGCACGCGGATCTCGGCCAACGCCGTGTCCAGCTCTTTCTCGATACCCGCCTTCACCGGCGCCAGAACCACCGGCACCGGTCCGGACTGCCCCGATGCCACGGCGAACACGGTCTCCTCGCCCAGCATCGGCGCGATGCGCGTCATGTCGCCGAGCGCCTCGCGCAGCCGCTTCGTCTCGGCCGAATTCCACCACTCGGCGAACACCGCGTTCTGCGCCGCCCGCTCGTCCATCAGGCGCACGGCCTCCTCGAGGCTTGCGCCGAGATTGGGCACTGCCACGTAGGCGAAGGTGCCGCGCGGCAAAGCAGGCAGCATCGCCGCCGTGGTCCGGAGCGGCGCCGACGTCAGTTCGGTGATCCGCTTCTCAAGCGACGCGAATTCCGCCAGCAGCGCCAGATACCTCTCTGCTTCCGTGCTCCACGCCACCGTCCTGCGAATGTCGGCCGATTCGAGCGCCGGGTTCGTCGCTGCCAGCTCGCCAGGCTTCAGCACGCGCCGCCCGGCGGCGTTGCGCACCTCTACCGAGCCCTCCACCACGCTCACCAGGCTGCCGTTGAGCCCCGAGCTGACCGCGAACACCGTGCCCCGCACCCGCGCTTCCGCGTCTTGCGTCCGCACCCGCAGGGCGCCCCGGCGCTGTTTGGCCGCCTCCACGATCACATCGCCGCGGGCCAGCTGCACGGTCGTCCCGCTCCAGGCCGCCAGCAGCGCCAGCTCGCTGCGCTCGTTGATCTCGATCCGCGAACCATCGGCCAGCCGCAGCAGCAGGCGCCCGCCCCCTGCCGTGCGCAGGCGCACCCCGTCTTCGATCGCCGCCCCGGCCGCGAGCGCCCGTCCGCGCTCGTCCAGCACCACGCCCAGCGCCCGCTCCACGCGCGCCACCGGCCCCGACGGGGCCATCCAGCGGTCGATCCGGTCGCGGCCGGCCCACAGCGTCAGCATCGCCACGCCCGCCGCCACCGCCCAGCCGCGCCAGCGCCGCCACGTTGAAGCCCGCTCAAGCGGCATCACCACCACGCGCGGCGCCCCTTGCAGCTCCGCGAACGCCCGCCTGCAGGCGGCGCAACGGCCCAGATGGTCCTCCAGCAGCCACTGCTTCTCTTTCTCCAGACGCCCTTCCGCGTACGCAGGCAGCATCGGCCGGAAGCCCGCGCACACGGCCTCCGGCGACGCCATCAGCTTCTCCAGCACACGCGCCCGGGCAGCCTCTTCCTCATGCGCCCGCACGCTCTCGGACCGGACCGCCTCCAGTGCCTTTTCCAGCCTTTCCTCGTTCATCTCTGCCTCCCGCTTCATCTCTCGAGTTCCTCCTGCAGCCACCGGCGGATGCGGTGCAGCCGCACCCCGATGGTCGAGCGCTCCAGCCCGTACATCCGGGCGATCTCGGTATTGGAGACCCCCTCGATGTAGCGGAGCGTGAACAGTTCTGCGTCCTGCGGCTCGAGCGTGGCGAGCGCGCGGCGGAGGCGCTCCTTCAGATACGGCGTGGACTCCACCGCCGGGTGCGGCAGCGTCTCGTCGAGCTGCGCCTCGGCGCGGTGCGCCCGCCCGCGGAGAATGTCCAGCGCGGCATTGGTGGCGGCGCGCCGGAAGTAGCCCTCCGGCGCCTGCGCCTCATCGATCTTCGCCCCTTGCCGCAGCACGCGCGCGAAGACCGTCTGCAGGGCGTCTTCGGCGTCCTCCGGCCGCCCCGTAATCCGCAGGGCGGTCCGGTAGACCAGGCTCGAAAAGCGCTCGTACAGCGCCGTGAACTCGTCCGGCGGCGTCATCGGCGGGGGCGCCGTCCGTTCCGCAGGGCTGGCTGACAATCTCATGTTGCGCCTCACCCTGCCATACGACAGGCCCAGCCGATTATTACATACCGGTGTAAACTTCCATCGCCCGCCCTGCCGCGCCGGATCAGAGCCCCGCCCAGCGCCGCGCCCAGAGCTGCAGCACCAGCAGGTGCCAGAGCCAGCGGTCGCGGTTGCGTACGCCGGAGACGTGCTGCCTGAGCAGCCGCGCCGCCTCCTGCCGGTCGATCAGCCCGGCGTCGGCGCCCTCCAGCACCTCGCGTTCGAACACCGGGCGCAGCTCGCCACGGAACCACTCCTTCAGCGGCATCACGAAGCCCATCTTCGGACGCCAGAGGATCTCGCCCGGCGCCAGCGGTTCCACGGTCTTCTTGAAGATGAATTTGCCGTTGCCCCCGGAAACCTTCCACCCGCACGGCAGGCGCGCCGCCAGCTCCGCCAGGCGGTAGTCAAGCCAAGGCGAGCGCCCCTCCAGCGACCACGCCATCGTCGCGCGGTCCGCCTTCACCAGGATGTCGCCGGGCAGATAGGTCTCCACATCCACAGCCTGCAGCTGCTCGAGCGGCGCGAGTTCGCGGTAGCGCAGGAACCGCTCCCGGTACTCTGCGCGCGCGTCGTGCCCGGCAAGAGCGCGCCGCAGGTCCGGATGCAGGATGCGATCCAGCTCGGCGTCGCGAAAGACGGTGAGCGAGTTGAAATAGGCGTCCGCGAGATCGCAGGACAAATTCGCAAGCATCGATTTCGCCCGGAAAACCTGCGGCAAGTAATCGAATTTGGGATAGATTTTTCCAGCCGCACGGAAAAATGTGCGGCGGAACCAGTCCGGGAATTTTCTGCGGATTCTTTCTTCGATCAGCGCGTGCCGGTACCGGCGGTAGCCGGCGAAGATCTCGTCGGCCCCGTCGCCGGAAAGCGCCACGGTGACGTGCTGCCGCGTCATCCGGGCCAGATAGAGCGAGGGGATGGCGGAGGCGTCGCCGAACGGCTCGTCGAAGTGATGGACCAGCACGTCCAGCATCTCGCCGATCTGCGGGCGCACGATCTGCTCGCAGTGGTCCGTGCGGTAGCGCTCCGCGATCATGCGCGCGTAGCGGGTCTCGTCGTAATCGCGCTCGTCGAAGCCGATCGAAAACGTCCGCACGCGCCCGGGAGCGTGGCGCGCCATGTAGGCCACCACGGCGCTCGAATCGACCCCGCCGCTCAAAAAGGCGCCCAGCGGCACGTCGCTCACCAGCCGCAGGCGCACGGCGTCGGAGGCGAGGCGGTCGATTTGCGCCGCCGCCTCGTCCCAGCGCTGCTCTGTCTCGCCGAATTCCAGCCGCCAGTAGCGCCGCTCGTACAGGCCAGCTTCCGAAACCCGCAGCCAGGAGCCTGCGGGAAGCTTGCGGATTCCGCGGTAGATCGAGCGCGGCTCCGGCACGTAGCCGAACGCCAGGAAATCCGCCACGCAGGCGGCATCGGGCGTGCGGCCGGTCTCTGGCAGGGCCAGCAGCGCCTTGGCTTCGCTGGCGAAAGCGAAGCGGTAGGGGCCCTGATTTTCCAGGTAGTACAACGGCTTCTTGCCGAAGCGGTCCCGCGCCAGGAAAAGCTCGCGCTTCCTGCGGTCCCAGATGGCAAAGGCGAACATCCCGTTCAGCCGCTCCGTCATCGCCTCGCCGAGCTCCTCGTAGAGATGGAGCAGCACTTCGGTGTCGCTGCGCGTGCGGAACACGTGACCGGCGCGCTCCAGCTCCGGCCTCAGCTCGAGGAAGTTGTAGATCTCGCCGTTGAAGACGATGCACAGCGAGCCGTCCTCGTTGTGCATGGGCTGCGTGCCGCCTTCCAGGTCGATGATGCTCAGCCGGCGGTGGGCCAGCGCGGCGCCCTCCTCGACGAAAAAGCCCTCGCCGTCCGGCCCGCGGTGGACGAGGCTTGCCGCCATGGCGCGCGCTCTCTCAGGATCGGCGCTCATGCCGCCGCGCATCAGGAACCCGGCGATTCCGCACATGGCTGTGTCCGTGGAGTCTTCCCATTGTAGCGGCGGAAACGTGCCCGCCCGGCGCTTCCCGCTATCATGGAAAGCGTGTCTTCCCCGGCCGGGATCCGCATCCCGCTTCTGGACTTGACGGCGCAGTACGCTGTCATTCGCGGCGAGATCGAAGAGGCCGTGCGGCGGGTCTTCGAGTCGCAGCAATTCATTCTCGGCCCCGACGTGGCGGCGCTTGAGCGGGAAGTGGCCGACTACTGCGGCGTGCCCTGCGCCGTGGGCTGCGGCTCCGGCACCGACGCGCTGCTGCTTGCGCTGCGGGCGCTCGACATCGGCGCCGGCGACGAGGTTCTGACCACGCCCTTCACGTTCTTCGCCACCGCCGGCGCCATCGCCAACGTGGGGGCCCGGCCCGTGTTTGCCGACATCGATCCGCGCACCTTCAACCTTGACCCCGCACGGGCGCGCGAAGTGCTGAAGCAGCGTCCGCACGTGCGCGCCATTCTCCCCGTGCATCTCTACGGCCTGTGCGCCGACATGGATCCCCTGCTCGAGATGGCCTGCGAGCGCGGCATCCCTGTCATCGAGGACGCCGCGCAAGCCATCGGCGCGGAATACCGCGGGCGCCGCGCCGGAAGTCTCGGCGCCGTCGGCTGCTTCAGCTTCTTCCCGACGAAGAATCTCGGCGGCGCAGGGGAAGGGGGCATTCTCACCACCAACGACGGCCGCCTTGCCGAGCGGCTCCGCGCCCTCAGAGTGCACGGCTCCCGCGTGCGGTATTTCCACGACGAGGTCGGCACCAACTCCCGCCTTGACACCTTGCAGGCTGCCGTGCTGCGCGTGAAGCTGCGTTATCTGGAAGCCTGGACGGAGCGGCGAAGGGCTCTGGCAGACCTTTACCGGGACACCTTCCGGCGTCTCGGGACTCCTGTCCAGGCGCCGGAATTGCCCCCTTACCCTGCGCGCCATGTGTATCACCAATTTGTGATCCGTGCGCCGCACCGCGACCGCCTCCGGCAGTTCCTGGCCTCCGAGGGCATCGGCGCCGAGATCTACTACCCGCTCCCTCTGCACCGGCAGAAGTGCTTCGCACATCTCGGCTACGAGGAAGGCGCTTTTCCGGAGAGCGAGCGGGCGGCCCGCGAGGTGCTCGCCCTGCCCATTTATCCCGAGCTGTCCGACGAGACCGTGGTGGAGGTCTGCGAGGCCATCCACAGGTTCTATGCCGAATCTGCATGAGCGTTGCGGTTCGCCTCCTGACGCCTGAGCAGGACATCGCCTGGAATGACTTCGTCCGGCGGCACCGGCTCGGCACGCCCTTTCACCTCACGCTCTGGCGCGACTGCATCCGGGAAACTTTCGGCTATCAGCCCCGCTATCTGCTGGCCGAAAGGGGCGGCGAGGTGCGCGGTGTACTGCCGCTTTTCCTCGTGAAAACTCCGCTGGCTGGCAAGATCCTCCTGTCCACACCGTTCGCCGTGTACGGGGGCATTCTGGCCGATGACGATGAGGCGAAGGAGGCGCTGAAAGCACGGCTCGAGGAGATGGCGCGCGCCGAGCAGGTTCAGTACGCCGAGCTGCGCAATGCCTGGCCCGAGCAGTGCGCCGGCCTTCACCCCGTGCGCCGCTACGTCACCTTCACGCAGGAGCTCAAGGGCACCGAGGAGGAGCTGCTGCAAGGGATCCCGCGCAAGACGCGCGCGGCAGTGCGCAAGTCGCTCCAGTGCAACCTGACGTCGCGCCGCACGCGGGACATCGACGCTTTCTGCCGGCTGTACCTCGCGAATCTGCGGCGGCTCGGCACGCCCGCGTTTCCGCGGTCGCACTTCCGCCGGCTGCTGGACCATTACGGCGAGGAAGCGTTCATCCTGGAAGTGCTCTCGGAGGGCAGGCCCATCGCAGCCGTGCTGACGTTCACGTTTCGCGACCAGATTCTTCCTTACTACGGCGCCTCCGATCCGCGCTTCCACTCTCTGCAGCCGAACAATTTCATGTACTGGGATCTGATGCGCACGGGACTGCGGGAAGGGGCGAGGCTGTTTGATTTCGGCCGCAGCAAAATCGAGCGCAGCGGGTCGTTCGACTTCAAGTCCCACTGGGGCATGCAGCAGCGGGAGTTGCCCTACGAGATCCTGCTGGTTCGAAAGAAGGAGCTTCCGGATCTCACGCCCAACAATCCCAAATTTGATTGGTTCCTGCGCGTCTGGCAAAGGCTCCCGCTTTGGTTGACCAACCGCATCGGCCCTTTCCTGATAAAATGGGTGCCCTGAGCTCAGCCGCTGGTTGCCGTTTCTGGAGGATTTCACCCGCGGCAGAAGGATCGGAGGGCTTGGGTTTCGAGCCGCCATGGAGGTTCGCGTAGAACAACTCCCGGAATCGGAATCGGAGCGGCGGCAGTTTCCGTGGCTGCTGCTGGCCTGGTTCGGGCTCCTCCTGGCCGCCTGCTATTATCCCGTCATCGGACGCATGGTGCGGGACTGGTATGTGGACGAGGACATGGGCCACGGCTTCTTCGTGCCCGCTGTCTCCGCGTGGATGATCTGGCAGAAACGCTCTGTGCTCCTGATGGCCGCCTACAGGCCTGCGCCGTGGGGGTTGGCTGTCGTGGCGCTGGGCGGCGTGTTGCTGGTGCTGGGGACTTACGCCGTCGAACAGACCGTGATGCGCGGCTCGTTTCTGGTTTCGCTTTGGGGCGTCGTGATCACGCTTGGCGGCATGCGCCTGCTGAGGGATCTCGCGTTCCCCCTCTTTCTGCTGGTGTTCATGATTCCGCTGCCGGCGGTGATCTACAACCAGATCACGTTCCCGTTGCAGTTGTTCGCCAGTCAGGTGGCGGAAACCGCGCTGAGTTTGATGGGGATCCCTGTGCTGCGGGAAGGCAACATCCTCGAGCTGCCGAGCCAGCGTCTCTCGGTGGTCGAAGCATGCAGCGGCATTCGCTCCCTCATGTCGCTCACCTATCTTTCCCTGATCTACGGATATCTGTTTGAGACCCGCATGTGGCTCAGGGCAGTCCTGCTCGTGCTCACGCCAGCGATTGCGATCCTCGTGAATGCGATTCGCGTGACAGCCACCGGACTGCTGAGCGAGTACGATCCGCAGCTGGCCCAGGGCGTGTTCCACAGCCTCGAAGGGTGGCTCATGTTCCTCATGGCGCTGGGCACGCTCGTGGCTGTGCACCGCCTGCTGGGCGGCATTGCGAGGCGTTATGGGCCGGTCCGCTGATTTTCTCGCGGCGGTCAAGAGGCGGGGGCCCGCCTTCTGGCTCAGCCTCCTTCTGATCGGGCAGGCAGCCGGCTATCATTTCCTGCCAAAGACCGAGCGCGGCTTCGTCACTCGCCCGCTGCGGGAGTTTCCCGCGCAGTTTGCAGGCTGGATCATGGCGGCGGACAACGAGATCGATCCTGACGTGCAACGCGTCCTGCGCGCCGATGACGTTTTGAACCGCGCCTACATCCGTGCAGGCGGGTCGGTTCCGGTGAGCCTGTTCGTGGCGTTCTTCCGTTCGCAGAAATCGGGCGTGGCGCCGCACTCGCCGAAGAACTGCTTGCCGGGCTCCGGGTATGCGCCGCTGGATTCCGGCACGCTGCGCGTGGAGGCGTCGCCCGGACGGCAGGTCGAGGTGAACCGCTACATCGTGGCGCGGGGCGACTCCCGCAGCCTGGTCCTGTACTGGTATCAGACTCCGGCTCGGATCGTCGCCAGCGAGTACGCGGCCAAGTTCTGGCTGGTGGCGGACTCAATCCGCTACCGGCGTTCCGACACCAGCCTGGTTCGAATCGTCGTCCCTCTTCGGGACGGGGTGGATGCAGAGCGGGAGGCCTCGGATTTTGCCCGTGCCGTCCTGCCCGTGCTTACGGGGTTCCTTCCCGGTCTTGATTCCGGCCGCGAATGAGCCGGACCAGCGTCACAGCAGCTTCGATCAGCAAGGAAAATATCCAGACGACCGCCCAGTCCGCCCACCGGCGCAAGCGTTTCATTCCACGTCCGGAAAAGCCAGCCTGAACTGCCGCTTCGGAAAGAAGTCCCGCACCGTGCGCTCCGGGGAGGTGCGCGCCGAGTACATCACCCTTCCGCCGGCTCGCGCCGCCATTTCGCGCGCCACAGCCAGCTCCTGATCCGCGTCGTCCAGCCGCGGCGCAGAGCCTGACTGAAGCCACTCCTCCGTCCATTCATTCAGCCGGCGTTCCAGCCGCAGGTCCGCGCATCGCCACTCGCCCCTCCGCAGCCATGCCCGGTGTTTGCCGATGCTGACGATCACTCCCATTCGTACACCAGCCGGATTCCCCATTCATAGCACACGGCCCCACTCCCGCGGAGAATTCCACTCTGCCGGGGCAACCATATTTCTTGAGCATGAAGATGGACGGTTCCGCACATCCGCAAGGCGCCGGAGAAGTCCGCCGCACGAGCTACCATTTTCCCCGCGGAATTCCCGCGTTCGAGAATGTCACCCGCTTCGAGCTGATCGAGAATCCTGTTTACGCGCCCCTCGTGGTGCTGGAAGCGCCCGAAGGACCGCCCCTGCGCTTCGCGTGCGCTCCGGTAGAACTCATCGCGCCGGACTACCAGCTGGAACTCTCGGAAGAGGAGACCGCCTTGCTTGGAGGCGGGGAGGCGCCCCTCCGCCTGCTGGCCATCCTGACGTTCCGCGAAGGTGCGCCGCCAACGGCAAACCTGCTGGCGCCCGTTGTGCTCAACCCGGCCACGCGCGTCGGCGTGCAGTCGGTTCAGGCCAGCCTTCGCTACTCGCATGTCCACCCTGTCCGGGAGGCGTCGCCATGCTCGTAATCCGGCGCAAGATCGGACAATCGGTCCGGATCGGAGAGGATATTCTGGTGGAGGTTCTGGAGGCGACTCCGAGCCGCGTCAAGATCGGCGTCACCGCCCCGCCGCATGTGCGAGTCGTCCGGTCCGAGGTGATCCTGGCGGAAAACCAGAACCGGGAAGCCGCCTCCGGCGCCCGGCCCGAGCTGCTTGCATCGCTGGCAAGGCAAATGCGGGGGCAGGCTGCGCCATCCTCGCTCAATCCCGCACCGGCTGGTTCCGGGGGAACGTCAACCCCCTGACAAGCCCTGAAAAAGCACGGGGACGGAGGAAGGTTGTAAAACCGGCGTACTGGGAAAATCAACTCCCGGAGGGCTCAAATTAGGGCTTTTCACCGAGCCTCGCCTAGGGTTCAATGGGGTTGATGACGCCTCCTCAGGTTTCTTTCTCGCCATCTCCTCAGGTAGTCGCCCTGAGTCCGGGGCGCATCTTTCTGACGTACGCCTACCTCCAGGTTCTCGACGTCATGACGACCATGGCATTTCTCCTGGCAGGCGTGCAGGAAGCCAATCCCCTGGTGCGGTATGCCATGCATGCCCTGGGGAGCCCCTTGGCTGGTCTGGTGGCGGTGAAGCTGGCGGCGCTTTTGCTGGGGCTGTATTGCTGGGGCAGCGGCCGCATCCGTTTGCTGCAGCGTGCCAACGCCTTCTTCGCCGTGTTGGTGGCGTGGAACCTCTCGTGCCTCGTTCTGGGGCTCGGCCATGCGCCGCGGCCCTGAATCTCCTCCTTTGCGGCCCTTTTAGAGGCGGTCTTTTCTCAGGTCTGGTTGGTCGAACTCATCAGAATCTCGGCGATTCTGTTGTAGATGTTGCGCATCGACTGCGTGGCCGTGTAGGGAATCAGGGCGGCGCAGGCAACCGCGATGAAACCGACGATCAGGGCGTACTCGATCAGATCCTGGCCGCTCCTCCCGCGGCGGCTCCGGAACTGGAGCAATTCGAGAACCCGATGGTGTAGCAACCACATCGCTGCCGTCAGGTGGCGCTGCATCATAGACCTCCAACCGTTCTGGTACTAGACCCATGTTGCACGCAGTTTGGAACCCCAGCAACCAAGCGAAGCCCGTAGAACCTGATCAAAGTTGTCTTAGCCAGAACCCGGTGCATTCCCCCTTTCCTGCTTTGCTGCCTGCGGCCGCGCCCGGGCGGCAGCCATGGATTAAACTGGTGCTTTGTCGCTGAAACTCAGCATTCTGATCCCCGTTTACAACGAGCGGACCGTCGTGCGGCGCAGCCTGGAGCAGGTGCTGCGCGCTCCGCTGCCCGAGGGCATGGAGCGGGAGCTGGTCATCGTCGATGATTGCTCGCGCGATGGCACGTGGGAGATCCTTCAGGAAATCGCCGCGTCGGAGCCCTCCATCCGGCTCTTCCGCCACGATGTGAATCAGGGCAAAGGGGCGGCGGTGAGAACCGCCATCGGACACGCCACGGGGGACTTCTGCCTCATTCAGGATGCGGATCTGGAATACGACCCGCAGGAGTACCCGATCCTGCTCAAGCCGCTGCTGGAAGGACGCGCCGATGCGGTTTTCGGCTCCCGCTATCTGGCGGGCGAGAGCCGCCGCGTGCTGCCCTTCTGGCACACGGTGATCAACCAGACGCTCACCCTGATCTCGAACATCTTCTCCAACATCCACGTCACCGACATGGAGACCTGTTACAAGGTCTTCCGCACCGACCTGTTGAAGTCGATCCCCCTGCGCTCGAACCGCTTCGGGTTCGAGCCGGAGATCACGATGAAGTGCGCCAAGCGCCGCCTGCGCATCTACGAGGTGCCCATCAGCTATCACGGACGGACCTACGAAGAGGGCAAGAAAATCGGCTGGAAGGACGGGCTGCAGGCGCTGGGCGTGATCCTGAAATTCTGGCTGATCGACGATCTGTACGCCGACACCCGCGGGCGCGAGGCGATCATCAATCTGACCCGCACGCCGGGCTATATCGAATGGCTCTGCTCGATCCTGCGGCCCGAGCTCGGCGACTCCGTTTTTGAACTCTCCGCGGGGCTTGGCACCTTCTCCGCGCGCCTGATGGGGCGGCGCCTGCGCTACGTCGCCGCCGACGGGGATCCGCTCCATCTGCACGCGCTGGAGAACCGTTTTCTCCGCACGCCAAACGTGGAGGTGGCGCGCTGCCGTGCGGACGAGCCCGCCGATTTCCAGCCCTGGGCGGGGCAATTTGACAGCGCTCTGGCGGTCAATGTTCTGGAAGGCTTGCCGCATCCGGAGGCAGCCTTGCAGGGGCTGGCCTGTGTGCTGCGCCCCGGCGGAAGGCTTCTGCTGGTGGCGCCGCAAGGGCCATGGTTGTATGGCAGCGTTGACCGCTCCATGGGGCAGCTGCGGCGCTTCTCGAAAAAAGACATGAGCGCCCTGCTCGAAGGCGCCGGCTTTGAGGTGGTCTGGATCCGCGACGTGAACAAGGCAGGCGTGATCGGCTGGTGGCTCGCCTCGCGTGTTCTGGGCAGGAAAAGGCTTTCCAAGCTCACGCTGAAGATCTTTGACAAGACGGTCTGGCTCTGGCGCCTGGCCGACCGGCTGCTGCCGTGGCACGGGCTCACGATGGTGGTGGCCGCCCGGCGCAAAGGCGGGGCGGATCCGGATCGGATAGACTGAAAAATTGCTCTCCCATGGGACAACGCTTCCGCCACGCGATTTGCAACGAGATTTACCAGGGATGGGACTTCGCCGAGGCCTGCCGACATATGCGGGCAGCCGGCTATGAGGGCATCGAGATCGCCCCGTTCACGCTCTCCGAAGATCCCTGCAATATTTCGGAGGCGGACCGCCGGCAATACCGCGAAATCCTGGAAGGCGAGGGGCTGCGGTTCGTCGGGCTGCACTGGCTGATGGTCGCCCCCAAGGGGCTGCACGTGACGACGCCCGACGACGAGTTGCGCGCCCGGAGCTGGGAGCACATCCGGGGGCTCATTGATCTGTGCGCCTCTCTCGGCGAAGGCGGCGTGATGGTGTTCGGCTCGCCCCTGCAACGAGGCACCACGGGCGGCAGCACGCGCGAGGAGGCCACCAAACGGTTCGTGGAAGGGCTGGCCAGCGTGGCGCCGCACGCCGAGCAACGGGGGGTCTCCATCCTGGTGGAGGCGTTGCCAAAGAACCAAACGGACGTGATCGGAACGCTGGCGGAAGCCGTGGAGGTGGTCCGTCAGGTGAACAGCCCCGCGGTGGCGACGATGTTCGACACGCACAACGCCGTGGACGAAACCGAGCCGCACGACGTCCTCATTGAGCGCTATTTTCCGCTGATCCGCCACGTGCATGTGAACGAGACCGACGGCGGCCATTGCGGCACGGGCGACTACGATTTCCGCCCCGTGCTCGCGGCGCTGGCGCGCCTGGGCTACACAGGCTGGATCTCGCTGGAAGCGTTCGATTTCACGCCTGGCCCGGAGCGCATCGCTACGGAAAGCATCCGCTACCTGAACTCCATCATCGAGGAGCTATGAAGATTCCCGTCGTGACGGGCGGAGCCGGCTTTATCGGCTCCGCTCTCGTCAGGCTTCTTCTGGAGCGCGGCGCGCCGCGCGTCGCCGTCATCGACAATTTCTCCTCCGGCAAGGAGGAAAACCTCGCCGAAATTCGCGACAAAATCGAAATTCACGCCGTCGATATCCGGGATTACGCCCGGCTGGCGCCCCTTCTCGAGGGCGCTCCCGTTATCTATCACCTCGCTGCCATCCCCTCCGTCCCGCGCTCGATCGAAGACCCTGTCCCCTCTCATGAATCCAACATCAACGGGACCTTTCATGTGTTGCGCGCTGCCGTCGAGGGGAAAGCGCGGCGTGTCGTGTACGCCGCTTCCTCCTCCGCATACGGCGACACCGAGACGCTGCCGAAAACCGAGACCATGGCGCCGCGCCCAAAATCTCCCTACGCGCTTCAGAAGTTGACTGGCGAATATTACTGCTCGGTTTTTGCGTCCTGCTATGGCCTGGAGACCGTATCGCTGCGCTTCTTCAACGTCTTTGGGCCGCGGCAGGATCCCTCGAGCCCATACTCCGGCGTGCTCAGCATTTTCATGACTCGCCTCCTCGAGCGCCGTCCGCCCGTGATCTTCGGCGACGGCGAGCAGAGCCGCGACTTCACTTACGTCGAGGATGTCGCCGAGCTTTGCTGGAAGGCGGCCCATGCTCCTGCGGCTGTCGTCTCCGGCAACGTCTACAACGCCGGCAATGGCGGACGCTACACGCTGAACGAAACGTGGCGGCTGCTATGCCGCATCGAGGGCGTCGACATCACCCCGGAATACGGGCCTCCGCGCCCGGGCGACGTCCGCCACTCGCAGGCTGACACGGCGGCGGCCGTGCGCGATCTCGGCCACGCGCCGCGCTTCACCTTCGAGGAAGGGCTGCGCCGCACGCTCGAGTGGTACCGCACTGTCTGGAAGCGGGCCTAGACGTTTCCGGCGGCCACCTGCTCGCCGCAGCGCTGCACGGCCTCCCACGTAGCGCGCACATCCTCCCGCGTGGTCTTGATGTTGCCGATGGCGATCCGCGCCACGAAGCGGCCGTCCAGCACGTTGCCTGAAAGAAACGCGACGCCGGATTCGTTCACCTTGCGCATCATGGCGCGCGTGGCCTCATCGCCGGCCCTCATCCGGAAGCACACCAGCGACATGGTCACAGGCGCCGCCAGCTCGAACAGCGGATGCGCGGCGATCTCCTCTGCCAGCTCCCTGGCCCACTGAATGTGCTGCCGGATGATCGAGCAGACCTTCCTGTGCCCGAAGCTGCGCATCACGAACCACAGCTTCAGGGCGCGGAAGCGGCTGCCGAGGGCGATCCGGTAGTCCATCAGATTCACGGCCCGCGGATCGTCCTGCGAAGCCAGATACGGCGGGGTCAGCGAATAGGCCAGCCGCAGCGCCTCCGGGCGGCGGCAGAAGAAGGCGCTGCAGTCGATCGGCGTGAACAGCCACTTGTGCGGGTTCATCACCAGTGAATCGGCATCCTCTGCACCTTCCAGCATCCAGCGGTTCTCTTCGAGCATCGCCGCTGCTCCGCCATATGCCGCATCGATGTGGTGCCACAGCCCTTCGCGCGCGGCGATCTCCTGGATCTCCTTCACCGGATCTACGCTCGTCACCGACGTCGTGCCGACGGTGGAAACCACGCAGAATGGCGTCTTGCCCGCCGCGCGGTCCTCGCGCACGGCTTGCTCGAGCAGGTCCGGGCGCATCCGGTACTGTGCGTCCACGCCGATCTTGCGCACGTTCTTCGTCCCGATGCCAAGCGCCATGCACGCCTTCTCCACCGAGGAGTGGGCGTGTTGCGAAGTGTAGACCACCATGCCCGGGCGCGCCCCCTCCTCGCGCAGAGAGGGATCCGCCGCCGCGCGCGCCGCGCCGATGGCATGCAGCGTCGAGATGGAAGCCGTGTCGTGGATCATTCCGAAAAACGACTCCGGCAGCCCCAGCCATTGCCGCAGCCAGCCCATCACCGCGAGCTCCAGCTCCACTGCAGCAGGGCAAGAGACCCAGACCATGCCGTTCACGTTCAGCGCGGCTCCGAGCAGCTCCCCCACAATGCCGGGACCGGATGCGCTCACCGAGAAGTATCCGTGGAAGCGCGGATGGTTCCAGTGATTTACCGCCGGCAGCACAATGCGCTGGAAGTCGTCGAGAATCGCATCCAGCGGTTCGCCTTCCAGCGGCGCTTGCGGCGGAATTTTGTCGAGCAGCTCGCCGGGGCGCACGGGCGGCATCACCGGGAACTCCCGGATGTGATCCAGATAATGCGCCGCCCAGTCCAGCGCTGCCGCGCCAGATTTCTTCAATTCCTCTGCGCTCCAGTCCAGGCTTTCCATGGCAGGCTCCTTTCGCTGTCCCGCGCGCACTGGTGAATGCCTCGCAGGGCCAAGTTATATACTAAGGGGCGGCTGAGGTGCCCCAGAGAACCATGGAGAAACAAACCCAATCAACGTCGCGCCGCTCATTTCTCGCAGGACCTGCCGCCGGCGCAGCCTTTACGATCGTCCGGCCGGAGCTGGTCCGCGGATGGGCCGCAGAGAAGCTCAGAATCGGGCTGGTGGGCTGCGGAGGCCGCGGCACGCAGGCAGTGGAGAATGCCATGGCCGCCGATCCGGCGGTGGAACTTGTCGCCATGGCGGACGCCTTCGAGGACCGCCTCGAGGGAAGCCTGAAGCGGCTGCGCAGCCTGCCCATCCAGGACAGGATCAAGGTGGATCCCGAGCACCGCTTCGTGGGCTTCGACGCCTACGCCAAGCTGATCAAGTCCGGCGTGGATGTCGTCTTTCTCTGCACGCCTCCGGGCTGGCGCCCCCTTCACTTCGAGGCATGCGTCGAGGCAGGCAAGCACGTCTTCATGGAGAAGCCGTTCGGCGTGGATCCGGTGGGCGTGCGCCGCGTGATGGAAGCGGGCAGGAAGAGCGTGGAGAAGAAGCTCACGGTCGTCAGCGGAGCGCAGCGCCGCAGCGATCCCTTCTATTTGGAAAACGTCGACGCCATCCGCAACGGAAAGCTCGGCGAGGTGGTGGCGCTGTATGCCTACTGGATCGGGACGCCCGTCATCCAGCAGCGCAACGGGCGCAATCCGAAATGGGGCGAGTTCGAGTGGCAGCACCGCAACTGGTACTCGAACCTCTGGCTCTGCGGCGACCAGATCGTCGAGCAGCACCTGCACAATATCGACGTCTGCTGCTGGATTATGGGCGGTCCGCCGGCGAGCGTCGTGGCGAGCGGCGGCGCCGCGTGGCGCCCGGTGGGCGACGAAATCTACGGCAACATCTACGACCACGTGTCCGCCGACTACGAGTTTCCCAACGGCGTCCGCATGTCAAGCTACTGCCGCCAGTACCCGCAGGGCTGCTACAACCAGGTCAATGAGATCGTCGCCGGCAGCAAGGGCCGCATGACGCTCAACCAGACCCGCGGCGGCCCCGGCTACGTGAACGAACACGTGAAGCTGTACAAATCGATCCGCGGCGATGGCCCGTACATCAACGAGACGCAGGCCGTGGCCGAGTCCACGATGGCCTGCATCATGGGGCGCGAGGCAGCCTATTCCGGGCTGAAGATCACCTGGGACATGATCATGAAGTCCCAGCAGGACCTGATGCCGAAGGCGGAGCATTACACCTACGACCTGAAGGTCGAGCCGACGCCGTTCCCGCAGCCCGGCAAGTACAAGTTCATCTGAGCCTGCAGGAAACATTTCGGGCCGGTTCCGTGCAAGCGGCGCCGGCCCCTTTTTTCAGCCTTCCCGGCAGGGGCGCGGGCTACTTTCGCCAGAAGGCCGGTGTCAGCACCGCCACGAGGGTGTAGAACTCCAGCCTGCCGGCGATCATGCAGAAACACAGCGTCCACTTGGCCAGCGCCGGCAGGTGCGAGTAGTTTTCCGCCGGTCCCACGGTTCCGAATCCCGGACCGATGCTGAACATCGCCGCCGCGACGCCGGTGATCGACGTCAAAAGATCCACTCCGGACGCCGATACCAGCAGCAGCGCCAGCAGAAACACGAAGAGCGAGAGGTAGATCAGGTTCAGCAGCCCCTGCACCGCCGTCTCGGGGACAGCCTCGCCGCCGGCGCGCACTGCAAACACGCCTCTCCGAAACGACGTGCGCATCAGCTCGCGGTGAACGATCTTTCCCAGCAGCAGCACGCGCGCCACCTTCCAGCCGCCTGCGGTCGATCCCGTGCATCCTCCGATGAACATCAGCGCCAGCAACACCGCATGCGTCAGCGCGGGCCACTGTTCGAAGTCCGCCGTGGCGAAGCCCGTTGTTGTGCCGATCGAGACCGCCTGAAACAGAGCTGCACGAAACGCCGGCTCGCCGGCCATCTTCCCGCTGCCGGACACTGCCACGAAAAGCGCCAGCGTTGCGCCCGCCAGAATCAGAAAATACCCGCGCACCTCGAAATCGGAAAAGAACCGGCGCGCCTCGCGGCGGACCCACAGCCGGTAATGCATCGTGAAGTTCAGCCCCGCCAGCGCCATGAAGGCGATGATGATGTACTGCACCGCCGGCGCCTGGAAAGCGGCGATGCTCTCCGTGCGCGTGGAAAAACCGCCGGTGCCCAGGGTGGAGAACGTATGGCAGGCTGCCTCGAAGGCGCTCATGCCTGCCGCCCGCAGCAGGACGTATTCCACCAGCGACAGTCCCGCGTACACTTTCCAGAGGGCCAGCGCCGTCTCTGCGATGCGCGGCGCCAGCTTCTCCGACCGCGCCCCGGAAAACTCGGCTCGATAGAGCGCCATGCCTCCGGCGCCGATCAGAGGCAGCACGGCGATGGTCAGAAGCACTACGCCCATTCCGCCGAGCCAGTGCGTGAAGTGCCTCCAGAACTGGATCACCGGAGGCAGCACCTCCACCTGAGGCAGGATTGTGGCGCCGGTGGTGGTGAAGCCGGAGACGGACTCGAATACGGCATCGGTCACGGAACCGAAGGCAGGCGTCAGCAGATACGGCGCGGCGCCGAAGCCGCATCCCAGCACCCACAAAAGAGTCGTCAGCACAAGCCCTTCTCGCCGGCTGATCTCGTGCTGCGGCGGCTTGAGGAAGTAGGCCAGCGCTGCGCCGCAGGCGGCTGTGATCAGCGCCGCCTGTCCGAGTTCCCGGGCGCCGCCTGCGCCGATGGCCCAGCCCCAGGCCGCCGGCAGCGCCATCGCCCCGGAGAGCATCAGCAGAAACACGCCCGCGATGTGAAAGAGCCCGGCGGCGTGGATCATCGCCTCCAGAACCCTCCCAGGCCGCCCGGCGAAGATGCTGACATCATCTCCTCGAGCTTCGACAGCGCCTTCTCCGCCGTGAAGAACAGAATCCTGTCGCCCTCCTCGATCACGTCATTGCCGCGAGGCACCACCACTTCGCCATTCTTCCTGACCAGCGCTCCCGCCACCACATCCCGCGGGAACTCGATGTCGCGGAGCCGCTTGCCCGCGTGCTTCCAGCCCGGGGGCGCCGTCAGCTCGATGGCCTCGGCCGCCTCGTCGCCGAAGGTGGTCACCGACTGCACGTCGCCCCGCCGCGCGAATTGCAGAATGCGGTCCACGGTGGTCAGCCGAAGGCTCACCGTGGAGTGGATCCCGAGTCGGTGCGCCAGCGGCAGATAGTTCAGCCGGTTGATCAGCGCCACCAGCTTCTTCGCGCCCAGCCGGCGCGCCAGCATCGCCGCAATCAGATTCTGCTCGTCCTCATGGGTGAGCGCCAGATAGGCATCCACGCCCTCGATGCCTTCTTCGACCAGCGTTGCTGCGTCGGTTCCGTCGCCGTGCACCACCATCGTGTCCTTCAGCAGCGCCGCCACCTTCTCGCAGCGCGCCGCATCGGTTTCAAACAGCTTCACCCGCACCCCCTGCCGCTCCAGGTGCTCCGCCACGAGGATGCCCAGCTGCTTTCCGCCGAGGATGAAAACGCGCTCGACGCGCGGAGACTGCTCCAGGCCGAGGAACTTCAGCATCTCGGGAAACTCGTCGGTGCGCGTGAGCGCGTAGACGTGATCGTGCACCTGCAGCACGTCCGAGCCGCGCGGAATGATCACCTGCGTGCCGCGCAGCACCATTACCAGCAGCGAGTGCTTCGGCGGGCCCATCCGCGCCAGCTCGATCAGGCTCTTGCCCGCCAGCCAGTGGCCGCTGTGCAGGAAGACGCCGAACAGGCGGATCTGCCCCTCGGCGAAATCGATGATGTCGGTGATGCCCGGCAGGCCGAGCACGGGCAGGATGCGGCGCGCCTGCTCGGATTCGGGGTGGATCAACAGATCGATTTTCAGCCCGATCCGCTGGCAGGCTCCCCGCCATTCGGCCACTTCATGGCTGCGCACGCGCGCCACCTTTACCGGGACGTTGAACTCCGCCTGCGCCGCCAGACAGGAGAGCAGGTTGGTGCGGTCGTCGTTGGTGATGGCAATAAACATGTCGGCGGCGCCCAGCCCCGCCTCACGCAGCGTGCGGATGCTGGCAGCATCGCCCTGCACGATGCGCGCGTCCAGTGTCTCGTTCAGGTGAGTGCACCGGTCCGGATTCGGATCGATCACGGTCAGCTCGTTGCCTTCGCGGACCAGCCTCCGCGAGACGAGCTCGCCGACCCCGCCTCCGCCTGCGACTACAATCTTCATGTTTCCGGCTCCCGGCGACGAGGTCGCCGCATGTCCATGCAGTATACGGAACCCGGCGCGGCCTTGCTCCGGCGCGCGGGGCCGTCCAAGTACAATGCTTCACATGACCCGCCGCGATCTTATGCTGGCTGCCGGCGCGGCCGCGCTGGCCTCCTGTGCCCGACAGACGGGCCGGCAAGAAATGCCCGCCTCGCTTCCCATCGTCGAGCTTGCCGCCGGGCTGCATGCCCGCCGCTGGTCTTCCGAACAGCTCGTGCGCCTGTATCTGGAGCGAATCGACGCCATCGACCGCCGCGGGCCGCAGCTTCGCTCGGTTCTTTCCGTCAATCCCGAGGCGCTGAAACAAGCCGCCGAGCTCGACCGCGAACTGCGGGCGAAGGGGCCGCGCAGCGTGCTGCACGGAATTCCTCTTCTGATCAAGGACAACATCGACACGAGCTTTCTGCCCACCACCGCCGGTTCACTCGCGCTCGCCGATTGGCGTCCCCCGAAGAATGCGCCCGTGGTGCAGCGGCTCATTGACGCCGGCGCCGTGATCCTTGGCAAGACCAACCTGAGCGAATGGGCCAATTTCCGCTCCACGCGCTCGGTGAGCGGCTGGAGCGCCGTGGGAGGGCAGACGCGCAACCCCCATGCGCTGGACCGCAATCCTTCGGGCTCCAGCTCCGGTTCTGCTGCGGCGGTTGCCGCCTCGCTCTGCGCCGCCGCCATCGGAACGGAAACCGACGGCTCGATCGTCAGCCCCTCCAATGCCTGCGGCATCGCAGGGCTCAAGCCCACCGTGGGCGCTCTGCCGGGGGAAGGGATCATTCCGATCTCGCCCTCGCAGGACACGGCCGGGCCCATGGCGCGCCATGTGCGCGATCTGGCGCTCCTGTTCGAGATTCTGGCCGCAGGGAATTCAGCCGCTTATCCGGAAAAATTCGATCTCCATTCCACTCTGGATCCGGGGGCGCTGAAAGGCGCGCGCATCGGTATTCCCCGCAAATTCCACCAGAGGCGGCAGCTCGTGAACCGCTTCCTCGACCAGCAGGTGGAAATCCTCCGGAAAGCGGGCGCCGAGGTCATCGATGAGGCGGACCTGCCGTCGCACGGGCAGATCGGGGATGCCGAGTACACGGTTCTTCTGTATGAATTCAAGGACGCGCTCAACCGGTATCTCGCACGGCTGCCGGAAAACGCTCCCGCCCGGACGCTGGAACAGCTGATCGAATTCAATGAGAAGAATCGCGAAAAAGAAATGCCGTGGTTCGGACAGGAGATCTTCCTCGAGGCTCAGAAAAAAGGGCCGCTCACCGAGGCTGCCTATCAGGAGGCGCGCCAGAAATGCATCCGGCTGGCGCGCGCCGAGGGCATCGACGCCGTGATGGATCCGCACAAGCTGGACGCCCTGGTGACCGTGACCGGCGGCCCGGCATGGTTCATCGACTGGGTGAACGGCGACTCCGGCAGCGGCGGCTGCTCGCAGCCCGCTGCCGTGGCAGGCTATCCCCATGTCACCGTGCCTGCGGGATTCATTCGCGGATTGCCGGTGGGGCTGTCCTTCTTCGGGCGCGCCTGGAGCGAGCCGAAGCTCCTGCGGCTCGCGTATGCTTATGAACAGATGACGCGCGCCCGCCGCGACCCGGCGCTGAGGCCGGGCGGTCCCGCGCCCGCGGCAGGTTGAGAAAGCGTCGGGCGCGAGGGGCGGGCAGGCGTCACGGACCGCTTCAGGAGCTGTTTTCATGCGGATCACGTTCTTGCGCCCTCGCCGTGCGCCGGCCGCGCCCGCGCTGGCTTGCGTGGCCGTGTTCTTGCTGATCTCTGCCGCAGGCTGCTCCCGCAAGCCAGACTCGCAGCAATCAGCAGCGCCGAAACAGGAAACGGAAGTCTTGTTCCGGCGGATGCAGGCCGCCTGGAACCAGATCTTCACCACCGAAGGCTCCGGCGACTACCGGATGGCGAGGATCGAGCTGTACCGCGGCGAGAAAGAGACGCCCTGCGGAAAGGTCTCCGGCGGCGTCCACTATTGCGCGGAACGAGGGCTGGTGACGGTGGACCTCGACTGGCTGGAGGGGGTGAAGCGGTCGCAGCCCGCCGCCCCGGCGTATCTGCTGGCCCGCACGCTCGCGCGGCACGTGCAGCATCAGCTGACCGTCGATGAGCGCGTCGAGAAGGCGATTGCCGCCGACCCCCGCAAGAAGGACGAACTGTTGCGGCAGCGCGAAATGCAGACGGAGTGTTTCGTTGGTCTGTGGCGCAAGAACCACGAGGGGCAGGCGCCCGCTCTGGAAGAGCTCAAATCTGCCGCGCGGTGGTGGTCGGAGCAGGGCGGTGCCGCACCGCCGGCGTCCACGCTGGAGGAGCGCCTGAAGTGGTTCGACCGCGGATTGGCCGCGGAGGAGATCGCCGCCTGCAACGTGTTCGCGGAAGCGCGTTGAGCTGGCGCTGGGACGCGCGCTTGCCTGCGCATCCGATGACTGCCTGCCGTAGAGGCTGCTCTCGCTTGCCGCAAGCCCGGCTGCAGCGGGCGATTCCGGGCCGCGCTACCTCCACGTGGCGGGCTGTCCTGTCACAGCGAGGACGGACTTCCAGAGGTCTCCGTCTAGGCTCACGGTCTTGCGTCCGCCGGTAATCATGTGGGAGGGCACGTGGACCATGCGGTTGTGGACGAGGCCGATGATGAGGCCGGAGCGGCCGGTCATGGCGGCGTGGACCGCATTGCGGGCGAGCCCGTCGCAGAGGATGGAGTCCTCGGTGTCAGCGGGCAGGCCGCGGATCATGTAGCTCGGGTCGATGTAACGGACATTGACCGGGATGGATTTCGCCCGGAAATGGGCCGTGATTGCATCTTTCAAAAAGACTCCGATGTCGGCGTGCTTGATGTTGCCGGAGGCGTCTTTTTCCACCTTTTCCCTCGGAATCAGATGCTGGCCGGCGCCCTCGGCCACAACAATGACGGCATGGCGTTTCTGGCTGAGGCGGCGCTCAAGAACCGCGAGAAGCCCGCGCTCGCCCTCAAGCTCGAAGGGCTGTTCGGGAATGAGGCAATAGTTGACCTCCCCGCTGGCGAGCGTGGCGCCTGCGGCGATGAAGCCCGAATCCCGGCCCATGAGCTTCACGAGCCCGATGCCGTTCAGCACGGCGCGGGCCTCCGTATGGGCGACGTCGATCACGTGGCGGGCGGCGTTCACCGCCGTGCCGTAGCCGAAAGTGCGGCTGACGTAGAGGATGTCGTTATCAATGGTTTTCGGGATGCCGACCACAGCGAGCGGATAGCCGAGGGCGCAAGCGGCTTCATGGATCTTGTAAGCGCCGCGCTGCGTGCCGTCGCCGCCGATCGGAAAAAGGATGTTGACGCCGAGATCGCGGAGCGTGCGAACCATGACTTCGGGATCCTCCGGTCCTCGGGACGTGCCGAGAATCGTTCCGCCCTGTTCGTGGATGTCGCTGACAAGCTCCGGCGTGAGTTCGACGGGCGGGAATCCGTTCGCCGGATTCAGGCCATGATACCCGTACAGGATCCCATAGATGCGGGTGACGCCATATTGCGTGCGGAGGCTGAAAACGAGGCTTCGGATGACGTTGTTCAGGCCGGGGCACAGTCCGCCGCAGGTGACGATGGCGGCGGTGGTATTCGCCGGGTCGAAGAATATGGTATCGCGCGGGCCAGCCTTTTCGAAGAGGATGTTGCCGGGGCGGTCCTGGCCTTCGTAGCGGGTGATGTGGAGAGGGATGTAGTGGCTGTCGGCGACGAACGGGTTGGGGTGGTCCGGGTCGATGTCGCGCGAAGGGAGGGGAGATGGCAGCGACGCCGGGCCGAGGCGCTCGATGTAGGCGATCCGCGAATCCATGTGAAGGAAAGTTTAGCGCACGGGCCGGGACAGTCGAGTAGAATGGCGGGCATGATGAAACGGACCGCACTGATGATGACGGCGCTTGCCGCGCTGCTGGCAGCCCAGACCGTGAAGACCGGCGAGTGGGTGCCCATGTTCAATGGCAAGAATCTCGACGGGTGGAAGGCGAACGAAAACCCGCAGGCGTGGGAGGTGGTGATCGAGGACGGGCAGCCCGCGATCAAAACGACCGGCTACCGGAGCCATCTCTTCTGGATGGTGGAAGAGTGCGAGGACTGCGAATTCAAGGCGGATTTCAAGGTCACTGACGGGAGCAACTCCGGGATGTATTTCCGGGCGGCGTTCGAGCCGGGCTGGCCGAAAGGCTACGAGGCGCAGGTGAACGCGACGCACAAGGACCCCGTGAAGACGGGCAGCCTATACAACTTCCACAAGAATTTTGAAAGCCCGACGAAGCCGGGCGAATGGGGAACGCAGCACATTATCGTCCGCGGAAATCACATTACGATTCTGGTGAATGGCAAGGTGATTACGGATTACGTGGACGAGAAAAACACGTATCAAAAGGGCTGGCTCGCCCTGCAGGGGCACGATCCGCAGTCCACCAAGTACTACCGGAATCTCTATTACAAGCGGTTGCCGAAAGGCGGGGCCGGGAAGTAGCGGCGGAGGGCAGGCGCAAAGCCGGCGGAAGCGCTGCGTTCCGGGCTGAAAAGAATGTGGAGCCGGTGGCAAGTGCTGGCAGCGGCGCTGCTGTTTTCCACCGGCGGCGCGGCGATCAAGGCGACCGCGCTGACCGGCTGGCAAACGGCAGGGCTGCGGAGCGCTGTGGCGGCGGCGGCGCTCTATGCGCTGCTGCCTCAGGCACGCCGGCTTCGAGACTGGCGCGCATGGCTCACCGGCGTCGCTTACGCGCTGACGCTTGTCTTCTTCGTGCAGGCGAACAAGCTCACGACGTCGGCGAACGCCATCTTCTTGCAATCCACGGCGCCCGCTTATCTGCTGGTCCTGGGTCCGCTGCTGCTGCATGAGAAGCCGCGCCGCAGGGATCTGGCTGTGGCGGCGGCGCTGGCGTGCGGGATGGCGCTGTTCCTGACGGGAGCGGAGCGCGGGGCGGCGACGGCGCCGGATCCGGCGCGGGGCAATCTCTGGGCGGCCGCTTCGGGGCTGACGTACGCGTTCGCGCTGGCCGGACTGCGATGGCAAGCGCACTACTCCGGGCACAGCGGTGCGGCGCTGTCGACGATCACGGCCGGCAATGTTTTGGCCGCCGCTCTGTGCTTGCCGCTCGCGCTGCCGCTGGGAGCCGCCAGGCCGCTCGACTGGGCCGTGATCGGATACCTCGGAGTGTTTCAAATCGGCCTGGCCTACTGGTGCCTGACGCGCGGCATGCGGCACGTCCCCGCATTCGAAGCCTCCATCCTGCTGCTGGCCGAGCCCGTGCTGAACCCCGTGTGGACGTGGCTGCTGCTGGGCGAGCGGCCTGCCGGGCAGGCTCTGGCCGGGGGCGCGCTGATTCTGGCGGCCACGCTCTGGAAGGCGCTGAGCGAGCGCGGCGGCAACGGCAGTTGACGGATCAAAGCGAGCGCAGGAAGCGGAAGCTCTGCCTCAGGCTGTCGAGCGGATCGCCGGGCCACCAGTCCTGTTCCACGATGTAGTGGCGGACGCCGGCTTCCTCGCAGGCTTTCAGGATGTCCTGCCAGGGAAGTTCGCCGTTGCCAACTTCCTTGAAGGCCTCGCGCGCGACCTTCATCTCGCTGTACTCGACGGGGGTGCTGCGGGCGATGTCCTTCAGGTGAACCAGCGATACGCGGCCCTTCAGTTTGCGCAGCATCCGGGCAGGCTCCTCGCCGCCGATCTTGAGCCAGAAGGTGTCGATTTCGAAGTGCACCAGCTTCGGGTCGAAGCGCTCGACCAGAGTGTCGAACGGACGCTTGCCCTGGACCGGCTCGAACTCAAAGGAATGGTGATGGTAGCAGAGCTGGACGCCGTGCTTGCGGCAGATCTCTCCGGCGCGATTCATTTGATCGGAGAATTTCTCGTAAAATCCCGGCTCATCGCGCATGGGTTTGCCGACATAGGCGATGACGGCGAAGCGGACGCCTTTCGAGGGCAATGGAGCGATGGCATCGTCGAGTTTGGCAGCGTCCGGAGCGTTGCCGGATGCGCCGGTGACGAGGGGCAGTTCGAGCCCGACGCTGGGAGTGGCGAGCTTGAACTCCTTCAGGTGCGGCTCGAGCTGGGCGAGCTGTCCCCGCCCGGGCTCGACAAACTCGTAGCCGATGGAGGCGATGGCGGAAAGCGTGCCGCGCGGGTCCTTGGGCATCAGCGTGCGCACCGTGTAAAGCTGCACGCCGAGGGGGCGCGTGAATTTGGCCGAGAGCCAGGGCAGAGCGGAAGCAGCGAGCACGCCGCGGCGGGTGACACGATTCATGCTGGGATCATATCACTGGCGCAGCGCGGCGATGCGCGCGCAGGTCAACGGGGGTAAAACACGAAACGTCCGAAATAGCCGGACGTCGTGGGCTCGTGATCCGACCAGACGTACTGGAAGTCCGCAGCGGAGAAACGGCTGAGCACGCGCGTCCCGAGCTCCGCCTCCTCGAGGGGCACGAAGGGGTCGTACCATCGGGTGGCGCCGGGCAAGGCGTCGTCGGGCAACACAGCCTTGCGGATCTCGAGCGCAAGCGTTCCCGGGATGTGGACGCGCGCGCCGCCCGGCTCGACTTCCATCCGGATTTCGGCGGAGCTCACGCGCAGGATTCGGCCGAGGAAGCGTTCATACTTCTCCCGGAGCAGGGACTCGACCGCGCGGCGTTGCGCCGGCGTTTGCGCATCGACGAAGAGAACGCTCTGACGGGTGGCGAATCCCATGGAGAGCGTGGCTTCGCCGCGGACAACCACCACCGCGGTGGCGCCGGCAAGGGGGACGCCTGCGTAATCCCCTTCCAGGAAGCGCCATGCGAGGATGGCTTCGCGGCCTCCTGTCTGGCTTTGGCCGGACCACTCGCAGTAACAGCCGTGCACGTGGTTGGAGCGGTCCTCGACATAGAGTCCGCGGATCGCACCGGACGGAGCGGCCGCCTGCAGGGCGAGCAAGAGCGCCAAGGCGATCATCGGATCCTCCTATCCTGAATGAGTGACGGGTCGCGCGGGGAATGTCAAGGGCAGACGGGCGTGAGCCGGGGCCAAGCCCGGCGCCGGCGGGTCGAATTGCCCGAAAATGGGAGGGCGAAGCGAGAATGCCGGGGCCGGTGGATCCAGCCTGCAGCCGGGACAGGTACCGTGGCCGGTTTGCGCCCTCGCCCACGGGGCCGTTGCACTTCGGATCGCTGGTTGCGGCGGTGTGTTCCTGGGTGGACGCCCGGGCGCACGGGGGCGAGTGGCTGGTGCGGATCGAGGACGTCGATGAGCCGAGATGCCGCAGACATTGGGGCGAGGAGATCCTGAGAACGCTGGAGCGGCTGGGGTTGGAGTGGGACGCGGAAGTGTGGTGGCAGAGTTCCAGGAAGGAGGCATACCGCGAGGCGCTGGAGCGGCTGAAGAAGGAGGGGCTCGCGTACCCTTGCGCATGCACAAGGCGGGAGTCGGCGGGAAGGCCTTACAACGGGCGATGCCGGGATGGGCTGCCCGAAGGCGCGGTGGCGCGCTCCTGGCGGTTCCGCGTGGAAGAGGGCCGCGTCGGATTCGAAGACCGCTGGCAGGGATGGTTCGAGCAGGACGTGGCCTCGGAGGTTGGAGATTTTGTGCTGCTCCGGGCCGACGGATGCTTCTCCTATCAGTTGGCCGTGGTGCTGGATGACGAGGCCCAGGGGGTCACCCACGTGGTGCGGGGCGCGGATCTGCTGGATTCCACGCCGCGCCAGATGCTACTGGGCCGGGCGCTCGGCTGCCGCCGGCTCCTGTATTTGCATCACCCCGTGGCGACAGGCACGGACGGCAGGAAGCTGAGCAAGCAGAACCGGGCGCCGGCGCTGGAAGCCTCGATGGATGCGCACAACATGCGCGCGGCGCTTGCCTTTCTTGGGTTGGAGGCGCCCGAGGCCGCGCCTCCCGCGGAACTCCTGAAATGGGCCGTGGAACGCTGGCGCGCGCGCCTCGCTGCAGCCGCAAGCAACGCGGGCGGGGCTCCGTCCGGGCCGCCCGCCAGCCGGGGGCTCGCCTGAGGGCTCAGGCTTTGGCTCCGGTCCCCTTTCCTTCCTCCTCGCCGGGTCCGAAAGATTGCAGGGCGAGGTAGGAGGGGCCGAAGCGTTTGATGTTGTCCAGCTGCTTCTCGAACAAATCGAAGTGCGATTCTTCGTCGGTGACGAGCTGCTCGAAGATCTGCTTCGAGGCGGAGTCGGCGTTGGCGGAGCATTCCAGCGCGGCCTTGTTGTAGAAGACGGCGCTTTCGTCCTCCATGGCCATGGCCTTGGCGAGGACGGCTTCCGGATCAGTGATCCGTTCCACGGGTGCGGCGGGCGTCATGTCGACGTCGCCCTTCAGAAAAAGAATGCGCTCGGCAAGCCTCTCCACGTGGCCCATCTCCATGATGGCGATGCGCTTGAAGAGCATCGACAGCGGTCCGAAGCCCTGATCGGCGAGGTGGAAGTGGAAGTACATGTACTGATGAACGGCCTGGAGTTCGTCGGCGACAGCCTGATTCAGCAGGCGGATGCTGGACTCGCGATTCATACCCATGACTCCGTTTTAGCATGGCATGGGGCGCGCCGGGCGGTGGCAAGCCGGTAATTTCGGATATAATTGCCAGAGATTTTTTCTCGTCTGCCGGGAGCGCGGCTCCGGCGCCAGGCGCATGTCCAGAAGACTCCTCAGCGGGATTGCGGCGGCCGCGGTATTGGCGTCAATCGGGTGGTGGTGGCACGAACAACGGGAACTGCGCGAGCGCGTCTGGCGGATCGGGTGGGAAGAGGACCCTCCGAACATGTTCACCGGGCAGGGCGGCGAGCCGGACGGATTCGGCCCGGAATTGGTGAACGAGGCAGCGCGGCGGACGGGGCTCCGGCTGGAATGGGTGTACTGCCCGGAAAGCGCCGAACGGGCGGTGCGAAGCGGGAAGGTGGATCTGTGGCCCACAATGACGGTTCTGGAGGAGCGGAAGCGGCATGTTTATTTTTCGACGCCGTATCTGAACAACTACATGAAATTCCTGGTGCGGCGGGACTCCGGGCTCAAGAAGCTCTCTGACTTGAGGGGCAAGCGCATCGCGGCCAAGGATCTGCCGATCAACCTGACCAAGGCGAGGCAGTGGGCGCTCGGGGCGGCTGTGGTGCCCGTGCCGACGACGGTGGTGGCTCTTTCCATGGTGTCCCGAGGGGATGTGGATGCCATGATGGGGGACGATTTGACGATCGCGCTGGCGCTGATGAAGGGCGCGTCGAAAGAGGGCGTCGAACTGGCCGAAATCGACGCGGAGGTTCCGCCATTTCAACTCGCCATCGGCGCCCGGTTCGAGGCCAAGCGTGCAGCGGATGTGATGAGGGAGGAGATCGGGCAGATGGCAGCACGGGGAGAGTTGGCCTCGCTGCTGACGAGGTGGGGACGGGCGACGATCCGTGATGCGCACGAAATGGAGGTCCTGATCCGTGCGCAAGAACGCGTGGAGAGGCTGCGGGCGGCGGCCGTTGTCCTGGGCGTGCTGCTGGCGGCAAGCCTGGCGCTGATGATGGCCTACTGGCGCCAGAAGCGCGCGGCGGAAGAAAGCGAACGGGCAAGGAAAGAAGCGCAGCAGCGGCTCGCTCTGGTGGCGGAGAGCCTGACAGAGATGATTCTGGCCTTCGATATGGAAGGCCGGCTGATTTACTGCAATCCGGCAGCGGAACGTCTGACCGGACGCAGCGCGGCGGAGCTGGCGCTGGGGGGCTTCGGCTGCTGGGCGCACCCACGAGAGCGGGAGAGGCTGCAGAGACGGTGGAAGAAGTGTTTTGAAGGTGCGGAGTTCCAGCTGGCGCCGTACCGGCTGGTGGCCAAGAGCGGCGAGAACCGGTGGATGGCGGCATCGTGGGGGCCGCTGCGGGACGAATCCGGGCGGCAGATCGGCGTGCGGGGTTGCGAGCGCGACATCACCGAGCTGATCGAGGCGCAGGCCGAAACCCGGCAGCTGGCCGAGGCGGTGAAACAGACCTCGGACTCCGTGTTGATCACCGACCGCAACGGCAACATTGTTTTCGTCAACCCGGCGTTCGAACGCGTCACCGGATACCGGCGGGAGGAGGTGCTGGGCCGGAACCCAAGGATTCTGAAAAGCGGGCGGCAGCGAAAGGAATTCTACGAGGAGCTGTGGAGGACAATTCTTTCCGGAAAATCCTGGTCGGGAAGGCTCGAAAATCGCAGAAAAAACGGGACGATTTTCGTGGAGCAGAGCACGATTTCTCCCATCTTCAACCAGGACAGCGAAATCGAGTATTTCGTCGCAGTGAAGCGGGACATCACGCGAGAAATCGCTCTGGGGGAGGAGGTCCGGCAGGCGCAGAAGATGGAATCGATCGGGAAGCTGGCGGGCGGCGTGGCGCACGACTTCAACAACCTGCTCACCGTGATCAATGGCAACTGCCAGATGGCGCTGATGCAACTGCCGGAGGGGCACGCCGCCCGGGGGCGCGTGGAAGCGGCGCTGGAAGCCGGGGAGCGGGCTGCAGATCTCACCCGCCAGTTGCTGGCTTTCAGCCGCCGGCAGCCTGTGCAGCCGGAGCGGATCGAATTGGGGCAGGCGCTGGAGAAAATGGCGCCCGTGTTGCAGAGCCTGCTGGGAGAGCACTGCGAGCTGCGGATCGATGTGGATCCGGATTGCCCGGCAGTGGAAATGGATGCGTCCCAGCTGCAGCAGGTTGTGCTGAATTTGTGTGTCAATGCGAAGGACGCCATGGAGGGGAAAGGAAGCGTGGAGATCCGGGCCCGGGGCGCAGGCGGCTGGGTGAGGCTGGAAGTCAGCGATACGGGGCCCGGAATTCCGCAAGAGATTCAGGAGCATATTTTCGAGCCGTTTTTCACGACAAAACCCAAGGGGCAGGGCACGGGACTGGGGTTGTCTGTGGTCTACGGCATCGTCACCCAGAATGGCGGGCGCGTCGAGGTGGACAGCGAGCCGGGCCGCGGAGCGCGCTTTGTGATCGAATTGCCGGCAGCCGGGGGAGCCGCGCACCCCGAGGAGGCTCCGCGTCAGGAGGTCGAGGGGCGTGCAAGGCTCGACGCGGAGCTTCTGGTGGTGGAGGATCAGCCGGAGGTGCGGCGTTTTGTCGCGGAAGTTCTCCGCGCCGCCGGTTGCCGCGTCCACGAGGCTGAGGATGCGGAGGAAGCGTTGCGGTTGGCGGAACGGGAACGCGGCATCGAGCTGTTGTTGACGGACGTCTCCATGCCCGGAATGAATGGCGAGGAGCTGGCTCGCGAGCTGACCCGGAAGCTGCCGGAGCTGCGGGTCCTGCTGATGAGCGGATACGCGAGGACGGAGACGCTGCCGGGGTGGACGGTGCTGGCGAAGCCCTTCTCGCCCGAGCGGCTGCTGGAGGAAATCAGCCGGGCGCTGGGCCGCGCCGGCAAGAGCGCCTGAACCGGGCAGCTGCGCTATTCTAGGTGTTTTCCGAATCGCCGTGAGCCTGAGCCGGACATTGCGGGTGATGGGCGTCGTCGGCGCCGGCGGCGCCGGATTTCCGACGGAAGTGAAGGCCGCATCGCGCGCCGAGTATGTGCTGGCCAATGGGGCCGAGTGCGAGCCGCTCCTGCACAAGGACTATGAGTTGATGAAGCGCTACCCGGCGGAAATCGTCGCCGGAATGAAGCGCATGATGGAGGCGGTGGGCGCTTCCCAGGGGCGGTTCTGCCTGAAGGAAAGAAACCGGGCGGCTGTGGAGGCGGTGGAGCCGGAGGCGCGGAAGGCGGGAATCGAACTGACGCTGCTGGGGGATTTCTATCCCTCGGGCGATGAGTACGAGATCGTCTACGCGGCGACCGGACGGCTGATTCCGCCCGCCGGAATTCCGCTGCAGGTGGGCTGCGTGGTGAACAACGTGGAGACGCTGCTGAATGTGGAGCGGGCGGCGAGGGGCGAGCCCGTGACGCGGAAGTTTGTCTCCATCAGCGGGGCAGTGAGGAAGCCCTGCTCGTTCTGGGCGCCCGTGGGGACGAGTTACGCGGAGCTGATCGAAATGGCGGGCGGGATGACCCTGGAACGCGCAGGGGTGTTCGTCAGCGGGCTCATGATGGGGACTCTGACGTTCGATCTGAGCGGCGTGGTGACGAAGACGACATGCGGGCTGATCGTGCTGCCGGAGGATCACATGCTGGTGCGGCGCAAGCGGCAGCCGGCGCAGGCGATGGCGCACATCGGCAAGTCGGCTTGCGACCAGTGCAGCTACTGCACGGAGTTTTGCCCGCGTTATTTGCTGGGCTACGACGTGCAGCCTCATAAAGTGATGCGGACGCTTGGCTTCACGCTCTCCGGCAAGGAGAACTGGAGCCAGTGGGCGGAGCTGTGCTGCGCCTGCGGCTTGTGCACGCTGTATGCATGCCCGGAGGATCTGTTCCCGAAGGAGGCGTGCGACCAGGCGAAGGCGGATCTGCGGGCCGCAGGAATCCGCTACACGCAAACCACGCCCGTGCGCGTGCATCCGATGAAAGAATACCGGCGTGTTCCGCAGTCGTTGCTGCGGCAACGGCTGCAGGTGGAGGCGTACGAGAGCGAGACGCCATTTCTCGGAACCGGGCCTTCACCCGGGCGCGTGCGGATCCCGACAAAGCAGCACGCGGGGAAGCCGGCAACTCCGGTGGTCCGGGAGGGGCAAAGCGTGCAATGCGGCGAGCCCATTGCGCGGATGCAGGAGGGCGAGCTTGGCGCCGACGTGCATGCCAGCATCAGCGGGCGTGTGGCGCGGGTGACGGCGGAAATGATCGAGATCGAGGCATAGAAGGGAGGGGCCGCAAGTGGCAGGCAATTCGGCAGGGCTGATCGAGCTGTCGAGCATCGCAGCGGGGTTCGAGGCGTGCGACGCGATGCTGAAGGCGGCCGATGTCGAGCTTGTGCTGGCGCGGACCATCTGCAGTGGCAAGTACATGGTGCTGGTGCGGGGCGATGTGGCGGCGGTGCGCGCGGCGGTGGAGGCGGGGCGCGCCGCCGGCGACTTTTCTGTGATCGACACCTTCGTGATTCCCAATCTGCACGAGGATGTGTTTCCGGCCATCAGCGGGACGTCGATGCCGGGCGAGCTGGAGGCGCTGGGCATTGTGGAGTCCTTTTCCGTGGCCAGCCTGATCGAGGCAGCCGACGCGATGGCCAAGGCGGCCAACGTCAGGCTGGTGGAGGTGCGGCTGGCGATGGCGCTGGGCGGCAAAGCGTTTGCCTCCTGCACGGGCAGCGTGGCGGCAGTGCGCGCGGCGGTGGATGCCGGAGCGCGGCAGGTGGCCATGAAGGGGCTGCTCGTCAACAAGGTGGTGATTCCGCAGCCGCGGCCGGAACTCTTGCGCGAAATGATCTGACCCGGGCGTCGCTGTTCCGGATATACTGGGGGCGCCATGAGGATACCAACGCGTTTGCTCGGAGTTGCGTGTTTGTGGCTGCTGCCTCTGGCGGCGCAGACGCAAGGCCAGGCGCAAGGGCAGGCGGCCCCCGGACCGGAGGACTGGATTCAGCTGTTCAACGGCAAGGATCTCGACGGGTGGACGCCGAAGATCACCGGCTACGAGGCGGGCGAGAATTTCGGCGATACCTTCCGGGTGGAAAACGGCGTTCTGAAGGTCTCCTACGACAAGTATGACCAGTTTAATAACCGGTTCGGCCACCTGTTTTACAAGGAGCCATTTTCCTATTACCGGCTGGCAGTAGAGTACAGGTTTGTCGGCGAACAGTGCCCGGGCGGACCGGCGTGGGCGACGCGCAACAGCGGCATCATGATCCATGGCCAGCCCGTGAAGACGATGAGAAAGGACCAGGATTTTCCGATTTCCATTGAGGTCCAGCTGCTCGGAGGCCTGGGGAAGGGCCCCCGAACCACCGCAAACCTCTGCACGCCCGGGACGCACGTCGTCATGAATGACCGCCTCGAGACAAGGCACTGCATCAACTCCACATCGAAGACATTCGACGGGGATCAGTGGGTTCGAGTGGAAGTCGAGGTGCACGGCGACGGCGTGATCAAGCACTTCGTGAACGGAGAGAAAGTGCTGGAGTACGAGATGCCGCAGATCGGCGGAGGGAATGTCAACAATTTTGATCCGCAGGTAAAGCGGGATGGCGTACTGCTGCGGGGAGGTTCGATTTCACTGCAGGCTGAAAGCCACCCCGTGGAATTCCGGAAAGTCGAGCTGCTGAATCTCGCGGGATGCATGGATCCGAAGGCAACAAATTACAAGCCGTGGTACATCAAAGCGGAAAATCACCTTTGCCAGTATGCGAAATGAGCCGCGGGTGAGCGAGACTGCTGACCTCGTAGTTCGACGAGGGTTCCGGCGTGTTGCCAACAAGGATGCCGCACTGAACGTGCGCGTGTGAGGTGACACGTTCAGAATCGGCCAGGCTGGCCGGGGATCAACCTTTCCGCGGTCCCGGCGGGAGCCACAGGGATGCTGAGCCAGCTCTCGAGGTCCCGCATCGGGATGGGAAATTGCCGGGTGGATATGCGTGCAGCCTTCCGGGTGCTCCATGGAAGGTTGCTTCGAGTTTGCACGGCGTCCGCCGGAACGCAGTGGGGAGGCAGGACAGGGCGGAGGGAGCGGTCCGCGCGAGCGCCTCTTGCAGGTGGAAATGCGCTCCAGGGAAGGGATGTGCCGCGGGGAAGCGCCTGGCGTTGGCCCGGCTACCTCATGGAGGTGCCCGAGGCGCCGGATGCAGGACTGGAGCCGGCGGCGAGATTTGAACTCGCGACCCCCTGATTACAAGTCAGGTGCTCTGCCAGCTGAGCTACACCGGCCTCCTTTCCCAGATTATCAGATGGCAGGCGCTTTTTCGGGATCTCGCAGCCACCGCAGGCGCCGTTCGTGCATCCAGAGAAGGGAAGAAACCCATGCAAGAGACCCTCGATCTGCTTCCCTGGCCGCTCATGCTGGCGGTGATGACGCTTGGCGTCGTGCTCGTCCTGATCGCCTGCCTGCCGACAGCCTGGGTGGACCGTCTGCTCCGCTTTCTGCGGGAGCGGTTCGGCGACCGCGCCTCTTAATAGAGAGGCGACTTTGATAGTCTGGCCCCAGCGGTGGACGCACGGTCCTCACGGACTCGCGGGTTCTTCGCGTCAGGGCCATTTCCATGAGCATGCCTCTCAGCCGAAGGCACTTGGCGGCAGCGCCGTTCTTCCCGTGGATCCGCGCTTCGCAGCCGCCCAAACCGAACATCCTCTGGATCACTGCCGAGGACATGGGCCCGCACCTCGGCGCATGCGGCGATCCCAATGCTGTGACTCCCAACCTCGACCGCCTCGCCGCCCGCGGAACCATTTACATGAATGCGTGGTCCAACGCGCCTGTTTGCGCGCCTGCGAGGACCGCCATCATCAGCGGAATGGATCCATGCGCCCTGGGCGCGCACCACATGCGCTCCCACGTCCCCATGCCCTCGGGCATCTCCATGTTCCCTGCTTACCTGCGGGAGGCGGGCTACTACTGCACGAACAACGTCAAGGAAGACTACAACCTCATCAAGCCCGACGGCACCTGGGATGAGTCCTCCAACAAGGCCCATTACCGCAACCGTGCCAAAGGGCAGCCGTTCTTCGCGGTCTTCAACCACACGATCACGCACGAAAGCCAGATCCGCCGCAGGCCGCACACGCTCGTGCATGACCCGGCCCGGATCCGCGTGCCCGCCTATCATCCCGACACGCCCGAGGTGCGCCATGACTGGGCGCAATACTACGACAACATCACCACCATGGACACAGAGGCAGGCCAGCTGCTGGCCGAACTGGACAAAGAGGGCCTGCTCGAGGACACGATCATCTTCTTCTACGGCGATCACGGCTCCGGCATGCCGCGGAGCAAGCGATGGCCCTACAACTCGGGACTGAATGTATGCATTGTGGCGTCGATCCCCGCCAAGTTCCGTCATCTTGCCGCACCGGATTACGAACCGGGGCGGAAGAGCGGGCGTCTTGTGGAATTCATCGATCTCGCACCCACCCTGCTCAGTCTCGCCGGCCTCCGGCCGCCAGAGCATTTTCATGGAGAAGCGTTCTTGGGGCCGTTCGCCCGGCCGCCCAAGCGCTACCTCCATGGATTCCGCGGCCGCATGGACGAGCGCCTCGACAGCGTCCGCTCCGTCCGCGACGACCGCTACGTCTACGTGCGCAATTACATGCCGCACAAAATCTACGGGCAGTATCTGGCCTACATGTGGGAAACGCCCGCCACGCAGGTCTGGGAGCGCCTCTACCACGAGGGGAAGCTCAATGCTGCGCAGCGCAGGTTCTGGGAGCCCAAGCCGCCCGAAGAGCTCTATGACCTGCGGAACGATCCCGACGAGGTACACAACCTTGCCGGCTCCCCGGCGCACCGCCGCATTCTGGAGAGAATGCGGGCCGAACACCGCCGCTACGAGTTTTCGATCCGCGATGTGGGCATGCTGCCGGAAAGCGAAATGCACGCCCGCGCTGCCGGCGGCTCCCCCTTCGACATGGCAAAGGATCCGCGCCGGTTCGACTTCCCGCGGATCTTCGAGGCCGCGCTGCTGGCTTCCTCTCTGGAAACATCGGCCACGCCGCAACTGGCCCGCATGCTGGAGGATGCCGACAGCGGCGTGCGCTACTGGGCAGCCATGGGGCTGCTGATGCGCGGAGAAAAAGCAGTTGCCTCCGCGGCTGAACAGCTGGAAAAAGCCCTTTCAGACAGCTCGCCCGCCGTGCGCATCGCAGCGGCGGAAGCGATTGGAAAATTCGGTGGAAACAGCCGCCTCCAAACGGTCATGGAGACGCTCGTCCCCCTCTGCCACCCCGTCCGCAGCGGCGCCTACTCGGCAATCGAGGCGCTGAACGCTGTTTCCGAGCTTGGCGTCAAAGCCAAACCATGGCTCGATGCCATTCTCGCCATGCCGGACTCGGACCCCAACGCCCCGCAACGGGTGCGTACCGAATATATCCGCCGCATGCGCGAACTTCTGAAGAAGACGCTCTCCTGATCCGTAGACCCGCACCGGCCGCGCCGCTCCGGGTGCGTGTGGGCTTCGCCCGCCTCTTCACTTCCTGCGCAGCTTGCCCGCGCGGTATTGCTGCACGAAGCTCTCCGGATCGTCCAACTCGTGCTCGATGCGCAGCAAGCCATGAATCAGGTACAGAATGGCGACGGGGATGCCTACGACGGTCAGGCACAGGATCCAGAACCGGAACCAGCTGCCCATGAATTCGTAGCGGATGACTTTCGGCACGGCGCCTCCTTTTTTCCTGTTATTCCGGCATGCGCCGGGCTGTCCACAGAATCGCATTCCGCACCAGGGTCTGGTAGCCCGGATACAGCAAAGTGGACGCGTTGTGGCCCAGCTGAATGTAGACGCACCGTGCCTTGGGATGCGGACCGACGTAAACGACCGGGCGGTCGTTGTCCGGATGGCTCGTTTCCATCAATATCTGGATCCGTGGCGAGTGCCACATATTGCGGTACGCCTCGTCTCTCAGCGCCAGCGGCGGGACGCCCCGCAGCACCGGATGCCGCTCCGCCCCTTTGGCCGGCGTCACCACAAGATCCACGTCGTCCTTGTAGGAGGACTTGCCCCGCCCTGCCGCATCCTGCGTGAAGTATTTGCCCCCGATGACCTCCTCATACCACCATGGCCAGGAAGTATAGTTCACAATCGCATGATGAGTGGAAACAATGCCACCGCCGTTTTCGACGAATTCCTGCAAGTTTTTCTGCTCTCTTTCCCCGATCGACTCCCACATGTCATGAAACACGATCACGTCGTAGCGGCCCGCAAGCTTCTGGCCAAAAGCCTCGGCCTGCGAACCTGCATGAGTCCACTCGATGCGCGGGTCGTCGAACAGCCGGAAGAAAGCGGAAGGGTAAGAGTGCCCGCCGGTCACTGCCAGCACCCGCACCGGCGCGGGCTTCTCCGGCGGTGCTCCGGCCGCACCGGTGGCAGCCCATTCCAGCATACGCGACAGCAGGGTCAGGAAGCCCGGCATCGCCATCGCCGACAGATCATGCCCCAGCGGCGTGTGAGCGATGCGCCCTTTGCCGAAAGCGCCCGTCCATGCCATCGGCTCTTCCTTCCCTGTGCCCTGCAGCTTCGGATCGCTGAATGCGCGTGCGATGACAGTGACGCCCGGCTCGAGATCCAGCTTGTGATACAGCTCGTCGTTGGCCAGAAAAGTCTCCGGAAGCCCCTGCGCGACGGGATGGTTCCGTTCGGTGAACTTCACCGGGAAAGGATGCCGCAAAGAGTGCCCGATGTTCTCCACTTTCCATGCAGCGCCGACCAGGCGCCGGAACGCCGCCCAAGGTTCCGCATTCTGCTCCCACCGCATGTCCGGCCGCCGCGTTTGCCCGTGGGCTGACCCGTAAGTGACCCCGTGAAACGAAATGAAACCCTTGCCCGCGGCAACGAATTCCTCCACCGCCTTTTCGGCCTCCGCCGGCAATCGGGGTCCGTTGTAATGCCACAAGATCACGTCATAGCCATCCAGAGCCGCCCGCGAGAGCCCGCGCGGCTCCTCAGCGACACGAATGTCAAAACGACCCGTCTTTTCGAGCTCGGCCCGCAGAAACGGGGCCGATTGACGCCAGTCGTGGTATGGCAGGTCGGTCTGCCCTGTCACCAGGAGAACACGGATCAAGGCTTCCGCAAGGAGCATAGGAGTTCCCTCACCCAGGAAAGGCTCTTCTCGATCATCGGGCCGCCTGCGCCCTCGCACTCCAGGCTTAGCACGCCGTCATAACCGTGGCTGATCAGAAGCTCGACGCAGCGGCGGATGTTCTCCGCGTTCACTCCCTCCCCAATGGTGCAGTGGCTCACCGCGATGCCGGTCAGTTCTCCGCGCGCCGCTGCTGCCAGCGATGGGCTCACATCCTTCAGGTGCACATGGCTTGTCTTGTCGAGAAATCGTGACAAGAACTGCACGGGATCCTGTCCGGCGATGAACGTGTTGCCCGTGTCCATGTTCATCCGCAGGAACGGCGAATCACAAAAGGAAAGCATCTCCGCCATGAAATCCGGCTTGGTCGTGAACCATCCGTGCGGCTCGATGTTGATGATGATTCCGTAGGCTTCGGCGGCGGGCACGAGCTGCCGGTAGATTCGCCGCATATGATCCAGAGCCTCGCGCTCGGTCATTCCCGCCGGCGCGAAGCGGTCATCGGTGGTGTCGATGCACGGCACGCCTGCGAGCTTCGCCCACCGCAGCGTGTGCAGAATATACTCGACTCCCAGAGTCGCTCCTTCCGGTTTGGAGAGCGGGAATGCGGCGTCGATTTGCGAGAAACGGACTCCGTATTTCTCCATCTTCCGGCGCAAAAGAAGCGGATCTTCCCAAAGCGCCACATGCGGCTGATAGCCGAGCCCGTGGATCCAGCTGACGCCGTCGATCGCGCCGCATTCGATCCATCCCACGCCATTGCGCTGCGCCCACGCAAGGCAGTCCTCGAAACTCCAGTAGCTCGAATTGAAAGCGTCGGTGTGAAAGCCGATCTCCGGCATGGCGGCTCGATCGTATCAGAAGCGCCGGACGAGGGGAACCCGCTCCCGCCTCAGCCGAACGCCTCGCGCAGCAGCCTGTAGGATTTCTCCACCGCGCTCCGGGGCTCCTCCCGCCCCTCCATCTCCAGGCTCACCCAGCCCCGGAATCCGGCTTCCCGCAGGATCCCGGCGATCCGCTTGTAATCCAGGTCCAGCGTGTACCACTCGCCGCCGCCGTAGTACGTTTTCGCCTGCACGATACTGGCGTGCGGCGCGAGCTTGCGGATGCCCTCGTACGGATCCCCGGGGTAATTGCCTGTGTCGAGGTTGACGCCAAGCCACGGCGAGTTCACCATCCTGTGGATCCGCAACAGCGTGTCCACGCTTGTGGTCAGCCCCCAATGGTTCTCGAGCGCCAGCATCACGCCCAGGCGCTCGCAGACAGGGATCAGCTGTTCAATCGCAGACACACACCAGCCGATTGCGTCTTCGTCGGTGAATCCCGGCAGAGGCGGCTCCTGCCCTTTCACCTTCATCAGCTCGTCAAACGACGGGATCGTCTTCCAGCGGCCGGAGTTCAGCCGCACACAGGGGATGCCAAGCCGCGCCGCAAGCTCGAGGCAGCGGCGCGTATGCTCGATATGGCGGCGCCGCTCGTCAGCCGCGGGGAAGACAAAGTCCTGGTGGATCGACAGCATCGGAAGGCTTATGCCGCGCAAGAACGCCCGGCGCTTCAGGCTGTTCACGTAGGAAGGTGATTCGTCCCGCATCTGCCGGTGCAGGATCTCGACGCCCTCGAAACCCAGGTCGGCCGCGTGGTCGATGACGTCCTCGATCGGAAACTTCGGCCCCCGGAAATGCCAGTAGGAGTAAGTCGAGACGGCAAGCCGGATCTTCCCTGCGGAGGGCGGCTGCGCTGCAGGGACCTGCACGGGCGCGGCCAGCAGGGGCGCCGCGCCAAGAATGGAACGACGGGAGAGTGCCATGGCACTCCCATCATATGCGCCTCAGACGAGACGCAGGACGCAACCTTCGTCCGTGGCTGCCCAAAGCGAACCGGGCGCAGGCGCTGCCAGCATGGCCCGCCGTCCTTCCGCGCGGTAGTCCACCTTCATCAGCCCCCACTCCCGAAGGTCCTCCGAGTACAGGATGGCGAGCTTGCCGGGAACAGGCGCTGAGCGCAGCCTGCCGGGCGTCCGGATGGCTGCCAGGACGACCGCGCCAGTTTCGAGGAGCGCTGCATCGTGAACCACGTAATCCTCGCGGCGAAACACCGGCCGGCTCTCGCCTGTGCGAAAATCCAGCGCGAATACTTCGCTCGGAAATACGAAATTGTCGCCGTAATGATAGATGGCGATCCCCCGGTTCCCGCTCGACCGGAGACGCACGGCGCGGCCGAACGCGGAGGTGACGCTGAATTTCCAGGTGGCGCCGCCGTCCCGGGTCTCTCCCGCCACAGTCGTGATCGGGACTGCGCGGCGGCGCGCGGTCCTCTCGGGCAGCATCCAGTCCGCCGGTTCGCCGCTCTCGTCAAGCCGCGGATCGCTGAATCCGGCGATCAGGCCATGACGCGCGTCGAGAAATGTCATCGAAGTCCAGACCGTGTTCTCCTCGCGCAGTTCGAGGCCCGCGCACTCCGCCACAGGCTTCCAGGAGGAACCTCCATCTGTTGTCCGATGAAAGGTCTTGCCGCGGCCGAAGGCCCACCCGTTGCGCGCGTCCAGGAAACAGACTCGATGTGCTCCCCGGCTGCGGGAGAATCTCGGAAGACTCAATTTCTCCCACGAAAATCCGGATTCCGCGGAAAACCACAGGGACTTTTCCCCGGCCAGCCACAGGTGTTTTTCGTCCAGTGCAAAGAATGAGATGGGCCTTTCGCGGAGGGGCACTTCCGTCCACGGCGCGCCGGGCTCGCGGGAAATCAGCGCGGCGAAGCGCTGACGGAAGCCGGACTCCAGCCACAGGGCTGCTACGGCGCGCTCGGGCGACGGGCAACAGAAGTCGGCGATCACCGCGCTCCACTTGTCGTCGTCGAAGAGAAACTGCGAGCGCCACTGCCGTCCCCGCAGAGAGTGCTCTTCCGGCGGCAAAGCCGGAGGCGGTGCGGAGGGAATGGGCTCCGGGCGCCGGGACTGCTGCGCGGGCAAGGACGCCAAACCGAGGCAGGCTGAAAGAAATTCGCGCCGCCGCATCGTCAGTCGCGGGCGCTTTCCGTCAGGGCTTCATCCGGACGGGCGATGTGGCCGTGCGAGCAGACCAATTCGACGTGATTGGCCTGCTCGACCAGAGCCGGGGGCATTCGCGCCACCACGAGCAGGCACCCAACCTGCTCGCCCACCGTGGTGAGCAATTCCATCTCCGCCCCGGAGTGGCGGTGCGGTGCGCGGTGCTGGACATTGATCACACCCACCACGCGGTTGCGCGCAATCACCGGCGCGGAGAGGAAGGCTTCGAACGTATCCTCGGGAAGATCGCTGAAGCTCTTGAAACGGGGGTCGCGATACGCCTCCGCGCTGATCGCCAGAAGCTTGCGTTCCCGCGCCACCCATCCGGTGAGGCCTTCCCCGATGTGCATCCTCACCTTGCCGATATGCGCAGGGTGCGGCCGGGAGCTCGCGCAGAGCACCAGATCCTCCCCGTCGATGAGATAAATCAGGCAGGCATCGCAACCGGTGAACTCCTGCACCAGCTTCACAATCGCATGCAGCGTCTCCGCCAGGCTCAGCTCGCGCACCATCAGACGGCTGATCCGCTGATAGACGGCCAGCTGATGCTCCAGCCTGTGCAGGCGGTCTTCCAGTTCACGCGCGCGCGTCACACTGACATTATCCCACCCGGCCGGCCCGGCCCGGCTCCGGGGCCTTTGTTTGCAACGGGACGGCCGCGGCCACTACTATAAAGAGCAAACCGGCTGCGCCCTCGGCGGTCAAGGACCGCACCGGAGTCAGGAGCTCAACGCAACATGTGGTACCGAAGCAAGAGAGATGATGACGCGCCAGCCAGGCAAGCCGGCGCAGAACCCAAGGCAGAAGCCCCGGAGGCGATTCCCATGGCTGCTCACCCCACCCGTACGTCCGACTTCGGCTCCGTGCGTGCCGGAGCGCTGATCGGCAAGAGTCTGGAGATCGTTGGCAAGATCCGGGGGGCGGAAGATCTCGTGATCGACGGCAAGATGGAAGGCGACGTGGAGTTGCCCGACCACCGGCTCACCGTGGGCCCTTCCGGTGTCCTCCACGGCAAGATCCGCGCCCGCGAGATTGTCGTCTTCGGCAGCGTCCAGGGCAATCTGGAAGCCACCGAGCGCGTGGAAATCAAGAAGCACGCCAAGGTGATCGGCGACCTGAAAGCGCAGCGGCCGGTGATCGAGGACGAAGCCTATTTCAAGGGCAACGTGGAAACCGTCCGGACCGAATCGCCCAAGCCCGCGCCCGCGGCGCCTCAGGCGGCAGCCGCGCCCGCCGCGCCTCAGGCCTCGCCCGCGCAGGCCGGCCTTTCCGCGGCTGCCCCCTCTGCCAACGCCAAGGCGGAGAACCGCAAGGCATGAGCATGGGACCGCTGCCCAGACAGCAGCCCGGCGTTCCGGGCGGCGGGACGGGCGCGGGCCGTCGCTCTTACGGGCTGGAGCAGGTCACCGAATACTTGCGGGGGTTCGAGGGCGGCCAGGTCATCGACTTCAGCGGCGCGTCTCAAAGCAATGTCGACTACGTGACCGGCATGGGCCATCGCCTGTATGCCGAGGATGTCCTCGTGACTCTCGCGGGCGCGCCCGGAACGGACGCCGTTCCCGCCGACTGCCTCGCTTTTCCGCGTGCCTCCGTGCACGCCGCACTGTGCTGGGACCGGCTTCAGTTCCTGTCTGATCCGCAACTCGCGGCAGTTCTTGAACGTCTGCACCGGATTCTCGTCCCGGGCGGCCTCGTCCTTGCCATCTTCCATCCCGAGCAGGCGCCCACCGCGGCGCCGCTCGTCTGCCGCGTCGCCGGCGATGGGCAGTTGCTGCTTTCCCCCGGGACCGGGGCGCGCCCCTTCCGCCCGTTCAGCACGCGAGCCGTGGAGCGGCTTTTCCGGGATTTCGAGTCGGTGAAGTTCTACCTGACCCGCGACAACCTTCAGGAAGTCATCGTGCGGCGCTGAATGGAAACCCCGGCCACAACCGACAGGCCCGCCCGCATCGCCGGCGTGCTGGCTGTGCTTCTGCTGACCACTGCCATTCTGTACGTCGGCCGCGTCTTCTTCATCACGTTCCTGACGGCTGTGCTGCTGGCGTTTCTCCTCGAGCCTGTCGTGCGCGGACTCATGCGCCTGCGCGCGCCCCGCGGGCTGGCCAGCTTCCTCGCGTGCTCGCTCATGCTGGCCGTAGTCTACCTGCTCGGACTCGGATTGTGGATGCAAGTCGAGGGTCTCTGGGAGGACTTGCCGAATTACAGCCGGCGCATCTCGGAGCTCGTCGACGCCGCCGTGCAGCAGATCGAGGCAGTCGAATCCAAGGCGCGCGAACTCATCCTCCCGAGGCGTCTCCGCGAGACTCCGCCGCAGCCTCTGCCGCAACCGTCGCCGAAAGCCACGCGGAAGAAATCCGTCCCGGAGCCGGCTCCCCTCCCGCCGCCGGTGCAGGAAGTGCGCATCCGCCGCGAGGAGGGGCAGCTCGTCAACGCGCTCTACCAGCGGATCTCCGCCTACACGGACGCGCTTCTGATGGCCTCGTTCGTCCCCTTCCTCGTGTATTTCATGCTCAGCTGGAGCGATCACATCCTGAAGGCCATCCTCAGCGCTCTTCCCGGCGAGCGCGAGCGCGAAAGCCTCCTGCAGGCTGTCAACGGCATCGCTGCGGTGGCGCGAGCCTATCTGGTGGGAAACTTCATTCTGGGCGTGCTTCTCTCCGTTGCCAGCGCCAGCTTCTTCTGGTTCGTCAAGCTTCCTTACTGGCAGGTGGTCGGCCCTGTGAGCGGCTTTCTGAGCCTCGTTCCGTATCTCGGCCTGCCGCTTGCCCTCATCCCGCCCATCATCGCCGCGCTGCCGGTCTACACGGCACTGCCAGCCTACCTCATCATTGGCGCCACAACAGCCGTCTTTCATCTGATCGCCCTCAACCTCCTTTATCCGAAGCTTGTCGGCGCCCGCGTTCATCTCAATCCGCTCGTGGTGACCGTAGCGCTGATGCTCTGGTATCTGCTCTGGGGCGCGGCGGGGCTCTTCCTTGCCATCCCGATCACCGCCGGTCTCAAGGCTGCCTTTGACAGCGTGCCCTCCCTGCGCACCTATGGCCGGATCCTCGGCAACTGAATCCCTCCGCGCGGCTTGATACCCTGAGACAAGGCGGATTCACCGCCCCCGGAGTTCCTCCGCATCCCACCGTCCCGGCTGACGCAAGGAAAGGAGTGTATGCAGTCATTGTCCCCATTGGAATTCAGCGCCAGCGCTTCAGGGCAGGGCAGTGAACAGGATCTTGTCCGCTACATCAACCTCAAGCTCGTCGCCCTCGGCGAACCCCCTGCGGAAGCCGAAGCGGGCGAGCCGTTCCTCGAATTGGCACGGCCGCTGCTGGAAAACTACCAGGTACGCGACCGCATGCTCGAAGGGCTCTATTGCCCTGCCGACACCCGGATCCATGACTTCCTCGACGCGTACTTGTCCGACATCCGTCCCGAAGGCGCGCCACGCTTGCCTGCGCATACCTTCGTGCTCGACCGCCCCGGGCTGGCGCGCGTCATGAGCCTGCCGCGCCGCGGCGACCGCTTTTCTTCGCCCTACCTCGATTCCTACCGCGTGGCGCAGGGAGTCCTGCACAATCCCCGCAGCGACCGCCGCACCACGCATGGCATTTTTCATGTCACCGAAGGCGGCTTCCCCGTGCCCGCCGACAAGATCGCTGTCCCCAGGCAGACGTTCGCCGCCCTGCTCGAGCGGGCGCTCCGTCCGCCCCGCGAGGTCCTGCGGCTGCCATTCACTGCCGGACAGGCCAACGAGGCTCATACGTGGGTCTCCCTCCTGCTGCGGCCCGTTGTCGTTCCGGAAGCGCCGGGCATCGCCCGTCAAAGCATGGAGGTGCGGTTTTTCGCTCCCGGCAGCCTCGTCAGCAATCTCGACTTCGTCGAAGGCATCTTCGGCAACGCCGGCGATCCCTTCCTCCCGGAAAACGATGCCGCTCTCGACGGGGCCCGCTGGACCGGGCACACCGGCTGCATCATCCTTGCTCCGCATCTGGTGGGTGTGCCCAAGAAAGACGTCGGCCTGCCCCGCTGGGAGGAAGCCACCGAAAGGCAGCGCCGCGACGGAATGTGCTGGCGCGATCCCGCCGAGCCCTACAACAATGGCGGCGCCTTCAAGATCACCTGCCGCGACGCGCGCGGAGTCATCGTCACCATCATCGCCGACAGCTATTACGGCTATTGCAAGAAGGAGATCAAGACGCAGATCAGCTTCTCGGCCAACCTTTGCGGGCTCGTCGAGGAAGAACACGCGGGAGGAACGATCGCCTTCCCCGCCTACATTCTTGGCCAGGACTTCCTCGCTGACCGCACTGTCCCGCTGAAGCGCGCCACATTCGAGGAGGCCATGAGCCTGCTCGGGGATGGTGTGGAGGTTCGCCCCGAGCGTTACGCTGTAGACCGACAGTTCCCGGGCATCTATTACGTGCCGGAAGACAGCGTCTTCGATGTCCGCAACGGCGAAATCCGATGGCGTCATGAAGGCGCCGAACAGAAAATCCGTCTTCGCGCCGGCGACGTCTACGTTCTGCCCTCCGGCTACCGGCTCCGGCTGGAAAAACAGCTCAGCGGGGCCATGTGGCGCCTGGTCGGCACCCGCGCCGACGGAACGCTCATCCACAAACCATGCACCGTCTCCGGAGCCGGCAAAAGCGAAATCTCGAAGTCGATCAGCGGTTCCTTGCTGAAAGGGCCTGTCTTCGTCCGCGATTATCACGCCGACATGGACGAGGTGGAAAAGATTCTCGCCCGGGACTTTTCCAACATTTACCGGACGCCCCAGCCTCCGGAGCGCGCCCGGCGGCCCATCCTCAGCGTGGAGCGGAGCCTCGGCTCCGTCATCAAACTGCTGACGCCTTCCCAGGATTACACCGACGAATACAACGCCTGGCTGCGCTCGATTCCCCAGACCGTCCGCCAGCTCGTGTTCACCGTCAAGCGCTATTACCGCCCCGAATGGGGCGCCCGCTGGCGCGAGCATTTCACCGTGGACTGCGTCAACGGACAGCTCGGCCACGAGCTGAAATACGACAACCAGAAGCTCGTCGCCAACTATCTCCGCGTCGGCTATGACGTCGACGGCTCCTGGCGCATCTTCAAGCTTCGCCCTGATTTCTATCCGTCGGACAAGATCCAGGTGGAGGACGATATCAGCGTTTCGGTGACGCTGCCCCGCGAGGCCTTCGCCGGCCTCGATCCCCGGGAACTCCACCCCTCGGTGAAGCTTCTCGAGAATTGCGAGCGCCTCCTCTTCCAGCGCCCGGATGACGCCATCGAGCCGGGCGCCGATCCGCAGGCCGAGGCCGACATCGCCTCCCCCGGAGTCTTTCTCTCCAACTTCGAACCGCTCAGCCGCCCGCAGGTGGAGCGCATTGTGGATCACGTGGTCCACTTCGACCGGTTCACTGAACCCATGAAGCAGCTGCTCACGCGCTTCCTGCGCAGCGATTCGCCGCGCTATGCCGTGTGCTCGGCTTATCCCCGGATCGTGGATGGCAAGCCGAGCAAGAACCCGCGCTACCAGCAGCCAAGGCCTGACCTCGCCCGCCCGCGCGAAAAGTATCTTGCCGAAGTCTGCGCCCGGCTCGACCGCGGCCTCCCACGCGGCGTGAAGGCCGATTTTGTCGTGAATTCCGTTCTCGCGGGCAGGCGCGCCAATCCGCCTCAGCCGGAAATCGGACTTCCGCCTCTCGCCGTCTACGGCCCCATCCACTACCAGGAATTGCCCGAATTGTTCATGGATTTCATCAGCAGCCTCACCGGACGCTCGCCGTCCACGACAGGGTTTGGCAGCGAGGGTGCGCTCACCAAGGGGCCGTTCAACGCCATGCCCCCGGTGATTGACGTCAACAACGCGCTCGTTTCGGCGATCCTGACAGGCTATGAGGGCTTCACGAGCGTCGCCGGCTACGTGGGGCCGCGCTACCGCGTGGATCACGACCTCAGCATGCTTGTGCCGGAACTCTGGTGCCGGATCAAGGTGTCCGAGCGCGACCCGCGCTATCTGATCGAAAACGGCTTTCTGGAAAAAATCGAGGATTTCGAGTATCAGGGCCGCCGTGTCCTGGCCAGCCGTCTCGGGTACCGCATTACACGGCAATTCGCAGAGTATTTCCTGGGAAGGATTTTTGAAAATCCGGACGCTGTTTTCCCTGAGTCCTGGTTGCGCCCGGAGACCCAGGATCTCGGCCTTTTCGTCGAGGGCGTCGACGCCATCGTCGAGTCCCAGCGGCGCGTGGCGCTGCTCTACTTCGAGGACGGCAGCGTGGATCTGGCCTGCCCGCCCGTGCGCGCGTTGCTTCACATCATGGCGTTTGGCCACTACGAGGGCCGCACAGCCGGCGATCCCTCTGTCCGCTCCATGTTCACGCGCGAGGCGCTGCTCGCCAGCGGCTGGTACCGTCAGCGTCTTGAGGCCAAGCAGCGGCGGGACGTGGCGCAGTGGAAGCGGCATCTTTCCCGTCTCGAGTCTGCGCTCGCGCAGAGCGGCGGCGCCGGCTTCTACGGGCGCCTGCCCCTGCGTCAGAGGATCGAGGAAGCGCGCGCAACCCTGTCACGGGTGGAATCGCCCTCCTGGCTGGATTCGCTCGCCGGCACGATTGGCCTGGACCCTGCTTGCCTGACGTGACGTGAGGCCGTGACCGCCCGGCCGGCTGCTAGGATGGACGACATGAAGCGACGTGCGATCCTCGCCGCTGCGGCCGCCGGCGCCGCCGCAGCCGTGCTCCTTCTGGCCCAGGCGCCGTCCCCGGATCCGCTGATCGAAGGCTACCGCCTTGTGGAGGTCGCCTCGGTGGCAGACGCCATGGAGCAGCTATACGGCAAGCGAGCCTACATGTCGCACCGCATGCGGCCTCTGTTCCCATGCAAGTTCGCCGGCCCTGCCGTCACTGTCCTGATGGAAAAGGCCGAACACTCCGAGGGCAGCAAGGCGTCGCAGGGCATGCTCGACGCCATTGACGCGGCGCCGCCCGGGTCGGTCTATGTCCTCGTGCTTCCCGACGGCGCCGACATCGCCGGCATCGGCGGCCTTATGGCCACGGCGATGCGCTACCGGGGGCTTGCCGGAGCAGTGATCGACGCCGGCGTCCGCGACACGCCCCAGATCCGCCGCATCCAGTTCCCTGTCTTCAGCACGGGGATCGTGCCTTCGACGTCCATCAACCACTATCGATTCAAAGCGGCCAACGTTCCCGTCATTTGCGCAGGAGTCGAGGTCCGGCCCGGAGACATTGTCACCGCGGACGAAGACGGAGTGGCGGTCGTCCCCAAAGAAAAGGCTGCCGAAGTCCTGAAGCGCGCCCAGGAACTCGATGACACCGAACACCGCATGTATCCGTTCATCGAGAAATTCCGCAGCATTCGCGAGGCTGTCGAAAAATTCGGGCGGATCTGAAACCGCCCGTGGCTGCCTTTACGCCGCCGCTTCCTCTTCCACGCGGGGCGGCTGATCGATCTTCGCCACCTGCACCTTCTTGGCGATGCCGAGCCAGGCCAGCAGCTGGATCTGCAGCCACGTCACGTCCAGCTCCTTCCACGTAAGACCGTGCCGCGCGGACGCCGGATGCGCATGGTGGTTGTTGTGCCAGCCCTCGCCGAACGTCAACAGAGCCACCCACCAGTTGTTCCGGCTGTCATCGCGGGTCTGGAACCGCCGCTTGCCCCACAAGTGAGTCGCCGAGTTCACCAGCCACGTGGCGTGCAGCCCTGCCACGACTCGCGTGCACACGCCCCACAGCAGCATCGACAAACCGCCGAAGCCAAGCAGCACCAGAGCCATCACCACCAGCGGAACGTAATGATAGGTGTTCAGCCAGCGGTAGAACGGGTCACGCCCGAGATCCGGCGCATACTTGCTCATCATCGCCGTCGCGTTGTGCTTCGTTTCCCCGAAGATGATCCAGCCGATATGCGCCCACCACGGACCGTCCTTGGGGCTGTGCGGGTCGCCCGGCTGGTCCGAACGCTGGTGATGCAGCCGGTGCGTGGCCACCCAGAAAATCGGACCGCCCTCCAGCGTCAACGTTCCGCAGATCGCAAAAAAATACTCGAGCGCCTTTGGCACCCGGTAGGAGCGGTGCGTCAAAAGGCGGTGGTAGCCCATGCCGATGCCCCATCCGACGCACATCCAGTAAAGCACGGCGGCCACCGCCACCGACTTCCAGTCGAAGTAGAAAAATGACGCGACGGCGCCGATGTGGAGCACGATCAAAGCGATCGTTGTCACCCAGTTCACATTGTCAAGGCGATAGGGGGATACTGTTTGCTTCTGCACGGATCTCTCTGTCATGAGGGAAGAGGTTGGCCTGTCTCTGACGGTGTCAGCAGCCAGTATAGCAGGCGCTTCCCTCTCTTGGACTGCCAAACTGCGCCGGAGGATTCAGCGATCCTCTGCCGGATTGCGTTTGACCGAACGGATTCTCCAAAGACGGCGCCACCAGCTCCCGCTGCCTTTTCTTCCCGGAGCGTGGAACCCGGACAAATCGGGCATCCGCCCTTCGACCACCGCCCGCGGATGAGTGACCGTCAGCCGCGTGGCGAATTCCTCCGAGTAGCGGGACTTGAGCCAGGCATACGCCTCGTCCAGCCGCGGTTGCCGCCCATGCAGCCCATGCGCATCCGATGCGACGATATGCGCCAGCCCGGCGTCGAGCAGGCGGATGGAAAACTCCTGCGCCGCCCGCCCGAAATGGCCCAGCAGGCTCCCCGCCGTGATCTGCATCAGGCGGCCCGAGCGCACCCATCGCTCGATAACGTCGATCCGCTGCCGCAGCAGGGCGTTCCGCTCCGGGTGAGTCAGGATGATCCGGAGCCCCGCCTCCTCCAGCCTCGCCCAGAGCGCGTCCGTGTTGGAAAACACGGTCAATTCGGAGAGCTCCATCAAGAGCCAGCAACGGCCGTCGATGGCAAAATCCTGCGGCGAGCGCAGCGCGGATTCCACGTTAGTAAAGGTGAGGTGAAAGTCGCAGCCACGAATCAGCCGGATGCCCGGGGGCGCTTTCTTGCGGAGCTCCCCGAGGAGTCGCTCCGTCTCATCGAGTTTGTATGGATACGCTGGGCTGGCGTGCGGGGTCGCGGCCAGAACCACCGTGCCATGCCGTCTGGCGAGCTCCACCATCCCGAGAGCTTCCTCCAGCGTGGCGGGACCATCGTCCAGCCCCGGCAGGACGTGCGCGTGGATGTCGATGAAGCCCGGGGAGCACATGCGACTGCCGGCGGCGGGCGCGGCCAAAGGACAAATTGTCCCATGAGCGCCCGCGATGGGACAAATCGTCCCGTGAAGGCACCCGCGAACGCTTGCAGCGCCTCCCCGGATGTTGTACAAATGAGGCAATCAGCCGCATCACGGAGGAGAATCCGGCCTTGAAGGAGGACTGGCGAGGGAATTGCATTAATCTGGGCACGGCCATGGTTCAGAGCGATTCCATGCGCGGTGCTTCCCGGTCCTTTGAATGGATCGTTGTCTGCACCGCCATTGTCTCGCTGGCCGTACATGCCTACCTCGACTCCAGCAGCGGTTCGCCGGTTTATCTGATTTACCTCGCCCTGACGGCCCTGTCGTCCTTCTTCCAGATCGGTCTGCCTGCCGCGTCGGGATCGATCCCGCTGGGCTTCATCTTCGTTCTGGCCAGCCTGCCGGAGTTGCCTGTGAAGGAGACGCTCGCCATCGGGCTTGCGGGTGCTGGCATCCACTCCTTGCGCCAGCCCGATCCCCGCCGGAACTTGCTGGGCACGATTTTCGAGATGTCGGTCTGGGTGCTCGGCATCGGCGCGGCTCACACTGCTTTTCAACAGATGGTCCGGATGGTGCCCGCCGCAGGCGTTGCCGGCGCTCTGCCGCTGGCATCCATCGTCCTTTTCCTGGTCACCGCCTTCCCCCTGGCTGCCGCAACCTCTCTGCAAGAACGCGAGGCCCTGCGCCGTGTCTGGAAGAACCGGTTCCTCTGGTCTCTGCCCTACTACATGGCCGGCGCTGCCGTCGCCGGCCTCCTGCTGACACTGCCCAAAATCTCCTTCTGGTACTCCGCCCTGATCATCGCTCCGGTGGCTCTGCTCGTCTACTACGCCTACCGCCTTCAGCTGGAGACCCTTGAACGGGAACGGCAGCACGCCGAAGAGCTGGCCTCCATGCAGCTTCACATGGTGGAGGCTCTCGCCCTCGCCGTGGAATCCAAGGACGTCGCCCCGGTGAGCGACCTGCATCGCATGGCCCACTTCTGCGCCGGGCTCGGCGAGGCGCTGGGCCTGAACGAGGAGCAGATCCGCGCTCTTCGCATTGCCGCCGTTCTTCACGACATCGGCCAGGTTGCTGTCCCCGACCACATCATGATGAAGCCCGGCAGGCTCACTCCGGACGAATTCCAGAGGCTCAAGATCCATCCGGAGATCGGCGCCCAGATCCTCCAGCAGGCCGGCTTCCCCCGCCTCGTCAGCGCCATCGTCCGTGCCCATCATGAACGTTGGGACGGCTCCGGCTATCCGCTCGGCCTGCGTGGCGAGCAGATTCCCATCGAAGCCCGCGTCCTCGCCGCTGTCGATATGCTTCTCGCGCTCAACACCGAGCGGCACTACCGCCGCGCCCTGTCGCTCGACGAAGCCATGGAAGAGGTCAGCCGCGAGGCAGGCCGCGGCCTCGATCCCGTCGTCGTCGCCCGGCTTCGCGAAATTTACCGGCAGCTCGACAGCCACGCCGCTGCCGGGCCCCAGCGTTCGCCGGATGGCAGGCAGCTCCGCCTTCCGTTGCCGGTTGCCGGCGAGACGGCGCCCGGCTTCCTCCGCGCCATCGCCGAAGCGCGAAAGGAGGAGCAGCTCGTCCTCGAATTCAGCCAGATCCTCGGGTCCTCGCTCGATCTCGATGAGACTCTCAATGAGCTGGCCCGCCGTCTTCACACCTGCGTCGACTTCGAAACCATGGTGCTTTTCCTGCGCCACGGCGACCGCCTCGAGGCCGCTTTCGTCGAAGGCCAGCATTTCAGCCTCTTCCACGGCCTCGCCTTGCAGCCCCGCTCCGGCATCACAAGCAACGTGGCGGCGACCATGCGGCCCGTGCTGAACGTCTCCCCAACCGAGGACCCGATCGCGCACCGCAACCCCGTGGCCGCCCAGAGCCTCAAGTCCGCAATGATCATTCCGCTCGACGGGCCCAACGGGCTGGTCGGCACTCTCAACCTCTACTCCGGGCGCCACATGGCTTTCCACCATGCGCAGCTCAGCCTCCTGATGAGCATCGCCTCCAAGCTGGCTGTCAGTGTGGAAAATTCCGCCAAGTTCCAGCAAGCGGAGACGCGCGCCTCCGTCGACTTCCTCACCGGCCTGCCCAACGCCGGCGCCCTGTTCCTGCACTTGCAAAACGAGCTCGCCCGCTGCGCCCGCACTGAAACGACGCTCGGCCTGATCGTCTTTGACCTCGACGGATTCAAGGGCATCAACGACCAGTTCGGTCACCTCACCGGCAACCGGCTGCTGCAACTGGTCGCCCAGGGGCTGCGCGAAAACTGCCGCGAGTACGACTTCGTCGCCCGCATGGGCGGCGACGAATTCGTCATGGTCCTGCCAGGCGTCACCGCTGAAGCCGTCGAACACCGCCTTCGCCGCCTGAGAAACTACGTGGAGCGCTGCGGCATGGAACTCTGCGGCAACTGCGCGCTCTCCCTCAGCGGCGGCGCCGCTTTCTTCCCGCAGGACGGGCGCACTGCCGAAGAACTTCTCGCGCGCGCCGACAAGCGCATGTACGGCGAGAAGAAAGACCGCAAGCAGGCCGGAAGGGACGTGCCTCCCGCCGCCTCCCGCGAAGCCACCGCCTGACCCGCTGCCGCCGCCGCGCCTCCTCCTTTGCGTCAAAGCCGGCCGCCGGTGCGCTATGCTCGTCCTTCGGACGCTCCCATGACGCTCACCCTGCTCGATTGGCTCATCGCCGCCGGCGCCCTGCTGATCTGCTTCGCCCCCGCCCTCTTCTTCGGCAAACGCTCCGGCAGGAGCACTGATGAATTCTTCGCATCGGGGCGCTCCGTCCCGTGGTGGCTTGCCGGACTCTCGATGGTCGCCACCACTTTCTCCAGCGACACTCCTAACCTGGTCACCAACTTCGTCCGGACGCAGGGCGTTGCAGGCAACTGGCAGTGGTGGGCCTTCACTCTCACCGGCGTAGCCACGGTCTTCTTCTACGCCCGCCTGTGGCGCCGCTCCGGCGTGCTGACGGATCTGGAATTTTACGAACTCCGCTACGCCGGCCGCGCCGCCAGCGCCGTTCGCGGCTTCCGCGCCCTCTACCTCGGCTTCTTTTTCAACTGCATCATCATGGCCAGCGTCAACCTCGCCGCCTGCAAGATCGCGGGTGTTCTGTTCGGCTTCGAACGCTGGCAGACCCTGCTTGTCGTCGGCCTGCTCAACGTCGTCTTCGCCGCCCATTCCGGCCTGTGGGGCGTCCTTGTCATCGACATGATCCAGTTCTTCATCATGATGGGATCCGTCATCGCCGCCGCATGGTTCGCGGTCACGCTCCCGCAGGTCGGAGGTCTCTCCGGCCTCGTCGAAAAGGTCAGCGCCATGCCGGGCCCCGGCGGGCTGAATTATCTCGCCATGCTGCCCGATTTCACCAGCAACTGGGAGCTCGCCACGGCTGTGTTTCTCATGCCCATCGCGATCCAGTGGTGGGCCGTCTGGTATCCCGGCGCCGAACCCGGCGGCGGCTCCTACATCGCCCAGCGCATGCTCGCTTCCCGGTCCGAAAAAGACGCCCTCGGCGGCACGCTCTTCTTCAACCTGGCCCACTACGTCCTCCGCCCCTGGCCCTGGATGCTCACGGCTCTTGCTTCCCTTGTGGTGTTCCCGACTCTCGCCGACATCCAGCGCGCCTTCCCACACGTGGATCCCGCCCTGATCGGCCACGACATCGCCTACCCTGCCATGCTGAAGTTCCTGCCGGCCGGATGGATGGGCCTGATGCTCGCCGGCCTGATCGCCGCCAACTCCTCCACCATCCTCACCCACCTCAACTGGGGCGCCTCCTACATGGTCCACGATTTCTACCGCCGCTTCCTCCGCCCCGGGCGCGAGGAAAAACACTACGTTTTCGCGGGCAGAATTTCCACAATTCTTCTCTTTGTCATCTCCTCGATTCTGGTGTTTTTCCTCGAAACCGCCCAGGATACGTTCAACATCATGCTGCAGGTGGGCGCCGGAACCGGCCTGCTGTATCTGCTGCGCTGGTTCTGGTGGCGGATCACGGCATGGTGCGAAATCGCCGCCATGATCAGCTCCTTCGCCGTGTCCCTCGTATTCCTGGCGCTGCGCCGCAATGGCATCAGCATAGGCACTCATCAGGAGCTGTTTTTGACCGTCCTCTGCACCACTGTCTGCTGGCTCATTGTTGCCTATGCGGGGCCGCAGACCGACGCCGCCGCACTTGTCAACTTCTACCGCAAGGTCCACCCCGCCGGGCCCGGCTGGCAGAAAGTCCGCGAAATGGCCGGTATTTCGAAAGAAGAAGCCGCCCGCTGGTCTCAGGCCGACAACATCCCGCTCTCGTTGCTCGGCTGGCTCTCCGGATGCATCGTCATCTGGTCCGGCCTGTTCACTGTCGGCAACGTCCTGTATGGCCGCTGGAATTACGCCCTTCTGCTCGCTCTCGCGTTCGTCCTCGCCGGAACCGTGCTTGTGCGCGTCACCCGCCGGCTCTGGCAATGAGCTCCAGCGCCCCCGCCGACGGCGCCGCCCGGAAGATCCTCTCCCCGGCGGCCCCTTTGTAAAACCTCTTCCCGATCCCCTCTGACACCTGCTCCACTTGCTTTTCCAGGCAGAACACCACTGCCGCGCCGCCAAAGCCGGCTCCTGTCAGCCTCGCCCCCAACGCGCCCGCCTCCCGCGCCGCTTCCACCAGCCGGTCCAGCTCCTCGCAACTCACTTGAAGGAGATCCCGCAAACTTTCGTGCGACTCGTCCATCGCCCTCCCGAACCTCTGCGCGTCGCCAGACCGCATCGCTGCTACCGCTGTTTGCACGCGCTCCGCCTCCCCGGCCACATGGAGCAGGCACCGGCGCTCCATCCCCTCCAGCCGTCGCTCCGCCACCTGCCTCAACTGCTCCGCTCCGGTCTCCTCCAGCGCCGCTCGGATCCCGGCGAACCCAAGCCACTCCGCCGCCCGTTGCCCTGCGAATCTGCGTTCGTTGTACTGCGCTCTCACCGCCGCCGATTTCTCCGCCCTCACGCCGCTGTCCGCGACAAGAAACGCCCACCCCTGCGGCACGCTCACCGGCGTCACCCGCAGCGGCTCGAATTCCACCAGCAGCGCGCATCCCTCGCGCGCCCCCAGCACCGCCGCATGGTCCATCGCGCCGCCACGCGTCCCCACAAAATACTCTCCTTCCGGCAGCACCTCCATCAGTTCCCCGAAGCCCGCCTGCACTCCGTTGGCTTCCAGCAGCGCCAGCGTGCAGGCGGTCATCAGAGCCGTCGAAGACGACAACCCTGCCGCCATCGGCAAGGTCGAGCGGATTCTCAGCTCCGCTCCTCGCTTCAGTCTCCACTTGCCAAGCGCTGCCGCCGCGGCAGCTTTCACATAATTGCCCCAGTCGCCCGAAGGCCACGGCTCGACCGGACCGTCCAGCCGGAACTCGCGGGGATCAAAGCCCTCGCTTTCCGCCCTCACGAGCGCGTCATCCCGCGCCGTCCATTCCACTTCCACGCGCCTCGCAAGCGCCATCGGCAACACCGCCAGCCCGTGATAGTCGACGTGCTCCCCGATCAGGTTCACCCGCCCCGGCACCGCCACCCGGCCCCTGCCCGGAGCTGCCGTCACGCGCCCTCCCCGCCGTGGCGCTTCCTTCTCATCCGCCAAACGCCCCATCCGGCGAGCGCCGGCGTCCCTGCTGTCCGCAAGGCGTTCAGGCGCCATGGCTCCTTCACTCGCCCGGAAAGCAAGGCATTCATGGCGCGCGCCGCCCGGCACTTCGCTTGCCCGCGACCCGCGGAATGCCGGATCCGGCAGCGGGGATGCGCCTGCGTGCCCGCAGGATCGAAGAAAAACAGGATCCCCGCCGCGCCCGAGGTTGCTGCTCTCGCCGCTTCCATCAATTCAGCCCATCCTCCCCGTCTTTTGCCATTTGGCGGTTCGCGAAAAATGATACTGGAAATAAAACGCGCCAAAAACACAGGCGAACGCTGGATTGAGCCGCGATGCGATCTTCTCCACCGCATTGTAATGCACCAGCAGGGATCTCCTGATCAGAAGCGCCGCCCACATCCATTGGGCGATTCCAGCCCAGAATAACAGAGGGGAAATCAGTTCTGCCAGCATTCCTCCCCCAAAAAGTGCCGCGAAATGCGAGGCGAGAACAGTTGCAATGGAGCCCAGGATCGGCTTCCCTGCCGGATTCTTCGGATCCAGCTTTTTCACGAAGGAGTACTGCACGAGGAACCACACGGGAGCGAACAACCCGAACGTGACGTAAGTCAACCCGAGCACAAGCCCCCAGTGCAGGTCTGGCGGCGCAGGCCAAATGGAAAGCCCGGGTGAAAGCCCCGCCCGTGGAGGCGCGGCCGGAGCCTCCCGCCTCTCTTTCGCTCTCCGCCAGGCCTCGGGTACAACCACCGGCAACGGCGGGCTCGGCGCGCTCTCGCCGGCAGGCGCCACAGGGATCTCCCACGCAGGATGTTCCTCGCCTGCCGCACTTGGCGAGGCGGAAGGAGAACCTTCTTCCGGCGCTTCCCGCGGCGCCTCCTCTCTCACCTCCGCTGAGGCCGCCTCCTGCGCGGTCGCCGTCTCCGTGCCGAACACAACGTTCACCGGCAGCCATCCTTGCATGTCTTCCGCCCAGCACAAGTCCGGCGGCGCCACCCGTCCCTCGCGCAGCATCTCGCGAACCATCTCCTCCGGATATGGCCCGTACGTTTCCCCGCCCCGGCTGATGTGATACTGCATGGCCTCTCCTCCGTCGAGTCCTCGCCGACTGCGCTCTCCGGCCCCCATAGTCTGGACCCTCCCGGTTCCGCCGTGAATCTCTTCCTGCCGTCGTAAACTGAATGGCCGTGACGCCTCTGCAAACGCTGGTTCTTGCTCTCGCTCTCGTTCAGCCTCCCGTCGATCCCGGCGCCACAGCCTCCCCGGATTTGGTCGATCTTGCCACTCTCGATCCAACCATGCGCCTGGACATCCGCTACGCCACCTCGAACAATTTCCTCGGCCGCCCTGTCTATGCCGAAGCCCGCGCCTTCCTTCAGCGCCCCGCCGCGGAAGCCCTGCTGCGCGCCCACCGGTGGCTGAAAACAAAAGGCTATGGAATTGTTGTTTTCGACGGCTACCGCCCCTGGAGCGTCACCAAACTCTTCTGGGAAGCCACCCCGCCGGAAAAACGCCAGTTTGTCGCCGATCCCGCCACCGGGTCGCGCCACAACCGGGGCTGCGCCGTCGATGTCTCGCTTTACGATCTCCGGACCGGGCGTCTCGTGCAAATGCCCAGCGGCTATGACGAAATGACCGAACGCGCCCATCCCTCCTACCGCGGCGGGACCCGCCGCGCGCGCCGCCTCCGCGACCTCCTCCGCCGCGCCATGGAGCGCGAAGGCTTCGCCGTTTACGAACACGAATGGTGGCACTTCGACTACAAGGACTGGCGGCGTTATCCCGTCCTCGACATACCCTTCAGCGCAATCTCCGCTGGCCAGGCCGCCGGGCGCTAAAGCCGCCCGCTCCGCTCCATCCACGCCCGCATCATCCGGGCAAAGTCGCGCGCCTTGGGCGAGCTTCGCAGCTCCTCCACCGTGTACAGCATCTTCCGCCGCCAGTTCGGATACTCCCACGTTGTGCCGGGCACGTTCTGCTGCTCGGTCTCCTTGGTCAGGTCTTCCTGATTCAGCAGCATCAGCATGGCGGGGGTCATCATCAGGTATCCGATTACCGCGTTGTGCAGCTCCCCGGTGAGCTCCGTCCACTCCGCCGCCTCCGCCGGGAAATCCGCGGGCAGAAAGCCGTCCCGCTTCAGCGCCTCGATCATCTTGCGCTTTTCCTCCACCCGCTCCCGCTTCTGCCGTTCGTAGGCCGCATCGTCGTTCAGGCGCCCGGTCTGCCGCCTCACCTCGATGTCCCGCCCCGCCCAGAATCCCGCCAGCGTAGGCAAATCATGCGTCGTCGACGAGACCAGCGCAGTCCTCGGATACTCGTTCACTCGCCGCGGCAGCCCGTCCTCGCCTTTTTCGAAATAGAACAGCCGGTAACTCAGGATCCCGAACCGCTCCATCGCCTCGCGCAGACCCCACGGCACGGTCCCCAGATCCTCGCCCACGACAAGGAATTGTCCGCGCACGCTCTCCAGCGCCAGCACGCGCACCAGGTCCTCCCACCTCTCGTTCACGTACGTGCCCGCTGCCGGCGGCATGCCGTCCGGGATCCAGAACAGCCGCCACAACCGCATCACATGGTCGATCCGCAGCGCGCCTCCGTGCCGCGCATTGCGCCGGAGCGTCTCCGCGAACAGGCGGTAGCCGTCTTCCCGGTGGGCTTCCGCATTCGGCGGCGGGAACGACCAGTCCTGCCCCTCCAGCGCGAAATCGTCCGGCGGCGAGCCCACGCGGCACCCCTCGACGAAAAACCGCCGGTGCGCCCACAGATCGGCGCCGCAGCGGTCTGTTGCCAGCGCCAGGTCATGATAGAGCCCCACCGGCATCCCCAGCCGCCGCGCCAGCCGCTGCACCTGTTCCAGCTGGAGATCCACCTGCCACTGCACGTACTTGTAAAACAGAACCAGCCGGAAATGTTCCTGCCCGAATTGCCTCGCCTCCGCCGTGTCCGGCGCCTCGAACCCCTTCCCCCACTGCCGCCACACCCACACGTTGCGGTCCTTGCGGTGAAAGACCTCGTCCATCGCGCAAAACAGCGCGAAATCGTCCAGCAACCGCCCCTGCTCCGCGATCCAGTGCTGGAATTGCCGCGCCCGTTGGCTTCCTTTCAGCCATTCCTCGCGCCAGAACCTCCGGAACAGCAGCTTCAGCACGCTCCGCTTCAGCCGTGCTGCCTCCTCGTACTCCACCAGCTCCGCCGCACGAAGCGCAGCCAGCTTCGCCTGAAACTTCGGCGACGCCACCATCCGCCGCGCTGCCGGGCACAGCAGCAGGTCCTCCACCGCCTCCACGTCCAGATACAGGAAATTCCGGTGAAACACGGAAAGCGGCAGATACGGGCTCGTGTTGTACGGCATCCGGTTCGCAATGGCGTGCAGCGGATTCAGCGCCACGAAGCCGGCTCCCAGCTCCCGCGCCGCCCACTCCACGAGCGATGCCAGATCCGTGAAGTCCCCGACGCCCCAGTTCCTCGAGCTGCGCACGCCATACAGGCTGATCGCCAGACCCGCGGCTCTTCCTCCCTTTTCCAGCCGCTCCGGCAGCCACGCCCTGTCCGGCGCCACGATCAGCCGCATCGCTCCCCGCCGTTCGCTGCCGTCTGGCAGGCGTTCCACCGCCTCCAGATCGTGATATCCCAGCGGCAAAGGCGCAGGCAGCTCCACGCGCGCCGTGTTTCCGGCAAATTCCACTTCCCAGCGGCGCGCGCCGCCGTCCTCCAGATACAATGCGAGCCCCACGCGGCTTCCCGCCCTTGCGCGAACCTCCACGGCCGGAGCAGCGTCGCTCGCGCTGATCACCGCCACAGGTTCCAGCAGCCGCCTTGCCCGCGACCTTTCGCGCTCCTGCGCCGACCGCTCCAGTGCTGCCGGGGATTCCGTCCGGAATCCCAGCGACGCAAGGATCCGCAGAAGCGTCTCCTCGGCCACTTCGTGTTTCCGTCCCCAGATGTCCCAGTATTCCCGGTCGATCCCGTGCTCCCGGCAAAGCCGTGCGAGCAGTTCCCCGTGGTTGGCGGCGGCGTTCATCGGTGAACCTCAATTGTAGCCGGAGCCCTCTGCCCTCCGCCCTCGTTGTATAATGAAAGTAGCCTCCCTTGGCGGCTGCTCGTCCTGCCGCGCAACGTACTTCAATTTCTCGGTCAGACGGAAACCGCATGCCTCAAAAGTCAAGGAAAATCCTTGCAGCTGTCGAGGATCTTTTCTTCATTGTGAAAATCAACGAGGCCGCAAAACGGTCCGGATTTGCATGTGAATTTCTCAGATCGGCCCAGGAAGTGCTCGATCGCGCCCGGCAGGATCCGCCGCTTCTCATCATCGTGGATCTCAACGCCCGCTCCTTTCATCCCGTGGAACTCATCTCCCGCCTTCGCGCTGAAGAGTCCCTGAAACGGGTCAGCATCATCGCCTTCGTCTCCCACATCGAGGCGGAACTGAAGACGCGCGCCCAATCTGCCGGCGCTTCGATGGTTCTCGCTCGCTCCGCCTTCTCCATGAACCTGCCCCAGATCCTCAAGCGCTACACAACCTCGCTCTGACCGCGAGCGCACGGCTTTCCAGTTAGCCCGAAGGGGACAGCCTGATCCGGCACTTTCGTGCGGCAGTCCAAATGGGGATGATCCCTGGGAGCCCGGCTCGGCCCTTGGATTCCCCTTGGTGCGCCGGAACGGGCGGCGCAATCTGAAAGGTCCCCATCCTCGCCGCAGCACTGACGCTCGTTCGCCCGGCGCCGACGCCTGCCAAGCACACCTCTCACTGCCCGGCGCCGCTTGCGCCGTTCCCCCGGCGCTTCCCGAAGGGGACAGCCTGATCCGGCACTTTCGTGCGGCAGTTCTCATGGGGATGATCCTTGGGAGCCC
>JBBFLJ010000001.1:130762-297843 GCA_037481575.1 Bryobacteraceae bacterium | reverse complement strand
GGTGGTAGGACCCCAGGAAGAAGACCGTGCGCGGCTCTCGGCCTGAGCGCGGGCTGGCAGATCGCCCCGGAGGAAGGGAGCCGGAATGGACGCCGGCCTGATTGCGATCCTCGCCGCCGCGATGGCGCTGTTGATCTGCGCCTCCTTCCTGCGCCAGTCGATCCGGGCGCGGCAGGTGCGCCTGCGGCTCGACTATGCCCGGGAAGCCGAGCCGGCGGGCAGCGCCGGAGCAGGCCTGCTGGGGCTGGCCGAGTGGCCCCCCTTGCCCAAGCCGGAGCCGCCGGAGCATCGCCAACGCGAATCCCAAACAACAAGCATCGAGCCGCCGCGATTTGCTCTCTGCGAGCGGCGCACGTGGAAGATGGCGCCGGCGCTGACTGTGTCTGCGGTTTTCCATGCGGCGTTCGCCGTGGCGGGGCCGGAGACGTTTCTCTGGATCTCCCGGGCGCTGGATGAAGAACAGCGGCTGGTCGTGCGCCTGGAGAACGCGATCCGGCTTCCGTTGACGCTTCAGTTGCCGGAGGCAAGGCGCGTGGTGTTTGCCCGCCGGGCGTCCCCTGCGCCGCCTTCGAAGCCTGCCGCAGCTTCGCGAGCAGCAGCCCGGCCTCGCGGATTGACGGAGCCAACGATCCCTGAGCCGGTTCGAAAAGTGGAGTCGCTGCCCGCCCCGGAACTGCCTTCCGCAGTGGAGGCGATGAATGCGCCCCGGCCGCAGCGGGCCTACAGGACCCTGTCCGCCACCACGCTGCTCCAGCCGCGCCGCCCGGCCGCGCGCCAGGAGATCGTGGAGCTGCCTGCCTTCGCGACTTGGACAGGGAAGGCACCCGAGGTACCCTCGCCGCAGACGGTACCGGGCTCGCCGACGCCCGGGATGTTGGCTGCCGCGCCGCCGCCCCGGCGGCCGGTGCTTCCCTTCCCTTCGGGCTTGCCGGTGCGGTCCGCGCCGCCGGGGATCGAAGAGCCGAAGCTGAGCCTGCCGCCGCCGGGCGTGCCCGTGGCGAATCCGCCTGTCGGCGGGGCGCCTCTGGGCAGCGGCGTGCTGATTCCGGGCGAGCCGGTGTCCGTCGTCTCCATTTCGCCGACACCGCTCGAGCCCGGACAGGCCGTGCAGATCCCGCCGGTGACTCAGGCGGGCGGGGGGCTGGAGAACGGGAGTCCGACCGGCAGTGGAACAGCCGGAACGGGGAACGCTGCGGACAAGAAGTCCTCAGGCCGGCCGGGGGGATCGAACTCCGCCGGCGCCGCTCCAGGAGGCGCTACTGTGGCGCGGGGCTCTGTTTCCGGAGGCGAGGCCGGAGGCAGCGGAGGTTCCAGTGGATCGAGCCGCGCGGGCACGAGTGGACGGCCGGGTGGGACTGCGGGGGCAACGGGCGGCGCGGCGGGAACGGCTGCGGTTGCTGGGAGCGGTGGCGCAGGCGGAGCACAGAGCGAGGGGGACGGGGGAACCGGCTCCGCCGGAGCTCCTTCTGCCGGAACCCGCACCGGAAGCCCCTATATCCGGCAAGTCCGGCTCGGCGGGCAACTGGTGAGGATGGAGCAGTGGCCGGATGGGACGCTGGTGCTCGTCTTCCCGCCCGACGGGAGCTTCGACGTCGTGGTGGTGGAGAACACGTTCCCCGAAGCGCTGGCGGATCTGGCGAACCGGCTCTCCGGGCGTCCGGTCTACACCGCGTACCTCGACGTGGGCGCCGGGCGCGAGTGGACGCTGCATTATTGCGTGTCGGAGCCGCGCCGGGAAACGCAGGCGAATAGCATGGTGGTGACGCTGGAAGACCCGCCGCCGCTGCACGCGCCCTACATCCAGAGGGCGGAGCTGCCGCCGGCGGAAGAGTGGAAATCGTCCCGGTACCAGGTGTTCCACGGCTACATCACGGACCGGGGCAAGCTGGAGCGGGTGACGGCGGTGCGCACCGGCGGGAGGGCGGAAGGGCTGCTCAAGTCCTTCAGCCGCTGGGAGTTCCGCCCCGCCACGCGGAACAAGGCGCCGGTGGAGATTGAAGTCCTGCTGGTGATTCCGCCGCTGCCCGTACCATAGGAGGAACACGCAGGGTTATGAACCTTGATTTTCTCAGGAAAAAGCCTGAAGATCGGGGGAAGCCGGATTCTTTCCTGTCAGGAGGATTCGATATGCGAATCGGAGCGAGGGGCGCGAGGAAGCGGGGAGTGGTGCTGATCCTGTTTGCATTGAGCGCCCTGGTCATCTTCGGTTTCATGGCGCTAGCCTTCGATCTGGGCCGGCTCTACATCGCCAAGACGGAAGCCCAGTCCTTCTGTGACGCGGCGGCTCTGGCTGCCGTATTAATGCTGGATGGAACAACCTTTGCCAAGGCGATCGACGCCGTCCATGGCAACTACCAGGGAACAGAGACGCCGACGACGGGGGAGTGGAAGCGATACCACTTCCAGAACGTCACTTTCACGGATATCGAGGTTCGATTTTCGCAAGACGGTGTCAACTACGAGCTGAAGAGTCCGGGGGACGATGCCTCCGGATATCGATTCGCCGAAGTTCGGGCATCCGCCCAAATCCCCGTGTACTTTGCGCAGGTGCTCACCGGGAGCAGCACTTCCTCAACCACAGCTGTCGCCCGTGCGGCACAGGTGTTGAAGATCTACTGGGATGAGGGGCTGGTACCGTTTTGGATCACCGCACATTGCACCAAAGTGGCCAACAACCCGTTTAACATGCCTGTATGCGCCTCAGAAAACGATGACACCGACAAAGGAAACGAAGATCAATACGACGAGGATGTGCGACTGCAGGTCGGCGTGCAGTACGCCGTGCTGTGGCAGTCTGCCGACATCAAAAAGGGTTACAACAAGGACCAGACGACCATCACGCCCGATGTGACTTACCAGAACGCCAACTGGTGTGCCGGGGACACCTACGGCGGCGACCCCCCTTTCAACGAAGCGTTCGGCCAGATGGCTTTGGGGGATCGAACGGATTACATCGGCGTTTCACGGTTGCAGAACTCCAGAGAGGGCTGGGGATTCTGGAACGTCTTCAGAAATCCGGGCACCAACCTCTACGAGCGGCTCATCTGGGGTTCCATCGGAGAAACGGTCAAGATCACGGATGCCACGATGGAAAACTTCGAGACGGAGGGGGGACAGCGCACGTCCCTGAGAGCCGCCCTGGAGCAGCGTGCGTCCAGGAGCCCTTACGCTTGCGCGCCCGTGATTGATCCACTCACCTTGCGGTGGCTGACGGTGAGAGCGATCGAGTTTATCCCCGGGGCGTACGGCGCCAACAACACCTGGTGTGCCATCTACCGCGATTCCGCTTTGAATGATTGCAGCTTGCGGCCCGCTGCGGAGACGGCAGGAGTGTACGAAGTGAGGCTCGTGAGGTAGCCATGCGGGAGAGGAAACAGCATAAGGGAGCCGTGCTGGTCGAGTTGGCGCTCCTTTCCCCGATCTTGGTCTTGCTCGTCCTTGGCGCCATTCACTTCGGCTATCTCTTTTACGTTTACAACCAATTGGAGAAATCCGTCCGCGAGGGGGCGCGATATGGCGCGAGCCGGACGTTCGTGGATGAAGCGAGCTATCGCGACGTCGTCCGCGACGTTGTAGTTTGTGGATCGGTTGGAGGCTGCGTCAGCGGGAATGGCGGAGTGGTTCCGGGGCTGACTCCGGCAACGAAGAACTGGGTGAGTGTGGAATTGATCCCGCCACCGGCGCCAGGATTGCGCCCGGAGCGCATCCGTGTGGGGATCAACGGCTACTTGTACCAGGGAGTCTTGGGCTGGCTGGTGGGACCTCTCACGCTAAGCAAACCGACGATTGAGATGCCGTTTTTCGGCCGCTTCGCGATGGGCTCCTCCGGCGGTGGTGGTGGCGGAGGCGGTAAAAACAAGTGACTGCGCAGGGAGCATCGAAATGCCCAGGATGAAGATCAATCTGGCGCGGCGTGGCGCATCGCTGGTGGAGTTCGGCCTCGCCGCGATGGTGTTTTTCATGCTGCTCTTCGGAATCATGGACTGGGCTTGGGTCTTCCATCAGCACCAGACCATCGCCTCTCGCACATCCATGGCCGCCCGGTGGGCGGCCGCTCACTATTGGGATGAAGCGGCTGTCCACAACCTTGTGAATTGCGGAACCTTGACCTGCTCAGGAACAACAAGCTATTACGCTGACGCCGCTATCTCGGTTTCCCTGAAGACCGCGAGTGATGTTGTCGATGACCTTACAACGCTCACGCGGCGGTATGTGGAGGTCCGGGTTTCCAATTACAAGATCCGGCATTTCATTCCGGGCTTCAGTGGCATCTATGCCGCACGAGATATCGTTGCGTTGCAACCGATGGAATGCCTGGACCCCGGTGGAGATTGCACCTGCCCCGGACCAAGCTGCCAGTTCGAGTGACTGTTCAGCTGAAGTGCGCCTGCGACAACCAGATTCTGCATGGAGGGTGTGTTGCTTCATGTTCGCTGTTTGACAACAGCGCGGTGTTGATCAGCCAAATGAGTTCGGGTCTGGGCAAGCGACGCGATTAGGCAGATCTTCGGTTCGACTGTCCGCGAGAGAGAAACTGAAGCCCCTCAATGAGAGCAAACGCCCTGGGTTTTCTGCTTTCGCGCCAGAACAGAGACGGCGGGTGGGGATACCGGAACGGCGGCTCGTCGTGGCTGGAGCCAACCGTGTACGCCGCGCTGGCGCTCCACGGCACGGAAGCTTCAGAGCGGGCCACGGTGCTGCTTTCGCGCTGGCAGGCGCCGTCCGGCGCATGGATCGAGTGTCCAGAAGCCCCGCGCGAGAGCTGGGCCACGGCGCTCGTCGTGATCCTGAAGTGCGCGCGCGGCGAGCACGACGATTCCTGGCGCCGCGCCGTCATGTGGCTTGCCCAACGAAATCCGCGGCCTGTTCCAGCGCCGGGATGGCTGGATCGTCTTTTTCGGCGCAGGCCGCTCGTGGAACACGACCATACACTCAAGGGCTGGCCGTGGACGGCTGGGACAGCCGCATGGATTGAGCCCACAGCCCATGCGGTGCGGGCGCTGGAATTGAGCGAGCCCTACGCGGGGCTGGCCGGGCTGAGGGAAAGGGCGGAAGAAGGCATCCGGATGATCCTCGACCGGCAGTGCCGGGACGGCGGCTGGAACTACGGCAACAAGCGTGTTCTCGGCGAAGATCTGGAGTCGTTCCCGGAATGCACGGCTGTGGCCCTCATTGGACTGTGCGGCCGCAAGGGACCGCAGGTGGAGCGCGGACTCCAGAGAGCGCAGGAAGACTGGCGCCGCGGCCCGCGAGGGCTTGCGCAGGCGCTGCTGCGCATCGCTTTTCGTATGCACGGAGTGGCTTTCGACGACCGCCCCGTGGTTGTCAACGAACGAACGGAAACTACAGTGTTGGCTCTTTCGCTGATCGGAGAGGCTGAGGGCGCGTGGCGCCTGTGGAAGGGGACAGCAACATGAACCGGCGTCACTGGATTGCCGGCGGTCTGGCTGCGGCGAGTGCCGCCTGCGCCCGGAGGGAGAAGGCCCGCGCGTGGAAGCGGAAGGAACCCGTGTTCGTCCTGCGCGCCAAGGACTACTCCGGAGAGCTTGCGGATGAGATTCGGCGCGCCCTGATAGAAGCAGGCATCGCGGTGCGCGGCAAGCGCGTGCTGCTGAAGCCGAATCTGGTGGAGTTCTCCCGAGCCACGGCCATCAACACACATCCCGTTTTCGTGGCTGCCGTCCTTGAGGCGCTGCTGCAATTGGGGGCCAACGATGTCCGGATCGGCGAAGGCCCCGGCCACCGGCGGGACACGTGGACGCTGGCCGAGGAGGCAGGCTACTTCGAGGCTGTGCCCCAGTTTGAAGAGCGCTTTATCGATCTGAACCGCGACGACGTGGAGCAGGTAGCTGACCTGGGTGAGTGGGGGCCGCTGTGGGCGCCCAAGTCCGTGCTCGCCGCCGACCTGATCGTCTCCCTGCCGAAGATGAAAACGCACCACTGGGCAGGGGTTACGTTGTCGATGAAAAACCTGTTCGGCACCGTCCCGGGGAGCCTGTACGGGTGGCCGAAGAACGTGCTGCACCACCACGGCATCGACCGCTCCATCGTAAAGCTGGCGGAGATTTATGCAGCGAAGACCGTGGCGATTGTCGACGGCATCGTGGGCATGGAAGGGAATGGACCGATTCAGGGCAAGCCGCGCGCCGCAGGCGTGATCGTCGCCGGCGCGAACCTGCCCGCAGTGGATGCGACCTGCTGCCGGCTGATGGGCGTCAATCCATTGCGCGTGGCTTCCCTCGCCGCAGCGCAGCATCTCGGCCCGATAGGGGAGGCTTGGATCGAACAGAGGGGCGAGGATCCGGCAGCCTTCAGGCAGGACTTCGAACTGATGCCGATGTGGCGTCAGCTCCGGGCTTGAGAATCCGGTTGACCACCCCTTGGTGTCTGCGAGGGCTGAGGCGAGTCGCTTCAGGGAAGAGAACAGACCTCATGTGCTGGAGCTGCTTTGGGGTGCTCAAGCAGCACGGCAGTCGAATCGCCGTACAGGCGCTGCCAGCCCAAACACTCGAGCGCCTCGCGCAGTGCGTGGTCCTCGGGCAGTAGCGCGTGTGTGAATTGGAAGCGGCCGAATTTCTTTCGCCAGCCAGGTTCCATTGCCATGGTGTTGACGTAGTCTTTCACGAACTGTGTCCCGTAGAAATCGCTTCGGCCGTCAAAAAATACTTTCCGCTTTCCGGAAAACCGGTAGATTATGTAGCCGCCGAAATAGTCGGGAGCAAACAAGCGTGTGGACGGATCGAGACGATCCAAGGCCTCTGCCGCCTGCACCGGAAGCCGTTCGGCTGGAAACCGGGCCCGTGCGCTGGCGGTGCCGGTGGAGTACCAGAAGAACAGACCCCCTGCGGCGAGGAGCAGGAATAATGCCCCGGTCGCTTGCCTTTCGATGTTGCGGAATGCGTTGGATTCCGACAAGAGAACCTCGATCGGCTTCCATGCCGTTAGCGCCCTCGTGATGGCAGCAGTCGAGAGTGGGAGCGCCACGAAGGCAACCAGGGGAATACCCCGCGCCGAGCGAAGAGCGATGGCTGAGAGCATCAGAATCACCAGCCCTCGCGCCAAGTGTCCTTGCTGAAAGCAAAGTCCCGCACCCGAGATGGCTAAAAGAAAGAGCGCGATCGAGATAATCCCGCCGAAGCCGTGGAAATTCAGGCTCTGAAATTCCCTGATGAAGGCAAGCATTTCGGTATTTGTCAAATATCTTGCCAAGTGTGCGTGAAGCTGCGAGCCGTAGGGATTACAGAAAGTCGCCACAAGCGCGAATATCACCTCGACCGCAAGCGTCGATGCGCGTCGCCGATCCCGGAACCAGAACTCGACCCCATAGGCTCCGGCAAGGAAGAAGGCGAGGAAGAAGCTGCCGTGCAGGTTCACCCAGAGCATCATCAACACGAACAGGCCTGCGCATCGCACAACCGAGAGTTTGGAGGGAGTCTGCTCGAGCAGCCAAACCCATGCGATAAGGAACACCCAACTGATCAAATGCGGCCGGGCATGCCAGTGGCTCGCTGATGCGAAGGAGGCCAATGTCATCAGCGCGGCCACGATGAACGCATCCGCGCCCAGCCACAGCGCGAAAGCGCACCACATCCAGGCGGCAGCTGCGAGAACGACGACGGCGCCCAGCGCCACACCTGCCAGCCCTTTCCACTTGTGCAGCGCGCCCATCGCCACATCCGCCAGCCACTCCCACGCGTACCAGGGCTCGCCCGGTTTGGTAAACGAGTACGGATCCACGCGAGGCAACGTCCAAGTGTCGAAAATCCGCTCCCCTGTGACGATGTGCCAGCCGGTGTCGGAATCCCGGAACAGTCCTTCGGGGCCCATGCCGGCCACGGCCATGTAGATCACAGCGACAGCAGCGATTGAGGGGAGGTTGGGGAAGACCCACCGCTGCCAGCGGTTTAATCGGATTGGAGCTGCTCCTACGGGGCTGTCCGTCATGAATGCGTTCACTCCCAAAACGACCTGTCTGCGGCTTCGGCGCGCGCCCGCACGTGGGCCTGATGAGGACGCCTGCTGCAGATCACGAAAACCCCGGACAGAGATCCGAATCTCGCCTCGCCATTCCGCGGATCTTTGGAAGTATAACAGCCTACGGATGCATAAAAGAGGAAGTTCTCGAGAGAACGAACCGCCACTCGGGGGGCTCTCAAGGGTATGGCGTCAGTGAATGACGCGGCTCAACCCAGATCGAACAGCAGGATCTCGGAGGGCTTGCGGGCGAGGATGCGGAGTTCGCGCTCCTCGCTGATGGCGGCGCCGTCGCCCTGACGGAGATGCACGCCGTTCAGCTCCACTTCGCCTGAGGCGACTTGCAGCCAGGCGTGGCGCTCCTCGGGCAGCGCGTGTTCGACGGAGCCGCCCTCGTCGATGAGCGCCGTCCAGAGCTCCGCCGCCTGATGCACCGGCAGCGAGCCGTCGCGCCCGCCCGGCGAAGCGAGCAGGCACAGGCGGTTGCGCCGCAGCTCCTCGGGGAAATGCTTCTCCGTGTAGTGCGGCTCCAGACCGCGCTGCGAGGGGTAGATCCAGATCTGCAAAAGGTGCAACGGCTCGGTGCTGCTTGCGTTGGCTTCACTGTGGAAGATGCCCGTGCCGGCGCTCATCTTCTGCAAGTCGCCGGGACGGAGGACGCCGCGCGCCCCGGTGGAGTCTTCATGCTCGAGCGCGCCGGAGAGGATCCAGGTGAGGATCTCCATGTCGCGGTGGGGGTGCCATTCGAACTTGCCGCCAGGCGCGACCCAATCTTCATTGATCACGCGCAGGGAGCGGAAGCTGGTCCACGCCGGGTCGATGTAGCGGTTGAAGGAAAACGTGTGGCGGCTGTCGAGCCAGCCAAACTGCGTGGCGCCGCGTTCGGCGGAGGGACGGGTGCGGATCATCGGGCCTCCCGGTTGCCTGTTGCAACAACTATCTGAAGGGATGCAGAGGGCGCGGATCAGGATTCATGCAGGCGCCGCGCCAGGCGCGTGAGCACGGCGGTGCGCCGGGGGCCGAGCGGAGCAAACTGGCGGCGGTGCAGCTCGAGCATGGGCGCGTCGAGCCGGCCGAGCAGCTCGAGGCCCGAAGGCGTGATGGCGACGCGGACGACGCGGCGGTCGGCGTCGTTGCGGGCGCGGCGGACGAGCCCCGCGGCCTCCAGGCGGTCGAGCAGGCGGGTGAGGTCCGGCTCGCGCGTCATCATGCGTTCCGCCACCTGGCGGCAGCTGAGCTCTTCGGGCTGCGCGCCGCGCAGGATGCGCAGAACGTTGTACTGGGCGGGGCGCAGGCCGTAGGGCTTGAGCAGATCCGCGACGCCGTCCATCAGCCGGGCAGCGGCGCGTTGCAGCGTGACGAAGGCGTCCTGCTCTGGAGGCGAGGGCTTCACGGTTCCGGCTCCCGCACGGCGGCGTTGGCCATGGTGACGAAGGCGTCGCGCACGGGCTGCGGGCGGGCGGTGGTCTGGATGAGGAACACGCCCACGAGCTTCTTCTGCGGGTCGACCCATCCGTAGGTGCCGAACGCCCCGCCGTGGCCGAAGGTGCCGATGCTCTGCCCGGTGAGCGTGCCCGCGGGGTCTTTGGTCACTTCCCATGTGAGGCCGAAGCCGGTGCCGGGATTGTGGCCGGCTGCGAGATCGCCCGTGTGCAGCTGCGTCATGGCCCGCACGCTGGCCGGGGACAGCAGCCGCTTGCCGTGGAGCACGCCGCCGTTGAGCATCATCTGGTAGAACTGCGCGAGGTCCCATGCCGTGGAGTACATGGCGTGCTCCGGGCCGGAGTACTTCGCGCCCTCGCGGAATTTGAGCGGATCGCCGCCCAGAACATCAGCGCCGGCCTTCACGAGCTTCCCGTCCTTGACCGAATACACCGGCGCGAGGCGGGGGCGCTTTTCGGCGGGAAGGAAGACGTGCGAATCCGCCATTCCGAGCGGCTGGAAGATGCGGGTTTCGAGAAATTTCTCGAAGCTCATGCCGGAGCGGACCTCGACGATGCGGCCGAGCACGGCGATGCCCGTGTTCGAATACATCCAGCGCGTGCCGGGCTCGAACAACAGCGGCTGCTGCGAGTAGATGAGGCAGGCATCGGCGAGCGTGCGGTCCATGGCCACCATGATGTCGGCGATGCCGGGCGCCGCGGGACCAAGGCCGGAAGTGTGCGTCATCAGGTCGCGGATGGTGATGGGGCGGGAGGGCTTGCGCAGGGTGCGCACGCCGTTCTCTTCGCTGACGATCATCATCTGCCCGCGGAACTCCGGCAGGTGATCCTCGACGCGGTCGTGCAGGCGGAGCTTGCCCTCCTCGGCGAGCATCATGATGGCGGCGCCGGTGAAGGGCTTGGTCATGGACATGATCTGGAAGATCGTGTCCTTCTGCATGGGCTTCTTCGCTTCGGCGTCCTGCCAGCCGGTGGCTTCGAAGTGCGCCAGCGCGCCGTTGCGCATGATGAGCGTGACGGCGCCGCTGATCTGGCCCCGCTCCACGAATTCCCGGAGCACCGGGCCGATGCGGGCCAGCTGCGCGGCGTCCATGCCGGCGCGGGCCGGATCGGGCGCGGGCGGCGGGGCGGCGGGAGTCCACAGGAAACAGGAGAGGAAGAGCGGAAGAATTCTGCGGGTCATGGGCGGTGGCTCAACAGGGCATTATAATTGCGGCGCGTGCTCGAGCCGGGCGATGCGGAACATTCCGCGCAGCAGAGCGGGCTCTTCATTCACGATGCGAAGCCCGGCCTCGCGCGCGAGCCGCGGCAGCGGCACGTTGAGATCCGTGGCGAGCAGACGCATCAGCGGATTCAGCACGCGGCGGATGAGGCGCGGCCTGCCGGCGCCGTCGTGGTACTTGTCGAACAGCACAATGCGCCCGCCGGGCTTCAGCACGCGCGCCGCCTCGCGCAGGCAGGCGAGCGGATCCGGAACGATGGCGACGATCAGGTGCAGCACCACGCAATCGAAGCAGGAATCGGGAAACGCCAGCCGCTGCGCGTCCATGCGGAGGAACCGCACCGGGGAGGCGCAACGGCGGTGCAGCGCCCTTTCGATCATGCCCTGGCTGGCGTCCACGGCGATCACGTCGAGCCCTTCAGGCAAGAAAGGGAGATCCTGCCCGGTGCCGCAGCCGCTGATCAGCACGCGCTCCCCCGGGCACAGCTGCGCCAGCGCGAGAGAACGTTTCCGGTGGGGATCGAAGGAGATGAAGCGGTCGTAGTGCGGCGCGTAAAGATCCCAGCGGCGGATGTGCCAGCTCATGCAGACTGCAGGATGCGGCTCAGCGTGAGCAGCCGGGCGCGGGGCGAGTCGTCGGGCACCGAGCAGCCCGGCGCGCAGATCCACTTCGGCGCGGCGGCAGCGGCCTCGCGCAGCATGGCGCGCACCTGAGCCTCGGACGCGCCCACAACGCTGCGGTGGTCGAGGCCCCCCATGAGCACAGCGGCAGTCTTCTTTCGCGCCGATGCAAGCGGCACGCCGGTTTCATGGGCGGAATAATGGATGACCTGCACGGGCCAGCCTTTCCAGAAGTGGTCGAGATAGACTTTTGCGCCGTGCAGGTGCAGGATGTTGAGCGGGGCGTCCTTGGCCGCTTCCAGCACCATGCGGTCGAAGGGCTCGCTGAAGCGGCGGTATTCCTCCAGCGTGAGAACGCCCTCCTGCGCGTTGTCCACGGCGAGGAAGATTCCCGAAGCGCCGGCTTCCAGCGCCCGCCGCACGTGATTCGCCTCCGAGCGCGCGATCGCTTCCAGCGCGTCGAGCAGCGCCTGCGGGCGCGAACGCATCAGCTCCAGTACGGCTTCCTTCGACGAGATCTTCGCGGCCTGGTTCCACGGATTGAACACGGTCTCGACGAAGTGTTTCTGCCCTGCCAGCCCGTCGCGGATCAGCTCAAGCGCCTTCACCTGCTCGGGGAAAGGATTGTCGAGGGGCTTCAACTCATGCCATGAGGGCCCGGCCGGCTTCGGATACGGGTAGTCACTCATCACCTTGACGATGTCGAGCCGGTAGCGGCGGGCGAAATCGAGAGTTGCAGCCGCGTGCTTCCTGCCCGGCTGGTCTTCGTCTTGGAAGTGATGCCAGAAAGAAAAGGGCGGCCGGTCCGGCGTGCGCCCTTCGAGGACGCGATTCACCCGTTCCTTGGGCGTCAGCCCCTTCCGGGCAGGAGCGGCAAAGGCCGCCATTCCAAAGAGAAATTCCCGTCGGCTTGGCATGAAATTCCTCCCTTTTCTTGTCTCAGGCCGGCAGCGCGCCGCCGGGAATGACAGGCGGCTGGCGCAGTTCCGGACAGGCCGGGCCCTCGGGCAGCAGCTTGCCGGGATTGAACAGGCGCGCCGGATCGAAGGCCAGGCGGATGCGGCGCATGATTTCCAGAGATTCTTCGGAAAACTGGCGTCCCATCAGGTGAATTTTTTCCATCCCGATGCCATGTTCTCCCGTAATGGAACCGCCGGAATCCACGCAGTATTCGAGAATTTCAAATCCCGCTTTCTGCGCTTTTTCGATGTCTCCCGGCCGGCGGGCGTCGAACAAAATAATCGGATGCATGTTCCCGTCGCCGGCATGGAAAATATTGCCGATAGCCAGGCCGCTGCGGCGCGAGACGTCTTCGATATAACGCAGAGTGGGGGCGATTTTCGTTCGCGGCACCACGCCATCGTGGACGTAGTAGAAGGGGCTCACGCGGCCGATGGCCCCGAACGCATTCTTCCGCCCCTTCCACAGCAGCTGCCGCTCGTTCTCGTCGCGGGCGCGCCGCAGCTGCACGGCCCGGCAGGCGGCGCAGGCCTGCCGCACCTGTTCGGCCTGTTCCGCAACGGCCTCGCGCACCCCTTCCAGTTCGATCAGAAGGACCCCCGCGGCGCCCAGGGGGTAGCCCGCGTGCACAGCCTCTTCCACCATCTGCAGCATGGAGCCGTCGAGCATCTCCACCGCGGCGGGAGTGATGGCGCGGGCGGTGATCTCGCTCACCGTGTTGGCGCAGTCGTCCACTGTGTCGTAGATCGCCAGAAAAGTCTCCACCGCTTCCGGCTTGCGCATCAGCCGCACGATGACCTTGGTCACCAGGCACAGCGTGCCCTCGCTGCCCGTGATCAGCCCGGTGAGGTCGTAGCCGGGCGAATCCGGCCAGAAGGCCCCGGTGCGGACGATCTCGCCATCCGGCAGGACCACCTCCAGGCCAAGCACATGGTTGGCGGTGACGCCGTAGGCCAGGGTATGAGGCCCGCCTGCATTTTCCGCCACGTTGCCGCCAATGGTGCATGCCCTCTGGCTGGACGGATCCGGCGCAAAGAAATAGCCATAGGGCGCCGCCGCGGCGCTGATATCGAGATTCACGACTCCCGGCTCCACGACGGCGCGCTCGTTCAGCGGGTCGATCTCCAGGATCCGGTTCATCCGCGCGAAGGAGACCAGAATGCCCCCGCTGCGGGCGATAGCGCCGCCGCTCAGGCCCGTGCCGGCTCCCCGGCCCACCAGAGGAACGCCATGCCGCCGCGAGACCTTCACAATGGCGCTCACCTGCTCCGCGGTGCGCGGGAACACCACAATGTCCGGGCGCCCCTTGTCCACGCCGCCGTCGTATTCGTACAGCCGCAGGTCTTCTGGCCGCTGCAGGCATCCGCGCTCGCCGACGATGCCGATCAGCTCCTGCTTCCAGTCGGGCATGGCGCGCCCCTCCCTACCTACAGCCTACAGCAGGGACTCGATGCTTTGGATCAGCTCCGGCTCCAGCCAGTTCCGCGGCCCGATGTGCTTCTGCCGCACCCTGCCGCGGCTGTCGATCACGTAGGTCTCCGGATACTTGAAGGTGCCGTAAGAGGCGCTGATTCGCGCCTCCGGATCGCGGGCGGTCAGAAACCCGATCTTCGCCTGCTTGCGGAACCGCTCGTAGGCAGCTGCGTTGCGGTCCACGCTGACGCCCAGCACCACCACACCCTTTGGCGCCAGTTGCCGGGCCATCGCGTCCAGCGAGGGCAGCTCGTCAATGCAGGGCGGGCACCAGGTCGCCCAGAAGTTCAGAACGAGCACCTTGCCCCCGAACTGCGAAGTCGAAATTTGCCGGCCGTCGTCCGTCACGATGGTGAACGAGGGCGCGCGGTCGCCGACCGCCACCACCTTTTCCCGCAGCGAGTCCGCCACGATGAAACACAAGGCCACCAGAATCGCGGCGGCGGCAGTCTGAATCGACACCATCAGCTTCGGTTGTTGCATGGGGTGGAAACTATAATTGTATCGAGGGCCGAGGGCACCGCATCTGACCCTACTGATACTGGCATGTGGATCACCCGGCGAGTCGACTTCTCGGCATCTCACGTCTGCCGGCGCCCGGACTGGACGGAAGCGGAAAACGCGGCCGTCTATGGAGAGGAAGCGAGCCCCCGGGGGCACGGACACAACTTCGTGCTGGAAGTGACCCTGGAAGGAGAGCCCGACCCTGTCACGGGCATGGTGGTGGATCTGAAACAGGTGAAGTCGATCCTCGAGGAGGAGGTGATCGCGCCGATGGATCACCGCCACCTGAACCACGAAGTTCCTCCGTTCGACCGCGTCGTGCCCACCACCGAGAACCTGGCCATCGAGATCTGGCGGCGGCTGGAACCTCGCTTCCGGGGCGCCGCGCGGCTCCGAACGGTCCGTCTCTACGAGACGGAAGACCTCTATGTGGAATATGAAGGCCGTTGAACATCGCTTGCCCCGGGTGCGCGTGGGGCGGCGGTACCGCTTCTCAGCCGCCCACAGGCTCCACACGGACTTGTTGCCGCCCGAGCGCAACCGCGAGGTCTTCGGCAAGTGCAACAACCCCTTCGGACACGGGCACGACTATGTGATGGAGGTGATCCTCGAGGGCGAGATGGACCCGGCCACCGGCCGGCTCGTGCCGCTCGAGATGCTGGATCTGTTCGTAAAGCGCGTCTGGCTGGATCAGGTCAACCGGCGGAACCTCAACCTCGACCTCCCCGAGTTCGCCGCTCTGGTCCCAACGACGGAAAATCTTGCGGTAGTGGCCGCACGCCGCCTGAACGCGGCATGGCCGCAGTGGTTCGCCGGGCGCAGCGCGCGGATCGAGAAGCTCCGAATCTGGGAGACCCCCAGGAACATCTTTGAAGTGTTCGTCCCCGCAAAGGACGGGCAGGAAGCAGAGCCCCATGAAGCAGTCATCGAAAGCCGTCATCAAGGTTCTTGAACACAAGCGCGAAGAGGGCGCCATCGCCGCCCATATGCGGGAGATCCTCCGCGCACTGGGAGAGGATCCCTCGCGGGAGGGGCTGCTGTCCACGCCCATGCGCTCGGAGAAGGCGCTGCGGTTTCTCACCAGCGGCTACACCGCCGACATTCACAAGATCGTCAACGGCGCCATCTTCAACGAGCGCTGCGACGAGATGGTGGTGGTGAAGGACATCGAGTTCTTCTCGCTGTGCGAACACCACCTGCTGCCTTTCTACGGCAAGGCGCATGTCGCCTATATCCCGAAGAACAAGATCATCGGCCTGAGCAAGATTCCGCGTCTGGTGGACGTCTTCGCCCGGCGGCTGCAGGTGCAGGAGCGGATGACGCAGCAAATCGCCGCCTGCATTCAGGAGGTGCTCGATCCGCTGGGCGTGGCGGTGATCACCGAGGCGCGCCACTTCTGCATGATGATGCGAGGGGTCGAGAAGCAGCACTCCTCCACCACCTCCTCCGCCATGCTCGGCGAATTCCGGCGCCGCAAGGAGACGCGGGACGAGTTCCTCTCCCACGTGCGGCATCAGGGCCTGGCCGGCTGGTGAGGCCGCACTGTGCGGGGCCGCGGGGCGCCCCGCTAGTATGGTAGGTAGCATGAGCCAGGACCTGAGGCATTTCGAAGTGGCCGACCCCTTCGGCCGCACCTGGAACGTCGAGTTCCGCTGGCAGCAGAACGCTATCTCGATCCGCCATGCGGACGCCATCGACTGCAAGTACTACATCTCCTGCGGCGAGGAAAAGCGCGAGCTGGTGGTGGCCCTCCGGCATCCCGATCTGCTGGAGGTAGCTGCCCGGAGGGGGCGCCCCCTCACCGATCCCTGGGTGATTCGCCTTGCCAATTGCCATGTCCGCCATATGATCTCTACATGGGAGGACATGGAGAAGGTGCTCGTCACAGTGCCCTTGGCCGAGCTGGAACGGCACAGCCTGGCAGTGGCCGAAGAAGAGCGCCTCGAGAGGGAGAGGCTTCTCGCCTCGAGATAGCATTTTCCCGTTGCATTCCTTCCCCGTCTTTGGCGACAATTCACACTGAACGAATCCAACACCCCGGATTGGGATGAGGTGAACCGGTCATGATCGAATGTCCTGAGTGCGGCGCTGACATCGACGTTGAAGAAGACGAACTCGACGAGGGTGAGACCATCCTCTGCGACGAGTGCGGTCGGAGTTTCACGGTCGCTGGTCTGGATCCGCTGGAGCTGGAGCCGGAAGAAGACGATTTCGACCTCGACGAGGACTTCGAGGAAGACGAGGAGGACTTCGACGAGGAGGACGAAGAGGATGAGGAGGAAGAGGAAGACGAGGATTGGCGCTAGCCTCCTCGCTCTCTTCCTGTGCTTGTGCCTCCCGCGTCCCGGGCTGGGGGATCAGAGCCCGGAACCCGCGGTGATCGCGGGAACGGTGTTTCGCGATCCCGGCTTTGCGCTGCCCGGCGCCGAGGTGGAGCTCGTGCCCATCTCGCCGGCTGCCGGGAAAAAGAAGCCCAAACCGAAGTCCGTGCGCACGGACGCTCGCGGCGAGTTCGCTTTCCAGCTCTCGCCGGAGCCGGGGGAGTTCAAGGTGACAGCTCGCGCGAAGGGATTCCAGCCCGAGGAGCGGGTGGTGAAACTTTCAGGCGGGCCGGAGCGTCATGACGTCTATCTGACGCTCAAGCCTGCCAGGAGCGAACAAAAGTGAAAACCGTGCGTCTGTTTGTGCCGCTGCTCACCCTGGCAGCCGTTCTGGCTCCGGCGATGCAGTGGACCAACCAGAAGAAGGAAAAGGGCAGGGATCCCAACATCCGCAACGTCTCCGGCGTCGTCACGCTTCCCGACGGCAGCCCCGCGGAAGGCGCCGTCGTCCAGCTCAAGAACCTGAAAACGCTCCAGATCCGTTCCTTCATCACCCGCGAGGACGGCAAGTACCAGTTCCAGAATCTGTCCACCAGCATTGATTACGAACTCATCGCCACCTACCGCGATCTGGAGAGCGCCAAGCGTACTCTCACCATCTTCGACACGAGGCTCGACGCCATCGTGAACCTGAAACTGGAACGGAAACGCGAGCAACCCAAGTCAGAGGAGAAGGAGACCAAGCCATGACGATGTTCGCTGCCATCGTTGCAGCCCTGGCGATGCTGGGAGCGCCGGGGAAAGTAGAGTCGATCAAAGCCACCGATCTGGACGGCAAGCCGGTGGAGATCCAGACTGCCGGAAAGATCACCACGGTGATCTTCATCTCCACGCAGTGCCCGATTTCGAACGACTATAACGAGCGCATGAAGGCGCTCTACAACGAGTTCAGCCCGAAGGGCGTGCAGTTCGCCTTCCTGAACTCCAACTCCACCGAATCCTCCGCGGATGCCGCCGAGCACGCCCGCAAGAACGGCTTTCCGTTCCGCGTGCTGAAGGACATCAACAACGTCGAGGCAGACCGCTTCGCCGCCGAGTTCACGCCTCACGTCTTCGTCATCGGCAAGAACTCGGAGATCATCTACCGCGGCGCCATCGACGATTCCCGCCCCGCGGACAAGGTCACCAAGACGTATCTGAAGGACGTCCTGAACGCCGCGCTGGAAGGCAAGCCTCTTCCGGTGACGGAAACCAAGGCGTTCGGATGCACAATCAAGCGGGTGAAGAAGAGCACGTGAAACGGCTGTTGCCCGTTCTCCTGATTCTTGGCGCCGGACTCGTCCACGCGATTGAGCTCAAGCCGATGGACGAGTCCGGCTATACGCGGCTCCTCGCCTCCTACAAGGGCAAGGTGCTTCTGGTGAACTTCTGGGCCACCTGGTGCGCGCCGTGCCGCAAGGAAATGCCCGAGCTGGCTGCCCTGGCTGCGAAATACAAGAGCAAAGGCCTGGAACTTGTCACCGTCGCCATCGACGAGGAAAGCGACCGCCGCACGGCGTCCGAATTTCTCGACAAGGCGAAGGTTCCTCCCCCTGCCTACATCAAGAACTTCCAGAACGACGAGAAATTCATCTCCATGGTGGATTCCCGCTGGTCGGGCGGGCTGCCCTTCACCGTCATCTACGACCGCGCGGGCAAGAAGGCGCGCGTGTTTCCGGGCGAGCTGAACATGAAGGAGCTCGAAGAGTTCCTTCGGAAGATCCTCTGATCCGCTGCCTCAGGCTTCCTCGCCCCGGACAAGGTCCTCAAGGCTTTCCCGTCGCCGGACGATCCTCCAGGAATCCCCGTCCACCAGCACCTCGCAAGGGCGCGGACGGGCGTTGTAATTCGAGGACATCACAAACCCGTAGGCCCCGGTCGTCATCACGGCCAGATAATCGCCCGGCAGGAGGTTTTCGATTTCGCGCTCTTCGGCCAGGAAATCGCTGCTCTCGCATACCGGGCCCACGATATCGGCCGTGATGCGGCCGCGCGGGGCCTCGCGCAGCGGCATCATTTCGTGGTGAGCCTCGTACAGCGCCGGACGGATCAGCTCGGTCATGGAGGCGTCGACAATCAGAAACTCCTTGCCGCTCCCGGTCTTTCGGTACAGCACGCGAGTCAGCAGGGCGCCCGCGGGACCGGCGATGAAGCGTCCCGGCTCCAGAAGCAGGTGGACGTCGAGTCTCTCCGCAAGGCTGCGAACCGCCCCCAGATAACGGGCGACGTCCGGTTGGGGATCCTCGCGCCGGTAGGGGACGCCGAGCCCGCCTCCGAGATCCAGGAACTTCAAGTCGATACCCTGGATTCGCAGCCGTTCTACCAGCGCGCCCATCCGTTCGGCGGCTTCGATCAGCGGTGAGACGTCCAGCAACTGCGAGCCGATATGGCAGCTCGCTCCCTCCAGGGCAATTCCAGGCAGCTTCGCCGCGCGCAGATACAGCTGCTCCGCTTCCGCGATGTCAATGCCGAACTTGTGGCGCTTCAGGCCAGTGGAAATGTACGGATGCGTCGCCGCATCCACGTCCGGGTTTACGCGGATCGCCGCGCGGGCGCGTTTTCCCATCCGCTGCGCCAGCGAGCTGAGCAGCAGCAGCTCCGCCTCGCTCTCGCAGTTGAACGAGTGGATGCCCGCCTCCAGCGCCGCCTCGATCTCCTCGCGCGTCTTGCCGACTCCCGAGAAGACGATCTTCGCCGGGTCCGCGCCGGCGCGCAGCACGCGGTACAGCTCGCCCCCGCTCACGATGTCGAATCCCGCGCCGGCTTCCGCCAGCAAGCGCAACACGGCGAGGTTTCCATTCGCCTTCACCGCGAAACAAACCAGGTGCGGCAGCCCCTTCAGCCCCGCCTCGAACGCCGCAAAAGCTTGCCGCAGCGCGCCGGCAGAGTACACGTAACAGGGCGTCCCCGCCTGCCCGGCCACTTCATCCAGCGCCACGCCCTCGCAACAAAGCACGCCGCCGCGGTACCCGAAAGCTCCGTTCATCGAATCCGTTTCACTCCACCTTCAACACGATCACCGTCTGATCGTCGTGGACAGCCCGCCCCTCGCGGAACTGCTCCAGGTCCTCGATCATTCCGTCTGCGATCTGCTGCGCCCGCGCCTCGCAGTTCGATTCCAGAAACCGCCGCAGCCGCCGCTTGCCGTATTCCTCGCCTGCCGGGTTCATTTGGTCCTGAACCCCGTCGCTCACCAGCACCACAACGTCTCCCGGCTGCGCCTCGAAGTGCGTTTCATCGTAATCGACGCTCTCCAGCAGCCCCACCGGCACGCCTGCGGCGTGCGGTTGCAGGATCTGCCCCGCGCGGCAAACCAGAGGCGTCGTCGAACCGGCGTTCGCCATCACGAACTCGCGCTGCCGCGCCCGCCACAGCAGCAGGAGCAGCGAAACGTACCGCGCCGGCACCTGCCTCTCCATCAGCGTGTCGTTCAACGCCCGCAACAGTTGCGCCGGGCTCCGCCGCCGCGGCGCCGCGCCGCGCAGCATGCCCGTGAACAGAGCCCCATAGAGCGCCGCCGCGGCGCCTTTGCCGCTCGAGTCGCCGAAAGCGATCATCATGCTCTCGTCGTCGTAGTCGAAAAAGTCGTATACGTCGCCGCTCACCAGCCGCGCCGGGCGCATCCGGATCCCCACCTCCAGCCCCTGCACGGGCGGCGGCGATTGCGGAAGCAGCACGGACTGCAAATTGTGCGCCGCCTGCAGGTCTTGCTGGATCTCGCGCTCGCGCTTGGCCAGCTCTTCGTACAGCCGCGCGTTCTCGATCGAAATCGCCACCGACGGGGCGATCAGCGACAGCAGGCGCACATGGTCCTCGTTGAAGTAGCCCAGGCGGCGGCTCTCCAGATCGAGGACGCCGATCACCCGGTCCTTGGCGATCAGCGGCACGGCAACCTCGCTGCGTATGCCCGGGTGCCACTCCACATACCGGGGATCGGCTGCCGTGTCCGGCGCCAGCACGGGCTGCCCGGAAGCTGCCGCCGCGCCCGTGATCCCCTGCCCCAGCGGCAGCGACTTCCGCGCTTCCGTCTGGTCGAACCGGCGGCTGTGCAAATTGCGCAGCACGCCCGCCGCCTCATCCACCACCATCACCATGAAAGCGTCGTAGTTGATCAGCCGCCGGATGCTGATCGAGATCTTTTCGAGCAGCTGGTCCAGATCGAGGATCGAGGAAAACTCCTGCGCCATCGCCGCCAGCGTGCGCTGCGTGCGGCTCTGGCGCTCGATCCGCCGGTACAGCCGCGCGTTCTCCACCGCCGCCGCCACGCGCGAGGCGATCAGCTGCAGCAGCGCGCGGTCCTGCTGCGTGAAGGCATCGGGCACGGTGGATTGCAGGTCGATCACACCCACCAGCTTCTGCTGCAGCACCATCGGCACCGCCAGCTCGCTGCGCACCGCATCCATGGCGTTCAGGTAGCGGTTGTCTTCGAGCACGTTGCCCACCAGCACGGGCTTGCGCGTGGCTGCCGCCGTGCCCGTGATGCCCTCGCCCAGCTTCACCACCAGGTTCTGGACCACCTCGCGGCGGTGCCCCACGGCGTACCGGATGCGCAGCCCCTGCCGGCGCTCGCTGTACAGGAGGATCGCGAACAGCTCGTGCGGAATCACCTGCCGGACGATGGCGGCGACATTCGCCATCAGTTCGTTCAGGTCCAGCGTTTCGCTGGCAATGGAGGAGACTTCCAGAAGGAAATCGAGCAGTTCGGCACGGTCGCGGAAACGGACGCGGCTCCTGCGTGGCTCGTCCATGGCGCCTACCGTGCCGCCGCTTCCACGATCCGGACGCTCGCGCTCGCGCCGATGCGCGTCGCCCCCGCCGCCGTCATCGCCTTCAGATCCTCCAGCGTGCGAATCCCGCCCGACGCCTTCACGCCCATGCTTTCTCCCACGACGCGCCGCATCAGCGCCACGTCCGCCACTGTGGCGCCATGCTTGGAGAACCCGGTGGATGTTTTCACAAAGTCCGCGCCTGCCAGCTTCGCCAGCGCGCAGGCGATCGCTTTCTCGGCATCCTCCAGCAGCGCCGTCTCCAGGATCACTTTCAGCAGCGCGCCGTGCTTGTGGCACGTCTCCGCCACCAGCCGGATGTCCGACTCTACGGCCGCGTAATCGCCGCTCTTGAGGGCACCGACATTCATCACCATGTCGATCTCTTCGGCCCCGTCGCGCAGCGCCAGCTCTGCCTCGCACACCTTCGCCGCCGTCGACGTCGCACCGAGCGGAAATCCTACCACCGTGCACACCTTCACGCCGGAGCCCTTCAGCTCGCGCGCCACCAGCGGCACCCAGAAAGGATTCACGCAGACGCTCGCAAATCCGTAGCCGCGCGCCTCCCGGCAAACCTTGCGGACGTCCGCCTCGGTCGCCTCCGGCTTCAGGATCGTGTGGTCGATCAGACGCGCCAGCGCCGGGTCGACTTTGGTCAGCCGCTCGCTGGCAGACACCCGGTCCGCGCCCGCCTCCACGATTGCCTTTGTCTTCAGCGCGCACATCTGGGCGCAGCGCTGCACGCATCCGGGGCAGACTTCGGGAAGATGGTTCAACCCCTCGCGCCCGCGTGCCGTTGCGGATCCCGCAATCAGTTGTTCGGCGATTTCCGCCGCTATTCTTCCGATTTCCGCGGGTTCCACGATGAATACCGCCGTTCGATTTCCGTGATTTTCGCGGCGCGCGCGGCGTGCCGGCCGCCTCCGCACGGCGTGGCGAGCCACGTGCGCACGATCTCCTCCGCCTGGCTCCAGGTGAGCATCCGGCCGCCCAGGGTGAGCACGTTGGCGTGGTTGTGCTCGCGGCTGTTCCGCGCGGAAGCCCTATCATAGCACAGGGCTGCGCGAATGCCCGGAACCTTGTTGGCTGCCATGGCGCTGCCAATTCCCGCTCCGTCCACCAGGATTCCCAACGCCGCCCGCCCCTGTGCGACCCGCAGCGCCGCCTCGTGCGCGATGTCCGGATAGTCGGCGGGCTTCTCCTCGAAAATCCCGACGTCCTCCACGCGCCAGCCCAGCTCCTCGAGCAGCGCTTTCAGGCGCTCCTTCATCGCAAACCCGCCGTGATCCGCGCCCACGGCGATGGTCCGCTCCGGCTCGGCCAGCGCCGCCAGCTCCTCCGGCGGCAGCTCGATCACCTCGATGCCCCGTTCCCGCGCCAGATCGCGCGCCGAAGGCGTCCACAGCGCCCCCTTTTCCACGCGGAACACCCCCTCCCGCGGAACGTCCCGCTCGGTGATCACGCGGCGCATCGCCTCGATCATCGCACACCCGTTCCGATTTGCGGAACACGCGCGCGGGGAATCCCGTATACTGAGGCGAACGGAGGTCCACATGGCTCTGGGCGACCAGCTTCGCTCATTCATCAAGAAGCAGTTCATCGACGTCATCCAGTGGACGGATCAGGAGGAGGGCGTCCTCGTCTACCGGTATCCCATGCAGGACATGGAGATCCAGAACGGCGCCAAGCTCACCGTCCGGGAATCCCAGGCGGCGATGTTCGTCAACGAAGGCCGCTGCGCCGACATCTTCGGGCCAGGGCTTTACACGCTCAACACCCAGACCCTGCCCGTGCTGACCAACCTCATGAACTGGGACAAGCTCTTCCAGTCCCCGTTCAAGAGCGACGTCTACTTCTTCAGCACCCGCCAGCAGATCGGCCAGCGGTGGGGCACCGCGCAGCCGGTTACCATCCGCGACAAGGATTTCGGCGCCATCCGCCTGCGCGGCTATGGCGTCTACTCCTGGCACATCGAGAACCCGAAGCTGTTCCTCACCAAAGTGAGCGGCTTCGGCGAGCGGTACACGCTCGCGGAGGTCGAGCCGCAGCTCCGGCAGATCATCGTCTCCCACATCTCCGACGCTTTCGCCGAAAGCGGGCTGCCGTTCCTGGACATGGCCGCCAACTATCTGGAAGTGGGCGAGCGGATCAAGGCCTCCGTCGCTCCCGTCTTCGCCGAACTGGGAGTCGCCCTCGATCAGTTCGCCGTCGAGAACCTCTCGCTTCCGGAAGAGCTCCAGAAGTTCCTCGACGCGCGCGTGGGCATGAACATGATCGGCAACATGCAACAGTACACGCAGTTCCAGGCTGCCCAGTCGCTGCCCATCGCCGCCGCCAACGAGGGAGGCGGCGGGCTCGCCGGGCTCGGCGTAGGGCTTGGAGCGGGTGTCGGACTCGGGCAGGTCTTCGCACAGTCGTTGAATCCGCAGGCGTACCAGCCTCCGCAGGCGCCGCCGCCTGCCGCGCCTCAACCCCCGGCAGGCACTCCCCCTGCCGCACCTGCCGCTCCTGCCGCTCCTGCGGCCCCGGCAGCCGCCGCAGGGGCAGCCGCAGGCGCCGCTGCGGCGCTCAAGTTCTGCATGGAATGCGGGCAGCAGATCCCGCGCGCCGCCAAGTTCTGCCCGGAGTGCGGCAAACCTCAAGCCTGAATTCCCGGAAACGTGGAACCACCATGACGCCCGGCTGCGAATGGGTGGTCGATGCGGGAGGGTGCCGCCCGGAAGCACTGTCCTCCCAGGAAACTCTGGAGTCCCTCTTCGCCTCGCTGGTGGAAGGGCTCGATCTGCACCCCGTCGCCCCGGCTGTCTGGAAACGCTTCCCTGAAGGCGGCGGCATCACAGGGATGATCCTGCTTTCGGAGTCCCACCTGACGGTGCACACCTGGCCCGAACACGGCTTTCTGGCACTGAACCTTTACTGCTGCCGCCCCCGCCCCGCATGGGACTTTGAAGGCGAGCTCCGCAGCCGGTTCGGCGCGCAATCCATACAAGTTCGCCTGCTGGAGAGGAGCCTGCCGTGAGGCGCGCTGCGAACTGCCCCTCCTGCGGAGCGCCCGTGCAGTTCGCCTGGTCGAGCGCTGTGCAGACAGCCTGCCAGTATTGCCACTCGATTCTGGTCCGCCATGACGTGGATCTGGAGAAGGTCGGCATTGCCGCCGACCTGCCGCCGGATGCGAGCCCCATTCAGCTCTATACAGAGGGGATCTTCGACAACCGCAGGTTCATGGTCGTGGGCCGCATCCGCTACGAGTGGGCACAGGGCGGCTGGAACGAGTGGCACATCGTCTTCCAGGATCAGTCCAGCGGCTGGCTGTCCGATGCGCAGGCCGACTACGCCGTCAGCTTCCTGGCCAAGCCGCCCGGACCTTTGCCGGGCCCGGATCAGATCCGCCCCGGGCAGACGCTGAACATCTCTGGCGTGCCCTTCCAGGTCACGCATCTCACGCCGGTTCGCTACATCGGCTTTGAAGGGGAGCTTCCCTTCACCACCATGGACCGTTCCGAGTTCCTCACGGCCGATCTGCGCACCTCCGACGCGCGCTTCGCGACCATCGACTACTCCGAAACGCCCCCGCTGCTGTTCGCCGGGCGCTTCGTCAGCTTCGACGAGCTGCGCCTGTCCAACCTCAGGGAGTTCGAAGGATGGTGACGCAGAACCGCGTTCCCGCGCCCGCCCCCATCTCCTGCCCGAACTGCGGCGGAAGGATCGAGCTGCGCGGCTTCGCCCACACGCGCAGCGCCGTCTGCGTCCAGTGCCTGACGGTGATTGACACCTCCACGCCATCGCTTCAGATCTTGCAGCGGTTCGACCACGCCCAGCGCGAGCGCCCGGTGCTGCCGTTGGGCTCTCGCGGCAAATTGCAGGGCAAGACGTGGGAGGTGATCGGATTCCAGGTTCGCACGATCCACGTGGACGGCGTCCCCTACAGCTGGCACGAATATCTCCTCTTCAACCCCTACGCCGGCTTCCGCTACCTCACCTTCTACGATGGCCACTGGAACCTGGTTCAGACGCTCCGCGCGCTGCCCGCGCCCGCCGCGTGGAAGGGCCGCAGAGCCGTTTCCTACGAGGGGCGCGTCTATTCCCACTTCCAGAGCGCCGAGGCGGTGACAACCTTCGTCATGGGCGAGTTCCCGTGGGCAGTGCGCGTCGGCGAAAAAGTCGCAGCGGACGACTACGTCTCGCCGCCTTACGTGCTCTCCAGCGAGCGGGATGAAAAGGAGATCAACTGGTCGCAGGGCGTTTACGTCCCGGGCGAGGAGGTCTGGAAGGCATTCGGGCTGAAGGGCGCTCCGCCGGCGGCGCACGGCGTGTACCTGAATCAGCCGAACCCCCACGTGAAGGAGGCGCGGCGCTCCTGGCGCACCTTCGCCGTTCTGCTGGTTCTGTGGATCCTCCTTCTCGGCGCCACTCTGATCACGGCAAGCAACCGCGAGGTATTCCGCCGCAGCTTCCGCTTCGTGGCGGGCTCGCCGGGCGAGACCTCTTTCGTCACGGAGACCTTCGAGATTCCCCGCACCGGCAATGTCGAAGTCGAGATCCGCACGGATCTCGACAACAACTGGGCCTACTTCAATCTCGCGCTTCTGCGGGAAGACGGCGCGCAGGGATTCGACTTCGGGCGCGAGATCAGCTACTACCACGGGCGCGACTCCGACGGCACCTGGAGCGAAGGCAGCCGCAAGGATTCCGCCCTGCTGGCGCGCGTGCCCGCCGGCAGGTACTATCTGCGTATCGAGCCGGAGATGGATCCGCAAGCCTCGGCGCGCTCTTCGTCCGGCATGAGCATGAACTACGAGATCATCGTCCGGAACGATGTGCCGCGCTACTGGATCCTGCTGCTAGCCCTTCCCCTGCTGCTGATCGCGCCCATCCGGCATTCGTTCCGTGCCATCGGCTTCGAAACCTCGCGCTGGTCCGAAAGCGACTACGGCGTCGCCCTCGGCCCATCTTCGGAGGATGACGAATGAAGCTCTCCCTGCCTTATCTCTTGTACGGTCTGCTTGTGCTGGGTTCGGGCTTCGGGGCGAACCGGCTGGGCTGGTTCTCCTCGTCCGCCACGGAGATCAAGAACATCCCGAAATCGATCCGCGAGAACCCGGGCGTGTACCGCTCGCACTATTCCTGGCTGCCCCGCTGGTTTGGAGGGAAATGACCCATGAACACTTCCATCGTCCACTTTGAAGCCCTTCTCAACGCCCTGGTCTTCGCCATCCTGGGCGTGGTGATTCTTGTTGTGTCCTTCCTGCTCTGGGACAAGATCACGCCCTACGACCTGTGGAAGGAGATCATCGAAAAGCACAACACGGCGCTGGCGATCTTTGCCGGGTTCATGGCGCTCGGCATCGCCATCATCGTCGCTGCCGCCGTCCACTAGCGCCGCGCGCACGCCGATGGCGTTCGTCCTGTTCCTGTCTGTCTTCCTGATCGCCGCCTGCGGGCTTGTCTACGAACTCATCGCCGGCGCGGCTGCCAGCTATCTGCTGGGCGACAGCATCCTTCAGTTCTCCACGGTCATCGGCGCTTACCTGTTCGCCATGGGCGTGGGCTCGTGGCTGTCGCGCTACCTGACGCGCTCGCTGGTCGCCCGCTTCATCTCCATCGAACTGATGGTGGGGCTGCTCGGCGGCTTCTCCTCGACGCTCCTGTTTTTCGCCTTCGCCTGGTCGCAGGGCTTTCGCTTTCTGCTCTACGCGCTGGTGCTCGCCATTGGCATCCTCGTGGGACTGGAGATCCCGCTGCTGATGCGCATTCTGCGCGAGCGTTATCAGCTGCGGGAACTCGTCGCCAATGTCCTCACCTTTGATTACCTCGGCGCGCTGGGCGCTTCGCTCGTCTTCCCCCTGTTCCTTGTTCCGCGCCTGGGGCTCGTGCGCGGCGCCATGCTGTTCGGTCTGATCAACGCTCTGGTGGCGCTCTGGTCCACCTGGATCTTCCGCCACCACCTGCCGCAGCCGCTTGTGCAGCGCGCCGCCTCCGCTTTCGTCGTCCTTCTGCTGGGCGCAGGGCTCGCGATTGGCGACCGCATCACGGACACTGCCGACGCGGCTCTCTACGCCGACGAAGTGATCCTCGCCCGCTCCACTCCCTATCAGCGCATCGCCGTCACCCGCTGGAAGGACGACATCCGCCTCTACCTCAACGGGCACCTGCAGTTCTCCTCGCGCGACGAATACCGTTACCACGAGGCTCTCGTCCATCCCGGGCTCGCTTCCGTTGCCGCACCCCGCCGCGCCTTGGTGCTCGGCGGCGGCGACGGGCTCGCCGTGCGCGAGATCCTGCGCTACCCTTCCATCGAGTCCGTCACTCTGGTCGATCTCGATCCCGAGATGACGCGCCTGTTCTCCACGCATCCGCTGCTGACCGCTTTGAACGGGAATGCGCTGAACGATCCGCGGGTGCGCATCGTCAACGCCGACGCCTTCCCGTGGCTCGAATCCACGCGCGAATCCTTCGACTTCATCGCCGCCGACTTCCCCGATCCCAACAACTACTCTCTCGGCAAGCTCTACACGACAGCTTTCTACCGCCTGCTGAAGCGCGCCCTCGCCGCCGGCGGCGCCGCCGCCGTGCAGTCGACCTCGCCCATGTTCGCCCGCCAATCCTTCTGGTGCATTCACGAGACCCTGAAAGCCGCGGGCTTCCGCACCTACCCGTATCATGCATACGTGCCTTCTTTCGGCGAGTGGGGCTACGTGCTCGCCACGCACACGGAATGGCGCCCGCCGGAGCAGCTCCCCTCCGGATTGCGCTTTCTGACTCCTGCCAACATCCGCACGCTGTTCGAATTCCCGCCGGATCTCGCCCCCGTGCCTGCGGAACCCAACCGCCTCTTCGATCAGGTCCTCGTCCGCACGTACGACCGCGAATGGCGCGAAATCCTGCGATGATCCGCCGCCGCGACCTCGCCGCCGCCGTCATCGGGCTTCTGCCAAAGTCCGAGCCGCGCATCGAGGGCGGCTTCGTCTTCGAGTCGGAAACCGAGGGGCCCGATCTCGGCCACCGCCTGCGCGACCGCGCCCGCTTCCCTGCCCCGCGCCGCACGGAACGGATCGAAACGCTCATCGTCGGCGGCGGCGCCGCCGGGCTCTGCGCCGCGTGGCACTTGCTGCGGCGCGGCTACCGCGATTTCCTCCTGCTCGAGATGGAGCGGCAGCCCGGCGGCAACGCCCGCTGGGGGCGCAACGATGTCTCCGCATTTCCGTGGGCCGCGCATTACCTTCCTGTGCCCGACCCGCGCCAAACGCTCACCCGCGAGCTGTGCCGGGACTTCGGCCTGCTCGAAGGCGAAAACTGGAACGAACGCCACCTTTGCCACGAACCCCGCGAGCGGCTCTTCCTTCACGGCCGCTGGCAGGAGGGGATTGAACCCGCCATCGGCCTCACGCCCGAAGACGCCCGGCAGTATGAGCGGTTCCAGCAGATCGTCGGCGAGCTCCGCCAAACCGGAGCATTTCGCATCCCCATGGAAGAGGGGCTCGCGCGCTCCACGCCCGCCATCCGCGCGCTCGACCAGATCACCTTCGATCAGTGGCTCGCGCAGCACGGCTTCTCTTCCCCCTATCTGCGCTGGTATCTCGACTATTCCACGCGGGACGATTACGGCACGTCGCTCGAAGGCATCTCCGCCTGGGCTGGCCTGCACTACTTCGCTGCCCGCGAACCGCACGAACTTGGGCCCCTCACCTGGCCCGAAGGCAACGGCTGGCTGGTGCAGCGCCTGCTGGAGCGAATCGGCGCGCGTGTGCGCACTGGCGCCATGGTCCACTCCATCACGCGCGCCGGCGCCCGCTGGCAGGCAGCTGCGGGGGACACCCGCTACGATGCCGCGTTCGTCATCTTTGCTGCGCCCACGTGGCTGGCTTCATGGATCCTGGATCCTCCGCCGCCCCGCTGGCCCTTCGCCTATGCGCCGTGGGTGGTGGCGAACCTGACGCTCCACCGCTGGCCGGAGAACCGGGGTCTGGAGTACGCGTGGGATAACGTGATCTACGGCTCGCCCTCGCTTGGATACGTCGTCGCCACGCACCAGAACGTCAAAACATTCCAGCCCGAAACTGTCTGGACCTGGTACATGGCCCTCGCCTCCGGGCGGGCAGCCGATCAGCGCCGCCTGCTGCTCGGCGGCGACTATTCCTACTGGAAAGAGATCGTGCTCTCCGATCTCGAGCGCGCCCATCCCGACATCCGCCGCTGCGTCCGCCGCCTCGAAATCTTCCGCATCGGGCACGCCATGCCGCGCCCCGCACCGGGCGCCATCTTCCACCCCGAGCGCTTCCGCCGCGCGCGGCACTCGGGCACGCTCGTCTTCGCCAACAGCGACCTGAGCGCTCTCTCGCTCTTCGAGGAAGCCCTGTACCGCGGCGTCTCCGCTGCCTCGCACGTGCTGCGGCTCGCCTCGCGCGCCGGCGCCTGACGAAGCCCTTCAGCGCGGGTACGGATGCCCACGCAACATTGTCAGCGCCCTGTAGATCTGCTCGGCAAGCACCGCCCGCGCCAGTTCGTGCGGCAGCGTCAGGCGCGAGAGCGACAGCAGCAGATCCGCCTTGCCCTTCCACTCTTCCGGATGCCCGTCATGCCCGCCCACGACGAACACCAGATCGCGCGCCTCCCGCTCCGCCGCGCCCACCATCGCCGCCACTTCGCGCGAATCCATCTCGCGCCCCGCAGGATCCAGCAGCACCTTGCGCGCCGCCGCGTGCCGCGCGAACGGATCGTAGCGGCGCGGATCGATCTCCCGCATCTCCACCTGCATGTAGCGCGAGCTGCGTTTGATGTACTCCTGCGCCAGGGCGTTCGCGTGAGCATCCCGCGCCCTGCCCACATACAGCAGCCACAGCTTCACGCCCACAGTATCGCCTTCCGCCGCCCTTGAGTCCATCGTGGCAATCCTGTTACGGTGAGAGGTGGCCGCAAGGCCCTCCCATGGATTGGTTCAAGGCCAAGAAAATCGAGAAAGCCACAGGCGAGGAGCGGCATGTCCGCACCGAAGGCTTGTGGGTGAAATGCGACGCCTGCCGCCAGATCGTCTGGCGCAAGGAAGTCGAGGACAACCTGCACTGCTGCCCCAAGTGCGGCTTCCATTTCCGCATCGATGCCCGCACACGCTTGCGCTACCTGCTCGACGCCGAGCCGCCGTGGGTTGAGCACGACGCCAATCTGGTCTCCACCGATCCGCTCGAGTTCGTGGACTCGAAGCCCTACAAGGAACGGCTCGCCGCCATGCAGAGCGAGCTCGGCTTGCGCGACGCCATCATTTCGGTCACAGGCAAGCTGGAAGGGCGCACGGTGCACGCCTGCTCGCTCGAGCTGAAGTTCATCGGCGGATCCATGGGCGCGGTGGTGGGCGAGGTGATCACGCGGGCAATCGAACGCGCCATCAACACGCGCGACCCGCTCATCATCGTCTCCGCCTCGGGCGGCGCGCGCATGCAGGAAGGCGCTGTCAGCCTGATGCAGCTTGGCAAGATCAGCGCCATGCTGATGCGGCTCGACGAGGCGCGCGTGCCCTTCATCAGCGTGTTGACCGATCCGACCACCGGCGGCGTCACCGCCAGCTTCGCCATGCTTGGCGACCTGAACATCGCCGAGCCGGGCGCGCTGATCGGCTTCGCCGGCCCGCGCGTGATCGAACAGACCATCCGCCAGAAGCTGCCCGAGGGCTTCCAGCGGGCGGAATTCGTCCTCGAGCACGGGTTCCTCGACGCCGTCGTCAAGCGCGGAGAGATGCGCGCCTTCATCGCTCGCGCGCTCGACTTCTTCTGCGGTACGCTCCAGAAATGAGGCTCGCGCTCCTTCTTGCGCTCGCCGCGTTTCCCGCTCTCGCCCAGTACAACATCCTGATCCGCAACGCCCGCGTCGTTGATGGCACGGGCAACCCGTGGTTCCATGCGAGCGTCGCCATCCGCGACGGGCGCATCGCCGCCATCGGACGCCTCGAGGGCGCTTCCGCCGCCCGCGTCATCGACGCCGCCGGACGCGTTCTCGCCCCGGGTTTCATTGACGTCCACACGCACGTCGAAGGCGGCATCGAGAAAGTCCCGCGCGCGGACAACTATCTGCTCGACGGCGTCACCACCATCGTCACCGGCAACTGCGGCGGCTCCACCGCCGACGTGGCGGGATGGTTCGCCCGGCTCGAAGAGTTGGGCATCGGCGTCAACGTCGCCACGCTCATCGGGCACAACACCGTGCGCCGTCAGGTGATGGGCACCGAGAACCGCCATGCGACGCCGGAAGAGCTCGCCCGCATGAAGGAACTCGTGCACACCGCCATGGCGCAGGGCGCGGTGGGCTTCTCCACGGGGCTGATCTACATCCCCGGCGCATACGCGCCCACGGAAGAGGTGGTTGAGCTCGCAAAATCCGCAGCAGCCTACAACGGCGTCTACGCCTCGCACATGCGGGACGAGGGTGCGCAGATCCTCGAAGCCATCCATGAAGCCGCGCGCGTCGGCGAGCAGGCTCGCATGCCCGTGCAGATTTCGCACTTCAAGATCGACACGCCCCGCATCTGGGGCTTCAGCGAGAAGTCCATCGCGCTCGTCGAGGAATACCGCCGCCGCGGCGTCGACGTCGTCGTCGATCAGTATCCATACGATCACGCCTCCACCAACCTCGGGATCACGCTGCCCGCGTGGGCGCTCGCCGGCGGCACGGATGCCCTGCGGGAGCGGCTCTCCAGTCCGGAAACGCGCGCCCGCATCGTTGCCGAGATGCGCCAGCGGCTCCAGGATCTCGGCCACCCCGATTATTCGTACGCCAAGGTGGCCTACTACAAGCCGGATCACTCCTGGGAGGGCAAGGATCTGGTCGAGATCACGAAGCTGCGGGGGCTCGAACCCACGCTGGACAACCAGATCGAAACGATCTTCCACATCCTGCTGCAGGGCGGCGCGCAGATGATCTACCACTCGATGAGCGACATCGACATCGAGCGCATCCTGCGGTATCCGAACACCGCCATTGCCAGCGACGGCGGCGTGCGCGTCTTCGGCGAGGGCATGCCCCACCCGCGCTCTTACGGAACCAACGCCCGCGTTCTCGCCGAGTACGTCCGCAAGCGAGGCATCCTCACGCTGGAAGACGCCATCCGCCGCATGACGTCGCTGCCCGCGCGCACCTTTGGCTTCCGCGACCGCGGGCTCGTGCGGGAGGGCTTCGCCGCGGACCTCGTGCTGTTCGATCCGGAGCGCGTGCAGGACAGGGCCACTTACGCCCAGCCGCACCAGTACAGCGAGGGCTTCGATTTCGTTCTGGTCAATGGCGTCATCATGGTCGACGGAGGAGCGCTCACCGAGGCGCGCGGAGGACGCATCCTCCGCCACCGCCCGGATCCCTTCCAGCCATGATCAGCCTTGTCCGCGCCGGCAAGCGCTTCGGCCCGAAGGTCCTGTTCGAGGACGTCAACTGGCTCATCACGCCGCAGGACCGCGTGGGGCTCGTCGGCGCCAACGGCAGCGGCAAGACCACTTTGATGCGGATTCTCGCCGGGCTGGAGACGCTCGACTCCGGCGAGTGCACGGTCCAGAAGGGCATCACTGCCGGCTACCTCCCGCAGGACGGGCTTCAGCTCTCCGGGCGCACCGTCTTCGAGGAGTGCCTCTCCGTCTTTGACCGCCTGCGCGAGATGGAGCGGGAGATGGAGCGCACTCTCGAGCAGCTCTCCGCGCTGCCCCCCGACGATCCCGAATACCAGGCTGCCTCCAGCCGCTATTCATGGTTGGAGGCGCACTTCCGCAACATGGACGGCTACGCGCTGGAGGCCAAAGTGGGCATGGTGCTCACCGGGTTGGGCTTTCCGAAGGAAGACTGGACGCGCCGCACGGAACACTTCTCCGGCGGCTGGCAGATGCGCATCGCGCTGGCAAAGCTTCTCCTCGAACAGCCCAACCTGCTCCTGCTCGACGAGCCCACCAACCACCTCGACCTTGAGGCGCGCAACTGGCTGGAGGAATACCTCAACTCCTACCCGTATGCTTTCGTGCTCATCTCGCACGACCGCTATTTCCTCGACGTCACCGTTCGCCGCATCGCGGAGCTGTGGAACAAGTCGCTGCACTTCTACACGGGCGGCTACGAAGCCTACCTGAAGCAGAAGGAAGAACGTCGGCAGCAGCTCCTGGCTGCCTGGCGCAACCAGCAGGAGCGCATCCAGCACCTGGAGGCGTTCATCAACCGCTTCCGCTACAAAGCCACCAAGGCGAAGCAGGTGCAGTCGCGTATCAAGGAGCTCGAGAAGATCGAGCGGATCGAGATCCCGCCAGAAGAGCAGACCATTCACTTCTCGTTCCCGCAGCCCAAGCCCTCGGGGCGCATTGTCGCCGAGTTCGTGAATGTGACGAAGGCGTACGGGACGCGCGTGGTGCTGCGCGACGTGAACTTCGTCATCGAGCGCGGCGAGCGCATCGCCTTGGTGGGAGTCAACGGCGCCGGCAAATCGACGCTGATCCGCATGCTCGCCGGCGCCGAGCCGCTCACCTCGGGCGAATACCGCCTGGGGCACAACGTGCAGCCCGAGTACTTCGCGCAGGATCAGTACAAGGCGCTCGATCCCGACGCGCGGCTGCTCGACGACCTGATGAGCATTGCCAATGGCAAGACGGTCACCGAGCTGCGCACGCTGCTTGGCTGCTTCCTGTTCACCGAAGATGACGTGTTCAAGACCGTGCGCGTGCTGAGCGGCGGCGAGCGAAATCGCTTCGCGCTGGCGCGCATGCTGCTGAACCCAGCCAACTTCATGCTGCTCGACGAGCCCACCAACCACCTCGACCTGCGCGCCAAGGACGTGCTGCTCGAGGCGCTGCGCGAGTACACCGGCACGCTGGTCTTCGTCTCGCACGACCGCTATTTCATCGATCAGCTCGCCACGCGGGTGTTCGAGATCGAAAGCGGGCGCGTGAACATCTATCCGGGCAACTACGAAGACTACCTGTACCGCAAGCAGGGAGGGGCGGCGCCGGGGCAGGAAGTGTCCGCCGCGGCGCCCGCCGCAGTGCGCGAAACCGCGGTGGCCGCGCCAGCAGCCGTTGCCCCGCCGGAGGCGCCTGCCCGCCCGCGCCGCCTGAATCCGATGAAGGTCCGCCAACTGGAGCAGCAAGCCGCGGATCTGGAAGAGCAGGCGGCGAAGCTCGAACAGGAGATCGCCGCCATCGAGCAGTCGCTGATTCATTTCACTAACGCGGAAGAGCACCGCCGCCGCATGGAGCTGCTGGAGGCGCGCAGGCGCGAACTCGACCAGACGCTTGCGGAATGGGAGCAGGTGTCGCTGGAACTCGAGCAGGCGACATGAGGCGGCGCCCCGCTCTGCTGCCGCTGAGCCCCGGTGCTGCCGCTTGCTAGAATCAGGGGGATTTCACCATCGCAGAGGGGCCCATGTCGGATCAGAATCTGAGGGATCACGAAAAAAGCCTGTTTCCCGAACCCGGGCCGAGTCCGCGGCGCGGATTCATTGTCACCAGCCTCACAGCGGGCTTCGCGCTTGCCGTGCAGCCGGTCTCCGCGCAGACGATCACGACAGACACGCAAGGGCTGGAGGCGGGCGAGGTGAAGATCCCCGCCGAGGGCGGGCTCATGCCCGCTTACCGCGCTATGCCCGCGCGCGGCTCGAACTTTCCGGTGGTGCTGGTCGTGCACGAGATCTTCGGCGTGCATGAGTACATCAAGGACGTCTGCCGGCGGCTTGCCAAGGCTGGCTATCTGGCGGTAGCCCCGGATCTTTATGCGCGGCAGGGACGCGTGGACAACCTGCAAAACTTCGAGGAGATCCGCAAGGTCGTCGGACGCGTGCCGGATGCGCAGGTGCTGGCAGATCTGGATGCCGCCGCCCGCTGGGCTGCGGAGAACCGCGGCAGCGCGGAGAAGCTCGCCATCACAGGGTTCTGCTGGGGCGGGCGCATCGTCTGGCTCTATGCTGCGCACCAGCCGAAACTGAAGGCGGGCGTCGCATGGTACGGGCAGTTGGTTCCGCGGCAACCCTCCGAGCTGCAGCCCAAGGCGCCGATTGAGGTCGTTGCGGATCTGAAGGCGCCGGTGCTTGGGCTTTACGGCGAAGCCGACCAGGGGATTCCCGTCGAGCACGTCGAGCGCATGCGCGCTGCGCTGAAATCCGCCGGCAAGCCCGGCGAAATCATCCTCTACCCGGCAGCCCCTCACGGCTTCCACGCGGACTACCGTCCCAGCTACCGCAAGGACGCCGCCGAGGACGGCTGGAAACGGATGCTGGCATGGTTCAAACAACACGGCGCCGGCTGATCCCGGCCCTTGCGCTGCTGTGCGCGCTGCCGCTCGGCGCGCAGCGCCTGCTGATCGTCTCCTTCGATGGCCTTGGCGCGGAAACATTTTTTGAGGATCCTGTTGCGGAGGAACTGACGGTTCTGAAGGCCACCGCCCGCCGCGGCGCCGCGTCCCGCGGAGTGCAGCCCGCCTTCCCTTCCACCACGGCAAACTCTCATGCCGCGCTGTGGACGGGCTGCTATGGCGACGTGAACCACATCACGGCCAACTCGCCGCCGGTGCTTCCGCGCGGGGAACATACAGTGCTGGAGCGCGGCAACGGATTCCGCGCCGAGCAGCTCGCCGCGGAAACCTTCTGGGTGGCAGCTGCGCGCGCCGGCATCCCCTCCGTCGCGCATCAGCCCACGCAGGGCTATCCGCTCACACGGTTCAACTCCGCGCCCGGCGCAGTGGTCGTCAACGGCTACCAGACGCGCCTGCTGGCGCCCCATGCGCTCTGGACGCCGCAGACAGGCAAGCGGCTGCCCGACGGCTCGTACCTGTTCGAGCATGGCCCGGCGTCTTTTCGCGTCGTCCCTGGCAAGAAGTCTGTCCGCGTGTCGCTGACTTCCGGCAAGCAGGCGGTGACAGTTTCCTACGCTCCTGTGGAAACGGAGCCTCCACGCCGCCGCCCGCTGGCACGCCGCTTCAGCCCGCCTCTGCTGCTGGAGGCGCCCGTGCCCGCTGCGATCTATTTCCGGCTCTTCGAACTCGGCGAGGCGGGCTTCCGGCTGTATGTGACGCCGTGGCACGAGCTCGGCTCTTCGTTGCCGTTAAACGAGATCTTCCGCGAAGCAGGCGGCTTCGTTGGCAATGGCCCGACGGCGTTACTCGACAAGGGGCTGATCCGGGAAGCCGAATACCTGGAGGCGATGGAACTTGTGGTCCGCCAGATGACGCGGCACGCGGCGTGGCTCGGGCGCAAGTTCCGTCCCCGGCTGCTGCAGAGCTACCTGCCCTTTCCCGACGAGGCGGATCACATGTGGCTCGCCGCGGCGCGCTCCGGCGACGAGCAGGCACGGCAATGGCGCCGCTGGGCATACATCGCCGTGGACCGCGGCGCTGCGGAGTTCGCCCGCCTGGCCAGCGACAAGAGCAAGGATCATGTGCTCTGGGTCTCCGACCACGGCATGGCGCCCGTGTCCCGCCTCATCTCTGTGCCCGCCGTGCTCGAGCAGGCGAAGCTCGACTCGAAGGCCGCCTACCTGTATCATTCGATCCTGGTCAACACGACCGACTGGAAGCACGGCCTCGTGCCGCCGGGCGAGCGCGCCGCAGTGGTCGAACAGGCGCGCCGCACGCTGGCGGCCGTTCCGGGAATCGTGTCCTTTTTCACGCCGGAACTCGATGGCGAGCGGTTCGGCATCGGCGGCCCCGCGGGCGGCGATCTCTACTTTGACTTCGCCCCCGGATATGGCGCTTCGTCCCGCCCGTCGGAGAAAGCGGTTTCCGACGTGCGCCCGCGCGGAATGCACGGTTTCCTCCCCACGCGCCGCGACATGCAGGCCATCTGCATCGCCGCGGGGCCGAGAATCCCGCAAGGCGTACTGTGGCCCGGGTTCCGCATCATCGACATCGCCCCGATGATCGCCGAACTGCTCGGCTTCCCTGCCCCGCCCACCTTTCGCGGACGCTCCCCGCTTGCGATAGCATCGAAGCCATGAACCGCCGTTCCTTTCTCGCCGCCTCCGCGTTGGCGCCTGCCGCGCTCGGTTTCGCACAGACCGGAGATGCGCTTCCGAAGCGCGCGCGCCTGAAGCCCGCGCTGTGCGCGTACTCGTTCCGGCAGGAGCTTCAGAAGAAGAGCATGACGTACGAGGACCTCGTCCGTTCCTGTGTGGAGTGGGACGTCGACGGGCTGGACATGACCGTCTATTGGGTTCCCTCCACGGAGCGGCAGTGGCTGCACTCGTTGCGGCGGCTTGCGTACCGGTGCGGCGTGGAGATTTACTCGATCGCTATTCGCACGGAGCTGACACGCGCCGAACAAAAAGATCGCGATGCGGAGGTGGAAAATATCCGCCGCTGGGTCGACGTTGCTTCCGCCCTCGGAGCAGGCCACATTCGCGTGTTCGGGGGCTACCTGCGCGGCGGCATCACCGAGGAGCAGGCGGTGCCGTGGGTTGTCGAGTGCCTGCAGCGCGGGGCGGAATACGCAGGCGCGCAGGGAGTGATCCTCGGGCTGGAAAACCACGGCGGCATCACCACGCGCGCGGACCGCATTCTTGAGATCGTGCGCAAGACCGGCTCCCCGTGGGTCGGCATCAATCTCGATACCGGGAATTTCACCGAGGATCCATACCGTCAGATGGAGATGTGCCTCCCGCATGCCGTCAACGTGCAGGTGAAGTCCGAGATGGTGCACGAAGACGGCAAGCGCGGTCCGCAGGATTGGGACCGCGTGGTCCGGCTGGTGGCAGCAGGCGGCTACAAGGGCTACCTGTCGCTGGAATACGAGGCCAAGGAGCCTGCCCCTACAGCGGTTCCGCGGCTGCTGGGCCAGTTGCGCGATCTTTGCCGGAAATACTCGGCTCCTTCCGCCTGATCCGCACCCGGCCCCTCCCCCGGAAGAGGGGAGAATCCGTTCCCGGATCATGGCCGGACCGCCCGCCGGCCGGGCTGCTCCCGGCGTTCCGCATCCCCTTGGCGCCGCGTGAAAGGCGTGCAACTGCGCGGCCCGCCCGGAACCGCCGGAGAACAGACGGAGAATTCCGGAGCAGGGAATCCGCCTGAGCCGGAAAAACCAAAGTTCCATTCTGAAATAGGCAATTAATTCCTTTGCTTATTGGGACGCATTTCGCGTATAAAACCTGCAGGCAATAAATTCGGTCTGCGCAAGATTTTGCCCGGGCCGCGTGATAACCAGGGCCGCCGCGAGGGGCAAGGCGGCGCCCTTGACCGGAGGCCTGGTGTCCGCCGGAGACGGCCCGCTGGGCCGTCCATCGCACGAACCGCTCCATGCGGCCGGCGAGCAGGAAGGCGGCGCCGCGTCTCGCCTCAGGAGGAAAAACAGATGGCAACTTTGGCGAATCCGAGGCTGAATATCAGCGTCGACCAGACAAAGAAGACGGCCCGGTGCGTCGTGACCTGCGACGTGATTTTCACGGCTTACGAAATGAACGAGATGAAGCAGGGGCTGCGGTTCGCTCTCCACTGCTCGCTCTGGGGCGAGGACCTGGGGATGTGGTTGAACCCGGATGACTTCCTGTACAGCTATGCCACCCGCATCTTCCCCGACGCCACGCCTGAGGCGAGGGAACGGGCCACGTTCGATGTCACGGTCGGAGTCAGCCTGCTGGACGAAGACTGGGGCACGGACGAGGTGTACGGGCTGCTCACGTTGCGCAACCTGTATACCGGCACGACCGTAAAGCGGAAGACGAACGTCGTGGTCCGCAGCTTCTGAAGCGTGCTGCTGCCACCGGCAAAACGAAGGCGATGGCGGGCATCCCTTGCCGGGAATGCCCGCCGCCGCTTGTCCGCAGGCACGCGCCTCAGCCATTGAGTGGAAGCAATTCTGATGGCATCAGGAGCCGGCGCTGCCGTCCGGTTCGCCCCGCGGTGCGCTTCAAACGTCCCGGAATCTCGGCTTCCCCTCCCCTGGCGGCCCAGCCCGACTTTGACAGCGCACCGGGCCGGATGCTACAAATCGACAAGGGCTTTGTTCTTCCCGGGGCCCGGCTGCCGCCTATGGCCATTCCGATTTCCCAGATGTGGACCGTGGCCGTGTATGTTCTCAAGCAGCGGTTGCGCGGGCGCAAGCGCTATCCGCTGGTGCTGATGCTCGAGCCGCTGTTCCGCTGCAACCTCGCCTGCGCCGGCTGCGGCAAGATCCAGTATCCGCACCACATCCTGAAGCAACAGCTCACTCCCGAGGAATGCTTCCGCGCTGTCGAGGAGTGCGGCGCGCCTATTGTCAGCATCCCCGGCGGCGAACCTCTGCTGCACCCGCAGATTCATGAGATCGTCGAAGGGCTGGTGGCGCGGAAGAAATATGTCTACCTTTGCACCAACGCCCTGCTGCTGAAAGAAAAGCTTCCGCTGTTCCGCCCCACCAAATACCTCACGTTTTCGGTGCATCTGGACGGGCAGAAGGAGCACCACGATTTTTCTGTGTGCCGCGAGGGCGGCTACGAGATCGCTGTCGAGGCAGTCCGGGAGGCGGTGCGGCGCGGGTTCCGGGTCACGACGAACACGACGCTGTTCGACGGCGCCGATCCCCGCAGCGTGCGCGCGTTCTTCGACGAAATGATGGATCTCGGCGTCGAGGGCATGATGCTCTCGCCCGGCTACGCTTACGAGAAGGCGCCGAACCAGGAGCTGTGGCTGGCGCGGGAACGCACCAAGAAGCTGTTCCGGCTGATCCTCTCCAACCGCAAGAAGCGCTGGGTGTTCAACCTCTCGCCGCTTTTCATGGAATTTCTGATGGGGCTGCGGGAGTTCACCTGCACGCCCTGGGGCATGCCCACTTACAACCTGTTCGGCTGGCAGCGCCCCTGCTACGTGCAGCAGGATGGCTACGCCGAAACCTTCCAGGAGCTGATCGAGGAGACGGACTGGTCGCGCTACGGCCCCGAAAGCGGCAATCCGAAGTGCGCCAACTGCATGATGCACAGCGGCTATGAGGCTACGGCTGTCCATCACACATTCAGCAGCTGGCGAGGCTTCCTGGAAACCATCCGTGCCACGTTTTCCACTTACAAAGATCCGGCAGCGGCGGAAGAGCTCGAGCGCCTGGAGCCGCAGCCGCATCCGTGGGAGCTCGTCCAGATCGGCGGCACGAACCGGGAACGAGGCTCATGAATACGTTGGAGCGAATCGCTGCGCAGGGTGTCGTCTGGATGGCGGAGGGCGAAGCGGACCTGCGCGAGGGCATCGAGGCGGCGTTCGACTACCGGGGCGACGTCACGCTGCTGCTGAAGAACGGCGCCCGGGTAGAGGGTTATCTGTTTGACCGGCGCTCGCGGGCAAGCCTCGAGGAGAGCGTCGTGCGGCTGATCCCGCCGGGCAGCACGCAGAAGCTGTCACTTCGCTATTCGGACATCGCCGGCATCGCCTTCAGCGGACGCGATATGGCAGCGGGCAAGCGTTGGCAGGACTGGGTGCGCCGCTACGCCGAGAAGAAAGCCGCCGGCGAGAAGAACATCCGCCTGGAGCCGGAGCGGCTGGAGTAGCCGAATCAGCCAAAGGCGCAGCGGGGCGGCTGGACTTTCCGGCACCCCCGTCCGCCATTGCAAGCTTGCCCAAGCGGTCCCGCGCGGCTGCCGTACGACCAGAGGCAGCGTCCTGAATTCAACCAGTTCCGGCAGCCGCGCCGTTCGGCGGTTCGTTGGGGATGGACGCCCGCTGCGCAATGTGCTCCCCTAGGGCTGCCCCCCGGCCGGCAGAGGCTGGATCACTGTGCCGCGGGGGGCACCCTCCGCCACGCGCCGCAGCCTGCGGAGATTCGTGGCGATGTCGATTACGATCTCTGCGTATTCGATGCCCAGTCCGCCCAGCCAGAGCACTGCCCATACTACAGCCAGCAGCAGAAAAAAGCCGCCCGTGAGACGCCGACCAGAGATATTTTCCAGCAGCCGGGACCAGGAAGCCTCCCGTTCCAGCCTCTGTTCCTGTTTTCTCGTTTCCGCCAGCTGCTCCTGCAGTTCCGCCTGCCTCTGCTGCAGGATCTCTCTGGAGTTCGCTGCCAGCAGGGACTGGACTTCGGCTTCCTTCTCTGCCTTTTCGAAGAGGAGGTCCAGGTACTTCGCAATTGTCTTGTCGAAATCCTCGGAAGTCGGGGATTGCCTCAGGTAACTTTCGACCGCCTCCCGAATCTGGTTGCGCCCTTCGCTCGAGCTCATCCGGGTCCCGTTCAATTTGAGGAACCGGTCGATCGAGAGGAAATGTTCGCTGTAGTCGCTCTCAAGCAGGCGGGATTGCAACGCCGAGGCCTGGGCTTCCAGGCTGGCTGCCGCCGACCGTTTCGCTCGCAGCTCATTCTCTACCGCACTGCTGTCGGCGAGCTTGTTCTTCACCTCCCGCAGCGCCTGCTCCAGGGAAGGCAACTGCTGGTTTCGCAACTCTGCCAGCTGCACGACTGCTTGCTTGCGAGCCTCCCCCACTTCCTCCGGCACGCTTGCATCCACAATCATGAGAAGCCCGAAGGCTCCAATGATGGACAGGGAAAGAAAGAGCACGGCCAGCTGGATCCGGATCGCGGTCCGGAGCAGAAACTGGGGATCGGCGACATCAATCCGGACGCTTTTTCCTCCCTCCTGGGAGAGACGAAACACCGCATACCTGACGTAGGCGAAGGGAGCCACCAACAGGTCCATCAGCGTCCAGAAGAGCCCTTTCAACAGCGCCAGGGGCCTGCCGGCGGAGAAGGCGAACAGAGACACCGCCAGAAATATGCAGAACAGCAAAAGAACCCCGCCGATTCGTCCTTCATCGAGCGATTGCAACAGTCCCATCGGTCACACTCCTCAAGCGTCGAAGAAACGGAATATCCCGTTTGCAGAGGTATTCCGGTCGTTTCATCGGCATGGCAGGCTCAGAATATTAGCCGCATTTCCGGAAAAAAGCACTGAAACAGGAGAGTGAGGCCAAGGATGTCCTCCAGCGGACTTCCGCACCACCCCACCACACGTTCCTTGCGGAGATGGCCGTCGAGAACGCCCCTTGCGGACAAAAGTCCTTGCTGGCGGCATTCATGATTTTTTCTGCCCCGTCCGGCTGGCGAGTCCGCTGCGAGCCCGGCTTGGACAGGAAAAGGCGCCTCCGGTTGAAAATGTGGAGCGCCCGTGGCAAGCCCCCGGAAGCGGGGCGTGCGGGAGCGCGAACGCCCGGTGGCAGTTCGCGCCGGCCGCTGCGCACCCCTGCAGCTTTTGCCCTTCGGACGCCAGCTCCGCAAGACCGGACGTGCGCAATGTCCTTGGCAGCCGCCCCTCTTCCGGACAGCTGCCGCAAGCACGGCCCGACTCTCGTGGTAGAAAAAGGGAATAGCGGGCGCGCTGCCACTCCCTGCCAGGTGCATGGCTCTCGAGCGCGGAATTCGGTGGCGCCGCTGCAGCAAGAGTCGGCCTCCGCCGATGGTGGATGGGAATCCTTGCCTGACGAAGGCGAACCCGCAAGCGGAAAGCACGAGCGCATGGTTTTGTGGAGTCTCTTGATGATGGCGGCGCTCGCCGGCGCCGAGCAGCAGGTGCTGCAACAGGTCAACCTGCACCGGCGAGCGGAAGCACTGGGCGAGCTGGTCTGGAATGAGGCTGCCGCGCAGGAAGCCCGGCAGCACTGCGAACGCCTGCTGAAAGGCAAGGCACGCGATGCTCATTCGGGTTTCCGGCAACGCGCGGCCCGGCTTCGCCGCGTCACGGGCGCCCGCACGGCGGGCGAGAACGTCTTCCTGATGGAAAACGGAGGCTTCCAGGCGGAGAAGGCGGTTCATGCATGGCTCGCCAGCGAAGGCCACCGCCGCGCCATCGAGGGGCCCTTTGAATGGACCGGCGTCGGTGTGGTGGCCCTCGGAACAAGAGTCTGCGCCGCGCAAATCTTCCTCGGGCGGTAGATCCTGCCCGTAACAGAAGGCAGCCTAGTAGCGCTGTAGCAGCTCCAGCAGCTTGCGGTCGAGCTTGTGGCCGTGCCAGTCCACATAGTCGGCGTCGGCGCGGCCGCTGTCCAGCATCCCGAACGGCCCGCGGAAGTTCCACAACGCCCAGCCGATGCCGTGGCCCTGCAGGATGTCGAGCACGTCCTCCATCCACGCGAGGAAGACGCGGTACGGCGTGCGGTTGTAGCAGCCTGCCTCGCCGCAATGCACGCCGATCCCTTTCCGCACCAGCTCGCCCCAGGGAGCGTAGAGCTTCTCCAGATCCTCGCGGCCGAACTCGACCGTCCCGTCTTCCGTGCGCAGCGGCCAGTCCGGGTCAGGGAAGTCCATCTTGCGGTCCACCCAGGAGGCGCGGTAGTGGGAGACGCGCGACGGCGTGTAGGCATGCACGGACTGCGCCACGCCCGTCCAGATCATCTCGTAGACGACCTCATTTCCCACTCGAAGCCCGTCGATCAGGATGGTGCGCGTGGGGCTGATGGCGCGGATCGCGTTCACGGCGCGCAGCATGACCCGGACGTAATCCTCGCGGTCCATGTAGCCTTCCCGCGGCGCCGGAGCCTCATTCAGCAGATTGAAGCTGAGGGCATAGTCCGGCACACCCCGGTAGCGTTTCGCAAAGTAGGTCCAATGATAGACGAACGCCTCCTCTGCGCGCGGGTCCGACCAGAGGCTGAAGGGCTCGCGTTCGGGGTTGTTGATGCAATAGCCGGGCGCTCGGTGGAAATTCAGCGAGATATGCAGGCTGTATTTCTGGCCCAAAGTGACCAGGCGGTCGATCGGCTCCAGGGCAGCTTCGCGAATCTGGAACGTCTCCTCGGGCAGAAGCCGGCGCGTTGTGCGCCAGCCGGAGTCGATCCAGAACCAGTAATCCATCGGAATCCGCAGGAAGTTGAAGCCCCAGTCGCGGATCCAGCGCAGCTCATCCTCGGTCACAGGCTTCGGGGCGGAATCCGGCTTCGGCGGCAAAGCCTGAAACAGATCCAGAAGGTTGAAGCCGCGCCACCGCGGCAGGGGATTCATCGGAGGAACCTGCGCAAAAGCGGCGGGCGCAGCGGCGGCGGCGCCCGCGAAGAGCCGTCGAGTGATCCCGGACATAGCGCGCCACCAGCGAGAGAGCATCATATCGAAACGCAGCTTTCAACGGCCCAGCCATCCGCCGTCGACCACGACGATCGCGCCGTGCATGTAATCGGAAGCCCGCGAGGCGAGAAAGACGGCGGCGCCCGCCAGATCGGCGGGCTCACCCCAACGCCCTGCCGGAATGCGGGACAGGATGGCGGGCGCGCGCACGGGATCCTCGCGCAGGGCGGCTGTGTTGTCCGTGGCGATGTAGCCGGGCGCAATGGCGTTGACGCAGACGCCGAACGGCGCCCATTCATTGGCGAGCGCTTTCACCAGCTGCGCCACCCCGCCCTTGCTCGCGGCATAGGATGGCACGAGAATCCCTCCCTGAAAAGAGAGCAGCGAGGCGATGAAAATGATCTTGCCCGCACGGCGCTCGACCATCGTTCGCCCGATCTCGCGCGCGAGAATCCACGGCGCCGTCAGGTTGGTGGCCAGGATCGCGTCCCACGCTTCGTCGGAGTGATCCACGGCGGGCGCCCGCAGAATGGCGCCGGCGTTGTTGATCAGGATGTCGACCGGAGGCAGGTCGGCAGAGAGCCGCCGGAGCAATTCCCGCAACGCGGCGCGGTCCGCGAGATCGCACCGGTAAGGGAAGAAGCGCCTCCCGGCCGCCCGCACGCGGCGACCGATCTCTCCGCCATCGTCCTCCAGCGAACGGCTGACCCCGGCGATGTCCGCGCCCGCCTCGGCCAGCGCCTCGGCAATGGCAAGACCGATCCCGCGCCGGCAGCCGGTGACCAGAGCCAGCTTCCCGTCCAGCCGGAAGAGATCCAGAACCGGCATCGTGATGCAATCTCCTTCGATCCGTTCCCGCCCGCTACACAGGAGCGGTCAAAGCACCGGGCCGATCCGCCACGGCACGAATTCGCGGTGCCCGTGAATTTCGCTCGCCGTACGCCGCCCCGAGGCCGTCTCCAGCACCAGCTCGAAGACTCTGCGCCCCACCTCTTCCACCGTGGCTTCCCCTTCCGCAATGGGGCCTGCATCGAGGTCCATATTGGACCGCATGCGGCGGAACATGGCCGTATTGGAAGCGATCTTGACCACGGGAATCGTGGGAAAGCCGATGGCCGAGCCGCGCCCGGTGGTGAAAGCGATCACGTTGACGCCGCCCGCCGCGAGGCCGGTGAGGGAAACGGGGTCATAGCCGGGCGTATTCATGAAAACCAGCCCGGGCCCGTGGACGCGCTCGCCGTAGTCGACGACCTCCATCAGGGGAAGAGTCCCCCCTTTTGCCACCGCGCCCAGCGATTTTTCCAGAATTGTCGTCAGGCCGCCCTCCTTGTTCCCAGGCGAGGGATTATCGTCGAAAGAGCCGCCAAAGCGGGACAGATATTCTTTGTAAGACGCCACCATTTGCAGGAGCTTTTCCGCCACTTCGCGGCTGGCGGCCCGCTCTACAAGGAGGTGTTCGGCACCGAAAATTTCCGGGGTTTCCGCCAGGACGGCAGCGCCGCGGCAGCGGGCGAGGAGATCCGAGCACACCCCCAACGCCGGGTTGGCCGTGATTCCGCTGAAGGAGTCCGAGCCGCCGCAATTCAGCCCGAGCACGATCTTCGACGCGGGCAGCGGTTGGCGCCGCATGGCGGCGGCGCGCTCGATGTGCCGTTCCACGGCCCGCACCCCGGCCTCGACCGTGGCAGGCGTGCCGCCCGAATCCTGGATGGTGAAGCCCTCCAGCAGCTCGTGCGGCAGCTCCGCCAGATATCGCCCCACCTGGTTGATCTCGCATCCCAGCCCGAGGAGGACCGCCCCGGCGACATTCGGATGGTCGATCACGCCCAGCAGCACGCGGTGCAACTGTTCCGTGTCCGGCCCGATGGAGTGGCCGCAGCCATCGGCGTGCGGAAAGGCGACCACCCCGTCGACCCCCTCCGGCAGCGGGCGACCGCGGAAATGTTCCGCCACGAGTTCCGCGGCATGGGACGAGCAATTGCTGGCTGCGGCGACGACGATATAGTTCCGCGTGCCGGCTCGCCCGTCCGGGCGCAGATAGCCGAGAAACGTGGGCAACGGTTCGGGCGGCGGGGGAAGGAGGCGCGGTTCGGCGGGGAAGCGGTACTCGCGCATGCCCTCATCGAAGGCGAGGTTGTGGAGGTGGACGTGATCGCCCGGCTCGATGGGCGCCGAAGCGCGGCCAATCACCTGGCCATAACGGAGGACGTTCTCGCCCGCGAGGATGGAACGCACGGCGACCTTGTGCCCGGCAGGGATCGCCTGCCGCACGCGGATCTGTTCGCCTGCCACAACGAGCAGATCGCCCGCCTGCAGCGGCACCCGCGCCACCGCCACCGAATCCGCCGGATGCAGCAGAATCGTGCGGTTAGCGGGGGAGGCTGGTGGGCGCAGATCAACCAGGGACACGAGCCTTGCCTTTCGCGGCGCGGCAGCGCCGCTTGATCGGTTTTGTCTGATTGTTCCACGGCGGCTCCCCGCCGGACAAGGGCAGCCCTGCCCTCGATCTCGAGTGAGAAATCCTGATGCCGACCGGCACTTGTTATCAGGCTGCGATGGGCAGGCGTGTCTTCCTCTGGTTGCTGGCCGCAGGACTCGCCGCAGCTGCGGACGCCGGGCGCGGAGCGGCGGCGGAATACGCCGGCGGCACGCTGGAGTCTCTCGAGACGGGCGCCAAGGGGCGGCTTTCCACCTCCGACCCGGTCTCTCTGGTGTTTGAGACCCGGCGGAGCGTTCTGCGCATTCCCTACGAGCGGATCAACCTTCTGGAATATGGCCAGCGGGTGGACCGCAGGGTGCTGGAGGCGATCCTCGTCTCCCCCATGCTGATCCTGAGCAAGAAGCGCGCGCACTTTCTCGCCATCGGCTACCAGACCGAGGACGGGCGGCAGGAGGCGGTGCTGCTGCGTGTGGACAAGAACGCCATCCGCGCCGTGCTGGTGAGCCTGGAGGCGCGCACGGGGCTACGGATTACTTATATGGACGAGGAAGCCAGAAAGGCGGGCAAGGGATGAACTGGACTGCGGTGGCGCTGGCCCTGCTGCTCTGGCCCGCAGGGCAACAGGCGGAGGAAGATCCCGGCGAACGCCTGCTCCGGGTGAGGCGGCTCTACGTGGACCGCTTCGGCGGCGGCGAGGGAGCGGCGCAGATCCGGGACATGGTGATCGCCAGCCTGCAGCGGAGCGGGCTGTTCCTGATCACCGAGAACCCGGACCGCGCGGATGCCGTGTTGCGCGGTTCGGCCGAGGATCTCGTCTTCACCGAGGTGTTTCAGTCCGGCGAGGCTGTGGGAGCGCGGGCCAATGCCTCCGGGGGTCGCGGCGCGGGAGTTCGCAATCGCGTCTATGGCGCTCTGGGTGCGGGGGTGAACGACAGCGAAAGCGTGCGGATCCAGGAGCGGCGGCACGAGGCCTCGGCCAGCGTGCGGATTGTTGCGCGCGACGGCGATGTGCTGTGGTCGACGACGCAAGAGAGCCTCGGAGCGAAGTTCCGCTCGGCCAGCGCCGATGTAGCGGAGAAGATTACGCGTCAGCTGCTGGCGGACGTGGAGCGGATCCGGGAGGCTCGCGCCGGGCCTGCGGAGACAGGGGCGAGGAAGGAGGCGCCGTAGGAGATGCGCCGGAGCTCGGGTCATTTTTTCCCCAATTTGGGGGCGAAGGGGGTAGCCATGGCAGTACTGGGTGATATAGGATGAATGCCACGGGAATAGACTGTGCCCAACCAGGATCGCATCCACGGGACACAGGCGGCACGACGGCTGCCGTTGCGCGAGCACCGTCTGCGGGCGCGCGTGTCGCTGGAAGAGATCATGGCGGAGACCAAGATCAGCCGCCGGTTTCTGGAGGCGATCGAGGACGGCCGGTACGAGGAACTGCCCGGGGGAGTGTTTGCGGTCAGCTACATCCGGCAGTATGCCGCGATGACCGGCTACGACGCGGAGTCCATCCTGGACCACTACCGCCGCCGGTGCGAGCCCGAGGCGGAAATCAAGCCGGTGCGGCGGCAGCCGCCGCCGCGTTGGGTCCGCTTCTTTCAGTCGGCCTGAGGCGGGGCGGGGCGCCGCAGGGATTCCACGCCTTGCAGATTTTCTCAAATCTTCCGCGGGCGAAACCGATAAGGCGAAGGAGGCGTGACGTCCGCCTTCGCGGCGGCGCACGGACAATCCGATGAAGATAGACGACCGCAATGCGGCGAATCTGAACCCGGCGGCGCTGGATCAAGCGCGGCTGGCTGAGGCGGCGGAGGCGCAGAGGGCAAGCAGGGCCGGTCTGCCGAACCAACAGGATGGCAGCGACCGGGTGGCGCTGAGCGAGCTTTCAGCCCGGCTGCAGGAGCTGGCCGGAGGGGGCGATGCCCGCGAGGCGAGGATTCAGGCGCTGGCCGCAGAGTTCGAGGCCGGCCGTTATGAGCCGGACCTGGACGCCGTGGCCGATGCGCTGATCGCCGAGGCGGAACTCAAAGAGGAAGGCGGCGGTGAACTCTGAGCCATCGGCGGGCAAGGAGGGCTGGGAGGAACTCGCTGCGCAGCTGCGGGCGGCGGTGCAGGATCTGGAGTCGTCCGTCGCGGGCGCTCCGTTGGCGGAAGCCGGACGCGTGCAGAAGCGGCTGGCGGAGATCGCTGCGTGCCTGACGGAGGCCGAGCAGCTGTGGCGCACGGGGCGGCGCGAAGGCGTGGAGCTGTTCCGCCGCGAACTGGAGCACTGGCGGGAGCGGCAGCCGGAGATCCGTGCATGGATTGAGGCCACGGCGTCTCTGGCCGGGGGGTGGAGCCTGGCCGCGGGAGCGGGTTTGGGCTACGGCCCTCCGGGCCGGGGGCTCGCCGGGAAAGCACCGGGCAAGACCGACAACGGCGAGGGGTAGGTCGTCATGGGCAACCTGTTTGTTTCCCTGAGGAATGCTGCCGGGGCGATGAAGGTCTTCGAAAGGGCTGCCGGCGTGGTGCAATCCAACGTGGCCAACGCCTCGACGCCCGGCTATGCCAAGCAGGTGCAGGTGCTGACGGCGATGCCCATGGATCTCGACCGCGGCTTGCCGGGCGGGGTGGCCTCGGGCGGGACGCTGAATCTGCGCGACGCCTACGCCGAGGCCACGGTGCGGCAGAGGCTGACGGCATCGGGATACGCCGGGGAGCGGCGCGCGCAGCTGGAACAGCTCGAGCCGCTTTACAGCATTGGCGAAGACGCCGGGCTGGGAGCGGCGATCAACCGTTTTTTCCAGTCCATGGCGGCGCTCACCGTGGCGCCGAATGACTTGGCGGCGCGGCAAACGGTGCTCGACCGCGCGGACGCGCTGGCACGGTCGTTTCGGTCCATGGCCACGGGGCTGACGGAGGCTGCGAGTTCCGCCCGGCAGGCGCTGCAGCAGCGGGTGGATCAGCTCAATGGCATCCTGTCCGACATCGCAGAAATCAACCGCGTTTTCCAGCAGGACTTCCGCGCGCAGGACGATCCGGGGCTTCAGTCGAGGCTGCACAACCTGCTCGAGGACCTGAGCGAGCTGGCCGACGTCACCATCTTGCGCCGCGAAGACGGCACCGTGGCTGCCTATCTGGGCGGACAGACGATGCTCACCAGCAGCGGCAACTTCTATCCGCTGTCGCTCGATGTCAGCGATCCGGCCAGAGTCGAGCTGCTCGATTCTGAAGGGAGGGTCATCACCGATCAGGTCACGGGCGGGAAATTGAAGGCGCTGTTGGAAATCCGCAATGACATCCTGCCGCAGAGGCTGGCGGACCTGGACCGGCTGGCGCAGACGCTTGCCGACGACGTGAATGCCGTCCTGCTTGGGGGTGTGGATCTGGATGGCAATGTGCCATCGCAGGGCCTCTTCACCTACAACGCCAGCCTCGGAGTGGCGCGGACGCTGAGCCGGACCTCCATGACGGCGCGCGAGCTGCCTGCCGCGGACCCGTCTGCGCCGGGAGGCAACGCCGTTGCCGTGCTCGCCGCCGAGCTGGCGCAACAGAAGCGGATCGACGGCTATTCCTTCGTCCAGTACTATGCCGTGCAGGCAGCAACCGTAGGCAGGCTGGTGGCCGAAGGGCGGGAGGCGGACGGCGTGGCCAGGCAGCTGGTGACGCAGGCGCGGCAGTTTCGGGAAGAGATCCAGAAGGTGAGCCTGGACGAGGAGGCGGTGATTCTCATGCAGGTGCAGCGGGCCTATGAGGCTGCAGCCCAGATGATCCGCGTGCTCGATGAAATGACTCAAACCGTGCTGGGACTGATCCGTTAAGAGAACAGGGACGGCGAAATGATCCGCTCACTGGATGCGGCGACAAACCGGTTTCTCGACGGGCTGCGCGAACTGAACTCGCGCCTCGAGCGGGCGCAGCGGGAGGTGGCGGGCGGCAAGCGCCTGTCATCCCCCTCCGATGAACCCGACGGCGTGGTCAGCCTGGTGAGCGCGAAAGCGGATCTCGCCAGACTCGAACAGATCCGGGCCAATCTCGGCCGTTTCCGGACGGAGGTCGACGGCGCGGAGGGCGTGCTGCAGCAGGCGGTGAAACTGTTTGACCGCGTGCGAACGCTCGCCATGACAGGCGCCAGCGGCATCCAGACGGAAACCACACGCCGTGGGATCGCGGATGAAATCCAGTCTCTGCTGGTCCGGATGGTCGGCATCGCGAACACGCAAGTGGACGGCCGGTACGTCTTCTCCGGCAATTCGGATCAGACCCCCGCCTACTCGCTCGATTGGAGCGGCACGCCGCCTTGGGGCGCCTACCAGGGCTCCGCTGCCACGCGCGAAGCGATCCATCCCACGGGAGTCACTTTCCGCGTTTCCCTCGATGCGGAATGGATCTTCGACAACGCGGATCCCGCCCGCAATGTCTTCGCCGCCATCGAAAACGTGCGGCAGGCCTTGCTTTCCGGCGACGAAGACGCCATGCGGCAGGCGCTGGAACCGCTGGGCGATGTCGCCGCGCACCTGAATGCCGCTCTCATGTTCTACGGCAACGTCCAAACACAAATCGCCGAGGCGCTGGAGACAGCCGCCGCCATGACGCTGCGGCTGAAAACCCAGATCGCGGGAATCGAAGATGCCGATTTGACGGAGTCCATCGTCGAACTCCAGCAGGTGCGCTTCACCATGGACGCCGCCTTGCAGGTTCGGGCTGCCGCCCCTCGCCGCAGCCTCTTCGACTATCTCGCCTGAGCGGCCGCATCTGATCCCGCGCAGCAACCCGCGGCGACTGGCCTCAGAGGGAAGCATCCTCACCCAGCCGCCATGGCAACTCCGGACAGTCCGCGCGCATACGTCCGCAGGCTTGCGGTAGAACGACAGCTCAATTGTTGCGGAACCGGAACCAGTTCAGGTTGCCCAATCCGCCGCTGCCGCCTTGCCGCGTGAATACGACGTACAGATCCCGGATCCCGGATGCGCCCCTCACGGGCGCACTCACGGTGGTCCACGCCTGCCAACCGCCTGTCACCGGGAGCGGCACCTGAGCGATCAACGCGCCGTCCGGGGCATCGAGGCGGAACTCGAGCGTCCCGCCCGTTCCGGCACTCGCCACACGCGCTTCCACTGTGTTCACGCCTGAGCCGAAATCGATGTTCCGAAACTGCGCCCAGCTTCCGGCGGCGGCATAACCAAGGTTGAAGCCGCCATCGGAGTCCGTGCACGGCTCCGTGCGCAGTTCGCGCAAATCGGAGTAATTCGAAGCCAGAATCGGCGCGCCCGTCGCCGGGATCATGAATTCCGGTCTGGCGATTCGCGGCGCGCGCGGCTCCGCGGGCGGCCCCGGCGGCTCCACACCCTGACGCCACACGGCTGTCATTCCGCTGCGCGGCGGAAGCAGGAGTTCCGCCCACCGTCCGCGCCACTCCACCTGAAAACGCTGTTCCCGGGCAGTTTCGTTGTAGGCCACCAGCACCCGGCTGCGGTCGCGGTTCACGAACGCCGCTGTGATCAGGCCGGGCGCATTGGTGGAGAACACCCGCACCGCCCCCGGCCGCACAAACTTGCTGAAGTGCCCGAGCGTGTAATAGTCGATCGTCTTCTTCACCTCGCCCGTCTGCTCGTTGACTTCAATCAGCCCTGTGCAAGTGCTGCAGCCGCCGGCATGCGGGCCCCGGTTCTGGTTCAACGCCAGCCCCCACTTCACGAACGCACGCGCCCAGTTCCGCATGGAGTGGATGATGGCCTCGAAGTCCGCCTTCACCTGATCCTCGATCCACGTGCCACCCGAGGCTTCCGTCACGTACTGTCCTCGCTTCGGGTCGAGTTGGTGCACCAGGGTCATCGCTCCGGCTGTGCCTCCATACCAGTGCCACGCCGTCCCTGCAATTCGGGACGAACCCGCCAGCACAGGGTCTGCAAGCACCGCCGCAGGATAGTCCGGACGGTCCCAGTTGTGATCGTAGACGAGAACCCGCACAGGCAACCGCGCGGAGTTCAACTCGGGCAGGAGGTGGTTTTTCAGGAAATCGATCTGTTCGGCCGCCGTCACAGACATTCCCGGATAATCATTCGGCACATAGAGCGGCTCGTTCTGCATCGAGACATAATGCACGGGCACGCCCTCGGCGGCGTAGGCTTCAACATACTTGCGGAAGTAGCGCGCGAATGCGGGATAGGCCTCTTTCCGCAACGATCCGCCGATCATCGAGCCGCTCGTTTTCATCCAGCCGGGCGCGCTCCACGGGCTGCCCATCATGCGGATTTGCGGCTGAATGCGCAGCGCCATTCTGAGCAGCGGCAGGATGTCCTGCCGGTCGTGATCGATGCTGAACTTCTCCAGCCCGGGATCCTGCTCGCCCGGCGGCAGGTCGTTGTAGGAGTAGTGGAAGCGCGCCAGATCGGAGGCGCCCATCGGATTGCGCAGGAAGCTGACGCCGATTCCCTTCCCCGGGTCGAACAGCTCTTCCATCACTTGTTGCTGTTTTTCTGCCGGCACGCGCTGATGGATGAGATAGGCTGCCGAGTCCGTCATGGACGCGCCGAATCCTTCGATCTGCTGATAGGCGATGCCATCCACGACCAGAAGGACGGGCAAGGCGGGCTTCTTCTCCGCTGAGAAACTCGCGGGCGGCTGCGGAGCCAACAGCGAGGTTCTGTCTCCGGTGGTCAGCCAGAGTTCCACCTGTTGTGCCTGAGAATGCGGCTGGAAAGACAAAAGCAGAAGCGCAGTCCCGATGAGTCCCGCAAAACGCATGGCGTTGTCAGACTAGCACCGTGCGTGCGGACTGTCCAAGCCCGCAAACTGCCGCCTTCAGGGCGGCGAATGCGGTCACTGATTCGCCCGCCGGATTTCCGTCACTTTGCCGTCGACCATCCGCACGGTGCCGAGAGAGATCCCTTTGGCGCTGTACTCGCAGATCTCCACCAGACGCCCGTTTTCGGGAACCACGATTCGAAAGGCGGGCTTGCCGATCGCAGCCTGCAGCTCCTCCGACGTCATCCCCACAGTTACCTTCTCGAACTGTTCTGCGGTAGGCTCCTTCTCTTGCGCCGGTTTGCTCCTGGAAGCAGGAACCGCCGAGGCAACGGAAGCCGACGGGGGAGGAACGCGGGTGGAACCAGCCCCTCCGGAACCCTTCTGCACAGGATCCAGCGCGCTGCCCGCTTTCTTCAGGATCGCGCCCAGGCCATCGCCGAGCTTCTTCGCAGCCGGGGCTGCCGCGCCCTTGGCAGCGGTCGCAGTGCCATATTCCACTACCGCCTGCCCCGTGCAAGGCCATGCCAGGCAGGTCATCCCCAGCAGGCACGCCGCTCCCCGAAAGCGGACCGTCATCGAAATGCCCTCCTGCGGCTATGGTAGACCCAACCTGCCGCCGCCGCCACGGGTTTCCTTCCGAATTCTTCCACGGAGACGCCGGAGCGGCTGCGGTTCAGGCCGGAGGACGGCAAGCTGGCGGCGCGCGGAACTGTTGCCGGTGCTCGAGCACCCCCTGCGCTACAATCGAAGATTTGGGCTTCCCTCCATGAGCAATCTCATTGTTTTGGGCGCGCAGTGGGGCGATGAAGGCAAGGGCAAAATCGTCGACCTGTTCGCCGAGAAATTCGATATCGTGGCCCGCTATCAGGGAGGCCACAACGCCGGCCATACCGTGCAGGTGGGCGGCCGCCGCTTCGTATTGAAGCTGATTCCGAGCGGCATTCTCCACCCGGGCAAGCGCGCCGTCATCGGCAACGGCGTCGTCATCGATCCTCACGCGCTGCTGGAGGAGATCCAGACTCTGGAAGAGGCGGGGATCGATGTGCGCAGCAATCTCTCGATTTCCAACCGCGCCCACATCATCTTCCCGTTCCACCGCCTCGCGGAAAAGGTTAGCGAGAACCGTCCGGACCGCGTGGCCATCGGCACGACGTCGCGCGGCATCGGGCCATGCTATGAGGACAAGATCGGGCGCCGCGGCATTCGCGTGGCCGACCTGCTGAACCCGCAGGTCTTCGATACTCTCTACCGTTACCTGTCCGAGGACAAGCGCACCATCGCCCGTGCGTTTCATCTGGACGATCAGCTGGATCTCGACGCGATCCGTGAGGACTACAAGCGCATGGGCGAGCAGATCCGCCCGATGGTGTGCGACACGGCGAAGCTGCTGAACGAGGCGATCCGCGCGGGCAAGCGCGTGCTCTTCGAAGGCGCGCAGGGCACGATGCTTGACATCGATCACGGCACCTATCCGTTCGTGACGTCCTCTTCCGCAGCCGCAGGCGGCGCCTGCACAGGCACAGGCGTGGCGCCCACGCGGATCGACGGCATCCTCGGCGTCTCCAAGGCTTACATCACGCGCGTCGGCAGCGGACCGTTCCCGAGCGAAGACCACGGCGAGGACGGCGACCGCATCCGCAGAGCGGGCAACGAGTTCGGCTCGGTCACCGGACGCCCGCGGCGCTGCGGCTGGTTCGACGTGCCGCTGCTGCGCTACACGGCTATGGTGAACGGCTTCGACTCGCTGATCGTCACCAAGCTCGACGTGCTCGACGGCTTCGAGAAGATCAAGGTGTGCGTCGCCTACCGTTATCACGGCGAAACAACGATGGAGATGCCCGCCGAGAACGCGCTGCTCGAGCAGATCGAACCCGTCTATGAGGAGATCCCCGGCTGGAAGACTCCGACCTCCGGAATCACGCGTTACGAGGATCTGCCCGCCGCCGCGCGCGACTACATCGCGTTTCTCGAGGAGAAGACGGGCGTCGAGGTCGGCTGCGTCTCCACCGGCCCGGACCGCAGCCAGACCATGATCCGCGCGGGCTCGAAGATGGAAAAACTGCTGGCCTGACCCGGCGCGCTACCAGCCCATCGTCAGCGCGAACCGGAACGTGCGCCCTTCGTTCAGCGTGTTTGTAATGGCGCCAAAGTTCGGGTTTGCCAGCTCGAAGCCCGGCGGAGCGAACTGCGGCGTGTTGGTCAGGTTCACGGACTCCGCCCGCAGCGAGATGCGCCGCGAAGAATCGAGGCTCCACGTGCGGCTGATTGCGGCATTCACGTTTGCAATGCCGCCCTTCCGGAACGTATTGCGCCCGAGATTTCCGCGGGGCTCCTCGGGACGGATGTAGGCGAACGCAGCCCGCGGCAGCCGCGCCCGCGAAGTATCCGGATCTCCAATGGTCCTCCCGAGAATGGAAGGATCGAGCAGGTGCGGGCGGTCCGCGCCATTGCCGTCCACGTTTCCGTAACCCGGCGCATCGCTGCCGGAAACGACTGTGAACGGCGTGCCCTTCTTCAGCAGCACGACCCCCGTCAGCTCCCAACCGCGAAGCACGCGCGTCCGCGCGGGCGCCGCCCACGCCCCGCGCCACAACAGCGCATGCGGCTGGTCGAAGTCGCTCAACCCTTTCATGTCGCCGCGCGTGTCGAACTCCCACTGGCTGCGCGACAGCCGCGAGTCCGCATCGTATGCCGTGTTCGTGTAGGCGCTGCCGAGGTCCATCGCCTTGCTGAACCAGTAGGCTGCTTCCATGCTCAGCCCACGCCGCCGCGGAACGACCAATGTGACACGCGCCGCATCGTAATAGCCGCGCGATCCGTTCAGCACCCAGCGCAGATCCGCAATCGAGTTGTCCGCACGCCTGTCATTGATGGTCGCCGTCGTCAGTGGAATACCCGGCACGGGCTGCCCGCGGTTGCGGTACCACATGATCAGCAGCTTGTGCGAGCGGCTGCCCACGTAGCCCGCCTCGATTCGCCCCAGCCGCCCCAGTTCGCGTTCCCAGCTTGCGTTGTACTGATAGCTGTAGGGCGTCGCCAGCCGCGGGTCGAGAGCATACACATTGCCCTTCACCTTCTGCGGATCCGCACGCAGCGGGTCCAGCAGGTCCGGCGCCGGCACCGCGATCTTCACGCTTCCCGGCGGGCTGAAGCGCACCTGCGAATAGGTCACGGGGAAGATCTCGCCAAACTGCACGCCTGCTGCGGCGCGGAAGACGCCTGCCGTGCGTCCCAGCCTCCGCGCCACGCTGAGCGACGGCGCCCAGTTGTTCAGGTCGCTGTCGTAGGGGACGAAGTTGCGCCTGTTCACTTCCACGGGTCGAGTCGCCGCCTGCCAGCGAACACCCCATGCCACGTCTGTCGATGCACCCCACCGCAGGCGCCCTCCCGCGTAGGCTGCCGCTTCCCAATTCCGGAACCCCCGGTGGATGTCGCCGATGCTCACGATGTGCTGCGAGGGCGTGCCCATGCGGAGATTCGTGATGGCATCGCGGCCAAAGTCGTTGCCGAAAGAGAAATAGCCGCGGTGCGCGTCCGTCTCGGCGCCGTTCATCTGCCTGCGGGTGATCTCGATCCCTGCCATCCAGGAGCGCGCACCGCCTTGCCGGCGCAGCGCGGCCGCTGCGCGGTATACATTCATGGCGCGGTCCAGTGGAATGATGGCTTGCGGCCCCAGTGTCTCCAGCCCCCCGGTGGAGATCATCGGCCCGACGGCGTTTGGCTCCGGAACGAGCAGCGAGCCCAGCCGGTCGAACGCCGCAGTGGCCTCCAGCACCGTCCGCGCATCTGGCGTTCGCGTCCAGGTGGCGCGCGCGCGGTGGTTCTTGATGTGCGTGTCGGGGTTCTGCCCCGCCACCAGCTGGAAGGCATCGACATCCTGCGAGGTGAAATCGTAGACCAGCGTCACGGCATCGCGCGCGGTCACTTTCTGATCGAGCCTCGCCCCGCCCATCCGGTGGTCGATGGCTTGCGGGGAATTCGTGTTGAGCGCCCGCGGGTTGATGTCCGTTCGGTTGGGCGGCTCGCGGGGATAGGCATCGAGAAACCGCTGCACCAGCGCGCGCACGGCCGGATCGGCTGCCAGCGCCGTGCGCTCGTCGGCTCGCGGCACAAGCACGTTGCCGTTCACCTGACCGCGGATCAACCGCAGGCTGCCGTGCGTCTGCCACGAGGCGTTGCGCCACGTCCGCCCGCCGGCGCGAAAGCCCGCGTCGTTTTCCCGTGCCGGAAGCACGTCACCCACCTGGAAAAATGTGCGCGCCGTCGTCACGCTATTCAGGTGCGCCCAGCGCAGTTCGCCGTGGAAGTCTTTTCCCGAGACGAAAGGAACGTGCGGCGGCGACGCCGGGGCATTGCCGAACTCGGTGCCGAACCAGCCGCGCTCTGGCTGGAATTCGCGCACGATGGTGGCTGTCACGCCCAGCCTCACGTTGAGTTCCTTCAGCGCGTTGTTGTCCACGAGATTGAACTGCACGTTCTCGTTGCGGCGGCTCTCGCCGCTCTCCGCATCTGCAGCCCCCAGCAGGTTCAGCTCGACGCGCCTGCGCTGCGCCTCCGCCCGCGCATCAGCCTGCAGCGGCGCGGCAAGCTCTGCCTTGATGGCGCGGAGCGTGGTGACGAACTCCGCCCTGCTGCCTGTGATCTCGAAGTACAGCGATGCCCGGCGGTGTGGCGCGATGTCGGGCGTCGAGGCGTGCGTCACGCGCACGGCCGTGCCGGCGCGCACCTTCACTTCCAGCACGAAGCCCGCATAGTCCACCAGCAGAGTGGCTTCTCCCGGAAAAACGGATGTCCGCGCCCCGTCCCAATGTCTCAGGGGAAACTCGGCGTCGTCGGCGAACTCCTGCGGCAGCCTGACGCGGCCTTGCAGGTGCAGCGCCAGCCCGATGCGGTGGGGCTGCTGGTCGGTCGTCTCGACCTTGACGCGGTCCTCGAGCGCACCGCCCTGGATGCGAAGATCGCGCTCCACCGCCGCATTTTCGCGGTATTGGGGCTGCCTCGCCGCCACGCGCGTGAGGTCGAATGCGAGCAGTTCGCCCGGCGCCCAGCGCTGCTGCCCTTCCCCGTCGATCAGCACCACGTTGTGCGCGTGCCCGCGCGTGTAAAACTCCCGGTGCAGCGGCGAGCCGTATCCCACAGTACCCGCGTCGTGCGTGATGTCCGTGCTGCCGTATGCGGCCTCAAAGTTCAGCGCCTCGGCCTGCGCGTGCGACGGATCCAGCTGGCCGTAATGAAAAAACAATTGCCACTCGCCCTGTTTCAGCACTGCCATGCGGCTGGATTCCAGGCTGCGGGACGCGACCTGAGGCACGCTTCCGCCCCGCCCGGGCTCTTCCTTCACGGGATCGAGCAGCGCATCCCAGCTCAGGCGCTTGCGCGCGGCCTCCACGCCAATCCATGTCGGGAAGACGCGCCGCGCCGCCTCCAGCAACCCTTCGTTGGGCCACCGCTGGAAGCCCCCCGTCGTGTCCGCGGGCATGGGCAGCCTGCCATCCGGGAATCGAAGCTCAGAAGGCGCCAGCATGAGGTTTTCCGCGATCTCCGCCTCGCGCCGCAACTCGCCGAGCCGCCCCTCCAGTCCTGCGTACACGAACAGTGGCAGCACAGCTGACACAACGTACGAGTTGTAGCCGAACGACTGCTCGATCCAGAGGTAATCGCTGGTCACGCCATCCGCCATTTGCCGCCTCAGTCCGAACGGGGCTTCCACAGCCCGCCGCCAGAGTTCCTCATCCCGCAAATACAGCGCCGCCATCGCCATCGCGCTCCGCTGCCACACAGCGATGTTGTGCACCCGCTGGAACGTCTCATCCAGCAGCAGCGCCATCGGGCGAAGCAGATTCTCCGCCCATTCTTTCCGCCGCTGCGGCGCGGCGCGGCTCCCCACCAGCCGGGCGGCTTCCACGAGCCTCACGAGCACGTTGGCCTCATCCAGGCTCTGATACATCAACCGCGCCTTGCTCTTCTCCGTCTGCTCTGGCCAGCGGCCGTAATTCTCCGCGTAGTAATTCAGTTGACGGATCACCCAATCCGCGTAGCGTCCCTCGCCGGTGAGCCTCCACAGCCGCGCCGCGCGCATCATCATCTGCGTGTGCCGGGACCGGAACCCGAACACCCAGCCCCCGAAAACCTTGTCTGAAACGCCTGCGGGCGGCACGGGCGTCCAGGGCAGAAACGCGCCGGTCTTTTCGTCGACGAAGTCGTGCCACCAGCCGGCAATCCAATCCACCCGGTCCGCCGGATGCGCCTCCATCCACGCATCGCACTCCGCGCGCTGCTCCTTGAGCCACGCCGCCCATTTCGGGTCGTCGCGGACTTTCGCGCGCGCCTCGTCCCAGTCTTCCTTCGGCGTGCGTACAGGGGACTTGTCCTCGCCAAAGATCTTGAGGGAAGCGAATGCGCGCGCGGGATCAGGCTTCGGAAACCTTTCCTGCGCCTGCGCCGCAGCGCACGCCGCCACCGCCAACAGCCAGAACTTCACAACCGCAGTCTATAATGGCGTCATTCTCCATGCTGGGACGAATCGCTCTTTTCGCCCTCCCCGCCCTTCTCTGCGCACAGGAATGGCCTGTCTATCACGGCAGCTACGCCAACACGAAGTATTCGCCCCTGAAACAGATTCACACCGGAAATGTTTCCTCGCTGCGCCTCGCGTGGAAGTTCGACACGGGCGACGCGGGCAAGGAAACCGAGATGCAGTGCAATCCGCTGGTCCGCCACGGCGTCATGTACGTGAGCAGCCCGCGGTTGCGTGTCTTCGCACTCGACGCCGCCACCGGCAAGCCTTTGTGGCGCTTCGATCCGCACGAGGGCAAGGATCCGGGCGCAGGAAAGTTCCGCCACCGCGGCTTCAACTTCTGGGAATCCGGGAATGACCGCCGCCTGTACTTCGCAGCGGGTCCCTGGCTATGGTGCCTGAACGCGCGCACGGGCGAGCCGGTGCGCTCCTTCGGCAAGAACGGGCGGATCGATCTTCGCGACAATCTGGGCCGCGACGCCTCGAATCTCACTGTCACAGTCACGACGCCGGGCGTCGTTTACAAGGACCTGCTCATCCTCGGGAGCCTCGTGAGCGAATCGCTTCCCGCCGCGCCCGGCCACATTCGCGCCTTTGACGTGCGCACAGGGAAGCTTCGGTGGATCTTTCACACGATCCCGCACCCGGGCGAATTCGGCTACGAGACGTGGCCAAAGGACGCCTGGCAATACATTGGCGGCGCCAACGCGTGGGGCGGGCTGGCGCTGGACGAGCAGCGCGGCATCGTGTTCGCGCCAACGGGATCGGCCACGTACGATTTCTACGGCGCGAACCGTCACGGCGACAACTTGTTCGCGAATTGTTTGATCGCGCTGGACGCCGCGACCGGGAGGCGGCTGTGGCACTTTCAGTTCGTCCGCCACGACCTGTGGGACCGCGACCTGCCCGCCGCTCCGACTCTCGTGCAGGTGAGGCGCGACGGCAGGGTCATCGACGCCGTGGCGCAGATCACGAAAAGCGGGCACGTGTGGGTGTTCGACCGGGTGACGGGTCAGAGCCTGTTCCCTTACGAGGAGATAGACGTTCCGCCCTCGGATGTGGAGGGGGAGCAGACCGCTCCGAAACAGGTGCTGCCGCTCGCGCCCCCGCCGTTCGCGCGGCAGATGTTTACGGAAGACGTGATCACGCGGCGCACGCCGGAAGCGCACGCCGATGTACTCCGGCGGTGGCGCGACTACCGCAATGGACCGCAGTTCACTCCACCAAGCCTTCAGGGCACCATTCTCTTCCCGGGCTTCGATGGCGGCGGCGAATGGGGCGGCGCCACGTGGGACCCGGAGACGGGCTTGTTTTACGTCAACTCCAACGAGATGGCGTGGATCATCAAGCTCGTGGAGCGCAAGAACGAGAAGCGAACCACGGGCAGGACGCTGTATTTGCGGCAGTGCGCCTCCTGCCACCACGACAATCTCGCGGGCTCGCCGCCCGAGTTCCCGTCGCTCGTGAACCTCGCCGGGCGCCGTAGCGCAGAGCAGGTTCGCAACATTGTCCTGAAAGGCGCCGGACGCATGCCTGGCTACGCGCATCTTGGCAGGGACAGCATCGACGCCATCCTCGCGTGGATCCTCCAGGGCGAGGAGAAGGAAGGCGCCGATGCGCCGCGCGCCCCTTCGCCGATCGACCTGAAATACCGGCTCGACGGATATGTACGGTTCACCGATCCGGACGGCTATCCCGCCATCACGCCGCCATGGGGAACGCTGAATGCGCTGGACCTGAACACAGGCGAGTATGCGTGGCGCATTCCGCTGGGCGAGATTCCGGCTCTCGTCAAACAGGGGCTGACGAACACGGGCAGTGAAAACTACGGCGGCTCGGTGGTCACCGCGGGCGGGCTGCTGTTCATCGGCGCCACCAACTCTGATGCGAAATTCCGCGCCTTCGACAAGCGCACGGGACAGCTCCTCTGGGAGTATCAGATGGACGCGGCAGGCAACGCCACGCCCGCCAGCTACATGGCAAACGGCAAGCAGTTCGTGGTGATCGGCGCCGGCGGCGGCAAGTGGGGCAACCCGTCCGGCAGCACCTACTACGCTTTCGCGCTCCCGGATTGAGCCTAACTAGCGCGTCACCTTCTCCACCTTCACCGCCGCGATCTTGAATTCCGGCTCGCGCGAAACGGGATCGTACGCATCCACCGTGAGCTGGTTCACCAGCCGCTCCGGGTCATGGAAATGCACGAAGACGGAGCCTGCCTGCCCGTTTTCGTTCTCCTTCACGGTAAAGACCTGCGAACCACGGCGCGAGGTGATCCGCACCGTGTCGCCGTCGCTCAGCCCGAGCTTCTTCAGGTCCGAAGGGTGCATCTCCGCCACGGCTTCCAGGCGCGTCGCTTTCAGCGCGGGCACGCTGCCGGTCATCGTCGCCGTGTGCCAGTGCTCGAGCACGCGCCCGGTGTTCAGCGTGAGCGGGTATTCGGAATCGGGCAGCTCGGCAGGCGCCTTCTGCTCGCGCATCCAGACGACCGCCTTGCCGTCCGGCCTGCCATAAAACAGAACCGGCTCAGGATGATTTGGCGGCACCAGCGGATCCTCGCCCCGCACGTAGCGCCGTTTCGTGCCGGGATGTCCCGCCTCCGGCAGCGGCCACAGCAGCCCGTGCGCCTCGCGGAGCCGTTCGCGCGTCATGCCGCTGAAGTCGTAGGCCGTGCCTTTTGAAACCCGCAGGATCTCCACCCAGACCTCCGCGGCGTTGCGGAACGGCAGCAACTTTTCATATCCGAGCCGGCGCGCCAGATCCAGAAGGATGTCCAGATCCGGGCGCGCCTCGCCCGGAGGCTCGATGGCTTTTTCGAGCAGCTGATAGCGCCGTTCCGAGCAGCCGTAGACGCCTTCCTTCTCCACCCAGAGCGCAGCGGGCAGCACCACGTCGGCCAGTTCCGTCGTGCGCGTCGGATGAAACGCGTCGGCAACGACGAGGAACGTGTCCGGGCTCGCCATCGCCTTGCGGTAGCGGTTCGCGTTGGGAAGGCTCTGGCCGGGATTCGTGCACATCACGTACAGGCACTTCACCTTGCCGGCCTCGAGAGCCTGGAACAGGTCCACGGCGGAGAGCCCGTTGTTGGGGCTGAGCTTGCCGGGGGGCAGCCCCCACAGCTTCTCCATCTCCGCCCGGTGCTGCGGGTTCGCCACCAGCCTGCCGTAGGGGAGCAGGTGCGCCAGCGCGCCGCCATCGCGCACGCCGCCGCAGGCGTTCGGCTGGCCGGTGAGCGAAAACGGCGTGGAACCCGGCCGTCCGATCTTGCCGGTGATCAGGCTGAGGTTCATGATCAGGTTGTTCAGCCAGACACCCTGTGTGCGCTGGTTCACACCCATGGTCCACAGCGACATCGCTTCCCTGCCGCGCGCGCCGAACCAGCGCGCCGCCATCACGATGTCCTCCGCCCGGCAGCCGGAATCCGCCGCTGCGCGCTCTGGCGTGTAAGCTTCCAGGAAGCGCTTGTAGTCCTCCCAGGTCTTGTTCGTCTCGGTTCCGGCGCCGAAGACCACATGCTTGCGCAGAAATTCCTCGTCGGCCAGCCCTTCCCTGACGATCACATGGGCCATCGCATTGAGGATCGAGAGATCCATGCCGGGGCGGCAGGCGAGATGCAGGTCCGCCCACGCCGCGGTGCGCGTGCGGCGCGGGTCGATCACGATGATCTTCGTCCCCGGGTTTTTCTCTTTCCTGTCGAGCACGCGCATCCACAGCACCGGATGCGCTTCCGCCATGTTCGAACCGACGATCAGGAACACGTCGGCATGATCCATATCCTCATAGCAGCCCATCGGCTCGTCCTTGCCGAAAGAGCTGATGTAGCCGCCAGCCGCCGACGCCATGCACAGCCGCGGGTTGCCGTCCACGTTGTTCGTGCCGATCCCCGCCTTGAACAGCTTGTTGGCGACGTAAGTCTCTTCGGTGAGCGCCTGCCCGGAGCCATAAAATGCCACGGAGTCCGGCCCGTGCTTCGCGATGGCGTCGCGGAAACGCTCCGCCACCAGGTCCATCGCTTCTTCCCATTTGGCGCGCACCAGCTTGCCGTTGGAGCGGATCAGCGGATGCCGCAACCGCGAAGGCGCGTCGAGGATCTCGACGAGCTTCGCACCTTTGACGCACAAAAATCCCCGGTTATGGTTTTGCGCGTCTCCCTTCACGGCTGTGACGCGCGCGCCTTTGGGCGTCTGAGTGATGCCCACGTAGAGCCCGCACCCGGTGCCGCAGTAACGGCAGACGGTCTTCACCCAGCGGTCGGGTTCCTGCGGCACATAGCCGAGCAGGGGCGTCCAGTCCGCCTGCCCGAGCAGAGCCGCGGCGGAGGTCACCACGGGCAGATGGAAGAATTTGCGCCTGGATACGGGGTTCATCGCTCCGTTCCTCCCTCGGATTTGACTTGCGGATGCCAAAGACTGCGGTGCGGGTTCAGCCCGTGTGGCGTGTGGCAGGAGAAGCAGTCCTTGCCGCGCATGGCCGTTTGGCGCAGGTCCTCCACCTGCTGCGCATGACAGGCCACGCATTTTTCTGCTCCCGGCTTGCGGAGGAAATTCGCGCCCACCGCATTGTGGCAGGTGACGCACGGCACCTGCCTCGATCCGTGTTTCGACCTTTCCCAATCCGCAACGATCTCCGACGAGAAGCCCCGGTGGCATTCGATGCACTCGCCGTTGGCGCCTCCGATGTCCGGGTGCGCCCGCGGCGCCGGCTTCCGCTGCCCCGGTGCAAGGGCAGCGGCGAGGATCAGCAACAGAATCGTACGCATGAAGACACCTCAGAAACGGTAGGTCAGTTCCAGATAACCGAAGTTTCCGTTGCCGCCTTGCGGGTAGATCCTCTGCACGGCGGCTTTCCCCTGCATGTGGCCGATGTAGCCGGCGAATGCGACGCGGGCATTGACGTTCCAGTCGCAGCTCAGGTCCCAAAGATTCGCGACGGAGCGCGCTCCTCCCGTCGAACGTCCCGCGTAGCCGAAGGTCCACGGCTGGAAAGCGCCGCCTCCGGCGTACCAAAGATCCGCGGCTTCCGCGAGCCGCACCGCATGGAACTCGCCCCGCAGCGTCAGCTTCTGGTGCGGCCGAAGCGTGAGCATGCCGAAGTAGTCCTGGCTATTCATCATGTTGTAGAACGGCGTGCGGGCAAAGGGGCGAGGCGTGGGCAGCAGCTGGTGAAATGTGCCGTGCCGCGTGTCATTGGGATCCTTGTCGCCGCTCGCGTGCGCCAGCCCCGCTGCCACCCAGGGCTTCAGCCGTTTCAGCCCCTGCGGCTGCCAGCCGCCTTCCAGGTTTACGGCTGCGGCGCGGTGGTCGAGTGGGCCCCACCGCCCTGTCTGCAGCGCGGCCCACGCCAGCACATTGAAAGAACCGGCGCGGGTCTGGAAATTGTGCATGTAATGGGCGGTGAACGTTCCGAGCCGGATGTTGGCGAAGTCGCGCTGCCGTACTGCCAGCGGGCGGTTATCCACTTTGAGCACGTGCCGCCAGTCGTGATAGTAAATGCCGCTCAGACGCCATTCGCCCGCGCTCTTCGCTGATCCGGTTTGCCCGGTGGCAGAGACCGTGGTGAAGCCCGTCTTCAGTTGCCCCCAGCCGTCCACCTGAAAAGCGCCGCGCGTGGCCAGTGCGCCCACCCATGCCACGTTGAGCCGGGGTTTGTTCATCGCGTAATGGAAGCCGTCGAAGCTGCGGCCCACATGGGTCCACGCGAAGGGCCCAATCAGCCTCTGGCTCACCCGGTCGCGCTTGAGCGCCGCCAGCGTTGGATCTTTCGGCGCCACCTCGCCGCCGTCTGCCCATTCGAACCGCCCGATGCGCAGGCTTTGGTTCTTGTCGCCGAACAGCCCTTTCCAGCGGACGAAGCCCTGTTTGGGGAACACCATTGCCGCATTTTGCCGTGCGTCGTTCGCTGCGAAGTACGACCCTCCGAGCCCGAACTGCGCCTGCGGCGCCACCGCGATGGCGCGTTCCGGCAGGCCCAGCAGGAACGGCGCCGCCAGCTCGAGCTGCCATTCGAAGTTCTCCCTTGTTTGCGTGAGGCTCAGCCGCAGAATGTTGCCGCTGAAAGCGTAGCGGTTGTCCGCCGCCCCTTCAAACCAGTCCCAGATCTCGGCGCGCGAGCGGAAGCTTCCGTTGACCTTGACCGGGCTGCCGCCAGTGGAGGAGGCGGCTGCCTGAGCCCACAGACGCGGGAAGAGCCCGGTGCAGAGAGGCAGCAGCAGGAAACCCCGGGAGAGACGAGAGAAAGTCATACAAAACCAGACTAAGAGACCCGAAATCTCTGTTCTGTGACTCAGGTCACTTTGGTCTCGCTCCCATCCATGCTAAGCTCGGCTCGAATGAAGGAAAAGGGCTCCGTCGCACTGTTCGCTGTCGCGGCCCCCCTCGGGGTCCTGCTGGGGCTGGCGCTCTTCACCTTCGGTTACGCGCGCGGCCATTCCTACCTGACGGACGATCCCGAGGCGTGCGTCAATTGCCACGTCATGCGCGGACAGTTCGAGGGCTGGCTCCGTTCCAGCCACCGCTCGGCGGCTGTCTGCAACGATTGCCATACTCCGCCGGGATTCATCCCCAAGTACTTCACAAAGGCGCTCAACGGCTTCAACCATTCCCTGGCGTTCACCACGGGGCGTTTCCCCGACGAGATCCAGATCACTGGACGCAACAAACGCGTGGCCGACGAGTCGTGCCTCAAGTGCCACGGCGAAATCACGTCGTCCATGCGCATGGCGCGCCACGGGAGAGAGGGAATTGACTGCGTGGCTTGCCACAGGAATGTTGGCCATGCCCATTGAGCCGCAAATGCAGGAGAGATACGGGTGCTATGAAGCTCGATAAACGGATTTATCTCGCAATCGGCGTCACCGCCGTGCTCACCATCGCCATCACGGCGCTGTTGATCAACATCTTCGAACACAAGCAGGAGGCCCGCCAGACGTGGTTCCGCGTGGTCGAAGTGACCGACGACACGGACGACCCCGCCGTGTGGGGCAAGAACTTCCCCCTGCATTATGACGCCTACTCGCGCACGGTCGACATGACGCGCACGCGCTATGGCGGCTCGGAGGCGCTGCCGAAGAACCCGACGCAAGCCGATCCGCGCGAGCGCGTCTCGCAGGAGAAGATCGAGGAGGATCCGCGCCTGAAGAAGATGTGGGCGGGCTATCCCTTCTCGGTCGATTTCCGCGAAGAGCGCGGACACGCCTACATGCTGGTCGATCAGCGCTATACGAAGCGCGTGCTCGACTTCAAGCAACCCGGCACCTGCCTGAACTGCCACGCCTCCACCTACGTTTTCATGAAGACGCTGGGCAACGGCGACATCTTCGCCGGGTTCGAGAAGATGAACGCCATGCCCTACGCCGAGGCGACGAAAAACGTGAAGCACCCCGTTTCCTGCATCGACTGCCACGACCCGAAAACAATGGCGTTGCGCGTCACCCGCCCGGCGTTCATCGAAGGCATCCGCGCCTACAAGGCATCGCAGGGCATCCAGAATTACGATCCGAACACAATGGCGACGGCGCAGGAGATGCGCTCGTTCGTCTGCGGGCAGTGCCACGTGGAGTATTACTTCCAGGGCGACAAGAAGCGCCTCGTCTTCCCGTGGCACAAAGGGCTGAAAGTGGACGACGCCTATGCCTACTATGAGGAGACCGGGCACAAGGACTGGACGCACGCCCTGACAGGCGCGCCCGCGCTGAAGGCGCAGCATCCGGAGTTCGAGATGTGGAACCAGGGGATCCACGCCCGCTCCGGCGTCGCCTGCGCCGACTGCCACATGCCCTACAAACGCGAGGGCGGCATGAAGATCAGCGACCACCACGTCCGAAGCCCGCTGCTGAACATCAACCGCGCCTGCCAGGGCTGCCACCGCTTCCCGGAGCAGGAGATCAAGGCGCGCGCCGAGCAGATCCAGGAGCGCTTCATCGGCGCCCGCAACATCGCCATGGATGCGCTGATGGATCTGATCGACGAAACCGAGCGGGCGCGCAAGGCAGGCGCCACCGACGCGCAGCTCAAGCCCGCATGGGAAGCACAGCGCAAGGCGCAGTTCTTCATCGACTATGTGGAAGCGGAGAACTCGGTCGGCTTCCATGCACCCGGGGAAGCATTGCGCGTGCTGACCGTGGCGCTCGATACGATCCGCAAGGGGCAGATTTCCCTGCGCGAACTCGAGCGCGCCGCGCCGCGCCGCGCTTCCGGTGCGGCTTCCTCCGCTCCGCACGGCGAATGAGGACCGCCGGCACGCCGCTGGCTATGCTGGAAGGGTGAGGCTCGTCTTTCTGGGCACGCCGCAGTTCGCCGTGCCCTCGCTTGAAGCGCTTGTGGCGGCTGGCCACGAAGTGCTCGCTGTGTACACGCAGCCCGACCGCCCGGCGGGGCGCAAGCAGGAGCTGCAGGCGCCGCCGGTGAAGCAGGCGGCGCTCCGGTTGGGAATGGAAGTCCGGCAGCCGGAGCGGATCCGCCATTGCGTGGAAGAGCTGGCGGCGCTGAAGCCCGATGCCATGGCGGTGGTCGGCTACGGGCAGATCATCCCGCAGGCGATCCTCGACATCCCGCCGCTGGGCATCCTGAACGTCCATGCCTCGCTGCTGCCCAAGTACCGCGGCGCCGCGCCGATTCAATGGGCCATTGCCAACGGAGAAACGGTCACCGGCATCACCATCATGCGGATCGACGCGGGGCTCGACACGGGCGACATCCTGCTGCAAGAATCCACGGAGATCGGCCCGGAAGAGACAGCGCCGGAACTGGCCGCCCGGCTTGCTCCCATGGGCGCCCGGCTGTTGGTGGAGGCGCTGGCAGGGCTGGCTGCAGGGACCATCACGCCTGTGCCACAGGATCATTCGCAGGCGACCCTGGCCCCGATCCTGAAGCGTGAGGACGGGTTGGTGGACTTCCGCTGGCCGGCGGCGAAGATCGCTTGCCGCGCTCGCGGGTTTCAGCCGTGGCCTGGCGCCTGGACGTGGTGGCGGGGTCAGAGGTTCTTTCTCTGGAAGTGCCGTCCCGCCGGAGTGGAAACGCCGGCGGCGCCGGGCAAGCTCTTCTCGCAAGGGAAGCGGCTGTTTGCAGCCTGCGGCGAGGGCGATGCGCTGGAGCTGCTGGAAGTGCAGATCGAGGGGCGCAAGCGCATGGATGCGGCGGCATTCCTCAACGGATACCGCCTGGCGGATGGAGAAATTCTGGGAGATATCAAGCAGTGAATTTGCCATTGGGCTTCCGCTATTCAGCCGTATATGCTGGAATCCGAAAAGTCCCCAAGCCTGACCTGGCGCTGATCGCCTCCGACGTCCCGGCGCAGGCGGCGGCGGTGTTCACCACCAATCGCGTGCAGGCAGCGCCGGTTGTGGTGGCGCGGCGGCATCTGGAAACCACGGGCGGCGTCGCGCGCGCCGTGCTGGTCAACGCCGGCAATGCCAACTGCGCCACGCGAACCGGCGAAAAAGTGGCACTGCAAACCGTGCGCGCGGCGGCAAAGCGTCTCCGCTGCCCCGCGGAGCAGGTGCTGCCCGCTTCCACCGGCGTCATCGGTGTGGAATTGGACCCGCGCCTTATTGTCAACTCACTGGAACCGCTCTTCGAAGGGCTGAGCCTGGAACGGTTTCTCGACGCCGCGGACGCCATTCTCACCACTGATCTGGTCCGCAAGGTCGCCTTCGCAGAAACAGGCGGAGTCCGCATTGCCGGCATGACCAAGGGTTCCGGCATGATCCACCCGAACATGGCCACGACACTGGGTTTCGTCGTCACCGATGCCGACGTGCCGGCGCCCCGGTTGCGGGCGCACCTGAAAGCCGCCGTGGAGCGCAGTTACAACCGCCTGAGCGTCGACGGCGACATGTCCACCAACGACATGCTGCTCGTGATGGCGAACGGCGTCAGCGGCAGGCGCGTGCCGCGCGAAGCGTTCCAGAAGGCTCTGGACGAGGTGTGCCAATCCCTGGCGAAACAAATCGCCCGGGACGGCGAGGGCGCGAAGAAGTTCGTCGAGATCCACGTCGAGGGCGCGGCGAGCGAGCGCGCCGCGGCGCAGATCGCCCGCTCGATCGCCAACTCGCCGCTGGTGAAAACCGCAATTGCAGGCAGTGACCCCAATTGGGGGCGCATCCTCGCCGCGGCGGGCTACTCGGGAGTTGCATTCGATCCGGCGCGCGTCGACATCTACCTCCAAGGGACGCGCGTCTGCCGCGGCGGGCTTGCGGCGCCGCTGGATGAGGCGGCGCTGAAGCGGGCGCTTGACAGTGCGGATGTCGAAATCCGGTTCGTCCTTCGCGGCAGCGGCGCGGGCAAAGCCGTCTTCTGGACCTGCGACCTGACGCACGGCTATATCGACATCAACGCCAGTTACCGCACATAGACCCGGCCAAGGGGTACCAACGGTACTGGAACGCGGATCTCCTTCCCCTCAGCGGCAGGGTGCCATACACTCGTGGGGCGCGGACGTGCACGCAGCACGCCGCGGCAATGGAGGAATCATGCGAAGATACCATGCTGGGCTTGCGCTCCTGGCCGTCGCGGTGGCCGAGTGGCTTGCCCTGCCTTCGCGGCGAGGTGTCGGGAGGGCACGTCGGGAAGCGCCCGCTACATCGTTTGCATGCCGGACCAGGACAGGGACTGGAACGGGGGCCTCGTGCTATACGCTCACGGATATGTGCCCGTGGGAGCGCCGATGGACGCATGGAAGGCCCAACTGGCGCTGCCGGGCGGGCCTTCCCTCCCGGATCTCGTTACGCAGTATGGCTTTGCGTTCGCGGCGTCGAGCTTCTCCAAAGACGGGCTGGCAGTGTTGCAGGGCGTCGACGACACGATGGCCCTGATCGGGAGCTTCTCGTCCGAATTCAAGAAGACACCGGCGCGGGTGTTCGTGACCGGAGTCTCAGAGGGCGGCCTGATCGCCGTGAAGGCGCTCGAAAAATATCCGGACAAGCTGAACGGCGGGCTCGCCGCCTGCGGCCCCATCGGTGACTTCCCGAAGCAGATTAACTATTTCGGCGACGTCCGCGTTCTGTTCGACTATTTCTTCCCTGGCGTCCTGGGCAGCGCGTGGACGCAAAGCAACATCACCATCCCGCCTCCGCTCATGGCAGATTGGGATTCCAACTATGCCCCCAAGGTGGCAGCGGCGCTACAGGCAAACCCGTTGAAGGCGGCGCAACTGATCTCTACCGGGGACATTCCCATCGGATTGAATCCGGGCAACGCAGGAGAAGCAGTTCTTTCGGCGCTCTGGTACAACGTGTTCGCCACCAACGACGCGATGGCTACGCTCGGCGGCAACCCGTTCGACAACAGCAGGCGCTGGTATTCCGGGTCGGTGAATGACTTCCTGCTGAATCTGCGCGTGGCAAGGTTTTCCGCAGCACCGCAGGCCCTCGCCGAGATGTCGAAGTATCAGACTTCGGGAAACCTGCGCCGGCCGCTCATCACGCTTCACACCACGTGGGACCCTGTGGTGCCTGCATGGCAGGAGTCGACGTACGCGAAGAAGGTCGCCGCGGCGGGCAAGTCCCATCTGCTGGTGCGATATCCGGTGCCGCGGTTCGGCCACTGCGCATTCAACGAAGGGGAAGTGCTGATCGCCTTCCTGACGATGGTGCAGCACCCGTACTCGTTCTGAGGCGCAGCGGGCGCGCCTCACTTCTTTGGCGGATCCGAGTGCAGGAACTCGACAGTCACGCCGAGCGGCTTCTCGCTGTCGATATAGACATAATCGCCGTTGTCGCGGTCGTATCTGCCACGGTGGAGCACAGGCATGCCCATGCGCTCGGCGCGCGCAATCGCTGTGTCAAGGTTCTCGACCTGGAAGCCGAGGTGCTGCACGCCCTCGCCATGCTCGTCGAGAAATTGCTTCCACGACGTGTCGCCGCCGACGGGCTCGATGAGTTCCAGCACCACTTGCCCCAGGCGGAAGAAGGCGAGCTTGGCGCGCCCCGAGGAGGGTTTTCCCCGGTAGACCACCTTCACTTCCTCGCCCGGACGCGTGGTTGTGATGGACGGGACGGGCATGCCGAGCACGGCAGCCCAGCGTTTGGCTGAGGCCTCAATATCGCGAGTGACGATGGCCACCTGCACAATGGTCTTCATGCCGGGATCCAGCCCGGCAGGCTCTTGCGCGGGCAGCAAGAGGGACAGCAGGGAAACAAGAGCGGCGGTTCGCAGCATGTAACCTGTCTACCACCGCTCCGGGGCGCGCCGCTACGGTCACGCTTTGACGCTCTTCACAACTGCCGCGTATTTCTGATCCGTGCCCAGAATGTGTTCGGTGAGCCAGTTTTTCAGGAAGCCCATCAATTTGATGGAGAACCCCGTGCGGCTCGACTCGACTTCCTTGCGGAACTTTTCGACCTGCTCCACCATCGCGCGGTGCACGCGCTTGTGGTCCGCCAGGTCGGGGTAACCCGCCTTCTCCATCAGCTTCTCTTCATGGCCGAAGTGATAGCGCGTGTAGTTGACAAGATCATTCAGGATCCGCTTCAGGTCCTCGGGCTTGCCGCCCAGCTTCATCGTTTCGTGCAGATTGTTGATGAGATCGACCAGCTTCCTGTGCTGCTGGTCGATCTCGGCGTGGCCGACGCTATACTCCGGCTTCCAGTCGACAAATGCCATGTCCGTGTGCCCTCCGCGGGGCTTATCGGACAGGCAGCCGGCGCTTTGAGGGAATCCGGTCAACCCAGTTTCCAGGGCTTGCGGTAGCGACGCATAAGGTAACGGTTCGCCTCCCGGTGGTTGGTGATCCGTTCGCGTGCGTCGTCCCATTCGATCCGCGCGCCTGTGCGGAAGGCGATGTTGGCGAGCAGGGCGCCCTTGTTGAGCCGGTGCGAGTACTCGAAGTTGCAGGTGGTATCCGTGCGGCGCGCCCGGATGGCGTCGAGAAACTCGCGGATATGGCCGGGCGAGTCCGGGATCGACGGCGACGGGCGCGGGAAATCGGGCGCAGGCTTCCCTTTCACCCACACCTCATGCCGGGAGTAGTTGGTGACGAGTGTGGCTTCGGTTCCCTCGAAGACCACGCAGCTGCCCATGTGCTCGAAGCCGGGACGCCCCTGCGGGTGCTGCGTCCATGTGAGCAGAACCGGGCCGGGAAACTCGAGAACGGCCTCGAAGACATCCGGCGTTTCCGCGTTGTCGGCTGCCAGCCAGCGGCCCCCGGCCGCGCTCACCGCCCGGGGCGCCTGCAGATCCAGGGCCCAGTAGGCCACGTCGGCATAATGGCACCAGAAATCGGAGAAATATCCGCCCGAATAATCCCAGAAATAGCGGAATTTTCCGTGGGAGCGGTTGGGATTGTACGGCCGCTTCGGCGCCGGGCCCAGCCAGAAATCGTAGTCGAGTTCCGGCGGCGGGGCTCCGTCCGGCGGCGCTCCGATGGACTTCTCATTGGACCGCAGCCCGCAGTGCACGCGCACGATCCTGCCCAGCGAGCCCGAGCGCACCAGCTCCACGACTCGCCGGTAGTTGGGCAGGTCATTGTGGATGTGATTGCCCATCTGCGTCACCCTGCGGTGGCGCCGCGCGGCTTCCACCATGCGGCGCCCCTCGCCGACCGACCACGAGAAGGGCTTCTCGACGAACACGTCCTTGCCGGCTTCGCAGGCGAGAACGGCCGGCAGGGCGTGCCAGTGGTCGGGCGTGGCGATGACGACGGCGTCGATGTCCTTGCGGTCGAGCACCCGGCGGAAGTCGCCATAGGCGTCCGGCTTGCGGCCGCCAAGCTTCTCGACCAGGGCGGCGGCGCGTTCCAGGTGCGTCCGGTCCACGTCGCAGACGGCCGCAGCCTCCACGTCCGGGTGTTCGAGGAAGTGTTTGATCCGTCCTGTTCCCATCCCGCCGCAGCCGATAAAGCCGGCGCGGATGCGGTCGCTCGGAGCGGTCTGCGCGCGCGCCGCGGCCAGCCCCGCCGCGGCCGCGCCGAGGAAGAATCTGCGGGTGGCGCGCATGGCGCCTATCAGGATACAGGAGTGATGACGAGCAACAGGTCCTTGGGCTCGACGGTCTGCCCCACGCTGACGTGCCTCTCCGTCACCTTGCCGGAGATAGGCGCATAGACGGTGGTCTGCATCTTCATCGCCTCGAGCACCAGAAGCTTGTCGCCCTTCTTCACCGTCTGGTTGAGCTCCACAGCAATGGATGTGACGGCTCCCGGGATGGGCGCGCCAACGTGGCCTTCCTTTTCGGGATCCGCCTTCGGTTGCGTCCGCGCCTCGGCTTTGATGTGGCGGTCGCGGATGGTGATCTCACGCGGCTGCCCGTTCAGTTCGAAGAACACGGTGCGCGTTCCGTCCGGATGCGCGTCTCCTGTCGCCATGTATTTGATGATCAGCGTCTTGCCCGGCTCGATGTCGACCGTGATTTCCTCGCCCGGCTTCAGCCCATAGAAAAATGCTGGCGAGGGGAGCACGGTGAGGTCGCCGTAAGCGGCGCGCGCTTTGTCGAATTTCAGGTACACGTCCGGGTACATGACGTAGCTCATCAGGTCCGTCTCGGACGGCTTGTGGCCGGTCTTCTTTTCGATCAGCGCGCGGGTCTGCTCCCAGTCCACCGGCTCGAGCCGCGCCCCCGGGCGGCCGCGCTTCGGCTTGCGGCCTTTGAGAATGACAGAAGCGATCTTCGGCGGCCAGCCGCCCTCGGGCTCCCCCAATGCGCCCTCGAACATCTCCACGACCGAATTCGGAATGTTCAGCGAGTGATTCGGGCCGAGATTTTCAAACTCGTGCACGGTCATTCCATGCTGAATGAGGAACAGCGCCATGTCGCCCACCACTTTGGATGAGGGCGTGACCTTCACGATGTCTCCGAAGGCGCGGTTCACGTCGGCGTACATGCGGGCGATCTCCGGCCAGCGGTGGCCGAGGCCGAGGCTTTCGGCCTGCTCCCGGAGATTCGTGTATTGGCCGCCGGGCATTTCGTGCACGTAGACGTCCGCCGCGCCTGAACGCGGCGCCGTGTCGAAGGGCGCGTAGTTCAGCCGCACCTGCTCCCAGTAGTCCGAGCAGCGGTTCAAAGCTTCAAAGTCCAGCCCGGTGGCGCGCTTCGGATCGTGCTGGAGTGCCGCCACCAGCGAGTTCAGGTTCGGCTGCGAGGTGGAGCCGCTCATCGAGGAGACGGCTGCATCGGCGATGTCGACCCCCGCCTCGACCGCCTTCAGAATCGAAGCTGCGTTCAGCCCGGAGGTGTCGTGCGTGTGGAAGTGGATGGGGATGCCGATCTCCTCCTTCAGCGCCTTCACCAGCTTGTAGGCGGCGTAGGGCTTCACGAGTCCGGCCATGTCCTTGATGGCCAGCATATGGGCGCCCATTTTTTCCAGCTCTTTGGCGAGCTTGACGTAGTAGGAGAGCGGATACTTGTCACGCTTCGGGTCGAGGATGTCGCCCGTGTAGCAGATGGCCGCTTCGCAGACGGCGTTGGTGCGCCGCACCGCCTCCATGGCCACTTTCATGTTGGGCAGCCAGTTCAGCGAGTCGAAGATCCGGAAGATATCGATCCCCTCCTGCGCCGCCACCTCCACGAAGCGCCGCACGGCATTGTCCGGGTACGCCGTGTAGCCCACCGCATTCGACGCCCGGAAAAGCATCTGGAAGCAGATATTCGGGATCTCCTTGCGCAGTTTCTGCAGCCTGACCCACGGGTCTTCCAGAAGGAATCGCATGGCGACGTCGAACGTGGCGCCGCCCCACATTTCCAGCGAAAACAGGCCGGAGAGCGAGTGCGCATAGAAATTCGCGATCGCCAGCATGTCATAGGCGCGCATCCGGGTGGCCATCAGCGACTGGTGCGCGTCCCGCATGGTCGTGTCGGTGAGCAGCAGCCGCTTCTCCTTGAGCACCCATTGCGCGAAGCCTTCCGGACCGAGCTCGAGCAGCTTCTGGCGTGTGCCGGGCGGCGGCGGCGCGGGATTGTGGGGCGGCACGGGCGGCTGGCGGACAATTTCCGGCGGCCGGCGGCGCGCCATCTCCGGATTGCCGTTCACGGCCACTTCGGCGAGGTAGGTGAGAAGCCGGGTCGCGCGGTCCTGCCGCGGGCGGAAGCGGAAGAGTTCCGGCGTGTTTTCGAGAAATGTTGTGGTGGCCTTTCCGGCCTGGAAGGCCGGATGATTCACAACATTTTCGAGGAATGGAATATTCGTTTTCACACCGCGGATGCGGAATTCCCGCAACGCGCGGTCCATGCGCTGGCAGGCGGTGCGGAAATCATTGCCCCAGGCTGTGATCTTGACGAGCAGCGAGTCGTAGTACGGGGTGATCACGGCGCCGCCGTAGGCCGAGGCGCCGTCCAGCCGGATTCCGAAACCCGCGGGGGAGCGGTAGGTCGTGATGCGGCCGTAATCAGGCAGGAAGTTCTTTGCAGGATCCTCCGTGGTGATGCGGCACTGCAGCGCCGCCCCGAACACCCGGATCTCCTCCTGCGGCGGGATCGCCATCTCCGCCCCGTGCAGGGCAAGCCCCTGCGCCACCTGGATCTGAGCTCGCACGATGTCGATGCCGGTGACGACTTCGGTGACCGTGTGCTCCACCTGGATGCGCGGGTTCACTTCGATAAAGAACCACTCGCCCGTATCGGCGTCGACGAGAAACTCGACCGTGCCCGCCGAGTAGTAACCCGCATGACGGCACAACCGGACCGCCGCCTCGCACAGCGCCCGGCGGATGGAAGGATCGAGGCTGAAGGCGGGCGCCACCTCCACGATCTTCTGGTGGCGGCGCTGCACCGAGCAGTCGCGTTCCCAGAGATGCACGAGGTTGCCGTGGGTGTCGCCGAGGATCTGCACCTCCACGTGCTTGGCGTGCCGGATGTAGCGCTCCACGAACAGCGCGCCGTTGCCGAAGGCTGCCTGCGCCTCATGACTGGCCTCGTGGAAGCGCGCCTCGAGGTCCTCGCTGCGGTGCACGATGCGCATGCCTCGCCCGCCGCCGCCGAAGGCAGCTTTCAGGATCAGCGGATAGCCGGTCTGCTCCGCGGCGCGACGCGCCTGTTCCACAGTGCGCACCGGACGGTCGGTCCCATCGAGCGTCGGGACGCCCGCCTCGCGCGCCAGCCGCCGTGCGGCGGTCTTGTCGCCGAGCTTTTCGAGCAGCTCCGCGCTGGGCCCGATGAATGTGATGCCCGCTTCGGCGCAGGCGCGCGCCAGCCGCGGATTTTCGCTGAGAAAGCCGTATCCGGGATGGATCGCGTCGACGCCCTTCTCCTTCGCCAGAGCAACGATGCCGTCGATGTCGAGATACGCCTGCACCGGGCCGAGCCCCTGTCCGATGAGATACGCCTCATCGGCCTTGAAGCGGTGCAGGCTGAGCCGGTCCTCCTGACTGTAGATGGCTACGGTCTGCAGGCCCAGCTCGTTGGCGGCGCGGAAGATGCGGATCGCGATCTCGCCCCGGTTCAGGGCCATCACCTTCTTCATGAAAATCAGGCTAGCATGCGGGAACTTTCAGCCAACCCGATCCGTAATAGCTTTCGTGAGGAGCTCATCATGCGCGTTGTCCCTTTGACGGCTCCGTTGGCCTGCCTGTTGGCCCTCTCCGCCTGCGACTGGATCGACCCTTCAGAATGGGGCGCCTCGCAGCGCTTCAAAGAGCCGTTTTCCACGACAGAGAAGCTCCCGAGCGGCGGTAGGGTGACGCTGGAGACCTTCAACGGGCCGATCGACATCCGCGGCTGGGAGCGCGAAGAGGCCTCGATCGAGGTGGTGAAGTACGCCTCCCGGCAGGAGACGCTCGGCCTGATGGACGTCGACATTGTCGCTGACGGCAACTCACTGCGTGTGCGCGTGCGGCGCCCGGAGGGCAACTGCAACTGCGGGGCGAGTCTCTCGTTGCGCTTGCCGCACAAGATCATCGTGGAAGACGCCCGCACGTCCAACGGTGCGGTGACGCTCGAGTCTCTGGAAGGATCCGGCCGGGCGACCACTTCCAACGGCGCTGTAAAGGTCTGGGACGTGCGGGGAGACTGGACGCTGCGCACCTCCAACGGCGCCGTGGAAATGGACAAGGTGAGCGGCTCGGTCATCGCGCGCACTTCGAACGGGCGCATCCGGCTGAGCGGGATGCAGGGACGCGCCGACGTGGAGACGTCGAACGGCTCGATCGACGCCGAGATTGCAGAGCCGCAAAGCGGAGCGCCCTTCGTGTTCCGCAGCTCGAACGGCTCTGTCACAGTCAAGCTGCACCGCTGGGCCAACAACCCGCTGCGCGTTTCCACATCAAACGCCTCCATTACGCTGGCGCTGCCGGATGGAGTGAATGCCGACGTGCGCGCCGCCACGAGCAACGGGCGCGTGACCAGCGATTTCGAGGTCGCCGCGCGGGAGTTTGGGAAGAACCGGCTGGAGGGCCGGCTGGGCGCGGGCGGGGAGCGGATCGAGCTGACCTCCTCGAACGGCAGCATCCGCCTGGTGCGGCGCTAGTCAGGACCGCGTGCGGAGACGCCGGGCCACCTGGAGGTTGGAAGTCACCCGGCCAGCGCCATACCCGATCCGGAAGCGCAGCGGTTTGACGCGGCGGCGCGGATCCTCATAGGCGGCGCGCAGGTCCCGCTGCAGCCGGAATGCGAACGCCTTTCCATAGGGCCGTTCGTAGTCGCCATACAGCTGCACCTCCCACGCTCCCGAAGCCAGCAGCCGCCATGGGATGCCCGTGTCGTCCTGAAGGATGAGCACAGAGTGCTGCAGCACCGCGTCCCGGATCTCCGAGAAGCCCCTGTCGTGCAGCAGGTACGACGTGGCCTTCAGCATGGTGCAGACCGGTCCCAGAGAGGAGAGAAACCTCCGGAACTGCGGATTGGCGCGCAGATGGGCGTTGTCAAGGTTCACCGAGAAATAGTAGAGCGTGGCGCCGCGGCCGCCCTCGCGCGGCATGAGGTCGAACCGCAGCCCGCGGTTGTGCCCGAACTCCGCCCGCCGCACATCCGGCCGCCGGGGCTGAGGGTGGCCGTTTTCGTCCAGCCGCACGTACTCATGGCCCGTAATCTCGTAGCCGGCGCGCGCCAGCTGGATCAGCAGCGGCTGAGCCACTCCATCGGTGTTCTGCCCGCGCAGCTGACGGTCCATCTCCCGCGTCACGAAGAAACTCTTCCGGAGCAGCGACTCGAGCGTCTCTGCCAGCGGCGGCAGCAGACGCGGCAGGGACTCCGGCGGAAAGGCCGGAGCGTCAGGCACTCTGCCCGGGGGCTCAAGCGCTGCCATCACGTAGGTCCTGCGGCCGGGAAACAGCGTGAGCAGCGTTAACGCATCCGCGCCAGAGAAGGGGTAGAAGACGGGGCAGGCGAGGTCCTCCCTACGGCTCAGCTCCGATCTGGCGAACTCCCGCATCTGCGGCTCGCGCCGCTCGCGGAAGTCCCGGAACATGAAGTCGAGCCGGCGGCGGTGGTCCTGCCATGCATCGGTCGATTCCAGCGCCTTGAACGGGCTTGTGCCGCGTCCGGGCAGTCCGGCCAGGAATCGGGCAGCGTCGCTCGCCGCGCCAGGCCGCAACGGGCCCGTGATGCGTTTCTTTTCGGAGGCGGTGCGGCACGAGGAGAGTGCGAGAACGAGCACGAGCAGGGAGGCCGCCCGTCGAAACATGAATCCCCCTTCAGTGTAGCCGGGTGAGGGCGGGCCCGGCGTCAGGCGGCGGCAAAGCCTTGTTCGAGCCAGCGGCGCATCTCGCTGCGCGGCGCCAGTCCCGCGCGTTGCATCACCAGCCTGCCGCCGGCGAACACCAGAAAGTTGGGAATCGACTGAATGCCGTACCGCGCTGCCAAACCGGGGTTCTGGTCGACGTTCACCTCCAGGATCACGGCGCGTCCGGCCATCTCCCGCGCCAGTGCCACCATCTCCGGAGCGGCGAGACGGCAGGGACCGCACCAAGGCGCCCAGAAGTCCACGAGCACCGGCACGGGCGATTCCCGAACGATGGCGTCGAATTCTGCGGCGGTCACGTCCAGCGGCTCGGCCAACGGCGGCAAAGGCCCGCGGCAGGCGCCGCAACGGCCGTGGTCCGCCAGCCGCGACGGCGGCACACGGTTGCCCTTCCCGCAATTCGGGCAGCTGCGGATGAGTCCTAACATGCCAACTTTCGCTAACTACCCTCTATGATGCTCCCGCGCCGGGAGTTGTGACACTGCCAGAAGTACTATTCCAGGACCAGGGCCAGCCGTCCTGCAACTTCTTCCCCGATGGCAAGGCAAGCCGTTGCGGCGGGAGACGGGGCGTTCAGGACATGCACCGAGCGGCGGCGCTCGAGGAATGCGAAGTCCTCCACGAGCCGCCCGTCGGGGGTCATCGCCTGCGCCCGGATGCCCGCCCCGGCGGGTTCGAGGTCTTCCGGCTGCACTTCCGGCACGAGGGTCTGCAGGGAACGGCAAAAGAGTTCCCTCGAGAACGCGCGCCGCAGCTCGCTCCAGCACATGGAGGCATGGCGGGTGAGAAACCGCCAAAGCCCGGGGAAAGTCAATGCACTGGCGGCATCACGAGGATCGAAGGCGGTGCGGGAGTAACCCTCCCGCGCCAGCGACAGCACGGCGTTGGGGCCAGCCTCCACGCCACCGGCAATCATCCTTGTGAAGTGGACGCCGAGGAACGGGAAGCGGGGATCGGCCACGGGGTAGATGAGGTTCCGCACCAGGTGCTCGCGCTCCCGCTTGAGCCGGTAGTAGTCGCCGCGGAAAGGCACGATGCGGATCTCAGTCCGCCCGCCCGCCATGCGCGCCACGCGGTCCGCCTGCAGCCCGGCGCAGGCGACGAGATAGTCCGAAACAAACTCCCCTTGTTCTGTTTCTGCCACCCATTCCTTCCCCAGCAGGCGGAGGCGGCGGACTCCGGCGGACAGCACGACCCGGCCGCCGCCCGCCTCAATGAGCCGCGCCAGCGTTTCGCACACGGCCGGGTAGTCGACGATCCCCTCCTCGGGGACGCGCAGCGCGGCAACCCCTGCGGCATGGGGCTCGAATTCGCGGATCCTCTCCGCCGGCAGCAGCTCGAGCCCCTGCAGCCCATTGGCCGTGCCGCGCTCCATCAGGTCGTGGAGCCGGGGAATCTGATCCGGGCGGGACGCCACCACGAGCTTCCCGCAGACATCATGGCGGATCCCGTGCTCCTGGCAGAATGCGATCAGCTGCCGGATACCGCGCACCGCGAGCCGGGCCTTGGCCGATCCGGGCCGGTAGGCCAGCCCGCAATGCATGACGCCGGAATTGTTGCCCGTTTGGTGCGCCGCCACGCGCGGTTCCTTTTCGAGGACGGTGACGAGCGCCTCCGGCCAGCGCTGCTGAATCCGCCAGGCGGAGGCCAGGCCCACCGCGCCCGCGCCGATCACGGTGATCCGCGGACCGGCCATCACCCCTGCTCCGCGCGGCGGTCTGTCAGCGATTCCCGCGCCGTCAGCACGCGCCGGCGCGCCTCCTCCACGGTAGCCGCAAGCGCCGTCAGATGGCCCATTTTCCGGCCCGGCCGGGCCTCGCTTTTCCCGTACAGGTGCAGCTTCACTTCAGGGAATGCCGCGGCACGGTGCCAGAGGGGCTCGCCTTCCGCCCACAAATCTCCCAGCAGGTTGGCCATTGCGGCCGGGCGCATCTGTTCGGTCGAACCCAGAGGGAGGCCGCACACGGCCCGCAGCTGCTGCTCGAACTGCGATGTGATGCAGGCGTCGAACGTGTAGTGGCCGGAGTTGTGCGGCCGCGGCGCCAGTTCGTTCACCAGAAGCTTGCCGCTGCGGGTCAGGAACATCTCCACGCACAGGACACCGACGACGTCGAGTGCTTCGAGGATGCTGCGGGCCAATTCCGTCGCCTCCGCGGCGATGCGCGGCTCGACCGGCGCGGGCGCCAGCGTCACATCCAGGATGTGCCGCGAATGCGTGTTCTGGCACACAGGAAAGCTCGCAAATCTCCTCTGCTGGTCTCGCGCCGCTACCACGGAGAGTTCGCAGGCGAAGTCGACGAACGCCTCCAGGATCGCCTCCCGTGCGCCAATGGACTGCCATGCCCCGGGCAGCTCTGCACGATCCCGGACGAGCCGCTGCCCCTTGCCGTCGTACCCGAAACCTGCGGTTTTCAGCACGGCGGGCAGGCCGATCTCCGAAGCCGCCTCTTCGAGCTCCTGCAAGGACTGCACCCGCCGGAAGGCCGCGCAGGGAAAGCCATTTGTGGACAGAAATGTTTTTTCCCGCAGCCGGTGCTGCGTGATGTGGAGCACTTCCGCGCGCGGATGCACGGGGACGAGTTCGGCGCAGGCTTCAATGGACGCCGCGGGGACGTTTTCGAATTCGAAGGTGACTGCGTCCACCCGCGCGGCGAATGCCCGCACGGCGTCCAGATCTTCGTACGCAGCCCGAACCTCGACGTCGGCCACCTGCCCGGTGGGAGTGTCTTCGTCCGGCGAGAGGGTGTGCACGCGGTAGCCCATCCGGCGCGCGGCGATGGCGAACATCCTGCCCAGCTGCCCGCTGCCGAGCACGCCGATGGTCGAGCCTGGAGGCAACACGCGGGGCATTCCGGATCAGACAGCGACATCAGGCAGTTCGGCAGCCGCAACCGCCTCGCGCATGCTGGCGCGGTACGCTTCGAGTTTTTCCGCCAGCTCCGGATCGGAAAGCGCCAGGATCGCCACCGCAGTCAAGCCGGCATTCGTCGCGCCGGACTTCCCGATCGCGAAGGTGGACACAGGCACGCCCGCGGGCATCTGCACGATGGATAGCAGCGAATCCAGCCCGTCCAGAGACGAGCCTTTCACGGGCACCCCGAGCACGGGCAGCGTCGTGTGCGCCGCCATCATTCCGGGCAGGTGCGCGGCGCCGCCGGCGCCCGCGATAATCACTTTCAGTCCGCGCCCGCGCGCCGTGCGCCCGTATTCGGCCATCAGGTCCGGAGTGCGGTGCGCGGAGGTCACCCGCTTCTCGTACGGCACGCCGAACCGCTCCAGGATGGCGCAGGCGTGCTGCATGGTGTCCCAATCCGACTGGCTACCCATTACCACGCCCACCAGGGGCTTTGCCGAGGAGCTCATCTCCTTCAGCATAGCCCCCGGGGGAGCGGCTCCGAGTTATTGCCCCTGGCCCAGCGAATAGCCGGGCTTGCCGTCGTAGGTATACAGGTGCTCCGTCTTGACGACGTCGATCCCCGCGCCGATGCAGCGTTCCAGCAGCGAGAGGATCTGCCGCGGCTGGACCGTGCCGCCGCCCTTCGGCTGGAATCGGCACCGCCAGGTGTCGCACTGCAGCGTGGCCGGGAGCGGATCGGGGAACACTTTCACGCCGCGGTTGGTGATCATGATCAGATCCAGCCCGTCGCCGGCGACGCTCTGCATCAGCGCGCCCATGCGGTTCGGGTCGGTGGGCTGATGATGGACGTAGACGTCGACGCCCGCCAGCTCGCGCTTGCTAGCCGGCGGCGGGGGTTCGTCTGCCTGGATCGTCTGGCTCGCGGCGGCATAGCGCACGGGCTTCAGTTGCTGCGGCTGCTGTCCCAGGCGCGCCACCACCGCCTCGGCGAATTCCCGCGTGCCCACTTGCTGGCGGGTGTACGGGTTCTTGCCTTCCTTGGCGACGTCGTAGGTGTGGATGCCGTCCTCGATCGTCTTTAGCCACGCATTGTGGACCCGCTCGGCCACCTCGGGCTGGCCGATGTGAACCAGCATCATCACGGCGCCCAGCAGGAGCCCCGAGGGGTTGGCCAGGTTCTGACCGGCGCGCCGCGGAGCGGAGCCGTGAATCGCTTCAAACATGGCATATTCCTTGCCGACGTTGGCCGAACCGGCCAGCCCTACCGAGCCGGCGATCTGCGCCGCCACGTCAGACAGGATGTCGCCATACAGGTTGGGCATCACGATGACATCGAACGCGCCGGGCGTATCGGCCAGCTTGGCCGCGCCGATGTCGACAATCCAATGCTCCTTCTCGATCTGCGGGTACTCGGCGCCGATCTCGTCAAACACGCGGTGGAACAACCCGTCGGTCAGCTTCATGATGTTGTCCTTCGTGAAGCAGGTGACCTTCTTGCGGTGGTTCCGCACGGCGTATTCGAACGCGTACCGCACAATCCGCCGGCAGCCGCCGTAGGTGATCACTTTCAGGCACTGCACCTGATCCGGCGTGTGGGCGTACTCGATCCCGGCGTAGAGGTCCTCTTCGTTCTCGCGCACAATCACAACGTCCATTCCGGGATGCTTCGTTGGAATGAACGGATCGTACGCCACGCACGGGCGGACGTTCGCGTACAGACCCAGCAGCTTGCGGGTCGTCACGTTCAGGCTCTTGAAGCCGCCGCCCTGCGGCGTCGTGATCGGCGCCTTCAGAAACACCTTGGTCCTGAGGAGGCTGTCGATCGACTCCTTCTCGATGCCAGCCGTGTTGCCTCGCAGATAGACCTTTTCGCCAATCTCGATCTCTTCGATCGCCAGCTGCGCACCCGCTTCCTTGAGGATGAACAGCGTGGCGTCCATGATCTCCGGCCCGATGCCATCGCCCTTGGCGACCGTGATGGGAACGACTCGTGACAAGTTGCCTCTCCTACTGATTCAAAGGTTCAGACATTTCTACTCATCATAACAGAGGCCCCGCCGTTGTTGCGTTGCCCGGCTATGGGAGGACCAGCGTGGAGCCGGGCGGCGGCGCCACGGCTTGGGCTCGCTCCACCGGCCGGGGAAGAAGCTCCGCCAGCTTTGGCAGCAGATCCGGCGCGGGATCCAGCACAACGGCCGTCCTGCCGGGGCGCTCCTGTTCCAGCCGGAAGATGCCCAGATAGGCGGCCTTCCCGGGCGGCACGTCATAGAAGCGCAGAAAGCGCGACAGCGGCCCCCGGGGCTCGTCCGGTTCCAGAACAAAGCCAGCCAGCCCCATCCGGCCCGGCGGGACCCGGATCATATAGAACGCGGTGTGAGGGACTGCCTCGATCTCGAACCGCGCGCCGTGTCTGTTCCAGGTGCGGAGCTCCACGGTCTGCTGTTGATCCGGCTGCTTCCGGTAGTCGAGAACGCCCAGCAGGTTTGTGCGGACAGGCTGGCCCGGCTCCAACCGCGAAAAGCCGAAGACGACGAAGCCGGGCCGCATCTCCGGCGGATAGGGGTGCAGTTCCAGGGGTTCGATTTCCGCCCGGCCGTCGCACCACGATACGGAGCCGATCGAATCAAACGCCGTGGCCTCCACTGCCTGCTGTCCGAGAAGGATGTCCCGCACCTGCACGGTGTATTCGCGGTCTCCCCCTTCGCGGCAGTGGATGCGCACGCGGAGCCGGGCCGAGGCAAAGTCCTGCCCGGTCCGGTTCTCGATCACAGCCGAAAGCGCGGGGATGTACTCTCCCCGGCCGTCGCTCCACCGCCACGGATGTATTTCGGAAAAGAAAAGCCCGGCCTGAAGAAGCAGTGCGGAAGCCAGAAAGATCATTCGAGTTCTTCGCGGCCCATGTAGAGCTCGTTCACCACTTCGCGAAGATTGGCGAGAACTTTTCCGCGCCGCAGCTTCATGGTGGGCGTCATTTCTCCGGTCTCGATGGAAAATTCACGGTCGAGAATTTTGAATTTCCTGATCTGTTCGAACTGCGCCAGCTGGCTGTTGACCCTTGCCACAATCCGCTTCACCTCTTCGTAGACGGCGGGAGCGCGGGCGGCTTCGGCCAGCGGCGTTCCCGGGGGAACGAGCCCGAGCCACGCAGCGGCGTCCGGGTTGATGGTCAGGATCGCTGCAACGTAGGGCATGCGGTCCCCGAGCAGCATCACCTGGTTGACCAGCGGCTCGAGCTTGAAGAGCCCTTCGATCTTCGCAGGGAAAACCTTCTTTCCGTTCGAGGAGACAATCAGCTCTTTTTTGCGTCCCGTGATCCAGACGTAGCCGTCGCTGTCGATCTCGGCCAGGTCCCCGGTGTACAGCCATCCGTCGCGGAGCACGGCAGCCGTGGCTGCGGGATCGTTGTAATAGCCGGAGAACAGCATCTCTCCGCGCAGCAGGAGTTCGCCTTCTTCCGAGAGGCGCACCTCGACGCCCTTCAATGGCTTCCCGATCGAGCCGGGGCGCGGATTCTTCAGGGGATTCAGGATCACCACGCCGCCTTCGGTGAGTCCGTAGCCCTCGATCAGGGGCAGCCCGATGGCGGAGAAGAACTCCGCGAGGTCGCGGCCCAGGGGAGCGGCCCCGCTGGCCGCCACACGGATCCGCCCTCCCAGTCGCTCGCGGATTTTTGAGAACACGACTTTGTCGAAGAACCGCAGCGATGCCTGAACCCACGCCGAAGGCTCCCGGCCCTGCGCGCGCGCCCGCGCCGCCTCCGAGCCCACGCCCAGCCCGAGATAAAACAGCTTGCGAACAGCCGCCGGCTTCTTGCGAATTTCCGTGGTGATTGTCGAATAAAGCCGCTCCCAGACGCGCGGCGGGGCGACGAAAAATGTGGGCCGGACTTTCCTCAATTCGGCCGGCATTTTGGAAAGCCCCTCGCTGAACCACACGGGCACGCCCATCCGGATCATCAGCAACTCGAGCACGAGCCTTTGCGTGATGTGGGCGGAAGGAAGAAAGGCCAGCGTGGAGTCCTCCTCGCCGATCGGGAGCGCCGGCGGGCCGCATTCGCAATTCGCAAGAATCGCGTTGTGACTGACCAGCCCCATCTTCGGCTCGCCGGTCGCACCAGAGGTCAGGTACAGGATGGCCGGATCCGGAGGCGCAATCTCCTCCTGGATGCGGTCGACGAGCCCCGGATCGGCTGCCAGCATGCGCCGCCCGGATTCCACGAACTCCTCGAACCGGGCCGCGCCCGGATCTTCGCCGGTCAGAAGGATGCGGGGCACGCCAAGCTCGGCAAGCCCCGCCTGCTCGAGCGCGCGCAGAGCCTTTGGTGTGTCGACAAAAACAGCCTTGGGGGTGCAGGCGCGCAGCGTTCTGACTTGCTCGGAGGGCGGCAGCGATGTATAGACCGCCGCTGCCACCGCGCCTGCCGTCATGATTCCGAGATCGGCCAGATAAAATTCCGCCCGCGTCTCCGAGGCCAAGCCGACGACATCCCCTTTGCGTACGCCCGAACCGCGGAGCGCGGCGGCGATACAGGCGGCAGTACGCTCGTATTCCAGCCACGTCCAGCTCTTGTATTCGCCTTTGCCAGTGGGCTGATGCAGGGCCGGGCGCGCCCCCCACGTCTCGGCCGCCGTCCGCAGCATCCGGTAGACAGTCCTTTTTTCCCTCGGCACAGCAGGTGCCGTCCTGGCCATGCGGTCATCCTCACGCGTTGGGATCGGCGCGCCTGAGCGGCGCGGCTTCCTTCAGGTTACTGGATCGCACGCCTGTAAGATAAGGGCATGGCTTGGGAGAAGGAGCTGGAGACGGCGCTGGAGCTGGCCAAGGCGGCGGCATCCGTGGCGCTGTCCTACTTTGGCGGAATCGAAGCGGAAGCCAAGCCGGATGGCTCGCCTGTCACGGCAGCTGACCGCGAGTGCGAGCGGCTGATCGCCTCCCGCCTTGCGGCGGAGTTTCCTGAAGACGGCATCCTGGGAGAGGAAGGCGCTTCTCGGCCGGCAAATTCCCGGCGCCGCTGGATTGTCGATCCGATCGACGGAACGCGGGACTTCGTCCGCGGCAGCTTTTTGTGGGGGCATCTGCTCGCCCTGGAGTTCGAGGGAGAGGTGGTGCTGGGAGTGGCCCACTTCCCGGCACAGGGGAGGCTCTATTACGCCGTGTCGGGGCAAGGAGCCTGGTGCGTGGAGGGGCGCACCGAGACGCAGTTGCGCTGCTCGCAACTCTCCGCTCCCTCCGAGTCGGTCGCCTGTTTCGGCCAGCTGAACGAAGCCCGCCGGGAATCCTGGGGCGCCCGGCTGCTGGAGTTTCTGGAGATGTTCTGGGCGGTCCGCTCGCTGGGCGGCGCCACCGATGCCATGCTGGTGGCGTCCGGCAAAGCGGAGCTGTACCTGGAGCCTGGCCTGAAGCCGTGGGATGTGGCGGCGCTGGCGGTGATCGGCCAGGAATCCGGCTGCCTGTGGCATGACTTCGCGGGACGAAGAACCATCTACGGAGGGAGCCTGGCTCTCTACGCTCCGGGGCTGGCGAAGTCCGTCCGGGCCTTTCTCGGGCTGCCGGATCAAAACAATCCGTGAATCTTCTGTTGCGAATTCCGCATCCTCGGATATAGTATTAGAGGACAAACGCGTATTAACATCTTGGGCTCTAGAGGTTTCCATGATCTATTCGCGATCCGCCGAGTACGCCATCCGGGCCTTTGTGCACCTGGCCACGGTGCCGGAAGGCAAGTACGCCATGGTGAAGCAGATTGCCGAGCAGGCTGACATTCCGGCCCACTTCCTGGCCAAGATCCTCCAGCAGCTGGCGCGCAAGGGCTTCCTGCGCTCCAGCAAGGGGCCCACGGGCGGCTTCAGCCTCCGCATCCCGCCCGGGGAGCTGAACCTTTTGACCATTGTGGACGCGGTGGATGGCCTGGCGGACTTCGAGCGCTGCCCCGCCGGCATGGCAGTGTGCAACGACGAGGCCCCCTGCGGCATGCACGACAACTGGAAGGCCCTGCGGAATCGTATCATGGAGTATCTGGAGCGCACGACCATTCTGGATCTGGCCAAGGGCTTCGAGCAAAAGCGGCGGAACCTGGAGCGGATGCAGAAGAAGGCCGCCAAGCGCTCCTCGAAGAGCGAAAAAGCCTGACCCCGGGCGGGTGGCGCCAGCCGTCCGGCGGGGCGGCTTCAGAGCGTCAGACCGAAGGAGGCGGAATGCCCAACGATAGCAGGATCGTGCCCGCGCCCACGGACATGCTGGTCCCGATGGTGGTGGAGCAGACCTCGCGCGGCGAGCGCGCCTATGACATCTATTCCCGTCTGCTGCGCGAGAACATCATCTTCCTCGGAACGCCGATCGACGACCAGGTAGCCAACCTTGTCATCGCGCAGATGCTGTTCCTGGCAGCCGAGGATCCCGAGAAGGACATCCAGCTTTACATCAACTCCCCCGGCGGATCCATCACCGCCGGCCTCGCGATTCTCGACACGATGAACCTGGTCGAGCCCGACATCGTGACGTACTGCGTCGGCCAGGCAGCCTCCATGGCCGCGGTGCTGCTGGCCTGCGGCGCCAAGGGCAAGCGTTACGCCCTCCCCCACTCGCGCATCCTGATCCACCAGCCCTCAATGAGCGGTCTCGCCGGCCAGGCAACCGACATCGACATCTACGCCAAGGAAATTCTCCGGATGCGCGAGATCCTCAACAAGATCCTCGCTGACGCCACCGGCCAGCCCATTGAGCGCATCGCCCGCGACGTCGACCGCGACTACATCATGGAAGCCGAACAGGCGCTCGAGTACGGCATGGTCGACAAGATCATCGCGCGGCGGGAGAAGTAATTTTCACAACCTGCGTCTCCCAGGTCGAGGCCTCCAGAGCTGAGTCATCGTTCAGTCAACTCTTTTCTTTGCTTCGCCCTCGGATATTCGACAGGTGAATTCGAACACCTTAAAGCCATGGCCAAACTCAGACGCCATTCTCAGGCACTCACTGTTCTCCCGGGCCGCATCCAAGACCAACTTGCGAAATTCAGCAGATTCTGAGAAAGGCCGCGAAGGCGTCAACACAACAAAACGAATTCTGTAGCGACGCAAATTCTCTATCAACTCCGGAACGTCGCCCAACGCGGGCAACTTGCCGCCATAAAACAATGACATCGGACGCACCTTGACCGGGAAAATCACTTTCCGGCCAGACAATAGTCCAATTGCCCCATCTTGGAGGGTTGCAACAACTTCATCATCCTCACTCCTGTCCCGCAACCAGATTCCGATCTCCCTCAGCTTCTTCCAATTGTCACCCCGGGATGCGTACAAAGGAGCATTGCCGTCTTCTATCGCTACCCTGCACTGCCACGCCTGAAATCCCAGACCCCACGCGCATAGCGCGGCCCCAAGAATGCCCAGAATACGCTGATCCATAGGACCCACAGATCTCACAAGAACGATCCACAGCAACGGATATGAAGCCAAAACAAATCGATCCGGAGGCCACAACCATAAGAGCGCCATAAACATGGGCAAGACCGCCGCGAATCACAGCGCTTGCTCCAAAGGCCGTTTCAGCGCACGGAAACATAAAAGCAAGCACAATGAAGACACAAACACTCCAACAAATACATTCCTTAGACCTGCGGCCACCACCGGCGCTGCAAGAGCAACGATCGCATTCGCAAACACAACCTGCGGCCATTTCCGGTTCTCTTCGCTATTCCACACCCACCAATCCTGATAATTCCTCCCGGTGTAATAATCAAGGACAGGATTCCCACCCGACCCGAATTGGAGGCCGGCCCACACGAACCACGGTGCGGAAATCACGAAGCACAGTACAGCAACGCACGCAAGGCGCTTGAACAATCGCTGTTTCGCAAGAAAAAGTATCATCGGAATTATCATTGCCGCGGCGAAAGTACGCGTTAAAACCGCGAGACCAAACGCGAACCCAGCCAAAGCTGCCCAGATCATTGGCCGACGCCGCCCGTAAAAGGACTTCAATAGGGCGGCAATCCCTGCTGTTGTCAGCGCAGCCGCTGGAACGTCGGACAGCACAGAGGTTCCGCAATATGCTGCAAGAGAGTTCGCCATCGTACAGGCAAGAATCCAGCCTTGCGCCTTTGTGCCAATTGCAGCAACGCTTCCGATCCTATAAATGGAATATAGCCACATCAAGTAGAACATGAAAATACTGCCCTTGAAGACAAACGGATTTCGGATCGGATCTTTCCCAGCAGCGTACGGAATAGCAGCAATAAAGGAAGTCAGGGGCGGATATTTCGTGTTCGGCAGCTCGCCCGGAATATTCAAAAGACGATAGCCACGACCCTGAACAATTGATTGGGCTGACGATAGATATACGCCATCATCGCGAAACGTCCCAACTGCCGGAACAGACAGGCGAACAATAGCCAGCACCATGAAGGCAAGACAAAAGCACCACGGCAAGAACTGTGACGTACAAGCAAGTATTCGGCGCAATATTTCTCGGCTTCTCAACCTCAATGTTTTCGCCTACATATTTGAAGATACTTCTCATATCCCTCGTCCCACGCCGGGTCGGGACTGGGCTCGATCGTTTCCAGATAAAACGACTCCCGCACAACCCGGCGCAGTTCGTCCAGACCTTCCACCTCCCCTGCTGCCATCGCCTGCACCAGGATGTTTCCCGCAGCTGTCGCCTCCGCGGGGCCTGCGACCACGGTACGCCCCGTCGCGGCAGCCACGAACTGATTCAGCAAGCCGTTGCGCGATCCTCCGCCGACGATGTGGATCACCTCGATGCGCATGCCGGTCAGTTCCTCGATCATCTCCAGCACTTCGCGATAGCGGAGCGCCAGGCTTTCCAGCGCAACCCGCACGAACTGCGCGTGCGACTCCGGCTCCTTTTGCCCCGTCTTCCGGCAGAACTCCGCGATCCGCCGCGGCATTTCCCCCGGTTCAATGAATTGATCCGGGTCGATCACGGCCACAAATGGCGGCGCGCCAGCCGCCATTTCCGTCAACTCCGCGTAGCTGTACTCTTTCCCTTCCAGCAGCCACTGGCGGCGGCATTCCTGGACAATCCAGAGCCCCGCGATATTCTTGAGAAGCCGGACTCTCCCCTCCACGCCAATTTCATTGGTGAGGTTCATCTCGAGCGACTTCTCGTTGATGACCGGATCTTCGACCTCCACGCCCATCAAAGACCACGTGCCGGAGCTGATGTAACACCACGGGCGGTCGCCGGTCGCCGGCACGGCAGCCACCGCGGACGCCGTGTCGTGGCTGGCCGTCGTGAATACGGGCACGCGGTCCAATGCGCACGTCGAGCAGATTTCATCCAGCAGGAATCCGAGGCGCCGCCCGGGAGGAAGCACGCGGCCGAGAATCGCCTTCGGCAACCCTAGCGCGTCAAACAGCCCGAAAGACCACTCTTTCTTCGCGGGATGGAAGAACTGCGACGTGGAGGCAATCGTCAGTTCGTTGGCCTGCTCCCCGCTCAGCCAGTAATTGAACAGGTCCGGCATGAACAGCAGACGTGAAGCAGACCACAACCCCGGCGAAGCAGCCATGCGCGCTGCATACAGCTGGTAGAGGGAATTCAGCGCCATGAACTGGATGCCCGTCTCGGAAAAGATGCGCTCGCGTCCAACCTTCGCCAGCGCCTCCTCGTAAGCCGCCTGGTTGCGGGGATCGCGGTAGTGACGGGGGTTGAGACACAGTTCGCCGTTCGAATCCAGCAGGCCGAAATCCACGCCCCACGTGTCCACGGCCACGCCGTCCAGTTTCAGCTTGCGCTCGCGGCCGGCGATCCGCAGCCCTTCCCGGATGTCATGAAAGAGCCGGAATGTGTCCCAGTACAATCCGTCCGGCAACCGCACAGGCTCGTTCAAAAAACGGTGCAGCTCTTCCAGCTCCAGCCGGCCGTTTTCGAGCGTTCCCAAAATGGCGCGCCCGCTCTCCGCGCCGAGGTCAAAAGCCAGATAACGCGACATGAATCTTAATCCTTGCGGTCGAAATCGAAAACCAGTTTGCCTACGCCGTCCGAATAGGAATGCAGGATTTCAAAGCCCTCCTGCGCGCGTTCCAGAGGCATCCGGTGCGTGATGATGCCGGTGGGAATCCGGCCGGAGGCCAGCAGCGCCGCCGCCTGCGCCCCTTTGTGATTCGACCGGCGCACGGCCTGGATGCGCAGCTCCTTCGCAAGCGCAGTATGCAGGTCCACGAAAAACTCCAGCGGCTCGGGGATCCCAATCAGCACCAGCGTCCCGCCCGGCCGCAGGCATTTCAGTCCGAGGGTGATCGTCTCCGGCGCGCCCGCAGCATCATACACGACGTCCGCGCCTCGCCCCCGCGTCCGGTCCATCACCAGCTGGTAAAAATCCTGCTTTGCCGTCAGCGCCGCCTCCGTCGCGCCCATCTGCCGCGCCAGCTCCAGCCGGTGCGGCACCCGGTCGCAGGCAAGGATCATCTCCGCACCTGCCTGCTTCGCCATCGCGATCCCCAGCAAGCCGATGGAACCCGCCCCAAGCACAGCCACCGTATCGCCCAACCGAACCGGCTCCAGTTCGTACACGTGAACCCATACAGCGAGCGGCTCGATCAACGTGGCCTCGTGCACGCCCAGTCCCGCCGGCACGCGGTCGGCGTTGTGCACAGGAATGACGGCGTAGTCGCGGAGGAAGCCGGGCGCCTCCGGCCCTCCCTGAAAACGCGCATGCACGCACAGATTGTGCCGCCCGGCGATGCAGAATTCACAGTGCCCGCATGTCAGCGACGGCTCGACCGATACGAGGTCGCCCGGGCGGAAGCCTTCCACTCCCGGCCCGGCTTCCACCACCTCGCCCACGGGCTCGTGCCCGAGGATCTGCGGATACCGCGCCGGCGTGGAGTGAATCCTGCCCTCGGCCCACCAGTGCAGATCGGACCCGCACAGGCCCACGGCGCGCATGCGAAGCAGCAGCTCGCCTGCGCGCGGACCTTCCGGCATCGGGGCTTCCACCAGTTCCAGCCGCCGCGGAGCGACCAATGGCACGCTTCTCATGAAGCGTCCAGAATATCTCAACCGGGCCAGCTACTGGCATGGCCGGACTCAGGAAAACCGCGTCCGCTTCCAAAGCAGCCATCCGCCCGCCAGCAGTACGGCAAGCGACGCCGCCGTCAGCAACCACAACCAGAACAGGTCCACTTCCAGCGGCTGCCGCTCGGCATGCCACCCCAGCCAGACAAACACGCCTACTGCCAGCGCTACCACCACGAATTCCCACCATCGCCGCGCCGGCGCCGAGGCCGAGAGCGTATCCACTCCTGCCAGCGCATCCTCCACCTCGCTTTCCCTCAACCCATACCGCTGACACTCCCTCTGAACAGCCTTTCTCCAGGAGCGGCGCTCCGCCTCCGGCGCAGCGGCGATGCTGATGGCGGCCGCGCCGGCGATCATTACAAGCGAGCCGCTGATGATCAAAGACCGCGCTGCCCCGCCCAGCCCGGCAAACTCTCCGAAGACCAGCGCGCCCCATGCGAGACCCCAGAGCTGGTTCGTGTTCGAGAGCGGAATCCCCCGCCCGATTCCGATGTATTTCGCCGCGTATTGCTGAAACAGATCGCCAATCACCCAGCAAAAACCGCCCAGAAAAAGCCAGAACATCGCTGGCCGGACCCGCCCTAATTCCGCCAGCATGGGCTGCCAGCCCCCGTGAAAAGACGCAGCCAGCACCACGCAGGTCGCCAGCTCGCCGAACGTGAATACCGTGACGAACGAAAGGGGATTCATGCCGCTGATATACGCCTTGCGGTAGGGAATGTACATCGTCCCCCAAAGCACGCCCGCCATCAGCGCTGCCGCCACGCCCATTGCCGCCGAATGTTCCGGACGCGGAGGCTGATAGGACGTCGCCCACGCCAGCAGCATCGCTCCGGCGACGATGCCCGAGGCGCCGCCAAGCACCTTCGCCCACTGTCCGCGCCCGGCATCCCGCAGCTCGTTGAAGAGCAGCCAGCCCCAGAACAGCCCCACAAGGCTGTTCGTGTTCCACAGGGGGAAGGCTACCGAGAGGCCCACATTTCGGATGGCGAATACCGTCAGAGTGTTCGCCACCGCCCAGAGCATGCCCGCCAGCAAAGCCCAGACGACCAGATGCGGCTTGCCGCGCAGATCCAGCCAGACGTAGGAGGTTCCCTTGATGGCCACGGGGAGAGTCCAGCGCGCCACGAAGACGCCCGCCACCATCCCCAGCGAGATGACAAACGGAGAGATGCCCGTGGTCACCAGCTTCGTCGGCGCTTCCGCTGCGCCCAGCCATGCGCCCGCAGCCAGCCCGCAAACCACGCCCAGCGTATGCAGGGACAGTTGCGGCCCCTGCGCCCCGTGCGTGCCGCTCATTTCATCACCGCCAGCAACGCTGCGCCCAGCAGCAGCACGATCACGGGGATCCAGAACTGCACGTCGGTCAGGATCGATCGCAACAACGAGAACCTCCCGCATCAGGCCGGCTGCGGCCGGCCCGAATCCTGAAAGAGTATCGCGTCCCGGGCTTGCCGCGCATCCTCAACGGGCGGGCAGGTCGTAGAAGTCGTAGGTGAGGCGCCAGGACACCTGCTTGCCGGGAGGCACGGACAAGTGCACGTACGGCTCCGGGCAGAAGGTGCGCCGCATGCACCAGAACACCAGCCTCGAGAGCGGCAGCGACCCGCGGATCCGCACGCCGGCTCCGGCCGCTCGGTGCTCCACCCGGATGTCGTAATCCGCAGGGCTGGCGGAAAACCCGCGGAATTCCCCGATGGCGCTCGCTCCCTCCGGAATCTCCTTGACGATTTCGATCGTGTTTTCGCGATTCTCGACGAAATCTGCCGAAAACTTGCGGACTTCCTGCAATGCAAATGGAAAAACCACCCGTACGCCAGGGCCCGCCGGCAATCCGTCAATCACGAAGAAGTTATGGTTGTACTGGTCCGTTTCGATGGCCTTTGTCCCGGTATTCTTCAGCGTGTGCTCGATGACGAGCTGCGGCTTCTGCCGTACGAGCCGCACTTTTTTCCGGTATTCGTAGGCATAACCATTCGCCGGGCGGATTGTGTGCACGAACTCCACCCACGCCCGGGCCCTGCGGATCCTCCATTGCCCCGCATCCACGATTTCGTAGGTGCGGAAATTCTCGAACGGCCCGTCGTCCGGTTTCCGCAGAATCCCCACTCCGATCCGCACGAACTCGCCGCCCGGCGGAGCTTCCGCGTAGCCCAGCGCCGCTCCTCCCGTGCGGAACTCCTCTACCGGGCCCATGATCGAATCATGCCGCAGCGGGTCTTCCACGTCGTACCACTGCCCGAAGTATTCGTGCCTCACCGTCCGCAGGCTGAAAACCTGCCCGGACCAATCGAAGCGAGTTCCCCGGTAGTAACCTCTCTGGGGGTCCGGCAGGTACACGCGCGCGGTAGCAGAGCGGTTCCGCAACAGAACCTGCGGCGGGGGAATCTGCGCCTGCGCCGCCAAGGCGCAAATGATGGCCGTCCGCGCGATCCGGAGAGTGAACGACATCACCGAACAGGCTAGCAGACGCCCGCGCCCCTGCTAGGACCGCAGAAGCGTGCAGAGACGCCGGCCGGCGCCCGTCTCCACGACGCTCGTCACCCGAAACAGCCCGCGAACCGCACCCAGAAAGGACTCCCACTCCACGCCGCCTCTTTCCGGAATGAACTCCACCATCGCAACCGGCGCCATCCGGCTCAATTGCCGGGTGAACAGCGCCAGCTCGGTCGGCGCGCAAGGGACGTTCCCCCTGCCGACGGCCACGGCGAGATCTGCCGGCGTTCTATGGGGGCAGGCCTGCATCGGATCCCCTGTGCGGTTCCAGAGAGGGAGCACTTCGCCATGAACCGCGCGTTGATCCAGGTAGTCAGCGGCAGCCTCCTCTTCGCTTTGATGGAAGCGAACCCACGCCATCCCGTTGGCGGGTCGTAGCGGTTGGCACAACGGGCGGCTGCCGCGCCATTCGTATACGAGCCGCGCGCCGAGCCTCGCCGCTGCCTCTTTCACCAGAACCGAAGCCAGCCCGGACGGCTCCCTCGCTGACTCGCAGCACTTCCATGGGGACCAGCGCCGCCTCGGCGCCAGGCGATCCACCTGCTCTCGCAGCCAGCCCAAATCGTCCGGTGCCGCCAGCGCAAGGCGGGCCACCCGGCGCCACGTGGTTTCCAGAAAGACCCGCCATGGCAGCCGCCCGGTTTTTGCGCCGCAGCGCTCCAGCAGCGGCGCCAGGAGTTCCCGTCTGAACTGCTGTTCCGCCTCCCATGTCCCGGGCCTTCGCGGATGAAGCGCCGTCTGGCTGATCCAAACCGGCCGGCATCCGCAGAACTGCACCCACTGCGGCGCGGCCGAACCGAGCGTCCATCCGGACTTGCGCAGCTCCGCCTCCACTTGCAGCACATGCAGGGCCGCATCCTTCCACTGCTCGGCGGTCCATTCGAGCGGCGACGAAAGAACCAGCGGCGGCCGCCTGTTCCCCTCCGTGCCGCCGCCCGGCTGCCAGGCCAGGGACTTCGCGACCAGTTCGCGCCAAACGGCCTCCCGTGCCTCGATTGCAGGGCGAACCATGGGTGCAGCGCCACTGTCAGGCGCGCGTGCAAGGATCCCGGTGCCGGGAGAACTGTTCACTTCCGGCTTCCTTTCCGCATCGGCGCCGCTTCCGCGTCAACAGCGACAGCCCATCCGGGCAGCAGCCTGATCCTCCGGACAACGATTACTCGGGAGGCGCCATCCTTCCTCCGGGCCCCATGCCGAAGCCGCGGCCCGGCATCTGGTCGTACCGGGTCTTCTGCTCCGCGGTGAGCAAGGCGTAAAAGGCGGCTAGCGCGCGTGCATCGATCGCCATCATTTCGCCTGTCGCTGTCCCGATTTCGCGCGCGTTCCGCTCGATGGATGCAAGGTCGTTCGCCTTGATCGCCGTTTGCAGCTCCTGCCGGGCCACCTGAATCTCTTCCCGGTAACGCTGGCTCGCCTCCTGCGCATCCCGGAAAAGCTTCAAAGCCTGGGTCTTCTGCGCTTCTGTCAGGTTCAACGCCTGGGCCAGCATGGTGACGCGGGCTTCCACCATCTTGGCCGGGTCCGCCTGTGCGCCAGTCATGCTGCCGCGCATTTGCGCGGCAACTTGCAGCGAGAGCGCCGGAATCGAAAGGGCAAGCATCATCCACTTGCGCATCGCCAAACCACCTCTTCCTGGAACGAGGAGACGCGGGAAAGGTTTGCGCGGAATTGTCAAGGTTTGTAAACTGCTGGCTCCCGCCGCCGAAGCCCGGCGAGCCGCCGGAGCGCCCTGACGGGCTAGAATGAAACTTTGGCCGTACCCCGGCCCCATCTCGCTGCCGTCCACTCAAAGTTGCTTATGCGATCTTTTTTGCTGCTCGCTCTATGCGCGTCCGCACTCTGGGCGCAGGACACGGCTCTGTTGTCCGGCGCGATCGTCGACTCTGGCGGGGCGCCGGTCGCTGTCGCCCGGCTCCGCCTCGCCGCGCGCTCGTCGGACCTGACCGTGGAGAAGACCGCCAACCAGGGCGGCGAGTTCGCCTTCGACCTGCTCCCGCCGGGCGAGTATGAACTCACGGTTTCCAAGGAGTCTTTCGAGACGTTGCGCGTCGCCCGTATCGTGCTGCGCGCGCGGGAGCGAAGGGGCATCACGTTGACTCTCAGCCCCGGAGATACAGCCAAAGTCGTCACCCTGGAAGAGCCTCGCGAGGGGCTGGAGACAGACATCCACTCCGCCGTCTCGGCCAACCTCAGCGAACTCAACCACCTCCCGCTGAACGGGAGAAACGCACTTTCCCTGGCTGCCGCGGCGCCCTCTGTCATCGTCGGCTCCGCTCCGGAAGCGCAGCCCAACGCGCATGCTCTCCCCCATCACCTCAACTACCTTGCGCTGGATGGGCTGAATCTTTACGAGCCTCTCCGCCGCCTCGGCACTGCCGCCGACGCGCGCCGCGAGCCGCTCTCCTGGCAGTCCTTGACTCTGTCCGAACCAGCGCCTTCCCTTCTCATCAGCCTCGACTCTCTCATGGAAGCCCGGGTGCAGACCCAGAACTTCGTCCCCCAGCTCGGGCGAACGCCCGGGGCGCAAGTGGCCCTGATTTCTCGCCGCGGGCAGCGCGGTTTCCATGGCTCGCTGTACAACTACTTCCGGTCGGAGCGGTTCGCCGCCAACGACTGGTTCGCCAACTCGCTCGGCATGTCCCGCGGCAGGCTCCGCCAGAATCAGTTCGGCGCTTCTCTCGGAGGGCCTGTGGTCTCCGGCGCGACGTACTTTTTCGCGTCCTACGAGGGGCTCCGGCTGGATGCGCCACAAACCGTATACTCCGTGGTCCCGTCCCCTGCCTTCCGCGCCTCGGTGCCTGCCTCCCTGCGCCCGTACGTGAGCGCCTATCCACTGCCCAACCGCCCGGGCGTCTCCGCCAACGCGGCGCCCTTCACGCAAGTCTTCTCCCACCCGTATGACCGGGATGCCGTATCCTTCCGTCTGGATCAGAAGATCGGCGCCTCCCATGCCCTGTTCGCACGCGTCAATTTCTCGAGGACCGACGCATTCTCGCGCGGATCGATCTTCCTGACGCCCAACGTTCTCCGCGGCTACGAGGACGAATACCGCGCGGCCACGCTCGGCGTCGCTTCCTCCCTGAACCCGCATACGACGAATGATTTCCGCGTGAATTTCACGTCCGTTTCGATGGATCAGGAGAACCGCTTCTCCGATCTCATGCACGAAACCCTTCCGGATTTCAACCGGATTTTCCCCTCCGGCGTGAACCCTGCCCGCGCCGAGTACGGGTTCCACGTGCTCGGTCTTTCCGGATACTCCTTCGGGCCGCAGCTCTCGAACAAGCAATGGCAGATCAATGCCACCGATACCGTGACCATGGTCGCGGGAGCCCATTCCTACGTCGCAGGCTTCGACTACCGCTATATCGCTCCCACGTTCCAGCGTCCGGATTATTCAAGCGTCTCGTGGTTCCGCGCGCTGTCTGAGCTCCAGCCGGACGGCACGGAAGTCCAGGGATCTTTCCTCTCCTCCCGCTCGGTTTCTTCTGTCGTCGCTGCCAGCGCCGGTCCCGTCTATCCGGCGTTCCAGAACCTCTCTTTCTTCCTCCAGGACACAGCAAGAATCGGCTCCCGCGTCACCCTTGCGTTCGGAATCCGCTGGGACATCAACTCGCCCCCGGGCGTGCGCCGAGGGCCCCGTCCGGCAGCGCTCTCTTCCGCTTTTGCAAACCGGGTCGTCCAGAACGAGTCGCTGTTTGACACGGTCTTCTCCGACGTCGCTCCCCGCTTCAGCTACACGCAGGTGATCTCGGCCAAGCCCGGGCGCGAGCTGATCGCGCGCATCGGCGCAGGCGGCTTCCATTCCTTTGGCGCGAGCATCGTGCCGGATTTCTTCCTCGGCGTGCCCTATTCCAACGTCCGCTCCATGTCGCTTCCGCCCTTTCCACTGGTGGGCACGGACCTCGCCGCTCCCGTTCTTCCGCCGGCCAAGCGCTACGGGCTCGTCATCGCCTCCGACCGCAGCACTCTGCAATCGCCGATCGTGCGTCATCTCAACGTCAGCCTCGAAAAGCACCTCGGCAATCATCAGGTGGCCACAGTGTCCTATCTCTCCGTCACCGGGCGGCGTCTTCTTCGCACGTCGGCGGAACGCAGCGCCACGGCCGACTACATCGACCTGCGCAAGGTGATCAGCGTTGCCGATTCGTCGTGGCATGCGCTTCAGGCTCAGTTCCGGCGCCGCCTTTCCCGCAGCTTCCAGATGCAGGCAACTTACACCTGGAGCCACGCCATCGATGACGACGCCGCCTACGGCGGCATCGGCTTTGCCACGATTTTTGGCAACGAAAGAGGGAATGCCGATCATGACGTGCGCCATCTGCTGAACGTCTCCGGCTCCTGGCTGCTGCCTGCGCCTCCCACTCCCGGGTTGAGCGCAGCTCTGCGCGACTGGCACCTGGAGTGGATCGCCACTGCCCGCGCCGGACTTCCCTTCGACATCTTCCTCCTGAATTCGACGCCCTCAGCCGACGCAGGCGCCGTCCAGACGCCCATCATCCGCGGCCTCTACGCATTTGTCCGCCCGAACTACAACGGCGCGGATGTGTGGCTGCAGGACGCCAACGTGGCCGGGGGGCGGCGCCTGAATCCCGCCGCGTTCACCGCGCCGGCCTCGAACCGCACCGGCGACCTTGGCCGCAATATCCTCTACGGCCGCCCGATGGCCCAAATCGATCTTGCGCTTCGCCGCGAAATCCCCATCGGAGAGTCCTTGCGGGTGAATTTCGCCGTCCAGGCGTTCAACCTCACCAACTCGCCCGCCTTCGCCAACCCGGACAGGAACGAAGGGGCATTCCTCTCCAGCCCCGTGTTCGGCTTCCCCTTGCGCTCGCTGAATGCGTCGTTCTCGCCCAATCCGACCTCTTATTTCGCGCCCGGCGGGCCGCGCTCCGTACAGTTCGCCATCCGGGTTCAGTTCTGAGTTGTGTCCGCTGAAGGCTATTCTGGAATGATCGGAAGTTACCTGAAGATGCGTTTCGCTTTGATCTGTGTCCTGACGGCAGCCCTGGCAGCCGCTGCCGCCGCGCAACAGTCTGCAACGCAGGCAGCCCAGGCGCCTGCCGCCGCCAAGCCCAAGCCGGAGCCGTCCCAACCCGCGCCATTCTTCCAGGACGAACCCTACATCCGCCGCTTTACCATCGGCGGCAACGCGAGCGTGCTCATCCTCGGGCTCCTCAAAGGGGACGAAGTGAAGGAATCTCTCTCCTCCCCCCCGCTCGAGATCGACTCCAAGAATGAAAACAAGGGGACGCTGTTCGGGGGAGGCGTCAGCGTGCAATTCTTTCTGACGGACCGGTATGCGATCAACGCGGACCTGCAGCTCCGCCGCCCCCGCTACAAGCTGACCACCACGTTTTACGAAGGGATCGACAACCCCAACACCATCGGCGACGACCGCACTGCAACCTTCATCACCGAGGACACGCGCGCCCGGTATTGGGACATTCCACTGCTGATCCGCCGCTACAACGAGAGCCGCTTCGAGGACCGCAGGAAGTGGTTCTATGAAGCAGGTCCGGTTCTGCGCCGCGTCACGGGAATCCGCACCTCCACCGAGACGGAGTTCAGGAACGTGAAGAATTGCTGCGACGAAACGCCCGCCACGCCGGCGCACCGCAACATCTTCGGCGTCGTCGCCGGCATCGGGCTTGTCCTCAAGGATGACTTCGGCATCAAGATGATCCCCGAGTTCCGCTACACTCGCTGGTTCGGCGGCATCTTCAACAACCGCGCCGCGCAGTCGCGGCGGGATCAGTACGAGATCCTGTTCTCGATCACCTTCTGATCCGCGCCCTCACAGAATCGCTTTCACGATCTTCGCCGGCAGCAGGAACAGTGCGCCGATCAGTTCGAACACGCCCGCAATCGCCATCCCCAAAAGCTTGAACGGCAGAAGCAGGAGCCAGACGACCGGGAACAGGATCAGGGCCAGCAGCGCCAGAGGCCAGCACAGAACCGCCAGAATGCAGAACAGCAGGAAGCCTGCCATGGTCGAATCCTCCCTCCACCCCGGGATACGAAGACGGCCTCCGGATTGTTCCGCGGGATCTTCGGCCGGAGGGCGCTGAATAAAACAAAATTAGCGGATATTGTTATCGCCGTTTCACACGGCGGCCGTTATCCTCGGCAAGGCGCAGGGACTTCGCTCAAAGCCGGGACGGCCCTCATGCTGAAGTCGCTCCACCTCACCAACGCGTGGCATGACTCCTCGGGCGGAGTGGCCGTTTTTTACCGCGCCCTCGTCGACGCGGCTCCGGAAGCCGGCTGCCTGATCCGGATCGTGATCCCCGGCGAGCGGGATGCCGTGGAGGAGCCCAACCGCCATGCAAGGATCTACCGCGTCCGCGCCCGGCGCGCGGTGCTGAATCCCGCCTACCGGCTTATCTCGCCGGCCGCCTATCTCCTGCCTTTCGGAAAGCTGGCGAGGATTCTGGAGGCGGAACAACCGGATCTGATCGAGGTGTGCGACAAGTTCACCCTGCCTTACTTGTCCGGACTCCTGCGCACCGGGCGCCATCCGTGGTGCCGTTTCCGCCCCGCCACGGTGGGGCTCAGCTGCGAGCGGCTCGACGACAACATCCGCGCCTACCTCGGCGGCGGTCCGGCGGCGGAACGCTTCGCCCGCTGGTACATGAAGTGGATTTACTTCCCCATGTTCGACTGCCACATCACAGTGTCAGGCTACACGGCCGGGGAGCTGCGGGAAGCCTCGCGGGGACACAAGAGAGAACGCGGCGTGTGGATCAGGGGCATGGGCGTCGACGCCAAATTGTTCACACCCGCGCGCCGGTCGCCGCATTTGCGCAGGCATTTGCTCTGGCTCAGCGCCGCGCCGGAAGACGCCGTGCTGGTGCTGTACGCCGGCCGCCTGGCGCCCGAGAAAAACGTCGGCCTGCTGTTCGACGCCTTCGAGCTCCTCGCCGCGAGCCCGGACCGCCAATACCGGCTCCTCATCGCGGGCGACGGAATCCTGTTGCCGCAACTTCAGGAGCGGCCGCGGCAGCTGCCGGGTCAGGTGGTTTTCCTCGGCCATGTGAGGGACCGGGAGCAACTCGCCGGCCTGTATGCGAACTGCGACGTCTTCCTCCATCCCAACGCGCACGAGCCGTTCGGGATCGCGCCGCTCGAGGCGATGGCATCCGGCATCGCCCTTGTCGCCCCGGACTCGGGCGGGGTTCTCTCCTACGCGAGCGGTTCGAACGCCTGGCTGGCGCCGCCGAAGCCGGATGCCATGGCCGCTGCCGTGCGCGCCGCGTCTCCCGGATCGCCGGGCCGCGAGCAGATTCTGGCCGCCGCCCGCCGGTGCGCGGAGCAGCGTGATTGGCCGCGCGTGGCCTCGGGCTTCTTCGAGCTTTACCGCGACCTCGCCGAAGCCGTCCGGGGCGAGAGCCGCCGGGCCGTTCCGCCTCCCGCGTTCGTTTCCACGCCGGGCAACTGGCTGGGCATGGAACTCTGAACGGGCGCGCGGGACGTGGCCGCCCACGACGCGCCCCGGACTCCCGTCCGGCGCTCCCGCGGCGCGCCGGATGGGGGATCTTCCGGACCGCAGGGTTCGAACAAATTCTGATCTTCGCGATTTAAACAAGTGTTCTTGTTTTTGTCACGTCGGCGGCATGAAACGGCGCTACCGTTCCTGCAGCGGGCCGCGGGGCGCCGGCGGCCCCGGCGCCGCGGCCGCGGGACTGCTATGGTGGAAGTGCTGGATTTCTCGCGCAACTCCCGCGGACTGCCCGCCGCCGCGCTCCGTGCTGCAGCAGGCACTCCCGGAAAGGCGCCCGCCGGCCCGCTGCGGGCCGGCCGGATTTTGACGGGCTTCGTGCACGGCCTCCGGTTCGCGCCCGCCTCCCCCATAGCGCCCGCATCGGCCCCGGCCATCGGCCGGGTACGGAGGTGTGAGTGACGACCCGAAGACATTTTCTGGCCCTGCTCGCGGCCCCATGGGCGGGCAGTAGGAGATCCGACACGCCGGCGGCGCGCGCTGTCGTCTACCGGATCGACGCGGTGATCGTGCTGTTCGGCCGCGCCCTCTTCACCCGCACCGGAGTCGGCGAGGGCATCCTGTTTCACGAAGAAAGCGGCCGCCTTGGACCGGAGGCGTGCCTGCGGATGGCCTTCGCCGGCGGCTCTTTCCCCGAGCGGGCCCGTGGGCTGAACCGTTTCGGTTATTTCAGCGAGGTCGTGAAAACCCCTGCTGGAGCGCCTCCGGAATCCAGCTATTTTGGCTTCATGACGCGCTCGGAGGAGAAGTCTGTCGCGGAAGCCGCCCGCAGCCTCGACGCCTCCGGGAATCCGGTCCACGTCTCCGCGATTCACGGTGAGATTTGCGGCAGCCGCCACCGCGCCCGGGTGGCCATCCTGCCGCTGGCGCAGGACGCCTGCTGGGCGGTCTGGCGCAACTGCTTGCATACGGTGGCCCGTCTGCTGATGCAGATCCCGGCCGGCGAGGGCGGAACAGAGCGGGAGGCGCCCGGCTGCACCTTCCTCCAAACCGTCCGGCAAGTGCTTCTGGATTCAGAACCTCGCGGCGACGCCCCGTTCCTCTATGGGCGCAACCCCCGCCGGCTCCTTTGGCGCCGCAACTCAGACCGGAAAGCCGCTGTGGAGTTCGCCTCGCGCCGGCTCCTCGCGCCCGGCGGCAATGTCATGCGGCTGGATGCGGAAACCGTGGACGAAGCCACGCATGGGAAATCCCGCTTTTCCCTCTGGTACGATCCCGAAGCGCATCCACGCCTTCCGCTTCGTATCGAACTTCAGCCGCGGTCTTTCCTGCGGCTGCGGCTTGAGGCAGCCGGTGCGGACTCCGCCCCGCTGATCGCAGGCATGGAAGAGGCGTTCGACGCCTGGCGAATTCTGCCCTCGCTCTCCTTGCGCGCAGGTCTCTGACGGACCTAGCTCCTCGAAACGGCTTCCGCCGCGTGGTAGGAGGATCGCACGAACGGTCCGGACTCCACGTGGTCAAAGCCCAGATCCATCGCCTGCCTCTTGTACGCTGCGAACTGCTCGGGCGTGACATACCGCATCACCGGCAGGTGCGCGAGCGTCGGGCGGAGATACTGGCCAATGGTCACGATCCTGACGCCGTGGCGGCGGAGGTCCCGGAGCACGTCCATCACTTCGTCATCGGTTTCCCCGAGCCCCACCATCAGTCCGGATTTCGTCGGAATGTCGGGACGCAGTTCCGCCGCATAGGCAAGCATCTCCAGCGAGCGTTCGTAACGCGCCCCGAGGCGCACCTCGCGGTAGAGGCGCGGGACAGTTTCAATGTTGTGATTCAGCACGTCCGGCGCGGCTTCCATCACCATGCGCATCGCCTCCCGGGATCCCTGGAAGTCCGGCACCAGCACCTCCACGCTGCACTCCGGGAGCCGCTCGCGGATCGCGCGAATCACGGCGGCGAAATGCCCCGCCCCGCCGTCCTTCAAATCGTCGCGGTTCACGCTTGTGATTACGGCGTGGCGCAGGCCGAGATGATCGCATGCTTCGGCCACGCGGCGCGGCTCGTCGGGATCCACCTCCAGCGGCGCCCCCTTCTGCACGGCGCAAAAACCGCACCGCCGCGTGCAGACATTCCCCAGAATCATGAACGTTGCTGTGCGGTGGTTCCAGCATTCCCCGATGTTCGGGCAGGCCGCCGACTCGCAAACAGTGTGAAGCTGCAGCCGCCGCACCAGGCGCTTCAGCTCCATGTAGTTGTCGCCAGCCGGCGCCGGCGCCTTCAGCCATTCCGGCCGCCGCTTTCGCGTCTCGATCGTGATCAGCACTCTGCTTTTATGATACCGGGCCGCCCCTTCCCGCTCGCACCAGCACTTCCCGCGCCATGGCCTTGAATTCCCCTTCCTCGAGCCCCTCCAGATTGATCTCCACGTTGGCCCTCGCCCCCTCCTGCGCAGCGCGGGCCAGCGCGAGCGCCGTAGCGATGTCAGAGGCGAACTTCGGCGGCGCCGCTGCCTGCAGCCTCTCGAGCAACGCCATCGTCTCCACTGCTTTCCCGAACACTTCGAGAGGGACCGCGGCTGCAATCTGCAGCGCCTGTTGCAAAGGCCCGTGCCGCTCCTCCTTCGGAAGCCGGTAAGCGGCCATCACAGCCCGAAACGCCTCCGCGTCCCGCTCCACGGCCTCAGTGAAAAATCCGCGCAGCTGCTCGAAATCTCGGGCGTCCTGCTTCGACAGCCTCGCCACCATCGCACCGAGCGCCGCTGCCATCGCCCCTGCCGCAGCCGCTGCGCTGCCGCCTCCCGGCGCGCCAGAAGGACCGGCCAGCGCGTCCAGAAATTCCCGCAGCCCCCCGCGCTCCTCCATCGCCTGCTCCAGGCGGTTTTCCAGCACCTGCGACGGATCGAAATTCTCCACTTGCAGGTAATAATCGGCTGTCATTTCCACTGCTTTGCGGGGAATCAGTCCGACAATTTCACTGCCTGCCACGCTCACCCCGTAGCGCGCCGCCTCGCGCTTCACGGCCTCGAATACGCGGTGAACGGGCGTCGATTCGAAGTCAGTGAGGTTCATCGAGACTTGCGCCATTCCGCGCGACTCGAGCGCCACTCCCATCGCCTTCACATGCCGGAATCCGCCGGAGCTGAACCGCACGGCCTTTGCGATTCTTTTCGCGATCTCCACATCCGGCGTGCGCAGATTCACGTTGTAGGCGATGAGGAACTTCCGGGCGCCCACGGCTGTCGCGCCGGCTGTCGGATGCAGCACCGCCTCGCCCACGTCCGGCGCCCGCTCTGGATTCGTTCCGATCTCCTCCCGCAGCGCTTCAAACTGACCGCGCCGGATGTTCTCCAGTTGCACCCGCTCCGGGCGGCGCGCGGCGGCTTCGTAGAGGTAGCAGGGGATCCGCAGCCGCTTCCACAACTCCGCCGCGGCCTTCTCCGCCAGACGGACGCAGTCCTCCATGGTCACCCCGGCCAGCGGGACGAACGGCAGCACGTCCAGCGCCCCGATCCGTGGATGCGCCCCCTTGTGCCGGTTCAGGTCGATTCGCTCCACCGCCGCCGCTGCGCCCGCCAGTGCCGCCTCCACAACCACCTCCGGCGGCGCCACGAACGTAATCACGCTGCGGTGATGGTCCGCGTCCATCTCCGTATCCAGGATCACTGCGCCCGGAGTAGCGGCGATGGCGGAGGCGATCGCCTGCACCACCCCTTCCTCGCGGCCCTCGCTGAAATTCGGCACGCACTCAACCAGCCGTCTCGCCATGATTCCTGCCCTCCACGGGCGGCTTGAGAATCCGCCCCTGCTTCACGGTTGTTACCGCCAGATTGGCGCCGAAATAGTATCCGATCTCCCGGTAATCGGCGGCGTCCATCACCACGAAATCCGCCTGCTTGCCGGCTTCCAGGGTCCCGACTCTCTGCTCGATCCCCAGCACGTATGCGCCATTCACTGTCGCCGCGCAGATCGCCTCCGCGGGAGTCATCCGCATTTGCGTGCAAGCCAGCGCCACCACCATCTGCATATTCCACACAGGGCTCGTGCCAGGGTTGTAATCGGTGGCAAGAGCCACCGCCGCTCCGGCGTCGATCAATGCCCTCGCGGGCGCATAGCGCGAGCTTCCGAGGAACAGAACCGATCCCGGCAACAGCACTGCCGCGGTTCTCGCGCCTGCCAGCAGCGAGATGGAATTGCGGCTGATGTGCTCGAGGTGATCCACGCTCCTCGCGCCCATTTCCAGGGCCAGCGCCACGCCCCCGATGTCCTGGAACTGCCCGGCATGCATCGTGACCGCGAAGCCCAGCCGCCGCGCCGCTTCCAGATACCGCCGCGCCTGCGCCAGCTGAAAGGCGTTTCTGTCGCAATACACGTCGACGCAGCGCGCCAACTTCCGCGCGGCGATTGCGGGGAGCACTTCAGTGACCAGGTGGTTGATCCATGCGTCCGGCTGCCCGTCGAACTCCGGCGGCACCGCATGCGCGCCAAGAAACGTGGGCGATACTTCGAGTGGATCGCCGTCCAGAGACTGGAGGATCCGCAAGCACCGCTGCTCCCCCTCGGAGTCCAAAGCGTAGCCAGTCTTGGCCTCCACCGTTGTCGTCCCGCATTCCGCCATCCGCCACAACTCGCGCTGCGCCTGCGCTTTCAGCCGCTGCGGCGACATGGCCCGCAGCCGTTTCACCGTGGAAAGAATCCCTCCCCCAGCCCGGGCAATCTCTTCGTAGCCCTTGCCCGCCAGGCGCAAGGCGAAATCCTCGAGGCGCGGCGATCCATAGAGCAGGTGCGTGTGACAGTCCACAAAGCCGGGCAGCACCACGCCTCCCCGCGCGTCCAGCTCTTCCGCCTTGCGCGCGATCGACAGATTTTCAATCCGGCTCGCGGGTCCGACCGCTGCAATCTTGCCGTCCTTGACCAACAATGCGCCGTTGTCGATGATCGAAAGCTCGGAAAGTTCCGCTCCCCGCCTCGGTACGGCGCCATTCCGCAGCGTCAGTACTTGCCTGGCGCCACGAACCAGCAGTGTGTGTGACATTCGCGACAATCGTTCCTATTATGCGCGATCCCATCCGCATCCCGAAGAATGCGGATCCGGGCTGCGCGAATTGGGCCTGCGAGTTTCTGAATTCTCGGTTAAACTGTGAGCATCTTTGACCGGAGAAACAGGGAGGATCCGACCCGGTGAAGGGCAAAAATCCGTTGCAGGATGCCGCAGCGGAGATCCGCGCCGAGCTGGAAAAAATTCTCGCCAGTCCCGAATTTCGAACCACCAGGCGCGGATGCGAATTTCTCCGGTACACCGTCGAGCGCGTGCTTGCCGGGCAGGCCGAGTCGCTCAAGGAGCGAACCCTGGCGGTCGACCTGTTCGGGCGCTCTCCCGAGGCCGATCTCGAAAAGGACAGCTCCGTCCGTGTTTGCGCGAGGCACGTCCGCCAGCGGCTTGCCGCGTACTACGCCTCCCCCGCTGCTGCCGGTTGCCGGTGGCGGATCGAGCTGCCGGTGGGCAGCTATGTGCCGGTGTTCACTCCGGCTGCGGACTCAACCCCTGCGGCAGCGCCTTCGCAAGAGTCGCGATGGCGCCGATGGGCGCTTCCGGCGCTCTTCGCCATCGTGCTGGCTGTTTCTGCGCTCGTCCTCTGGAAACTGCTCTGGCGCGCCGATGGCCCGCTCAACCGTCTCTGGGCGCCCGCCTGGGATGCCGCGGAGATTCGCATCGTTCTGGTTTCAACCGCGGAAGACGCATCTTCCTCCGGGGCGGAACCTCTCATGACGGCGGCGCAGGCTTGCGGCGCTGCGGAACTGGCTCATGCCCTCGGGCGCCGCGGACTCCGAATTTCGGTCTCCTCAACCCATGAGACCGCAGCTCCGCCAGGAACCGGGGCCGTCGTTTTGTTGGGCCCGGTTCCCCCGGACGCTGCTTCCTCCTGGCTCGGCGATTCTTTCCCGGATTTTCCGTCCATTTCCGCGGCCGGATCGGGGAAAAATCCTCCGCCGGCACAAATTGCTCCATCCATTCCCGGGCCAGGGGCGGAGCAGGAGGCGGTACTTTACAGAATCCCGCCGTCGGCAAACAGGCCGTTTCTTCTGATCCTCAGCGGCCGGAGCGCCCGCGCCACGCGGCTTCTGGCATCCCTGGTGCTCGATCCTGCCTCGCTGTCCCGGCTCGTTCCGCTGCTCCCCGCGGAATGGGAGCGCCGCAGGCTCGCGGCCAGATTCCGGCTGCGCCGCGCAGGCGGAAAGACGGAATTCGAGCTTCTCACCGCGCGGCTTTGGTAGCCCTGCCTTCCATCGGGATCCTCAACCCGTGCCGGCGCGCGCACTCGGCTGCCGCCTCGTAACCCGCATCCGCATGCCGCAGCACGCCCAGCCCGGAATCGCAGCGCATCACGCGTTCCGCTCTCCGGCCAGCCGCTTCCGTTCCGTCCACCACCGTCACCTGCCCGGCGTGGAGCGAATATCCGATCCCCACCCCGCCGCCATTGTGGACACTCACCCACGTGGCTCCCGCAGCTGTATTGAGAAGAGCATTCAGGATAGGCCAGTCGGCGATGGCATCGCTTCCGTCCAGCATCCCTTCCGTCTCGCGGTAAGGCGATGCGACGGATCCGCAATCCAGATGGTCCCGCCCGATCACGATGGGGGCCTTCACTTTTCCCTCCGCCACCAGCCGGTTCATCGCCACTGCGAACCGGTCGCGCTCCCCATACCCGAGCCAGCAAATCCGCGCCGGCAGCCCTTGAAAGCGCACCTTCTCCCGCGCCAGCCGGATCCAGCGCACCAGAGCCTCATTGTCGGAGAACATCGCGCACGCCAAATCGTCGGTGACGTGGATATCCCCCGGCTCGCCCGAGAGCGCCACCCAGCGGAATGGCCCCTTGCCTTCGCAGAACAGCGGGCGGATATATTCGGGCACGAATCCCGGGATGTCGAACGCCCGCTCGACCCCGCGGTCAAACGCCATCTTGCGGATGTTGTTGCCGTAATCGAACACGCGTGCTCCGGCTTTTTGCATGGCGAGCATCGCCTCTACGTGCCTGGCGATCGAATCCAGCGCCCTTTCGACGTATTCCCGGGGATTCGTATGCCGCAGCCGCGCCGCCTGTTCCACGTTGTAACCGGAGGGAATGTAGCCGTTCAGAGGATCGTGCGCGGAGGTTTGGTCCGTCACGAGGTCCGGCGTGACGCCCACCCGCACAAGTTCCGGAAGCACGTCGGCGCAGTTGGCGCACAGCGCCACCGACAGCGCCCGCCGCTCGTCCCGGGCGTCCATCACCAGCCGCAGCGCCTCTTCCAGCGAATCCGCCCTCAGGTCGCAATACCCGGTCTGGATGCGGCGCGCGATCCTGGCCGGGTCCACCTCTACGCAAAGGATCGCCGCGCCGTTCATGGTGGCTGCCAGCGGCTGCGCGCCGCCCATGCCGCCCATGCCGCCGGTGAGCACGAACCGTCCGGACAAATCCCCGCCGAAATGTTTCCGCGCCGCGGCGGCAAAAGTCTCGTAAGTTCCTTGCAGGATGCCCTGCGTCCCGATGTAGATCCAGCTGCCCGCCGTCATCTGCCCGTACATGGTCAGCCCGGCGCGCTCGTACTCGCGGAAATGCTCCCAGTCCGACCACCGCCCCACAAGGTTCGCATTGGCGATCAGCACGCGCGGCGCGTCTTCGTGCGTGCGGAACACGCCCACGGGCTTGCCCGACTGCACGACGAGCGTTTCGTCCGCTTCCAGCGCCAGCAGCTCGCGGACGATCGCCTCCAGACAGGCGCGGTTTCTCGCCGCCTTCCCCGAGCCGCCGTAGACGATCAGCTCCTCCGGCTTCTCCGCCACCTCGGGATCCAGGTTGTTCATCAGCATGCGCAGCGCCGCCTCTTGCGGCCAGCCCTTCGCATGCAGCTCCGTCCCCCGCCATGCCCTTGCCGTGACTGTCATGTCCAAATTCTAGGCCCTCCGCTGCGCAGCGTCACCCCCTCCTGCAGCGGCGGGGACGCCCGGGGCTCAGGGCTCCGGCGGGGCTTCGGAGTATCCCGTGATGCGGGATTCAGACTGGAACTTCCGGTAATCGCGCCACGACACCTCGACCTCCGCGCGGATTTTCCTCAGCAGGGCAAGGCGGGCGCCGAGCTGCATGCGGGCATGCGAGGGCAGCCAGACCTCGCCGTGCACCCGGCGTTGCTCGAAGGTCATCCGGGCGCCCGGATCGAGGCGCGCCAGAATCCAGCCGAAGCTCACCGGCGCGATGGTTTCCGCCTCCACGCGCACCCACTGATAGTCCTGCTGATCGATCCACAGCCGTCCGCGGAACTTGGGCAACAGGTCGGCGCGCCGCGCCTTGGGCTTGAAGCCGGGCCGCGGCTCGGCGTCGATGACCCACACAGGGCGCCCGTCAAGGATCTCTTCCCCTGCCAGACGAAACTGGAAAGCTTCGGGAATCTCCTGCGCGAACTCGCGTCCCTCGCGGCGGCGCTTTTCCAGCTCGCGGAGCCGGCGCGACCGGCTTTCGGGATTCTCGCTCCGGCGGCGCGACAGTTCCCGGTCCAGCTTCTCCTGCTCCTTGCGCGCTTCCGCTTCCGGCAGCGGCTTGCCATCCTTGGCGATGAGCTTCTCGTAGGGCTCGCCGTCCAGCACGATGACGTCGTAGGTGCGGGACTCCACCTTCACAACCCTGCCGTTCTTGTCCAGCCGCCTCTGCTCAGTGTGCTGGATGTAGCTGTAGTCGTTCGCCCGCTCGAAATTCAGACGGTCCCGCTCGACGCTGCGGCGGACGATCTCCGCGGGGTCCGGCGTCTCGGCAGGCAACAGAACGGCGAACAGAAGCGCGCCGGCGCATTGCCAGAAGGCTCGCATCATTTCTTACAGACGCAGAAACCGGCCCGCAGATTGCCGGATTCCGCTTATTCCCGGACCAGCGGCGCGCGGATCGTGAAGACAGCGCCGGCGCCGGAAGGACGGTTGGCGGCGGTGACCGAGGCGCCGTTGGCTTCCACCAGCGTACGGACGATGTGAAGCCCCAGCCCGGCATGCTTGGAGCGTGTGGAGAAGCGTGCCGTGAAGATGCGGGGCAGAATCGCCTCGTCGATCCCCGGCCCGTTGTCCATCACCTCGACCACCAGAGTGGCGTCTTCCACGCGGGCGTGAATTTCGATGTCTCCGCCTCCCCGCTCCTTCATCGCCTGCGCCGCGTTCAGCAGCAGGTTCATGAAGACGCGCTCCCAGTCTCCGGCGTCTCCGGGCAGGCGGTGGTCGCGTCCCAAGTGGCGGTGCACGCGGATCTTGGCGCCGGAGAGGTGGCGCAGGAAGTCGCGCAGGAACGTCTCGGCGCGGTCAACGACCTCTCCCAGATCGGCGCCGGCGCGGTTCTGATCCGCATACACGCCGACAATCCGGCGCCCGCGGTCGACGCTGCGGAGCAGAGCGGCGGACAGCTCGCGCCACCGTTCGTCAGCAGCAAGCAGCTCTGCGGCGTCGGAGATCGTCTCGAACACGTTGTTGAGGTCGTGCACGAGCCCCTGGAGCGTGAGATCGCCGCCGGCTCGTGCATCCGGATCGCTCATGACCCTCCCTCTGTGGCAACCTCCCGCAGTTTACTCCAGAACTCGGGGAAGGACACGGACGCCGCCTCGGCGCCTTCGATGGCCACAGGGCCATTGGCGGCGAGCCCTGCAATGGCGAAAGCCATGGCGATCCGGTGATCGCCGAAGCTGGAAACCGAGCCTTGCCGGAAACGCTGACGCCCCTCCACGCGAAGGCCGTCGGGTGCGGTTTCCACGCGGATGCCAAGCTGCCGGAGATTCGTGGCGACGGTCTCGATCCGGTCCGTCTCCTTGACGCGCAGTTCGGCGGCGTCGCGGACTGTCAGGCCCTCCTCGCTGACGGCGCCCAGCACGCAGAGCACCGGGATCTCGTCGATCAATGCGGCGGCAAGGCCCTTCTCGATCACGCCGCCGGCGAGCTTCGAGCCCCGCACGCGCAGCACGCCCACCGGTTCTCCGTGCCGCATGCCGATGTCGAGAATCTGGATCCGGGCGCCAGCGGAGACGAGAAAGTCCACCAGCGCCGCGCGAGTCGGGTTGAGGCCGATATTCTCGAGGATCAGATCCGACCCCTCGAGCATTGCAGCCGCTACCAGGAAAAAGGCCGCCGAACTCAGGTCGCCCGGAACCGTGAGTTCGCGGGGCTCCAGGCGGGCAGGACCGCGGACACGGGCCCAACCGGAACCGGCCTCCACTTCCGCGCCGAACTCGCGGAGCGCCACCTCGGTGTGATCTCTCGTGCGCGCCGGCTCCCGCACGGTCGTGACTCCGTCGGCCATCAGCCCGGCCAGCAGCACGCAGCTCTTGACCTGCGCGCTTGCCACCGGCGTTTCGTATTCGATGGGCTGGAGCGGACCGCCGCGGATCACCACCGGCGGATACTTGCCCTCGCGGGCCTCGACCGTGGCGCCCATGCGGCGGAGCGGATCGAGGATCCGCTGCATCGGGCGGCGCGAAAGGCTTTCATCGCCGATCAGGCGCGACTCGAACGGCTGCCCTGCCAGCAGGCCGGAGAGCATGCGGATGGTGGAGCCGGAGTTGCCGGCGTCGAGATCGCCGCCCGGAGCCTGATAGCCGTGCAGCCCCCGGCCCCGGATGCGCACCTCCGTGCCCTCCACGGCCACCTCGATGCCCAGCGAACGGATGCAGCGCAGCGTGGAGTGGCAATCGGCGCCGGAGGAGTAGTTGCGGATTGTGGAAAGCCCTCCGGCGACGGAGGCGAGCATTGCGTAGCGGTGGGAAATCGACTTGTCGCCCGGCATGGTGAGGCTGCCATGAAGGCGGCGCGCCGGGTGGATCACTTCAACCATCCAACATCCTTTCGTAACGGACCGGACTATTCGATCGGATAGGGCCCGCTTCGGGCAAGCGGATACCAGCGGCGCCAGCGGTCCTGCATCTCCAGACGGATCGACACCGCGCGCGCCGGAGGCAACGCCTGCAACATGAACGAACTCTCTTCGCCCGGCGGCAGCAGCTCCGGTTCCAGGTCTGTGCGCCGCGTCGAGACCACCTTGTCATCGGAAGAGAGAAATTCGAACACCAGCACCGGGAACCGGACAGGCTCCGAGCCGGTGTTTCGGATCCGGCCGTCGATCCAGATCCGGTCTTCCTGCCGCTGGGCCTTGAACTCCACCACTTCAAAACGCGGCGGCTCCGGCTTGCGGCGGGATTGCCCGAAGGCCCAGAATAGGAAAACTGACGCGGTCAGCAGCAGCAGCCGCGGGATCATCAGAGATCAGTGTAGCGAAGGAAGGGGACCGGAGAGAAATGCGGAGAAGAGACTGGCTGGCAATGAATGCGGCGCTGCCGCTGGCGGCGCGCGCGGCGCAGGCCGGGCCGCGCAACCTGGCGGTCTCGAGCGCCAACGGCCTGAAGGCGTGCGCGAAGGCGATGGAAATCCTGCAGGCAGGCGGCGATACGCTGGAGGCGGCTGTTGCGGGCGTCACGCTGGTGGAGGATGATCCAAATGACACAAGCGTCGGCTACGGAGGGCTTCCGAACGAGGAGGGCGTGGTAGAGCTTGACGCCAGCGTCATGCACGGGCCGACGCGCCGCGCCGGCTCGGTGGCCTCGGTCCGGAACATCAAGAACGTGGCGCGGCTGGCCAAGCTCGTGATGGAGCAGACCGATCACATCATGCTGGTCGGCGAAGGCGCCTTGCGCTTCGCGCGAGCCTGGGGCTTTGAGGAGACCAACCTTCTGACCGAGAGGTCCAGAATGGCCTGGATCGCCTGGAAACAGTCCCTCCGCGACCGCGAGGGCAACAACAACTGGACCGACGGCCTGGATTCTCCGGCGGCGCTGCAAGCCGCGGAGCGCCTGCGGCAGCAGTTCCCCAACGCCTCCGACGAGCTGATCGCCTGGGCTCTGGACGTGGCGGCGAATCCGCCCACCGGCACCATCAACCTTCTGACCCTGAACGCCAAAGGGGAGATCTCGGGCACGACGACGACGAGCGGACTTGCCTGGAAGATCCCCGGGCGCGTGGGCGATTCTCCCATCATTGGCGCCGGGCTGTACGTGGATCAGGACGTGGGCGCCGCGGGCTCCACAGGGCGCGGCGAGGAAAACATCCGCGTCGCCGGGGCGCACACGATCGTCGAGATGATGCGGCAGGGCATGGAGCCGCGAGAGGCTTGCCTGGAGGCGCTGAAGCGCATCGCGAAGAACTACCGCAACAACATGGATCTTCTGAACCGTTTCGACATCAACTTCTACGCCCTCCGGAAGGACGGCCTCTACGGGGCGGCCTCGCTGTGGAACGGGCGGATGCGGCGCGGCTACTGGGCGGATACGCAGTTCGCCGTCAACGACGGCACGGGCCCCTCGCGGCTGGAAAAATGCGCTTTTCTTTTCGAGCGGAAGCGCAGTTGATCTTGCTTCACAACGCAAGAAATCGACTGAATAGAGGCCCCTGCATCCGGTTGCTGCCGGATGATTGACAAAAGAACAAGCCGGGTGCTATCAGAAAAATTGAGTGGACTGATTTCCTGCGGGAAAGCCGCGTGAGCGCGGGGGAGGCGCGGTCCCGCTGATGACCCGCAGAGGGCCCGCGAGCCCGGGCCCGCCGGTTGGAGAAACGCAAAGAAGGCAGGAAAGCGTGTCCTGCCCCGCATGGCTTCAGGCCTCCGCAGGCAATCGCATCGAGCGCAGCCAGCGAAGAAGGAGCCAGAGGGCGATGAGCACCGTTGCAAGTCCGGCCATCCACTCTGCCGCCGGTTCGCCCGCGGCGCCGGCGGGCGTCAAGCGCGTCGCCGTCGTCGGGAACTACCTGCCCCGGCAGTGCGGGATCGCCACTTTCACCACCCATCTGTGCGAGGCTCTGGCCAGCGTGGCGCCAGAGCTGTCCGTGATCGCCATCCCGGTCAACGACCGTCCCGAGGGCTACGCCTACCCCCAGCGCGTGCGCTTCGAGCTGGAGCAGAACGAGATCAGCACCTATCTGAGCGCCACGGACTTCCTGAACATCAACAGCGTGGACGTCGTTTGCGTGCAGCACGAGTATGGCATCTTCGGCGGGCCCGCCGGCAGCCACATCCTGGCGATGATGCGGGAGCTGCGCATGCCGCTGGTCACCACGCTGCATACGGTGCTGAAAGAACCGGATCCGAACCAGCGTCGCGTGCTGGAAGAGATCGCAAGGCTCAGCGACCGCATCGTGGTGATGACCCGGCGCGGCGTGGAATTCGCCCGCGACATCTACGGAATTCCGGAGGAGAAGATCGACCTGATCCCTCACGGGATTCCGGATGTGCCGTTCGTCGATCCGAATTTTTACAAAGACCAATTCGGGCTGCAGGGCAAAATTGTCCTTCTGACATTCGGCCTGCTTTCTCCCAACAAGGGGATCGAAAATGTCATCTCCGCGCTGCCCCGGGTGCTGGAGTGCTGGCCGAACGTAGTGTACGTCGTGCTGGGGGCCACGCATCCGCACGTCCGCCAGCGTCACGGGGAAGATTACCGCTTCTCGCTGGAACGGCTGGCGCGCAAGCTGGGCGTGGAGCGGCATGTGGTCTTCCACAACCGCTTCGTCAGCCAGGAGGAGCTGCTTGACTTCATCGGCGCCGCCGATATCTATATCACCCCCTATCTCAACCCGGCGCAGATCACTTCCGGCACGCTGGCCTACTCGGTCGGCGCCGGCAAGGCTGTCATCTCCACGCCCTACTGGCACGCCGAGGAACTGCTGAGCGAGGGGCGAGGGATCCTGGTGCCCTTCGCCAATCCGGAGGAAATGGCCAAGGCCATTCTGCGGCTTCTGGAGAACGAAGCCGAACGGCACGCCATGCGCAAGCGCGCCTATCTGGCGTGCCGGGAGATGGCATGGCCCAACGTGGCCGCAATGTACCTCAAATGCTTCGAGCGCGCGCGGGAGGACCGCAGCCGCAACCCGCGGCGGGCCTACACGGCAGTCACGTTGCGCGACCGGACCGTGGAGCTGCCGGCGCCGAAGCATGACCACCTGCGCACGCTGACCGGCCCGGCGGGCCTCTGGCAGCACGCTGTCTATACGGTCCCGAACTACGCGGAGGGCTACACCACGGACGATAACGCGCGCGCGCTCGTGCTGAGCGTGATGCTCGAGCGCCGCGGGCACACCTGGCCCTACGCGGAACGCTACCTCGCGTTTCTCCAGCACGCCTTCAACCGGGAAAATGGCCGCTTCCGCAACTGGATGTCGTTCGATCACCGCTGGCTGGATGACACCGGAAGCGAGGACTGCCACGGCCGCGCCGTGTGGGCGCTCGGGATGGTTCTTGGCGCCTCCGGCCGCGACGGGCTGCGCGGCGCGGCCGGCCAGCTTCTGGAAGCGGCCCTGCCCGCGTTGAAGAACTTCACGAGCCCGCGCGCGTGGGCCTACGCGCTGCTGGGGTTGAACGAGTATCTGCGCCGCTTTCCGGGCGACCGGGCCGCGCAGGCGCTGCGCGAGGATCTCGCCGAACGCCTCATGCGCCTCTATCGCGCGGTCAAGCAGCCGGACTGGCTGTGGTTCGAGGACATCCTGGCTTACTGCAATGCGCGGTTGAGCCAGGCGTTGATCCTCACGGGCCGCGGCTTGGGCCGCTCGGACTGGCTGGAGGCGGGGCTCGAGTCGCTGGACTGGCTCGTCCGCGTGCAGACAGCAGAAGAAGGGCACCTCGTGCCCATCGGGTCGAACGGGTTCTGGAGGAGAGGGCAGGAGCGGGCGCGGTTCGACCAGCAGCCGGTGGAAGCGCACACGCTGGTCTCGGCGTGCCTCGAGGCGTGGCGCGCCACCGGGGATGAACGCTGGCGCACCGATGCGCGGCGGGCGTTCGAATGGTTCCTCGGACGCAACGATCTGGGGCTGCCCCTTTATGATCCGGTCACTGGCGGGTGCCGGGACGGGCTCCATCCGGACCGCGTGAATCAGAACGAGGGGGCGGAGTCCACGCTGAGCTTCCACTTCGCGCTGGAAGAGATGCATCAGGCAGGCGACATCCTGTGAAACTGCATCCGGATGCCATGTCGAGCGTGACAAACAACAACAAGCACGAAATCCTGTTCCACCGCTACCAACACAATCCGATTTTGCGGGCCGAAGACTGGCCCTATCCGGTGAACTCCGTCTTCAATGCCGGCGCATGCCTGCTGAAGGACGGAACCACGCTGCTGCTGTGCCGCGTGGAGGACCGCAGCGGAATCTCGCACCTGTGCGCGGCGCGCTCCCGCGACGGCGTCACGGGATGGGAGATCGACCCGGCGCCCACGATGCTTCCCGATCCCGTAAATCATCCCGAAGAGATCTGGGGCATCGAGGATCCGCGGATCACCTACGTGCCGGAGCTGGACAAATACGCCGTGGCGTACACGTCCTACTCCAAGGGCGGTCCCGGCGTGTCGCTGGCTTTGACGGAGGACTTCCGGCACTTCGAGCGCTTCGGCGTGATCATGCCTCCGGAGGACAAGGACGCGGCGCTGCTGCCGCGCCGCATCGGCGGCCATTGGGCGCTGATCCACCGCCCCGTCACCACGTGGCGAGGCGCGCATATGTGGATCTCCTACTCCCCCGATCTGCGCCACTGGGGCAGCCACAAGCTGATCCTGCGGGCGCGCGAAGGAGCGTGGTGGGACGCGGGGAAGATCGGGCTGTCGCCGCCGCCGATCGAGACCAAAGAGGGCTGGCTGGTGATCTATCACGGAGTCAGGCACACGGCCTCCGGCGCTCTGTACCGGCTGGGGCTGGCGTTGTTCGCCCTGGAGACGCCGGAGCGGTGCCTGTTGCGCAGCGACAGCTGGATCTTCGGCCCGGAAGAGCCCTACGAACGGCAGGGCGACGTGGCGAACGTCGTCTTCCCGTGCGGCTACACGATGCAGCCGGATGGCGACACGCTGAACATCTACTACGGCGGCGCGGACACCTGCGTTTGCCTCGCCACGGCAAGCGTGCGGGCGATGCTGGATTGGCTGAAGCAGCACGGGCGGCCGGATTCGGGCGGGTACGCGTAAGGCGCACGGCTCACGCGGAGAGAAGATCGCGGAGGCTCAGGATCACCAGAGCAACGGTGAGCCCGATCAGGATCACCACGCTCGTCCAGCCGACGACGTTGTAGAAGCGCGTGTTCTTCCACTTTTTCATCAGACGGTCCTTGTTGACCAGCAGGATCATGAAGATCAGCACGAGCGGCAGCAGCGCTCCGTTGATCACCTGGCTCAACAGGATCATCTTCACGAGCGGAAATCCGGGCCACAGAATCACGCCTCCGCCGACGGCAATCAGCAGCGTGAACAGCCAGTAGAAAACAGGCGCATCGCGGAAGCCTTTGTTCACTCCGGATTCAAACCCGAGCCCTTCGCAGACCGTGTAGGCAGTGGACAGCGGAAGGATGCAGGCGGCGAACAGCGAAGCGTTGAACAGCCCGATGGCGAACAGCAGGAACGCGTACTGCCCGAAGGGGCGCAAGCCGAGCGCGGCGTCGGTGGCGTCCTGAATGTCGCGCGGCGCAACGTCGTGGATGGCGCCGGCGCACGCCACGATGATAAAGAAGGCGATCACCGTCATGGCAATGCAGCCGACGATCACTTCCAGCCGGCTCTCCGCGTATTCCCGGGCGGTGATGCCCTTCTCGACCACGGCAGCCTGCAGGTAAAACTGCATCCACGGCGCCACGGAAGTCCCCACCATGCCGACCAGCATGGTGAGATAACCGGGTTCGAGCATCAGCACCGGGCGCACGCTGTAAATGGCAGCCTGCGTCCAGTCCGGCTTCACCAGAACACCGGAGATGACGTAACAGATGTAGACAGAAGAGGCGGCGAGAAAAACTTTCTCCACGCGCGCATAGGTGCCCCGCACCACAAGGAGCCATACGCCGGCGGCAGCGGCAGGAACCGTGAGATACCGGCTGATGCCGAACAGCTCGAGCGAGCTGGCCACGCCCGCAAAGTTCGCCATCACGTTCGTCAGGTTTGTGAACACCAGCAGCGCCATGATGGTGAACGTGGTGCGAAGGCCGAACTCCTCACGGATCAGGTCCGAGAGCCCCTTGCCGGTGACGGCGCCCATGCGGGCGCACATCTCCTGGGTGACCACGAGCAGCAGCGTGATGGGCGCGAGCGTCCACAGGGGCAGATAGCCGTAGCGGGCGCCGGCCTGGGAATAGGTGAAGATGCCCCCGGCGTCGTTGTCCACCATGGCGGTGATGAAGCCGGGGCCGATGACGGCGAAGAAGATGGCGATGTGATGCCGCAGCCGCCGGAGCATCGCCTACCGGTTCCTCAGCACGGAGATGATGTCGTCGGCGGTGATGACACCAGCCAGGCGCTGCTCTTCATCGACGACCGGGAGCGTGAGCAGATTGTACTTGTCGAACAGCTCCAGCACGCGGGTGGCAGGAGCATCTGTAGTCGTCTGGATGACCTCGTCCTCCTCGCGCACGAGTTCGCGAACGGGGGTGGAAGGCTTGGCCAGAAACAGCCGGCCGACGGGAAGAGCCGCGCGCAGGCGGTCGTCGGTGTCCGTCAGAAAAACCGTGTTGACGCTGTCGACCAGGTCCTGGCGGTGCCGCAGAGCGTCGATCGCGTCGGCCACGGTGGCGTCTTCATGAACGGCGATGAACTCCGTGTTCATCAGGCCGCCGGCAGTGTCCTCGTCATATTCCAGCAGCCCTTCGACCTCCGCTTTGGGAGCGCTTTCCATCTCCTCCAGGATCTCTTCGCTGGCCTCTTCCGGCAGTTCGCCCAGAACGTCGGCCGCCTCGTCGGGCGCCATCTCCTCAAGGATGTCGGCGGCTTTGCTGGCGTCGAGCGACTCGATGATTTGCGCCTGCGTTTCCGGATCCATTTCGGAAAGCGCCTCGGCTGCCACCTCCGTATCGATGGCCTCGATAATGGCTTCGCGGTCTTCCGGGCTCAATTCCTCGACGATGTCGGCCAGATCGGCCGGGTGCATCTGTTCGAGCGGCTCCATGGAAATGTTCAGGCGGAGGCGGCGCTGCGGATCCGGCTCGACGATATTGCAGAGCTCCCAGCGGATCGAGTTGGGCGGGATGCGGCGCTGCAGGCGGCGGATCCACCGCCGGGGCACCCAGCCCTGCAGCAGGCGGCGCAGGACGGCGCGCATGCCGATGTCGACTTCGAGAACATGCAGCACGTCGTGCCCGTCTTCGGAATGGATCTCGAACGTGATGTCGGTGACGCGAACGACTTTCCGCCCGCGAGCGTCGATGATCTGCTGGTCCAGCACGTCGCGCACGAGCCGCAGTGCGTACTCGTCGGCGTGATAGGGAACCAGGAGCTCGTCGGAAAGCCAGATGCCATCGAGGCTGATCCGCGCCACCTGGTCGTGGCGGACGTACAGCCACGTGTATCCGCCGCCGCCCGCGATGAGATACCGGTCCACACGCAGAGGATGGATCCGCGGAACAAGAACAGCATCGCGGACGCGGCCCAGCGGCCGCTTCCTCAAGTCATAGACCTTGAGCCCGAGCAGTTCGGTGAGGTATAGGATCTCGCCGGCCATCCTTCATCGCTGCCTCAGGGCGTCACTCACAGGATGTCTCAGCCGGGCGGCGGGGAGCAAGCTGCCCGGGACGGGCTGGACAACGGCGGCGGAACACGGCATTGTGATGGCAGGAGAACGGCCATGAATCCGACGCGCCGGGAATTCGCGGCGGGGATGGGCGTGCTGGCGGCCCCGCCGGGGGACTTCGAGCCTGCCTACCTGAAACTCGCCCGCACAGGCGAGCTGGAGGCGCGCGCCAATGCGCTGCGCGAGATTTACCGTTCCTGCCGCCTTTGCCCCCGCCAGTGCGGCGTAAACCGGCTGAAGGGGGAAACGGGCGTCTGCGGCTTGCCCGCGCGCGCCAAGGTCTACTCCGCGCATCCCCACTTCGGCGAAGAACGGCCGCTGGTGGGGCGCGGGGGATCGGGAACCGTGTTCTTTTCGCACTGCAACCTGCTGTGCGTGTTCTGCCAGAACTGGGAAATCAACCACCGCGGCGATGGCTCCTGGTATTCGGACGAGGAGCTCGGGCGGCTGTTCGTTTCCGTGCAGAACATGGGCTGCCACAACCTGAACCTGGTGACGCCGACCCACGTGGTGCCCAACATCGTGGCGGCGCTGCGGCACGCGGTGAACCGCGGCTTCCGGCTGCCGCTGGTCTACAACTGCGGCGGGTACGAGTCCCTGGAAGCCGTGAAACTGCTGGATGGAATCGTGGACATCTACCTGCCCGACTTCAAGTACATGGACGGAAGCGTCGCGGCGCGGCTGTCCTCCGGCGCTTCCGATTATCCGGAGCGCGCCGCGGAGGCGATTGCCGAGATGCACAGGCAGGTGGGGGAACTCGTCCTCGACGAACGGGGCGTGGCGCGGCGCGGGCTGCTGATCCGGCACCTCGTGCTGCCCGAAAACCTGGCAGGCACGGACCGCTTCGTGAAGTGGGTGGCGGAGAAGTTGTCGCGCAACACATGGGTCAACATCATGGGGCAGTACCGCCCGGAGCACAAGGCGCGCCAGTATCCGCCGCTGGACCGCCGCATCACGTTCGCCGAGCACCGGCGCGCCGTGGAATGGGCGCGCGCCGCAGGGCTGACCCGCGTGCTCACCTGATCACTTCGCCGTCTTCGCGCGGTCCATGTATTTCAGCGTGTTGAGGTCGACGCGCACCCGGTCGCCCGTCTTGATGAATTGCGGCACCATGATCTCGACGCCGTTTTCCAGCCGGGCGGGCTTCCACGTGCTGTCGTTCTGGGCATGCACGGGCGGCGCAGTATCCGTGATAGTGGCTTCGATGAACCCCGGCATTTCCACGCCCACGGGCTTGTCGCCCAGAAACTCGACAGCGACGCGCATCTCGGGCAGCAGGAAGCGCGCTGCCTCCCCGAGAACCTTCTCGGGCACCTCCGCCTGCTCGCAGGTATCCGGATCCATGAAGGTGAGCACGCCCCCGTCGCTGTAAAGGAAATCCATCGCCTTCTTCTCCAGCGGCAGGTCCTCCACCTTCAGGTCGCCGCGGAGGCTGGTTTCCCAGATCGTGCCCGTGGACAGGTTCTTCAGGCGCACGTGGGCGACGCCGCCCATTTTTCCTTGCCCCGGGTGGTAGTCGGCGAGCAAGACCTTGTAGATCTCGCCTTCGTAGCGGATGGCCATGCCATTGCGCAGCTGGGAGGCGGGAATCATCCGGACATTCTCCTTCTGCCAGCAGATCTATCATATTGCGGCTCCGGGAGCCATCGTCATTTAATATTGATATGCCTGTAGACGCCCTGCCCGTTTCTCATCCCGTGCCGCGCGTGGAGACGAGGTTCCGCCGGATCGTGACGCCTTTCCCCGTGCCGGAATCGCTGCCCATCCTCGAAAAGCTGCAGCGCTGCGAGCTGCGGGCGATGCACGGCCAGCCGCCGGTGGTGTGGGACCGCGCGGAAGGCTGCCAGGTGTACGACCGCTGGGGCAACATGTGGTTGGACTGGTCTTCTGGTGTGCTCATCACCAATGCAGGCCACGGACGGCGCGAGATCATCGAGGCGGTCGCACGGCAGGCCCAGCACGGGCTGCTGACCAACTATTGCTTCCCGTCGGAGATCCGCGCCGAGCTGGCCGAGAAGCTGGTGTCGCTGCTTCCTCCGCCGCTCGACAAGGTCTTCATCCTGACCACGGGCAGCGAGACGGTCGAGTTCTCCATCAAGGTGGCGCGGATGCATGGGCTGCGCGTGGGCGGACGCAGCAAGAACGTGATCGTCTCTTTCGAGAAGGCCTTCCACGGCCGCACGCTGGGCTCGCAGCTCGCCGGCGGCATTCCTGCACTGAAGGAGTGGATCGGCGATCCGGACCCGCGCTTCGTGCAGGTGCCCTTCCCCGACGGCTACTGGACCGAGGACACCAGCTTTGAACTGTTCGAGCGGTCGCTGGCCGAGCAGGGCGTAGCGCCGAGCCAGGTATGCGGCGTGCTGATGGAGACCTATCAGGGAGGCACGGCGGCATTCGCGCCTGTGGAGTATGTCCGCACGCTGCGCGAGTGGTGCACCGGCCAGAAGGCGCTGCTGATCTTCGACGAGGTGCAGGCGGGTTTCGGCCGCACGGGCAAGCTCTGGGGTTACGAGCATTACGGCGTCGTACCGGACTTGACCACGTGGGGCAAGGGCATCTCGAGTTCGCTGCCCATCTCTGCGGTTGCCGGGCGCGCGGAGCTCATGGACCTGCCGGCGCCGGGATCGGCCTCCTCCACGCACACCGGCAACCCGGTATGCTGCGCTGCGGCGCTCGCCAACATCGACATCATTCTGAAGGAAGACCTGCCGGGCCGCGCAGCCCGGTTGGAGCCGGTTCTGCAGGCCGGATTGCAGGCGATTCAGGAGGAATTTCCGCAGGCCGGGTTCCGCGCGGGCAAGGGCCTGGTAGCGGGGCTGGCCGTCGTGGATCCGAAGCACCGCACTCCGGACGGGCAGCTGGCACACGACATCGTGTGGCGGTGCGCGGAAAAAGGCCTGCTCATGTTCAACCCCGTGGGTCCGCAGGGCTGCACGATCAAGATCTGCCCGCCGCTGGTGATCCCCGAAGAGGCTTTGCGCGAGGGCTGCGAGGTGCTGCGGGAAGCCTTTGCGGAAGCGCTGGCCGCGCGGTCCTGACGGAGGCTGCCATGCGCGTGGCGATGATCGGCGGCGGCATGATCGCGCACGATCAGCTGCTGCCTTCCCTCTTCCATTTGCAGCGCCTCGGGCGGATCGGGGAGATCGAGGTTTGCGCGCGGCGGCGCGAGACGCTGGAAGCTCTGGCATCGGCCCCGCAGCTGGCGCGCGCGTTTCCCGGGCAGAAGTTCCAGCCGAGGCTGGAGCCCTACGAGGAAGTGATCGCCGGGCTGCCGCCGCGTCAGCTGGTCGTGATGGCTCTGCCCGATCAGCTGCATTACGATGCCGTTCTCTGCGCCCTTCGCCACGAGCAGCACGTACTGGCCGTGAAACCGCTGGTGCTGCGCCTGGAGCATGCGCGGCATATCGAGCAGGAAGCGCGGGAGCGCGGATTGCTGGTGGGCGTCGAATATCACAAGCGCTTCGACGACCGCTCCCTGCTGGCGCGCCGCCGCTACCGGGAGGGGCTGTTCGGCGAGTTCCGTCTTGGGACTGCGTGCCTGCTCGAGAAGTGGTACTACCGCCATTCGAATTTCCAGAACTGGTTCAGCTGCGACGCCACCGACGCGTTCACCTACATCGGCTGCCACTATGTGGATCTGGTGGCATTCATCACCGGGCTCCGCCCTGTGGAGGTTTCCGTCTACGGCATCCGGGACCGCTTCCCGAACGGAGTGGAAGGCTGGCTGTGGACGGACGCGCGCGTCATCTGGTCCAACGGCGCGTGCCTGAACGTGCAGAACGCGATCGGCTTCCCGGACGCCGGTCCGGGCACCAACACCCAGGGCCTGACCATGTATTGCTCCACCGCGGAGCGAGGCGCCTGGCTGCGGCATGACGACCAGTACCGGGGCATTCAGTACTGCTATGTGCGCAACCCGGGCGGCGCCGGTTCCACGATTTACGCCGAACCCTCCACCGATTATTTCCAGTACGTGGACACTGGCGGGCCGGGGCTCACACCGGTCGGATACGGCTACCGTTCGGTGGCCTACATCGTGGAGCGCGCGCTCGAACTGCAAGGGCTGCCGCTGGAAGACCGCAGAGCCAGGCTCGCCGAGTGGGACCGCGCCGGCCTGATGGCCACTCCTGCGAATTCGGCCTACAACGAGGCGGTGATCGAGGCAGCCCGCCGCTCCATCGCCGAACGGGGGCGGGCGGTGGCGGTGGAAGCAGCGTAATTTTCGCAACCCGGACGGGGTGCAGCGTATCCAAAGAACAAAGCTCTCTTTCTGGCTATGCGCTTCCCCTTCCTTCTCTGCCTGCTTGCTGCCACTGCACCCGCACAGCCCCTGCCGATGGCGGGCATCCTGGTGGATCATGTGAACCGCACGATCCGCACGGTGGTCGCCGATGAAGAAGCCGTGCGTGCCGGCAGGGCGCGCGTCCGGGAGTTCGATGCCGCCTGGGCGGCGCCGGACGGGCGCACGGCGCTGTTGGCCAAGTCCGGCGCGCTGTATCTGGTGCGGAGGCTGGATGGCGGGATTCCCGTCTGGAGAGAGCTGAGGGAGGACGGCCCGGCGGTTTCCCGCGCCGTCTGGAGCGCCGACTCTTCCGCTTTGGCGCTGCTGATGCCTGGCGAGCAGCAAATCGAGTTCTGGAAGCAGAAGCAGGGCGAGCTGCGGCGCGCGTTCAGCGTGGACATCACTGGGGTGAACGAGCGCGTGGTGTCGCTCGCAGTGGCGCCGGAGGCGAAGGCAGCGTTTCTGACGACGCAGGGCCGGCAGTCCGGCACGCTCTGGCTTCTGGAGGAAGGGCGCGAGCCGCGGATGCTCCTGCCGCTCTTGCGCGCCGGCGAAGTGCAGGTTTACGGGGACGCAGCCTATGTGGCGGACCGGGGCAGGAACGAGGTTCTGCGCTACTCAGGATGGAATGCCATGCCGCGGCTGGATCTGCTGGTGACCGCCGGCCATGGGCTGGACGATCCGGTCGGGCTCGCCCTGCTGGCGGAGCAGAAGAAGCTGGTTGTAGCCAGCGCCGGATCCAGCGAGCTGCTGGTGCTGGATCTCCGCTCCAACCGGCTGGATCCCCCGGTTCGGCTGGAAGCGCCGCCTGCGCGGCTGGAGCGGCTGGGGGCGGCTCCCCTGTTCCTGCTGGACTCCACGGCCACCGCAGCCCCGGCCCGGATCTACGACGCAGCCGCCCAGCGCCTGCTGGCCGTAGCGCCCGAGCCCCCCGCTGCCGAAACATTTTGACACGCTTCTGTTTGAAGCGCGACAATCAGGGCATGGCCCTGTTCCGCATCCACAAGATGAAGGAGCACGTGCGGCAGAATTTCCGCTGGGCGCCGCATACCAGCGGGCTGGCGTTGCTGAAGCCGCGCGATTTCGAACCCGGCGGCGAACTCGAGGCGGACGGGTTCTACGACGCCTGGATGCGGCTCCGCGGCTCGGCTGCCCCTCTCGAAATCGGGGACGTGCTCGAAGCGCCGGATGGCACTCTCCGGATCTGCAAGTACGTGGGCTTCGAGGAGGCGCGCTGGCGGGAGGCGGAGCCGGAAGCGCAGCCTCTGCCGCTGGAAGGCGCTTCCTCCGCCGCCTGAGCGGCCGCCTGCGCCCCCTCCCGCCACAGGATTCCCCGGGGCAGGATAAGCTGGTTGCGGGAGACCACGACGATGAGAGCCTTTCCTCTGCTTTTCGCGGCCGCTGCCCTCGCTGCGCTGGCGCAACCGCCCGGCTACCGGCTGGTGTGGTCGGACGAGTTCGACAAGCCCGGCTTGCCCGATCCGGTGCGCTGGAACTACGAGCGCGGGATGATCCGCAACAACGAGGCGCAGTTCTACACGGTGGAGAGGCCGGAGAACGCGCGCGTGGAGAACGGCGTGCTCGTCATCGAGGCGCGCCGGGAAAACTGGACCCAGGATGGGAAAACGGCCCGCTATACGTCTGCAAGCGTCACGACGCAGTGCCGTCAGTACTGGCGATATGGCAGGATCGAGGTCCGGGCGAAGCTGCCCACCGGACGCGGCACCTGGCCGGCCATCTGGATGCTCGGCCAGAACATCGACAAGGTCGGCTGGCCGAAGTGCGGCGAGATCGACATCATGGAGAATGTCGGCTTCGATCCGAACGTGATCCACGCCAACATCCATACCGAGGCCTACAACCACGTCAAGGGCACCAACAAGGGCAACAAGATCACGGTGAAGGAGCCCTGGAGCGGCTTCCATGTGTATGCCGTCGACTGGTCTCCGAGCCGGATCACCATGTCGGTGGACGGGCAGGGGTATTTCACATTCGAAAACGAAGGGACCGGCGAATCCACCTGGCCGTTCGACCAGCCGTTCTACCTGATCTTGAACCTCGCCATTGGCGGCAGCTGGGGCGGGCAGCAGGGCATTGACGACTCGATCTTCCCGCAGCGGTTCGAGATCGACTACGTAAGGGTCTACCAGCGGGATGCGGGTTCGCGCGCGCCGCGGCAGCGCTGACGGCGAACGTGCATTGGAACGCCGGCCTGGCGCATCTCAGGGGATGCACGGCAGCCGCAAGGCAGCCGGAGGCACGGTACAATTGACAGCAATGGATTCCTCATCGGGCGGCCACCCGGCGGGCCAATGCCCGCCCGGGCAATACGCCGTGGTGGCCTACATCCCGGAGCCGCTGGGAAGTTATTTGAGCGCCTTGCGCGCCGAACTGGTGCCCGGCTGCACGCTCCGCTCGCACATCACCATCCTGCCGCCGCGCCGCCTGACGGCAGGCGAGCAAGCCCTCTCGGCGGAAATGGAGCGGCTGACAAGAAACGTCGCCGCCTTCGAAGTGACGCTGGGCGAAGTGGAGGTCTTCTCCTCCACCGGCGTCATCTATGTGGCGCTGTCCGGCGGCAGGCAAAGCGTGGAGCAGGCGCACGCAGCATTGAACCACGGAATTCTCTTCGCCGAAGACCTGTTTCCGTTCCACCCGCACGTAACCATCGCGCAGAACCTCGGTGCCATGCCGTTTGAGCAGGTTCTGGAGCAGGCGAGGCGCCGCTGGCAGGAATGCCCTTGGCCGCGCCATTTCATGGTGGAGGAGCTGGTGCTGGTGCGCAGCCTCGCTCCCGACAGCTGGCAGGATCTGAGCCGCCACCCGCTGGCGCCGGTCAGTCTTCTGAGAACAGCCTGATCTGGCCCGCCGACTCGCGGGACCTCTGCGCGCGGCGGCGGGCGCCTCCAATTACGCCGAGCACGGCGGCGCCCGCCAGAGCCTGGCGGGGCGCAAACACCCGCTGGGTGTTGCCCGCCGGATCGGGCGGCGTGAGCATCACTCCGGATCCGTCCATCAGCAGCAGGTCGTTGGGCGCCACCCCCTCCAGCCGGGCGCCATCCCGAAAGCGCAGCTCCACCCAGAGTCCGGGAGCTTTCGGGCGGGCGAGAAACTCGCGCCGTTCCTGCCAGATGGAAGGCCCGTCGAGCTCCCGCACGAAAGACACGCTCTTGACCTGCGCCAGCGGAAGGCGTAGCACCGTGCCCTCGGCGCTGAGCAGTTCCAACTCCCCGCCCTGAATGAAGCTCTGCGATTGCACAAAGCCGCCGACCTGCGACCGGTCATACCGGTCCACCAGCACCTTTTTTGCAGTGGATCCGCTCAAATCGGGCTGCGCTCCGTGGGCGAGAAGGCGCCGCGGCTTCAGTGTGCCTTTACTTTCAAAGAATTACGCTGGTATTGTATCATTACACAAATGGCTGCAGAGGAAGAGCTGGCGCGAGCGATCGAGTCATTCCTCTCCTGCGCGCGGATCGAGAAAGGACTCTCGGCCCACACGATTGCCGCCTACTCCTTTGATTTGAAAGACTTTCGGGACTACTGCAGCCGCTCGAAGCTGTCCTGGCCGGTGTCGGCGGAAGATGTCCGCGGCTATCTCGATGCGATGCGCGAGGCGCGTCTGTCTGCCCGGACGGCGGCGAGGCGGCTGTCGGCACTGCGGCAGTTCTTCCGGTTCCTGCTGCTGGAAGGAAGAATTGGCGAAGATCCCACGGCGCTTCTGTCAGCCCCGAAGACATGGCGGAACTTGCCGAAGTACCTGACCGCTGCTCAGGTGGAGGGTCTGCTGGAGGCGCCGGAGGCGACGGCGCGCGGCATCCGGGACAAGGCGATGCTGGAGACGCTCTATGCCACCGGGCTGCGCGTCTCCGAACTCGTCTCGCTACGGCTGGCGGACGTCAATCTGGATCTGGGCTTCGTGCGGGTTACCGGCAAGGGCGGCAAGCAGCGTCTGGTTCCGCTCGGCTCGAAGGCGCAGCAGGCTTTGCGGGAGTACCTCGGCACGGCGCGGGGCGCGCTGCTGAAGGGGCGCGCCAGCCCGTATGTGTTTGTCACAGCGCGCGGAGGCGCGATGACTCGCCAGGCATTCTGGATGCTCCTGCGGCAGCACGGGCGGAAAGCGGGGATCTTTCAGAAGCTGTCGCCGCACGTGCTGCGGCACAGCTTCGCCACGCATCTTCTGGAAGGCGGCGCGGGACTGCGGAGCGTCCAGGCGATGCTGGGCCATGCCGACATCTCAACGACGGAAATCTACACCCATGTCATGCGTACGCGGCTCAAGAGCATCGTGGAGAAGCATCATCCGCGAAGCTGATGCCGGCGTGCGCGGCGAAGCGAGGCCGGCGAGATGAGCGATTACATGTTTATTCTGGAGAACCACCTCAGCGTGGAACAGAGGGCGCTGCTCGATCTGCTGCAGCAGGCCGCGGCGGAGGCCAATCTCAGCCTCTTTCTGACCGGCGGCGCCCTGCGCGACATGCTGGGCGGGTTCCCGATTCGCGATCTGGACTTCACCGTCGATGGCAACGCGGTGAAGTTCGCCCGCGACCTGGCCCGGAAACACAAGGCTGAAGTCTTGGCCGTGGACGAAGTGCGCAAGTCCGTCGAACTGCGTTTCCCTTCCGGAGCGCGCTGCGCGATCACCATGGCGCACACGGAGAAATTCTCCAGGCCGGGCGCCAAGCCGCAGGTGTCCCCCGCGACAATCCACGAAGACCTGCGCTGCCGGGACTTCACCATCAACGCCATCGCCCTCTCGCTGAACCGCGCCTCGCGCGGGCTGCTGATCGACCCCACCAACGGCGCCGGCGACATCGAACAGAAGGAGCTTCGCGCGGTCAGCCCCTACGCGCTCTATGACGACCCCGTCCGGCTGCTCCGCCTCGTGCGTTTCCGCACGCGGTTCGGCTTCACCGTAGAAGAGAAAACCTGGCAGCAGTTTCTCAACGCCCGCGAGGCGGGCGTGCACAAGCTGATCCCGCCCCGCGCCCTTTTCCGGGAGCTGTACGAGATCACGCAGGAGCCCAACCCGGGCGACGTGTTCGCTGCCCTCGACAAAGAGGGGCTGCTCACGCTGTTCAGCCCGGGGCTGACGGGCGCCAAGGTGAACCTGCCGGCGTTCCAGAAACTGGCCCGTCTGAAAGCGATGATCCCCTTTGGCGCGCCGTTCCAGGTCGACTGGTACGCAATTGTGATGTACTGCCTCACGGAGAAGCTCACGCCGAAGGAGCGCTCGGCGCTGATCGCCGCCACGCAGATGACCAAAGAGGAGGCGGCGCCGTGGCAGAAGCTGGAGGCATCGGCGAAAAAGCTCGCCTCCGCCATTCAGTCGGCCAAGCTGAAACGCGCCTCGCAGACTTACGCCGTGCTGTCGAAGGCGCCTGGCGAGCAGGTGCTCTACCTCGGGCTGACCAGCGACCACCGCCTTGTTCAGGACCGCGTGAAGAATTTCCTCAGCCGCTGCCTCGCCGTCGCAATGGAAGTCACCGACGCGGAGGTGCAGGAAGTCTCCGGGCTGGAGCCGGGTTCGCCAAAATTCGGGAAGGCCCGGGAGGAGCGGATCGCGGCGCATCTGGACGGGCGCGTGCGCAAGCCGGCGCCGCCACCGCCGCCGGAGCCTCCTCCTGCGCAGCCGCCTCGCTCGCCCATCGTGCGCGGGGCGAGGTTCCGCTGAACGCTGCCATCCCTGTGTGGCTGCGGTGCGCCGCGGCTGTGCTATCCTCGTCTCTTTGCCTGGCCAGCAGGAGAAGGCGCCTTCAATGCTTCTTTGCACTGTTGGTGTGCGTTCCGTCCAAGCCGGGACACGAGAGACAGCGCGGGCGTGGCAGCGAAACAGAATACACGGATGGGCAAGTCCGGAATCCGGGCCATTTTCAAGCGCGTAAGGCGCATGGCGGCGTTTTCGGCGCTGATGGCTGCGTCAGTGACCTCGGCTGCCGGACAGGCATCCAGTCCGGCTGGAGACTTCCTCCGCGATTTCGCCGCAGATCAAAAGCGCATCTGGACTGCGCCTTTGCGGATGAACCAGAGGCAGGCGTGGACGCTGGCGCTGCCGCTGGTGGCAGGCACGGTGGCGCTGAAGTCCGTAGACCGCTCCATCGTCGACTCTCTGCCCGGCACGCCCGCTCAACGCGACTGGAGCCGGCGCGTGTCGCTGGCGGGATCCATGGCGGGACTGGCCATCGCGACGGCTGCCACCACGGGCTATGGCCATGTCGCGGGCAAGGCGGCCTGGTCTCACATGGGGCGGGACGCGGCGCTGGCCTTCGTCTCCGCATTGACGGTGACCTATGCCATCAAGGGAGCTACCTGGCGGGAGCGCCCGGATGCGCCGGGCTCGCGAGGTTCGTTTTATTCCGGCGGAGACTCCTTTCCCTCTGGCCACGCCCTCACCTCTTTCGCCGTGGCATCGGCGGTGGCGGCGCATCCGGGCGCGCCGAAATGGTTGAAGATCACCTTGGTCGCCACTGCCGCGGCCGTCAGCATCAGCCGCACCACCGGTTACCGGCACTGGCCCTCGGACGTTTACTTCGGCGCATTCACGGGCATTCTTCTCGGCCGTTCCGTTGCGCGGGCGCCTCACGCGCGCTGACAGGCCGGGGGAGGCCGCCTTGTCTCGCTGTCACGCGCCGGTGTATTCTGCATCTGCCCGAATTCATGCAGGAGTCATGTCATGTTTGACGAATTGAGGCCGGAAGTTCTCGTGGTAGGTGCAGGACCGGTAGGGCTGTTCACGGCGCTGTCGCTCGCCCGGCGCAACGTGAATGTCAGGATCATCGACACGGGCGTCTGGGCCTGCACGCACAGCTACGCTCTGGCCGTCCATCCGCAAGCGCTGGACCTGTTCGCACGGCTGGGCCTGAAAGAGCGGATCCTGGCCGAGTCCTATCCGGTGCGAAGGATCGCCTTCTGCGACCGCGATGGAACGCGGGTGGCGGCGGAAACGGGCGACGCCGAGCACCCGTTGGCTGTCGTGCGGCAGGACACGCTCGAGAACCTTCTCGAAGACGAGCTGGAGCGGCTGGGCGTGCGCGTCGGCTGGCGCCATGAGGCCGCTGCCGTTTCGCAGCAGTCCGACCACGCGCGCGTCACCGTCCAGAAGTTCGAGAAAGAGTCCCGCGGCTACATCGTGGCTCACACGGAGTGGGTGGTGGCGAAGACCTGGGAGCTGGAGCCCCGGTTCGTCGTCGGCGCCGACGGCTACAACTCGCGGGTGCGCCGTTCGCTCGATGCCGAGTTTCCCGAGGTGGGGCCCGCGCAATACTTCGCCGTGTTCGAGTTCAAAACGGACGCCGATCTGCAGCACACGGTGCGCGTGGCGCTCGATGGCGGCACGATGAACGTGCTGTGGCCGCTGCCGGGAGGCGCCGCACGCTGGAGCTTCGAGCTGCCCGGCTACCAGCCCTCGGCGCCCGATCCGGCGGAGGCGCTGCGGCGCGCCGGCTTCGGCGACTTCCCCTCCGAGCGGCAGAAGGACCGCGTGCTGCTCTCGCACGGGCTCGATCTGCCGGTGCTCGATGAAGCGCATCTGCGGCAGTATCTGCGGGAGAGGGCGCCGTGGTTCACGGGATCGATCGAGAAGCTCACCTGGAGGATTGTCGTGCGTTTCGAGCACAGGCTGGCGAAGCGCTTTGGCGCGGGCCGTTTGTGGCTCGTCGGCGACGCCGCGCACCTCACGGGACCTGCAGGGGTGCATTCGATGAACCTCGGCTTCTGGGAAGGCGACGACCTTGCGGCGCGCCTGGAATCCGTGCTGCGCGGAGGCGCGGATCCGCAGTCGTTGAATGGCTACGACGCCAAGTGGCAGGCCGCATGGCGGCAACTGCACGGGCTGGAACGCGTGCCGCAGGCCGGCCCGGGCACGGATCCGTGGGTGGCCGAGCATGCTTCCCAAATCCTGGCCAGCCTGCCCGCGTGGGGCGCAGCCTACGAGGACATGGCAGGACGGTTCGGGCTGACAGTGGCCTGAGAGCCCCGCTCAGCGCGCTTCCAGAAGCCTGCGCCAGAGCAGGTACAGCGCATTCTGCACGGCAAAGCGGCGAACCCGCTCGCGCCCGGTGGGGAAGCGGAACAGCCTCGCCGTGACATCTTCGGGCGTGGCAAGCCCGATCCAGACGGTGCCCGGCTCGATGACGGGCGTCGAGGGCTCGGGCCCGGCTTCTCCGGTGATGGAAAGCGCGTAGGTCGATCCCGTGCGGTCGCGCGCCGATTCGGCCATCGCCACCGCCACAGCCTCGCTCACGACGCCATGGCGGCGCACCATCGCCTCGTCCAGCCCCAGCAGGCGCGTCTTCATGGCTGTCCCGTAGACGATGAATCCGCCCGCAAACCATGCGGACGAGCCGGCCACTTCCGTGATCCGCGCGCCCAGCATCCCCGCCGTGCAGCTCTCCGCAACCGCAAGGGTTTGGCGCCGGCGCTCCAGTTCGCGCCCGACCACCGCCTCCAGCGGCGAACCGTCGGTGGAATAGACGCGGTCGCCCAGCTCCGCCAGAATCCTTGAGCCGAGTTCTTCCACCAGCCGCTCGGCTTCTTCCTCGCTGTTGCCGCGCGCTCGCAAATGGATCTGCACGTCCCCCTCGGCGGCAAGAATGGTCGTCACCGGATTCGTGCAGCCCTTGTAAATTGGCGCGATTCGGTTGTCGAGGTCCGACTCGCCCATGCCCGCGACGCGGAAAAAGCGTGTGCGGATGAAAGCCTTCGGCAAACGCTCGCGCAGCAGGGGAAGGCAGTGGTTCTCGAACATCGGCTGCAGCTCGCGCGGCGGACCGGGCAACAACACCACGATCCCGCCGGGCAGGTCCAGCCATTGGCCCGGCGCCGTGCCGTGGGGGTTCGGCAGCGCGATCGCGCCCTCCACCAGGAATGCCTGCTTGCGGTTGTTCGGCGCCATCTGCCGTCCCATGCGGCGAAAGCGCTCCTCGATGCCTGCCAGGATCTCCTCGTTCAGCAGCAGCCGCCGGCGCAACGCCTGCGCCACGGCTTCGCGCGTGACGTCGTCCTCCGTGGGTCCGAGCCCGCCGGTCAACAGCAGCAGAGGCACGCGGTCCAGCGCTGACGAGACGGCTTGCGCGAGCAAGTTGCGCTCGTCGCCTACGATCGTCTTGCGGATCACCTCGACGCCCAGCTCATTCAGCTGCGCCGTGAGCCAGAGCGAGTTGGTATCTGTGCGGGCGGGAGTCAGCAGTTCGCTGCCGACGGCGATGATTTCGGCGTCCATGGAAGTCTCAGAACGGCCACCAGCCGCGGATGCCGACAGGAGCGCGATAGAGCGCGCTGGTGGTGGTGATGTAAAGATCCCCTGACGGCGCGAAGGCGAGTCCCACGACATTCGGCCCGGCGAGGAACTGTGTGATCTCCGCGCCTGGAGTCAGGCGTACGATGCCCTTCTGACCCCGCCAGGACGCGGCCACATAGAGGTTGCCGTCTGCGTCGAACGCCAGCCCCTGCGGCCTTCCAAGTCCGCGGAAGAAGGTCTCCACCTCGCCGCTGGGCGCAATACGGTACACGCAGTCGTAGCTGGAGGTGGTGGGGCCGGTGACGTAGAGGTAGCCGTCCGGGCCGAAGGCCAGATGATAGGCGGCCACGCTTGGCTCAAGCGTCGCGAAGACGTAAATCTGCCGGCTCTTGCTGATCTTGAAAATGGTTCCGGAGCGGTCGCCGACGAAAAGGTTGCCTTCCGCGTCGAAGGCGATGCCCGTGGCGACGCCCATGCCCTCGACGTAAACGGTCATGATGGCGGACTCGGAGACCTGATACACGATGCCGTCGAAGCGGGAGGAGACGTGCAGAACGCCTTCGGGGTCGAAGGCGAGGCCCGTGGCATTGGTCAGGTCCGAGAGGAACGGGGTCACCTCGCCCGCGGGATCGATCCTGTAGACGCTGACCGGCGTCTTCTGGCCTCGCGAGCCGCTGAAAGTGGTGTAGATGTTGCCCTCGCTGTCGATGGCCGGATTGGCCACCGGGTGCAGTTTGTCAGCGACGAGCGTGGCGACCACGACCTCCGCCGACTCGCTCTCCGCGTTGCCATTGCGCACGAGGATTTCGCCATACACCGCCTCTTGCGGCACCCGCGCCACGATGTACCGGCTGGAGGAAACTGTCAGCGGCGCCACCCGGCCGCCGATGGTGACCACCGGCCGCGGAGCGGCGGGAAAATTCTTGCCGCGGATCTGGATCTCTCCGCCGGGCAGAGCCGCCGGCGGCGTCACCGATTCGATGACAGGCCTCGGGGTGGAGTTCCGCAACGAAGGCATCCGGGACTTGGCCTCCAACTACGATTGAACCATGTTTGCAGCGAGGGCACGGCCGGCCAGCAAAACCAGCGCTGCCCACGCTCCCGCCAACAGATCGTCGGCGACGATGCCCCATCCGCCGGGCAGCTTCTCGGCGGCGCGAACGGGCCAGGGCTTGAAGATGTCGAAGATCCGGAAGAGGCAGAACGCCGCAGCCACTCCCGCGAGATGAAAGCCTCCCAGAGCGGCCAGTGCGATCCATTGCCCCAGCACTTCATCGATGACAATGATGCCGGGATCGCTGGATCCTTTCACACGGGCCACATGGGCCGCTGCCCGCACTGCCGGAAGCAGCAGCAGCGCCACAGCCGCCAACAGCCACGCAGGCGGTAGCTCCGTCCACCGGCAGGCCAGCCACCCGGCAAGAATCGAGCCGAGGGAGCCCGCGGTGCCCGGACCGAACGGCCAATAACCGCAGCCGAACCAGGTGGCGAGCGCGAATGCCGCCCTACTCTTCATCCGCGTCCTCGGGCTCGCGGTCCGGTACGGGCGCGGGTTCAGCCGGAATCCGGTACTCCTCGTTGGCCCAACGGCCCAGATCGATCAGGCGGCAGCGTTCGCTGCAGAAGGGCATTTCCGGGTCGCCCAAAGCGACTTCTTTTTTGCAAACCGGGCACTTCATTGGTGCACGTGCTGACGGCCGGCCGTGCCGTGGATGATGCGAAACGGGCTTGCCGCAGCCGGCGCATCCACGGCCGGCGGCGCATCCGTCAGGTCTCCCACAAGATCATAGTCGTGCGCGCGCCGGATGCGCATGCGGCGGAACTCGCCCGCGCGCGGCGGGCGCGGGCCGGGATCGGAGATGTAGCAGACGCCGTCGATGTCCGGCGCCTGCGTGGAAAGGCGCGCCTGCCAGACCAGCTCGCTGTCCGGCGAGGGGCCCTCCACGAGCACCGGAAGCTCTCGTCCTACCAGCGCGCGGTTGCTCTGCCGCGAAATCTGGCGTTGCAGGGCCATCAGGCGGCGCTTGCGGTTGTAAATCGTTCGCCGGTCCACCTTGCCGTCCAGATGATAGCTCTGACTGGTCTCTTCATCCGAGTATCCGAAGACGCCCAGACGGTCGAACCGCGCCGCTTCCACGAAGTGGCACAGCTCGCGAAAATCGTCCTCTGTCTCGCCCGGAAAACCGACGATCATCGACGTGCGGATGGCCACGCCCGGCACAGCGCGCCGGATGCGCTCGATCAGCCGCAGGAAGATGTCGCCGGAGCCTCCCCGCTTCATCCGCTTCAGGATGCGCGCCGAGGCGTGCTGCAGCGGCATGTCGATGTACTTGACCAGCGGCTCGTGCGCGGCGAGCGTGTCGAGCAGACGCGGCGTGATGCGGTTCGGATAGCAGTACAGGAAGCGGATCCACTTCGCGTGCGGAGTTTCGATCCGCGCCAGCTGCTCGAGCAACGCCGGGAGCCCGTCTTTCAGCCCCAGATCGTCGCCGTAGGCCGTAGTGTCCTGCCCGATCAGGTTGATCTCGCGCACACCCTGCGCGAACAGCGCGCGCGCCTCGGCCACCACGCTTTCCGGACGGCGGCTGCGGAAGCGCCCGCGGAACTGCGGGATCACGCAGAAGCTGCAGGGATGGTCGCAGCCCTCGTTGATCTTGATGTAGGCGTAGTGGCGCGGCGTGGCCAGCAGCCGCGGCGTCAGGTCGTGGTAGAGATAGGGCGCCGCGTCCTCCGCCTCCTCCGCCCTGCCCTCGCACAGGTCGGCGATGCGCTCCACCTCGTTGGTCCCCAGCACGGCGTCGACCTCGGGGATCTCCTGCCGGATCTCGTCGCGGTAGCGCTCCACCAGGCAGCCTGCGACGATGAGTTTGCGGGCGCGGCCGGTCTTTTTGAACTCGGCCATTTCGAGGATCGCCTCCACGGACTCCCTCTTGGCCGGATCAATGAACGAGCACGTGTTGACAACGATGGCGTCCGCCTCGCCCGGATCGGAAGTGATCGAATGGCCGCGGGACACAAGCGTCCCCATCATCACTTCCGTATCCACCAGGTTCTTGGGACAACCCAGACTGACGAATCCGATTTTCAAGCGATTTTCCGGGAAACCGAACGGGTTTTTCTTTCAGCGTATCACGCGCCGCTACAGCTCCTCGGGGAAGACCGCATAGCCTTCCGGCGGCGGGAAAAGCTCGCGGAGCAGCTGAAGGCGCCTGCGCAGATAATTCGAGGGGATCTGGCGCGGGCCGGGCTCGACGTCGATGTCGCAGCAGATGCCGTGCAGATACAGGGTAAGCGTGTCGATGAAGCTCTGCCGGATGTACTTCCGCTGGCGCTCGGTGGGTTTCCGGAAATTGCGGTCGCGGCGCGTCAGCTCGCTCTTCAACCGCCAGGAGGGGTCATCGACCTCGCCGTGCACGCCCTTGCGAAGTTCTTCTTCCAGCAATGCGGTGTAGGCAGCGGGGATGCCCTCCGGCAAAGCGTCTGCAGCCAGTTCGGCGATCGCACGATAAAAGCGGTAGTGGTGATCGGCCACGTCGGCGCCCTTCACGGCGAACGCCAGCACGGCGCCGTCTCGCGCGAGCATGGTGCTGGACTCCACCGCCTCGCCGCTTTCCGGCGGATCCGTCGCAATGAACGTCTCTGTCGCTTCGCGCCGGCGGTGCGCCCGGGGCCGGCACAAATAGGGAACCAGAAGGATGCGGATCTCAGGCAGCAGGGCGGCGATGGCCGGCGGCAGCGCCGCGACAGGCTCTTCCACCAGTTCCCGCCGGTCTTCCTCGCTCAGCGGCACCGCCGCGGCAAAGTAGCAGAACCGGTTGCCCAAGGGCACCATTTCGTTGCGGAAATGCTCTGCGAATTGAGCCAGTTGCAGGCGGGAAGGAAGGCTGGTGGACGACATCAAGCCCTGATATCAGAATAGCAAAGCCCCCGCCCGGGTTCCTTCCCTGCAAGGAGGCGTGGCACACTGGAGTGTGCCGTGAAGATCCTGGTATCGGCAGGCGAGCCGTCCGGGGACCGCTACGCGGCAGGGCTGGTTCGCGCGCTCGCGCGGCAGCTGCCGCAGGCGGAATTTTTCGGATGCACGGGGCTGGAGATGCGCGCCGCCGGCGTCCGCACCGTCGCCGACTCCGCGGCTCTCTCTGTCGTGGGGCTCGTGGAAGTCGTCAGCCATCTGCCCGCTATCTGGCGCGAGTTCCGGCGGCTGTTGGAGGCGGTGCGGCGGGAGCGTCCCGCCGTTGCGGTGCTGACCGACAGCGCGGCCTTCCATCTCCGCGTGGCGGAGCGCTTGCGCGAGTGGGGGATTCCGGTTTTCCAACTCGTGGCGCCGCAGGCATGGGCTTGGCGCGAAGGGAGGGTCAGGCAACTCCGCAGAAACGTGACCGAGTTGCACTGCATCTTCCCATTCGAGGAGGATTTCTTCCGCGCCCGGGGCGTGAACGCTGTCTACATCGGCCACCCGCTGGCCAGGCTGGCCAAGCCGGAGCGGAGCCGGGAGGAGTTTCTCGCCCGGCACCGCATTCCTGCGGACCGGCCGCTGGTCACCCTTTGCCCGGGCAGCCGGCGCGGCGAAATCGCCCGGCACCTGCCCGTCCTGCAGGAGGCGGTGGAGCGGATCCTTGCCGAGCGCGCCTGCACTTTTTTGCTCGCGGCGCCCGTCGGCAGCAGAGAGCGCTTCGGCAAAGCATTCTTTGAACCGCTTTGCGGCGGGAGCAGAGTCCGATATTGTGAGGGAGAAGCCTGGGACGCGATGGCGCATGCCGACCTGACGCTGGCTGCCAGCGGGACCGTGACGACCGAGGCCGCGCTGCTGGGTGCGCCGGTGGTGATCTTCTACCGGGTGAATCCGCTGACCTGGCAGCTGGGACGCCCGTTCGTGCGCGTGCCGTTCTTCTCGATGGTCAACCTGGTGGCTGGCCGCGCCGTGGCGCCGGAGCTGATCCAGAACGACTGCACAGGCCCGCGGCTGGCGCAGGAGGCCTTGCGGCTGCTGGCGGACGAGCGCGCCCGGGACGAGATGCGCGCCGGACTGCTTGCGGTGCGCAAGGCGCTGGAAGCGGCCGGGGACCCGCTGGAAACGTCGGCGGCGCGGATCGCCGCATTCCTGAAACGAGAGGTTTTCGCATGATGGGCTGTGACCTTCCGCTCGCCCGAAGGCTGGGCTTCGCCCTGCTGCTGGCAGCGGCCGCCATGGGGCAAGCGCGCCGCGGCGCAATCGATGTGGACAGCTACCGGATCGAGCTTCTGGTGGAACCTTCCCAACAGACGCTCAGCGAGACGGCGTCCGTCACCTTCAAGCCTTCCGACGACCGCGTGCAAACGGTCGCCTTCGAGCTTCACAACGCGCTGAACGTCGCGGGCGTGACGGATCAGTCCGGGCAGGCGCTGCAAACCAACCGGCGTTTCGACGAGCACCTTGTGGAGGTTTTCTTCCCGCAGCCATTGGAGCGCGGCCAGCCCGTCACTCTCACATTCCGCATCAGCGGCCGGCTGGGCGGGGAGGAGGACTCGCCCGTCTACGGCATCACTTTCGCTGCCATCAAGCGGGATCATGCTTGGCTGCTCTATCCGGGCCGCTGGTTCCCGGTGAGCGGATACACCACGGACCGCTATCAGATGGAGCTCACTGTGCGGGCGCCGACGGGGTTCCGCGCCGTTTCCAGCGGCGTGGCGCTTCCATCGCAGGATGGGCAGGCGGTCACCTTCCGCTCCACGGCGCCGGGGTTCTACGGGAGCCTTGCTCTGGTGCAAGGCGAGCCACGGCGCGTGCAGGCAGAGGGCGCGGCGAGCGAGATCTGGTTCCGCGGCGAGCACGCAGCTCAGGCGCAGTCCTGGGGCGAGGAGTCAGGCAAGGTGATGGCGTTTCTCACGGACGTCTTCGGCGTGCCGCCCTACCGCAATCTGTCCATCATCGAGACAGGCGAGGGAGCGCCCAACGGCTACTCCGCACCGGGGCTGCTCTTCGTCTCCTCCTCCGCGGCGGCGGGCAAGCCGAATCCACGGCTGCTGGCCAATCAGATCGCCCGGCAGTGGTATGGAGGGCTGTTCTCGCCCTCCCACCGCAACCACATCTGGATCACGAACGGAATGGCGCGCTATGCGGAGATCCTGTATCTGGAGCACGTCAACGGCGCGCAGGCAGTCGAGCCCGATGTGCGCGACCTGTATGTGGATGCGCTGACTGTAACCGATGCGCCCGTGAGGCAGGCGGCGCGGTTCGAGGACTACAGCCCTGAATTCTTCGCCATCACGGGCAGCAAGGGCGCTGCCGTGTATCACATGCTGCGGTGGGTGGTTGGCGAGGAGGCCTTCCGGAAGCTGTTGAAGGCCGCCACGGACCGTTTCGCCAACCGCTCGATTGCGACGGACGACCTGCGCAAGCTGGCCGAAGAGATCAGCGGCGAGAACCTGCAGGGATTCTTCATCCAGTGGCTGGAGTCCACCGACGCGCCCGAGTTCCGCCTGAAGTACACGATCTACCGCACGCAGAAGGGCTTCCGCGTGATGGGGACGATCACACAGGACCTGGACACGTTCCGCATGCCCGTGGAGCTGCGGATCGACACGGAGGGCAATCCCGAGTTCAGCCGCGTCATCGTGGTGGGCCCGTCCACGGAGTTCTCGGTCGATACCTTTGGCAAGCCGAAGAAAGTCGTGATCGATCCCAACGGGCGCGTGCTGCGGTTCAGCCGCGAAATGCGCGTGGCGGTCGCGATCCGGCGCGGCGAGCAGTTCGCCGAGATCGGCCAATACAACGACGCCCTGAAGGAGTACCAGAAAGCGCTGGAGGTGAACCCCATCAGCTCGATGGCGCATTACCGGGTGGGCGAGGTCTTCTTCCTCATGGGCAACTACCAGAGCGCCGCCAACAGCTTCCGCGAGGCGCTCAACGGCGACCGCGAGCCGCCGTGGACTGAAGTCTGGAGCCACATCAACCTCGGAAAGATCTTCGACATTACGCAGCAGCGCGAGCGCGCGCAGAACGAATACCAGCAGGCGCTGCGCACGAAAGACAACACGCAGGGCGCGCTGGAAGAGGCGGCCAAGTACCTCCAGACGCCTTATCAACGCAAAGAGAATCAGTAGTCCGGCTTCTGGCGCACTCGGCGCCCGCCCTCCAGATTCTCCGTAAGGCCTGAAGGCCGAGGGGTATACTCTGAGAGTATGCTGCGGCGGATCTATGTAGACAATTTCCGCTCTTTCAGCAACTTTGAGCTGAAGCTTGACCGCCGCTCCCTCTGGATGGGGTCGAACGGAAGCGGCAAGAGTTCGCTGATGGACCTGTTGGCCAGAGTGCGCCGGTTCGTTCTCGATGGCAAGTGGGCTGACGACTGCTTCCCGCTCCGCGAGCATACGAGGTGGATGACGAATCCCCGTCAAACGATCGAACTGGAATTCGTTCTCGATGACACTTCTTATCTGTACCGGCTTGTGACCGAGCCTGTTGGCGCAGAGCAACGGCCCCGAGTGGCAGAAGAGATCGTGAAATGCGGAGAGCGAGAGATTTTTGCATTCCGGCTCGGTGAAATTCAGCTATACAACGACAAATTTGAGCCCAAAGTAAAATTTCACACGAACTGGCACCGCTCGGGCCTCGGTATTGTTGAGCCGCGTCCAGACAATCAGGTTCTGACCCGACTGAAACGTTTTCTGTCTTCCATTTGGTGTTTCCAGCCCAATCCTTTCGCGATGCTCGGAGACGCGACGAAGGAGAAGGATGAGCCGTCGCAGGATCTGTCCGATTTTGTTGCCTGGTATCGTCATCTTCGTCAATCCAATCCTGACCGGGACGAGCACTACCTCGACGCTCTTCGGGAAGTGGTAGACGGCTTTCAATTTTTCAGGATCACTCCATCAGGCGAAGCGCGAATCCTGGAAGCGGAGTTTTCCTCGAAAGAAGGGTTGAGCGCCAAGTTTGGATTGAGAGAGTTGTCTGACGGCCAGCGATGCCTCTTCGCCCTCTATGCCATTGCGTATTTTTTGCTGAAGGATCCCGGGGTCGTGATCATCGACGAGCCTGATAACTTCGTGGCCCTGCGGGAAATCCAGCCATGGCTTCTGGCTGTGGACGACATTCTCGAAGCCTCTCCCTCCCAACTCGTCCTCATCTCGCACCATCCCGAGATTCTGAACCAGTGGGCGCCGGAGCACGGTGTGGTCTTTTTCCGGGAGCCGAACGGCCCTACCCGGACGAAGAGGTTTCACCGAGAGTCCCACGAACCCCTGACTCCCTCGGAGTCATGGCGAGAGGCTGGGAACATGAATAAGCCGTCCGAGGTCATTGTTCTGGCCGAAGACCGCCGTCAGCAGAATTTCGCCCGTGGCTACCTCAAGTCGTGGGGCTACGAGAAGAGGAAAGTCCGGTTTCTTGCCCTTCCTGCGGGCAGAGGCGCAGGAGAGCAGTACGTGCGCGGACGTTTCCCGGACGAGCTCAGGGCCTGCGCAAGAAATTGAATAGTACAGCCAAGGCGCTCGTCGTGCTGATCGACGCCGACCAAAGGACCACGGCTGAGATCCGGCAAGCCTTGCAAGAGCAGCTTGCCCTCACTCACGCCGAGCCGATCCAACCGGACGAGCCCGTTTGCCTGTTCATCCCGAAGCGGAACGTCGAGACCTGGGTCGTGTGCTTGCTGGATGGACAGGCGAACGAAACCGGCGACTACAAGCCCGTTGTCAAGGACGGCCAGCCGCAGGAGAGCGGCGTCAGATTTGGCGAAGCCGTCAGAAATGGCCAGGCGCCCCAGCCCAATTGGGTCCAGTCCCTGAAAGACGCCGTCCCCGAAGCGCAACGCATTCCGCGCCCCTGAGCAACGGCCTTGCCTACTTCATCAGCTGCTGCGACATCCGCAGCAGGGACTCGCGCATGGACTCGAGTTCGGCTGGCGCTGCCGCCAGCTCTATTCCATGACGCCATCCGAGCGAGGGCAGCTTCACCACCTCGCAGAACACGGAGACCAGCTCGGGATCGCGCCACCCGAGCTCAGCCTCGCGCCTCAGCTGGCTGATCGCCTCATCCACCGAATACGCCTGCTTGTAACTGCGCTGGGAGGTGAGCGCGTCGAAGATGTCGGCCAGTTGCAGGATCCGCGCCAGCAGCGGGATGTCCTCGCCCTTCAACCCGTCCGGATACCCCGAGCCGTCCCAGCGCTCGTGATGATTGCGGATGATCGGCAGGACAGGGCGCAGCGAACGCATCGGACGGCAAATCTCTTCGCCCTTCCAGGTGTGGGAACGCATGATGACCCACTCCTCGGGCGTCAGCTCGCCCTGCTTGAACAGGATGGCGTCCGGCACGGCCACCTTGCCGATGTCATGCAGAAACCCGCCCCGATACAGCGCCAGCAAGTCCTCGTCCGGCAACCCGATGGCAGAGCCCAGCGCCACGCTCAGCGCGGCCAGCCTCTGGCAGTGATTGCCCGTCTCCTTGTCGCGTTGTTCCACCGTCTGCGCCAGAGCGAACAGGATCGTTTCGGCTTCCTCCAGCGAATCAATGATCCGCTTCTGCCGGAGCATCGACCGGATGCGCGTGCGCAACACAGCAGGCTGGAGGGGCTTCACCAGAAACTCGTCCGCGCCGGATTCGAGCCCCGCCACCTCGTTTTCGATTCCCTGCACGCTGGTCACAATCAGGATCGGGATCAGGTGCGTGCGCCGGTTCGACTTGATCTTCCGGCAGAGGTCCAGCCCGCTGTTGGGGCGTCCGGCGGCGTCGCTGACGATCCACTCCGAAATCACGAGGTCCACCTGTTCCCGCTCGAGGATGCGAAAAGCCTCCTCCTGCGAGCGCGCCTCCAGCAGACGGTACGGGCCGGCCTTCAGGATGCCCTTGATGAGCTGCCGGTTCAGCTCGACGTGATCGACCAGCAGCACTGTCGCCCGGCCGAGCGGGTCCGACCACGGCGCCGCGAGAGCAAAAGAGTGCAGCGGAGGGGCGGCCGCCGTCAGCTCAGCGCCAGTCTCCACCGGATCTGCCATCCCTCCATGGATCGGCAGAATCCGGGGCGATCTTTAATAGGCCTGGTACCCGGCCGGGGGTGCGCTTCCGCCGGAGCGGACAATGGGAGGCAACCCGAGGCGGCGGCGGCACTCGTCGAGCATCTCCGCCGTGCGCGTGGCGCCGCAACGCGTAGCCCCTGCCGCGCGGACTTCGAGCAGTGCATCCAGCGTGCGCACCCCGCCCGCTGCCTTCACCTGCACCTGCGGAGCGGCGTGGCGGCGCATCAGCCGCAGATCCTCCAGCGTTGCTCCGCCGGGCGCATAGCCGGTGCTGGTCTTCACCCAGTCGGCGTTCAAATCGCTGCAAATCTCGCACAGGCGGATCTTCTGCTCGTCGTCGAGGTAGCAGTTCTCGAAGATCACCTTCACCTTCTGCCCCGCCGCGTGCGTCACGTCGATCACAGCTTGCAGGTCCCGGCGGACATACTCCCACTCGCCGCTCAGCACGGCGCTGATGTTGACCACCATGTCGAGCTCCTCGCCGCCATCGGCCAGAGCGCGGCGCGCCTCGGCCACCTTGACCTCCGTCGTGTGGCCGCCATGCGGGAATCCGATGGTCGTGCTGGCCTTCACGCGGCTGCCCTTCAGCATGGCCGCGCACATGGGCAACGCATACGGCAGAATGCAGACGCTGGCCACATCGTAGTCAAGCGCCAGCCGGATGCCCTCCTCGAGCTGCTGCCGGGTGAGCGTGGGATTCAGCAGCGAGTGGTCGATCATCTTGGCGATGTCTTCATAGGTATAGTCCATGAATCCGTTCTCCGTGCTCATTCCGTTGTCCCCCGCGGCGTTCTTCACTGTCAACCCGCGCCGCGGCGGCTGGTAGGCTGACTGCTGTGGCGCGCTTCGCCTTGCTTCTGGCGCTGACGGCCCCGCTCGCAGCGGCCGACGCAATTCCCGTGCCTGCAGCGGCGGCTGCCGTGAAGTGGCGGCACGGCCGCGCGGCGGCGCTTTCCGGCCAGCCGGGAGCACCGCAGATCCGCGTCTTCGGAAGCACAGGGCTCGAGCGGAGCATTGACGTCCGCGCTGCAATCCGCGGCGCCCGGCAGGCGGAGGCCGCCGACTTCCTGCTGGACGACGCGGGCGCCGTGCACGCGCTCGTGCTCGCCGCGCTGCCGCTGGGCCGCGACGAGCGGCTGTTTTGCTCGTTTCCCGAATCCGGCAGCGCACGCTGTTTGCCGCTGAAAGAGACGCGCTGCCGGTTGCTTGCCGGGGACGGAGCGGGATCCCTGTGGTGTTTCGGCGAGGGCCCGGCAGACATGTTCCTGCACCGGCTGGAGGGTCCGCCTTCCGGCCCCCGCTTCTGGATGCCCGCGAAATCGCTGCGCGGGATCGCGGCCCGGCCCGGAACGCGCGTCTGGCTCGAGTCCCCGGCGCAGGGGCGCCTGTGGCTCGTGCTGGCGGACGCGGGGCTGCTGGCGGAAACGGACCTGGCGAGCGGGGTGGTGGAGCTGCGCCGGTTGCCGGGGCTTCCGCTTCCCGGCAGCGCACCGAGTTTCTCCGCTTGCAGCGGGCGCTTGTGGGCGTTGTTGCCGCTCGAGCAGCGCGGCGGAGCGGAGAGGCTCGATGCGCCCTACGGACTGTTCGAACTCGATCACGTCTGGCGGCGCATCGCGCCGGAACGCCGGTGGCTGCGGGGAGCAAGGCTGGCGGGATGCGAGCCCGGGGCGGCATGGATCTGGAACCGCGCCGCGCACAGGCTGGAACGGGTCCCCGTGCCCGCGCCCTGAGCGCGGTTGCCCGCGGCGCGCACGGCCGTTATGTTGGAGGGAATGTTGCCCTCCCGGCGCGCGTTTCTGATGGCTCTGTCAGATACGCGCAGCGCGCGCATCCGGGCCATGGAAAGCGTGATGGGCCCGATGCCGGCGCTTGGCGAAAGCGTGTCGTGGCGCGCCGGGGGCGAATGGCAGGAGGAGGGATACACACGCCGCCTCGTTTTGTTTGAATCAGATCCAGGCGATCTTGTTCCGGCCTGGCTGCTCTGGCCGGAACGGCCGCGTCCGGGCGGCGCGGCGGTGCTGTGCCTGCATCAGACCACGAGGATCGGGAAGGACGAGCCCGCCGGACTCGGCGGCAAGCCGGCGCTCCACTATGCCCGGGAGCTTGCGCTGCGCGGCTATGCGGCGCTCGCGCCTGACTATCCCGGCTTCGGCGGCTACCGTTGCGATCCCTACGCCCTCGGTTATGCGAGCGCCACCATGAAGGGGATCGTCAACCACGCGCGCGCCCTCCGCCTGCTGGCCGCCCTGCCCGGCGTCGACGGGCGCCGCATCGCCGCCGTGGGCCACTCGCTGGGCGGTCACAATGCGCTGTTTCTGGCTGCCTTCGAGCCGCGCGTGGCAGCTGTTGTCACAAGCTGCGGGTTCACCCGGTTCCACCGCTACATGGGCGGCAACCTGAGCGGCTGGAGCCACAGAGGGTACATGCCGCGGATCGAATTCAGATTCGGCTGCCATCCGGCGAGGATGCCGTTCGACTTCCCCGACGTTCTGGCGCTCATCGCGCCGCGCCCGGTCTTCGTCAGTGCGCCGCTCGGGGATGACAATTTCGACGTGCAGGGCGTGCGCGAATGCCTCGACGAGGTGCGCTCCCTGTTTCCTGACGGACGGCTGAGGGCGGAATTCCCCGGCTGCGGCCACGATTTTCCCGCGGACGTGCGCGAAATGGCCTGGCAGTTCCTGGACAGCTTCCTGTAGCGGGCTCCGCCGTCAGAAAGTCCCGTAAGAGGCTTTCATCTCGGCCAGAGCCTTCAGCGAACGCTGGCGAATGTATTGGTCCTCTTCCTGATGCAGCAACTGCTGCAGGACTCCTGCCACATCCGGCTCGCGCACGTTGGCAAGCAACTCCACTGCGGCGATGCGGACGCCGGCGTGCTTGTCGGTGAGCAGGACTTCCGCCAGCGCCTTGCGTGTCTCCGGATCCTGCGCAAAGGGCCGCAGCGCCTCCAGCGCCTTCAGCCGCACGGCGGCGTTTTCGTCCGTCCGCAGCGCATTGAGCAGCGCACGCCGCACCTCCGCGTCCGCCGTGCGCTCTTTCAGCAGGTCGATCGACTCCGCGCGCACGCCCGGATCCGAGGGATCGCTGGCAGCGGCCAGCAGCAGCCGGCGGATCCGCTCATCCTGGAACGATCCGCGCAGCTCCCTCGGACGGATCTCTTCATACTGCACTCGCACCTCGCCGCCGGCAACGTCCACCAACCGCACTTTGCCGACCACAGGCGGCGGGGCGTTGCGCCCCAATTGCCCGAGCACAGGCGCATCTTCCGGGACAAGCCGGGCGCCGAAGAACCCGAGCGCCAGCAACGCTACGGCGCCGACAGGCCGCATCCACAGGGGCGGCGCCACCACCCACCGCGACCAGAACCCTCGCAGCGCGGCGGCAATGCCGCGCCTCCCGCGCTCTTTCTCGATCGCCGCGGCGAGATCCCGCCGGCACCGCGCCAGCAGCTCCGCGGAGACGCCCGCCTCGCCCTGTGCGAGCAGGGCGGTGAGCTTCTCGCAGCGCGCGCGCTCCGCCCGGCAATCGGCACATGCCGCCAGGTGCTGCTCGATCAGCTCTTCCTGGTCGAAGCTCAGCTCGCCGTAAAGATAGAGCGGGATCAGCTCCCGGACGTCCTTGCAGTTCATAGGAAATCCCCCAGCGCCTGTCGCATCTTCTGCGTTGCGCGGAAGAGGCAGTTCTTGGCCGCCTCTTCGCTGCTGCCCAGCGCCTCGCCGATCTCGCGCAGGCGCATTCCCTGGTAGTGCCGGAGTTCGAAAACCAGCCGCTCGCGGGGCGTCAGGGCGTTCAACGCCTGCTCGATGCTCGAGCGCAACTCGCGGTTCAGCACAGCCCTCTGGGGATCGCCCGCCGGGCGCGCCTCGGGCACCGCCTCCAGCCGGTTCACCTCGCCCTCCTCGGTATCCACCGTCGCCGGCTCGGTCCGCCGCACCTTGCGCTTCCTCAGATGATCCAGGCACAGATTGGTGGCGATGCGGTACAGCCAGGTGGAGAAGTTGCAGTCGAAGCGGAAGCTCCCGAGGTTGCGGTAGACGCGAAGGAAAGTTTCCTGGTAGACGTCGCGTGCGTCGTCGGCGTTCCGCAGCAGGTTCATCGCCAGCCGCAGCACCTGCTGGTCATAGGAGCGCACCAGCCGCTCGAAGGCCTCCGGGTCGCCGGACTGCGCGGCGCGGATCGTGGCAGCCTCGTCCATGCATGCATCCAGCCGGGCGCTCGCGCAGGCGCCGCCTCCCATCGCCAGTGCCGCTCCCGGTTCCGTCATGGGTCCTCGCAAGGGCGGAATTCGCCCTCACAGGCATCAGACGCAACAGGGAGAAAAACGTCTCGCCGGAATCCTCAGTCTGCCACTTCGACTTCGATGCGGCGGTGGGCAGGATCCATGGAAACGATCCGGAACCGCCGCAATTGCCCCGTGCGGAGCGTCTTGCGGTCGGCTTCCGCGCTTCCGCCGCCCTTCCACTTCGCCGCCAGCAGGGCAGCCAGGTCGTCGACGTCGGCTGCCGCCGCTCGCGCTTTCTCGCCGCCAGCGGAGGATTCCTTCAGCCGGCAGCGGGCATGCACGCCCTCGCTGATCTCGATCTTGGCGTGAGACGCGTGCGTTTCCACCACGCGCCCGCTCACCAGGTCGCCTACCTGATGTTCGCTGATGAAGATGTCTGCCGAGGTGGGCTCCAGCGCCTTCATGCTCAGCCGGATCCGCTTCTTCTCGACGTCGACCTCGATGACCTGCGCCTTCACCACCTGTCCGGGCGACAGCACTTCCTTCGGGTGCTGCACGCGCTTCTCGCGGGTGATGTCGCCCACGTGGATCATGCCTTCGATGCCGTCGCCCAGATCCACGAAGGCGCCAAACTGCGCCAGGCTGGTCACCGGCCCTTCCACCACTGTGCCCGGAGCGAAGCGGGTGGCCGCCGTGTCCCAGGGGTTCCCCAACGCCTGCTTCAGACCGAGGGCGATGCGGCGTTCCGCAGGCTTGACGTCCAGAACCACCGTCTCCACCACGTCACCCACTTGCACCACATCCTCGGGCTTGCGCACGCGCTTCGACCAGGACATCTCCGAGAGGTGGATCAGCCCGTCCACTCCCGGCGCAATCTCGACGAAGGCGCCGAACTCCGCCAGCCGGACCACCTTGCCCCGCACCCGGTCGCCCGGCTTGAGGGTAGAAGCCGCCTCCGTCCAGGGATCCGGCTTCAGCTGCTTCATGCCGAGCGAGATCTTCCGGTTGTTGCGGTTGATCTTGAGGATCTTCACCTCAACCGTCTGCCCGGGGCTGACCACGCTGGAGGGCTTGTCCACGCGGTGCCAGCTCATGTCGGTGACGTGCAACAAGCCGTCGATGCCCGGCCCGATCTCGACGAACGCGCCGAAGTCGGTCACCGTTCTCACCCGCCCCTGCACCACCATGCCTTCCTGCAGCCGTTCGAACGCCTCCCGCTTGGCAGCCGCCGCCTGCTCCTCCAGCACGCTGCGCCGGTCCACGACGATATCGGGACGCTCCGGATTCTCCAGGTCCAGCTTCGTGATCCGGCACTCGATCTGCTGCCCCACCAGAGAAGGCAGCTCCGCCAACTCGCGGATGCCGCTGCGCGAGGCAGGGAGGAAGGCGTAAACCCCGTCTGCCACCTGGACGCGCAGCCCGCCCTTCACGGGCTCGGTCACCACGCCCAGAATCACGTGCTTGCCCTCGAACGCCGCCTGCAGACCGGAGAAGTCCTTCGGCTGCTCCACGCGGATCGTCGACAGCAGGTAGTAACCGTCTTCCGTGCGTCCGCTGATGTTGACCATCAGCGTGGCGCCCGGGGCGAGATCCGCAGGAAGCCCCGGCGTGTCACGCCGCAGCAACCCCTCCATTTTCCTGCCCACGTTGACGACGATGGCATCGTCGAGGATGGAGACAACTGTTCCTTCGAGCGCTGCGCCCTCGTCGCCGTTGCTTTGCGCCGCCTCGAACGCTGCCAGCATTTCGCCAAATGCATCTTCGGGGGGAGCGGGCGCTTCGGCGACAGGAGAAACCTCGGTCGGGTTGGGGGAATCTGCAGGATTCATGGACAAACTCGCGAGACCTCTCATATTCTGACACATTCCCGCTCGGCCCGAGCAGCGCCGTCTTCCGCCTGCGCTAAGATGGCGGCTTGCACGGCCACCGCAGCGCGCCCTGGAAACGGATCCTGCCCGGCATGCAGGACGTGGTCTGGCTGCTGCTGTTCTCCGCGCTCGCGTGGGTGAGCCCCACCCGGGGCGCCGCGGAAATCGAAGTCCTCTCCGCACTGGCCATTCTGCAGGTGGCCGCCCCGCGCATCCGCGCCTTTCAGTCGCCGAGGGGCAACGTCGTCCTCATCTCCCTGAAGCTGCTGCTCGGCTTTCTCCTGATCGGAGTCACCGGCGGCATTGCCTCCAGCTATTACCTGATCCTCCTGCTGCCGGTCCTTTCCGCGGCCACCACGCTCGGCCCGGCGGGCACAGCCATGTTCACCGCCTTGGCGTGCCTCGCCTACCTCGCCTTCATTCCCGTCGCCTATAATCTCGGCTACATTCTCGAAGGGCTGTATTTGCGTGACCTGACGCTGCGCGTGCTTTTCCTGCCGGTGGTCGCGTATCTGACCCACTCTCTGGCGGCGGAAAACCGCCGCGCCGCCCGCCGCGCGGAAGCCGCCGCCGCCGAACTCGCGGAGGCCAACCGCCGCTTGCTGGAGGCGGAAGCGAGCGCGCGCCGCAGCGAGCGCCTTGCGGCGCTGGGCCAACTCACCGCCGGGCTCGCCCACGAACTCCGCAACCCGCTGGGCACGATGAAAGCGAGCGCCGAGATGCTGCTCGAGCGCGCCGGCGCGGACAACGCCGTCTTGCGCGAACTGGCCGAATACATCTCCTCCGAGGTCGACCGCACCAACTCCCTCATCACGCGGTTCCTGGAATTCGCGCGCCCCTCCCAACTCAAAAAGGCACCTGCGGACCTGCACCTGATTCTGGAAACCGCCATCGAGCACCTGGAACGCGAGAACCCTGGCGCCGCCGCGCGCATCCACCGCAACTTCGACCCTGCGCTGCCTCTGGTGGAAGCGGATGCGGAGTTGCTCGAGCGCGTCTTCTTCAACCTGCTTCGAAACGCGCTGGAGGCCTCGCCCCCGGAAGCGCTGGTCACTATCAAGACGCGCCGCGCGCCTTCGGGCGTGGAGATCGCTTTTATTGACCGCGGCCCCGGCGTGCCGCCCGAGCACCGGGAGCAGATCTTCAATCCTTTCTTCACCACCAAGCCCGGAGGCGTCGGGCTTGGTCTGGCCGTCTCGGCCAAGATCGTCGGCGATCACGGCGGCGCCATCACGGTCGATTCCGAACCGGGGCAGGGCGCGACGTTTCTCGTGTCGCTTCCCGCCGCCGCGAAGTGACACGCCCCGGGGCTTCATCTTTGTAAAACTTCGGGGTCGAACGGCCTTTCCTGCCCCCGGGCACGGCAAATTCGCGAACAAAACCGGCTCTGGATCGTCCATGCTGAATGAAGCGTGCCCGGCCCGAGGGACACAGCGGGGCCCGGCACGGCAACCGGAACCTGAGCGGAGGAAGACAGTCTGTATGAGTCCTGCCCGCGCCATGCCACCGGCCTCTGTGGAAAGCGTGCCCGCCAGCGGAATTCCGGGGCGGTTTCTCGACGGCATCCGCCTTACCCGCAAGGAGCGGGCGCTGCTCGAAATGCTGATGCAGAACCCGGGCCGGTGCATCAGCCGCAAGACGCTGCTGAAGTCGGTCTGGAACTATGCCGAAGACGCCCGCACGCGCACCGTGGACGTGCATGTGCAGCGGCTGCGGCGCAAACTCGGCCCCAGAGCCGAATCGCTGAAGACCATCGTTCGCATCGGTTACTGCTGGCTGCCCGAGACGGCGGGCGCCTGAGCCTCTCCGCGGGGCTGAAACCGCCCCGCCGCGCGCCTGCGTCCCACGCTCAGGAAGGGCCACCGCATGGCGCGCGGCGAAGGAACTATGATGAATGCGGGAATGCGGCCCCGCGTGCTGATTGTCGAGGATGAAGAAAAGCTCCGCCGCGTCCTCTCGCTCCATCTGGAATCTCAGGGCTTTGAGCCTCTCGCCGCCGCTACTGCCGAAGAGGCGCTCCGGCTGGCGCCGCAGGCGCAGCTGGTCCTCACCGATCTCCGGCTTCCGGGCATGAACGGCCTGGAGCTGCTTGAAGCGCTCCAGCGGCTGAACGCGCGCCTTCCGGTGATCGTGATGACTGCCTTCTCCTCGGTGGAGACCGCCGTGGAGGCGATGAAAAAGGGGGCCGCCGACTTCCTGCCCAAGCCGTTCTCGCTCGATCACCTCAACACTGTCGTCCGCAAGGCGCTCGAGGTGCAGCAGCTGCGCGAGGAAAACACGCGGCTGCGCGAGGAACTGGGCCAGCGCTACCGGATCGAGAACATCATCGGAACCGGACCGAAGATGCAGGAGATCCTCGCCGCCGTCATGCGCGTCGCCCCCACTCGCACCACCGTGTTGTTGTGCGGGGAAAGCGGCGTCGGCAAGGATCTCATCGCCCGCGCCATCCATCACCATTCGCCGCGCGCCGCCCATCCGTTCGTGAAGATCAACTGCACGACGATTCCGGAAAACCTGATGGAGAGCGAGCTGTTCGGCTACGAGAAGGGCGCCTTCACCGGCGCCACCGTCTCGCGCCCGGGCAAGTTCGAGCAGGCGGACAAAGGAACCGTGTTTCTGGACGAGATCGGCGACGTGCCGCCGTCGGTGCAGGTGAAGCTGCTGCGCGTGCTGCAGGACCGCGAGTTCGAACGGCTCGGCAGCAACCGCACGCGGCAGATCGACGTCCGCGTGATCGCCGCCACCAACGTCGATCTGCGCCGCGCCCTTGAGGAAGGCAATTTCCGCGAGGATCTCTACTACCGCCTGAACGTCTTCCCGATCACCATCCCGCCGCTGCGGGAACGGCGCGAAGACATCCCCCTGCTTGCTGAACGGTTCCTCCGGCGCTTCGCCGCAGAGTCCGGGTCGCAGGTGCGAGAGATCAGCCCGGAGGCCATGCGCAAGCTGGTCGAATACGACTGGCCCGGCAACGTGCGGGAACTGGAAAACGTGATCGAGCGCAGCCTGCTCTACGCGGATGGCACGGTGCTGCTGCCCGAGCACATCCGGCTGGACCACGCCCCGCGCCGCGGCAACAACGGCGCAGCGGTTGCCGCCGCAAACGGCTTCCTGCCGGAGGGGCTGACGCTCGACCAATACGAGCAGCAGCTGATCCGCGAAGCGCTGCGCCGTGCCGGGGGCAACAAGAGCCAGGCGGCCCGACTTCTGGGGCTCAGCCGCAACGCTCTGCGCTACCGGCTCTCGCAGATGGGGATCGAGTAACGCCGGCGGAAAGAACGAGCGCCCCGCCGCGCTACTGCTTCTTCGCCGGAGGCCGGCCGCCCGGCGACGTCCATCCCGGCGGCGGGTTGTATTCGGGTCTCGTGCGGACTTCCGTTGCCGTGGGGAAATCCGGCGGAACTTTCTGCGTCACCTTGCCCGTCGCCGCCCACTCCGTGCCGCGCTGGAACGTCGTGATGAACCCCACGCAGTTCATGGCGGCAATGTCGTGGCCCAGAACCGTGTGGAACACGCGTCCCTTGCCGTACTGCAGGGCCATCAGGATCGGCTCCTCCCGGTTCGTGCCGCGGTTGGCCGGATCCGACCAGGCGACCGACAGCAGGGTCATATTCTCTCCCGGCCCGCGCAAGTGCGCGTAAAGCTCATCGGCGGCGTGCATCCACTCTTCGGGAAGCCCCTTCGTCACCGGGTGGTCCTTCACGAAGTTCCGGATCTTGAACGGCAGCCGCGCCCCATGGCTGCCCGCGGGACCCGGCGTTGTGTCGCTCACCACCTTGCCGTCCTTCACATACCAATACGGCCCGTGCTTCTCCGTGCGCCCGCGCCAGCCGCCGATGCCGATCATCAGGTTGTACTCGCGCCAGCTGGGGAACGCGTTGTCGGCCGCGTGCACCGACACAAAACCGCCGCCGTTGCGAACGTACGCCTCGAAGGAAGCCTTCAGCTCATCCGGCCAGCGCTCGTCGGGCGCGTCGTAGTTGCCGACCACGGCCTTGTACTTGCCCCACTCCGGGCGGAACTTCGAAAAATCCCCGTCTTTCGGCGGAGCAATGACCACGGTGACATCAAACAGCCCGGTCTCTTCCAGCATCCGCTTCAGATACGGGGTGGTCTCTTCCCACGCATGGTATGGACCACCCTGTTCTCCGGTCAGGATCATTACGGGAATCTTGCCCTGTGCGAAGCAACCCGGAACGATCCAGAGGGTTGCGGCGGCCAGGAGGATGAACAATGCACGCTTCATGACAGCATTCCTCGGTTCGCCTCGATTCTACACGCTCCGGCAGGCGGCGGAGACGCGGCGCCACGAGCCGCCGCTTCAACGCCTGCGGCAGGCCATCCATGCGATGACAAGGAAGACGATTCCCGCCACCGCCAGCGTGTCGGACTGCGGAATGTTGAAGTCCACCGGAAAGTACGGCACCAGAGACACAATTCCCGTAAGCGGGTGCAGACCATCCACGCAAGGACTGTTCCGTAGAGTGCCTTCTTCGCGGGGAAACTCCGCCCGGGGCTGTTTCTCCTCCTGCGGCATGCCCATCGCCGCGCTCCTCCTCAAGCTTGACTCACAGGATAGGGGATTCAGGCCCGGGAGACAAGCCCTGTGCTCTTCTGCGGTGCGGCGTGAAAGAACAATGCGCCTTCCGTGAGAGAGGCAGCCGCTGCGGGCAATGCGCTTCCGGACTCATCGCTATCGGCAAGGCAAGCGTCGCGACTGCATGGATCGGCGCCTTCGCCGCGGCCCATGTCCTGCGTTCCCCGGTTGCTATACTCCAGCCGTGTTCCCCGAGGTTCTGGTAGCGGACTGGAGCGCCCGCGCGGCGCCCGCGCCCGCACGCCCCTCGCGGGACGCCCTGTGGTGGTACGCCACGTGGATCGGCGAACCCCGCTACTGCCGGACGCACGGGGAGGCGGAAGCGCAGATCCTCGAGGCTCTCGAACAAGCTCGCGGCCCGGTGCTCGCCGGTTTCGACTTCTGCTTCGCCTTGCCCGCGTGGGCGATGCACCGCGTCGGCGGCTGGAGAGCGCTGTGGCGCTTTCTGAGGGAGTGCGCGGCGTCGGAGGTCGAGAGCTTCGCACGCGAGCTGAACCGCCGGCTTGGAGGCGGCGATTCCGGTCCATTTTGGGGCTTTCGCGATGCACCCCGCAAACCGCAGCCCTGGCTCTGGACCGGGTTTCGCACGAGCGAGTTGCGCCTGAAAGAGCGGGGGCTTCACCCGAAGTCCGTCTTCCAGCTGCGGGGCGCGGGCGCCGTCGGGGCGCAATCCCTGGTTGGAATCGGCACACTCGAGCGGCTTCGCAAAGCCCTGGAGGCGCGCGTCTGGCCCTTCGAGCAGACTCGCGGCGCCCGCGTGGTCTTCGCCGAAGTGTGGCCCACGCTGTTGGGCCGCCCCCCGGCAGGCGAGACGATCCCGGACCGCTGGCAGGTGCAGCAACTGGGCGAGGCTCTGGTGGGCATCCGGTTGCCTTCCGTGCCGGAGATTGCACGCGTGGAAGGCTGGGTTCTGGAACCTGTCCGGGAGGCCGCCCAGCCCGGCGATCCGCTACACTGGCCTTAAGTCATGAAGGCTCTCGTCTACGTCACGCTGAAGAAGACGGTGCTGGATCCCCAGGGGGCCACGATCGCCCGCGCTTTGCAGGGCATGGGCCACCCGGAGATTGTTTCGGTGCGTCAGGGCAAATTCTTCGAGATCGAGTTGGAGGGCATCAGCCGGGAGCAGGCGAAGCAAACACTGGAGCGCATCGCCGAGGACGTGCTTTCGAACCCCGTTATCGAGGAGTTCCGCATCGAACTGCCCGAAGCTTGATCCTTGTGCGCGCGGGAGGCTTTCCGCAGCGCAGGACGGAGCCGGAGGAGGAAGCAGGAGATGTGTGGAATCATCGGCTACATCGGCCCGCGGAAGCCGCTCCCCATCCTGTTGGACGGTCTGCGGCGGCTCGAATACCGCGGTTATGACTCGGCGGGCCTGGCCGTCATCGATCATGAAGGGCGTCTGGAGATCCGCCGGGCTTCCGGCAAGCTGCACAATCTGGAGGAGAGCCTGCGGTTGACCCCAGCGGACGGCTGGTACGGCATCGGCCATACGCGGTGGGCCACGCACGGCCGGCCGACGGAGGAGAACGCCCACCCGCACCGGGACAGCCGCGGCAATACGGTGGTCGTCCATAACGGAATTATCGAGAACTACCTCGAGCTGAAAGCGGAGCTGGAATCTCTCGGCCACCGCTTTGAAACCGAGACGGATACAGAGATCATTCCTCACCTGATCGAGGAGAATTTTCAGGGAAATCTGGAAGAGGCCGTGCGGGCGGCGGCGCAGCGCCTCAGGGGAATTTTCGCTATTGCTGTGATCTCCCGCCTCGATCCCGGCAAGATCGTGGCCGCTCGGCAGGGCCCGCCTGTCGTAGTGGGCGTGGGCGCGGAGGAATATTTCGTTGCCAGCGACATCCCGGCCATCCTCAGCCACACGCGCGACGTGTTCTTCCTCCAGGACGGCGACATGGCGGTGCTCACCCCGGCGGGCGTGCGCCTGACGGACTTCGCGGGCAAACCCGTGCAGCGGCCGCTCTCCCGCATTCTCTGGGATCCGGTTCTGGCGGAAAAAGGCGGCTACCGGCACTTCATGCTCAAGGAAATTTTCGAGCAGCCGCGCGCCGTCCGCGACACAATTACGAACCGGATTGGACAGGAAAGCGGCCGTGTTTTTCTGGATGAAATGCAGATTTCGCCGGAGCAGTTCCGCTCTTTCCGCGACGCGCGCATCGTCGCCTGCGGAACGTCCTGGCATGCGGCGCTGGTCGGAAAGTTCATGATCGAGCGGCTGGCGCGTCTGCCGGTGGAAGTGGACTACGGCAGCGAGTTCCGCTACCGCGATCCGCTCGTGGGGCCGGAGACCCTGACCATACTCATCTCGCAGTCCGGGGAAACTGCCGATACGCTCGCCGCGCAGCGCGAGGCCAAACGCAAGGGCTCTCCCACGCTCTCCATCTGCAACGTGATGGGCGCCATGATGTCGCGCGAAGCCGCCGGCGTTCTGATGACCCACGCAGGGCCGGAGATCGGCGTCGCCTCCACCAAAGCCTTCACCTCGCAGCTGGCGGCGCTGTTCCTGCTGGCGCTCTATCTGGGCCAGATTCGCGGGGAGCTGGACGCGAGCGCCTCGCGGGAGCTCGCGCGGCAGCTGCTGGCCGTTCCGGCCAAGATGGAGCGGCTCCTCGCCCACGAAGAACCTTACGACGAACTCGCCAAGCACCTCTTCAAAGCGTCCGATTTCCTCTATCTCGGCCGCGGCATCCACTATCCGATCGCGCTGGAGGGAGCGCTCAAGTTGAAGGAGATCTCCTACATCCATGCGGAAGGCTATCCGGCGGGCGAGATGAAGCACGGGCCCAATGCGCTGATCGACGAGACGCTGCCCGTGGTCGTCCTCGCCACCGCCGATGCCTCCGACCCGGCAAGCCTGCTGCGGTTCGAGAAGACGCTCTCCAACATCGAGGAGGTCAAGGCGCGGGGCGGGCGCGTGATCGCTGTGGCCACCGAAGGCATGGAGGCTGCCGCGCGCCACAGCGACGACGTGCTGTGGGTCCCGCCCGCCCCCGAGCTGCTGCTCCCTCTGCTCGAGGTGATCCCGCTGCAGCTGCTCGCCTATCACATCGCCGTCCGCCGCGGCTGCGATGTCGACCAGCCGCGCAACCTCGCCAAGAGCGTCACCGTGGAGTAGCCATGCGGCAGGCGCATCATGAGTTCCGCGTGTCCACGCGCGGCCCCGGGCTGTTCGAATTCACCTCCGCAGTCGAGGCGTGGGTCCGGCAGACGGGCATCCGCGACGGCTTGCTGACCTTGTTCTGCCGGCACACGTCCGCGTCGCTGCTGATTCAGGAAAACGCCGATCCGGACGTCCGCACGGATCTGTTGCGCTATTTTGCCCGCATCGCACCCGAGGATCCGCACGCCTATGTGCACACCATCGAGGGTCCCGACGACATGCCCGCCCATCTGCGCGCTGCCCTGACGCAAACGCATCTTTCCATCCCCGTGCGGGGCGGCGCCCTGGCGCTCGGCACCTGGCAGGGCATCTATCTGTTCGAGCACCGCCGCGGCACGCACGAGCGCCGTGTCGCCGCCTGCCTCCTCGGCGAGCCATAATCCGCACTCCGTGCGATAGGATACTGGCGAAGGAGCCCGACATGGAACTCACCCGCCGGCAATTCCTCGCCTACGCGGCGGCGGCTGCAGCCGCCACGGAAATCGACGCCTCCACCGGCATGCCCATGCGCCCGCTCGGCAGCACCGGCGAGAAGGTCTCCCTGCTCGCCTTCGGCGCCGGCAGCCGCTGGCTCATGTACAAGTCGGAAGACAAAGCCCTCGACGCCCTCCACCGCGCCCTGCAGGCGGGCATCAACTACGTCGACTCCGCCGCCAGCTACGGCGACGGGCAGAGCGAACGCTGGATCGGACAATACCTGAAGACTCACAAGAAGAACTTCTTCCTCGTCACCAAGCTCGGCGGCGACCGCACTTACAGCGGCACCATGAAGCTGCTGGAGCGCTCCCTGACGAACCTCGGCGTCTCCCGCGTGGACCTGCTGCACATCCATTCGCTGGGCAGCCAGGAAGACCTCCGGCGCATCGAGGCGCCGGACGGGCAGCTCAAGGCGATGCTCCATGCGAAGGAGCAGAAGATGACCCGCTTCATCGGCGTCACCTGCCACACCGATCCGGCGGTGCTGAAGACCGCTCTGGAACGCCACCCGTTCGACTCCGTGCAGATGGCGCTGAACATCGCGCAGATCGGCAACGCGCGCCCGTCGGACCGCGCCGGCGAGGGCATGACCGGCGCTTCCGGCTTCGAAGCCATCGCCATGCCCGTGGCGCTGAAAAAGAAGATGGGGCTCACGGCGATGAAAGTGTTCGCGCAGGAAAGGCTGCTTGGCAAGGCGCCGCCGGAGATTCTGCTCCGCTACGCCATGACCCTGCCGGTCTCCGCCTGCGTTGTGGGGATGCCGCAACTCGAGCACCTCGAGCAGAACATCCGCGTGGCGAAAAACTTCCAGCCGCTGTCCGAAGAGGAGATGAAGAACCTGCCGAAGACCGTGTCAGCCGCGCTGCGCGCCTCCATCGACCGGTTCTTCGCGGATCACGTGGACGCCTGAGCCGCCGATTCGTGCGAGACAACGCCATGCACAGACACTCCGCCGGACTCCGTCCGCCCGAGCAGCTTGAGAAGTATTTGCGCGACGCCCGAGACTACTGGTTCCACGTCTACCACCCGCGGCCGGGCGACGTGATCGTCGACATCGGCGCCGGCCGCGGCGAGGACGTCTACGCCTTCTCCCTCGCCGTCGGCCCGGAGGGCCGCGTCTGGGCCATCGAGGCGCACCCGGAGAACTTCCGCCATCTGGTGGAGTTCTGTGAAGCCTACGATCTGAAGAACGTCACCTGCCTGAACCTCGCGTGTCTGGACCGCCCCGGGCAGCTGCAGGTGGAAACGCTGCCCGTGTGGGAATCCAACTACGTGCGCGAGGGGCCTCCTTCGCCCACCTCCTTCCCCGTGGAAGCGATTCCCTTCGATGCCCTCTGCCGCCGCCACGGCATCACACGCATCGACTACCTGAAAATGAACATCGAGGGCGCGGAGCGCTCGGCACTGCCGGGATGCCGCGAAGCGCTCCGCCGCACGCGGTTCTGCACCATCGCCGCCCACGACTTCCGCGCCGACCGCGGCGAGGGCGAACACTTCCGCACCCGCGCCTTCGTCTGGGACTTCCTCGCCGAACTCGGCTTCACCCTCACCACCCGCGACGACGACCCGCGGTACTACGTCCCCTATCACATCCACGGCTCGCGCCCATAGACCGGGCGCGCCCCTAGATCGTGTGCACCTCGAAGACGAACCGTTCCGGCGGCAGGCTGGAGACCGGCTCCGGCGTCAGCGAGCTCCACGCCCGGTAGGCCGCCTCCGCCAGCGTGGACCGCAGGTAGAACAGGAACTGGTCCGTGCAAATATCGAGCGGCGGCGGCTGCCGGAAGCTCAGCCGCGTGCCGACGGCCTTTTCCGGATCCATGCCCCGCGTGTCCACCGCCTTGTCCCGCAGGAGCGTCACGAAACTCGAGCGTCCCGCGTGCGGCCAGACGTCCGGCCTGAGCAACGGGCGCAGCTCCTGCCGCTGCTCGAAGGTCAACTCGCACTGACGGATCCATTCCAGAATCGCGTCGCCCAATTTCCAGTGCGAAAGCAGCCCGAAGTATTGCTCCACCACCTGGATGGCCAGGTCCAGCCGTCGCCGCTCCAGCAACGTGTCCACCGCCGGATCCGCGCCCGCCAGCGGGATCAGCCCCTCCTGATCCACCAGTTCTTCGGCGAGTTCCAGCGTTTTCTCCACCCGCGGCGACTCGGCCAGCGAGCCGATCAACAGCGGCGGCAGCTCATGCGTCCGGGTCCCCGGGATCTCCACGAAGCGCCGATTGCCCAGAATCTGCACTTCCTTCAGACCTCCATCCTTCCCATCGGCTGTTCCAGCCGTCGTGCTTACATCAGCCTGTGTTCCGCTGAGTATAAAGACGCCGCCCGGCTGATGCAAGTTGCCGGGCCGGGTTGGCTGCCGCCCGGTGTATACTGAGGCAAACTTCCAAGGGGGGAACACACGGCACATTGCACGAATTGCGGCAAGCCTGTTGCGCCGGGCAGCTCTTTCTGCACGCATTGCGGCGCGCGCCTCGCAGCGCCGCCGCAGCATCCGCCGGCAGGAGCGCCGCCTTACGCGCCGGGTTCCTATCCGCCTCCGGCGCCTCCCAAAGGCAGCGGCATCGGCAAGATTCTGCTCATCGTTGGCGGGGTCTTCGTGCTGCTCGCTGTGCTCGCCGTGGGCGGAATAGTGATCACAGGCTTCTGGTTCAAGAAGAAAGTGGAGACCGCGGCAGAGCGCCTGGGCGTCCCCGAGGCGCCCGCCACCACGGGAAGCGCTCGCCGCGTGTCGGATGCCTGTGCGCTCCTGAGCACCGCCGAGGCGGCCCAGACCACGGGATTGACCATCGAACGTGTCGAATCCCGGGGAGAGGATTGCCGCTATTTCGGCCCCGCGGAACAGGCCGCGGAACAGGGCGAAAAGCAGGTGCAAGAGGCGATCCGCAAGATGCGCGAGAACAAGTCCGCCAGCGAGCAGGAGGCCGCGCGGACCATGGAAGACTTCATGAAAGGCCTCGCCGCAGCAGGCCGGGCCGGAAAGAATGAGCCGCTGTTCCAGATCAGCGTGAAATACGGCGAGGACGCCCGCAGCGCGGAAAGCGGTTATCGAACGGCGATGGGCATGATGGGCGCTATCGCCGGCGCCAAGGAAGGCGTCAGCAAGCCCGCTGCAATGGAAGGGATCGGTGACCGTGCTTATCTTGCCCCGCTGGCCACAGGCATTTTCCTGGTCAAGGGCGACGCTTGGGTGGAGATCGGCGGTCCTGGGCTTCCCAGCCGGGACACGCTGATCGCGCTGGCGCGCGCCGTCGCCGGCAAGCTCTGACGGGCGCTCACCAGTTCAGTTTCAGCGGCGGCGCTTCCCACTTCTCGTTCGCCGCCATCATCTCGTCCCACGTCACCGTGGCTTCCTTGTAAGCCGCGGTGCGCCCGAGGATGCCCGTCAGGTTCGACTCCACGGAGACCTCGTAGTTGTAAATCGGCTTCGATTCGCGGATCGACGCCACGAAGTCCTTCACGTTCTGGATCGCGCCGCCCCGGAACGTGTCGTCGCGCTCCGCGCCCATCCACGCGTTCCTGCCGAGAATGCGGATCGTGCCGCCGTAATGCGTATCGGCGCAGCCATGGATGCCGAAAACGCGAACGCACAGGTCCGAGAAACTGCCCGTGAGTTGGTGAGAAGCAAAGGAGGCGTGCACGCCGTCCGGATACCAGAAGTTCACGGCGAAGTGATCCCAGGCGTCGCCGAACTCGTTGGGCGTACCTCTCCAGTCCGTGCGCCCGCCCGTGCCGTTCGCCTTCACCGGGCGCGCGCCGAGCAGCCAGTTGGCAATGTCGATCACGTGGATGTTCTGCTCCACGATGATGTCGCCGCTCAGCACGCGGTCTCCGAACCAGTTCAGGATGCGGCGCTGCCCGGGATCCATTCCCGGCGCCCCCTTGTCCTTCCACGGGCGCCCGGCGAAGTAATGCACCTCGGCGAAGGCGGGCTTGCCGATGTCGCCGCGCCGCACACGCTCCACCGTTTCCTTGTAAGCCTCGCGCGCGCGGCTCTGGAAGTCGACCCAGAACGAAAGCCCCTTCTTCCTCGCCAGATTCCCGCTCTCGAGCACAGTCCGGCAGCCCGGCACGTCCACCGCCACGGGCTTTGCCATGAAGACGTGCTTGCCTGCCCGCACAGCCGCCAGGCCCTGCTCCGGGTGGTAGATGGTGGGCGTTTCGATCACGACGGCGTCGAGCTTCGACTCGGCCAGCCGCAGGTATGCGTCCGGCCCCAGGTAAGCGCGCCCCGGCTCCACCTTCAGCTTTTCCGCCGTCGACTCGAGATTCGCCCGCTGCACGTCGGCGAGCGCCACCACGCGCGCGCCCGCGAATTCCGGGAAGAACGGGGCGATCCAGTTGCCCCGTCCCCCGCAGCCGACGATGCCCACCTCCACCGTGGAATTCGCCTGATAGGTGAACGCCGTCTCTGGCGAAACTACCAGCAGCCCTGCCGAGGCCGTCTTCAGAAAATCACGCCGCGCGCTCATGAGGGCCTCCTGTCGCCATGCTGCATTCTACATCCTCCGGTGTTTCGACGCACGCAGGCGGGGCAGTGCTCCGGCAATGCCTGTCAGCGACAGCTGGGAAGGCTCCTTGCACGCTGGTTCGGCTTCCCTGCCCGGTTGGCGCGAATGGGTGGCGCAGCCGCTCCGGGATCCATTGGCATTAGGACTCCCGGTACTCTGCCAATAGGTACTGTTAACTCTGGGCATATACAGACAATCGTCGTTTTGTTCTCAACAATTTACGTGTAAATAAAGAAATTCACCTTGCGCTGTGCTGTCGGCAGTGTTTAGACTTGCGGAATCGGGGAATCGGAGGCCCCGACGAAGCCGCTGGGAGGCGATGGCCAGCGAAGCAGGCAAGCATCGAATTCCCAAGGGCGAACACTCTGCCTCAGCAAATGGCTCTGACGCGCGGTGAACCTGCACGGAGGACGGGGTTTCTCGCGCGCCATCCATGGGTTGTCTGAGAGCCTTGCACTCCGGGATGAGTCGGCGCCGCAAGCCGTCTCGCCAGCGGGCGAGCCGCTTGTCGATGCATGAGCAGGCGTGGAGGTTCTCTTAATGACTCGGCATTCCCGAGAGCTGCCAGCCTGCGTCAGCGCGAGCCCCGCCGTGCACTGTCCTGCCGATTGGCAGGGCAGGGACGCGTCCCCCCCGCGCCACCGCTTGCCCCGAATCGGGCGAACGACATCTCATTCGCATTCGAGATGGAGGATCTCGTCTGCGTTGAGCGGTAGCTGACATTCCACTGCTTCGGCAGCGGCGCCCGGAGACCTGGAATTCTGCCCGGAGCGGCAGATGCCGGGATCCTCCGGCGGGAGGCAGGACTTCCTGATCGACGGGCCGGCGCGAGCCTGCGTCCATCCGGTCCGGCGTCCGGACGTAGTTGCTCCCGAAAAATCGCGTCTGCTCTGGCGTGGACTTGCAGGGAACAAAAGGAGAGAGACATGAACACACGCTCGTTCTGGAAACGGGCATCATGCACTGCAGGGGCGTTGTTGTTTTCCACCGGGCTGCTGCATGGCGCCACAATCCAAACCGACAAGAAAAACTACGCCGTCGGCGAAACGATGGTGATCACCGGCACGGGGTACACGGCAAACATGGCTGTCGAAATCACCGTGACTCGTCCGGACAAGAAAAAGGAATCCGTCCTCGGCGTGGTTGCCGACGCCAATGGCGCGTTCACCGCACACTATGTCCCCGGAGAGCCCAGGATGCCGGGAGATTACCGCATCGCCGCGAGTGACAGCACGAGATCATCGACGACAGCTGTCACGACAGCAAAGGCTGGCGCCGCGGATCTTGACCAGTGCCGCAACGGCGAGGCAACGTCGCCGAACCTCTGCGCCGACATCCCCGGAAGCAGCGGCTGGGTCAACGGAAACGTCGGCGAGAAGCAGGGGCACTATGCCGAAGGCTACTCCATCCCTTACAGGATGAAGTTCACGGGCGTTTCCGCTGGCACCTGGACGGTGGACATCGGATACGACGTGACGCAGAGCAACAAACATGCCATCGACTTCCTCACCCGGTACGACTGGATGAACGATCCGCTTCACCCTGTGGTGTTTGGCCACAACGCCGAGTGTGTCGACCCTCCGGATGCATTCCTGCCGGCATTCGGCGGTACTGCAGGAGTGTGCGACCCCACGTTGCCGCCCCCTTCGGTGTTCCCGGTTCCAGCCCCCAACATCCCGTTCAGCCTTGGCGGCGGCGCTCCGCCCTGCACTTCAGGGCTCCCTGTCGGCAATGTTCTGGCAAGCGCCACGTCGTGCCCCGGAACCACATGGACCGCGATTTCGGGATCGGGCAACGCATACTTCTCGATGTGGGGCGGCACGATCACGAACGTCTACTATCGCTATCAGGCGATTGGAGGGCAGAATAATAAGGAGACACGCATCCGGGTTGTCTTCACGGTGCCCGAGAACACCACCGGCAGCGTGGTGCTCGCATGGGGCGGTCACATCGCCCGGGAGCAGGACTGGGGTACCCTGAACTCCGCTTCCGGAATCAGTGGCTCGCCCTACCATATGCGCCTCAAGGGCTTCTGCAGCGGCGAGACAGATCCGTCGGTCGACTGCGACGCTGGCGGCGCACAGGACCGCTCCCTGTCCGCTGCAGTCGTCTACAACCCGCCCAAGCTGACCCTGCGCAAGGTTGTGGTGAATGACGACGGCGGGACTGCGTCGGCAACGGATTGGACGCTGACGGCCACTGGTCCAGTCACCATCTCCGGCGTCCATGGCGATCCGGCTATCACCGGTGCCGTGGTTCAGCCCGGAACCTACTCGCTTTCCGAGTCGCCCGGGCCTTCGGGCTACTCTGCCAGCCAGTGGAGCTGCGTCAAGGGCAGCGCGTCGCCAGTGACCGGCAACTCCATCACCTTGGCAGCCGGAGACAATGCCACCTGTACGATCACGAACAATGACCAGGCTCCCACGCTGATCGTCATCAAGCACGTGATCAACGACAACGGCGGCACCAAGTCGGCGGCGGACTTCCTCATCACCGTCACCGGCATCTCGCCGAACCCGGCCAGCTTCAGCGGCGCAGTATCGCCTGGAACCACCGTCGCCATCAAGGCGGGCGGATACGAGGTCACGGAGAATGAGGACCCGGGCTACGACGCCACCTACAGCGCGGATTGCTCCGGCAACATCGCAGTGGGCGAGACCAAGACCTGCACCATCACCAACAACGACAAGCCTGCGAGGCTGACGCTTCGCAAGGAGGTGGTGAATGACAACGGCGGCACCGCGTCAGCGACCGCCTGGACTCTCAGC
>JBBFLJ010000001.1:0-130665 GCA_037481575.1 Bryobacteraceae bacterium | reverse complement strand
CTCGCCGGTCTCCGGAAACTCGATCACCCTGGCGCTCGGCGACACCGCTGTCTGCACCATCACCAACAACGACAGGCCTGCGAGGCTGACGCTTCGCAAGGAGGTGGTGAATGACAACGGCGGCACCGCGTCAGCGACCGCCTGGACTCTCAGCGCATCGGGGCCGACTCCGATCTCGGGCGTGCACAATTCCTCGGCCGTGACCAACGCTGCCGTCTCGGCAGGGAATTATAACCTGTCCGAGTCTGGCGGACCGGCTGGATACGACGCCAGCGAGTACAGCTGCGTCAAGAACAACGGCTCGCCGGTCTCCGGAAACTCGATCACCCTGGCGCTCGGCGACACCGCTGTCTGCACCATCACCAACAACGACAGGCCCAGCTACCTGGTCATCAACAAAGTCGCCAGAGGCGGCAACGGGGCGTTCGGCTTCACGATTTCCGGACCGTCTCCGTCGACGCCGAGCATCACCACGAGCGGCTCCCCCAACGGAGCCGGCACCACCGGAGCGATCGAGGTGAGCGCTGGCAATTACACCATCAGCGAGACCTCCCTGCCTCCAATGTGGGTCCTCACAGCATCCACCTGCGAAGTGAACAACGCGCAATTCGGCACGCCGACCCAGGTCAACGGGGTGAACGTCTCCTGGGCGCTCACCATCCCGTTGGGCACGACGGTGACCTGCACGTTCGACAACAGCCTGCAGGGAAGCGCGACCCGGACTCAGGGCTTCTGGGCGACCCACACGGGACTGGCAAACACGGTTTGGGCCTCCGTCTTGGCGGCTGATGCCTCGCTCTGCTCCACTCCCATCACGGCTGTGGCTGCGCCCGGCGCGAACCAGCTGATGGGCGGCTTCTGGGCCAACATCAGCCAGAAGACCAGCGGAGACCCGAGGAGGCGTGAGGACATCGACCAGGCGCGTATGCAGATGTTGCAGCAGTACCTGGCCGCAGTCCTGAATGTGTACCAATTCGGGACGCCCGGAGTCAATCTTGCCGCGGCACGCACCGCATACTGCGGGAACGACGTGAATGCGATCCGCGCGCAGACCAGCATTCTGGGAGCCTACAACGAGAGCGGCGATTCCGTCGCCTTCACGCCGGGAGTGGCGGCCAGTCCGCAACTCTCCCGGCTGCAGGCAAATCTCTCGTGGTGGGACGTCACCATCCACTAAGCAGCCAAGCCATTCCGGCGAATGCTGCTATCTTGCTCCTCCCTTGGCCCGGCCGGCCGACCGGCCGGGCCCTTTTTTGTCTGCAACCGGCAAGGACGCTGGTCTCCGGTGGTGACAGTCAGCGCTTGATGATCACCGGGGATGCCAGTCCTGCAAGCCCTGCCGTGTCGTACGCGGTCGCGTCGATCTGATAGGTCTTCTTCTGGGCGGCGGGCATGTTCCAGGAGCATGCGTAAGGCGCCGAAGACAGGACGCACTTCACCGCCCCGTTGACAGCCACTTCCACGCGCGCCACGGGGCGGCTGCCCGGAGTGACGTCCAACTGGATCAGGAGCGGGCCGGGCGGGACGGATCCGCTTGCGGGGCTGACGATGCTGACGCGGGGCGGCGTCTGTGGAGCGGGATTGGTGATCGTGAACAGGCCTGTGGCAGAACCCTCGTAGTTGGCGTCAGCCACGGAGGCGGTCACCTGATAGGCGCCCGGCTCGGTCTGCGGCGCGTTGGTCCACTGAACGGCGAGCCCTGGAGGAGTGGTGGTTGCCACGGGCGTCAACGGGCGTCCCGTGTATTCCTGCGTCAGCGCGCTGAGAACGACACTGGCAACTGCTTTCCGGATCACGAAGGTGCCGCTCGCCGAGCCCTCGTAGTCAGGGTGGTTGATTGTGGCTGTCACTTGGTACTGTCCTGCGTGGGTTTGCGGAGCGTTGGTCCATGTCACGGGCAGCCCCGGCGGGTCCGTGGTCGCCACCGGCCTGAGCGGCTGTCCCGTGTAGGTCTGCGTCAGACTGCTGAGCTGAACGGTGGCTTTCCGTTTGGTTCCGGCGCTCGGGAGCACCGAAACATAGGCTGACATCGAGTCGGTGAGGCCCTCGTTGTCCTTGACGATGAGAAATATCCAGTAATTGCCCGGCCTGTCATACTGGCAGGACGCCTTCGGCCCGCTCAAGAAGGTTCCGCTCGCACCCCGGTTGCATTCGATGAGGTAGTCCCGGATCGTCCCGTCGGGATCGCTGCTGGGCGTCATGTCGACCTGTACAGTCAGAGGGGCGGTCCCCGTCAGACGGTCGAAGTGAGCGGCGGCCACGGGGGGAGTGCCCGTTGCACCTCCGATCCGGACGACGGCGGACTGCCGCTCGCCGAAGTTCAACTCGCTGTCGATGGCTTGGACCGAAATCCGGAAAGCGCCAGCCTGATTGATGGGCAGGTTGAACGATCCGCCCGTCTGGCAGCACCAGCCGAAGCCGCCTCCGGGCCCCATCTGCCACAACTCCCACGCGATGGGGCCGCCCTCTGGATCCAATGCCGGGAACTGGATGTTCACCGTGGTGCCAACCGGCCCCGTCAGCGGTGAAACAGCCAGGCTGCCCGCGGGCGGCCGGCCCGCGGAAGGCGACGGAAGCACCGCCGCGTGGGCCGCTGCGGCAGCGCCGCCCCCCCTTCCATCGGAAACCGAGTACGCATAAGTGGCCACGGCCGCCCGCGCCAGGGCAGGCGCAATGAAACCCTGGTTTTCCGGCATTGAGGAGGGGAACAGCCGGTCCATCATGAATCCCATGAGCCAGAGGGACTGCGCTCCGGGCGTGGCGTTGAAACTGCCCCGCGCCCACGCCTGCCGCAGCGGATCGCCATCCGGGTCTTCCGCCGCAGAGGCCAGCGTCACGCTCTCGCCGGCGGACACCAGGGTGTCCCGCACGCCCGTCACTATGGGGAATGCATTCAGCCTGGGAGCAGCGAGGCGCGGGCTGGACAGGACACGATAGAAGTTGAGCCGCCCTCCCGTGGAGGTCATGGCCGCCTTCGTGTCTTGCACCGGGTCGCAGCTGTCCGGATCCAGGAGAATGTCCCGCGCCTCATACGCAGACAGGCCCGGGTGAAGGTGGAGCAGAGCCGCCAGAACGGCTGAGACATGCGGCGCCGCCATCGAGGTCCCGGAAAGGACCCGGAAGCCGCTGGCGTCGCAAAGAGAGCATCCGGCGGCGGGAACCGTCGAGAGGGTCGCGACGCCCGGGGCGGCGATATCCACCGCGGCCAGCCCGTAGTTCGTGAAAGCCGGCGCACGGTCTGCCGTATCCGAAGCCAGCACGGAGATAATCCCGCGGTTGTCGTATCCCGCAGGGTACATCGGCGCGAGATCCGCATTCGCTCCGTTGTTGCCCGCGGCGCAAACGTTGACGATGCCCTCGGCTTCGGCAGCCTCCATCGCCTGCTTCAGGGCAAGACTGTACCCTCCGCCGCCCCACGAATTGTTGACGACGCGGATATTCACGCCGTGGCGTTTCAGCTCGAGGATCTTCTCGTAGCACAGGATCGCGTCCGACACATTCCCGCTGCCGCTGGAAGACAGAAACTTGCACGAGAGGATTTGGGCGTGCCAGTTCAACCCGGCGATTCCGATGCCGTTGCCCGCCACGGCGCCAATGGTTCCGGCAACGTGAGTGCCGTGCCCCTGATCGTCCGCGCCGCCCGCAATGCACTGGCCGTTCAGGCAGGTGAATCCGTGCGATCCGTCTGCGCCGCTCCACAGATTGTCCCGCAAGTCCGGGTGGTTGAAGTCGATGCCGGTGTCCAGCACCGCCACCACCACTCCTTCCGCGCTGGTGCCCAGATTCCTCGCGGTGGGCGCCGCGATTTTCGCCAGGTTCCATTGCTGCGTCCAGAGTGGGTCGGTGGGTTCCACGGTCGTGCTGACAGCATGGTCCGCTTCTGCGTACTCCACGTCGCTCCGGTTCCGGTAGCTTCGCAACGCCTGTTCCGACGTCACGCCTGCCGGCGGCTCCACCAGCAGGAGCCGGGAATCGGCCGAAAGACGCTTCGCGCGCGGCGAACCCGGCAATAGATGCTCGCCCTGTTCGTCCACCGGTTGCCGGAACCGGACCAGGAGGCGTTCCGGTTTCCGGCCGTCTCCTCTCTCATCCGCCACCGAGACCAAGACCGAGGGAGGCGCCGGCACAAAGGCTGCCGCAGGCGTGGATTCGCCAGGCGAGGCCTCTTGTCCCCGCATCGGGAGGAAAGCGGAGGAGGCGAGCAGCAATAAGGCGCTGAGCCAGGACGCTGCCTGCGAGGGATGGGTCGCGGGCGGCCTCGGAGTCGGTTGAGATGCCATGAGAGCACTCCTCCCTCATGGCTTCGTCGGAAGCCGCGGCGCGCAGAAGTGGCGGTTCCACGCAAAGGCGGGAGAAATGCTCCGTAGCTCCGCTGGAACTTTGGTTCTGGAGCGGATCAGGCGAGCCGCCTACTCCGCCTGATCCTCAGGCGAGCGCATGATCCAGGAATTCCCTCGGCGTTCCGGCTAGAAGATGAAACTGATGCCGCCGCGCACGGCCCGCGGCAGCTGAATCAGCCACATCCGGCGCCCGTCCGGGGAGGAGATGGGAAGGTAGCCCTGCGCCAGCAGGTTCCGCAACTCCGCCGACATCTCCAGCCGCCCGGGCCCCGCCTGCACAGGCAGCGGTTGACGGAGCGAGACGTTCAAACCCAGCTGCGGCTGCCACTGCTGCGTCAGGAAGGCGTGTCCGAGGCCGGCGGAGCCGGCAGGAGTCCAGAGGTACGAGGTCGTGAACCGCGTGCCGCTTTGTGGAATTACTCCCGAGATCCGCAACGACGCCCAGGGGCGGCGCACCGGGCGCACCCAGCCGCGCACGTCGGCGGCGCTCACCGCAGCAGAGCCGGCGTCCTGGATAAGCATCGACCCCGCCCCGGCGGCAAAGCCTGCCGCCCAGGCGCCCCAGAGCTCCTGCGTCACCGAGGCCATGTATCCGAAGCCCCGGTAATCGCCGATGTTGAATACGTAACTTGAGGACGCCAGATCCGGCAGCAGCTCGCCGGGCGCGAAATACGGCACACCGGAAGCCGTCAGCGCGGCATCCCGCAACGAATCCTGGTAGAGCGCGGCGGCGTATGTTCTCGTGCCCGCCGTCCTGCGGTAACCGACTTCGAACGACTGACTCTTCTGGACACGCGCCCGCCCCTCCCGCAGCGACACCCGCGGAAACATGGCCAGGCCGGTCAGGCCGTCCTGAAGCGTGCCTTCACCGGTGATCAGATCATAGGCGGGAGCGCCGCTTGTGAAGCCGGACTCAATCACCCCGGCCTCGCCGAGGTCCCAGGTGAGCCGTGCATACGGGCTGAGCAGATTCAGCCTGTCCAGGAAGACGACGGACTCGAGCATTGCGCCGTAGGTCAACTGCAACCCCGGCGCAAGTTCCATGCGGTCGCCCAAGCGCACGGAAAGCGTGCGCAGCGCGGGCATCTCGACCGGCGCCCCCTGCCCTTGCAAGAATCCCATGCCCGCTTGCCGCAGGGCCGCCTGCCGGACAGTGAGCTCCACTTCGGGCGTCGGGGCGAGCCCTTCGCCGGTCCGCGTGTATGTGGTGCGGAATCCCGCGGTGGGCGCGCCGGAGGTGGACGCATACCCCACGTTGCCGCTCACGCGCACTTCGTTGTTGCCGAACAGCGAGGTCGCCAGCGCGAAAGCCGTACCCAACTCGGGCTCGGCGCCCAGTGTTGGCGCGGAGGCTCCGTCGCCGCCGGAAATCCGCACGACGCCCCGCAAAGGCCCGGCACCGGCCGAACTGCGCGCCACCGAGGATGTTTGCCACGCCGGCTGTTGCGGCAGCAGCCGCAGCACCGGGCGCGTGGAGGTGGAGGACCGCAGCACCCACTTCCAGTCTTCGCTCAACAGTCCCGTCTGCCCCGGCGCCATGTAGACGAGCTCGATAGAGCTGAACAGGTTGGAGAGCTGAATGTTCAGGAAGCTTTCGACGCCCGGGCGCACCACGATGTGATTGCGCACCGCCGGCACGTAGCTCGCCAGGGAGACGCGAACCGTGTAGGTGTCCGGGGGGAGCCCTTCAAAGCGGAACCAGCCTTCGGGGCTCGTGAGCGCACGCTGCACCACGCGCTCGGCGCGGTTCAGCACGATCACGGCTGCGCCCATCTGCCCCACGCCGGCGCTGTTTCGCACCTGCCCGCTGATCGCGCCAAACACCTTGAGGTCGGCGCCGCAGAGGTTTCCTTCTGCAGCCCCCAGCAGGGTGATCAGCGCCAGCGCGGCGGTACGGTGCATGGCAAAATCCCGCGTCCGGCCCGCCCGGCGTTGCCGGGCGCTCCGGCGCCGCTAAAGAACAGTGAACTGCGCCGACTGCGTCAAGCTCGCGTTCTTGAGCTTGTCGGTCACCTTGACCTTCAAAGTATACTTGCCCGGCTCGAAATTCGCCAACGGCAGCAGCTTCTCGATGGTCGCCTGAGAAGCCGACCCTTCCAGTGCCGACGCCTCTTCGACGAATTCGAGCACCGGCTTGTTGTCCGAATCCCGCACGATCTCGTAGACGATCTCGCCGTGCGGCTTGCCGGTCTTCTCATCCGCCTGGAAATTGTAGAGCTTCATGTAAATGCCGAGCTTCTCGTTCCGGCGGAAGCTCTCGCTTACTCGCGGGCGCACCTTCGTGGTGCCGATGACGAACTGCCCGGTGCCGATGCTGCGGGTGGGCACCTTCTCCAGCACGTCCGCCAGAACCAGCGAGCTGGCGAACAGCACGTCCTCCTCCATCCGCGGGACGTTCAGCGCCATTTCGTAGTTGTTCATGTTGCCGCCCACCACGTCCTTCGCCACGACGTTCAGGCGGTACATTCCGGGCGGCAACGGAATCGACTTCTGGTAGATGGAGACGCCCTGCGCCGCCTCCTGCAGCATGGCGGTCGGGACGTCAATCGAGACGACGTCTTCAAACACGTTCACCACGCGCCGCGTCATTGACGTGATGCGGGCGTAGATGTTGACGATCGCCTTCGAAATGTCGCCCTCCTGCTTGAACTGCAGGTCCTTGCGGTTGAATTGCAGGGTGATGGAGGTCAGCACCGTGGAGGACGTCGTGGGGAAGAAGTCCGCGCGCGCCTGCATCGGCAGAAGGTTATAGAGGATCCGCGAATTGACCTGCGCCTCGAGGTCGCGGAACTTGATCTTGGGCGCCTTCTGCAGGTCCGCAAACTGCTGCAGGCGCTCGAACTGGTTCATCCTCGCCGGCAGCGGCGAGTTGCCGACGCCGAGGCGGGTGCCGTCGGTGCGGTTGAAGCGGTCCGCCTTGTCCGCCAGCCCCATCTGTTCCATCAGCGTCAGACCTGCGCCAGGGACCATCAGCAGCGCGTCCTTCTCGCTCGGATCCATCGTCATGCGGTATTCGCCCGTCATGGACTTGTCGACGAATTCGATGACGATGTCAGTCTGCATGCCGACGCCTTCCAGGTACCGGTAGCGCCACTTCTCGAAAGGATAAACGGCTGTCGTGCCGCCGCCTTCCTCCCATGGGCGCTGATACGTGCCGCCCGAGGGGTGCGATTCAATCTCGTCCGGGGGGCCGAAGGTGATGTAGATTCGCCCGCGGTCCGTCTTCCATCCGGGGATGCCCGAGGCGAACCGCTCATTGGCGTAAGCGATGCGGCGGTAGTGCTCTTCCTTGTATTCGTTCTCCATCGTGTCGGGCGTGGGATCGCGGCGCAGCCAGAACTGCTCGATGAACTGCTCGCGCTCCTCGTCCGTCTGGAGGTTTTTGAAGGCGCGCCTCTCCTCGTCCGTGATGATGTAGACGACGTCCTCTTCCAGCCACTTCCGGTAGGGCGTTTCCAGCTCCCGGCGCCGCCGCTCTTCCTGCCGCCGCCGCTCCTTCTCCGACATTGGCCTGGCCAGCGTCTCCCGCTGCCCGTTGTCGGAATCCTGTTTCCTCTTCTGCGCTGACGCCGTGCCTGCCAGAGGGGCGAACAGGGCCAGCACCATCAACAGGGCGAAAAACGTGGATCGCTTCATCGCACACTCCCGAGCGCGTGGCTTGGACGTGCCAGTGCCAGTCCCAGTGCCTGCACCACCTTCAGTGTAACTCAACTCTTCCGCCATGGATGCCGCCGGCGGGCGCGGGGTTTCAGTCTGCCCCGCCCGGCTCCGCCTGCGGCTCGAATGGCACAAAGGTTTCGCCTTCTGTTCCGGATGCGAACGGGCTGAAGTTGGTTGCCACGTCGTAGACATCCACGCCTTCGGCCCGCTTCAGTCCGTTGACGACCAGGTAGGTCACCGGCGTCATCGCCGCCTCGTAAAGCACTTTTCCCACATAACCCGAGAAGATCAGATTCAGGATGGTCAGCCAGGACTCCCGGCCGGCAAATGCCACGGTCATGACCACGACGGAGTCCACGAGCTGTCCCACTGCGGTAGAGCCGATGGTCCGCATCCACAGGGCGCGCCCGCGGCTCCAGACCTTCATCTTTGCCATCACGTAGGAATTGGCGAACTCGCCCGCCCAGTAGGCCAGCAGGCTCGCCACCACCATGCGGGGAACGAAGCCGAAGACGATCTCGAACGCTTCCTGATGGCGGAAGTCGGGCGCAGGCGGCAGCCACACCACGATCATGCCGAACAGCGCCATGAGCGCCGACCCGAAGAAGCCCAGCCAGATGGCGCGGCGCGACCCGGCATAGCCGTACACCTCGGTGAAGATGTCCCCGAAGATGTAGGTGATCGGGAACAGCAGCTGCGCCCCGCTGATCCGGAACGGGCCGATGGCGCAGATTTTCGGGCCGATCAGATTCGAGATCAGCAGAACCGTAACGAATACGACGATGAGGGTGTCGTAGAAACGGAAGCTGTGAGATGGGCGCTCGAGCAGGTTTCCGCCACGGGCCGGAAACGCCATACCTAAGGGATGATTCGATCCGGCCCGCGGCATCACAGAATGGCAGCGGCTACTGCTTGTCCAGGACGAACTTCAGCGTGAATTCGCCCTGCGGCGCGCTGATGTCGGTTTTCACCGTCAGCGTCTTGCCGTCCTCGGACAGTGACCAAGTCTCCACAGACTTGATCTCGGTGCCCTGGATCTCGCGCCGCACGGTGATCTCGAGCGTGTCGCCCTTCCAGGCGGGGGTCACCTTCATCGGCCCCATGGGCGTGTCGACGGTCTTTTCCTGTCCGTCGATGGTGTATTCCACGTTGTTGGTGCGCTCCTGCCCCTGAAACGCCTGAACCGTGGTCATCTTCAGGCTGGGATCCTTGTGTTCGATCGTCCGCTCGAACTTGTCCGGGCCGGAAGGCATCGGCCCGAAGTCGGACTTCGCATTGTTGAGCTTCCAGACGCCGGAGAAGTCCGGCTTCTGTGCGCCGGGCAGGCATACGGCAAAAAGCGCCGCGGCAGCGGCGAGCAACATCAAACGTCTCTTCATGCAGAGCCCCTTCCTTTCCAAACGGGGCTTGCCTCAGGATAGCGCAAAAACCGTCTGCGGCCGCAGCAGGAACGGCGGCACCAGGCCGCAGAAGTTCCCCAGCGGCAGCACCTCCTCATGCACGGGGAGCCCGAGCGTGGAGCGCAGGAACTCGCGCCGCGCCTCGCACCGCTGCATCAGCGCCGGAAAGCGGTGCCGCAGCTCCTTCTGCAGCTCTGGTCCAGCCAGCAGGTAACCGTCCTCCATCCGGGAGGAGTAGAAGACCGGGTGCGACGGGATCACGTCCGCCTGCATCACCATGCCGCTTGCAAGCCGCTCTTCGGAGCCCTCGTAGGCGGGCGCGGAAAGCCACTCGTCGAAATGGATCAGGTGGCCGGGATTCAGGAAAACGCCGAATTTCTCGAAGGGCAGCCGGCCGTGAATCGCTCTCCAGAGATCGGCGCCGGAAGCGCCGATCCGCAGCGCCCCGAACCACGCTCCCATGGCTTCGAAGTACGGCCCGGCAAACTCCTCCACATATCCGCGCGCCTCTTCGGGCAGGTCGGCGGCGCTCTCCGCCACCCACCCGCAGCGGCAGCAGTTGGCGCCCCAGTAACAGATGCCGCAGGAGAACCTCCCGCCGCGCACGGCGCGTTCCCCGCGGGCGCTGGCCAGGCTCGCCCGGTTGTTGCCGCACTTCAGCGTCATGTGGCAGCCGAGCGGCACTCCGTTGTAACGGGCCTCCTGAAGGAGTTCATAGTCCATCACGCCGGGCTTCAGCGCACGCAAAACGCGCTTCATGCCCTCGCTGGCGAGCGTCTGCGTCCACTCGAAGAAGGCGATCTCCTGCGGCACCGCCTCCTGACGGAGCTCGATCAGGATCCGCGTGGCGTTTACGACGTTCGCGTAGCCGGCGGCGAAGCGCAGCTCATCGGAGAGGAACGCGGGAAGGTCGAGCCGCTCGGGCGGCGACAGCGGCTTCCAGCCTGCCGCACCGACCCGCGAATGCGCGTCTATGCCGAACTCGCGCAGGATGTCGCCCAGCGGCCGCCCGCCCGCGCGCGGCTGGTCTGGCAGGGAAAACTCCGGGTAGCATTCCAGACGGATGTCGCCTGCCGCGACGGGCGGCGCGGCGGGCGCGTAGTTGCGGCACTCGTTGCCGACCAGCAGAAGCGGCTTCTGATCGAGGTCCGCCAGCAGCAGCGCCTCTTCAAACCGCGGATCGAAACCGGTCAGCCAGAGCAGGTTGGCGAAATGCTCGCGGTCGCCGTAGACAGCGAAGTGCGTGAGCCGCGCTTCCGCCATCCGCGCGCGCAGGCGCTCAAGCCGGGCGGCGTACTCTTCGCGCGACACGCGCCACGCCGGAGGCTCGGCTTCCATGCCGAACTCCGGCCATTCCAGCTCTACAAGCCTTGCCTTTGGCACGCCGTCTCCGGAAGAGGGTCACCGCGGGCGCGCCGCCTGTGCCATCAGGCTGCGCTGCAGGTGGCTCCGCGAGCGGCTGTAGCCGAAGTACACCACCAGCCCGGCGATCATCCACGTGAAGAAGGCGTACTTCGTGATCCGGTCCAGGCTGAACATCAGCAGCAGGCAGAACAGCATTCCCAGAATGGGCACCAGCGGCACCAGCGGGGTGCGGAACGGACGCGGCGTGTCGGGATGTGTCCGGCGCATGATGATCACGCCGGCGCACACCAGCGTGAACGCCCACAGCGTGCCCATCGAGGTCAGGTTCCCCAGCTGCTGAATCGGCGTGAACGCGCCCAGCAGCGAAACGAAGACCATCAACAGTGCGTTCGACTTCCACGGCGTCGCGAACTTCGCATGCAGCTCGGAGAACATGCCCGGCAGCAGCCCGTCGCGCGACATTGAATAGAACACGCGCGACTGCCCCAGCAGCATCACCAGCATCACCGATGTGAGTCCGGCGAGCGATCCGAGCTTCATCAGGAAGCCCAGCCAGGGCACGCTCTTCATCCGGTCCACGGCGACAGCCAGCGGCGCGGAGACATTCAGATCCTTGTAATTGACCACCCCTGTCAGAACCGCCGCATAGAGGATATAGAGAACCGTGCAGATCGCCAGCGAGCCCACGATTCCGATCGGCATGTCGCGCTTGGGATTCCGCGCCTCCTGCGCGGCTGTCGAAACGGCGTCGAACCCGATGTAGGCGAAAAAGATCTGTCCCGCCGCCGCCAGCACGCCCGTCCAGCCGAACTTGCCAAACTCGCCCGTTGTGTTCTCCGGCAGGAACGGCTTGTAGTTGTCGTAGTTGATGAAGAAATAGCCCAGCCCGATGAACAGCACCACGACAGCGAGCTTCACCGCCACAATCAGCGCGTTGAACCGCGCCGACTCCTGAATGCCTATGATCAGGATCGTCGAGATGATCGTGATGATGATCACGCTCGGCAGGTTGATCATGCCGGGCGCCGGATCCCACGGCGAATGGATCAGGCTTTGCGGGAGATGGATCCCGAAGGACTCGAGAATGGAGACCATGTAGCCGGACCAGGACACGGACACGGTGGCAGCGCCGATGGCGTACTCGAGAACCAGCGCCCAGCCGATGATCCACGCCAGCAGCTCGCCCATGGTGGCGTAGGCATAGGTATAGGCGCTGCCTGCCACCGGGATCATCGTGGCGAACTCGCTGTAGCAGAAGCCGGCGAAAGCGCACGCGATCGCCGCCAGAATGAAGCTGTAGACCACGGCCGGCCCGGCATGCTGCGCCGCCGCGACACCCGTCAGCGAAAAGATGCCGGCGCCGATGATCGCGCCAATGCCCAGCGCCACCAGCTGCGTCGCGGAGAGCGTGCGCTTCAGGGAATGCCCGTGCGCATCGGCGCTCGATTCCTGCAGAATCCTCTCCAGGGGTTTTCGCGCGAAAAGGTTCATGCCTCGGACCTCGTCGTGGATTCGCGCCGCCTCCGCCATGCCAGATACACGGGGATGCCCGTCAGCACGATCAGCAGACCGGGCCACGTATAGCTGGGCTTGTACAGAAGCAGCATCAGTTCGATGAACGCCGCCGCCGCAATGTAGATCGCAGGCAGCAGCGGGTAGCCGAACGCCCGGTAGGGGCGCTCGGCTTCGGGGCGCGTGCGGCGCAGCACGAACAGCCCCGCGATGGTCAGGATGTAGAAGAGCAAAACAGCGAAGATAACATAGTCCAGCAGATCGCTGTAGCGGCCGGTCAGGGTGAGGAACGCCGCCCACGCCCCCTGCATCCACAGGCTGTGGTTCGGCGTGTGCGTCCCCGGATTCACGCGCCCCGCAGCTTCAAAGAAGAGCCCGTCGCGCGCCATGGCGTAATACACGCGTGCCCCGGCGAAGATCATTCCATTCAGGCAGCCGAACGTGGAGACCATCACCGCCAGCGCCATCACCTGCGTCGCCGCCGGACCGAGAATCCGCGAGATCACCGCCGTCGCCACGCGGTCCTCCGGCGCGTTCTGGATCGACTCCAGCGGAAGCGCCATCAGGTACACCGTGTTGCACGCCAGATAGATCACCGACACGATCCCCACGCCCAGCGCCAGCGACAGCGGCAGATTGCGCTTCGGGTTGCGCACCTCGCCGGCGGTGAACGTCACGTTGTTCCAGGCGTCGGAGCTGAACAGCGCTCCCACCATCGCCACCGCCGTCAGCCGCGCGGCGTCCCAGGCGCTCCACGGCACTTCCCAGAACCGCCCGAAGTTCCTCGCCATCGCCTCCGGCTGCCGCCCGAAGAAAACGCCCGCCGCAATCAGCCCCGCCAGCGCGCCGATCTTGGCGATCGTGAAGATGTTCTGCACGCGCGCGCCGGCCTCGATACCGCGCGTGTTGTGCCACGTGAGCCCCAGGATCAGGGCGATCGCCACCAGCATCTGCGTGTTGACGCCCGCCGGTCCGATGCGCACGATCCAGGCATCCGCCGACACTGCCGGCACGAACACGCCCAGGAACTTCGCAAACGCCACCGCCACTGCCGCCAGCGTCCCGCACTGGATCACCGCAAACAGCGTCCAGCCGTACAGGAAGCCCCACAGCGGACCGAACGCCTCCCGCAAATACACGTATTGTCCGCCCGCGCGCGGCATCATCGCCGCCAGCTCCCCGTAGCTGAGCGCGGCAATCATGGTAAGCAACGCCGTGGCAGCCCAGGTGGACATCAGCAGCACGGGCGACTGCACCTGCCGCGCGATATCCGCGGACACGATGAACACCCCGCTGCCGATCATCGACCCCATCACGATGGTCGTCGAGTCCAGCAGCCCAAGCCGTTGCACCAGCCCCGTCTGCGTCACCGTGTCAGCGCGATCCATTCTTCCATGCGCCCCCTGACCGTGGCTTTCGTCATCTCCTCCGGCAGCAGATCCCCGATCACCGCAATCGAGTCCGCGCCCGCGCGCAGCACCGCCTGCGCCTGCTCGCGCGTGATGCCGCCAATGGCGACCAGCGGCCTGTCCGTCAGCGCGCGCATCGCCGCCAGCCGCTCCAGCCCGAGCGCCGGGTCGGGATTCTCCTTGGAGAAGGTCTCGAACACCGGCCCGAGGGCCAGATAGTCGGCGGGCTCCTCCGCCGCCGCGCGCAGCTGCTCCTCGTTGTGCGTCGAGAAACCCAGAACGCGCTCCTCGCCCAGAACGCGGCGCGCCAGCCGCGGCGGCAGGTCGTTTTGTCCGAGATGCACGCCCGCATCGAGCAGCGCCGCGATATCAGCGCGGTCGTCGATGATCAGCCGCGCCCCGGCCTTCAGGCAAAGAACAGCCATCGCGGAGGCTGTTTCAAACACGGCCCGCGAATAATGTTCCTTGTGCCGGAATTGCAGGATGCGCGCGCCGCCTTCCAGCAGCGCCTCGGCAAACCACAGCGGGTCCCGGCCCCGCCGCTTCAGCGCGCCCGTGTCGACAATCGGGTAGACCCTCGGAAGCTCCAGCCTCGCCGTCAAGGCTCCAGTCTAGTCGATCCATTCCGCCTCCGCGAGCCCCGGCGCCCGTTCTCGAGGGCCTCCTCGAGCCGCTCCAGGTCCGCGCGAATCTCTTCCGCCTGCCCGCTGCCAGTTTGCAGCAGCTGCTCCACGGTGTGGATCAGCGCCTCCAGCCGCCGCGCCGCCTCATCCTGCATGGCGCGCAGCGCGGCATGCAGCGCCCCCTCCCATTGCGACACCAGCCGCGCCAGGTTGATCTCCACCGCCCTTTCGATCTTGCGCCGGAAGTGCCGCCGCACCAAGTTGCGGAAGACGGGCATCGGAATCGCCCACGACAACAGCTCCCAGTTCCGGTCGAAGACCCGGCCCACGCGAATGTCCGGCTCCCGGGGCTCGCGCACCGCAATTTCCATCTCGGCGGTCTTCAGCGGCACGCCCAGCGTCTCCAGCATCCGCTCCGACAGCCGGTTGCGGAAGTCTTGCAGCGATTGCGCCAGCTGCCGGCTCGCCCGCTGCGCCGGCTCGAGGAACTCCCGCCGGCGGGCGGCGGAAACCTCCATCAGCTCCCGTCGCAACGCCCCTTCCAGCCACTCCTCGAAGCGCTCCATGGCCGTCCGCAGGCTCGATGTCCACGCCGGGTAGTTCTGTTCGAACTCCTCCAGCAGCCGCCTCAGGATCGCGTTCGCTTCCGGCCGGAGCCGGCTCTCGATGGCGCCCCGCGAAATGGCCGCCGCATGCCGCACGATCAGCTCCAGCCCGAGCCGCGTGTCGCTGAGCGCCTGCTTCTCCCCCAGGACGCGCCGCCGCAGCTCCTCCCGCTCGCTTTCGGCCCGCTCCGCCGCTTTCAGCGCCACCGTCAGGTACTCGGCCGTTTCCCCGGCCAGCGATTCCACCTTGTGTTGCAGGATCTGCTCCCACTGCCCGGCGCCGTCCTTGCGGAGCTGTCCCAGCAGCTCGGTCTCGATCCTTTGCCGGAACGCTTCAAAGCCCGGCTTGGCCGAGTAAGGATACACGGGCAGCCCGCCGTCCCAGCGCGCCGCCAGTTGCCGGCGCACGAACTGCTCCACCTGCGCCCGCCCCTCGGCGTCGAGGGTGTCGATCTTGGTCAGCAGCAGTGCGATGCGCGGCGTGTACTTCTCCAGTTCCGCGATCAGCCCGATGTCATGCTGCGTCAGCGGCGGATCCACGCTCACCGCCACCAGAGCCAGCCCCACGTTGGGAAGCCACTCGCGCGAGGCCTCCGTGTTGTGTTCGAACACGCTCTCCATGCCCGGCGTGTCCACGAACCGGATGCCCCGGTAACGCTCCATCTCCGGCAGCCAGACGCGCACGCGCTCCACCTGCTTCCGGTTGCCCGGATTCCGGCTCTCGTCGACATACCCGGCAAGCTCCTCGAGCCGGACTTCCTCGCTGTGCCCGTCGGCGAACTCGACCTCCGCGCGTTCCCGTCTCCCGAATTCGATTTCGGTCACGACGCTCGTGACCGGAATCACGCCCACCGGCAGCAGGGCACGGCCCAGCAGGTCATTCAGAAACGTCGTCTTCCCGGCCTTGAAACGGCCCAGAATGGCCACGTTGACGGACCTTTCCTCAGCAAATTGGCGGCAGCTTTCCAGAAAATCGCCCAGTGCTTCGAGACCGTACTTCCGGATCAGATCAGCGGCTTGTTCCAGCAGCCGCGCGGCTGCTTCGTACCCGCGCGCGGATTCCGCCCCGGCGGCGGACTCCACGTTTTCCTCCCGAGTTTCGCTGACGGAGATGCGCGAGGGAGGCGCGGCGCCCACGGGCGCGCCGCTGGAGAGCCCGGTAGTCAGGGAAAAGATTCCGCTTGCCTGCTGCTTGCCAGGAGTGTCCGCCCGATCCTGATCCATTGCCTCGTCCTGCTCGCTTCGCTCCGGCGGGGAATCGCAGATCCACTCCCGGCGCCGTGCTGTCAGTAGGAGTCATTGGCCGTTGGAAACGGCGGTTCAGGGCGGACTCCACCGCCAAATTTCATTATCTCAAGCCGTGGGGCCCGGTGAGTCCCGCTTCCTCCCGAATCAGGCGGACCAGCCCGGGCAGCGCCGCGGCAACGTGGGGCGACAGCCCGATCCCCGGCTCAATCCGCTCCGGTTCCATCCCCAAAAGGACCACTCGTGGCGGCAAGGCCCCCAGTGCCCGCGCCTGCTCGAGCGCGTCCGCCACGCCAAACTCATGCAGGGAGAGCGGGGAGAGCGCCCTCCGCAAGTCGCCGCTGCTGCGTACTTCCAGCCGGTACAGATCCCCGGCTCGCCCGCCGCCCCGCACCGCGTCCACCAGGATCAGCCGGTCATAGCGGCCAAGTTCGGCGAGCAAGTCTCCCAGCGCTGTTCCTGCGTCCACCGCATCCGTGCCGGCCGGGAGGCCCTCCTCCAGCAACCGGCGCACGGCATGCACGCCCAACCCCTCGTCGCCCAGCAGAATGTTGCCCACGCCCGCGACCAGGGTCTTGCATTCCATCCGGAACTCAACCGAGCGGCACAGCCGCCAGCAAACGCCCTCGCGGCGTCACCAGATGAACGGCGCAGGCGATGCACGGGTCGAAAGAGCGCACGATCCGCGCCACTGCGAATGGATTGTTCACGTCATCCACCGGCGCTCCGACCAACGCCTCCTCAATGGGTCCGGGCGCCCCCTTGCTGTCATGGGGCGAGGCGTTCCAGGTCGTCGGCACCACCGCCTGATAGCGTTCGATCTTCTGATTGCGGATCGAAATCCAGTGACCCAGGGCGCCCCGCGAGGCATCCCAGAGCCCCACGCCCGTGGCTGACTCCGGGATCTTGTGACCCACGGCCACCGGCTCGTCCAGCTTGATCTGGAGCACCCAGTCCGCCATCGCGTCGGCCAGCACTTTTGTCTCGAGCGCGCGCGCCAGGTGCCTTCCCATCACCGAACACAGGTTCTCCGGCTTCAGCCGCAACTGCGCCAACGCCGAATCGATGGCCTTCGCCAGCGCCGGATTCGCGCCTCCGGCGATGTTCACCATCGCCCGCGCCAGCGGCCCGACCTCATACGCCGCCCCATCGTACCGTGGCGCCTTCAGCCAGGAGTAGCCTCCTTCCTTCCCGCGGTCGGGTTCGGTGCGCTCCTGCGATGGATGCAACGGCGCCCCGCCCTTGTACCAGGAGTATTTGACGTCTTCGGTGATCTTCGACGGATCCACAGGCGCGAGCTTGCCGTCCAGCACGCGGCCCATCCGGAAGAACCGCGCGCGCTTGCCCACATCCGGCTCGCCGTCCAGATCGAACGCCCCGTAGGAGAGGAACCGCCGGCAGCCCCGGCCGATTTCGGCGTAGTCGCGGTAGACGCTGGCGATGGTCAGCACGTCCGGGATGTAGACGTTGTCGATGAAGTCCCGCAGTTCTTTCAGCCGCCACAGGAACGTGGTCACCTTGTCGACAGTAGGCGTCACTGTCACCCCGCCGGGAACCACCGAGGCGCAATGCGGCATCTTCCCGGAGAATACGGCGGACATTTCGTGCGCCTTGAGCCGGATGTGCAGCGCCTGCACGTAGTGGCTGATGATCTCCTGACTGACCTTCTCCGGCAACCGGTAGTCGGCTTCGAATCGCGGGACAAAGGGCGGAAAGTCCGGCCCGCGCGCGTAATCGAGCGCTGCCAGATGGTAGAAGTGCAGGATGTGCGACTGAATGTAATTCGCACCCTGGATCAGGTTGCGGATGACGCGACCGTTGTGCGGCGGCATGATCCCCAGCGCATTGTCCAGGCATTGTGAACTCGCCAGCGCGTGCGCCGTCGGGCAGACGCCGCAGAAGCGTTGCGTGATCTGTACTGCGTCCAGGGGGTCCCGCCCCTCAAGGATCTGCTCGAATCCCCGGTAGAGCGTGCCAGCGCATTTCGCTTCCACCACCTTGCCGCCGTCGACCACCGCCTCGATGCCCAGGTGGCCTTCAATCCGCGTCAATGGATCGACTGTGACCTTGACGGCCATGGCTCACCTCCTCTGGTACAGCGGGGAGTGCGCATCCGGGAATCCCGGCTCCGTGCATCCCATGCAGGGCGCGTTGGCGTTGATACACCAGTTCACGCCGCTGTTCCATTGCCGGATCGGGCAGTCGGCATGCGTGAACGGCCCCTTGCAGCCGATCTCGAGCATGCAGCCCACTTCGCCGAACTTCGTGGCGAAGATGCCGTCGTCCAGGTAGTCGCGGAAGATGCAGCGGTTGTGGACGCTCTTGCCGTAATAGACTTTCAGGCGCCCGTGCTCGTCCAGTTCCTTGGCCGAAGGAATCCCGTACAGCAGCACCCGCGCCACGGTTCCGATGAACCAGTCCGGGTGACACGGGCACCCCGGAATGTTGATCACGGGGGTCTGGGCGCCAATCAGCTTCAGCACGTCCGAGACGCCCTTGGATTGGGTCGGGTTGGGAGCTGCGGCGGGCAGCCCTCCATATGCCGCGCACGTCCCGACGGCGAGGATCGCCATCGCCCCGGGCGCGAGCCGCCGCATCCACTCCAGCATCGTCACGGGCTTCCCTTCCTCCTCGCCGAGCGTCCCGTCGATCCCCCCATCGCGCGTCGGGATGGCGCCCTCGACGATGAGCACGTACTTCCCCTTGTGCTTCCGGGCCGTCTCCATCGCCGCATCCGTCGACAGACGCCCCGCCGCCGCCATCAGCGTCGAGTGGTAATTCAGGAACAGCTGATGCCCCGGCAGGATCTGATCGAGGATGACGTTCTTGATGCTGGGATGGATGGTGTTGATCACCGACACCGAACACCCGCTGCAGGCGGAGTGCTGCATCCAGATCAGCGGGTATTCCTTGACAGCGTCGGCGAGCGCCGCGCCCAGGCGCGGCAGGAATGCCTCATGGAAGGGAGTCAGTGCCGTGGCTGCCGAAGCCCAGCGCATGAACTCCCGTCGTGGAATGCCATGGTTGCCCATACTTCCCTCCTGCAACCGGCTTGGCTTCCTTTCGATGACACTCGACGCACTTCAGCGGCGGCTTCTTCCCGGCTGCCAGCTGTTTCTTGTGGCAGTCGACGCAGACGCCGCTCTGCGCCGTGGAATTGTGAAACGCCGCCTGCCGCGAAGTCTTCATCCCCGCTGCGGGCGGTTTGGTGTGACAGTCGCGGCAAGCCTGGTTCGGCTTCAATTCCGGCTTTTCCGGTTTGGAGGCGTGGTGGCACGTCTCGCATCGAACACCCTGCATCTCCTCATGCGCCTTGTGCGGGAAGTTGACGCTGCCAACGGCGGCGTCCTTCATCGCGATGGTCTCCGGCGCCTTCGGCGCCTTGGCATTCGGCGATTGCGCCCACAGCACGGCCGCCAACAGGCCGGCGATCCAGCACTTCATGGTCCCCTCCACAGAGAAAAAGATCTGATTGCCGTGAATCAAGAATTCTTCTACTCTCGCGCAAACCGCTTGTCAAGGGGTCCTGCCGGCGGGCTGACAGGCCGCTGGTGGTAGGCTCGTGGGGGAGGTGCCTGATGCGGCTCGCCCCTGTTCTGCTCGCCGCGGCGCTGGCAATTTCCGCTTCGGCCCAGCCGGAACGCCGCACCCGGAACGTTGTCGTCCTGATGACGGACGGGCTGCGCCATCAGGAAGTCTTCGCCGGCGCCGACGCATCCCTGATCGACCGCAAAACCGGCGGCGTGGCGGATCCGGACCGGCTGCGGCGCGAGTTCTGGCGCGGCACGCCGGAAGAGCGCCGCGCCGCGCTGCTGCCGTTCTTCTGGAGTGTAGTCGCCCGCGAGGGGCAGGTCTTTGGAGACCGCCGGGCAGGCTCGGAGGCAAGAATCTCCAACGGGCTCAATTTTTCCTACCCGGGTTACAGCGAGGCGTTCTGCGGCGTTGCCGATCCGCGGATCGACAGCAACGACAAGCGCTACAACCCGAACGTCAACGTGCTGGAGTTCCTCCACCGCCGCCCGGGATTCGAAGGGCGCGTCGCTGCCTTTGGCGCATGGGAACTGTTTCCGTGGATCCTGAACGCGCCGCGCTCGGGCATCCTGGTCAATGCCGGCTATGAGCCGTTGCAGTTGCCGGGATCCAGCCTGCAGCTCCAGCTGATCAACACCCTGAAGGCCGAAACGGAGTATTGGGACGGCGAAGCCTTCGACTCCTTCACCTTCCACACGGCTCTCGAACACCTCCGCCTGCAGAAGCCCCGCGTGCTGGCGCTCTTGCTGGGCGAAACCGACGAATGGGCCCACGCAGGCCGTTACGATCTCTACCTGAAATCCGCACGCCGGTTCGATCAGTACGCCCGCCAACTCTGGGAAACGCTTCAATCCTTGCCCGAATACCGCGGCTCGACTACCCTGATTTTGGCCACCGATCACGGCCGCGGGGCGGGCAGGAAGGACTGGCGCAGCCACGGCCGCCGGATCCGCGAGTCGCAATATGTCTGGATGGCCTTCCTGGGGCCGGACACCCGGCCCTTGGGCGTCCGCGCCGGCACAGCGCCGGTCACGCAGGCGCAGCTCGCCGCCACCATCGCCGCCCTTCTCGGCGAGGACTTCCGCACGGCTGTCCCCGCCGCTGCCCCGCCCATCGCCGAAGTCCTGGGCCGGTAGCTTTCTGTTATCTTCTGGCTATGCGCCGACTTCCGGCTCTCTGCATGATTTCCGCCCTCGCCATGCAGGCCCAGATGATCCGAGTCTCCGAGCACACTCTTTCCAACGGCATGAAGATCCTCATTCACGAGGATCACGACGTTCCCAACGTTGCCTTCTATCTCTTCTTCAAGGTCGGATCGCGGAACGAGCGGCCGGGCGTCACCGGCATCAGCCACTTCTTCGAGCACATGATGTTCAACGGCGCGAAGAAGTACGGCCCCAAGCAATTCGACATCCAGATGGAGAAGGCCGGCGGCCGCAACAACGCCTACACCTCGCGCGACGTCACCGTCTACACGGACTTCTTTCCACGCACCGCGCTGGAGCTCATGTTCGACATGGAAGCCGACCGGATCCGCGACCTGTCTTTCGACCCGAAGATCGTCGAAAGCGAGCGCGGCGTGGTCAGCTCCGAGCGCCGCAATTCGGTCGACAACAGCCCCTTCGGCACCCTGTTCGAGCAGCTGAACGCCACCGCCTACATCGCCCACCCTTATCAGTGGCCTGTCATCGGCTGGGCTTCCGACATCCAGAGCTGGACGATGGACGATCTGAAGGCGCATTACCGGATGGGCTATGCGCCCAACAACTGCGTTGCGGTGGTGTCGGGCGATGTGACTCCCGCCGAGGTGCTGGCCCTCGCGAAGAAGTATCTGGAACCGATCCCGAGCCAGGATCCGCCTCCGCCTGTGCGAACCGTGGAGCCGCCGCAGCTCGGGGAGCGCCGCGTGGAAGTGCGGCGCCCTGCCAACCTGCCTCTCCTGATGCTCAGCTACCACATCGGCTCCGCCCGGGATCCCGATTTCCCCGTCTACGAGGTGATCGAAACGATCCTCACCGGCGGGCGCAGCTCGCGCCTGCACCAGCGGCTCGTGGAAAAGGAACAGCTCGTGCTGAATGTCGGCGGCGGCGTCCGTCCTTCGCTGGATCCCGGGCAGTTCCTGTTCAATTTCCAGGTGCGCAGCGGCAGGCAGCCGGGCGAGGTAGAGAAGGCGCTCTATGAAGAGCTGGACAGGCTCGCACGCGAGCCTGTGCCGGCAGAGGAGCTGCAGAAGGCCAAGAACCAGATCCTCGCCGGCTTTTACAGACAGCTGAAAACCATCGCCGGGAAGGCGAACCTGCTGGGCACCTACGAAGTCTTCTACGGAAGCTGGAACCAGATCAACGAGGCCCCGGCGCGCATCGAGAAAGTGACCGCCGCCGATGTGCAACGCGTGGCGGCGAAGATCTTCCCGTCCCGCAATCGCACGGTTGCCACGCTCATCCCGGAACAGCGCGCGGAGGTGAAACCGTGAAGCTCCTGCTCCCGCTTCTCCTGATGTCCGCTTTCCTTCCCATGTCAGCCCAGGTCCGATTGCCGGAATTCACCCGCGAGCAGCTCCCCAATGGAGCGGTTCTGCTGTTGCTCCCGCGGCACGATGTCCCGCTCGTCAGCGTCCGCGCCGTCTTCCGGGGCGGCGCCGAAAGCGAGCCGCCGGGATATAACGGGATCGCCGCCATCACCGCGGAACTGATGCGGCGCGGCGCAGGCAAACGCAGCGCCGCGCAGATCGACAACGACCTCGACTTCCTCGGCGCGGAACTCTCCGCAGGCGCCAACCGCCAATCCGCCTATTTCGCCCTCGAATTTCTTTCCAGGACCGCGCCCGAGGCAATGGCGATCCTGGGCGACATCCTGGCCGCGCCGACGTTCCCTGAAGAAGAGGTGCGGAAGGTGCTCGCCCAGGCGGCCGACCGCGTCCGCGCCGCCAAGGACAATCCGGGAATGGCCGTCGGCCGCTACTTTCAGGGACTCTTCTACCCGGCCGGACATCCCTACCGCCACTCCGGCGCTGCCGACGAGATTTCCGTGGCGCGCATCAGCCGGGAGGAGATCGTCAAGTACTACCGGCGCATGGCTTGCGGCAAGAACCTCATCCTTGTCGCCGCCGGCGACTTCGACCCGGCATCCTTCGCCGCACTCGCGCGCCGCACAGCTTCCGCTTTGCCCGCCGGAGAGGCGTTCCAGCCGCCGCAAGCCGGCCAGCTTCGCTTTGAGCGCCCGCGGCTGCTGCTCGTGGACAAGCCCGACGCCACGCAGACCTACTTCCGGATCGGGATGCCCGGCATCCACCGCCGCCATCCGGACCGAATCTCCCTGCTGGTCGCCAACACGCTGTTCGGCGGCAGGTTCACCTCGCTGCTCAACGACGCCCTCCGCGTGAACGCCGGACTCACCTACGGCGCCAACTCCATCCTTGAACTTGACCGCCTGCCGGGCGCCATCGCCATCAACTCCTACACGCCCACCGCCACGACGGTCCAGGCGATCGACCTCGCTCTGGAAGTGCTGCAGCGGTTCCTCCGCACCGGGGTTTCCGCCGAACAACTGGATTCCGCACGCGCCTATATCAAGGGCAATTTCCCCACGGAACGCCTGGAAACATCGGATCAATTGTGCAATGTCCTGGCAGATCTCGAACTGTTCGGCCTCGACCGCAGCGACATTGACACGTTCTTCCAGCAACTGGACTCGCTCACCGTGGAGAGCCTGAACGCAGCGATCCGCAGGCACTTCACGGAAAGCAATCTCCAGTTCTGCCTCGTGGGCAACGCTTCCGCCATCGAAAAGGAAGTGTCAAAATATGCTCCTGCGATGAAAGTGATCCCCGTGAAATCCGAGGGGTTCGCTCCGCCGGAATTCTGATCACGCGAGGGATTTGCGCGATGGAAACGTGGGGGCTTTCCGGTTCGGAAGCGAGGGAGCTCAGGCGCCTCCGCACTCCGGAGCTGGTCCAGCAGTTTCTCGACTCCCTCCCCTACAACCACGACACGCGCCCGCACACGTGTTTCTCCCCCCGGCTTGTGCTGCGCCACGGCCGCGCCCACTGCATGGAGGGCGCATTGCTCGCCGCAGCCGCATTCCGCCTCGCTGGCCGCCCGCCGCTGATCGTGGACCTCGCCGCCGTGCGCGACGACGACCACGTCCTGGCCGTCTTCCGCGAGAACGGCTGCTGGGGCGCCGTCGCCAAGTCGAGCTACTCCGGGCTCCGGTTTCGCGATCCCGTCTACCGCACTCTGCGGGAGCTGGTCATGAGCTACTTCCCCCACTACTACAACCCTCAGGGCGAGAAAACGCTGCGCGCCTACTCCCGTCCCGTCAACCTCTCCCGCTTCGATTCGCGCGGCTGGATGGCGAGCGAAACCGACGTATGGTACATCCCCGAGTACCTCGCCGCCATCCCGCACACCAGTCTTCTGACGCCCGCGCAGGTGCGCCGCCTGACTCCGATGGATCAGCTTCTGTATGACGCCGGCATGGTCGGGCGCGCCATTCACGTCGTCTCAGACGCGGCGCTCGGGCCAAAGGTCCCGCATCGATTGCGGCGCGGTCAGCTCGCGCCATCTCGCCTCAAAGCGCTCCGCTAGCCAGGGTGCGCCCGACAGGATCTCCTCCAGCCCGAACTGTTTCCACACCGGCCCGTTCTTCGCCAGGGAAGCGAGGTGCCGCTCCACGTCCTCCCACCGGTCAGTCAAACCGCCCGGGTCGAGCAGCACGACGCGGTTCCGGATCACGCCGAAGTTCTTGAGGTGCGCATCCACGGAGAAGACCCCGCGGCGCCAACCGGCGCGGCGCAGCTCCAACAGCCGCTCCAGCCACCGTTCCACTTCGTCCCATTTCTCTTCTGCCGCGAGCTTCTTGAGCCGGTCGTAGAGAGTCTCTTCCACCCGCTCGGTCGCTTCTGTCACCACCAGCCAGCCGGGCCATCCGGAAACTTTCACGAGCGTCGGCGGGAAAGTCACTGTTTCCGGCACCAGTGAAGTGCCGGAAAGATGCTTCACCGCCAGATACTCGCCCCGCACGTCCCTGTGCACGAACTTCTGCCAGACACGCCCCCAGTGCGTGCTGAACCACACCGCCCGCGGCACCACGGAAACAAACGCCTGCATCCCCATGCGCAAGGCGCGCAGCGCCGCCGAGGGATGCGACGTCCACCGGGACGCGAACCGTTGCGGCAGAACCCTCTCCAGCCGCTTCATCATCCGCCAGATCAGGATCAGCGCAATGATCTCGCTGGCCCCGCGCTCCCGTTTCACCACCCAGTTCTCGCTGGCGTAGACCACCTTGCCCACGCCCTCGCCGATCCGCCTCAGCCGCCCGCGCGTCAGCTCCTCGGGCGCCTCGTCCATGGCCTGCAACGGCGTCCGCATCGGCCTATCCTGCCACCTCGCTCTGGCCCGAGAATACCATTTCTGGCCTGTGGAACAAGCCTGTTATGCTGGGAATTCCGGCCAGCCAGACCATTCTTTGGCCTTGTCGAATCATGCTGCGGCCTGCATCCATGACTGCACCCTCGCAAAAGCCGCGCCTTCGATTCGACCGTCATGAGTGGTCCGGCGCCTTCGGCGACATGGGCACGGACCTGCCCCTGCTGGTCGGCATGATCCTCGCCGCCCGGCTCGACTCCGCTTCCGTGCTCGCAGTTTTCGGACTGATGCAGATCCTCACCGGCGTCTGGTACCGCATGCCCATGCCGGTGCAGCCCCTCAAGGCGATGGCGGCGCTGGTCATCGCACAAAAGCTGCCCGCCGCCACGCTCTACGGAGGCGGCCTGGCCATCGGCATCCTGATGCTGGCGCTCACCCTTTCCGGCGCCATCGGCTGGCTGGCTCGCGCCGTTCCCACAGCGGTCGTGCGAGGCATCCAGTTCGGCCTCGGCTTGCAACTCGCCTCCATCGCCCTGCGGGACTACGTCCGCTCCGATGGCCTCGCAGGCTGGACGCTCGCTGCCGCCGGGTTCGCAATTACGGCAGTCCTCATGCGCCGCCGGAATTTCCCCGCAGCCGCCGCGCTCATCGCCCTGGGACTCATTTACGCGTTCGCCTTCAAGCTGAACGCGAGCGACCTCGTCAGCGCCGCCGGCTTTCGCCTGCCGCGCCTTCACGCCGTTTCCTGGCCCGACATCTGGACCGGGCTCCTCGTTCTGGCCCTGCCCCAGCTGCCCCTTTCGCTCGCCAACTCCGTGCTTGCCACGCGGCAGGTGGCCCGCGACCTGTTCCCGGACCGGCCTCTGACCGTGCGCCAGATCGGATTCACCTATTCGCTGATGAACCTCGTCAACCCATTCCTTGGCGGCGCCCCTACCTGCCACGGCTCCGGCGGCATGGCCGGCCACTACGCCTTCGGCGGGCGCACCGGCGGCTCCGTCGTCATCTATGGCGGCATTTTTCTGGTCCTGGGCCTGTTTTTCAGCAACGGATTCCAGAAGATCATCGAGATTTTCCCGCTTCCGGTTCTCGGAATCCTGTTGCTCTTTGAAAGCCTGGCGCTGCTGCTGCTCGTGCGCGACGTGGCAGCCGACAGAACCGGGTTCGCCGTCGCGGCTCTGGTCGGGCTCTCGGCGCTGTTCCTGCCATACGGCTACGTCACGGGCATGATTGCCGGCACGCTGCTCCATGCCGCCGCCCGCCGCGGTTGGATTGATTTTACCCGGTGAGCCCGCCCCTACTGCACCGGAATCCTGCCGCGGTTGGCCTCGATCCACTCGTCAAACGTCAGCATGCCCGGATGCAGCTCCCGCGAAAGCACGGTATCTCTCGCCGCGCAAAACTGATCCGAAAACTCGCAGTTGAACTGGAACATGTTTCCCAGATCCTCGGCATGCGGGAAACCGAGCCCGCGGAACACGTCGTGGGGCAGAGGGGCGTAGCGAACCGGTTCCCCGATGGCGCGGCTCAGCCCGGCGGCCATCTGCTCCCCCGTCAGGTGTTCTGAAGCCACGCCCACGCGCTTGCCCCGGAATTCGCTCCCGCGCTTCAATATCCCGTACGCGCACCCGCCGATATCGGCAGCGGCGATGCCCGGCAGCTTCCGGTCCGCCACCGGCAGGGTCAGAACCAGATCTCTGTTCTGGTCCCGCACCGGTCCCGAGCCGAATCGAATGAAGTTGTCCCAGTAGAAGCTCGTCAGCAAAAAGGTGACAGGCAGCCCAAGTTCCTCAAACAGCCCGTCCGCCTCGCCCTTCGAGTCGAAGTGCGGCACCTTGTATTTCCCCATCAGCGTGGGCATCCGGGCGTCTTCCAGTGGAACAAACCGCCGCGTGTCTTCCAGCGTGGACCAGATCACATGTCCAAGGCGGGCTTTCTTCGCCGCCCGCGCCATGACGGCTGCGTGCTGCGTCTCTTTCTCCGGAGAAAAATGATCCCAGTAGAAAGTGACGCAGAAGGCTGCAAAAGCACCTTCGAACGCCCTCTCCACGCTGCCGGGATCGTCCAGATCCGCGCCTACGACCTCCGCTCCAAGTCTCGCGAGTTCCCGCGCTCTGGCCGATTCCGGATTCCGCGTCAAAGCGCGCACGGCGAACGGACTCTGCGGATCCCGAAGGATGGACTGCGCCAGCCCTCCCCCCTGCGCTCCGGTGGCGCCGGCAATCGCGACGACAGGTTTCTTGTGCATCCCGGCATTCCCCTCTCTGGCCTGAATTTGCCGGGCTCCGGCCCGGAAGGCCTGAACAATTAAACGCCGCCCTGCCGCCGAAGTCAACCCGAAACTGCGGCCGCCCGTTCGATTTCCAGCAGCTGCCGCTTCACTTCCAGTCCGCCGGAGAAGCCCGTGAGCGCCCCGCCCGCACCCACCACGCGGTGGCAAGGCACGATCACCGGCAGCGGGTTCTTTCCCGCAGCGGCGCCGACAGCCCGCGCCGCGCCCGGGCGTCCCAGCGCCCGCGCCACCTCCCCGTAGGTTCGCACCTGCCCGAAGGGAATCTCGAACAGCGCCTTCCAGACCTCGCACTGAAAATGCGTGCCTTCGAGTTCGAACGGGACGCTGAATCTCCTGCGCGCACCCCGGGCGTATTCCTCCAACTCCCGCCTCGCCTGCGCGAGCACCGGCTCGCTGCCGCCGCGGTCGTGCGCCTCGAACCCTTCCGGCGGCTCCTCCGCAGAGCGGCTGAAAGCGGCCCGTCGCAACACGCCTCCTTCTTCCAGCACAAAAAGGAACAGGCCCTCGGCCAGCCGGGCGCAGGTCCACTTCGGCATGCCTCAAGGATACCGCCGGCTTCACTTGCGCAGGCTTGCAACGTTGCTCTTGTCCACCAGCAGCGTGCCTGTGTCGATAAACAGCGGCAATGGCGAGCGCGGATCGTTGCGGAAATCCGCTGTCAGCGACGGCGGCTTCCGCAATACCACATCCGCCAGCGCCTTCAGGCCGTAGTAGCCCATCGTATAGGGCTTTTGTGCGATCGTGGCGGCGATCCGGCCTTTCTCGATCCACTCCAGCGTGTTCTGCACGGCATCCATCGCAAGGATCACCTTGCCCTCGATCCGCGCCCGTTCCAGCACGTCGGCGATCTCCGCCCCGGAAGAGGACTCCAGCGCCACAAAGGCATCCGGCACGTTTTTCTGCTGCACGTATCCTTGCGCCAGATCGAACGCCAGGCCCGGATCGCCCTTCATGTCCTGCACCGCCGCAATCCGGATGCCCGGAGATGCCTCCAGAGCAGCCCTGTAGCCGTCCAGCCGTTCTTCCAGATTCTCTTGCCCTGCGATGGTGAAGAACACCACCGTCCCCTTTCCGTTCAGGAGCTTCGCCAGCAGGCGCCCGCCCATTTGTCCTGCCTCGTAGTTGTTGGTACCCACAAAGAAGAGCCGCCGGCTTTGAGGCGCATCCGCGTCGATCGTAACCACAGGGATGCCCGACTCCACGGCGGCGTTGATATCCGGCGTGAGCAACTCGGCGTTTCCTGCGCTCACCAGCACCCCGGCGGGCTTGCGGGCGAAGACGCGGCGCAACTCCTCGCGCTCCGCGTGCGCGTCGTACACATCGGGGCCTGCCACCTCGGCCTGCACGCCCAGTTCGCGCGCAGCTGCCAGGAATCCGGCCCCCGCCTCCTGCCAGTATGGAATCTTCGGATTCGCGCAAACCAGGAAATACTTTTCCGTGGATTGATGCGACGGCCCCGAGCCGCCGCATCCGGATAACAGGAAAAACGGAAGAGAAAGGAGCAGAATTTTCGGCCTCATTGCGTTCACTCCTCGCCGGCTCCGGACGGCTCCCGATTCTATGCCCGCGCGGCGGCCTGCGCAAGCAAAACATTTCATGGCGGCGGAACAGCGCCCGTCAGGATCACTTCCGCCCCGGGCGCAGATTGCTTCCCTTCGGATCGAGGATCTTCATTCCTGCGGGAAGCGTGAACAACTCATCGCCGAGACCGCGGTTGATGGTCACCATGTCGGCGTACATTTCGAAGTTCCGCTCCCCGTTCCGTTCCCGGCGTACGACAAACGGCCACAATACGCCACCGCCCACGTCCCGGTACTTGTCAAAAATAGTGACTTCCTCGATGCGGAATTTCAGCCTGGGATCGCGCTTCTCCCACCGCTGCCGCACCGGAAGCTTCGTCGACTGATGGAACCACACCGTCGTCTGACGGTTCGCTCCGTCGACAATCCGCACCACGTTGCAGGGCTGATTCTCGACAATTTCCGTGCCCAGCGCATCGAACGCCATGCCCGGCTCCTTCAACCGCACCCGCAGCGTGTGCAGAACGTTGTGCAGCAGCGTTTCCTTGTAGCTTTCGTACAGCGCCTCGCCCATCGGCTTCGCGCCCCGGTAGGTGACCTCCCAGCTGCCCTCTTCGTTGAAGATGATGTAGACATCCTCGTTCTTGCCAAATGCCCGGCGCTCGCGCTGGCCGATGAAATCCGGAGTGAGGGGTTCTGGCGCGGTCAGGTACCGGATGTAGAACTTCACACGGCTCATGCCGGAGAGGTCTTCGCGATAGAACGCGTAACTGCGCCCCTCCTCCACGCGGTCGCGCATGGCCAGGAATTTCTCGCCGCCCAGGGCTTGCAGCGCATCCTCCACCACCTGCCTCGCCCACTCGGGCGTCCGCGGCGTCTGCCCGCGCAGGGCAAGAGCGCACACGAGGCAGAAGGCCAGTCGTCTCATCGCCCCAATTCTATCGTTTCAGCATCCGGCGGCAGAGCCCCCGGACAACGGAGGGCAGCAGGAAGAAGTCCCGCCAGTAAGGATGCCCGCCCTCGCCCGCCAGAAAAAGCCCGCGCCGCATCAGCACCCATTGCGTCGTCATCGAAAGCGCCGATTGCGCCCACGAGACGAAGATCCCGGCCCGCCTCCCGCCGGGATGCAGGCTCTCATGAACATTCCACTCGATCAGGTGGACCATCAGCGGCACGCAGACCATCAGGATCAATGCTGTTTGCCACCGGGGCCGGTGGAAGCGGAGCCTCTGCGCCAGAGCGCCCGTCAGGCCCGCCAGCAGGGCGAAGAGCACGAATTGCGTGAAAGCGCCGGCAGCCGATTCGGCAAGGCCGCCGCGTCAGTTGGCCGCCGCGAACGGGATGCCGCGGTACAGCCCGCTGTTGAGCGCGGTCTTCCAGTTCCAGAAAGGATTCACGCCACGCAGCGCGCCTCCGCGCGTGCCGCTGCATGCTGTTGGAAGGCCCTGCGGTAGGCGTCCCACACAATCTCGCCCACCGCATCCCATTTGCGGCTTTCCGCTGCCCGGCGGGCGGCTTCGCCCAAACGGCGCCGGATCTCCGGGCGCCTGGCCAGCTCCACCACGGCGGCGCCCAGCTCTTCCGCCGAACGGCAGACACGCCCCGTTACCCAGTCGTCCACAATCGACGCCGGACCGCCTCTCGCCATGACGACGCAGGGCACTCCCGATGCCATCGCCTCCTGAACGGCATTTCCGTACGTGTCCGTTTCGCTCGGAAAAACGAACACGTCGAAGTTGGCGTACGCGCGCGCCAACGCTTCCCCCTTCAGAACTCCCGGCAGCCGCGCGTGAGGCACATTGGCCGCAAGCCACGCCTGCTCGGATCCCCCGCCCACGATTACGATGCGGAAATCCCCGATGCCGGACGCCAGCAAGGCATGCGCCACGTCCGCAAGCCGGCGCACGCACTTCTCGGGCGACAGCCGGCCCACATATCCAACCAGGAACGTCCTGTCCGCACGATCCCTTTTCCGCGGGTGGAAAAGCTCGCAGTCGACGCCGCGGGGCATCCCGTAGACGGGCTTGCCCGTGTCTCTTTCCAGCGCCGTGGCGATCTCCCGGTTCGGCGCGAGGATCAGCCGCGCCTGCCGGTAGTAAAGCGCCAGCCCCCGCCAGCTCCAATCCTGCACCTGTTTCCGCAGCCACCGCGGCGCCCACGCCGGCAGGCGGCACCCCGCATATTCGTGCACGTTGGTGTGCCAGCTCATCACCACCGGCAGGCCGAGCCGCCACGCGGCCAGCGAACCAAGAAAGCCCGTGTGATTGGCGCCGGTGATGTGAACGGCGTCCGCCTGAAAGGCGCGAACCGACTCTACCACCAGCTGCAAGTGCCGCGCGAAGAGGAGGTCGAACCGCAGGTCGTTCTCCAGGCGGAGACAGAACGCGCTCGGCTTCAAGGACAGCCTCCGGAGGTCCCCTTCGGTGAATTGGCGCGTTTCCGGCCCGGCGTGGACGACCAGCAGAGGCAGGCCGCGCCGCCGCGCGAAGTCCTCCAGGATCCGGCAGGTGAGCGCAACGCCGTTGACCTCCAGCAGGCTGTCGGCGAACAGAACGACGCGCGGTTCCGGATTCATGCCGGCTCCTCCGCCCCGGCCGCCATCTGCCGCACCGCGAAGCGCAGGCCGGGGGATTCCGCAGCGCGGGTCAGAAAGACGAAAAGCCGGATGAGCGAAGGCTCCCTGCCTTCCGGGAAGGCCTCCGAGAGCGACCGGGTCTGCCCCTCCCGGTCGCGGAAGAACACGCGGTCGCTCCAGCGCACCCAACCGAAGTGATGCTCGTGCTGATCGCGCATGACGTCGCAGACAGAGGCGAGGATCCGTGCGAGCATCGGCTCGCGGTACTGCCTCATCACGAGCACAGTGCTCCGCTTTTCGTGGCGCACCTCTTGGGCAAAGCCGTCGAAATCGGCGGCGTCAGAGAGATTCAGCAGCGCGTTGGGTTCGCATCCGTGGCGGTCGCCGCCGGACACGCAGGGCAGCCTGTAGCGCGCGGCCAGGTCCAGAGTGCGGAGATTTTCCTTCCAGGGCCTCAGCCCGTTGAGCTCCAGCGCATGAATCCACCGTCTGTAACGGGCCAGGAACTGTTCCGCCATCACGGCGTGATAATTCGCGCCGTTGCCCTTTTCGTCCCAGTAAGGATGGTTGAAGACCAGCAGGACCTGCGGCTCGGAAGCCAGCTCTTCGAGCAACGGCTCAAGGAGCGTGGAATGAGGCGCGGCCGTATATCCCGCCATGAGGCGTTCCAGAGAACGCACCCGGGCTTCCGGAAGATTGTGGACTCCGAGATGGAAGACCGTGCCGCGCCACGGGACCGTCCACTCCACGCTGACCGGCGCCTGCCTGCCTTCCGGCAGCAGCCGCAAGGCCAGAGGCGCCTCGAGCGTGTCGTGGTCGGTGATGGAGACCAGGGGGTTCAGTCCCAGCCTGCGGATCTGCTCCTGTTCCGTGCGCAGGGCTTCCCGCGGGCCGAGCGGGGGCGTCCACCACGCGGCGGAGTAATCCAGATCCCGGCCATGAGCGCGCCGGTAGTGCGCCGCGTAGCGGTCCAGCAGCGGCCCCAGCCACGGGCAGGCGGTTCTGCAACGGGGGATGAAATCGAGCGGCTCCCGGGAGCAGGCCGTGTGGCTGTGCAGCGACACTCCCGTCCGGAGACCGGGCGCGCGCCAGTCCTCGCGCCATTCGTACCGGATGAGGGTGGTGGCCATCGTCTCCAGACTCGCCGCCCGGGATGACAGCCGCGTGTCGGGGAGATGAATTGACGATCAAACAAAACTATCCGATTTTGTTTGAAGAATCCGGGCTGCCGCAGCATTTCTTGTACTTCTTCCCGCTGCCGCAGGGGCACGGATCGTTGCGTCCGGTCTTTTCGGAGCGGACCGGGGCGGGGCGCAGGTCTTCCTCTCCGGGCTCGTCCTCTTCTTCCGGAAAGAACACGGGGCGGTAGCCCTCCCGCTCCAGCCGCACATCGAGCGCCTTCGCCACCGTATCTTCCTCGTCCGGCGAGAGCCCGCCCGCCCGATCGGCGATCTTCTCCAGAAGCCGGCGCACGCTCTTCGGCGTCGTTTCGTGCCGCACAGCCAGGGCGTAGCTGAACAGCGCCGCCTCCCGCAGCTCTTCGTGCTCGAAAAGCGGCTCGAGTTCCATGGCGAGATCCGGCGCGGCGAGGGCGCCCACTGCCTGCACGGCTGCCAGCGCCACCTCCATGTCGTCGCTTTTCAGCGATTCCGAGATCTGTTTCCAGTAGCGGCGGGAGGCGGTCCGCCACATCGCCTGCACTGCGGCGGCGCGCATTTCCGGCTGCTCGTAAGCCGCCTGTATGGCGCGATGCAACTCCTCGCCAGGATCGGGCGCCGCCAGCGATACAAGCGCCCCCGCCCGCTCCGCCGCCGGGCGGGAAGAGTCCCGGAGGACTCGTTCGAGCAGCTCCCTTACCTCGGGCTCGGCGTTTCGCGATTCCAGCCCCCGCAACGCCGCTCCGCGCACCTCCGGATCCGGATCCTCCTTCGCCGCACGCAGAAGGCGGTCCCGCACGTGGTCGGGGATGTCTTCGCCCTCGAAGCTCTCCGCCGCCTTCTTCCTGTAGACGGCATCCGGGTGATCCAGGAATTCCAGAGCGGTCGCCGGCGGCACATAGTCAAAGAGCGGCAGAGCCTCCTCGGGATATTGCCCGAGAATGTCGAAAGGCTCCGGCTCCTCGCGCTCGCCAGCGGATTCCAGCGCCTCGATGGCCTCTTCCAGCGCCTTGCGCTCATGCCGGTGGCTCTCGCCCGGCGGGAGCGCGTCCAGCGCTGCGCGCAAGGCAGGCAACAACTCCTTGTCCCGGCAGAGCGACGCGCAGAGCGCCCCTTCGTAAGGATCGTTCTCGATCGCCTGCTCGACCAGCTCGCGGAGCCTCGGATGCGGCACGCCTGCGGACGCAAGCACGAACAGCACATCGGGGCGGTCGTCTTCGGAGGCTTGTTCCCACGCCGCCAGCAGCGGCTCCACCGCGGCCTCGCCCAGCTCCGCAAAGGCCTCCACCAGTTCGTCCGGCACGCCCTCCCGGCTGTGCTTCAGCAGCTCAAGGTAGAAGGGGATCGCGCGGGGGGAACGCAGCGCGCGGTACAGGTCGAAGATCTGTTCCGTCAGATCGACGACGGCATCCGGCCCGGGCTCCGGCGCGATCTTTTCCAACGCGTCCAGCGTCTCTTCCGGACGCTTCAGCAGAGAGCGAAGCAGCCGCTGGTCGAATCCGATCCGGCCCTGCTCGGCTTGCCGGAGCAGCTCTACCGCCGGCGTCTGGTCGTAGTGTTCAGGCAGGAGAATCATGGCGAAAATGCACAGGGCGGCGCGTTGGCGCCGCCCCGCGTGAGAGGGTTCCTTGCGGAACTATTCGGTTTCTTCCTTGTTCACCACCACCGGGATCTCCACCGAGACCTCCCGGTGCAGCTTCACCGTCACCTTGTGCTCGCCCAGCGTCTTGATGGGATGGTCGAGCACGATCTTCTTCCGGTCCACCGTAAAGCCCTGCTTCTCCAGCAGCTCGGCGATGTCCTTGGCCGTCACGGAGCCGAACAGCTGGTCCGCCTCGCCCGCCTTCTGCACCGTGGTCAGCGTGATGCCGGAAAGCATCTTCGCCAGTTCCTCGGCGGCAGCCTTTTCTTTCGCCTCGCGGCGCAGGGCAGCCTGGCGCTCCTGTTCGACGATCTTGCGGTTGGCCTCTGTCGCCGGCACCGCCAGCCGCCGGGGCAGCAGGTAGTTGCGGGCGAATCCGTCGGCGACTTTCACCACCTGCCCGCGCGAGCCGAGCTTCTCGATGTCTTCACGAAGGATCACTTCCATCGCCTATTTCTCCTTCTCCACCGATCCCACGAACGGCAGCAGCGCCATGATCCGCGCAATCTTGATCGCCTCCGTGATGCGCCGCTGGTTCTGGGCGTTCAGGCCCGAGATCCGCCGGGGAATGATCTTGCCGCGCTCGGTGAGAAATTGCGACAGCAATTTCACGTCCTTGTAGTCGATATAGTCGATCTTTTCCAGGCAAATGCGGTCCACCTTCTTGCGGCGGAAGTACTGCCGCTTGCCGGTGGCGATCGCCTTGTCGGTTCCGGTCGGCTTCTGGCTGGCCGCGATCGGACGTCCGCTCTTCTGTTCTGCCATGGCTGTTTTCTACCTCCCCTCGACTCAGGACTGCTGCGCCTCGGCGGGCGCAGGCTCCGCGGGCGCGGGCGCGCCGGGCACTGGCGCCGCCGGGGCTGCCGGCATGGCGGGCGCTGCCGCCGGCTGGGGCGCCGGGCGCCGCTTGGCCCGCTTCTCGCGCTGCTTCGTCTTCTTTGCCAGCTTCTTCAGCTTCTCGTCGATCCGCACCGTCACCCAGCGCATCACCATGTCGGTCACGCGCATCCGGTGCTCGATCTCTTTGACCGGATCCGGCGGCGAGGTGAACTGGATCAGCACATAATAGCCCTCGCTGAACTTGCCGATTTCATAGGCGAGCTTGCGCTTGCCCCACTTGTCCACCTTGTCCACGGTTCCGCCGGCAGCGGTGATGATGCCCTTGATCTGCTCGATAAAGGCGTCAATCTGCTCTTCCGGCGTGTCCGGCTCCACGATGAAGAATTCTTCGTAAATCCTCATTCTTCCTCTCTCTTCGCTCCGGGGGCGCGGCGGTTGTGAGCCGCCATGGCCTTCTCGACGCCCTCGGTGATCACGGATTCGGCTGCCGCACTTGCATCATCCAGCAGCCGGTCCAGTTCCTGCCTCTGCCCGCTCCGGAACGGCGCGAGCACGAACTTCGCCCCATCCCGGACCACATGCCCGGGATGGATGCCCAGCCGGAGCCGGGCGAAATCGTCCCGCCCCAGGCAGCGGATGATATCTTCGACCCCGTGGTGCCCGCCTGCCGAGCCCTTCCGGCGAATTCTCAGGCTCAGCCACGGCAGGTCCAGGTCATCGTAGATCACCAATAGCCGCTCGGGGCCAACTTCCAGCTTCTCAAGCAGCCCTTTCACGGACTGCCCGCTCAAATTCATGAACGTCTGCGGCTTGGCCAGCAGCACCGTCTTGCCTCCGATGCGCCCCTGCCCGACCAGCGCCCGGCATTCGTACCGGCTCAGCCGGATCGAGTGCCGCGCTGCCAGCCGGTCCACGGTCAGGAAGCCGAGATTGTGCGGCGTCCATTCGTATTCGGGACCCGGATTGCCGAGCCCCACCACCAGCACATCGACTTCCGCCATGGCTCAGCCGCCGCCAGCAGCATTACTTCTTCTTCTCGCCGCCTTCCTCTTCCTTCTTGCCCTTCTTCACCACTTCGGGCTCCGCCGCGCCCTCGCCGGCAGCCGCCTCCGCCGTCACCGATCCGCGCGTCGCCACCACATGCGAGATCACCAGATCCGCAGGGCTCAGCAGCTTCATGGATCCGCTCAGCGGGACATCCCCGGCGCGCAGGCTTTGCCCGATGCGCAGGTGCGTCACGTCCACCGTGAAGTGCTCCGGAATCTCGTCCGGAAGGCACTCGATTTCAATCTCGCGGCTCACAATCTCGTGCAGACCGCCCTGTTCCTTCACGCCGCGCGGGTCGCCCGTCGTATGCACCGGAACCTTCACGTGCAGCCGCTTGGTCAGGTCGATCCGCTTCATGTCGACGTGCAGCAGATTGCTCTTCACCGGATCGTGCTGCCAGTCGACCACCATCACCGGCGTCGTCTCCACGCCCTGGATGTCCAGGTTGAAGATGGTGTTCACGCCGGAGGAGGAGTGCAGGATCTTCTCGATCTCCTTCGGGCTGACGCTGACCGCCACAGACTCCTTGCCCGCGCCATAGACAACCGCCGGAATGCGCATCCGCGCCCGCAGCCGCCGGGCTTCGTTCTTGCCCCGCGTCGTGCGCGGCTCCGCGGCAATCGTGATGTCCTTCCTCATAACGCTGCTCCTGTCCTCGTCTCAGACAAACAATCGGCTTACCGAAGTGGCTTCGTGGATGCTCTGGATGGCCTTGGCCAGCAACGGAGCCACGGACAACACCCGGATCTTCCCGCACGCCTTCGCATCCTCGCGCAACGGGATGGTGTCGGTCACAATCACTTCCTTCAGCGGAGACGCCTCGATGTTGGCGATCGCCGGCCCCGAGAGCACCGGATGCGTGGCGCAAGCCGTCACGCTCGCCGCCCCCGCCCTGAGCAGCGCCTCGCTCGACTTGCCCAGCGTGCCTGCCGTGTCGATCAGGTCATCCACCAGCAGGCAGTCCAGCCCCTCCACGTCGCCGATGATGTTCATCACCGCGCTCTCATTGGGCCGCTCCCGGCGCTTGTCGATGATCGCCAGCGGCGCCTCCAGACGCTTGGCGAACGCCCGCGCCCTCTCCACGCCGCCGGCATCCGGGGACACGACGATCAGCTTCGAAAGATCGTAGCTCTGCTTGACGTAGTCGATGATCACCGGCGCCGCAAAGAGGTGATCCACCGGAATGTCGAAGAAACCCTGGATTTGCGCGGCGTGCAGGTCCACCGTCAACAGCCGGTTCGCTCCCGCGCGCTCCAGCATGCTCGCGATGACCTTGGCCGAGATCGGCACGCGCGGGCGGTCCTTTCGGTCCTGCCGGGCGTAGCCGTAGTAGGGCATCACGGCCGTGATCCGGTCTGCCGAGGCGCGCTTCAGCGCGTCGATCATCAGGATCAGTTCCATCAGGTGGCGGTCCGCCGGCGGACACGTGGGCTGGATGACGAAAACATCCGCGCCGCGGACGTTTTCCGTGATCTGCACCCAGATCTCGCCGTCGGAGAACGTCTTCACCGTCGCCTCGGCCAGCTCCACCTCGAGCTCCCGGCAGATCGCCTGCGCCAGCGCCGGATTGGCGTTCCCGCTGAGCACCTTGAACCGCTTGTTGTTCATCTCCCGTACCGGCTCCCGGGCGGCCAGGCCTCCCCGTTCACATGCAACCGCAAACTCCTCAGCACGCGCGCACGGAATTGCGCCCTGCCGAGCATTGTCGTCGAGAAAACCTTGAGAGATTCCGTGGAGAACTGCGGAAGGGCTCCCTGAAGCTTGGCCCGGTCCGGAAACACCCCGAAGAGTGCTGCCCCGCTGCCGGAGAGCCGTGCAGCATGAGCCCCGAGCCGTTCGAGTTTTCTCTTCCACCGCCCGAGCTCCGGATGAAGCCCGAAGACGGCGGACTCGAAATCGTTTTCTGCGCCGGACAGATAATCCGCCCGCCAGACAAACGACTGGAAAACTCTCAGTTTACGGAAATCCACAGGCGAAGTCAATTCGGGCCGCCCCAGCGCCCGGTACGCCTCCGCCGTGGAGACATGCACCGGCGGCGCCAGAATCAGCACCGCATGGCGCGGCGCCTCGGGCAACGGATACAGCTCCTCGCCCCGCCCGATGCCCAGCGCTGTGCCCCCGTACAGGAAGAAGGGCACATCGCTGCCCAGTTCGGCTGCCATCTCCTGCAGAGCGTCCAGCGGCGCGCAGCGGCCGGTGAGCGGTCCGAGTGCCAGCAGCACCGCTGCGGCGTTGCTTGATCCGCCCCCCAGCCCCGCCCCCATCGGAATGCGCTTCTCCAACCGCATCCGGAGCGTTCCCCGCACGCCCTGTCTTTCGCAGTAGAGGCGGGCGGCGCGCAGCGCGAGATTGTCAGGGATTGAAAGTGGATCCTCGAGTGTGATCTCCAGCCCCCGCCGCGCGGGCGTGAATTCGAACGCGATCCGGTCGTGCAGCCCGACCGTCTGAAAGACCGTGCGCAGCTCGTGATAGCCGTCCGCCCGCCGTCCGAGCACCTTCAGGCTGAGGTTCACCTTCGCAAAGGAAGGGACGACGGCGCGGCGCGGAGACATCACTTTTCGTAGTGGATCAGCGAGAACACGTCGTAGCCGGACAGCTTGTCCCGGCCGTGCAGGAAGTCGAGCTCGACCAGGAAGCCCAGGCCAGCCACCACCCCTCCCAGCTTCTCCACCAGCTTCGCCACAGCCGCCGCCGTGCCTCCCGTGGCCAGCACGTCGTCGATGATGAGCACCTTTTGCCCGGGCTGGATCGCGTCCTTGTGCATGTGCAGGCTGTCGGTGCCGTATTCGAGCGCGTATTCCACGCTCACGGTCTCCGCCGGCAGCTTCCCCGGCTTGCGCACGGGCACGAAGCCTGCGCCCAGCGCATAGGCCATGGCCGGCGCAAAGAAGAAACCGCGCGCTTCCACCCCCACCACAAGGTCCACCTGAGTGCCGTTGTAATGCTGTTTCAGCGCATCAATGGTCTCGCGCCAGCCGCGGGGGTCTTTCAACAGCGTCGTGATGTCGTAGAAATTGATGCCGGGCTTCGGGAAATCCGGCACTTCGCGGATCAGGGATTTCAGGTCGAGCATGAGCTTCCGGAGGGATTCAGGAGCGGATCGTGAATCCACTTGATTGTAACAAAGGCGCTTCCTGCTCCTCGACGTGGCGCACGTCGCTGAACCGCGGCCCCTGCCGCAGCCGCATCGAAAACTCGTCGAGCTGCTCGGGAGTGCCGCAGGCGTACACCTCCACGCTGCCGTCGTCGCAGTTCCGCACCCATCCGCTCACGCCGATCTGCGACGCCCAGTTTTGCGCCCACCACCGGTAGCCCACTCCCTGCACGCGGCCCTTCACCACGAACCGCCGCGCCTGCCTCCGCGCCTGCTTCGCCATCCTTCCCATTATCCCCGCGCAGGTAAAATCAGGGTGTCATGCCCTTCCCTGTCCACCGCATGCGCCGCCTCCGCGCCACAGAGCCCCTGCGCCGCCTCGTGCGCGAAACGACGCTCGAGCCTGCCGACCTGATTCTGCCGCTCTTCGTCGCCGAAGGCGAACGCGTGCGGAATCCCATTCCGTCGATGCCCGGCAACTTCCAGCTGTCGATCGACGAACTCGTCCGGGAATGCGAACGGTGCGTCGACCTCGGCCTTGGCGGCGTCATCCTGTTCGGCATCCCGGCCCGCAAAGACGAGCAAGCCAGCGAGGCCTACCGCGAAGACGGCATCGTGCAGCGCGCCGTGCGCGCCCTCAAGGACCGTTATCCGCAGCTGGTTGTCATCACCGACGTCTGCAACTGCGAGTACACCAGCCACGGCCATTGCGGCAAGGTGGTCGGAGAGGACGTCGACAACGACGCGACTCTGGGATGGCTGGCTGCCACCGCCGTCAGCCACGCCCGCGCGGGCGCCGACATCGTCGCCCCTTCGGACATGATGGACGGACGCGTCGCCGCCATTCGCAGGGCCCTCGACAGCGCCGGATTCCACACGACCCCCATCCTGAGCTACGCCGCCAAGTACGCCAGCGTCTTCTACGGCCCCTTCCGCGAGGCCGCCGAAAGCGCCCCGCAGTTCGGCGACCGCCGCAGCTACCAGATGGATCCGCCCAACTCACGCGAGGCCATGCGCGAAATCGCCCTCGACATCGAGGAAGGCGCGGACATGATCATGGTGAAACCAGCCATGCCCTACCTCGACATCCTCCGCATGGCCCGGGACCGCTTCGACGTCCCGCTGGCCGCCTACCAGGTCTCCGGCGAGTTCTCCATGATCAAGGCCGCCGCCGCCAACGGCTGGCTCGACGAGCCCCGCGCGATGATGGAATCGCTCGTCGCCATCCGCCGCGCCGGCGCCGATGTGATCCTCACTTACTTCGCGCGCGAGGCGGCCCGCCTGCTTCAGAGCTTGTGAACCGGGCGCGTCTCTGCGCCTGCCCCCTCGCCCCTGCCTTGACTTCGTGTTCCGGCGGGCCTACGCTCAATGCAGTTGGGAATCTGGACATAAGTGTCCAGAAATCACACAGAGGGGCAGATCATGAACGCACCACAGAACACCGTGGACGAGTCGAAACTCGCCCTGCTGCTGAATGAAATCGTCCGGGACATGGGCGCCGCGATACACGCGGTTCTCGTCGTCATCGGGGACCGTATCGGGTTGTACAAAGCCATGACCGGCGCCGGACCACAAACCGCCGCACAAATCGCTGCCCGCGCCGGCGCAGATGAGCGATACACGCGGGAATGGCTGAACGCGAACGCCGCCGGGGGCTGGATCACCTACAACGCAGGAGACCAAACGTACGAACTTACGCCGGAGCAGCAGTTCGTACTGTCCACGATGGATGTGCCGGGCGCCTACCAGATCGTCGCTTCGTGCTTTCGCGATGCGGCACGCCTGGAGCAAGCATTCCTCTCAAGAACCGGCTTCGGCTGGCACGAACACGATCCGGGCCTGTTCGAGGGGACGGAACGCTTCTTCCGGCCAAACTACCTGGCGCATCTGCTCACCGAGTGGATTCCGGCGCTGGACGGCGTGCAGGAGCGGCTCTCCACAGGCGCGAAGGTTGCCGACGTGGGCTGCGGCCACGGTGCCTCCACCCTGATCCTGGCGCAGGCCTTCCCCAATTCGCGGTTCTTCGGGTTCGACTACCACGACGCCTCCATCCGGAGGGCACGACAACATGCCGCGGAGGCGGGTGTCGATGGGAATGTCCATTTCGAAGTGGCTGCGGCGAAGAGCTTCCCCGGAGAAGGCTACGACCTCGTAACCTTCTTCGATTGCCTGCACGACATGGGCGACCCTGCGGGCGCGGCCAGGCACGTCCTTTCCACTTTGGCGCCGGGCGGCACATGGATGGTCGTGGAACCATTTGCCGGCGACCGCGTGGAGGACAACCTCAACCCCGTGGGCCGTATTTTCTACTCCGCTTCTACCGTGATCTGCACGCCCGCATCGCGCGCTCAGGAGGTAGGACTGGCGCTGGGCGCGCAAGCGGGGGAAAAGCGCCTTCGAGAGATTGTGCTGGAGGGCGGTTTCCGCCATTTCCGCCGGGCCGCGCAAACACCCTTCAACCTGGTGTTTGAGGCGCGGGCATAATCCGCGCCCTTCTCTCTCCCGTCCGTCACGGGCGCCGGCCGGACGGCGGAATCTCCCGCCCGGGGGCGCCATTTCGGACCGGAACAACCGAGATCCATGCGCCGGAAAGGCCGCCTTCCGCGGCTACTGTGATATGTTAGTAGCTTCCATGGAACGCACCCAAGACCCCGCTGCGCTTGCGTCCATTTGCAAGCAGATCCGCCGCCACATCATCACGATGACCGGGGCCGCGAAGAGCGGCCACCCGGGCGGCTCGCTCTCCGCCGTCGAGATCGTCGTCACCCTTTACTGGGACGTCATGCGCCATGATCCGGCGCGCCCGGACTGGCCGGACCGCGACCGCTTCATCCTTTCCAAGGGCCACGCCGCGCCCGTGCTGTACGCCGCCCTCGCCGAGTGCGGATACACGCCGAAGGAAACCCTCAACACGCTGCGCAAGCTCGGCTCCATCTATCAGGGGCATCCCGACAAGCGCTTCATCCCCGCGCTGGAAGCCTCCACCGGCTCGCTCGGCGAGGGGCTGAGCCTCGGCATTGGCATGGCGCTCGCCGCAAGGCTCGACCGGCGCGATTACCGCACTTATGTACTGCTCGGCGACGGCGAAATCCAGGAAGGACAGATCTGGGAAGCCGCCATGTTCGCCTCCTTCCACAAAGTGGACAATCTGTGCGCCATCATCGACTACAACAAGCTGCAGCTGGACGGCTTCGTGAAGGAGATCCTGGATCTCGAGCCGCTCGCCGACAAGTGGCGCGCCTTCGGCTGGCATGTGATCGAACTCGACGGCCACGACATCCCGGCCCTGCAAAAGGCTTTTGCCGAGGCTGCCGCCACGAAAGGCAAGCCCACCGTGATCATCGCCCACACCATCAAAGGGAAGGGCGTGAGCTTCATGGAAAACAGCCCGAAGTATCACGGCGTGGCCCCGACGCCGGAGGAAGTCGAACTCGCCCTGAAGGAGCTTGCCTGAGATGCTGACCGCCGCCAAATACGAGAAGAAGCTGGGCGCCGCCACGCGCGAGGCCTTTGGCCGCACGCTGCTGGAGCTCGGGCGCGAAAACCCGGACATCGTGGTCGGGGACGCCGATCTCACCAAGTCCACGATGACCACCTATTTCGCCAAGGAGTTCCCGGACCGCCTTTTTGAATGCGGCATCGCCGAGGCCAACATGGTGGCCATCGGTGCGGGGCTCGCGTTGGCGGGCAAGATCCCCTTCGTTTCGAGCTTCTCGGCGTTCGTGCTGACGAAGGGCTTTGAACAGCTCCGCGTGCTGGTGGCCTACCCGAATGTCAACCTGAAGGTCGTCGGCACTCACAGCGGCATCTCGATCGGCGAGGACGGCCCCTCGCAAATGAGCGTGGAAGAGATCGCGCTGGCCTGCGCCTTGCCGAATTTCGTCGTGCTCTCTCCCGCAGACGAGGTGGCTACGCGTTGGGCCGTCCGGTGGGCCGCCGCGCACCAGGGGCCCGTCTTCATCCGCACCGGGCGGCCCAAGGCGCCCATCGTGTACAACTCCGACGCGCACTTTGAAATGGGCAAGGCCGTGGAACTCGTCCCCGGCTCCGACGTGACGCTCCTAGCCACCGGACTGATGGTGGCCGAAGCGCTGCTCGCCGCCGCGCAGCTGGAGAGCGAGGGGATCTCGGCCCGCGTTCTGGACATTCACACGATCAAGCCTCTCGACGAGGAGGCGCTCGAGCGCGCGGCGCGCGAGACCGGCGCCCTCGTCGTCGCCGAGGAGCACCTTGTCGATTCGGGGCTCGGCGTACGCGTAGCGCAGGCGCTGGCAAAGCGCTGCCCCGCGCCGGTGGAGTTCGTCGGGCTCCACGGCTACGCCGAATCGGGCAGCCCGGACGAGCTGCTCGACAAGTACGGCCTGCGCGCCGCCAACATCGCCGCCGCCGCGCGCCGCGTGCTGGCGCGCAAGGCATAAGCCGCCCCGCGCCTTCCCGCCCGCGCCGCGGAGACGGGCCCGGAGCGAAAACAAGAACGGCCCGTCGTGTTTCAAACGTCCTTTCTTCTTTTGTTGTTTTGTTCTATGATGGGCCATGATGGCCCGGCCAGCCCGTTGCGGCGCGAGCGAGGCGGAGGGGCTGAGGCGGATCCGCGAAGCCGAGCGGCGGCGTCTCAGCCGCGCCCTGCATGATCAGGCGGGCCCCTCGCTTTGCTCGGCCGGCCTGCTGGCGGAGCTGCTCTACGGCGCCATCCCGGATCCTGCCCCGCAGCAGCAGGAGCTCTTCGCCCGGCTCCGCAGCGCGCTGGAATCCGCGGTCGATCAGATCCGCCTGCTGAGCCAGGAGGCGTCGCCGGATCTCGCCGCCCGCCGCGGGCTGGAAGGCGCCCTTGCCGTGCTGGCGCAGGCGCACCATGCTCAACTTTTCATCGAGGAGCTGCCAGCGCTGCCTGCCGGCGCCGCCTGCGCGCTCTGCGAGCTGACGCGCGACGCCCTGCTGGCGTGCGGGGGCGCGCCCGGCGCCGCGCGGATCCATGCCTCCCGCCGCGGCATTCGCATTGAACCCGGCGGCGATCCCGGAGAAGACGCTGTTTGCGTTCTGGAACAGGCGGCGTGCGCCGCGGGGTTCGGCTTTGCGTTCAATCCCGCGCCGGCGGCTGCATTCGAGTTCCTCGTGCGGGAGAATTCCTGATGTACTCGATTCTCCTCGTGGACGATCACCAGATCATGCGCGACGGGCTGCGCACCATGCTCGAAGCCACCGGCGAGTTCGCCGTCGTCGGCGAGGCGGAGACAGGCGGACACGCGGTGGCGCTCGCCGCGCGGCTGCGGCCGCATCTGGTCGTAATGGATCTGAGCCTCCCCGGAATGAACGGCATCGAAGCCACCGTGGAACTGCTGCGCGAATCGCCTGACTCGCGCGTCGTCATCCTTTCGATGTACGACGACGAGTCCTCCGTCGTCCAGGCCATGCGCAGCGGCGCCCGCGGGTTCGTCCTCAAGAAGGCCAGCCAGGCGGACCTGCTCGCTGCGCTCCGCACCGTCGCCCGCGGCGGCACCTATCTGAGCCCCGAAGTCTCGGACAAGTTCCTCGAATGCGTCCGCAAGGGCGACTTCACGCGGCGCACCTCCTCCGTGCTCTCCGTCCTGACGCCGCGCGAGCTGCAGGTGGCGCGGCTCATTGCCGAGGGCAAGTCCAGCAAGGAGATCGCCGCCTCGCTCAACCTCAGCGTCGAGACGGTGCGCGGCTACCGCAAGACCCTCATGCGCAAGCTGGGCGTGAACAACGTCGCCGCCCTGACGCAGCTGGCCATCGCCGAGGGGCTCACGAGATCTTCCCATCTGGGAGCCTCCCAATGAATGCACCCGTGACACGCAGCTCCCCCTGGGGGCCGCTGGAAGTCGCTGACGCGCACCTGCACTTCTTCTCGCACCGCTTCTATGAACTGCTGGCGAAGCAGGCGGGGCTGGCGAACGCAACGGAGGCTTGCACCCGCGCCGGCGTCGATCTTCCTCCCGAAGATCCGCGTCTGTTCGCGGCGCAATGGGTGGCCGAGCTCGACAGGCACGGGGTGTCGCGCGCCGTCCTGCTGGCCTCCCTGCCCGGAGACGAACCGAGCGTGGCAGAGGCCGTTCGCTCGCACCCGGACCGCTTCTTCGGCTGGTTCTTCGCCAATCCTGCCATGCCTCACGCGGCGGCGCGCGTCGAGGAATGGCTGAACCACGGGCTGCGCGGCGTCTGCCTGCTGCCTGCCATGCATGGCTACGCGCTTGCCGACCCGCGAGTCGAAGAGATCCTGCAGGTGGCCGAACGGCACTCCGCCGTGGTCTTCGTGCATTGCGGCGTCCTCAGCGTCGGCATCCGGGCCCGCGTGGGCGCGCCTTCGCCGTTCGACATGCGCTTCTCCAACCCCATCGACCTCCACCCGCTGGCGCTGCGCCATCCACGCTTGCGCTTTGTCATCCCGCACTTCGGCGCCGGTTACTTCCGCGAAGCCCTCATGACGGCGTCCCTCTGCCCCAATGTGTACTTCGACACCTCGTCCTCGAATTCGTGGACCAAGTACCTCCTTCCATCCCCGACATTGGAGCAAGTGTTCGAACGCGCGCTCGAGATCGTGGGACCGCAGCGGCTCCTGTTCGGCTCGGACTCTTCGTTCTTCCCCCGCGGCTGGGTCCACACGGTCTTCGAGCGGCAATGCGAGGCGCTCTCACGCATCGGCGCTTCGGCGCAGGATGCCGGCGCGATCTTCGCCGGAAATCTGCTCCGGCTCATGCAAACACCCTAGCCTGACGAATTTCCTGAGACGGCGCGCGCGTTCCGCTCACTTGGATCACAGAGGCAGACGCTCGTATGGAGACCGCTCTGGAGTCGCTCAGGAAAGCGCTGGCGATGAAGCAGAGGAGGCGCAGCGCAGCGCCGTTGCCGCCCGTGCAGTATCCGCTCGTTCCCCAACCCCGCATCGCCGTGCTGGGGGCGGAGCTGCGGGGCCCTTCCGGCACGCACTGCTTCCCGTCATGGAGTGCGGAGAATCTCCGGCGGCTGCGCCCGCAGGCGCTCGCGGGGTGGTGGAACGATCTGGCGGAGGTGGCCCGCCTCGTGCTCGCAGGCGAACTGGAACTGCCGCAGTTGCAATTCCCGATCCTCGTGTTCTCGCGCCCGGAATCCTCCCCGCTGCCCCCTCGCTGCCACGACTTGCTCTGGGACTGGTTTCGAGTCCCCACCTTCGAGCAGATCCGCGCCGCGGGCGGGCGCCTGCTCGCCTACGAGTGCATGGCTCGTTGCGGCTTCCATCTGGCGCCACAGGCGGAAGAAGCATCGCTCCCGCTGGTCCGAACGGGGCGTCTGTGCGCTTGTGGCGACCCTGCGCCGCTCGCCTGCGCAGAGGGCCTCGCCACGGCTGCCGCCGGATAGTCCTGTCCTGGCCCGGCCTGCTATTCTTGGGGAAGAAGCACCGCTGCGGACGTGGCGGAACTGGCAGACGCACTGGACTTAGGATCCAGCGGGGCAACCCATGGGAGTTCGACTCTCCCCGTCCGCACCATTCCAGCTGCTTGCGCGCCTGTCCCTTTCGAGCTCATCCTGCCCTGAGCCCCTCATCCCGGGAAGACGGTCTGCCCGCTCCTGCACCTTGCGGGCGCGCACGGGCGCGATGCGTCACAACAGCCGATTTGCTAAACTGTCAGGTGAACCGGGCGGCCAGGTAGCTCAGTTGGTAGAGCGCGGCCCTGAAAAGGCCGGCGTCGGCGGTTCGAGTCCGTCCCTGGCCACCACCCCTCCTCCCTGCCCCCAAGATCCAGCGTCAGATCCCGTGCCCGGCACGAGAGTGTTTTCTGGACGCTCCGCTTGCGGGGAAGGTGCGCGGCAACCGTGCCGGGCCGCGGTTGCCGCGCAGCATACACCGTCTTGCAGCCTACTCCTGCTGCTCTTCCTCCGCCCCGCCCCGCGCTGCAGGCCCGGGGAACCGGAAGACCGCATTCAGGAACGCGACATTCAGGCCGTCGTGGAAGGCGCGGAAGTTGGGATCCGCAGTGAAGCCGACCACGGCGCCGCGCCCCTGATTGGCCACCACGAGGAACGGCTTGTACGCCAGCTGCTTCCGGTTCTCTTCCCACAGGTATCCGGAGAGCAGCAGCTTGTCCGGCGCCTCGAAGATGGCGGCGTTCACGCCGCGGTCCTTCTTGATCGGCGAATAAATCGTGCGGCCGTTCACCAGCACGTTGACCGACTCCGGCAGCCCTGCTGTTACCCAAGTCTCCGGATCCACGCGCGCTTTCACAATCACGCCAGCCACCGCATCCGGCAACCGCGTGTCCGGCTCGATGGCCTTCTCGAAGTCCTCGTCCTTCGCCAGCAGTTTTCCCGGCGCCGGCCCTGCCGCAGGCGCAGCGGGCGCACCTGCCGGCGCCGCCTGCGGCTGTTGCGCGGCGGGCTTCGCACCTTCTGCCGGACGCGGCCCTTGCGCCGTCGCGCCCTCGCGCGCCAGCTGCTCCTGCTGCACCGGCAACAGGTTCACCTGCGGATTCGACAGCCATTGCAGCGCCCCGCCGATGCCGACCACCACGCCGCCTTCCCGCACCCACTGCTGAATTCGCGCCGCCGCGCTGTTCAAAGCCGTGCCATAGCCGCCGCCGAAGCCGCCCGCGTCCGGCAGAATCAGCACGTGAAACTTGCCCAGATCCGCCGAGGCAAGCGACGAGGCGCGAATCGCCGTCACCGGGTAACCGAACTGCCGCTCCAGCACGAACCGCGTGGCGCCCGCCGACAGCGAGGACACCGGGCTGTCCCAGACAATCGCCACGCGAGGACGCTTCACCACGCTCACGTAGTTGCTGCCGAAGTCGATGCCATCCTCCACCCAGCTTGTGTTCGTGGCGATCACCTCGGCGCCGCTCGATTCGGCAAAGCGGGCGACTTTTTCATGGACGTCCGGACTGTTCTGCTTCACCAGCACGATCAACGTGCCGGACGGGAACTGCCGCCCGTTCTGTGTGAACGGTTTGTTCGCAGTCAGCACGCGCAGCCCGCCGCGCAGCGCGGCTGTCAGGAACCGCCCGGCGGCTTGCGTGCCCCACGGCACGAGATACGCCACCTCGGCGCGCCCGCTCACCGATCCCTTCGGGCGCCACGGCGCCGTCACGGGCGTCGTCGCCACCGTGACAGGGGCGGACAACCCTTCGCATTCCACATTGAACATCAGCGGCAGGCTCCACCCGGTGACATCGTAGATCTCGTCCGGCAATCCCTTCTTGCGCCGCCGCTCCTGCTCCTTGACGAAGGACTCCTCCATCGGCACGCTCTTCTCCAGCAACACGCGGATCAACCGCTTCCTCGGTTGCGCCGCGCTCACCAGATAGGAGCCCGCAGGGTACTTCTTTCCGCCTGCCTCGAACTCCGCGCTTGCACGCCGCACCTCGATGCCATGCTCGGCCAGGATCCCTGCCAGCTTGTCCACCGCGCTCGTGTCGCCGCGCCGTGCCAGCACGTATTCCTTCACCGGCTCGCTCTTGCCTTCCTCGACAGCCGTCACCTGATAGCGCCAGAAGCCGTCCAGCAGGTCGGCGCGCCGCTGCGCGGCAGTCTCGCAGGTCGCGATGGAGGCGACGAAGTGCTTCCGCACGCTCTCCTGATATCCGTACAGCGTGTCATCGGACCGGCGCACCACCAGCCCGCGCACGCTGGCATTCTCGTACGTCATCCCCATGCCACCGTAGAACCACGGCCAGGACGCGCCGTAGCCCGGATAGAACTCGTCGAAGACCTCTCGCGTGAAGTACGGCCAGCCCGCGCGGTCGAAGTACTTCGCGTTGTTCTGCCCGAACCACTGCATCCGCTTCTTCTGCTCCGCGGTGATATGCGGGTTGTAGGGCGGCGCGCCGGGCGTGAAGAAGTAGGTCGAGTTGGTCCCCATCTCATGCAGGTCGACGACCACATGCGGCAGCCACTCCAGCAGGTAGCGCACCCGCCCCTGCGTCTCCGGCTGCGTCAGCGCGAACCAGTCGCGGTTCATGTCGAACAGGTAGTGGTTCGAGCGCCCGCCGGGCCAAGGCTCCGCCCGTTCCGCCGCCGAGGGGTGGTCGTCGGGCTCCAGCCCGAGGTTGGTCACGAAATTGTGAATGAAGCGCGCCCTGCCGTCGGGGTTCTGCAGCGGATCAATGAGCACGACGACGTTCTTGCGGACCTGTTCGATCATCGCGTCGTTGCGCGCTGCCAGCAGGTGATAGGCCGTGACCAGGGCTGCATCGGGGGACGAGATCTCATTGCCGTGCACGCCGTACATCAGCGCCAGCACGGAGGGCGAAGCGGCGATCAGCTTCTTCGCCTCCGCCTCGGGCGTCTTGCGCGGATCCGCCAGCTTCTGCTGCGCGGCCTTGATCTCCGCAAGACGGCGGATGTTCTCTTCCGACGAGATGGCCGCGTAAAACAGGCGCCGCCCTTCCCATGTGCGGCCATAGTCGAACAGCTTCATGCGGGACGGCGCGGCAGCCGCCAGCGCCTCGAAATACCGCACGATCTCTTCCGGCGTGGCGTGGCGCGTGCCCGGCTCGAATCCCAGCGTCTTTTCCACGGTGGGGATGCCGGGATCGTACTGCGCGCCGGGCCAGAACTCGAACTTCTGCGCGAAAACAGCGGTGGCGGAGACCGCCAGCAGGAACAGCCTTCCGTACATAGACTCCAGAATACAATCCCGGAGCCCGGCCCCTCCGTCTGCGGCGCGCGCGTCAGTTCGTGATGTCGTGCGTGTAGGAGTAGCCGCGAACCGGCAGGTAGATGTTGTCCGCCCAGGCGCGGTGCGCCGGGTGGTCCTCATAGGCTTTGAACGCGGCTTCGTTCTCGAACTCGATGACGAAGGCGTCCGTCATCGGCCGCATGCGGAACGAGCCGTCCGCCTGCCGCTCGGCGCGCGTGCCCTGTACCTTCATCGGCTTCAGCCAGATGTTGCGGATGCCCGGGATCTCCGCGGCCATCTTCTCGACCCCTTCCAGCACCGCCTGTTTCTGCTCCTCTGTGGTGCCGTCGCGGTAATACAGCGTCACCACGTGCAGGATCGTCTTCGGCTTGCCGTATTTATTGGCCGCCGCCTGCAGGCCGGCGCCCAGCGCCAGCAACAGCGCAGCCGCCGCCCAGCTTCTCCATCCCCGATTCCTGACTTGCATCCGTCCTCTCCTTCCGGATCACAATTCCGGGCAAGCCCGACCACTCCTCGCACAGCACGATCGAGTTGGCCGGATTGCGCGGGTCGTACTTCACGTTCACAGGACCGGCCAGCCGCGCAGGATCTTCCGGCAGCAGCCCGCGCAGCGCGGAAACGTCCTGCGAGGCGAAATAGGCCACTCCCCGCAGCTCGTACTGATAATGGATCAGGTCCGGCCCCGCATCCAGCACCAGCCCCTCCACTGTCCGTTGCCAGCGGTTCAGCGCCAGGCGCCTGCGCCGCTCCTTTTCTGCGGGCGTCAGCCGCCTGCGGTAGACGATCCATGCAGCCAGAGCCAGCAGTCCGGCCCCGGCCAGCAAGCCGCCCGCCATCCGCGGGTCGGCCCAAATCACATCCATATGAGAATGTTTTACACCTTTTCCGCCGGATCCGTATCCCCGAGAATGCGGTTTTCCAGCCTGCCGATCCCCGGAATCTCCACTTCCACCACGTCTCCGGGCTCCACGGCGCCCACACCCGGAGGCGTGCCCGTGGCGATCAGGTCGCCCGGCGCCAGCGTCAGGAACGAGGTAATGTAGGCGATCAGCTGCGGCACGCCGAAGATCATTCCGGTGACGGAGGCGTCCTGCCTCACTTCGCCGTTGACACGCGAAAGGATGCGCAGATCCTCGAACCGCACCTGTTCCTTCGGCACCCAGCAAGGACCCACGGGGCAGAACGTGTCGCTGCCCTTGGCGCGAGTCCACTGCCCGTCTTTCTTCTGCCAGTCGCGGGCGGTGATGTCGTTGAGCACGGTGTACCCTGCCACCACGCTCCACGCCTCCGCCTCGCTGACGCGGCGCGCGCGGCGCCCCACCACCAGCGCCAGCTCGCCTTCATAGGAGAGCTTCTCGACGCCGCGGGGACGGATCACGGGCGCACGGTGTCCGTTCAGGGAAGACGGCGGCTTCAGAAACAGCAGTGGCTCGGAAGGAACTTCGTTGCCCAGCTCGCGCGCGTGCTCGGCGTAGTTCCTGCCCACGCAGACGATCTTCGTGGGACACACGGGCGGCAGGAAGCGCACCTCGTCCGCGCGGTAGCTCGCGCCGGCGGGCGTCACGAACCGGTCCCCTTCCAGCCGTCCCCGGACCACGCCCGGATGATGGTCGGGCGCGTCCATCGGCACGGCGGAGTCGCGGGCAATTCTGGCGTAGTAGACCATCTCTTCTATGGTGCGATGATTTCCACCGGATCGCAGGGGCGGCTCTCGTTGCCTTTCTCGTCAATGGCGGAAACGGCGTAACGGTAGCGCCGTCCGGAGACTACGGTGCGGTCGCTGAAGCTGGAAGACGCAGCTGGCTCGCCCAGACGAACGAACTCGCCGCCCTCCTCCGCCCGCCACACCTGATACGCCCGCAGGTCCTCCTCGCGGTTCCTGTCCCAGTTCAGTTCCACGGAGCCCGTGCCTGCCACCGCCCGCAGTCCCGCGGGCGGCGCGGGCGGAAAGGTGTCCTCATATTCGATCCGCGCCGGCGCCGTGCGCTCGCTCACTGCCGGCACGGCGCCCGTCTCTTTCACCTGCTCCACGGCGTATTCGTAGGTCCTTCCGAAACTCGCATCACGGTCCAGCCACTCGCGCTGCTCGACCTCCGCCGCCTGTTCAAACTCCTCCCCCGCCTTTCGGAACACGCGCCACCGCGCCCCTTCGCCTTCCCACATCACGCGGATGCCCTCCGGCGTGCCTTCGGCTCGCAGCCCGCGGGGAGGCGCCGGCGGCGCGACGATCCGCAGCACGATCAGGTTCGACCACTGCGAGAAACGGCCGCGCGGTCCGCGGGTCCTTACCCCGAATACCATCTCTTTGCCCGTCCATGCCGTGGCCGGCACGCGCACCCGCGCCACGCCCTCTCGCACCTCCGGCGCAGGCAGCCGCTCGCTTCCCACCAGCCAGGCGCCCATGTCGAATCCGCCTTGCGGATTCTCGCCCGCGCGAAGCTCGATCTCCGGCGGCGACTTCAGCAGCAGATCCTCGGTCGTCTTCTGCGGCACCGTGAATTGCAGCAGCACCTCGCCGCCGCGCTGAAACCCGCTCAGGTCCTCGACCGCCTCGGGAATCATCAGCGCCGGCGGCAGCGGATCTCCAGTGTATCCGCAACCGCACAAAATCGCGGCCGCAAGACAGGGCGGGAGGAGGCGCAGAGCGTTCACAGGATGTAGCGGCTCAGATCCTGATCCTCGACGATGCCCGCCAGCTGCTTGCGCACGTAATCGGCGTCGATCGTGATCTTCTTCTTGCGCAGGTCGGGCCCCTCGAAGCTGATCTCCTCCAGCACCTTCTCCATGATCGTGTGCAGGCGCCGCGCGCCGATGTTTTCGCTGTTTTCGTTGACGATCCGCGCAAACCGGGCCATCTCGCGGATCGCATCCGGCGTGAACGTCAGCCGGATCCCCTCGGTCTCCATCAGCGCTGCGTACTGCCGCGTCAGCGCGTTCTTCGGCTCGGTGAGGATGCGCACGAAGTCGTCCTCGGTGAGCGACTTCAGCTCCACGCGGATCGGGAACCGCCCCTGCAGCTCCGGGATCAGGTCGCTCGGCTTGGATACGTGGAACGCGCCGGCGGCGATGAACAGGATGTGATCGGTGCGCACGAAGCCGTAGCGCGTGTTTACCGTCGTGCCTTCCACGATCGGCAGGATGTCCCGCTGCACGCCCTCGCGGCTCACGTCGGGACCGTGCCCGGTCTCGCGCCCGGCGATCTTGTCGATCTCGTCGAGGAAGATGATGCCGCTGCGCTCGACGCGCTCGATGGCAATGCGCGTCACCTGATCCATGTCGATCAGCTTGTTCTCTTCCTCCTGCACCAGGTAGTCGAAGGCCTCGTAGACGCGCATCGTGCGCTTCGTCGTGCGCGGGCCGAACAGCTGCGGGAGGAACTCCCGCAGGTTCATGTCCATCTCCTCGCTGCCAGTGTTGCCGAAAATCTCGAACGCCGGCGCGCGCTCCTTGACCTCGATTTCGACCATCCTGTCGTCGAGCCGCCCGGCGCGCAGACGCTCCCGGAGCTTCTCCCGCGTGCGCTCGGCCGACTCGCTCGGCTCCGGCGAGGCGGGCATCAGCGCGTCGAGAAGCCTCTCTTCGGCCAGCTCCTCCGCGCGGTCGGCCACCTCGTCGAGCTTCTGCTCGCGCACCATGTCGATGGCCACTTCCACCAGATCGCGGATCATCGAATCCACGTCGCGCCCGATGTAGCCCACCTCGGTGAACTTCGACGCCTCCACCTTCAGGAAGGGCGAGTTGGACAGCTTCGCCAGCCGCCGCGCCAGCTCCGTCTTGCCCACCCCCGTGGGGCCGATCATGAGGATGTTCTTGGGCATGACATCCTCGGCGATATCGGCGTCCAGCTTCTGCCGGCGGATGCGGTTGCGGAGGGCGATCGCGATGGCGCGCTTGGCCTCCGCCTGCCCGATCACGTACTTGTCCAGTTCGGCCACGATCTGCCGCGGCGTCAGCTCGTCCAGCAGCGGCTCGTCCCGGTTGGCGTCGCCCGGAAGATAGAGGACCATGGTCAGCCGATCTCCTGGATCTGGAAATTGTGGTTGGTGTAGATGCAGATGTCGGCGGCGATCGTCATCGCTTTTTCCGCGATCGTGCGGGCGTCCAGATCCGTGTTTTCCAGCAGCGCCCGCGCCGCCGCCTGCGCGATCGTGCCGCCGCTGCCGATGCCGGCGCAGTCGGAGTCCGGCTCGATGACGTCGCCGTTGCCGCTGAGCAGGTAGACGTGCTCGCCGTCCGCCACCAGCAGCAGCGCCTCCAGATGACGCAACACGCGGTCCGTGCGCCAGTCCTTGGCCAGCTCCACCACGCTGCGCGGCAGGTTGCCATTGAACTGCTCCAGCTTGGATTCGAAGCGCGCGAACAGCGCAAAGGCGTCCGCCGTGGAGCCGGCGAACCCCGCGAGAATCTTGTCCTTGTGCAGCCGCCGCAGCTTGTTGGCGCGCGCCTTCAGCACTTCCGAGCCGAACGTCACCTGCCCGTCGCCGGCCATCACCGTCTTGCCGTTGCGGCGCACCACCAGAATGGTGGTCCCGTGAATCCTGGATTCCATGGAGGGTCCGACACCCCCAGTGTAGCGCGGCGCCTCAGGCCAGCCCCATCCGCTCGAGCTTGCGGTACAGCGTCTTCCGCTCGATGCCCAGGATGCGCGCCGCGCGGCTCTTGTTGCCCCCGGTCGCCGCCAGCACCTTGCGGATCTGTTCGGCCTCGGCTTCCGCCAGCGTCTCGCCGGGCTCTTCTTTCGGGCTGGAGGCGCGGATCGCCTCCTCCACCGCGTCCTCGGTGATCCTGCCGCCCGGCGCGAGGATCACCAGCCGCTCGACCATGTGCTGCAGCTGCCGCACGTTGCCCGGCCAGTCATACTCGCACAGCGCCCGCATGCCGCTTTCGGTGATTCGCGTGTCCAGACCGTAGCGCTCGTTGTAGCGCTTCAGGAATGCCGCCGCCAGCAGCGGGATGTCCCCGCGCCGCTCGCGCAGCGGGGGCACGGTGATTCGCACCACGTCCAGCCGGTACCAGAGGTCCTCCCGGAACTTCCCCTCTTCCACCATCTTCCGCAGGTCCCGGTTGGTGGCCGCCAGGATCCGGACATCCACCTTCCTCGGGCGCGACGAACCGAGCGGGCGCACCTCCTTTTCCTGCAAAAATCGCAGCAGTTTCAGCTGGAAATTCAGGTCGATTTCGCCGATCTCGTCCAGGAAAACCGTGCCGCCATTGGCCGCCTCGAACACGCCCGTGCGGTCCCGGTCCGCGCCCGTGTAGGCGCCCCGCACCGCGCCGAACAGCTCGCTTTCGATCAGCGTGGGCGCCAGCGAGGCGCAGTCGACGGGGATGAACGGCATGGAGGCGCGCGGCGAATGCGCGTGGATCATGTGCGCGATCAGCTCCTTGCCGGTGCCCGTCTCGCCCTCGATCAGCACCAGCGCATCGGTCGGCGCGACGCGCGAAATCGTCTTGTAAATCTCCACCATCTTCGGCGCGCTGCCGATCATCTCCGTCGGCAGCGGCTCTTCCGGCTCCACTTCGTCATCGTCTGCGGCAGCGGCGCCCTCGGCGCGTTTCAGGATCTTCAGCAGGTCCTCGAGCTCGAAGGGCTTGGCAATGTAGTCGTAGGCTCCGCCCTTCGTGGCAGCCATCACCGTCTCCATGCTGCCGCGCGCCGACATCAGGATCACTTTCGACTGCGGCGACGACTGCCGCACCGCGTGCAGAATGTCGATGCCCGTGCGGTCGTCGATGTAGATGTCGCTCACCACCAGCGGATACTCGCCCCGCGCCAGCCGTTCCAGCGCCTCGCGCGACGATCCCACCGCCTCCACCGCGTATCCCTCCAGCTCGAGGAACGTCGCGAGCGTCGAACGCACGGCGGCGTCGTCTTCCACAAGCAGAAGCGGAGTCATGCCAGAAGTCCAGTTTAGCGTGCAGGCAGCACCACGGTGAACGTGGAGCCCTTGCCAGGAGCGCTCCGCACGCCGATCGTTCCCTCATGCAGCTCCACGATCTGCCGCACGATCGACAACCCGATCCCCGTTCCCGCCTCGCCCGACTCCTCGGCGCGCTTCGTCCGGTAAAACTTCCGGAACAGCTGCTTCACCTCGGATTCGTCCATGCCGATGCCCTGATCCGCCACCCACAGCCGCACTTCACCCCCTTCCGCAGCGGCGCCGATCAGGACTTCCGTCTCCTCGGGCGAGTACTTCACCGCGTTCGTGATCAGATTGTAAACCGCGTATTCCAGCAGCTCCTGATCCGCTCGCAGCGCAAGTCCGGCGGGCACACGGTTGGAAATCGTGATGCGCTTCCGCTCCGCCAGCGGCGCGGCGCGCCGGCAGCAGGCTTCCACCAGCGCCGCCAGCTCCACATCGGACAGCCGCAGCTCCATCTGCCCGGCGCTCAGCTTCTCGACATCGAGGAAGGTCGTGATCATCCGCGCCAGCCGCTTCGACTCGCTGTGGATCATCTGGCTCAGCTCGCGCCGCTTCGCCTCCGGCAGGTTGTAGCGCGAGATCAGCTCGCTCGATCCCTGAATCGCCGTCAGCGGAGTGCGCATCTCGTGCGCAACGAAGTGGAACGCCTGCTGATAGCGCCGCGTGGCGGCTTCGCTCGCCTCCAGCCGCCGCCGCACGAAGAAGTAGCGGAACGCGCCCCCGCCCGCCAGCGCCAGCCACGCCGCTGCCACAGGCGCCGATGCCGGAACCACGAGATCCTGTTGGAAACAGATCCACGGCGCCGCGTGCGCAGCCAGCAGGACGGCGGCAGCCAGCACCCAACCTTGCCAGCGCATCACCAGGGAAAGCAGAGCGACGATCAGCACCGCCCCCGCCAGAGATGCCAGCAGAGTGGCCCACAGCGGCGCGTCTGCCAGAAACGCCCCGGCATGCATCGTCTGGAACGCCTGCGCGTGAATCTCTACTCCCGCCATGGGCAGCCCGCGCGAGAGCGGCGTGAACAGGCGGTCCGGCGCAGCCGAGATCGCGGTCACGCCCACGAACACCGTCTTGCCCGCGAGCCCCTCCGCCGCGCCGCCGCCCAGCAGATCGGCAGCGGAGATCACCGGGATGCTCCGCTCCGCGTACCGCACGCGCAGCGGGCGCCCCTCGTCCCAACGCGACGGAATGATCCGCGCCCCCACCGCCACGTCTGCGGGTGAAGCGAGCACCTCCGCCGCTCCGGTGGAAACGCGCAGCGCCTCCAGCGAGAGCGCCCACCGGCGCTCGCGCCCTGCCACCCGCTCCAGCGTGATGCGGCGGTTCACTTCATCGTAGGGCCCGGCGAGCGTCGAGACATGCCCCACCGCAGCCGCATGCCGCCGGAAAGGCTCGATCGGGTCCTGCCACCCTGTGCCGTCCGGCAACATCTCGCAGGCCAGCACCAGCCCCGGCGTCTTCGCAAAGGCGGCGGCCAGCCGCGCGTCTTCCGCGGGGTCGCCCGGATCTGCGAGCGTCACGTCCACGGCTACCGCGGCGGGCCGTGCCGCGGCGATCCGCTCCATCACTCGCGCCAGATTCTCCCGCAGCCGCCGGATTCCCCCGTGTTGTTGAAATGTCCGCTCGTCGAATACCACCAGCGCCGCGGGCGATGTCACCGCGCGCGGGGGCGACGCGCGGAACAGGAAGTCGTAGACGTTGTTGTCGAACTGGCCGCCCAGAGCCGTGAAGGAGAACACCGCCGCCGCCAGCCACGCAGCTGCGGCGGTCGCAGCGGCCCACAGCATCGTGCGGCGTTCCACCTTCATCGCCACATCCGCGTCCCGTCTCTGCGGCGCAACTTGCGTCACCGCGTCCGCAGAGCCTTCAGCTTTCGCTGTTGCACCTCAACGGGCTTCAGCGTCCGGTCGAAATCGTACAGGGCATCCTCCCAGGAACCATACATCGGGTTCGGCAGGATGATCCATCGCTCCCCCCACCAAGCATCATAGGCGCGCGCCTTTCCCGCGCGCTCCTCCGGCTTCAGCCGCGCCGGGAAAAAGTCATTCAGATCATCGCCGCACAACAGCAACACGCGGTAGTGCGCCGCCACCGCGGCGCGGCGCGAGCTCTTGTCCGAGGTCCACTCCGGGCGCTCGCCCCGCAGCAGCAGCGCGTCGCCCAGATTGCCCGCAGCCTGCTCGCGGAACGGGAAGCCCTTCTCCACCAGATTGCGCCGCGTGGCGTCCGCCTCCTGCTGCCCGCGGTTCGAGATGTAGAAGACCGTCACGCCGCGCGCCGCCGCGGCTTTCAGAAACTCCACCGCCCCGGGCACCGGCTCCGCGCGCGCTTCCGAGGTCCACTCCTCCCACAGCTTCTGCGAATAGCGCCCGTCGCCCTCCAGCAGGAAGCGCGCCTGCCCGGGCGAGTTGTCGAGCACGGTCTCGTCGATATCGACGATCACCGCCGGCGGCAGCCTCCGCACGTCCCCCGTCTGTTCCAGCGCCGCCGTCCAGCGTCTGTCCTTCAAGGCCCGATCCAGAGCAAGCCGCGCCGAACGCCACGCCTGCAAAGCGCAGGCGCGGTACTCCACCGAAGTCTGCACCCACGCCGTGGCGTTCAGCCCGTCCATCACCGCCTGCGCGCGCGCCGCTATGCCCGTCAGCAGGAAAACCGCAATCCAACGCGAGACTCGTGACACAACTCCATTATCTCCGCCGCCCCGGCTAGCGCCCTTGCAGACGCTCCCACAGCCTCTCCGGCTGCGGATCGAACACAGCGCCCGCATCCCCGGGCATGACACGCCACAGCCCGCGCATGCACTCTTGCCTCAGTTGCGCCGCCGTCCACCCCGTATATCCGACATAGATGCGCCCCCGCGGGGAGCGCGTCCTGCCCGCCACCATCCACACGCCCGGGCAAAGCCTCGCCGCCCCGGGCTCGGACGCTTCCGGCAGCAGAGAGCGCACGCCCTGCGGCACAGGGCCGCCCGCATACATCTGCGGCTCCCCGGAGCGGCGCGGCAGCAGCCGGTTCAGCATCAGCCCCATCGCCGCTTCGCCGGAGACATGGAACAGCAGGATCACCGTGCGCGCAAAATCCGGGTCTTTCATCGAAGGGGAAGCCACGAGCATCTGCCCGGCATCGAGCGGCACCGCTTGCCACAGGGCGCCAGCCGCGGCCATCCAGGCCCGCCGTGTCCACGTCTCCTCAACTCCGGCGCGTCCGGTCGTCATGATGAGCCCGCCGCACTCCCATCATGACGCGCCGCGCATCAGGCTGGCAGCTCGTACATCACCAGCCCGGATCCGAGCTTCGGATAGAAGTACGTCGACTTCTGCGGCAGCACCTGTCCGGAGAAGGCCGCTCGCGCCAGCCCGTCCACGGGCAGGTCTTCCAGCAGAAACGCGATCTGCGCCCGCCCTGAACGCACCGCCTTCAGCGCCTCTTCCGCCGAGCGCGTGTAGGCCAGATGCCCGCCCTCGGCCACGCGCTCCGGAGTCAGCCCGAGCAACGGCGACAGGATCGACTCCTGCAGCACCACCACATTCAGCGCGCCCTGCTGCGCAGGGATGTCCGTATGAACCTCGCCTGCCGCCGTCGCCACGCCGATCCGCACATGCCCGGGCGGCGATGCCACCGGCCAGGCGCCGGGTTCCGCATTTGGCAGCGCACGGAGAAACTGCTCCGCATCGAACCGCGGCAGCGAATGCACAAGCCGGTGCGTCGCGAAGCAGCGCAGCCCGGGAGACTCGAGCGCCACGCACGTCATCATCGTGCGCGCCTGCCCCATTCGCAGCGCCGTCTCGTAGCGGTGGTGCCCGTCGGCAATCAGCAGCTTCTTGTCCCCCATCGCCGCCTGCAGCCGTTCGATCCATGCCGGCTCCGTCACGCGCCACAGCCGGTGGCTCGTCTGCTGGTGATCCACGTATTCCACTTCCGGCGGCTGCGCGGCGCCCTCCGCGAGCATCCGCTCCACCACAAGACCGTCGTCCGGGAACAGCATGAAGATCGAATCGAACTGCACGCGGGTGGCTTCGAGCAGCCGGAAGCGGTCCTCCTTTGGACCGCTCAGTGTCCGCTCGTGGCGGAACACCGTCTGCCCGTAAGGTTCGGTATCACCCAGGGCGATGAAGCCGCGCCGGACGAGCCTCTCGCCGCTGCCCGGCGCCGGAAACTCCTGCTCGTAGACGAACACAGCCTCGCGATCTTCGGTGGCGACGATCCCTTCCCGGCGCCACTCGTCGAGCCGCGCCGCTGCGCCCGCGTAATCGCCCCGCGGCAGAATCAGGTGCGCGAAATTGTACGGGCTGCGGGCTTTGTAGTCCCGTTCCAGCTCTTCGGGAATGACGTCATAGGGAAGCGTGGCGAGCTGCGCCACATCGCCCGCGCGGGGCGTGTAGCGAAGGGCGCGGAAAGGATGAATGCGTGCCATGGACGGGGGAACCACCACCATAGCGCAGCCCGGCGCCCCCCGTCAGCGCGCGAAAGAAGAACGCCGCGCCCCCGCCCGGAGCGGCAGGCGCGGCGCCGGAATGCCGTTTTAGAGGAGCTTCGCGAGTTCCGTGTAGGGGATGCCCTGCGATTCCGCCACCGCCGGGTGCGTGCAATGCCCTTTGTAGGTGTTGACGCCCAGCGCCAGCGCGGGGTTCGACGCGATCGCCTCGTGCACGCCGTGCTGCACCAGCTGCATCAGGTAGGGGAACGTGGCATTGGTCAAACCGTAAGTGGAGGTGTGCGGCACCGCCGCCGGCATGTTGGAGACGCAATAGTGCAGGACGTTGTCCACGAAGTACACCGGATCGGTGTGCGTCGTGGGGCGCGAGGTTTCGCAGCAGCCGCCCTGATCGATCGCCACGTCCACGATCACCGAGTTCCGCTTCATCACCTGCAGCATCTCGCGCTTCACCAGCTTGGGCGCGCTCGCGCCGGGGATCAGCACCGCGCCGATCACCAGATCCGCATGGCGCAGGGACTCGCGGATCGTCCAGGCGTTGGACGCCAGCGTCGTCACGCCGCCGTTGTAAATGTCATCGAGTTCCCGCAGGCGGTTCAGATTCTTGTCGATGATCGTGACGTTCGCTCCCAGCCCGTGGGCGATGCGCGCCGCATTGTGCCCCACCACGCCCCCGCCCAGCACCACCACGTTGCCCGGGGCAACGCCCGGGATGCCGCCCAGCAGCACGCCGCGGCCGCCATTCGGCGCCTCCAGATACTGCGCGCCGATCTGCACGGCCATCCTGCCGGCGACCTCGCTCATCGGCGTCAGCAGCGGCAGCGATCCGTCCTCTTCCTGGATCGTTTCGTAGGCGATGCCGGTCACCTTCGTCTCCAGCATCTTCTGGGTCAGCTCCGGCAGAGGGGCCAGGTGCAGGTAGGTGAAGATGGTCAGCCCTTCGCGGAAGAAGCCGTATTCGGAGGGCTGCGGCTCCTTCACCTTCACGATGATGTCGGCGGCGTTCCAGACATCCGCCGCCGTCGGCGCGATGCGCGCGCCCGCCTGCAGATATTCCTCGTCGGTGATCGAGCTCAGGCTGCCGGCGCGGGTCTGCACCACCACCTGATGGCCGGCTTCCACCAGCGCGGTAACGCCGTGGGGAACCAGCCCGACGCGGGATTCGTGATCCTTCACTTCGCGGGGTACGCCAATGATCATGGTCGGTTTCCTTCCGTTGGAGGTTGCGCCGCGGCGCCAGAGGGCGCTGTGCGGCCTTGCGACGGGCCCAGCCCCAGGGCAATCAGGGTCAGCGGATCGAGCTTGCCCCTGCCGGTCAGGTTGCGGATGTTGTGATCCTCCTGAAACCGCTTCAACGCTTCCACGGTGGCCGCATCCCACACGCCGGTGGGCTCCACGGCATAGCCGCGCTCGCTCAACGCCTGCTGAATTTCCCGGATTCTCTGTGGTTCAGGCTGCTGCTGCCCGCGCGCCTTTCTGGCCGGCGCGCGCTTGCTGACGCTGCGCCGCCGCGCTGTGGACTTCTTCCCGGCGCTGCTCTTCTTGCCCTGTTTCACCGCCGCCTGGCCCGCAGCCTTCTGCGCCGCGGGTGCCGCGGCAGGAATCGCCAAAAGCGGAAAGGCCAACAGGGGCAGCAACAGCAGACGGGGCCGCTTCACGATGCCAGAATAGCACCGGGCGGCCCCATTTTTCGACCTTTCTGCCCGGAACTGCCGGCCTGCGCCTCAGCCCGCGCCGCCCACTTTCGCCTCTTCCCGGAACAGCGCCACGGCTTTTGTGAAATCCCGGTGCATGCGGGCGATGTATTCGATCTTCACGCCCTTCGGGCAGATCGCCTCGCACTCGCCCGTGTTGGTGCAATAGCCAAAGCCCTCATCGGTCATCTTCAGCACCATCCGCAGCGCGCGGCGGTCCCGCTCCGGCTGCCCTTGCGGCAGCAGCCCGAGGTGCGCGATCTTGGCCGAGACGAAGAGAGACGCGCTCGCGTTCGGGCATGCCGCCACGCAGGCGCCGCAGCCGATGCACGCGGCCGCATCCATTGCCATGTCCGCACACTGCTTGTTCACCAGGATCGAATTCGCTTCCGGCGCCGAGCCGGTGTTGATGCTGATGTAGCCGCCTGCCGAAATGATCCGGTCGAACGCGCTGCGGTCCACCATCAGGTCCTTGATCACCGGGAACGCCTTCGCGCGGAAGGGCTCCAGCCACAGCTCCTCGCCGTCGCGGAAGTGCCGCATATGCAGCTGGCACACGGTCGTGCCGCGCTCCGGCCCGTGCGGAATGCCGTTGATCATGAACCCGCAGCAGCCGCAGATGCCCTCGCGGCAATCATGCTCGAACGTGACCGGATCCTCGCCTTTTCGGGTCAGCTCTTCGTTGAGCACATCGAGCATCTCGAGAAACGACATGTGCTCGTTCACGTTGTCGACCTCGTAGCGCACCATCTTGCCCGGACTCGATGCATTCTTCTGACGCCAGATGTTCAGGATGATCTTCATCGCCAGTGCTCCTCATTTGTAGCTGCGCTGCGCCAGATGCACGAATTCGAAGTTCAGCGGCTCCACGTGGCGCGCCGGACGCTTGCCATCGCCCGTGTATTCCCACACAGCCACATGGCAGAACCGCTCGTCGTCACGCTTCGCTTCGCCGTCCTCGGTCTGATACTCCTCGCGGAAGTGCCCGCCGCAGCTCTCCTCCCGCTCCAGGGCGTCCAGACACATCAGCTCGCCCAGTTCCAGGAAATCGGCCACGCGCCCGGCCTTTTCCAGGCTCTGGTTCAGCTCCTCCCCGCTGCCGGGGACGTTCACGTTCTGCCAGAACTCTTCCCGCAGCTCGGGGATCTTTTCGAGCGCATGCTTCAGGCCCGACGCATTGCGGGCCATGCCGCAGTACTCCCACATGATCTTGCCCAGTTCGCGGTGGAAGTCGTCCACCGTCTTCTTGCCGCGGATGGAAAGCAGGCGTTTGATCCGCTGCTCGACCTCCTCGCGCGCCGCGCGGAACTCCGCCTGATCGGCGCTCACGCCGCCCGGCTTCACCTGCGCGAGGAAATGCCCGATCGTGTAGGGAATGATGAAGTAGCCGTCGGCCAGGCCCTGCATCAGAGCGCTCGCGCCCAGCCGGTTGGCCCCGTGATCGCTGAAATTCGCCTCCCCCAGCACGAACAGCCCGGGGATCGTGCTTTGCAGGTGGTAGTCCACCCACAGGCCGCCCATCGTGTAATGCACGGCCGGGTAGATGCGCATCGGCACCTTGTAGGGGTCCTCGCCCGTGATCCGCTCGTACATCTCGAACAGGTTGCCGTAGCGCTCCTCGATCGTCTTGCGTCCCAGCCGCTCGATGGCTTCCTTGAAATCGAGATACACGCCGCGTCCGCCGGGCCCCACGCCGTAGCCCTGGTCGCACATCACCTTCGCCGCGCGCGAGGCGATGTCGCGCGGGCAGAGGTTCCCGTAGGCGGGATACATCCGCTCGAGGTAGTAGTCGCGCTCCTCCTCGGGAATGTCGTTGGGGTTGCGCGTGTCGCCCTTCTTCTTCGGCACCCAGATGCGGCCGTCGTTGCGCAGCGACTCGCTCATCAGCGTCAGCTTCGACTGATAGTCGCCGGTCTGCGGGATGCAGGTGGGATGGATCTGCGTGAAGCACGGGTTGCCGAAGCCCGCACCGCGCTTGTAGGCGCGCCAGATCGCCGTGGCGTTCGACCCCTTGGCGTTCGTCGACAGATAGAACACGTTGCCGTAGCCGCCGGTGGCGAGGACCACCGCGTCCGCCACATGGCAGTCAATGGCGCCGGTGACCAGATTGCGCGTCACGATGCCGCGGGCGCGCCCGTCCACCACGACGAGGTCCAGCATCTCGTGGCGGTAGAACATCTGCACGCGCCCCGCGTCCACCTGCCGCTCCAGCGCCTGGTAGCAGCCCAGCAGCAGCTGCTGCCCCGTCTGCCCCCGCGCGTAGAACGTGCGCGACACCTGGGCGCCGCCGAAGCTGCGGTTCGCCAGCGTCCCGCCGTACTCGCGCGCAAAAGGCACGCCCTGCGCCACGCACTGGTCGATGATGTTCACGCTCACCTCGGCCAGGCGGTAGACATTCGATTCGCGCGAGCGGAAGTCGCCGCCCTTGATCGTGTCGTAGAAGAGCCGGTAGACGCTGTCGCCGTCGTTCTGGTAATTCTTCGCGGCGTTGATGCCGCCCTGCGCGGCGATCGAGTGCGCCCGCCGGGGCGAATCCTGGAAGCAGAAGCACTTGACGTTGTAGCCCAGCTCGCCCAGCGTCGCCGCGGCGCTTCCTCCCGCCAGTCCCGTGCCGACCACGATCACCGTGTACTTGCGCCGGTTGGCCGGGCTGACGAGCTTCATCTCCTGCTTCGCCTTCGACCAGCGCTGCTCCAGAGGACCCGACGGGGTCCGCGCGTCCAGTTGGAATGCCATGGTTGCTTCTCCCTCCCGGTCTACTTCACCACGCCGGTCAGCACCGCCAGCGGAATGGATACGTTGCCGGCGCCGATCACCCATGCATAGGCTTTCGCCAGCCGCTTCAACCACGGCGTGTAGCGCGGATGGTTCACCCCCACGCTTTGAAACATGCTCCACGCGCCGTGGTAAAGGTGAATCGCCAGCAGGATGTTGGCGGCGATGTAGAACAGGCTCGCCGCCGGCTGGCGGAAGCCGGCGATCACGTTATGGTACACGTCGCCCGCGCGGAAGTCCGGGTGTGCTTGTCCGGTGGTGAAATGGAGCAGGTGGTAGATGATGAATGCCAGGACAATCGGACCGCTCCAGATCATCGTCCGCGCCGCATAACTGGTAGCCACCGTGGCTTTCTTGACGTAGGAAACCGGCCGCGCGTCCAGCTTCAGACGCCACAACTGATAGGCGCTCAGGATGTGCAGCCCCACGCACGCCAGCAGCACCAGCCGCACCGCCCACAGCCCGGGTCCGAGCCCGTGCAGGAACTCCGCGTACCGGTTCAGCTTCTCCGCCCCCTGATAGATCTGCAAGTTGCCCAGCATGTGGCCGAGCACGAACAGGCACAGCACGCAGCCGGTGACCGCCATCACCACCTTCTTGCCGACCACCGACCTATAGAAAAAAGCGGTCTTTTCCAGACCGCTGTTCAAGGCGATTGTTCCCATGGGTGTGCTCCGCTGTTCCCTGAAACGATCCCGTGGATCGCAGGCATCCGGGCCTGCCTGTCATTCCAGATGCCCGGAACCTCTCATTGTATAGAAAATCAGCGAAGCTCCCGCCCATCGGAAGAAACAGGACGGGGCGGCCTCACCTAGCCGCCCCGCCTGGCCGTTCAGGCCGGCCGGGGCCCGGGGGCGAACCGGCCAGCCTTGCCTGCCGCTCCGCTCAGCGCGGCGGCAGCGTGGCCACAATCCGCACCCTCTGCCTCGCGCCGGCCACCCGGTTCGCCCTCCCGGACGGCGCAACACCTGCACGGTGCAGGGCCCCGGGCGCCCAGACCTCGGCAAGAGTGTACTCTCCCGCCTCCCGTTCAAAGACCAGACCGGGGGCGGGCGGACTCTCGATCTTCCCCGCAGGGTGCGTCAACACGGCGATCTGCCGGCCCTGCGGCGTGGTGATGACGAGCACCGGCTTCATCGCCATATGCTCGAACGTGTAAATTCCCGCGGGCAGAAAGTGATTTCCTGCCTGAAAATCGAACGGAATTTCCGCCCGGAGGATCCGCCCTTCCGCGCGGGCTTCTCCAGCCAGCGCGCCCAGGGCGAGCACCACCGCAGCAGCCGTCGTGCAAACCTGTCTCCAGTTCATCGAAGCGGCCCTCCTTGTTGAGCTGCGGGCGCTCCAGCCCGCTTTTGCGCTCGTAGTCATCTACGCGCGCGGGCCGGGATTGTTTGTAAACAGGAGAGCCGGCAGGACAGGATTTACAGCGGTAAAGCAGACTTGCCGGACCAGGCAGGAAATGAAGCGAAAATCAGGAAGAAATGACTTCCAGAAATGCCGCCTTGAATTTCGCCATTTCCTCGGGCGTCCCGAGGGTCACCCGCACATGATTGGGCCAGGAGGGCCACGAGCGGCCGATGATCACCTTCCTCGCCGCCATCGCCGCCGCCACCTCCCGCCCCGGCTTCGCGGTGCGGATCATGATCTTGTTGCTGACGCTCGGCACGAAATCGATCCGGTGCTCGCGCAGCCAGGACATCAGATCCTCGCGGATCCGCCGCACATACTCGCGCCTCTCGGGAACCACATGCTTTGCCTCGAGGCTCGCGATGGCGCCCACCATTCCCGTCACCGGCAGGAAGCCGGTTCCGTAAGGACGGATGCGGTCCAGCAGGTCCGGACGGGCGAACGCGAGTCCGGCGCGCAGCCCTGCCATTCCGTAGATCTTGGAGAACGTCCGCAGCACGAACACGTCCTTGCCGTCCCGCACCAAGTCCATGCAGGACCTCTCCCCGCAGAAATGGATATAGGCCTCGTCGATGAGCACCACGCTGCCGGCGGGCTTCTCGCGCACCAGCCGCTCGATGGCCGCCCGCGGCGTCACCGTGCCGGTGGGGTTGTTCGGGTTGCAGATGTAAAACACGCCCGCCTGCCCGCCAGCCGCCCGCAGCATCCCCTCCACGTCGTGCGCGTAGTCTTTGGTCAGCGGCACGCGGTGCACCGGCGCCTGCACAAACCGCGCCGCGCGCTCGCCCGCCTCGTAGCCGGGATCGGCCGTGACGAACGCGCGCCCCGGACCGCAGAAGGCCAGCACCACGCGGTGCAGCGGGTCGCTCGATCCGGCGTAGGACTGCACGCAGTCCGGCGGCACATCCTCCAGCTCCGCGGCTTTTTTCGCCAGGCGCAACGTCTCCCCGAACTGGTACCGCCCGCCTTTGCGAGCCGCCTCCTGGATCGCGGCCAGCGCCTCCGCGCACGGGCCCAGCGGATTCTCGTTCGCATTCAGCAGCACGGCGTCCGGCGGCGCTTCTCCCGGATAGCTCAGCTGCGCCAGCGCGCGCTCGGTCCACACCGGAACCGTTGCGGCTAGCGCTGCGGCGCGGGCGAAGCTGCGGCGGGATACAGATTCCAGCGGTCCCATTTTTCGATCGTCCCCCCTGCCAGTTTTGTCATGCAGTCTACCACGGCCTGAAAATACTCCTTCGCCCTGGCAGCGTCAAATTTGACCGATCCCTGCCCGGGCTGATACAGGATCACAGGCGCAGGGAACGGGTATGCAGCCCAGCTGCCCGCCGCCTGCCGCGGGAGTTCCAGCTCCCGGCTGTAGCGCTCCTGCCGCACCAGATGCGGACGCGCGGCCTGCGTGAACGCCGTCTCGTTCCACCCGGCGTGGCCCCCATCCTCGCCGAAGACGCGCAGCGTCTCATCGGCGCACGCCGCCCACCAGTTGATCACCATGACGCGCACCCTGTGCTCACGGCTCGCCTGCTCGGCCAGATCGTTGAGGATGGCGGTTTGGGGCCCGCCGTGACCGTTGATGATCAGGATGTTGCGGAATCCGTTGCGCGCCAGCCCCCGCAAGACATCGGCGACGAACGGGCGATAGGCAGCCTCCGAGATCTGAAACGTGCCGGGGTAGCCGTCGAGGCTTCCGGTGACGCCGTACGGAATCAGCGGAGCGATCAGCGCATTCAGGCGCGGCGCCATTGCGCGCGCGATGTCCAGCGGCGCCGTGTTGTCGGCGCCGTTGTGGATCACCCCGTGCGCTTCCAGAGTTCCGGTGGGCAGCAGGACCGTCCGGATCTTCGCCGGGACGAGTTCGGCGAACTCCGCCCAGTTCAGTTCCTCCATCTCGCGGCTGCTCTGCGCGAAGCAAGGCATCAGCAGCAGAGCCGCCGCCGCAGTGCACAGTGCTTTCATGTTGCGCCTCCCGCAACCATTCTGCATGGTTCTGCCCGGAGCGGCGCAGCGCGTCTGCTATTGTGCGAGGCGCAGGATCTCGGAGGCGATGCGTGCGAACGCCTGGTTCAACTGGGTCCGGTCCGGCGCGTACACGTAGAGGCCGGTTGGTTCATCCCGGTTATAGCTGGGGCTGGACGGGTCATTGGCGATCCGCTTCAGCAACACCGAATCCACGCTGCCGAGGCCGATCACGTAGAAAATCGTGGGCATCGTGGCGTCCTGCCGGATCCGTCTGGCCGCGTTGTCGGTGGCGTTGGTGGCAGCCGCGCCCACGGAGGAAGGACGGTCGGGACGGATGCGCCCGGCGTACGGGCCTGAGGAGAACGTGGCAACGGAACGGTAACAGCAGTCCATGCGGTTGCCGTAGATGTCGAAATCCGGAACGTAGGCGATGTCGCGCTTCACGTAGCGCATCAGATTGTAGTCGGACGTCCCGGCGCCGAATGCACACCCGCTGCCGCTGTCCATGGCGCCAAGAGGGCCGTTGATCGTCACATCGCCGCTTCCGGCTGTCGGCGCGTAGGTTCGAATCAGGCCATAGTTGTGTCCGGTGCTGGCCGTGCCCTCTCCCGACGCCACGAGCACGCCGACCCGGTCCTGCGGACTCCAGTTCGAGTCCTGAAAGGTCTTCCCGGCTGCGTCGCGGCAGCCGCTTCGCTCCATGTTGTAAATCGTTCCGGTGTTGGGGTAGTAGAAATCGATGCCGTTGATCCGGCGGTTCTCCCCGTTGCCATAGCGGGAGTCGATGGCGGTCTTGACGGGGAACTGCGCCGTCAGGCCGGTGGGAATGCCGTCGGTGAAAAGCATGATGATGTTGAGCGCGCCCGGCTCGTTGACAGCGCGCAGCCGCGCATAGGCCTCGCTGATCGCCATCGCTGTCGATGTTCCCCCGGTGCAGGAAATGGTCCCGATGACGGAATGCAGCGTGGGGCTCTGGGTCTTGAAGTTCTTCGTCAGCGGGTAAGTATAGTGCCACGAGGAGCTGTAAGTGACCATGCCCAGCCGGTCGCGGCCTTCGGCGAAGCGCGAGACGAAGCTCTGCGCCGCCGTTTTCATCGGCTCGCACGCGCCGGCGTTTTGCATGCTGCCCGAGCGGTCCAGGATCATCATGAGGTTCACGTCGCGCCGGGACGCCTTGCCGGAGGCCGCGACGGGGACCGACGAGATGCCGGCCAGCCTCATGAAGTAGGTCGGCGCTTCCACACGGGCGGAAACAGTGACCGAGCGCGTTCGCAGTGCGGTCTCCTCCACTTCCACCGTGGCGCTCCGGTTGCGCGTGTTCAGGCTGCCGTCGGGGAAGTTGGCGTCGAAAAAGGCATGCGCCCGCGCCCGGGCCGAGGCCTCCTGCGCAGCCATCGTCAGCCCCACATGAAGCGAGCGCGCTGCCGCCAGCGCCGCCGCGTCGCAAGCCATGGAGAGCTTGGCCCGCACGGTGTACAGATACGAGGCATCCACCGCAAGCCCCACCATGAACAGGATCAGCACCAGGCTGACCGCCAGCATCACAAGAGCAATGCCCCGCCTCGTTTCAGAAGATCGTCCGCGCATAAACCGGCCCCCGGTTGTTCAACGTTGGAAAGTCCTTCACAGGCGACTCGAACCACGCCTCGGCCACATAGGCTGTCTCGCCTTCGGCCAGGTTGAGGATCGCATCGAATCCGGACGCCCTCGCACCTGCGTTCATCAGGTAATCGCTCGGCCGGATCGTCCCGTCGCTTTGCAGCAGTCCCGGGGTCGGCGACGCCACGCGGCTCTGCCCCAGGCCGGCGTTGCCCACCACGATGCGCTGTGTCACCACCGTCTGCCCCTGGTTGGAGCACGAGCCGGCCGAATAGCCGCCGTCGACGCAGTCTTGCGGCCCCACCTTCAACAGCTTTGTCAGGATGACGACTCCGGATCCGCCCGTGCGCGTCATGTTCATTCCGGCTGCCAGCCGCACGAGCACATCCTGGTTGCCGGGCAGCGAAAAGTCGACGCCCCGCGCGAACATGTGGCCTGCGTCACGGCTCACCTGCCCGGTCTGCATCATCCGCCGAAGATCCAGTCCGAAAACAAGCATCCACACGTAGAGCGGCATCAGCAGCGCGAACGCAAGAGCAAACTCGATCAGCGCATTCCCCCGGCGCCGCCGCAGGGTTTCTCTCCTCCTCATCTGTTCCCTCCCGTCCGCTCCGCTCACCTTGCTGGCGGCGACGCCCCGGTGGGCAGCCCCTCCATCCGGTCAGCCGCCCGCGCCGTGATCGTGATCGTGCCCGGCGCGCGCCACAGCGCTGCCAGCCAGCGGTGTTCATACCCTTCGATAGAAACCTCAACAATGTTGCCCGGAACGTTGTCCGGAACCTCCTGGAAAGTCGAGGGGTCGAAATAGCGGATCTTCACAGCATCCTCCCTGCCCCTGAGAAAACCCATCGACTGGTTCACCACCACTTGACGGATCGAGGCATCGTGCCCCAGGCCCCCGATCGTTTGATAGGTCACTGCGTACCGGACGCCTTCCCGCACCGCATGCTGAAACGTGGACTGCAGGAAAACCACCAGCCCGTGATCGATGAACGCGTAAGTCAACGCCAGCAGCGGCAGCAGGATCAGTGCGCTCTCAACGGTCGTATTCCCTCTCTGTTGCCTTCCCCGGAGAGGCACGTCTTCTTCCTCCGTTTTCCGGAATCTCTCTCAATGGCCGCCCACATGACGGCTGGCGCGGATTTATTCATGACGCACTTCCAGATCCTAGGGCAAAATCCGTTTCTATCTAGGTGGAAGACCTTGCTTTTTGGGCCTTGTGGCATTGCCTTTTCGAAGCATGCGGGGCACAATTCAAGAAAGGCGTGCGATGAGCCACGATCCAGCCTCGGACCACCCCGCTGACATATTTCTGCAGGCCGACCTGTTCGCCACAGCTCCCGCGAACCTGGAGGGCTTGCTGCTCGAGGAGCTTCGCGTTCTCTACCAGGCGCATGCCCCCATGCTGGTGCGGCTCGCTCTCACCGAATGCCGCGACCGCGCCCTCGCGGAAGACGCAGTGCAGGAGGCGTTTCTCCGTTATTACGCCGAACGGCGCCGCGGGCTTCTGATTCGCACCCCGAAAGCCTGGCTGGCGCGGGTGATTTTGAACTGGCTGGTCGACGAGGCAAGAAGGCAGAAAACCAAAACCAGGCTGGTGGAGAGCATCGCCGCACGCGAGCAGGAGACATCCGGCCCTGCCGCCCTGCTCGAAAAACTTCGCTCCCGGCTCTCGCCCCGGGAGTTCGAGTGCCTGCAGCTGCGCAGCCTGGGCTTCAAGTACCATGAGATCGCCGACACTCTGGGTATCAGCAACGGCAGCGTCGCGCGACTGATGTCGCGCGCCCTCAACAAGGCCAGAAGCCACATGAGAGAGGAGAGGCGGAAGAAATGATCCGGCGAATGCGCCGGCTGCTGGTCCGGCTCCTGCGCCCGCACCTGTCCGACGCGGCACTTCTGGCATTCGACGCGGAGGCTCTCTCCCGGACCGCGCGCCGGCGCGCGGTCCGCCATCTGGGGCAGTGCGAGCCATGCCGCGCCCGGCTGGAGGCGCTCCGGCAGGACCTGCAAGAGATTGCGGACATGTTCGAGCGAGCCGCCTCAGCGCCGGAAGGGGCGGGACAGAATTGGCCTGCCCTTCTCGAGATCATTCGGGAATCACAGGCCGAGGGTCGATCGTGCACGATTTCCCCCAACGCCTTGCGGCCCTATCTGGGACGGCTGGTTGGCTCGACGGGCGCGCAACTCCCTCCCGGACGGACTCCCGGAGAAGTGCTGGAGGCTCTGCTCGGCGCCCGCGCCGCCTCGTGCCTGCACGGTCCCGCACGCCGGCGCCAACACCCCACCCGCAATTGCCCGCGAAGTTAGCCCTGAGCCATGATGCGGATCGAACCGGTTCCCTGGACGCCCCTGATTCTCTGGACGGCCGCCGGCTTCACGACCAGCGCAGGGATATTCATTTTGTACTGGCTGAAGACCGGAGATGCGCAACCGCTGAATGTCTGGTTCCGCGAATTCGGAGCGCTCCTGCTGGTGGCGTTCCCGCTCTCCGGAGCGGTCACGGCCGCCCGCGTGGTGTCCCTGTTCGGCGAAAGGGAGCCGATGCGGCAAACCTGGCTCCTGCTTGCGGCGGCCGCGGCCGTCCAGGCAGCTTCCAATTTCGCGCGCCATGTATTGGGGCAAGACATCCTGCTGAATCCTCTGCGCCTTTTGTCGGCCCTGCACCCCTACAGACCCGCGCTGGATGAATTCGGCCGCCTTCTCGGAGGCATCCTGTTCCCTGCCGTGGTGATCGCAGGGCTGGTGTTGGCCCTGCGAACCTACGTCCGGCTGGGACTGCTGCCGAGGCTGAAGACGTGGGATTTCTGTGCGCTGACCGCTCTGGCCGGCCTGACGGCTTTCCATCTCGTGAACGCCATCCGCTGGCTGAGCGATCCGCAGGTGCAGATCACGCCCATGTTCCTGCTCAATGTGGCTGTCGACCCTCTCTATGCCGTGCTGTTTGTCGTGGCCATCCTGCTGCGGCGTGCCAAGCTTTCCCTGCGCCACGGCCTGATCGAGCGCTGCTGGACTGCATACAGCTGGGCTGTTTTTCTGACTTGCGCCGGCAGCCTGGGCGTGACGCTGCATCAGGAAGGAATCCTCCCCGCCAGCTGGATGTGGCCCACATGGCTGATCTGGCATCCTGCCGCGGCGCTGTTCGCCCTCGGCCCCGCCTACCAGCTGGAGACGATGGAAACGGCGATGGCCTCCGCCTTCACTGCCCGGTTGCGCATCCGCTCCTGAAGCGGCCCGCCTACCGCGGCCTTTCCCTCTTCTTGTAAGGGAACTTCTCCCAATGCGGCGCTGCCCGGCCGAGCCGGTCCCACATCACCGTGCCGCCCTTGATGGTCAGCTCGGCCGTCAGCCAGCGGTCCCCGTCCAGGCGCGCCCCGGCGGCATCCACAAATCCGAACCGCCCCTTTTGCAAGCTCAACACCGTGATGTCGGCTTCCGCCCCCTCGGTCAGATGGCCCAGATCCGGGCGGCCGATCTGCTGCGCCGGCGTCCAGGTCGACATCCGGATCACGTCCTCCAGCGGCGCGCCCAGGTTCAGGATCTTCGACATCACGTTGATCATGTCCTTCATGCCGGCGTTCATGCTGCCCGTGTGCAGGTCCGTCGAGATCGAGTCCGGCCAGAACCCCTCCTTCGTCATCGGCACCGCGATGTTCCAGTAAAAGCTCCCGCCGCCATGGCCCACATCGAAGCGGATGCCGCGCTTCCGCCCCGTCCACATGGCCGGATTCGTCCTGCCGTCCAGCAGCTCGTCGCGGTGGCCCGCATAGCAGTGCGTGTAGATATCACCGGGGCGCAGCTTCTCCTCCATCAGGATTTTCAGGCTCCGGTTCTCGTTGGTCCAGCCGAAATCCACCATGATCGGCAGCTTCAGCTCGTTGGCCGCCTTCAACGCATTGTCCACGTCCGGCCAGCCTTCCTTGCTGTAGTGGGCCACTTTGATGCCGACGATCACGTCCTTGTGTTCGCGCGCCATGCGGACCGCCGGCTCGGGATTCATGTCCGCCGGGTCGTCCTCGCTCGTGATGCCCATGCCGCCACCAACGATGTTGAGAAACGCCAGCACGCGCGTCCTGGCCCGGTCGATCACCCGCTGGCGGAAATCCGGGAAGTTGCGCCATCCGCTCGTGCCCGCGTCCACCATCGTGGTCACGCCCGTGCGGAAGGAAAAGCCGTCCGGGTACACACTCAGGTCGCCGGTATAGACGCCCTTCAGTCCCGTGCCCGCGTAGACGTGAACATGCATGTCGATGATGCCCGGGACCACGTACAATCCCTCGGCGTCGACAACGCGCGCCGCCTGCGCGGGATCGATCGACGCCGCCACGCGCGCAATGCGCCCCCTGGCGACTGCCACGTCCCTGCGCGCAGAAATCCCGTTTTTCGGATCGATCACATGGCCGCCCTTCAGCAGCAGATCGTAGGCCGGCTGCGCTGCCGCAGGCATGGCCGCCGACAGCAGGGCCAGAATCATGAAGCGCATCACTCGCCTCCTTGCGCCGCGGCGCCCGGACTGCCGCCCTGAGCCATCGCCACAAGTTCCCGGGCCGCCCGCAGGTTTTCTTCCACCATCTCCCAGGCCCCTTCATAGAAGCACAGATCGGCACACCACCACTCCACGCGCGGCAACGCCGCCAGCGCCGGCGCCACGAAACGCCATGGCACGCGCCCGCGGCCGATGGGCACATGGCGGCTGGTGTCGTCCTCATACAGCGTGCCGTCGCTGTCAATCACATGAACGGCGCCGATCGCCTCGCCCAGCTTCTCGACAAACGCCGCCACTCCGCCCTCCAGCGTCTCCTTCCTGCCGTGCTGCCGCGCCCCTGCTACCGCGCACATGTAGGCATGCGCGGTGTCGAACAGGATCCGGAACCAGGGATGGCCCACCTGCTCGTACATCGCCGCCACCTCGGAAGGCTTGTTGAAAGCGAAGCCGGGCTCGAACTCCCACGCCATGACGACGCGCGCCTGCCGCGCCTCCTCCGCGCAATCGCGCCAAAGGTCGGCCACCCGGCGGAACGCCAGATGATACTCGCGGTCCGGCATCACACCCGGCGCTGTTCCCGAATCCACCCGGATCATCGGACTGCCCAGATCATGGCAGAGCTCCACCAGCCGGCGGAAACGCTCCAGGTACGGTTCCCGGTTCTCTTCAATGGCCGGGTTCCAGGCGCTCAGGTCCGCGGAGTAGCCGGAAATGCCCAGCCCGAGGTCCTCCAGGAACCGCCGCAGCTCCGCCCGGGCTGCGGGCGAGCCGTAGCGCTCCAGAGTCGCATGAGGAGGATATCCGTTCAGCTCGATTCCGTCGTAGCCCGCCTCCGCCAGCCTCCGGGCCACCGCATCCAGCGGCTTCGGGTCGGCCGCATAGGGGCCGAAGGCGAACGACCAGGAGCCCATGGAAATCCGGATCGCCATCTCCCCCATAGCTTACTATCGGCGCGCGCCCGGCACCTCCCCTCCCGGCGCCGGCGAAATTTCGTGCTTGACGAACCGCCCGCCGATACAACAGAATGGGTTTGTCTTGTTTGACCCGGGCGGGACGCCGGGCGCGTCTTCCGCCTCGAAACCAAATTCGAGAGGAAGAGAGAATGGTTCGTCTCGTGTGCCTGGCGCTCTTCGCCGCCTCCCTTCTGGCTGCCGCCGTGCAACAGGCGGCCTCCGGAGCGAAGAACAAGGCCGCGGTGTCCCGAACCAGCAAGAGGGAAGCCGCTGCGGGAACCGCGAGACAACCCAAAACCTCTGCCGCAAGGCCGGCATCCGCTTCCCGAAGCGCGAGCCGGACGGCGGCTCCCGCAAAGCCGGGGAAACCTGCGGCGATGCGCTCCGGCGCCTCTCGCACCAGGACCGGCGGGCTGACGCCTGCCCCTTCCCGCCGCCCTTTGCGCACGCGGCGCCGCCAGTCCTACAGCCCGTGGTCCACGCCGACCTACGCGGATTCCACGCTCGGAGACGTGGCCGACGGCGAAGACCCGGTGGTCCGGCGCGCCGCGGTGGAAGCGCTCGGGCCGTACAACGGCAGCGTCGTGGTGGCCGATCCGTTCACCGGCCGCATCCTCGCCATGGTGAACCAGAAGCTGGCCCGCTCGGGCGCTTATCAGCCCTGCTCCACCATCAAGCTCGTAGCCGCTGTCGCCGGGTTGCAGGAAGGGATCATCGACCGCAACACGCGCCTGCGGCTGACGCGCCGGGAGAGCATGGATCTCACCGAAGCGCTGGCCCGGTCGAACAACAAGTTCTTCTTCGACATCGGCGAGAAGCTGGGCTTCGACCGGATCGTCTACTACGCGCGGCTGTTCGGCCTCGGCGAAAAGTCCGGGCTCGACATCGAGGGCGAAAGCCCGGGCATCCTGCCGGAGTGGAAGCCGAAAGAAGTTCCCTGCGGGATGATGACAAGCTTTGGCGAAGCCATCGCCATCACGCCCCTCCAACTCACGGCCATGGTCTCCGCGATCGCCAACGGAGGCTCGCTGTACTGGCTGCAACACCCCCGCAGCCAGGAAGAAGCCGACCGCCTGACTCCGCGGCTGAAGCGGCAGATCGAGATCGCCGCCCGGATCGAGGACATTCTGCCCGGCATGATGGGCGCCGTCGATTACGGCACCGCGCGCCGCGCCGCGTTCGACCCCTCGACGCCGATTTTCGGCAAGACAGGCACCTGCACCGACGCGCGCACCCACCTCGGCTGGTTTTCCAGCTTCAACGACGTCAACGGTCGCAAGCTGGTGGTCACCGTGCTGCTGACCGGCGGAGCGCCCGTCAATGGCCCGGTGGCGGCGGGCATCGCCGGGCAGGTCTACAAGGCTCTGGCCGACCAGCAATACCTGGCCGGCCGCAGGCCCTATTCTCCCGCAGCGCTCGTTTCCGACGGCGGCCGCTGAGAGGGGCGTCCGCCGGCCCCGCATGAATTTTCCTTCAACTCTCGCTCCGTGTCTGTCGATACGGTCGGCGTGCGGCTGCTATCCTTCTGCGGTTTGCCCATCCGCCTGACGCGGAGCGTGTTCCGCGATCAGGCCATCGCGATGGCCGCGTTCGGCCTGTTTGTGGGGCTCATGTTCCCGTATGCGGTGCACCGTATGGGAGTGCCCGTCGAACATGTCCTGACACTGAGGTTCCATCTCTACTGCCTTGCGGCGGGGCTGATTGTGGCGGGCATGAACGTGCTGATCGCCAGCGGCGTGGTCCGCGCGCGGATGCGCCTGCTGGCCGGCAGGCTGGAAGAGGTGCGGGCGACGCTGGAGCGCATTCAGACCGAAGCCGATCCCTGCGGCTGCGACCCTGAACACTGCTTCCTGCCTGTGGACTCCGAAGACGAGCTGGGCCGCACGAGCGAGGCCTTTAATCTGATGGCCGCGGCTCTGGGCGACGCGCTGCGAACGAACGCCGCGGTGCGTCGGCTGGGCGAGCGGCTGGTCGAGCGGTTGCGGTGGCAGGAGATGGCGAGCACGGCGCTCGACGAGTTGATCGACCACACCTTGTCGGCGGGGGGCGCAGTGCTGCTCGTGCGGGAAGGGCAGCTGGAGCTGGCCGCGGCGCGCGGCCTGGCGGCGCCGGAGTCGCTGGTGTCGCATCCGGAGGTCTGCCGCGTGCTCGAGCGGCAGGACGAGGCGAGGATCGAGATTCCCGGCGGCATCCTGCTGGACCGCGTGCTGGCGCACTTCCCGCCGCGGGCCGTGCTTCTGCAGGCGGTCTCCCACCACGGGCGCGGGCTGGGCGTGGTGTTGCTGGCCAGCGACCGCCCGTATACCGAAGAGGAAGTCAGGCGGCTGCGGCTGATGAGCCGTCCACTGGCGTTGGCCTTTCACAATGCGCTTGCTTATGACGAGCTGGAGCGCGTAGCGGCGCTGGACGGGCTCACGGGCTTCTACAATCGCAGGTTCGGACTGGCCAGACTGCGCGAGGAATTCGCCCGGGCGCGGCGGGCAGAAGCGCCCCTGGCAGTGATCCTGTTCGACATCGACCGGTTCAAGAACATCAATGACACTTGGGGCCATCTGGCCGGAGACCGCGTGCTGATGTTCGTCGCCAGACAGATCCGGCTCGCCCTGCGGCAGGAGGACGTGCTGGTTCGCTACGGCGGCGAGGAGTTTCTTGCTGCGTTGCCCATGGCCGGAGAAGAGGAGGCGGCGGCAGCGGCGGAACGAATCCGGCAGGCGGTCCGCTCTGTACCGGTGGCGTACGGACGAAATCCGATCCACGCGACTCTGAGTGCGGGCGTGGCCGCCTGGCCGCAGGTCGCAGCCGAGACCGAGCTGCAACTCGTCGATCTGGCCGACGCGGCGCTCTACATGGCGAAGCGTAGCGGGCGAGACCGCGTGGTGTGCCGCTCGGCGATCCTGCGCGAGGATGCTCCGCTGCAGAAGGAAGAATCCGCGGTGCGGCAGGGCTGACCGCCCGCCGGGTCACCCCGCGGACAGGGGCTGGTGCGGAACGCCCGCCGGCGCAGGCTGCGCGGCCGGCGAGGCGGCGCCGGCGGGTGGAAGCACGGCGGCAGCCACGGCGTGCAGCAGCTCGTTCACCCCGCGGCCGGTGACGGCGGAGATGGCGAAGAAGGGAAGCCCCTTGCGCCTGGCCTTGCGGCGCAGGCTCTCCAGACGGCGGCGGTCCTGGAGGATGTCCAGCTTGGTGGCGACCACGAACATCGGCTTGCGGGCCAGTTCCTCGCTGTAGCCGGCCAGTTCGCCGAGGATCACGTCGAAATCGTGTTTCGGATCCCGGCCGCTGGCCTCGCTGACGTCGACCAGATGGAGCAGCAGGCGCGTCCGTTCGATGTGGCGCAGAAACTGGATGCCGAGCCCGTGGCCCTCGTGGGCGCCTTCGATCAGCCCGGGAATATCGGCCACGACAAAGGTCCGCAGATCCGGCATCTGCACGACGCCCAGATGGGGCTCGAGCGTCGTGAACGGGTAGTCGGCGATCTTCGGCCGGGCGGCGGAGATGCGCGAAATCAGCGTGGACTTGCCGGCGTTCGGGAAGCCCACCAGACCGACGTCGGCCAGCAGCTTGAGCACGAGGCGCAGGCGGCGCTCCTCGCCGGGCTGCCCCGGCTCGGCATGCGTGGGCGCCTGGTGCGAGGGCGTGGCGAAGTGCTGGTTGCCGCGCCCGCCCCGGCCGCCGTGCGCCACGGTGAAGCGCTGCCCCGGCTGCGTGAAGTCGCACAGCAGCTCGCCCGTGTCGGCGTCGTAGACGACCGTGCCCACGGGCACAGGGACCTCCAGCGAGGCGCCGCTTCTTCCGGTGCGGTTGCTGCCCTCGCCGTGGCGGCCGCGCTCGGCCCGGTGTTCCGGATTGAAACGGAAGTGCAGCAGAGTGTTGTGGTGCTCGCTGGCCACCAGGATCACGTCGCCGCCCCGGCCGCCGTCCCCTCCGCTCGGCCCGCCCCTCGGGACGTACTTCTCGCGCCGGAAGGCGACGCAGCCGTTGCCCCCGTCGCCTGCCTTGACGCGGATCAGAGCCTCATCTACGAACATCGCCTGCTCCCGTTGCCGGACAGCAAAAGAGCCGCCGGGGCCGGGGCCCGCATGGCGGCTCGAGGATCGGAAATCGCCGGGTGGCGGTTGCGAGTCCAGCCGTCAGGATTCCAGCTCGATCACGCTCACCCACTTGCCCAGGCGTCCACGGTCGCGCCACTCGACCCGGCCAGGCACCCGGGCGTACAACGTGTCGTCGCTGCCGATGCCGACGTTCAGTCCGGGCTTGTAGCGCGTTCCGCGCTGCCGCACCAGAATGGCGCCGCCTTTGACAATCTCGCCGCTGAAGACCTTGATTCCCAGCCGCTGCGCCGCGCTGTCGCGGCCGTTCTTGGAACTGCCAAGACCCTTCTTGTGCGCCATGACTCGCCTCTCCCTGTCTTACAGCACGATCTCGGAAATCTTCACCGCCGTGAAGTTCTGCCGGTGGCCGATGGTGCGCTTGTATTGCTTCTTGCGCTTGAACTTGAATACGATCACCTTCTCGCCGCGCCCGTGGCGGGCGATCTCGCCGCGCACGCGCGCCGCCGAGGCCTCTGCGCCGGTCAGCAGCTTGCCGTCGTCGGTGCCCACGGCGAGCACCCGGTCGAACTCCACCTGCGAGCCGGGGTCGCCAGGCAGCGTCTCCACCACTACCGTCTCGCCCGGCGCGACGCGATACTGCTTGCCGCCTGTTTCGATCACTGCAAACATGGGTCTGTCCTTCTTGCTGATTCTGCGGGAACCTGGCGCGAACCGTCCCGGCGGGTTTGCCGACGCCCGGGCGCACACGCGCCTCCCCGGGGCGTCACAACTTCTTATCCTAGCCGATCCTGCCCGGTTCCGCAAACCGCTTGCCCGCGCCTGACGCCGGGTCAGGATTCCTCAATTTGGGCTGCCGGCGTCCGATATGGGGCTTGAACACACCGGCGCAACGCACCATGACCACGAAGGACTTCATCAGCCTGCGCGCCAGCCTGGACCGGGCGGAATTCGAGCACGCGCAGTTCCGGACCGCCCTCGAGGCCTATCTGGAGGCTCTTGCGGGCGTGGAGCGCCACGTCTTCCAGCCCTGCGCCGGCAAGATCCGCAGCAACCCTCCCACCGTGGAAAAGGCCCGGCAGCGACTGGCAGAGGACCCCGGGCAGGAGCAGTGGGCGGAGGCGCGGCGGGAGCTGGACCAGGCGCTTCGCACGGCGCACGACTTCATCTCGAGGGAGCTGGCGGGGACGGTGGAGCTGGCCGAGGTGGTGAAGCTGCTCGAGGACACGGCGGCTTCTTTGATTCAGAGGGGCAGCCGGAAGGAGACGGAGTTCCTCGACGTGGCCACGGGGCTGCGGCGCGCCGCCGAACGGGAGGATCTCGCCGAGCTGCGCCAGCAGATCCTCTGCCAGGTGCAGCTGATCACCACGCTGGTCGAACAGATGAGGCAGGAGAACCGCCAGCTCGTCGCCGAGCTGGAACAGGAGATGCAGGCCTACCGGAGACGCCTGGACGAGGTGGAGCGGTCGGCGCGCCGGGACGCTCTGACCGGGCTCAGCAACCGCGCCTCCTTCGAGCAGCGCGCGCGGGAGTTGATCCAGTCCGGCGTGCCCTTCAGCCTCGTGCTGGCGGATTTGAACCACTTCAAGCGGGTCAACGACGTGCACGGCCACCTGGCGGGCGACGAGCTGCTGCGCACCTTCGCCAGCCGTTTGAAGCACCAGCTGCGGGCCGACGACATGGCGGCGCGGTGGGGCGGCGACGAGTTCGTCATCCTGCTGCCCGTGCCGCTGCGCGACGCCATGGCGCGGGCGCGCCTGCTCGAGCAGGCGTTGTCGGGCGACTACCAGCTGACGGTCGGGGGCGAGACACTGCGCGTGCGCGTCGGCCTCAGCATGGGCGTGGCCGAATACCGCCCGGGCGAATCGCTCGAGGATCTGTTGGGCCGAGCCGATCAGGCGCTGTATCAGATCAAGGCGCGCCGCTGATCGCGCCTTCTCTCCTGCTAGGATCGGGAGGGAGAGGAAGTGGCGTGGCGGATACGGGTGAGTTCGCAGATCGCGCGGTCCTGATCTCGGGCGCCGGCCGCGGCATCGGGAAGCGTCTGGCTTTGGCCTTCGCCGGAGCTGGCGCGCGCGTCGGCCTGCTGGCGCGGTCGCGCGCGGAGCTGGACCTGGCGGAGCTGGAGATTTCGCACAACGGCGGCCGGGCGGTCGGGATCTGTTGCGACGTGCGCAATTGGGAGCAGGTGCAGGCCGCCGTGGGCCGCTTTCGCGAATTTGCCGGGCCGGCGAGCATCCTCATCTGCGCCCACGGCGCCTTCGGATCCATCGGGCCGTTGCAGGGATGCGACCCCGCGGCATGGATGGACGGCGTGGTGACGAACCTCGGCGGCACGATGCACCTGTGCCGGGCGGTGCTGCCGGAGATGGCGGCGGCGCGTTCCGGCAAGATCCTGATCCTCACCGGCCCCGGCGCGGCCCGCCCGCGGCCGAATTTTTCGGCCTACAGCGCTTCGCAGGCGGCGCTGGCGCGGCTGGCGGAGACCTTGGCCGAGGAGGTGCGGGAGGCCAACATCCAGGTCAACTGCATGAACCCGGGGCCTACCTACACGAGCCTGACCGACGACATCCTGGCGGCAGGGCCTCTGGCAGGCGCCGCGGAGCGGGAGGAGGCTCTTCAGCTGCAGGCCTCCGGCGGCGCCAAACCCGAGCCGCAGATCGAGCTGGCCCAGTTTCTTTGTTCGTCGCGCTCGAACCACGTCAGCGGCATGCTGATCGCGGTCACCGACAACTGGCGCAAGCTGGAGCATTCGCGCTCGCACGCCGGCATGTTCACCCTGCGGCGCATCTTTCGCAGCTGAGGGCGTGGAATTTTCCCAAAGGCCCGGGCGCCTTCGTCCGATAAGAGGGGTGCGGAGCTGCCGCCATGGCCCTTGCCCCACTCACTTTTACAGGCATCAGCAGCTTTTCGGACGATTTCCAGCTGATCCTGGAGCGTTCGGTCTCTATTGCGAGCCTGCCGGCCCGGGCCCTCGAGCAGGAACAGGCAGGGTTGCTGACCCGCAAGATGGCCGCGGCCGAGCTGCGCACGGCCGTAGCGGATCTGGCTGCGGCACTGCGCCATCTCGGCCAGCTGTCGCGAGGCGGGGCGCTGACGGCGGCTTCCAGCTCTTCCGCCGTTTGGGCCACCGCCGGGCCGGGCGCGGCGGTGGGGCTGTACCGCATCACGAACATCACCAGCCTGGCCACGCAGGCGGTTTCGCGCTCCGCCACCGGATACGCCGACACCGACACCACGCCGGTGAGCAGCGGCGGCGGCACTCTGGAACTCGTGCTCGACGGCGTGAGCCACTCCATCGTGCTGGCGCCTGAGGCGGACAACCTCGCCGGGCTGCGCGACGCCATCAACGCAAGCGGCCTCGGCCTGACGGCCACGATTCTCGACGCCGGAGACGGTGCGCAGCGCTACTATCTGTCGATCACCGCCAACCAGACCGGCGAGCGCTCCATCGAGCTGCGGCGCACGCCCGGCGACCCGGGCTCGAATCTTCTGACAACGATCACAAGCGGCTCCAACGCGCAGTTTGAGTTGAACGGCGTCGCGATCACGTCTTCCACCAACACGATCACATCCGCAATCCCCGGCGTCACGCTCGAGCTGCGCTCCACCACCTCCGCGGGCGAGACGATCGACGTGCGGGTCCGGCCCTCCGCCTCCGGAGTTGCGGGCGCCCTGCAGAGCTTCGCCAACGCCTACAACGCGCTGGTCGAGAAACTCGACGCCCAGACCGGCAAGAACGCCGGTCCGCTGGCCGGCCAGAGCTTCCTGCAGGATCTCCGCGCCGCATTGCGCGAAATTACCGGCTTCCGCACGGAGGGCATCCGCGGGAGCCTCTTCGAACTCGGCGTTTCGCTCGGCTCCGACGGACGCATGAGCTTCGATCCCGCCGTCGTACAGGGACTGCCCGAAGCCGAAATCCCCGCAATCTTCTCCCTGCTTGGCGATGGCAGCACCGGTCTTTCCGCCCTCGAGTCGCGGCTGTCCGCCTTCAGCGATCCCCTCACGGGCGCCATCCCCGCCTTCCTGCAAAGCCTCGACCGCACCGACGAACGACTCTCCGACCAGATCAACGCCATCTACGAGCGCGTCAGCGCCGCAAGGCTGTCGCTGGTCGCCCGCCTGCAGGCTGCCGACACCCTCCTGGCCCGGCTGGAAGGCCAGAAGACAATGCTCGACGCCGCGATCGAGAGCCTCAACACTGTCCTGTACGGCAAACGCTCCCAGTCATGACCCGCCCCGGCCCGATCGAACCTGTCCTGGCGGAATTGACCGCTGCCACAGAGACCTTGCTGGCCCAACTACAGCGCCGCGATCCCGCTTATCTGGAATCTCTCCACCGCCGCCAGTCCGCGCTGGAACGCCTCTGCGCCCTCTGCCCCGCTGCGGAAGCTCCGCCCACGGCGCGCGCAGCGCTGGAACGCATCCGCCAACTCGCCGAGGCATGCCAGCAAGAGGCACGCCGCATGCGGGAAGAAACCTTTGCCGCGCTGGCAGAACTCCAGCAGCACGTCTCCTACGCGGAGTCTCTGCGAAAACTGGCCGCCCCCGGCGAGCCTTCCCTGCTGGATGTGAAAGGCTGAGTGGACGGCTGCAGACAAGCCCCGGCCAGTTCGTTGCCTGCAGACGGGAGCGTGGAGGCGAGAGATAACGCTCTCGTGAACATTGATCTCTGGTTCAGCTCCACTTGACCTCGCCTGACGATGGTGCGGGTGCGGCGCTTCCTCCGCTGCTCGCCCAACGCTGGCGCAGTTCCCCCGGCGCTTTCGCCGGGGCAATCCCGGATAGAAGGTTGCGCGGGAGCGAAGCAGCGCAGCCAACAAACCACCGTCGTGCCCACAGCTCTCACGACGCTCGCGTTGCCAGCCAGTTTCCCGGGACCCTTGTATCGCAGCCCCGCAGATTGCGCATTTCCCCCGACGCTTGCGTCGGGGCCGCGTTTTGGCACCGTTGCGGCGAAGTTTGCGTCAGGGCAGCACAGCTTGCGCTCTCGCTGCGGCCCGGACTCGATCCTTGCAGCCCACCGGGAGTCAGTCAAATCCACCCGGCATTGGCGGCCGCTGGGCCATGGCTCAGGCCCCAAGGCAGCCACGCCGGCACCGCGGCCCAGACGCAAGCGTCGGGGGAAACACGAGAGAATGCAGCGCGGACACAGGAGGCAGCGCGGCCCCGGCGCAAGCGCCGGGGGGACAGCGAAAGCAGCGCGGCCGCGGGCGTGCGCCGGGGGAACAGCGAAAGCACCGCGCCCCCGGCGGAAGCTCGAAGGGAACAGCACAGGCAGTGCGGCCGCGAGCGCGCGCTGAGGGCATTCCACAAGAATTCCTCGCTTGCTTGCTCTCAGCACGCCTACAAGCGGAAAGCCGGGGTCATAGCTGGAGCGGCGGAATCCCGCTCTCAGCCTCTTGAGGCACCCCTGCAGCCGAAAGAGAAAAAACCGATCCGCGGCTCCATCCGCCGCGTCATCACACCGGGCCCGTTGTTCCTCCCGCCCAGCGGAAATGAGCTGCCTGCCAGAGCCTGAGCCGCAGGAGGGACTCAGGCAGTCGTCACGCGCTCCTGGTAAGTCCCCTCGGACGTGTTCACGCGGATCACGTCCCCTTCGTTGACGAACTGCGGCACCGTGACCACCAGCCCAGTTTCGAGCTTCGCCGGCTTGCCCACGTTCGACACGCTGGCGCCCTTCAGTCCGGGCTCGGTCTCCACGACTTTCAGATCCACTGTCGGCGGCAGTTCCACGCTGATCGGCTTGCCTTCGTAGAACTCGACGTGCACCTTGAGGTTGGGTACCAGATATTGCGTGCCCTCGCCGAGAACGTCCTTGCTGAGGTGGATCTGCTCGAAGTTCTCCGTGTTCATGAAGTAGTAATACTCGCCGTCGTCGTACATGAACTCCATTTCCACTTCTTCGAGCACGGCTTTTTCCACGCGGTCTTCCGATGCGAAGCGGTGCTCGATCATGGCCCCGGTGCGCAGGTTGCGCATCTTCGCCTGCACGAAGCCGCGCAGGTTCCCCGGCGTGCGGTGGAACGTCGAGAACACGGAGTGCAGTTCGTTATTGAACTTGATCACCATCCCCGGGCGCAGTTGTGTCGCCTGGATCATGCGGAACAAAACTCCTTGCTGTGGGCTGAAACTATCAGTTTACCGAATTTCTCCATCCTTCGCCGCCGCCGGGCATCCAAACGCGAAAGGGATGCCATGCGCTGGATGTATCTGCTTGCGATGATGGCCCTGCCGTTAGCCGCACAGGAGGCGCCCGTGCAGCAGGAGTTGGCCGAGAAAGAGCCCGCAAGGCGCACCTGGGGCCGGTATTTCAACACGGTGGATCGCGACAACTGGCGCCCGTTGACGGGCAGCGAGCGCTGGCGCATTTACTGGAGAACCACCTACGCCTCGCCGGGGACTTTCTTCCGCGCCGCCGGACCCGCCCTGGGCGACCACATGAACGACCGCCCCGAGGTCTGGCCGCAGGGCATGGCGGGCTACTCGCGCCGCTTCGCCAACCGCTTCGCGCGCTTCGCCCTGCAGGACTCCCTTTCCCACGCCTCTTCCGCCGCCCTGGGCTATGACGTTCGCTACGTCCGCTGCGGCTGCACCGGATTTTTCCCCCGCTTTGGACACGCGCTGTTGTGGAATTTCCTGACGCTCGACCGCAAAGGCAACACGGTGTTGAACACGCCGCGCATCGGCTCGGCGTTCTCCGCCGAATTCATTGCCAACTCGTGGATGCCGGACGGCTACCGCACCAGCGCGGAAGCATTTCGCGGGGTGGGCATCCAGCTCGGAGTGGGGGCTCTCTTCAATACGATCCGCGAGTTCGCCCCGCGAGGGAAGGGCCGCTGACAGCCGGCTTCACTCCCTCACGCGCACCTGCACCGGGATTCCCTCCCGGACGCTCTGCGTGACAACGCAGAAATCCTCGAACAGCTCCAGGCAACGCGCAGCCTTTTCCCGTTCCCCCGGGGCAAACCGCGGATCGATTTCCACCTCCACTCCTGCAATCCGAAGCCTGCCGCGCTCGTTGCGCCCAAGCCTGACATGGACGCGCGTCTCAGCCGGGCCGGTCTCGACGCGCGCCTTCCGCAGACAGAACAGCAGACTGGCGGTAAGGCAGTTGCCGATAGCGGCAGCCAACACGCGCGAAGCGTTGGGAGCGGAGTCCCGCCCGAGCGGCTCCGGCTCGTCCATCCGGAGCGGCGCATGCCGCTCCTTGTCGAATTGCACCTCGAACTCGAAATTGTCGAGCTGCTTCATGCAAATCGTGAATTCCTGGACCGTCTCGAGAGGCTGCTTTTCCATCGGAGCTCCTTGCCTTGACAGCATATCGCGCCGGAAGCTTTCAAGTAATCGACACGGGCCGTTCACGATGTTTTGAAACCGGCGGGCCACACTGCAAGCGTGAATCTGCCGAGGTTGATTCGCACTGTAGCCTCCGCGCACCCTCCCCTGGTTTTCCCGCTTCCCCGGCCGGGCCAACCGATTTTGAATGCCGCCTCAGAGGCCGTTTGCGGGAAGCTGCGCGAACTGGCCAGACAAGCCGGAGCGGAGCCAGGTTCGAATGCTTTCGAGAAGGTGCTCCGGGCTTTGGAGGTGTCCATCGAAATCCTTCCCGGCGAGCTGGCGCGCATTCCCGCCTCCGGGCCGCTGGTGGTGGTGGCCAATCATCCGACGGGGCTGCTGGACGGCGCTGTCGCGGCCGCGCTCGTCCTCAGGGTGCGTCCGGATGTCCGCGTCATGGTCAACCACCTGCTTCCATCCGATCCCGGCTTCGAGCCCTATCTGATCCGCGTGGATCCGTACGCGCGGAAAGGCAGCATTCGGCGCAATCTGCCATCCATGCGCGCGGCCCTGGAATGGCTGCGGAAGGGCCACGCTCTCATCGTGTTTCCCGCCGGTGACGTGTCCCGCCTGGACTGGAAGCAGCGGGCCATTGCCGATCCGGAGTGGAGCCCCTCGACCGCGCGGCTCATCCGGGCAGCTCGTGCCGCGGCTCTGCCATTTCACATCGGCGCTGCCAATAGCGCCGCGTTCCATGTCCTCGGCGCGGTTCATCCCCGTCTGCGGACCTTGCGCCTCCCTTTCGAACTGCTGAACAAACGCGGGGCGAGGGTGCAGGTGCGGATCGGCATGCCGGTTCCCTGGCGCAAGCTTTCCCCCTTCGACGACCGCTCGATGATCGCCCATCTGCAGGCCAGGAACAGCCTCCTTGGCAAATGCCCGGCTCCTTCGCCGCTCGAAAATGCCGCCGACACGCCGGGAAGCCGGTTGCCCACGCGCCGCGATCTGCTCGAACGGTCCCTCCGGCGGCGCTGCCTCGTCGAAAGTGCTGATTGGGCCGTGGCGCTTTTCCGTGGGTCGGAGGATCCCGAGCTGCTCGAGGAAATCGGACGGGCTCGCGAGATCAGCTTCCGGGCCGCGGGCGAGGGCGTCGGCCGGGAAATCGACGTAGACCGGTTCGACCCCCACTACGAACAGCTGGTGCTGTGGAACCTGAAAGACGGCGTCATTGCTGGCGGCTATCGCATCGGCCCGACAAGCTCCATCCTTCCGGTTTACGGCCCCGCAGGCTTGTACACATCCACGCTGTTCCGCTACCAGCCGGGCTTCTTCCGCCGGCTGGGTCCGGCCGCCGAGCTGGGGCGGTCTTTCGTGAGTCCGGCCTACCAAAAGCACTACATGGCGTTGTTGACACTCTGGCAGGCGATCGGCGCGTGGGTGTGCCGCCATCCGGAAGTCCGGTATCTGTTTGGTCCGGTGAGCATCAGCCAGTGCTATCAGCCGGTCTCGCGAATGTTGATGTCGATTGCGCTTCAGGCGACAGCAGGCGACCCCGAGCTGGCGCGCCTCGTGCGGCCGCGCCGCCCGCTGCGCGCTCCCGGCGCGGCAGCCATCCGGCGCGAGTGGCAGCGCCTGCGCCTGAACGAAGCTGAGCAGCTCTCCGAGCTGGTCGCCTCCATTGAGCCGGATGGCAAGGGGCTGCCCGTGCTGCTTCGCCAATATTTGCGGCTGGGGGGCCGTCTGCTGGCCTTCAGCGTGGATCCCGAATTCTCCGGCGTGCTCGACGGACTGATTCTGGTCGACCTGCTCCGCACAGAACAGGACCTGCTCGAGAGATACCTCACGCCAGAGGGTGCGCGCGCCTACTTGCAGCGCTGGAAGCCGGCGGCCTGAAGAGGCGCTACCGCCGGATGCTGACGAGCGGCGTCGAGCGGTAGGTCGTAGAGCCCGCCGTCATGTTGTTGCTGGCCATGCTGCGATAGATCACGGCGAAGCCGTAGTTGCCATCCGTGGCCACCTGGGGCACGCGAACCCGCACGCGCCAGACTCCCGGCTCGTTCGGATCGAGGGCAGCAGAGAGGACCTGTGCCTGGAGTGCCCCTTGAGAGGTCAGCAGAAACGCCAGCACTTCTCCCACCGGCAGCTCGCCACCCGGCGCCATGCCATCGTCCGGCATCCCGTCGACCGGACCGGAGCCGGTGAGATACACGGTCAACTCCTGTCCCACGGCGGCGGGGTTGGAAGAGCTGTTCGGGGCGCCGTTCTGATTCACCGCGCGCGCCTGACCGGAAGCAGCCGGATTCGTACCCGAAAACAGGACTGCCGGGGAGGCATGGAACATCTGGATGTAGGCGTGCGCGAGGATCTCTTTCGTGGCGGCGCGGCGGACGAGGAACTCTGCGTTGCCGGAGATCGGAGCATCTTTCGGCACGATCAACCGGATCGTCCCGCCATCGACAGCCAGCAGCGGCGCGGCGATGCCGTCCACCAGAACCTCGATTCCGGCAAGTTCCTTCGGCAGAGGGGCAGCGCCTGCCTCGGAGCGGCCTTCCGAGAAGCGCACGCCGGCCGCCTCCAGATGGACGATCGTCGCCGGCGCCACGCGCGGGAATCCGCTGGCGCCGTTCACGACCGTGTGCGACGGGTAGTGCATCGTGATGCGGTGCGCCGCGTCCGACACCATCAGCGCGCCGCTGCGGGTCAGCAGCAGGCTCTTCGGGCCGTAAGTCCGGAAGCTGTAATTCCACTGTGCGTCGCCCGTGATCGCAAGGGTCTCAAACGACGGATAGCGCAAAACGCGGTTGTCGGCCCCATCGGCCACCCACACCTCGCCCGAGCCGCTCTGGAGGGCCAGCGCAACCGGCGTCACATTGCGGTTGTTGGCCGCAAGGCTGAGCGCCAGAGCCGGAGCGCTTCCGTCGGCGAGAAATTCCGGGCGGTCGAACACCAGAAGCCGCCGGTTGCCGGTGTCGGCGACATAAATTCTTTCCTGCGCGTCCACGGCCACGCCGAGCGGCAGGTTCATCTGGTTCAGCTCGCTGCCTGCGGCGGCTGACTCTCCGTCGGCTTGTCCCAGCACCAGCGCCGCCGGCTTGCCATTTTCGAAAGGCCCTTCGAAGACGAGCACTCTGTGATGCGCCAGATCGGCTGTCACAACCCTTCCGCCGACGGTGACTGCGACGCTCACCGGGCGGTACAGGCGGTCGCGTTTCGGCTCGCCATCCGGGCGCGTCTCGAAGTCTGGCTGCCCGAGCACCACATCCGCTTCCTGATGGTTCTCCCACCGGTCAAATGGCCGCGGGAAGCGCACCAGCCGTCCGTTGCCCGTGTCGGCGACCCACACGTTGCCCTCCGCATCGACGGCCACCGAAGTCGGCAGCGCGAGCCCCGTGCGGGTCGGTTGTGCCGGGTTGTTGAACGGCGAGTTGACGAGGCTCCGGGTCAGCCCGACTTGCCCGAGAACCAGATCCGCCACGGCACCCTCCTGGAACTGCCGGGCGTCCCACCAGGCCAGCACCCGGTTGTTACCGGGATCGGCAACATAAAGGTGCGGCGGCTCGTCCGGGTTTCCGGGGTAATGGATCGCCATCGCAGGTCCAAGCGCCAGCTGAAAGATCTGATTGCCGGCAATCAGCCGCAGCGTGCCGCCGCTCAGCTCGCGTCCCTCGATCAGGTTCGGGGAGCGAAGGCCAAACTCGATCTGCCCCAGCACGGATTCGGCAGGTTGCGGCAAGTGATCTTCGGCATTGTAAGGATGAACCAGCACGCGGTGATTGTCCTGGTCGACGATGAACATCCTGCCGGCAGCGAACACGCCTGCCACGGGCCGCTGGAAGGACTCCGCCGTGGGTTCGGAGAATTCCCAGCGGTTCGGCTTGCCGCTGCGAAAATCCTGTTGCCCGAAGACGGCCGACATCCGGGGCGAAATCTGGCCTTGCGCGGGATCCTCGGCGGGCCACGCCGCCACCGGATCGAAGCGCACGATGCGGTGATTCAGCGTGTCGGCGACGAAGAGGTAATCGTCCGCGCACCAGAGCCCCTGAGGGCCGCCGCTGAGGATCGCCGTCGAGCCGCTGAACGTGAACTGGAAGCCGAACGTGTAGTCGTTTACGGGCGGAGGCGGCTCGACGCCAGGGCGCATGATAAAAATGCCGAGGATGCGCGAGGCGGCTTTGCCGCTCTCGAACGGCGGCTGCCAGACCAGCACGCGCGCCAGATCGTCTGCAAAGAAGAGGTTGCCCTGGGAGTCAAATGCCAGCGGGCCGCCAAAGCGGATGCTGTCGCGCCGCAAGGTGTCGCCCCTCGCCGGGTCCGCCCGTCCGGGATTGGCGGTGGCCGAAGTGAAGTCCGGTTGGCCGAGCACAAGATCGGCGGCAATTTCCGAACCGCCCGCTTCGGTATTGGACGGGCCGCGAACCGCCTCTGCCGGATAGCGCAGTATGCGGTGGTTGCCCGAGTCGCTGAACCAGAGGTTGCCCTGGGCATCAAAGGCGAGGGACGCATTTTGAACACCGCCGATGCCGGAGGCGTTCGTCTTGATCGTGGCTGCCGTTGGCGGCGCAGACGCAGAGCTGCTTCGATTGGGCAGGTTGCTTTTCAGGTCCGGTTGGCCGATGACGAGGTCGGCGCGGACCGGCTGGCCTTCCGCCTGCTCGAAGGGCCGCGGGAAGCGCAGGATGCGGTTGTTGCCTGCATCGGCGACAAAGAGATTGCCTTGGGAATCCACTGCAACCGAAGTAGGCGCATACAGCGCGCTTGTAAACGCCTGCGGAACCGTGATGTTCAGCGGGGCGCTCGTGTCGAAGCTTCTCTGTCCGATCACGAGGTCGGCCGGCCGCGCCGTCTGCGCCAGCGTCGCATCGCGCCACGCCAGAACGCGGTGGTTTCCGGTGTCGGCGACATACAGGATCGGAGGATCTGCGCTCGTGTCCACAGCAACGCTGTTCGGCCGGAACAGGCTGCGGGCATCGGCAAGGTTCGGCGCAATGGAAGCCGGGGACGCCAGCTCCGTCAGGCTGCGGGGCACGCCGGTTTGACCGAACACCCGGGCAGGAAGGGCATTCAAAGTCTGCGCCTGTGCCGCCGCCAGCGCCATTGTTGCCAGAACCGCCGCCGCCCATCCGCGTCTCATGGTTGCCAGACTCCTCCCTCGTGCAGAATCGCCCTCTCATTATGACTGCATTCTGCGTTCTGCAACAGGAACTTCCGGTTTATCAGGGCCAGTACCATTGGAATGGTACACTCGTACTTGAGGCTGGCCGGCACCCCTCCTGACAAGCCGCGCATTTGCGCCGTGAGCTACCTGAACACGGCGCCGCTGGTGTGGGGTCTGCTGCACGGCCCGCAGCGGGGCGCGGCGGATCTGGATTTCGCAATTCCCTCCGAGTGTGCGCGCCGCGTTGTCGCGGGCATGGCCGATGCCGGCATCGTCCCCGTGGTGGAAATGGCGCGCCACGGGCTCACGCCCTTCTCCGGGCTTTGCATCGCCTGCCGGGGCGAAGTGCGCAGCATCCTGCTGTTCGCCCGCCGTCCCTGGGCAGAGGTGGAAACTCTGGCTGCGGACACAGGGTCGCGCACGTCGGTCGAACTCGCCCGGATCGTTTTGCAGGAACGCTTCGGCATCCGCCCGAAGATCCATGCTGCGGAACCGCATCTGGCCCGGATGCTGGAAGAAGCCGACGCCGCGCTGCTCATCGGAGATGCTGCTCTTGCTGTCGACCCGTATTCCACCGGCCTGGCATGGCTGGACCTCGGGCAGGAGTGGTTCGCTCTGACGGGCTTGCCGATGGTCTTCGCTGTTTGGGCAGGACGCCCCCGCCCCGCGCTGAATGGGCTTGCCGCCATCCTGGAAGGCTCGTTTTCTTACGGCGAGGCGAACCTGGACGCTATCATTAAGAGCGAGGCTCGATCGAGGGGCTTTCCCGCCGAACTGGTGGCGCGGTACTTCGAGCGGAACGTGGCCTTCCGCCTCGGCGCGCCGGAGCGCGCCGGCCTGGAGGCGTTTCTTTCCGCTGTCCGCGCGCTGGACGGCGCCTCCGAAGCCGGGATGCACGCGCATGACGCAGAAAGAAGCCGTTGACCTCTTCCGCAGCGACGACCTGATCGGCATCGGCATGGCCGCGGACGCCGTCCGCCGGCGGCTCCACCCGGAAGGCGTCGTCTCCTACATCATCGACCGCAACATCAACTACACCAACTTCTGCACCGAATATTGCAGTTTTTGCGCCTTCTACCGCCCGATGGGCCATTCGGAAGGCTACGTGCTCGACACGGAAACCATCTGCGCGAAGATTCAGGAGACCATTGACCTCGGCGGCACGGGCGTGCTGATGCAGGGCGGGCTGAATCCGGATCTGAAGATCGAGTGGTACGAGGAGCTGCTCCGCGCCATCAAGCGCCGCTTCCCGCGCATCTGGCTGCACTGCTTCTCGGCGCCCGAGATCTGGTGCATCGCCGAAACGAGCGGGCTCACGATTCGCGACACCATCGCCCGTCTGCGCGACGCGGGGCTGGACTCCATCCCCGGCGGCGGCGCGGAAATCCTGCACGACGATGTGCGCCACCGCATCTCCCGCCTCAAGTGCACCTCGCAGGAGTGGATCGACGTCCACATGACGGCGCACCGCCTCGGGATGAACACCACCGCCACCATGATGTTCGGCTGCGGCGAAACCATCGAGCAGCGGGTGCACCATCTGGAAGTGATCCGCCGGATCCAGGAAGAAACCGGCGGTTTCACGGCTTTCATTCCGTGGTCTTTCCAGCGGGAAAATACCTCGCTGGGCCGTTTTGTCAAGGAAGAGGCCACCGGCGTCGAGTATCTGAAGACGCTGGCCATTTCGCGCCTTTATCTGGAGAACGTGCCGAATATTCAATCATCCTGGGTGACGCAGGGACTGAAGGTCTGCCAGGTGGGGCTCCGCTTCGGCGGCAACGACGTGGGCTCCATCATGATTGAAGAGAACGTCGTCAGCGCCGCCGGCGCGCGCAACCGCGCCTCGGAAGAGGAGCTGCGGCGCATCATCCGCGACGCCGGCTTCATCCCGAAGCAGCGCGACACGCTCTACCGCACTTACTTCCTGAACTGAGCCGCGGCCGAGGAAGCAGCGCGCAGGGCGCTCTCCACGCCGCCCGCGTGCAGCAGCCCGGGAACAAAGAACTCGCGTTCCAGCCGCGCCTCGTCCTCGTCAAATTCGTCTGCCGCGGCATCGAAGCGCACGGGCGCGCCTGCGATAGCGGCGCCGAACAGCGCCCACCACCGCGCCCTTCCGGAGGCGCGGATCTCGACCGGCTGTTTCGTGCGGCGCGCGAGCGCCTCCACAGCCACGGCCACGTCCTGTACGCGCCCCGCATCATCGCTGACGTTGAACGTCAGGAAGTGGCGGTGCGAGCGGTCGCGCGGCGCCTTCGCGCCTCCTGTCTGAAAGGCGTCCAGCAGCAATACGCCCCGTCCCGCGGAACGAAGCTCCTGGAAGTCGCGCGACTTCTCCGCAGCAGCCATGCCTTCCGGGTCGAGCACCAGCGCCGCCGGCGGACGCCCCTCAAACCATTTGGAAGGCAGATCCTCGAACCGCGGGCGCTGCTGCCAGGCGAAGGCCGCGCGAAGCCGCTCCCGCGCTTCCTCCGCGCTCATCCGCCGCGCCGCCGCCCGCGCCATGCGCTTCCACCAGGCGAACAGTTCCTCGAAGGAGAGCGCGCCCTCCGGCAAGCGGCGGCCATGAAAAACCAGCATGTCCTGCAGCTTCTCCACGGGAGCGTTCCGCTCGCGCCATGGCGCCCGGTCCGGCGTCAGATGCTTGCGGAAGAATTCGTACACGGCTTCCCGGCTCTCCTTGTGGTAGTTGTGGGGCGCGTCGAATTGCACTGCCTCGATCTTGTCCGCCTGTCCGTACAGCTCCCATACCGGACGCATTGCGGGAAACTCGACCTTCGGAACTTCCCGCGTCCAGTCGCCGGTGGCCGACACCAGCAGCAGCGGGCGTGGCGCGAACATGGCCGCGATTTCGATGTTGTTCGTGCCGATCCGCAACCCCGGCGCGTTTTCGCACACGCAGCCGCCCTGCATCAGGCCGCTGACCATGTTCACCGGCGCCGCCGCCGCGAGACGGTCGTCCACGGCAGCCATCAGGAACGTCTGCGTTCCTCCGCCGCTTGCGCCGGTCATCGCCAGCCGCTTCGGATCGACATCCGGCAGGGTTTCCAGAAAGTCCGCAGCGCGCATCGAGTTCCACAGTTGCAGTCCGAGCGGCGTAAAGCTCCAGAGCTGATACGCGGGACCCGTGAAGTCGTGAGGCGCCTGCACCGTATCGTTGTAGCCCAGCATGTCGTAGGCGAACACCACGAACCCGTTGCGCGCGAAGTTCGCCCCCAGCAGCGGCGTGGAACACAGGGCGCTGTTTTCCAGCCGCCCGTAAGGCCAGTGCCCGTGCGGATGGAGCACCGCCGGATGCCGCCCTGAGGCCTTCGGGCGGTACAGGTTTCCGCCCAGCCAGAAGCCCGGCAGAGTTTCGATGGCGACCCGTTCCACCGTGTAGCCGTCCCGCTCCACCCGGCCCGCGAACAGAACATTCAAGGAATGTTTTGGCGGGGCGGGCCACAGCCCGGCAGCGGCGAGGATCTGCTTTCGCAGCCACTCGCGGCGCTCCTCCCACGCCTGCGCCGTCTCCGGCGCCCGGAAAGACATCCGCGTATCCGTGTTGGGCGTCCCCGTGTTGCGCCGGTCAGCCGTCGCCGTGATTGCCGCCAGAACGAGAATCGGAAGAAACCGCATACCCGCGGATTGTATCGCCTTCGGGCACGAAGCGCTCCCGGAAGTCGTAAAACTGGATCCGGCAAAGGCGGCAATACAACAGCGGCGCTCCCAGCCAGCCCCAGAGAGTGCTGAGCGGGCCGCGGTACAGTTTCTCGATGGGGTCCCGCTTGGCCAGCACCCGCAGGTCCGTTGTTCCGCAATGCGGGCAGCGCGCCATACGGGACAGTTGCGGATAGAGGAGCGTGAGGGGCACGGCTGCCTCGAAGCGGCAGCCCGGGCAGCGGTAAATGGCCGCGTGCCGGAACTTTTCCGCGAGCGTGCGTCTTCGCCGCATCAGAGGTTTCGAGCCGCAGACAGGACATTGATGGAGAAGAATTGCCGCCATTTCTGCTGGATTGGGCCGCGCCAAATGTCCCAATATACATGGAGCCGCGGGCGCGTTGGAGGGCATTGCAGCGGGCGGAAAATCCGCGTCAAAATCCGCCCCGCGGCTGCGAGCACCGGAAGCGCCGCGCTGCTGCGCCCGCGGCCTGCCATTCCGGCAGAGGGATGACGCCAGCCGCCTCCGTTGACAGGAGCGCACAGGTATGATGGGATGCCAACTGCGACCGGGCCTGCACGTCCATGAAACTCGCCGCGTGGTGTTTCGTCCTTGCCCTCCCTGCGGCCGCAAAGGACCTGCCGGCGGAAACGCTCCGCGCCGGCGCGGCGCAAGTGCGCATCACGCCTGACGGCGCCGTGCCGCTGGCCGGCTATTTCCGGGAGCGTCTCTCCACCGGCGTGCATGACGATCTTTGGGCCAAGGCAGTGGTGCTCGAAAGCGGCGGCCGGCGCGCAGCGCTTGTGGTTTGCGATCTGCTGGAGATGCCTGGCGAGGCCGCGGCAGAGGCGCGGCGGCGGATCGAGGCTGTCGCCGGCATCCCGCCGGAATTCGTGATCATCAGCGCGACGCACACGCATGTCGGCCCCGAAGTGGCCGGCGAATATGCCCGCGCGCTGCCCGCGAAAATCGCCGAAGCGGTGCGGCTGGCCGCGGAGCGCCTCGAGCCGGCCCGCGTGGCGTGGAGCGAGGGCGAGGCGCCTTCCCTGGTCTTCCACCGGCGGTTCTTCATGCGCGACGGCTCCGTGGTCTGCAATCCGGGCAAGCGGAACCCAGCGATCGTCCGCCCTGTGGGACCTGTGGACCCGCGGGTTTCCGTCGTGACGATCGACGGCGCAAGCGGCAATCCCATCGCCACGCTTGTGAACTATGCGCTGCACCTCGACACAGTGGGCGGAACAGAGATCACGGCGGACTATCCGTTCACCCTGGCGCGGCTTCTTGCCGGCGCGCGCGGCGGCGGGCTGGTGCTGTTCACCATCGGCTGCGCGGGCAACATCAACCATTTCGACGTCTCCGACGCGAGCCCGCAGCGGGGGCACGCCGAAGCAGCCCGCATCGGAACCGTGCTGGCAGGCGAAGCCCTGAAGGCCATGGCGCGCCTGCAACCGGCGGCCGGAGCGGGCCTGCGCGCAGCCCGGAAAAGGATTCCTCTGCCTGCGGTGCTTCATTCGCCCGAAGAGCTCGCCTGGAGCCGCGGAGTGCTGGAGCGCGCGGCCAAGGGAGACAAGATCCCGTTCCTCGAACTGGTCAAGGCCCATCGCATCGACCGCATCGAAAAGCACGGCGCCGGGGTGTGGCAGGCCGAGGTGCAGGCCATCGCTCTGGGCGCCGAACTGGCCTGGGTGGCGCTGCCGGGCGAGGTGTTCGTGGAACTGGGGCTGGATCTGAGGCGCGCATCGCCGTTCCGCCACACCATCGCGGTGACGCTGGCCAACCAGAGCCTCGGCTACTTCCCGGATCGTGCGGCGTGGGATCACGGGCACTACGAGGTGGTGACGGCGCGCTGCGGCCGCGGCAGCGGCGAGGCGCTGGTGGCAGCCGCACTAGAGTTGTTAGAGGAGCTGCGAGAACCATGATTTCCCGAAGAAGCATTCTCGCCGCGCCCGCGCTGCTGCGGGCGCAGGGCCGTCCGGAGAAGATTCGCATCGCACTCATTGGCGCGGGCAACCGCGGCGCATTCCTGCTGCGGCACCTGCTCGAGCTGCAGGGCGCCGAAGTGGTCGCCGTCTGCGACATTCTCCCCGAACGCGCCGACGCCGCCGCCACAGCGGTTGCATCGAAGGGCGGCGCGCCGCGCACGTTCACCGACTACCGCCGCCTGCTCGACGAAGTGAAGGATCTCGATGCCGTCATTCAGGCGACGCCCGATTACACGCACCGCGAGATCGACATCGCCGTGCTGGAACGCGGGCTTCATCTTTACGCCGAAAAGCCGCTGGCGCTGACCGTGCCGGATTGCCTCGCCATCCGCGACGCCGCCCGCAAGGCGAAAGGGCTGATGCAGGTCGGCTTCCAGCTGCGCCATGATCCGGCTCGCGCCGCCGCCATGCGCTGGATTCATGACGGCAAGGCGGGGCGTGTTCTGCTCTGCCACGGCATGCGCCACGGAGGCGATCTGCCGCGGGACATCCCCTGGTATTTCGACAAAACAAAATGCGGCGATATTGTGGTCGACCAGGGCATCCACATCCTGGATCTCTTCCGCTGGGCCATCGGACGCCCGCCCGCGCGCTGCTACGGCGACGGCGGCACCACTCTGTTCGTCAACGATCCGCCCGGACGCACCGTGATGGATCACTGCAGCCTCATCTATGAGTTCGACGGCGGCGTGCAGATCAACTTCAGCCACCACTACTTCGACCCGCCGGGATTCACCGGAATCCAGGAGCGCGTCTTCCTCAGCGAGGGCGCCGTCGACCTGATCCGCGCCGAGTTCCAGCCCCGGCTCTCGCGCGAGCGCATGAAACTGGAGGTTCCCGACGTCGGCCAGGACGCGACGCGCATGTCGCTGAAGGCCTTTCTCGACAACATCCGCGAGAACCGCCGCCCGCTGAACGATGTCGAGAGCGCGTTCGAAGCGACCCTGGTGGCGCTGATGGGCACGCGCGCCATCTACGAGAAGCGCGTGGTCACCTGGGCGGAGATGACTGCGTAGCAACGGCGGCGCCGGCCAGTCCCTCCCGCGGAACTTGCGGAAGGCTGCATGCCCGGACGCCGGACCTCCGCCATCGTTCGAGCCATTTGCCGGAGAGCGTCCGCGCCGCTTACAATGAAGATTGGCTCGGGGCGTGGCTCAGCCTGGTTAGAGCGCCTGGTTCGGGACCAGGAGGTCGGTGGTTCAAATCCACTCGCCCCGACCATTCTTTTCCTCGGAAGAGGCAAGAGGGATAAGTCGCTTCCCTTCGCCCCCCCTGAGACTCAGCCCTCCGAGTCCAAGCCCTTCTCATTGATCACCGTGGCAATGCCCGATTTCGTCCATAGTAAACGTACACTTAACTATGGATCGAGGTAGGCGCCACAATAAAGGCAGCGTTAACTATGCGGAGCGGCTCACGCAATGATGAACAATCGGAGTGCCTCGCCAAGCCGGTCCGGCCGGTACATCAGACAACCGGCGGGATACGTAGCGTTCCTCCCCCGTCCTCTTCCTCCGGATCCCCCTCTGGATCTGGGAGGAACACGCCGGGCCCTCCTGTCGAGGGCTGATTATGCACTGGGGCGCCTGGACGGCGCCATCGTTACACTTCCGAACCCAGACCACTTCGTGTACATGTATGTCCGCAAGGAAGCTGTTCTTTCCAGTCAAATTGAGGGCACGCAGAGTTCGTTGCAAAACTTATTGGCCGCAGAAGCCCGAATTCTTGACCCGAACGCCCCGTCAGACGTGGGCGAGGTGGTGAACTACGTGAGGGCAATGAATTACGGGATCGCACGGCTCGCTGACCTGCCCGTGTCCGTACGATTGATTCGGGAAATCCACAGGGTCCTTCTAACAGGGGTTCGCGGAGGGAATCTCATGCCGGGGGAACTGCGGACTACTCAAAATTGGATTGGGCCGGCGGGCTGCACCTTGCGCGAGGCGATTTTCGTACCGCCGCCGCCACAAGAAGTCCCCACGGCTTTGAGCGATCTGGAGCGGTTTCTGCACACTGATTGCGGTCTCCCCCCGCTCGTTCAGGTCGCCCTGGCTCATGCACAGTTTGAAACCATCCACCCGTTTCTCGACGGCAACGGACGCGTTGGCCGTTTGCTCATTACCTTCTTGCTGACAGAAAAGCAGCTCCTCTCCCGTCCGGTTCTCTATCTTTCCCACTACTTCAAACAATACCGAGCAGATTACTATGAACGGCTGCAGGCCGTGCGCGACAAAGGGGATTGGGAGGGCTGGATCGAGTTTTTTCTCCGTGGCGTTGTGAAAGTCAGCGAGGAGGCGATGCAGACCGCAGCTGCGATTCTGAGAATGCGCGAACGGTACCGGACGCTGATCACGAATCAGATGGGGCGGGCCGCAGCAAACGGACACCGTGTATTTGAGAAGCTCTTCGACCACCCTATTGTTAATGTAGCCATTGTGCGGAAGTGGCTGAAGTGCACGCCGCCGTCTGCGCACACCCTTGTCGACCGGCTGGAGGAGCTGGGAGTCCTGAAAGAGATCACCGGCTATTCAAGGAACCGGCGCTTTCGGTTCGATCCATACCTCCGCCTGTTTGAGGATTCCTAGCCGGACCGTGAGTGGCCGTGGTCGGGAATCGCGCACCCTCGGAGGTTGCCAGAACAGTTTATTCGTCTCCGGCGGCGAGGCCAGAAACAGGCTCCGGGCCAAATGGCTCGATTGACCGTTGAGACTGGTGCGGTCCTTTTGCGCCCGCTTGCTGGGACTTGGTAGTGCTTGCTGCGGGATTATAGCGCCGTGAGCATCGGCTTAGCCTCTCAGATCTCTGCTGCTGGCTTTTCATTTGACCCGGTCTGCAAGATCGCCTTTGTAGAGCGGCGGGCTGCCGTGTGGCATCTTGGAATTGAGCGCCGTGCCCATGATCCAGCTCGTGGATGTCGTCAAGGAGTTCGACGGGAAGCGCAAAGTCCGGGCCCTGGACGGCGTGAGCCTCTCGATCGAAAAGGGCGAAATGGTGGCGCTGGTAGGTCCGTCGGGCTCGGGCAAGTCGACGCTGCTGAATCTGATTGGCACGCTGGACCGCCCCACCTCGGGCGAAATTCTTCTGGACGGCGTCCGGCTCTCGGAGCTGAGCGATGACGAGCTGACGCTGGTGCGGCGGGACAAGATCGGCTTCATTTTCCAGTTCTTCAACCTGCTGCCGTCGCTGACCTGCCTGGAGAACGTCGCGCTGCCTCTGCACTTGCGCGGCTGGAAGCGCACGAAGGCGCGGGAGCGGGCGGCGGAGCTGATCGAACTGGTCGGGCTCCGCCACCGCATGGACCACCTGCCCGACGAGCTGTCCGGCGGGGAGCGGCAGCGCGTCGCCATCGCCCGCGCGCTCAGCGTGTACCCGCCCATCCTGCTGGCGGACGAGCCCACGGGCAACCTGGACTCGCACACGGGCGCCGAAATTCTGGATCTGATCCGCGATCTTCACTCGCGCCTGGGCGCCACGGTGCTGATGGTGACGCACGATGCCGGCGTGGCGGCGAGCTGCGAGCGGACCATCACGTTGCGCGACGGCCGTCTGGCGGGCGACGAAGTCCGGGTGTCGCGGCGATGATGCTGCTGAAGCTGATTTCCTGGCCCTACGTGCGCAAGCATATGCTGCGCACGCTGCTCACCACGGCGGGCATCGTTCTGGGAGTGGCTGTGTTCGTGGCGATGCATACAGCCAACCAGAGCGTGCTGCATGCGTTCAACCGCACCGTGGACCGCATCGCGGGCGCCACGCAACTGCAGGTCACCGCAGGCGAGGCAGGCTTCCCCGAAGAGGTGCTCGAAAAGGTGCAGGCGCTGCCGGACGTCGACGTGGCCGTGCCGGTGATCGAAGCCACGGTGCAGACGGGCATCTCCGGCGCCGGCAACCTGCTGGTGCTCGGCGTGGACATGACCGGGGACCGCTCGCTGCGCGACTATGACCTCGAAAACGCCGACGAAACCATCGTCGACGATCCGCTCGTGTTCATCGCGCAGCCGGACTCGATCATCGTCAGCCGGCAGTTCTGCGAGAAGACGGGGCTGAAGCTGAATGACCGGCTGACGATGCAGACCATGGCCGGCCCGCGGCAGTTCACCATCCGCGGCGTGATGTCGAGCGAGGGGCTCGCTTCGGCCTTCGGCGGAAGCCTGGCGGTGATGGACATCTACGCGGCGCAGATGGTCTTCGGACGCGGGCGGCGCTTCGACCGGATCGACCTGAAGGTGAAAGAGGGCGTGCGCGTAGAAGAAGCACGGCAGCGCATTCAGGCGGCGCTGGGAGAAGGGCTGCAGGTGGAGCCGCCGTCCTCTCGCGGCGCGCAGTTCGAGGCGATGGCGCGCGTGTATTCGATGACGGCGAACATCACCAGCGTGTTCGCGCTCTTCATCGGGCTGTTCCTGATCTACAACACGTTTTCGATCGCCGTGACGCAGCGCCGCAGCGAGATCGGCATCCTGCGCGCACTCGGCGCCTCGCGGGCGCTGATCCGCAACCTGTTCCTGACCGAGAGCGCGCTCGCCGGGCTGTTCGGCTCCGTGCTGGGCATCCTGCTGGGCGTCTCGCTGGCGCGCGGCGTGGCTGGCTACCTCGGCGAGTATTTCGGCGAAGTCTATGGAGTGGGCGAGAAGGCGCAGGAGGTCTCCGCCGATCCGCGCCTGCTCGGGCTGGCGCTACTGATCGGCGTGGCGACGAGCGTCTTCGCCGGCTGGCTGCCGGCGCGGAACGCCGCGCGCGTCGATCCGGTGAAGGCGTTGCAGAAGGGGCGCGTGCAGGTGATCAGCGAGGGCGAAAACCGCGCCCGCCGCATCACCGCTGTGGTCATGCTGGCTGCAGCAGTGGCATGCGTCTTCCTGAGCTCCTCGACGTTCTTCTTCTATCTCGGCTACATGCTCAGCGTGCTGGCGGTGCTGCTGTTGACGCCGTCGCTGTGCGCGTGGCTCGTGCGCGGGCTGCGCCCGCTGATGAAATGGATGCGCCCGGTGGAGGGCGCGCTGGCGGCAGACAGCCTGCTCCAGGCGCCGCGCCGCACTTCGGGCACGGTGGCGGCGCTGTCGCTTTCCGTGGCGCTGGTGATCGGGCTGGGAGGGATCTCGCGCGCCAGTTACGCGACCATTGGCGCATGGGTGAAGACGTCGCTGAACCCGGACTTCTTCATCACCGGATCGGAAACCATCACGCAGCGCAGCTTCCGCTTCCCGGAGAGCTTCGCCGAAGAGGTGGCGCGCGTGGAGGGAGTCGAGGAGGTGCAGCCGGTGCGCTCCACCCGGATCCTCTATAAAGGCACGCCGGTGATGCTGGTGGCGGCGGACGTGGAGAAGATCGCCCGGCGCGTGCGGGCGCGCGTGGTGGAGGGGGACCGGGAGACGATGTACGCGAAGACGGCGCGCGGCGAGGGCGTGGTGATCAGCGACAACTTCTCCCTGCTGCGGCGCGTGAAGCGGGGAGACGTGCTGGAGCTGGCGGCGCCCAACGGAGTGCTGCGGCTGCCCGTGCTCGGCATCGTCACCGACTACAGCGACCAGCAGGGCACCATCCTGATGAGCCGCGACCTGTTCAAGCGCTACTGGGGAGACGACACCGTCAACGCCATGCGCGTCTACGCCCGCCCCGGCGTGGACCGCGCCGCGCTGCGTCAGCGCCTGCTTGACGAGTTCGGCAACCGCACGCGCCTGTTTGTGATGACCAACGAGGAGCTGCGCGCCTACATCATGCGGCTGACGGATCAGTGGTTCGGCCTCACTTACGTGCAGATCGTGGTGGCAGTGCTGGTGGCGATCCTCGGCATCGTCAACACGCTCACGGTCTCGATCGCCGACCGCAAGCGCGAGCTGGGCGTCTTGCAGGCGGTGGGCGCGCTGCGCAACCAGGTGCGGCACACCATCTGGATGGAAGCGGCGGCGATCGGCTTGCTGGGGTTGTTCATCGGATTCGCGCTGGGCGGCGTGCACCTGTACTACATCCTCGACGTCGCCAAGCGCGACGTGGCGGGGCTGCGTCTCGACTACCTTTACCCCTACGGCATCGCGCTGTTGCTCGTGCCGGTGCTGCTGGGCTCGGCGTTCGTCTCTGCGCTGGGACCGGCGGAGGGCGCCGTGCGCGCATCTCTGGTGGAGGCGTTGGAGTATGAATAGGCTGCTGGCGGCAGTGCTTGCCTGCGCGGCGTGGGCGCAGGCGCAGGACGCGCGCGCGATCATCGAGGAGAGCCAGCGGCGGGCGCGCTCGGGCAGCCAGCGCTACGAAGGCACGCTCGAGGTGATCGACGCCCGCCGCAATGTGAGCACGAAGCGGTGGATCTACGAACGGCTCGGCTCGGCGGGCAATTCCAAAGCCGTGCTCCGTTTCACCGCGCCGCCGGAGGTGAAAGGCGTGGCGCTGCTGATCCACAACCACCCCGACCGGGCGTCCGACCAGTGGATGTGGACTCCCGCTGTGCAGCGCGAGCGGCGCATCGCCTTCCAGGACCGCAAGACGCGATTCTTCGGCACGGATTTCACGTTCGAAGATCTCGAGGAGCGCGACGTCGACCGCTCCACCTACCGCATGCTCGGCGAAGAGCCGATCGCCGGCGAACCCTGCTGGAAGATCGAGTCCACGCCGAAGCCCGAGGCGCGCAGCCAGTACACAAAGCTTTACATATGGATCCGCAAGGCGGACTACGTGGCGGCGCAGATCGATTGCTTCGGACGGGACAAGGTGGTGCGCCGCATCCGTTACTCCGACATCCAGAACGTGCAGAAAATCTGGACGGCGCGGCGGATCGAGGTGGAGGACCTGACGCGGAACTCGCGCACCGTGCTGAAGCTGGAGAAGCTCGAGTATGACGTTTCGCTTCCGGCGGAGCTGTTCACGCTCCAGGCGCTGCGGCGCGAGCGCTGAGGCAGCCGCGCGGGCTTTCCTCGTTCTTGCCGGGCTCAGCATTGCCGCCTCCGGGCAGGCGTTCACGCAAAGAGGCTTCTTCGAGATCCGGAACTTTGCCTACCCGCAGACGGCGCCCGGCGACAGCGGGCGCCTGGTGAGCGAACAGCTGCTGCGCTGGGAGGCGGCGCTGCGTCTGGGTTCGTGGTTGCAGCTCAATGCGGGCGCTGACGCGCGGTTCGATTCGCACAGGCAGTTCGAGCGCGCCTGGCGGCTCGACTGGGCAGACAGGCGCAAGCAGCGCCCGGCGTTGAGCGTCCGGCGGCTCAGTTTGCTCGCGCACCGCGGCGGCTTCACCTTCGAGGGGGGGCGGCAGTTCATCCGGTGGGGCAAGGCGGACATCCTGAACCCCACGGACCGCTTCGCCCCCAAAGATTTCCTGAACGTCCTCACCACGGATTTTCTCGGGGTCACCGCGCTGCGAGCCACCTGGGAGCGGGGCGGAGAGACGCTGGACGTCGTCGTACAGCCTGTGTTCACGCCGAGCCGCACGCCGCTGCTGAATCAGCGCTGGGCCGCGCTGCCGGAAGAGGCGCGGCAGCTCGCGCTGCTGGAGGCGCCGGTGCGATATCCGGGGCGCGCTGCAGCCGGAGCGCGCTGGAATCACGTGGGCGACGGATACGAACTCTCGGTCAGCTTCTATGACGGATTCAATCACCTGCCGGTGTATTCGGCGCAGCTGGCGCCCGGGCCCGCGCCGGCGGTGATCTTCGAGCGCATCCACCCGCAGATGCGGATGTACGGCGCAGATGCGGCCGTGCCCACGCGGTGGCTGACCCTCAAGGGCGAAGCCGCGTATTTCACCAGCAATTCTCCGCTGGCGGACAACTACGTTTTGTATGTGATCCAGGCGGAGCGGCAGCGCGGCGAGTGGCTGTTTGTCGCGGGATACGCGGGCGAGCAGGTGACCGAGCGGCGCGTGCAGATCGACTTTGCGCCAGACCGCGGACTGGCGAAAACCTTCCTCGGGCGCGCCTCCTACAACATTGATGCCAACCGCTCCGTTGCGGTAGAGGGTGCAGTGCGGCAAAACGGGAATGGCTTTTACGGCAAGTTCGAATACACGCAGGCAGTGGGCCCGCACTGGAGAATCACGCTGGCTGGCAACCTTCTGCGCGGCGAGCGGCAGGATTTTCTGGGCCAGTTCCGGCGCAACTCGAACCTGATGGTGGTCCTGCGCTACAGCTTCTGAAACGCGCAGAAATCGGACGGCGCGATACTGCGGTTCGGCTACGATGGGGGAGTGCGCGTCAGAATCCTGGGATTGGCCTTCGTGTGCGCGTTGACGCAGGCTCAGGGGCCGATGACGCTGAAACAGGTTGTGGACGAGGCCCTCGAGCGGAACTTGTCCCTTTTGGCGCAGCGCTACGACATCAGCATCGCCGAGGCGCGCGTGTTGCAGGCGCGTCTGCGCCCCAATCCGCGGGTGGGAGTGGACGCGATCTATCTGGACTTGCTCGGGGCGGGCTTCACGCCCGAGACAAGCCCCGCAGGCCCCACCGAGGCATCCACCAGCATCTCCTGGGAGCTGGAAACCGCGGGCAAGCGGCGGCTGCGCACGCTGGCAGCGGACGAGGCGAGCGGCGTCGTGCGGCAGGGCTTTCTGGATGCGCGGCGCACGCTGATCCTCGAGGTGCAGAACGCGTTTCTCAGCGTGGTTCTGGCGAAAGAGAACGTCCGCACGCTGGGCGAGATCCTGGCAACGTTTGAAGGGCTCGTCAAGGTGAACCAGACGCGTTTCGAAGCGGGCGACATCTCGCGCGTGGAGCTGATGCGCAGCGAGGTGGCGGCGCTGGGATTCCGCAATCAGCTGCGGCGGGCGGAGCTTGCGGCGCGGCAGGAACGCATCCGGCTGCAGAGGCTCATGGGGCGGACGGCGCCTTCTCCCGACTTCGACGTGCAGGACGAGATCCGCAACGACGCGCCGACGGAGGGGCTGGAGGCTCTGACGGCGGCAGCCCTCGCTGCGCGCCCGGATCTGGAGGCGCTGCGCCGCGAGGTGAGGCGCGCGGAGGCGGAGTTGCGGTTGCAGCAGGCGCTGGCGCGCCCCAACGTGGATTTCGGAGTGACGCACCACAAACAGTTCGTGGGCTCGCTGCCGGGGCAATCCATCGGGCTGCGGGTGGAGGTGCCGCTGCCGGTGTTGAACCGCAATCAGGGGGAGATCGAGCGCGCGCGTCAGGAAAAAGAGCAGGCTGCTGTGCGGCTGCGGGCTCTGGAACAGCAGGTGCGGGCGGAGGTGGCGTCCGCGTGGGAGCAGTACATGACTGCGAGGCAATTGCTGGAGACGATGGAGAGGGACATGATCGGGCAGGCGCGGCGCGTGCGGGACACGATCGAGTTTTCCTACCGGCGAGGCGAGGCGTCGTTCATCGACCTGCTGGACGCGCAGCGGACATTTTCGGAGACCATGCAGGGTTACAACGAGGCGCGCGTGGAGTACGCCCGGACGCTGTACTTGCTGGACGCGATCACGGCGAGGGAGGGGCGATGAGCCGGGCGTGGCTTGCCGCGGCGTTGATCGCCATGGCGGGATGCCGGCAGGCGCCCGTGGCGAAGAAGACGGAAGCGCCCCCGCGGATCGAGGGCGTCGTGGTGATCCCGCCCGATTCGCCGAAGCTGCGGCAGATTCGCGCCGAGCCTGTGCGCGTGGAGCGGATGCCCGCCGAAGAATTCACCGCGCCCGCGAAGGTCGAATTCAATCCGAACCGGATTTCAAGAGTGGTGTTGCCGGCAGCAGGGCGGGTGGCAGAGGTGTTTGTCGGCTTCGGCGACGCGGTGGAGAAGGGCGCTCCGCTGCTGACGCTGGAGAGTCCCGAGGCGGACGAGGCGGCGGCGGAGTATCTGCGGCTGGAGCTGGCGCTCACCTCGGCACGCGCAGAGCTGGCGAAAGCAGAGAAAGACTACGAGCGCGTGGTGGACCTCTTCCGCGGAGACGCCATTGCGAAGAAGGAAGTGCTGGCGGCGGAGACGGCGCTGAGCCAGGCCAAAGCGGCGGTGGCGCAGGCGGAGACCTCGAGGCAGCAGGCGCTGGCGCGGCTCGAAATCCTGGGGCTGAAGCCGGGGCAGACACGGCCGCGCGTGGTGGTGCGCGCGCCGCTCTCCGGAAAGGTGACAGAGTTCAACGTGGTGGCGGGCGAGTATCGCAACGACACGAGCCAGCCGGTGATGACGATCGCGGACCTGAGCACCGTTTGGGTGGCGGCGGACGTGCCGGAGACGTCTATCCGGCTGGTACAGCTCGATGAGAGGTTCGAGGTGCGGCTGAATGCCTATCCGGGCGAGGTGTTCACAAGCCGAGTGGCGCGGATCGCCGACAGCGTGGATCCCGAAAACCGGACGCTGAAAGTGTGGGCGGAGCTGGACAACCGCGCCGGACGGTTCCGCCCGGAAATGTTCGGAACGGTGCGGCACGCCGAGGCGGAGCGCGAAATGCCGGTGGTGCCCGCCGGAGCGCTGGTACAGCTGGAGGGGCAGGAGGCCGTGTTCGTACAGGAGGCGCCGGGCAGGTTCCGGGCCGTCCGTGTCCGCGCCGGAAAGAGGAGCGGGGACCGCATTCCCGTGATCGAAGGGCTGGAGCCCGGCGCGCTGGTGGTGGTGGATGGAGCCATGCTGCTGCGGGGGTACTGAGCCATGGAAGCGGCGCGGATGCTGATGATCTTTTTCGACGAGAGCGACACGTGGGGCGACCCGAGGATTCCGCTCTATGAAGCGGTGGTGCGCGTGCTGCTGGAGGAAGGCATCGCGGGGGCCACTGTGCTGAGAGGCGTGCTGGGCTACGGAGCCGCGCACAAGCTGACGCAGGACGCCCTGTTCGGCTCGACGGCGGACCGTCCGGTGGCCGTGTTGAGCATTGACCGGGAAGACAAGCTGCGCGCCGTGCTGCCGAAGCTGCAGCCAATGATCACCGAAGGGCTGGTGTTCCTCGCGGGAGGCGAGGTCCTGCACTGGGCGGGAGGCAGGGCGGCGGAATGAGAGGGCTGCTGCGGTTTGCGCTCGAGCAGCGCTTCTTCACGCTGGTGGGGGCGGTCCTGCTGGTCGGGGCGGGCGTGTGGTCGTTCCAGCAGCTGAAGATCGAGGCTTATCCGGACATCTCCGATCCGGGCGTGGATGTGATCACGCTGGCGCCCGGGCTGGCGGCGGAAGAGGTGGAGCAGCAGGTGACGATCCCGATCGAGCGCGCGCTGAACAACACTCCGGGCGTCATCAACCGGCGTTCGCGGACGATCTTCGGCCTGTCGCTGGTCCAGCTCACATTCGAATATTCGATGGACAATTACCGCGCGCGGCAGCTGGTGCTGGAACGTTTGCGCGAGGTGGAGCTTCCGGAGGGGCTCCAGCCGCAGCTGGGCCCGATGGCCACGCCGATCGGCGAAATGTTCCGCTACAGCATCGAAGCGCCGCACCTGGACGATTTGCAGAAGCGCGAATTGCAGGACTGGGTGGTGGCGCCGCGGCTGTTGCAGGTAGCAGGAGTCGCCGACGTCGTTCCCTTCGGCGGGCTGGTGAAGCAGTTCCAGATCGAGGTGGATCCGCTGCTGCTCGAGAAATACCGCCTGACGCTTGCCGATATCGCGGAGGCGGTCGGGGCGAGCAACCAGAATGCGGGCGGCGCGCTGCTGGACAACGGGCAGCAGTCGCTGGCAGTGCGCGGGGTGGGGCTGCTGCGCTCGGTCGAGGATATCGAAAACAGCGTGGTGAGCGAGGCGAGCGGAGTTCCGATTTACGTCAAGGACCTTGGGCGGGTGACGGTGGGGGCGGCGCCGCGGACGGGCATCTTCGGGTTGAACGACCGCACGGGCGGCGTCGAGGGGATCGTGCTGATGCGGCGCGGGGAGAACCCGAGCGAGGTGCTGCGCCTGGTGCACGAGGCGATCGACGAGCTGGAGCGGTCGCGGCTTCCCGCAGGCGTCCGGATCCGTACGATCTATGACCGCACGGAGCTGGTGGAAAACACGCTGCGTACAGTCTCCCGGACGCTGGCGGAGGGGCTGGCGGTGGTGGCACTGGTGCTGCTGTTTTTCCTGGGCAGCGTGCGCGCCGCGTTTCTCACCGCGCTCACCATTCCGCTCTCGCTGCTGTTCGCCTTCATCGTGATGCACCTGTCCGGCGTGCCCGCCAACCTGCTGTCACTGGGCGCGATCGACTTCGGCATCATCGTCGACGGCACGCTGGTCATGGTGGAGCACATTCTGCACCGGCTGGAGGAGAGGAAGGCAGCGGCGCAGCATGCCTTGCAGGTGATCGGCGAAGCGGCATTCGAGATGGAATCGCCGATCTTCTTCTCGATGCTGATCATCATCTCCGCCTACCTGCCGCTGTTCACGCTGGAACGGGTGGAGCGGCGGCTGTTCACGCCGATGGCGTTCACCGTGTGCGCGGCGCTGTTCGGAGCGCTGCTGATCACCATGACGCTCGTGCCGACGCTGGCGACGTTCCTTTTCAGCCACGGCTCGAAAAGCTGGGAGAACCCGCTGGTAAAGCGGCTGGCGGAGCTGTATCGGAAGACGCTGGAGGCGTTCCTGCCGCGGGCGAAGATGGTGGTGGCGGGAACGGGGCTGGTGGTCGCCGGCGCCGTCGTGGTCGCGCTGGGGTTGGGCACGGAATTTCTGCCTGTGCTGGACGAAGGCACCGTGTGGGTGCGCCTGAATCTGCCGCCGGGCACATCGCTGGAGAAGTCCGCGGCAGTAGCCGCGGTGTTGCGGGAAGAGATCCGGAAGAGACCGGGCGTGCGGGACGTGGCCTCGCAGGCGGGGCGCAACGACGCGGGCACGGATCCGTTCGGACCGAACCGGATCGAGTTTCTGGTGACGTTGCGGCCCTACGGCGAATGGCCGGAGGGGCGCACGAAGGCGATTTTGGTCGAGGAACTCGCGCGCCTGATGGAAGAGCAGGTTCCGGGGGCGACGTACAACATCACGCAGCCGATTATCGACACGGTGACGGAGGCGGTGACGGGTTCCAGCGCTGACCTGGCCATTCTGTTCACGGGGCCAGACCTGGAAGTGCTGCGCGGGCTGGCGGCGCGAGGGCTGGAGATCGTCAAACAGACGCCCGGAGCAGCGGACAGCTCGATCGAACAGGAGCGGCGGCAGCCGCAGCTGACATTGCGCGTGAACCGTCCGGCGATGGCGCGCTACGGCGTGCGGGTGCGGGACTTGCAGGAGCTGATCGAGCTGGCGATCGGCGGACGCACGGTGAGCACGCTGTATGACGGCGACAGAAGATTCGACATCACCGTGCGGTACCTGCCGGAGGCGCGCGCCGATGCAGGCGCAATCGCGAACATCCTGGTGCCGACGCGCAGCGGCGCGCGCGTGCCGCTGGGGCAGCTGGCGGATGTGCGGGTGGTGGAGGGTGAATCCATCATCGCCCGCAGCGAGAACCGGAGGATGATCTCCGTGCGCACGAACATCCGCGGGCGCGATCAGGGAGGCTTCGCTGCAGAAGTCCGGCGGCGCATTGAACAGGAGGTGCCGCTGCCGGAGGGCTACAAGATCGAGTGGGGCGGGCAATTCGAGAACATGGCGCGGGCGAAGGCGCGGTTGAGCGTGGCGCTTCCGGTGACCGTGTTCATCATCTTCGTGCTGCTGTTTTTCGCCTTCCGGAACACGCGGGATTCGCTGGTCGTCATGTTGACCGTTCCCTTCTCCTTCGTGGGCGGCGTCCTGCTCCTGTGGGTGCGCGGCATCAACCTGAGCGTCTCGGCGGCAGTCGGTTTTGTGAGTCTGTTCGGCGTGGCGGTGATGAGCGGCGTGCTGATCCTTTCCGAAGTCAACCGGCGGCGGCGGCAGCCGGGCGCGGAACTGCGGCAGACGCTGATCGACGGATGCGTCGCGCAGATGCGCCCCGTGGTGATGATGGTGGTGGTGGCGATGCTGGGCATGATGCCCGCGGCTCGGGCGACGGGGATCGGAAGCGACGTGCAACGCCCGCTGGCAACCGTGGTGGTCGGCGGGCTGGCGTCGAGCCTCGTACTGACGTTCGTCGGGCTGCCGGCGCTGTACTATGTGATCACACGCCGGCGGGCTGTTCGTTGAGGCAGCTCCGGTGCAGTAAGAAAGGAGCAAGAAATGGCCGTCGAGCCGTATCTGTTTTTCAATGGCCGTTGCGAGGAGGCGCTGCGATTCTACGAGCACGCCCTCGGGGCGCGGGTGGAAACCCTTTCCCGGTTTGGCGACAGCCCGGACGAGTCCGTTCTTGACCGGCTCCCGCCGGGATGGCGCGAGAAGATCATGCATGCGAGCTTTCTGATCGACGGCGCACGCGTGATGGCGTCCGACGGCAACACGGCGGAACCGGCGCAGTTCCGCGGCTTCGCACTGTCAGTGGGGATCGCATCCGAGGAGGAGGCGCGCCGGGCGTTCGAGGCGCTTGGTGAAGGCGGGCGGATCGATATGCCATTCGGGCCGACGTTCTGGTCGCCCTACTTCGGGATGGTGACGGACCGCTTTGGAGTGCAGTGGATGGTGACCGCGCCGTTCCAGCCGCAGGCTTGAGCGGACAGAGAACGGGCGGCAGCCCGCCCGGCCTCGCGGCAATGAAAAGGGCGGCCGCGCCGGGATCCCGGGTTCCCGGCGCTCTGCCGCCCGTGGACGTGCCGGTTGGTCAGACAGCGGCAGCCAGCATGGCGCTGGCCGTTTTCTCCGGCACGTGGCGCTCGCCGTGGCCGATGTAAATCTGACGCGGGCGGGCGATCTTCTGCTCGGGATCGAGCAGCATCTCCTCCCACTGCGCCAGCCAGCCGACGGTGCGCGGGATGGCGAACAACACGGTGAACATCTCCGGCTTGAAGCCCATGGCCTGGTAGATGATGCCGGAGTAGAAGTCCACGTTCGGATAGAGCTTGCGCTTGATGAAGTACTCGTCCTCGAGGGCGATGCGCTCGAGTTCGAGTGCGATGTCGAGCTTCGGGTTGCGCCCGGTGACCTCGAAGACCCGGTCGGCAGTCCACTTGATGATGCGGGCGCGCGGGTCGTAGTTCTTGTAGATCCGGTGGCCGAAGCCCATGAGCTTCAGTTCGCCCTTCTTGACCCGCTCGATGTAGGCAGGCACCTTGTCCTTGGAGCCGATTTCGTCGAGCATCTTGAGGACTTCCTCGTTGGCGCCGCCATGGAGCGGGCCCGAGAGCGCCGCTGCGGCCGCCGCGAGGGCGACGTAAGGATCGGCGTGCGAGCTGCCGACGCTGCGCATCACGTTGGCGCTGCAGTTCTGCTCGTGATCGGCATGCAGGATGAAGAGGATGTCAAGCGCGCGCGCCAGCACCGGGTTGGCGTGGTATTTCGGCTCGACCATCTTCCACAGCATGTTCATGAAGTTCTCGGTGTAGCTCAGGTCGTTGTCGGGGTAGACGTACGGATAGCCGAGGCTGTGGCGGTAGCAGTAGGCGGCGATGGTGGGCACCTTGGCGATCAGGCGCGTCATCTGGAGCCGCCGCACTTCCTTGTTGAAGATGTCCCGGGCGTCCTTGTAGACGGTGGAGAGCGCCGCCACGGTGCTGATGAGCATCGCCATCGGGTGGGCGTCGTAGCGGAAGCCCTCAAGGAACTTCTTGGTGGTCTCATGCAGCATCGTGTGATGCTTGATTTCGGCTTCCCAGGCTTTGAGTTCCTCCGGCGTGGGAAGTTCCCCGTTCAGCAGCAGCCAGGCGACCTCGAGGAACGTGCAGCGCTCGGCGAGTTCCTCGATCGGATAGCCGCGGTAGCGCAGGATGCCTTTCTCGCCGTCGATGAAAGTGATGGCGCTCCGGCAGGAGGCAGTGTTCATGAACGCGGGGTCATAGCCCATGACCCCGAAGTCTTCCTCGTCCTTCTTGATTTGGCGGAGATCCATGGTGCGGATGCAGCCGTCGACGAATGGAATCGTGTAGCTCTTCCCAGTGCGGTTGTCGGTGATCGTGAGAGTATTCTGGTTTTCCATCAGTGCAGCTCCAGCAAGAAACAGCAGTCATGCCGGGAATTCCGGCGCCCGGCAGGAAGCCGGAGCACCCGGCGAGCCGACACCTGCCGCCGCCGCACGGGGCGGCGGCAAAACCAACCCTCTGCCGGGGATCGAAGCCCCCACGTCCCATCTACCACCGCCGCGGCCCGGATTCAAGGCCTATCCGGAAAACGCGGCCTGATTGTCTTTGACAGGGCGATATACTGCAGGTAGCAGGCGGCCCGGCCCGGACGCAGCGCCCGGAGCCGCCGGGGCCGCTGGCAGGACGTGCAAGAGGTGCGAGCCATGGAATCCTACAACGGTGTGCCGGTGCCCGCAGAGGGGCAGCCGATCGAATTCGAGAACGGGCGGTTCCTGGTGCCTGACAACCCGATCCTTCCATTTATCGAGGGCGACGGCACGGGTCCGGATATCTGGCGGGCCGCCAAGGCGGTCTTCGATGCCGCCGTGGAGAAGGCGTACGGCGGCAGACGAAAAGTGGCCTGGTACGAGGTGTTCGCCGGCGAAAAAGCCTTCCAGAAGTTCAACACGTGGCTGCCGGACGACACGCTGAAGGCGATCCAGCGGTTCCGCGTGGCCATCAAGGGGCCTCTGACCACGCCGGTGGGAGGCGGCATCCGCAGCCTGAACGTCAGCCTCCGGCAGCTTCTGAATCTCTACGTCTGCATGCGCCCGGTGAAGTATTATCCCGGAGTGCCTTCGCCGATGAAGCATCCGGAGCTGCTGGATATTGTCATCTTCCGCGAGAACACGGAAGACGTCTACGCCGGCATCGAGTGGAAGCAGGGAACGCCGGAAGCGGCGAAGGTGATCGAGTTCCTGACGCGCGAAATGGGCGCGAAGGTGCGCCCGGATTCCGGAATCGGCGTGAAGCCCATCAGCATTACCGGCTCGAAGCGTCTGGTGCGGCGGGCGATCCAGTACGCTCTGGACAACGGCCGCAAGAGCGTGACGCTGGTCCACAAGGGCAACATCATGAAGTTCACCGAGGGCGCCTTCCGCGACTGGGGCTACGAGGTGGCGAAAGAGGAGTTCGGCGACCGCGTGGTGACCGAGGCCGAAGCCGGCTCCCAGCCGCCGGAAGGCAAGATCATCATCAAGGATCGCATCGCGGACTCGATGTTCCAGCAGCTCCTGCTGCGGCCAGACGAGTACGATGTGGTGGCGACGCCGAATCTGAATGGCGACTACCTGTCCGACGCCGCAGCGGCGCAGGTGGGCGGGCTCGGCATGGCGCCCGGCGCCAACATTGGCGATGAGCACGGCGTCTTCGAGGCCACGCACGGCACGGCGCCGAAGTACGCCGGGCAGGATGTGGTGAACCCGTCCAGCGTGATCCTTTCCGGGGTGATGATGTTCGAGTTCATCGGCTGGAAGGAAGCAGCGCAACTGATCGAAAAAGGCATCACCGAAACCATTCGCCAGAAACGCGTCACCTACGACCTGCATCGGCTCATGGAGGGCGCCACCAAGCTCAAGACCAGCGAGTTCGGGCAGGCGATCATCGAGAATATGTGAAATCCGGGCCCGGCGCCGGCAAGCGCCTCAGGCGGCGCAAGCGCCCCGCTCACTCCTCCCGCTGATAGTCGAGCCGGACGAGCGAAAGGTTCACCGTCAGCGTCCGGGCATCGCCCGGCGCCTGAAAGGACGGGGAAGCCAGAATCTCCACTTCGTATTCAGGCGCCGGCGGCAGCGGCGCTTCTATCACGAAAAGCCCCGTTCTTTCGAGCTTCCGCGCGCCCACGGACACGCCATTGCAGCGCAGGTCGATCCGGGCCACGTTGGGCGAGTAGCCTTGCAGGCGAAGCACTGCGCGCCCCTCGCGCATGGGCTTCAGGCGGAGCCGCGCGCGCGGGCCGATCCAGCGGTAGCGGTTGCCGAACTCCCCCTCCAGCCCGTGGAAGCCCTCCAGCAGAGCCTCTTCATGGCCGGGCTTGGAAAAGTCGATGTTGTCAGGGCGCAGGCCGGGATACAGCTCCTCGCGAAGCCTGGAAGGCAGCAGGTTGAAGACCTCTCCCTCGGCTTCAGCGGAAAATCCACACCCGGAGCAGGCGAGCTTCGATGCATTCCAGGGCAGCGGCGCCAGGCAATCCGGGCAGGCCAAAGCCTGTTCCACCGACAACCCGGACGGCAGCTGCCCCGGCTTGCGGCACAGGGCGGCGATGGTTCCGCCGAGGAATCTCGCAGCCCGCGCGTCCGTGTAGTTCGGGAACAGGGCAAGCCCCTTCGCGAAGGCGCGGTTCGCCCAGCCGTTCACGCGCGGATATGTGAGCACGCGGCTCTCGGCGAAGTATTTCCCGATCAGCGCCAGCCAGTCGCGCAGCCCATAACGGTGATTCTGCCGGATCCCGAAGGACTCCTCCTGCCAGGCGCCGATCACGTCGGCGGCGAAGTAGTCGAGCAGGCCCCAGCGGTGGAGAAGGCGTTCCAGGCCATTCATCTGCTCCGGATAGGGGGCGCGATAGGCGCGAAGCGTGAGGACGCGGCGAATGGGCTCTTCGGCGAAGAAATAGACGCCGCCAGGCGCCAGCACGCGGCTCACTTCGCGGAACACGGGCTCGACATCCATGAATTGCGAGAGCATCTGGAAGCTCATCACGAAGGCAAGCGAGGAGTCGCGGAAGGGAAGCCGGGTCGCGTCGCCGGCGACAAGAACAGGGCTCTTCTCGAGGCTCCAGGCAGTGCGCAGGAAGCGGCCGTGGCTGAGCGCATCGGCGGAGATGTCCAGCGCAAAGCCGGCCGCTCCGAAGCGGTTGGCCAGCATGTAGGAGGAGTGGCCAGCGTTGGCGCCGATCTCGAGAAACGGCGCAAGGGAGGGAACGAACTCGAGATTGCCCTCCAGGATGGCTGCCCGGCGCACGTTTTCATCGGCGTAGACCTTCAACACCCGGTCCGGTTGCCCGAGAGAGGCGAAGTTGTGGAAGTCCACCTCCGCGCGCTTGACTCTCAGGTCCTGCGCCGACGTGTCGACTGGCAGTGGCTCAGCCATGGGCGATCTCACTTTGTACCGCAGCCGGGGTGCGGCGGGCAATCCTGTTTCACGGAAGCGGATGCGCGCGCACGATCTCCGGATGCAACGAGGCGCCTCCGCGCCCTCACACGGGCCGGTTGAGCAGCCGCCCGGCCGGGCCGCAAACTGGTGGAGGTGCCGGGCACGGACTGGGGCTGGCAGGTCACGCCGGAAGAACTGGAGGCGTGGACCCTCGAGCGCACTGCGGACTGGCTGGCTGTGAACAAGCCGGCCGGGCTGGTGTGCCACCCGTCGAAGCACGGGCCGTGGTCCAGCCTCGTGGGTGCGGCGCGCGAATGGCTGGGCGATCCTGTGCTGCACATGCCGTCGCGGCTCGACCGCGAGACGAGCGGGATCGTTGTGCTGATCCGCAGACGTGCGCTGGGCAGCGCCCTGCAGCGCGCCGTGCAGCACGGCTTCGTGCGCAAACGGTATCTGGCGATCCTCGAGGGCGAACTGGACGCTCCGCTGGACGTGAACCTGCCGCTTGGGCGAGCCGCAGGCTCGCGGGTGTTTCTGAAACAGGCGCCGCGGGAGGACGGATTCCCGGCGCGGACGCGCTTCGTGCCATTGGAGCGGCGCGCCGGCAGGACGCTGGCGCGGATCGAACCTGAGACGGGCCGCCTGCACCAGATCCGCGTGCACGCCGCTGCCATCGGCCACCCTGTGTGCGGCGACAAGCTCTACGGGCCGGACGAGGGGCTGTTTCTCGAGTTCCTGCGGCACGGCATGACGGAGAGCCTCCGCAGCCGCCTCGGAGCAGAACGGCAGATGCTGCACGCCGAGCTGCTCGAGTTCGAGCTTCCCTGCGGCGCTCTGCGCTTTGAAGCCCCGCCGGCCGAGGATCTGCAAGCGTTTTGGGCGAGCCTCAGAAACCGATGAGCACGCCGCCGTCCACCGGCAGCACGACGCCGTTGACGAAGCGCGCGGCGGGCGAGCAGAGATAGACGGCAGCCCAGGCGACGTCCTCGGTGGTGCCGAGACGCCCGAGCGGCGTGCGGCTCAGAACGCGGTTCTTGCGCGCAGGATCCGTCTCCAGCGCCTTGCGCGAGATCTCGGTCTCGATGAAGCCCGGCGCGATGGCATTCACGCGGATCCCCTTCGGCGAGAGATCCACTGCGAGCGAGCGCACCATGCCCAGGTAGGCGGACTTCGCCGTCGAGTAGGCGAACACGCGCGAAAGCCCGAAGAACGACGTCATCGAGGCGGTGAACAGCAGGTGGCCGCGGCGGCGTTCGAGCATCGACGGGATCACGGCCTTCGTCAGCGCATAGGCGCCGGTGACGTGCGTGTCCAGCATGTGGCGGAACTCCGCCTCGTCGGTTTCCTCGATGGTCTTCTTCAGGTGGTGCCCCGCGTTGTTGACGAGAATCGTCACCTCGCCGTAGCGCGCGCGGATGTCTTCGACCAGCGCCGGCGCATGCGCGGTCTGCGCCACGTCATGCACGGCCCAGCCCGCCTTCGGGCCCAGTTCCGCGGCCGCGGTTTCCAGCAGCTCGCGGCGCCGTCCGACGAGAACGACGCGCGCTCCCGCTTCAATGAACGCGTGCGCGATGGCGCGCCCGATGCCGGTGGCACCGCCGGTGATCAGCGCCAGCTCGCCCTCGAGGGAAAACGCCTGCGCCAGGGTCATGAACGGTTGAGTGGATGGTTCCATGGAAGCCCCTACACTGATATGTTAGTACATGGCCATGAAGAACGCAGGACCCCTTGGACGATTCTCGCTGGGCATGGGTGACCGGTTCGCGCAACAGGGCAGGGCGCAGCTTGCCGCATGCGTGCAGGCAAAGAATGCCGGCGCCCATGTGACGCCGGTGTGGAACAAGAGCCACCGCGAGCACAGCATTGTGGGCAGCGCTCCGGCCGATGTGCGGCGCGAGGCGGACGCAGCGGTGGCGGCGCTGGGCTGGCAGGAAGCGTATTTCGTGGACGCCGATCACATCCGGCTGGAGACGGTGGACGCGTTCCTCGCAGCGAGCGACTTCTTCACCATCGACGTGGCGGAGACGATCGGCAAGTCCGCGGGCGAGCCGGCGCTGGAGTCGTTCTGTCAGGACCTGGGGGACTGCGGGGGGGCGTTCGGGCTGACGCGGGAGGCCGTGCAGCGCATTGCCGGAAAGTATCTCGCGGCCGTGCAGGAGGCGGCGCGGATCTACCGCCGCATCGAGAACGCGAAAGGGCGCGGCTCGTTCGTCACGGAGGTCTCCATGGACGAGACCGATGCGCCGCAGACGCCCGACGAACTGTTCGTGATCCTCGCCGCCCTGGCTCGCGAAGGGGTGCCCGTGGACACGATCGCGCCGAAGTTCACCGGGCGTTTCAACAAGGGGGTCGACTACGTGGGCGATCCGGATCAGTTCGAGCGCGAGTTCGAGGCCGATATCAGCGCCATCCGGCTTGCGGTGGAAAAGTACGGCCTGCCCGCGCACCTCAAGCTGAGCGTGCACTCGGGCAGCGACAAGTTCTCGCTGTACCCGCGCATCCGCCGCGTGCTGGAGCGCACCGGCGCCGGTGTGCATGTAAAGACGGCGGGCACCACATGGCTCGAGGAGCTGATCGGGCTGGCGGAGGCGGGTGGCGGCGGGCTGCAGCTCGCGAAAGAGATCTACGCCGAAGCGCACGCCCATCTGGAGGAGCTTTGCTCGCCCTATGCAGCGGTGATCGATATCGATCCGGCGAAGCTGCCCTCGCCGGAAGCCGTCCTCGCATGGAACTCGGAACAGTTCGTTGCCGCGCTGCGCCATGACCCCGCCTGCCCCGATTTCAACCCGCACCTGCGGCAGCTTTTGCACGTGGGCTACAAGGTGGCGGCGAAGGTGGGCTCGCGGTATCTCGAACAGGTGCGCGCCTGCGAAGAGACGGTCTCGCGCAATGTGACGCACAATCTGCTGGAACGCCACATCCGTCCTTTGTGGCTGGGTTGAGCCGCGCTGTTGCAGAAGGCGCAGGCGCGCGGATACCATGGGCGGCAGTCTTCGCAGGGCATGAATCCGGCCGAGTTCCAGAACCTGGCGCAAGCCGAAGAGCGCATGTGGTGGTTCCGCGGCATGCGCGAGATCTTCCGGAGAATGGCCTCCAAGCAGCTGGGAGACGGCATCCGGGATGTGCTGGATGCCGGTTGCGGCACCGGAGCCAATGCGGAATGGATGGCGCGCACCTTCGGATGGCGCGTCCGGGGGCTGGATTTCTCGCAGGAGGGGCTGCGGCTGGCGCGCCGCCGCAGCGGAGTGCAGGGGCTCGTGCGAGGCGACATCCGCACCCTGCCTTTTCGCGACGCGTGCTTCGACCTGATCACATGCCTTGATGTCTTTGCGCATCTGGAGGACGAGGAAGACCGTGCGGCGATGCGCGAGCTGGCGCGCTGCCTGCGTCCGGGAGGCTTCCTCGTGCTGCGGGCGGCGGCTTTTCGCTGGCTCCGCAGCCGGCATTCGCAGTTCGTGGGCGAAAAGCAGCGGTTCACACTGGCGCGCCTGCGGGAGTCTGCCGCAGCCGCAGGAATGGAAGTGACGTACTCCACGTATGCCAACAGCCTGCTGCTTCCGGTGGCCCTGATGAAGTTTCGCGTGGTCGAGCCGCTGCTGCGCGCTCCTGCTGCAAGCGGCGTGAAAATGGGCCCGCCGTGGCTGGAGCGCCTCTTGCTGCTCCCCTTGAGGCTGGAGGCAGCGTGGATCGGCCGCGGCAGAATCTTCCCGGCAGGTCAGTCGGCGATCCTCGTGGCGCGGAAGCCTGCCCGGTGACGCGCTGTCAAACCGTCGGCTTGCGCAGCAGGGTGCCCGTCACAACAGCAGCGGCAGCGCGGCTCTTGGACAGGAAGAACGGCAGCAGGACCAGCTTCCAGTAGAGGCGGCCAAACTGGCGGGCCGTGCGGAGCAGCGACCGCCACCGGAAGAACTGGCTGCGCCCGTGGAGCCTCGGATAATGGCTCACGGCCACCTCCGCCACCGGACAGCCCGTCATCTCGATCTTCCGCACCAGCTCCAGGCAGATCGTGCCGGACGTCGACTCCAGTTCCAGATTCGAAACCAGCGCGCGGCGGACCAGCCGGAAGTCGCAATCAATGTCCCGGATCCGGATCCCGAACAGAAACCGCGCCACCCGGTTGTACACGTTGCCGATGAAGATCCTGTGCCAGGGATCCTGGCGCAGGCGCTTGTATCCGTTCACCAGCCCTGCATCGGGCCGCCACTGCTCCAGCAGCAGATGGATCTCGGCGGGATCGTACTGCCCGTCGCCATCGGTGTAGAAGACCAGATCCTTGGTGGCCGCCGCAAAACCGCTGCGGAGCGCGCCTCCATAGCCGAGATTCTTCTCGTGCGTCACGATCCGCAGGCGGGGGCCCAGTTCCTGCCTCATCTGCTCCAGCACGGACGCGGTCTCATCCCGGCTACCGTCGTTGACGACAATCACCTCGAAGTCGTCTGTGGCCTGCTCCAGAGCGGCGAAGGCGCGGCGCAAGAGCCCGGGCAGAGAAGGAGCGTCATTGTAGGCAGGGAAAAAGGCGCTGATGCCCTCACCCACTTTCATAACCCGTTACGGTGCGTGCGGGCAGTGTATCACTGGCGGCCGTCAGGGCGCAAATCCCTGAATGAACTTTAACGGGAGTCCGGTGGAGCTCAAGGCCCCGTGAGCTCTTGATGGAACGTGATGACAGAGTCCGCCTGTGCCCGCCGGAAGCCGGAGTTCACGACGTTCATGGTGATGTTGCGTTTGTAGCCGAACAGCACCCGCAGTCCGAATTCCGTGCCGTACGTGGACGGGAACCACAGCCCATCGTCCACTTTGGTGAATGTGACGCTGAAACCCAGCTGGCGGATGCTGATGCCGAAGAGCACGCGGACAGCGGCAGGGACGTTGCGGGCGAGCCTCGTGACAGCAAGCAACGGCTGGAACTCCCGCGGATCGACATAGACCTCGCCTTCCCATGTCTTCTCGTCTCCGCCCTTCTGTTTTCGCGGCTGGAAGCGGAGGAGAAACGCCGGCGCGCCGCCAAGCGTCCGGCACCCCGAGAATGCGAACTGATAGCCCTGCTGCTCGCGTCCGGTGAGCGGGAACAGTCCCGCGGCGATGCCGTCGCGCGAGTCCCGGTCGTTGACCAGATCTTCGGTCAAGCCGTCAATGAGTTCGCCGTCGAGGTCCAGATCCTTGCAAGTGAACCCCGGCTTGCCGTATGGAAGCAGGCGCCCCTTCATCTCGTACCGCCCTTCGAAATTCTCCAGCTTCTTCTCCGTTCCTGAAGGCGTCGGAGTGACGCTGTAGTGCCGGCGCTCTTCCCGCGCCAGCTTCCCGTTTGTGCGCAGCAGGCGCACAAGAGTCCGTTGCTCGTACACGATGGTTCGCCGGGCTTCGACAGCGCGCTCCTGGTTGGCTGCGAGGCGGGCGAGGATCTCCTCAAGCCGCGGCGCCTCCGGGCACTGCCCTGCAAGGGGGCACCCCGGCAGAAGCGACAAGAGGACAGCAATCAGCCGCACAAAGACGTTACGGCCGGGCGGGCGAAAGGTTCCACGTTACCCGCAGCCCGTTTACGGCACGAGGTTGACGATGTCGACCACGAGATTCGTGGAGTCGTCCAGCATCAGCGCGAGCGTGCCGAGGATCATCCTCCGGTATCCGGGCGGAGGCGGCGGAAACTGCCGCGCCAGCGCGGGAGGGAAGGGTTCCAGCTTCGCAGCCAGCCCGGGCGGAAGCCCCTTGCCGCGCGCAACCTGTTTCAGGATCCCCGGCGGGAACTCGCCTTTCCGCGCGATGCCAGGGGGCAGATTGCCGGAGCCCGGGCGGTAGAAATCCAGCAAGATCCGGATCTCTGCATCGCGGAAGGAGGGATGCACTGCCGCCTGTTTCGCGGGCGCGCGGGAGCCGTCGTCTCTTCCCTTCCCCTTGGCGGCGCCTTTGCCTTGTCCAAAGGCGAGCGCCGTGCACAGGCAAGCCAGCAGAACGAGCCGCAGCATGGCGTTCAGCATACCATCTGCTGCGTCACTCGTAGCGGAGCGCCTCGACGGGATCGAGCCGCGCTGCTTTTGTGGCCGGCCACAGCCCGAAAAATAGCCCTACGCCCACGCTGACGGCCACGCCAAGGCCGGCAGCCCACAGGGGGACGCTCGTGGGCAGGCTCGGGAAGGCGATCTGCGCGGCCTTCGAGATCGCCCACCCAAGCATCATTCCAAGCAGCCCGCCGGCGAAGGTGAGCACCACGGCTTCCGTGAGGAATTGCACGACGATGTCGAACCGCCGCGCGCCGATCGCCTTGCGCACGCCGATCTCGCGCGTCCGCTCGGTGACCGAGACCAGCATGATGTTCATCACGCCGATGCCGCCCACCAGCAGTCCGATCGAAGACAGGACAACCATGACGAGCGCCGTGACGCTGGTCACCTGACGGAACTGCTCCACCATCTGGTCGGCCGTGCTCAGGCCGAAGTTGTCCGGCTCGTTCCACTTCAGGCGGCGTTGCTGGCGGAGCACGCCGCGGACTTCCTCGATCGCCTGGGAGAGCATGCCCGGACGCGCGACGATCACCAGCATGTGCTCCACCGCGCCCGGCTCCAGCTTGCGCATGGTGTGGTAGGGCAGCAGCACGCGGTTGTCCTGCTGGCCGGGGAAGGAGTTCGCCGGACGCTTCATCACGCCGATGACCTCGTAGCTGTGGCCGTCGACCTGGATCTCCTTGCCGATGGCGTTGAGCCCCGAAAACAGGCTCTTGTAGACGTCCTCGCCGATGACGGCGACCGGCACGCGGCGGAGGTTTTCAAACTCGGTGAAGAACCGCCCGGCCATCATCTCCGCCTGCCCGCCCTGCGCGTATTTCTCGTCGGTGCCGCCGAGGTCGATCTGGAGCAGCTCGTTGTTCTTGTAGCGGGCGCGGTGGATCACGTTCCAGTTGGGGAAGAGATAGGGGCTGACGACCTCCACCGAACGGCAGCGCTCCTGGATCGCCATGGCGTCCTCGTAAGTGAGCGGCTTGCGCTGGAGCTCCTCGCGGGAGCGCCGTCCGAACTGGACGCCCAGAGGGAACTTGAAGGCGATGATGGTCTCCGTGCCCAGGCTGCGGATGACGCCGGTCACCGCGCCGTCGAAGCCGGTGAGGATGCTGCCCACCCCGATGATGGTGCCCGTGCCGATGATCACGCCCAGCACGGTGAGAAAGCTGCGCAGCTTGTGCTCGCGAATCGTGGCCAGCGCCAGCCGGATGCCGGCGAGAATCAGCATCAGGTTGTGCGAACGGGACTGCATCACTTCTCCGCTCTCAGCGCTTCAATGGGGTCGAGCCGCGCCGCCTGCCGCGCCGGATAGATGCCGAAAAACAGGCCCACTGCTGCCGAAAGACCCACTCCCAGCACCACCGAGTACAGCGGCAGGACCATCGGGATCGGCGTGAGATTCCGCACGGCGATCGCGACCGCCCACGCGATCAGCACGCCGATCAGCCCGCCTGCACCTGCCAGCACGGCGGATTCGATCAGGAACTGCCACAGGATGTCGCTGCGCCGCGCGCCCAGCGACTTGCGGATGCCGATCTCCTGCGTGCGCTCCGTGACCACCGCCAGCATGATGTTCATGATCACCACGCCGCCCACGACCATGAACACGCTCACCACGGCCATGGCTGTGGCGGCGATGGCCCCCGTCAGCCGGTCCCACGCGCTCATGATCGAGTCCGAGGTGAAGATCATGAAATTGTCCTCGCGCTGCGGCGGCAGGCGCCGATAGGCGCGCAGCAGAGCGCGCACCTCGTCCATGGCGTCCTGGAAGCGGGCGCGGTCAACAGCCAGGCAATTGAAGCTCAGCCAGCGGCGCGAGCCGAATTCCTTGAAGAACGTGTACAGCGGCACCGTGACGAAATTGTCCTGCGACTGCCCGAAGACGCTGCCAATGCGCTTGGCCACGCCGATCACCTCGTAGGGCTTGCCATTGATCTGGATCGTCTTGCCGATGGGATCGACGCCGGTGAAGAACTTGTCGCGCAGGTCGGCCCCGATGAAAGCCACCATGCGGCGGCCCCGCACATCGCCTTCGCTGATGTAGCGGCCCGTCTCGGTCTGTACGCCCGAGATCAGGTTCAGGTTCGCCGTCGCCCCGAGGATGCGCACGTCCTCCACGCGCTCGTTCCGGCAGGAGACGTCCACGCGGGTGGAGCCGGACATGCCGATTTCGCTCAGCAGAGTCGCGCGCTGGCGCAGAAACTCATATTCATCCGGGCGCAGTTCCGGGTTCTTCCGCAGCAGTTCGAGGAACTTCTTGGGATCCCAGTCGCCGATGAAGGCAAACCGGACCACGGTGAATCCGTTGGCGCCGAGATCGGCGATCTTCTCCGCCACGTAGACGTCCATGCCGTGGATGACGGCCATGACGGCGATCAGCGTGGTGGTGGAGAGGATGATGCCGAGCAGCGTGAGAGCGCTGCGCAGCTTGGCCGCCCGGAGGTTGGACAGCGCGATGCGAAAGGCCTCCTGAACCTGGACGAAATGGCTCATCCAGGAGTGGATACGCTGGCGGAGGCCGTTTTGTTCCGAAATGCCTCCAGCCACGAGCAGATCGCCTCATCCAGCCAGAAGCGGCGCGGCCCGCGGGCGAGGAACCCGAGGTGCCCGCCGCAAGGCAGCGCCAACAGCTGCAGGTGCGGATTCGAGCGGATCTCCTCGCGCCGGTAAAGCTCGAACGGCACCATCGGGTCGTCCTCGGCGGTGATCAGCAGGGCGGGGATGCGGATGCCGTGCACGAAGCGCAGGGCGGATTGGGTGGCGTAGTAGTTGGGTGCGTCGCCGAAGCCGAAGAAGGGCGCCGTGATGCGGTCGTCGAACTCGAAGATCGTGCGGATGCCTCTCACGCCGCGGTCGGGGAACCGGTCCGGATCCATGCGGTGGCGCCGCAGGTAGCGCCGCCGCAGGCTGCGGATGAACTTCTGGTGGTAGATCCAGTTGGAGGGCGCATCGATGCGGCGCACGCAGGCGTGCAGGTCGACCGGGGTGGACACGGCGCAGACGCCTTCGATCAGCGCGGCCGCCTCCGCGCCGAGCTCGCCTGCCAGCTTCAGCGCCACGTTGCCGCCCAGCGAAAAGCCAGCCAGAAAGCGCGGCCCGCGCCCCTGCCGCCGCCATTCGGCCAGAATCCAGCGGGCATCGTGCGTCAGGCCCGAATGGTACAGCGTGGGCGAGTGCGGCTCGCTCAGCCCGCAGCCGCGCAGGTTCATGCGGTGCACGGCGAAGCCCGCCTCCAGCAGCCGCTGGGCCAGCGAGATCAGGTAGCCGCTGCGGCTGGAGCCCTCGAGCCCGTGCAACAGAAGCACTTCGCCGCGCGGCTCGCCTCCGGGCCGGTTTTCTTCCACCACGATGCCGATGCCCGGCGCCGTGCGGTACAGCGTGTGCCGCGTCGGGTAGCGGCGCTCGTCGAGCGGGCGGGGCCAGAAGTTGCCCGCCAGCGTGGCCAGATGGGGGTTGCGAAACAGCGGAACGAAGGGCTGCAAACCCCGAGTGTAACAGGCGCGCTCAGTCGCCTTCGCCCTCGGCCGAGTGCGCGCCGGGCTCGGTGGCCTTGCGCGAGAGCTCCTCGGCCAGGATGATCGCTTCGGCCAGGTCCTTCATCGGACGGCGCAGGCGCCGGCTCTCGTTGCGGAGGCGCAGGTAGGCTTCCTCTTCGGTGAGGTGGTACTTGTACTGGAGGATGCCCTTGGCGCGCTCCACCAGCTTGCGCGTCTCCAGCTGCCGCCGCATCTCTTCGGCTTCCGCAGCGAGGCGCGTGTTTTCTTCTTCCAGACGCGCGCGCGCCAGCGCGCCGCCCATCTGCTCGCCGATAAAGGTCAGCAGGGCGATCTCCTGCGGCGTGTGCTCGTGCCGTTCGCGGTGGTGCACGTTGATGACGCCGATGACTTCGCCGCTTGAAATCAGCGGCACGGAGCAGAAGGCTTCATAGGTGTCTTCGATCAGGCCGGGCAGGCGGATGAAGCGCTTGTCCTGGTAAGCCTTCTCCGGCAGCGCCACCACGCTCTTGTGCTCGATGGCCCAGCCGGTGAGGCCCTGCCCGGCCGACATGGCGAGATTGCCGATCTCCGAGGCGTGCGGAACCTGCGAGGCCCGCAACACGACTTCGCCGGTGGCGGGCTCGATCAGATACACGAGGCAGGCATCGCAGCCCGTCACCTGCACCGTCATGCCGATGATCTCGCCGAGCATCTCGTCGACCGACCGGTTCGAGCTGACGATGCTGCTGATCCGGTGCAACAGGGAGACTTCGTTGGGCAATGAATCCATCAGAGGTATCGAGGCCACAGTAATTGTAGGATAAAAACGGAGCGGGGAGGCGTCCAATTCAAAGTTTCTATGCAGCTCATGCCTGGAATCTCCCTGCGGGCGATGGCCCGGCAGGCGCTTGGAATAGCGGCAGTTGCGCTGGCTGCCTGGGCCGCCTCGCCCTCATGGTACCGCTTTCAGGCCGGCGCGTGGGAGCTCTGCACCGACGCCGGAGAGCGGCGCGGGGAGGAGCTGCTGCGGCGGATCCTGGAAACGGACGCAGCGCTGGCTGCCGCGGCCCCGGAACTCGCCGCCGGGCGAGGCGCGGCCAGCCGGTCCGTGCTCGTCCTGCTGTTCCGCTCCGGCCGTGACTTCGCACCGTTCCGCCGAGGCGAGGCCCACCGCGGGTTGTACCTCACGGGGATCGAGAGAGACTGGATCCTGCTGCCGGACTCGGGCGGCGAGACCTTGCGGGCAGCGCGGCACGAACTGGTCCATCTGCGCCTGCGGCGGGCGGGCGCCCGTCCTCCGGCATGGCTCGAGGAGGGACTGGCGGATTACTATTCGACGCTCGAGCCCGGGGGCGGGCGCGTCCGGCTGGGCAGCGCCCCCGCAGCCCACGCGCAATTGCTGCGCAAGGAAGCGTGGATGGACTGGGCGCGCCTGGCGGAGTTCCGGCCGGAAGAGGCGCGCGGGCGGGAGATGGGCCTGTTCTATGCCCAGAGCTGGGCGCTCGTGCGGTGGATGATGCTCGATGGGGGCGGCGCAGCGCGGGTGGCTGCCATGCTGGCGCTGATGGGCGCGGGGCGAAGCCAGCAGGCGGCCTTCGAGGAGACGTTCGGAATGGCGCCGCAGGCGGCGCTCGAGCGGGCGAGGCAGCTGTTGGAGCGCGTTCCTCCGGATGCGTCGCCGGACCTGCGCGCCGCCGCGCCAGGCGCGGAAGTGAACATCGTGCGCGAGGCCCTGGCGCCGCCGCTGCCCGAGCTGCTGCGTGCCGAGGCGCTGCTCGACGCCGGGCAGGAGCGGGAGGCGGAGCGGCTGGCGCGGGAAGCGGCGCAGCGTTATCCATCGAGCGCCGCTGCCTGGACGTTGCTGGGATCCATGGCGCTGCGGAAGACGCAATACGACGTCGCGCGGGAGCGCCTGGAGCGCGCCATCGCACTGGGAGGCGCGGGCGCGCGGACGCACTTCGAGTACGCCATGCTCGTGCGCGACACCCGGGGGCCCGCGGCGCTCGTCGAGCAATCGCTTCGGCAGGCCGTGGCCGAGGATCCGCAGTTCGCCGAAGCCTGGCTCGTGCTGGGCAACTGGCTTCTGCGTCAGGGGCGCGCGCGGGAGGCCGCGCCCTGCCTCGAGAAGGCGGCGTCGCTCGATCCGCAGCGCAGCGCCGCCTGGGAGGCATGGGGCCGTGCGCTGCTGGAGTCCGGCGACAGAGAGAAAGCGCGGGAGGCCGCCGGGCGCGCGCTCGCCGCGGCTGTCACCGGCGAGCAGGGCGAGATGGCGCGGGCGCTGATCCGCGACATCGAGACGCGGCCCGCCGAGCCTCCCAAGCCCGCCCCGGCAGTGCAAACGCCCACGGGCTGGAAGCCGCGGGAGGGCGACTCGCGCGTCGAGGGGCGGCTCGTCTGGATCGGGTGCGACGATGCAAGGCTGCGCTTCCGCATCGAGGTCAAGCCGCGCACGGCGAAGACGCAAGCTGTAACCGTGCTGCTCGAGACCGACAAGCCCAACCTGGTCATGCTTCGCGGCAAGACGGAGGGCCGGCGCGAGTTCATCTGCGGCGAGCAGAAGCCCGCGCCTGCGGTGGCGGCAGGCTACATCGCCGCGCCCCCGCCCTCTGCGGCTGCGCCCGCTCCGGAGCCGCCGCCAGCGGCAAAGAGTGCGCCCTCGAAGTCCGGGAAGAAAGCTCCGGCGAAGAAGGCCGCGCGGCGCCCTGCTCCCGCCAAGCCGAAGCCCGAGCCCGTAGCGGGCGAGCTTGTGTGGCTCGAGTTCCGCTGAACGGCGCGCCAGCACCCCCGCACGGGCCCCCTCCCGCAGACAGGCAGCCGGACCTCCGCCGCGCCGCGCGCCCGGCTATTGGCGCTTCGTGCGGCGGCAAACGGTGAGAGCGCCTTCGGGATCAAGCGCCGCCGAGCCTTCGTCGATGTGGAGGATCTTGCCGTCGGGACCGATGACGAAGGTGGTGCGGTTGGCAATCCCGCTCTGCTCGTTCAGCACGCCGTAGGCGCGGGCCACCTCGCGGCGGGCGAAGTCGCTCGCCAGCGGGAAGCTGAGCTTGAGCACCTCCTGCGCCCAGTGGCGCAGGGACGGAAGATTGTCTGTGCTGACGCCGATCACGGCGGCGCCTGTTTTTTCGAATTCCGCGATACCAGCCTGGTACGCCGTCATCTCCTTCGTTCAACCGCCGGTGAAGGCGGCAGGAAAGAAGGCGACAACGACGGTCCTGCCGCGGTGCGCGGCAAGGTGGAACTCCTTGCCGTCGGTGGTGCGCAGGCGGAAATCGGGCGCCTCGTCGCCGGGCTTCAGGTGCGTCTTCGGCGGCGCCGCGGTCTGCGCCAGCGCCAGGGCGGCCAGAAATGGAATCAGGATCCCAGCACGCATGCCACTCTCCTTGCGGGCGCCGGAAGCGGCCGCCCGCTTGCGCACGAGCATACCACATCAACTTTCCCTGTGATCCCGCCCGGGCCTTCCGATATGAGCGGTGAGAGCCGCGCCTGCCGGGCTCGCCGCATGGCGATGCCGGGCGCGGCCGCCATCCGGAAGGATTGACGCGGGAATGCAGACGCAGACTGTCGCAACCAGGCAGGGCGGGACGGCCGCGGGCCGGCAGGGGAAGTATCTCGTGTTTCATCTCGGCCGCGAGGAGTTCGCCGTGGCGGTGCTGAAGGTGCGCGAGATCATGGGGCTGCAGGAGATCACAGAGGTGCCGCAGACGCCGCACTATGTGCGGGGCGTGATCAATCTGCGGGGCAAGGTGATCCCGGTAGTGGATCTGCGGCGCAAGTTCGGCATGCCGGAGGCGGAGGCGACCTCGCGCACCTGCATCGTCGTGCTGCAGGTGCGGCGCAAGGGCGGCGCCGATCCGCTGCTGATGGGCGTGGTGGTGGACGGGGTGAGCGAAGTGCTCAACATTCACGAGCAGGAGATCGAGGACACGCCCTGCTTCGGCGACGACGTGCGCCTGCCCTACATCCTGGGCATGGCGAAGGTGAAGGGGCGGGTGAAGATCCTGCTCGATATTGACGAGGTGATGACGGCGCAGGAGCTCGGCGGGCTGGAGCTGTTGCCGCTCGGCGGCGAGCCGGCGGCGGAAGCCTGAGGGGCGCTGCGGCAGGCGAAGGGTTTTTCAGTTCGGGAAAGGAAAGGGAACAAGCGATGTCGTTTTCGAAGCGGAACTTGGGCAGCAAGATCTACCTGAGCCTGGGGCTGACCGGCGGGTTTCTGCTGCTGGTGGGCGGTGTCTCCATCTACAGCATTGCCAGCCTGCGCGCGATGCTGGAGAACTCCGCGCTGCGGGAGGCGCGGAAGATCGAGCTGGCGACGCGCATCAGCGAGCAGGTGGCGCTCGGGCAGGCGGCGCTGCGCGGCGCGCTGCTGTCCAGCATGACGGGCGATGCGGCCGGGGCGAAGCATGCGCAGGACCAGATGGAGTCCGCGGGGCGGGCACTGGTTTCGGCTCTCAGCGAGATGGAGCCGTTGATTGTGACGGCGGCGGGGCGGGAGGCGGCAGGCCGGATGCGGGCGGCGACGGAAGACTGGAACCGGCAGGCGAGGATCTTCGACGAGCACCTGAACGCCCAGCGCTACGATGAGGCGACCCGGATGGAGGCTTCCGTGTTCCGGCCGCTGCTCGGGCAGATGCAGAAAGCCGCCGGCGATCTGGTCAAGATCCAGAACCAACGGATGCAGCAGGCATCCGGCGAGGCTGCGCTGGCGGCCCGCCTCACCACCTGGATGACGGTGCTGCTGTCCCTGTTTGGCGTGGCAGTGGCCGTGGCCGCCTTCTGGGTGATGCGCGGGGCGAACCGGAGCCTGCGGCGGATCGCGGCGGAGATCGCCGACGGGGCGCGGCAGGTGGCGGGCGCGGCGCAGCAGGTGTCGAGTTCGTCGCAGGCGCTGGCGCAAGGGTCGAGCGAGCAGGCGGCGTCGCTCGAGCAGACCTCGGCCTCGACCGAGGAGCTGAATTCGATGACGCAGAAGAACGCCGAGAACGCCTCGCTGGCGGCGGGCGAGACGGAGAAGGCCGACCAGCTGCTGAAGGAGACGAATGAAAAGCTCGGGCAGATGATCGAGTCGATGAAGGAGATCAACGCCTCCAGCGAGAAGATCAGCCGCATCATCCGGGTGATTGACGAGATCGCCTTCCAGACCAACATCCTCGCGCTGAACGCCGCGGTGGAGG